>BMSM01000007.1 GCA_014649155.1 Streptomyces griseoviridis | reverse complement strand
GCCGCGGTCGGTGAGGACGGCCGGGTGGATGCCGCGGGCCAGGTCGCGCAGCTCCTGGAGGGCCAGCTTCACCTCGCCGTGCGCCTCCTCGACCATCGCCGCGACCTGCTCGTCGGCCTGCCCCTCCAGCAGCTTCTCCTTGGCCAGGCCCAGCCCCATCGCCAGGTTGACCAGGCGGGCCTGCGCGCCGTCGTGCAGGTCGCGCTCGATGCGCCGCAGGTCGGCGGCGGCGGTGTCGACCACCACACCCCGGTCCGACTCCAGCTCGGCGATGCGCCGCTCCAGCTCGTCCGAGGGGCAGAGCAGCCCCCGCACCATCGCCCGGTCGGCGTGGGACAGCCCCCGCACGATGAACGGCAGCACCGGCCAGAGCACGAGCAACGAGACCAGCGTCACGACGAAGGTGACGACACCCCAGGGCAGGCGGACGAAGCCGTACAGGAGCGTGCGCCAGCCCACCGGGTCCTTCAGCGCCGACCACAGCCGGCCGAGGAACCCGCCGCCCCGCCGCGGCAGCCGGCTCGGCTCGTCCACCCGCACCCCGAGCAGCGCGCGGGCCCGCGCCCTCTCCAGCCGGCCCAGCACCCGCGCGCCGAGCAGCCCGGCCGCCAGCAGCGGCAGCCCGACCACCGTGACCGTCAGCCCGACGCCCAGCGTCACCACCGTGATGACGTAGACGAACCCCACCAGCGCCACCGGAAGGTTCGCCAGCAGATGGGCGGTCTCCTTCCAGGTGTGCCGGTCGTAGGCGAGACGGGCCGGCGGCGGGCGGTCGCCGTCCGGCCCGCCGGGGGCGCCGGGGGCGGCAGGGCCGCCGGGGCCCGCGGCGGGCAACGTGGACGAGAGGCTTTCGGTCATACGGATCAGCGTGCCGCGCGGCGGGGCGCCACGCCATGAGGTCCCCCGCCGGAACGCACTGAGGAAAACCCCACCCCGAGGTCACCCCCGCGAATCCCGGGGTCGGACCCCCCGGCCCGTGACGGGCTGCTTACGCTGTCTTTAGCAGGCCCTAGACTCCCGTGCGTACAGATCGTCGAACAGCCGTCAGGGAGTGGAGGGACGGACGTGACCGAACCGATCGTCACCGCGATCTCGACCGCGGTGCACTCGACCGTCGTCGCGGCGGACCCCGCGCAGTCCGCCTCCGGGTCCTACTTCCGGTCCTACTCGGTCGTCGGACTGCTCGCCGTCGTCGGCGTGCTCTTCGTGGCCGTGGCCTTCGGCGCCGGCCGCCTGCTGCGCCCCGTGGTCCCCACGCCCGAGAAACTCCTCACCTACGAGTGCGGCGTCGACCCCGTCGGCGAGGGCTGGGCCCACACCCAGGTCCGCTACTACGTCTACGCGTTCCTGTACGTGATCTTCGCGGTCGATTCGGTCTTCCTCTTCCCCTGGGCCACGGTCTTCGCCGCCCCCGGCTACGGCGCGACGACCCTCGTGGAGATGTTCGTCTTCCTCGGCTTCCTCGCCGTGGGCCTGCTCTACGCCTACAAGAAGGGCGTCCTGGCATGGACGTGACCCCCGCCGCCGAACCGGTGCCGCTGCCCGAGCCCCGACGGCTGGGCGCGCTCTCCCGCCTCGCCCCGGAGCCGATGAAGGTCGTCCTCAACTGGGGCCGCCGCTACTCCCTCTGGGTCTTCAACTTCGGCCTCGCCTGCTGCGCGATCGAGTTCATCGCCGCGTCGATGGCCCGCCACGACTTCATCCGCCTCGGCGTCATCCCGTTCGCGCCGGGCCCCCGCCAGGCCGACCTGATGGTGGTCTCCGGCACGGTCACCGACAAGATGGCCCCGGCGGTCAAGCGGCTCTACGAGCAGATGCCGGAACCGAAGTACGTCATCTCCTTCGGCGCCTGCTCCAACTGCGGCGGCCCCTACTGGGACTCCTACTCCGTGACCAAGGGCGTCGACCAGATCATCCCGGTCGACGTGTACGTCCCCGGGTGCCCGCCGCGTCCCGAAGCGCTGCTCCAGGGCATCCTCAAGCTCCAGGAGAAGATCGCGCGGGAGTCGCTGGGGGAGCGGTACGGCGGGGGCGACCGGCCGTCCACCGCCGCGTTGCAGAGCGGCCTGGTGCAGCCGCCCCCGGCGCCGTCCGGCAGCGCGGAGGAGGACCGGTGAGCGGCGCCGGCTGGCTGCCCGCCGACCCCGGGGAACTCTTCGGGCCGGACGCCACCGCCGAGGAGTCGTACGACGTCCTGACCGTGGACGTCCCCCCGGCCACCTGGACCGCCGCGCTGCGCACCGCCCGCGACCGGCTGGGCTGCACCTACTTCGACTGGCTGAGCGCCGTCGATGAACCGGGCACCGGCTTCCACGTCGCGGCGCACGTCGTCGCCCTGTCCCCGGTACGCCGGCTGCTGCTGCGGACGACGGTCCCGCACGAGGCCGCGGTGCTCGACTCGGCGGTGGACGTCTACGCGGGGGCCGCCTGGCACGAACGCGAGACGCACGAGATGTTCGGCGTCCGCTTCGAGGGCCACCCCGGACTCGACCACCTGCTCCTCCCGGAGAACTTCGAGGGCAACCCGCTGCGCAAGGACTTCGTCCTCGCCGCCCGCGTCGCCAAGGCGTGGCCCGGCGCGAAGGAGCCGGGGGAGTCCTCGGCGGGTGGCCACGCCGGTCCCCGGCGCCGGCAGATGCTCCCGCCGGGCGTCCCCGACCCGAACGAGTGGGGCCCGCTCAAGGGCCAACTCCCCGCCGCCCCGGCCCGCGGCGCCGCCACCCGCGCCGACCGCCCGGCACGCACCCCGGGTGAGCGCCGGGCAGGCACGCCGGGCGAGCGCCGGGCAGGCACGCCGGGTGAGCGTCCGGTCCGCCGGACCCGTTCGGCGTCGGAGGGGTCGGCGAGTCAGGCTGGGGCGGAGGGGGCGTCTTCGGCGCCGGTGCGGCGGTCGCGTTCGGCGTCGGAGGGGTCGGCGAGTCAGGCTGGGGCGGAGGGAGCGTCTTCGGCGCCGGTGCGGCGGTCGCGTTCGGCGTCCGAGGGCTCCGCGAGCCAGCGGACGCGCACGGGCGACGGTGAGCCGAGGGTCCGGTCGAAGGCCGAACCGAAGGCCGAATCGAACGAATCGAAGGCCGAGACGGGGGTCGGGCCGAGGGCCCGGTCGAGGGTCGAGCCGCAGGGTGGCGCCTCCCCGGCGCCCGGCGAGACGACGGCCCCCGGCGGTGACCCTCACGGAACCGACGACTCCCAGGCCGGCCCCACCACCCCCGTCCCTCCCCGCTCCCCGGACGCCCCGTGGCATCACGCCCGCCCGGCCTTCGGCGATCCCACGGCGGAGGCGCGACGCGGGGCGGACGGCGAAACGCCCGCGCCCGTCTCCGAGCCCACCGTCTCCGAGCCCGCTTCCGAGCCCGAGCCCGAGCCCGTTTCCGAGCCCGAGCCCGTTTCCGAGCCGGAACCCGCATCCGGGCCGGAACCCGCATCCGGGCCGGAACCCGCATCCGGGCCGGAACCCGCCTCCGGGCCGGAACCCGCGCCCGAACCGAAACCCGAGCCGGAACCCGCCCCCGAACCCGGCGAGGGTTCCGCCCCTCAGAACCCCCCAGGAGGCCCGCAGTGAACGACGCGCTCGACGTCACCCTGCGCCTCCTCGCCGTCTTCGTCGTCTTCCTCGCGTTCCCGCTGATCGTCGGCCAGACCGAGCACAAGGTGATGGCCCACATGCAGGGCCGCCTCGGCCCGATGTACGCCGGCGGCTTCCACGGCTGGGCCCAGCTCGTCGCGGACGGCGTCAAGTTCGCGCAGAAGGAGGACATCGTCCCCGCGGGCGCTGACCGCCGTATCTTCCAGCTCGCCCCCGCCGTCGCCCTCCTCCCGTACCTCCTCGTCCTCCTCGCCGTTCCCATCGGCCCCGGCGAGGGCGCGGTCGGCCAGGCCGTGGACGCAGGTGTCTTCTTCGTCCTCGCCGTGATGGGCGTCGGCGTCCTCGGCTCCCTCATGGCCGGCTGGGCCTCCGCCAACAAGTTCTCCCTCCTCGGCGGCCTGCGCACCGCCGCCCAGCTCCTCGCCTACGAACTCCCCATGCTGCTGGCCGCCGCCTCGGTCGCCATGGCCGCCGGCACGGTGTCGCTGACCGGCATCCTCGACGCCTTCGAGTGGTGGTGGCTGCCCTGGCAGATCGTCGGCGCGCTCGTCTTCTTCGTGGCGGGCCTCGCCGAACTCCAGCGCCCGCCCTTCGACATGCCCGTCGCCGACTCCGAGATCATCTTCGGCGCGTACACCGAGTACACGGGCCTGCGGTTCGCGCTCTTCCTCCTCGCCGAGTACGCCGGGATCGTCGTCCTGTGCGGCCTGACCACCGTCCTCTTCCTGGGCGGCTGGCACGGCCCCTGGGGCGCGGACGGTCTCGGCTGGGTGTGGACCCTGCTGAAGACCGCGGTCCTCGCCTTCGTCGTGATCTGGCTCCGCGTCACCTACCCCCGGCTCCGCGAGGACCAGCTCCAGAAACTCTCCTGGACCCTCCTCGTCCCCCTCGCCCTCGCCCAGATCGCCCTCACCGGCATCGTCAAGGTGGTGATCCAGTAACCATGGCCCCCATCCCCGGCTCGGGCCTCGCCAAGGGCCTGGCCGTCACCCTGCGCACGATGACGAAGAAGACCGTCACCGAGCAGTACCCCGACGTCCAGCCCGACCTCCCGCCCCGCACCCGCGGCGTCATCGGGCTGTTCGAGGAGAACTGCACGGTCTGCATGCTGTGCGCCCGAGAGTGCCCCGACTGGTGCATCTACATCGACTCCCACAAGGAGACGGTCCCCCCGGCGGCCCCCGGCGGCCGCGAGCGCAGCCGCAACGTCCTGGACCGCTTCGCCATCGACTTCTCCCTCTGCATGTACTGCGGTATCTGCATCGAGGTCTGTCCCTTCGACGCCCTGTTCTGGTCACCCGAGTTCGAGTACGCCGAGACCGACATCCGCGACCTCACCCACGAACGCGACAAGCTCCGCGAGTGGATGTGGACCGTCCCGGCCCCGCCCGCCCTCGACCCCGGCGCGGAGGAACCGAAGGAACTGGCCGCCGCCCGCAGGACCGCCGAGAAGCTGGCCGCCCAGGCCGACCCGCAGGAGGGGGACACGTGACCCTCTCGGCCGCGACCCACGGCTTCCTCTCCCCGACCGGCGTCGAGATCGCCTTCCTCCTCGTCGGCCTGGTCACCTTCGCCGCCGCGCTGGTCACCGTGACCACCCGGCAACTCGTCCACGCCGCCCTCTGGCTGGTGGTCGCCCTCGGCGGCCTCGCCGTCGAGTACCTCCTGCTCACCGCCGAGTTCATCGCCTGGGTGCAGGTCCTCATCTACGTCGGCTCCGTCGTCGTCCTCCTCCTGTTCGGCCTGATGCTCACCAGGGCCCCCATCGGCCGCTCCCCGGACGCCGACTCCGGCAACCGCCGGGCGGCCCTCGTCGTGGCCGTCGCCGCCGCGGCGGCCCTCGTCTGGGTGGTCGCCGACGCGTTCCGCACCACCTGGATCGACCTGGACGGCCCGGCCGCCGGTTCCACCACCGTCACCGGAGCGAGCCTCTTCCAGAACTGGGTCCTCCCCTTCGAGGCCCTCTCCGTCCTCCTCCTCGCCGCCCTCGTCGGCGCGATCGTCCTCTCCCGCAAGGCCAAGGCCGACGAGGAGCACCCGGACGGACGGGCCTCCGGCCGCTCCCGGGCCGACAGGCAGCCCCCCGCGCGGCCCACCCCCGGCCAGGACGCCGCCCGCCCCTCAGCCGACCGAGACCACGCCCCCGGCCAGGACGCCGCCCGAAGCAGCGACCCCGGCCAGGACACCGGCCGAAGCACCGACCCCGGCCAGGACGCCGCCCGAAGCACCGACCAGGGGACCGACCGGCCTGGCACAGCCCGACCCGCCGACCGGAGCGCTGCCCGCCCTGCCGCAGACGGACGCGCCGACCGGAGCGCTGCCCGCCCTGCCGCAGACGGACGCGCCGACCGGAGCGCTGCCCGCCCTGCCGCAGACGGACGCGCCGATCAGGGCGCGGATGGGCGTGCCGCAGGTGGACGCGCCGACCGGGGCGCGGATGGGCGTGCCGCCGACGGACACGCCGACCGGAGCGCTGCCCGCCCTGCCGCAGACGGACGCGCTGCCCGCCCTGCCGCAGATGGACGCGCCGACCGGGGCGCCGACGGGCGTGCCGCAGACGGACGCGTCGATCAGGGTGCCGACGGGCGTGCCGCAGACGGAAACCCCGCCCAGAGCGCGGACCGGTCCGCCACCGGCCGAACCGCCGACCACCCCACCACCGACCAGCGCCCCGACCACGGCGGTGTCCGCTGATGCATCTCGCCTATCCCGCCGTCCTCTCCGCCCTCCTCTTCTGCACGGGCCTGTACGGCGTCCTCGCCCGCCGCAACGCGATCCTCGTCCTGATGTCGGTCGAGCTGATGCTCAACGCCGTCAACCTCAACCTGGTCGCCTTCGACGTCTGGCTCAGCAGGACCGCCGAGGAGACCCTGCACTCCGGGCAGGCCCTGACCCTGTTCACCATCGCCATCGCCGCTGCCGAGATCGGCATCGGCCTGGCGATCGTCCTCGCCGTCCACCGCAACCGGGGTACCGCGGACATCGACCGGCTCCGCGACACCGCCGAGGGCCGCGACCCCGACGAACCCGACCCCGAGACCTCCGCGCCCGGGACGGCCGCCGAGAAGGCTGAGGCCACCGCGTGACCACGACCACCCTCGCCGTCCTCGTCCCCCTCCTTCCCTTCCTGGGCGCCGTCGCCGGTCTCCTCACGGGCCGTACCGCGGCCGCGTTCGTCCGCCCGCTGGCCGTCCTGCCGACCCTCGCCGCCTTCGTCCTCGCCGTGCTCGTCGCCGCACGGCAGGGCGGCGGCCGGGCCGTCGACGCCGCCACCGAGCTGACGCCCACCGGCTCGGTCCCCATCGAGCTGGCCCTGCACATCGACGGCTTCGCCGCCCTCGTCGCCGTCCTGGTCGGCCTGGTCGCCACCTGCGTGCAGATCTACTCGACGGGCTACCTCCGCGACGACCCGCGCTACCCCTCGTACGCCGCGCTCGTCTCCCTCTTCACCTCCGCCATGCTCCTCGTCGTCTACTCCGGCGACCTGATGGTGCTGCTGGTCGGCTGGGAGGTCATGGGCATCTGCTCCTACTTCCTGGTCGGCCACTACTGGGAGACCCCTCAGGCCCGCGCCGCCTCCCTCAAGGCGTTTCTGGTGACCAAGCTCGGTGACGTCCCCTTCCTGATCGGCCTGTTCGCCCTGGCCGGCGACGCCGGTTCCTTCCGGATCACCAAGATCCTCGGCGCGGTCGCGAGCGACGGCGGCCTGGACCACCCGACCGTGATCGCCCTGCTGCTCCTGGCCGGTGTCGCGGGCAAGTCGGCGCAGTTCCCGCTGCACACCTGGCTCCCCGACGCGATGGCCGGCCCGACCCCCGTCTCCGCGCTGATCCACGCCGCGACGATGGTCGCCGCGGGTGTCTACTTCACCGCCCGGCTCCTCCCGGTCTTCGAGGCGTCCGACGCCGCGATGCTCGTCCTGGCCGTCATGGCCGCGGTCACGATGACCGGCTCGGCCCTCGCCGCGCTCGCCCAGGACGACATCAAACGCGTCCTCGCCTACTCGACGATCGGCCAGCTCGGCTACCTCACCGGCGCCCTCGCCGTCGCCGACCGCGGAGCCGCCGTCTTCCACCTCCTGTCCCACGGCGCCTTCAAGGCCCTGCTGTTCCTCGCCGCCGGCGTGCTCATCCACGCCGCCGGCACCAACTCGCTCGCCGCCATGTCCCGGACGCGGGGCCTGCGCGACCGCGTCCCGGACGCCTACTGGACGATGACCGTGGCGCTCCTCGCCCTCGCCGCGATCCCTCCCTTCAGCGGCTTCTTCTCCAAGGAGTCCGTCCTCGCCGCCGCCGAACACGTCACCGGCGGCCACACCGAGCACGCCCCGGCCGCCGCCGGCTGGACCGTGCTCGTCGCCGGTCTGCTCACCGCCCTGCTCACCGCCGCCTACGCGACGCGGCTGTGGCTGCTGGCCTTCCGCGGCCGCGGCACCGAGGCCCCCGGCCACGGCAGGCAGCCGGTCACCATGAACGCCGTGCTGTGGGTGCTGGCGATCCCGTCCCTGGCCTTCGGCGGGCTCGCGTTCCGCCTGCTCCCCGACTGGTTCGACGGCCGTGACCTCACCCCGACGCTCACCACCTCCGTGCTCGGCACGGGCGTGGCCCTGGTCGGCGGCATCGTCACCTACGGCGCCTGGCGGCACACCACGGCGCTCACCGCCCGGGTCCCGCTGGGCGCGGTCGCCGCCCACCCCGAGGGCGACGCCGGTGCCGTGGAGGCCGAGGCCATCGCCAGCCACGCGCCCGCCTACGGCGACATCGCCCGGGCGCCGGACCCGGCCGACCCCGGCCGGCTGCTGCTCGGCCCGCTGCACCGGCACGCCGCCGCCGGCTTCCACCTGGACGCCGTGTACGCGGCACTCCTCGTCCGCCCGGTCCTGGCCGGCGCCAGCCTCGTCCGGTTCCTGGACCGCGAGGTCGTCGACGCCTACGTGCGCGGGGCGGGCGCCCTGCCCCGGGTGCTGGGAGCCGCCGTACGCCGGGCCCAGACGGGCAATGTGCAGACCTATGTGAGCGCGCTGCTCGCCGGGACCGTCGTCCTCGCGGTCGCCGCCGTCCTCGTCGCCACGGGAGCGTGAGCAGGCGTGATCGATATCAACGAGTCCGTGATGCAGTTCCTTCTGGCGTTGATCGTCGCCGGCCCGCTGCTCGGTGCCGTCGCCGCTCTCCTGCCCGCCCCGCCGGGGCTGAAGGGGAAGTCACCCGAGCAGGCCGTGCTGCGGCACGGCGTCACCGTCACCGGTGCCGTCCTCATCGCCGCGATCGTCCTCGCGCTCGGCTTCGACCACGGCCACCCGTCGAGGATGCAGGCCACGACCGACATCAGCTGGATCCCCGCGCTCGACGTGCGCATCCACCTCGGCATCGACGGCATCTCCCTCCCCCTCCTGGTGCTGACCGCGCTGCTGACCTTCCTCTGCGCGCTCCACTCCTACTTCAGGACGCCTTCCGGACCCACCCCGAAAGCCTTCGTCGCGCTGCTGCTCGTCCTGGAGTCCGGCACGCTCGCCAGCTTCGCCGTCCTCGACCTGCTGCTGTTCTTCCTCGCCTTCGAGACGGTCCTCGTCCCGATGTACTTCCTCATCGCCCGCTGGGGCGGCGAGGGCAGGGCCGAGGCCGCCTGGAAATTCATCCTGTACACGCTCCTCGGCTCCGTGGTCATGCTGCTCGGCCTGCTCCTGATCGGAATCACGGCGGGCACATTCGACATGGTGGCACTCGCCACTGACAACGGCCGGTCGCTGACCACATCCGTGCAGGTCATCGCCGTATTGGCGATCGGGATCGGGCTCGCGGTCAAGACCCCGATGTGGCCGCTGCACAGCTGGCTGCCGGACGCCCACACCGCCGCGCCCACCGTCGGCTCGGTCCTGCTGGCCGGCGTCCTGCTCAAGATGGGCACGTACGGATTCGTCCGGATCGTCCTGCCGGTCGCCCCCGACGGCTTCCGCACCTTCGCGCCGTACCTCGCCGCCCTCGCCGTCGTCGGGATCATCTACGGCTCCCTGGCCTGTCTGTCCCTGGCCCGCCGCGGCGCCAAGGGCGACCTGAAACGCCTCATCGCCTACTCCTCCGTCGGCCACATGGGCTTCGTCCTGCTCGGCGTCGCCACCATGACCCCGACCGGCGTCAACGGCGCCCTGTTCGCCAACGTCGCCCACGGCCTCATCACCGGCCTGCTCTTCTTCCTGGTCGGCGCCCTCAAGGACCGCACCGGCTCCACCGACCTCGACACCCTCGCGGAGGAGACCGGCGCCGCGCTCTACGGCCGGGCACCCCGCCTCGGCGGCCTGCTCGCCTTCGCCGCCGTCGCCTCCCTCGGCCTGCCGGGACTGGCCGGGTTCTGGGGCGAGATGCTCGCCCTGTTCGGCGCGTTCGACCCCGCGGCCGGCCTGAGCCGCCCGGCCTTCCTCACCTTCATGGCGATCGGCGCGTCGGGAACCCTGCTGACCGCCGCGTACCTGCTCCTCGTGGTCCGCCGGGTCTGCATGGGCGCCGCCCCGCAGGACCGTCCGCGCCTGCCCGACGTCCGCCGCCACGAGTTCGCGGCCTGGACCCCGCTCGTCGTCCTCACCGTCGTCGCCGGGCTGTGGCCCAAGGCCCTCCTCGGCCTGACCGACCCGGCCGTGCAGCAGCTCCTCTCAGGAGGCACCCGATGAGCGCCCCGGCCCAGCAGCTCGCCCAGAACCTCGTCCAGTCCGTCGACTGGCTCGCCGTCGCCCCGCCCACCCTCGTGGCGGTCGTCGGACTCGCCGTCCTCGTCGCCGACCTCTTCGTCGCCGAGCACCGCAAGGCCCTGCTGGGCTGGGTGTCGGTCGCCGGTCTCGCCGCCGCGCTGCTCCTGCTGCTGCCCCTCCTGGACGGTGACCGCGCCACCTTCTGCCTGAACGACGGCACGCGGGCGTGCAGCTACGTCGCCGACCCGTTCACCCTCGCCGTCCAGCTCCTGGTGCTCGGCGGCGCGCTGGTGGCCGCGCTGCTCTCGGTCACCACCCTGAAGGACGCGGGCCGGGGGCTGCCCGAGGGCGAGTTCTGGTTCCTGCTGCTCTCCTCGGCCGCCGGCGCCGCCCTCCTGCCCGCATCCCGGGACCTCGCGACCCTGATCGTCGCCCTGGAGGTCGCCTCCCTGCCCGCCTTCGCCCTGGTGGGCCTGCGCCACGGCGACCGGCGCTCCTCCGAAGCGGCCCTGAAGTTCTTCCTCTCCTCGGTCACCGCGACCGCGGTCAGCCTCATGGGCGTCAGCTTCGTCTACGCCTCCACCGGCACCCTCCACCTCACCGAGATCGCCCGGCGGGTCCAGGACGTCGACGGCCAGCTCACCACCCTCGCCGACACCGGCGTCGTCCTCACCCTGGTCGGCTTCGCCTTCAAGACGGCCGCCGTCCCCTTCCACTTCTGGGTGCCCGACACCTACGTGGGCGCGCCCCTGCCCATCGCCGCCTACCTGTCCGTCGTGGGCAAGGCGGTCGGTCTCACGGGCCTCGTCCTGGTCACCGTCGTCGCCCTCCCGTCGTACGCCGACGTCTGGGGCCCGGCGCTGGCCGCGCTGGCCGCGCTCACCATGACCGTCGGCAACGCCGGCGCCCTGCGGCAGCGCGGCACGCGCGCGTACAGCGCGGTGCGCCTGCTCGCCTGGTCGTCCATCGGACAGGCCGGCTACCTCCTGGTGCCGATCGCCGCCGCCGCGTACTCCGGCGACGCCGAGCGGTCGATCGGCTCCACCGTCGCCTACGCGCTGATGTACGGCGCCGTGAACCTGGGTGCCTTCGCGGTCGCCGCCCTCGTGGGCCGTACGGCGTCCCGCAACCGCCTGACCGACTACCGCGGCCTCTACGCGTCCCACCCCCTGGCCGCCCTCCTCCTGGCGTTCTTCCTGCTCTGCCTCGCCGGGCTGCCGCCGGGCATCATCGGCCTGTTCGCCAAGGTCACCGTCTTCTCCGCGGCCGTCGACGCCGGCCTCGGCTGGCTCGCCGTGCTCATGGCGGTGAACGTCGTCGTCGCGCTGTACTACTACCTCCGGTGGACGGCCCTGCTGTTCCGCGCCCCCGAGGGCACGCCCCGCGAGCACCGGTCCCCGGCCCCGCTCACCGCCGCCCTCGCGGTCACCGCGGTCCTGGCCGTCGCCCTCTCCGGAGCCCCCCAGCTGATCCTGCGCTTCGCCGGCACCGGACTCTTCTGACGGCCCCGGTCGCGACCACCGGCCCGCGCGTCCCGCCCTGCGGAACCGGCGGCGCGCGCGTGCCGGCACTCCGCCCCCTGCCCCGCCCCGCTCCCCCCGGACGGCCCACGTCCGCCTCCGCGAGCGCCGGGGAACTGGCGGCAGCCGCCTGGCGTTGACCAGTACGGAAGGGTCCACTGGACGTGTCACCGCACACCGGTGGCAGCGACAGACCGGGAAGCGACCACAGCGAGCGAGACCAGCAAGCAAAGGGTTCAGGCAAAGGGTCCCCTGCTGCACCACTTGGAGGGCGTACCGTGCACCGCCGGCACAACGGGCTCAGGACCGCGGTCCTCCTCGGGGGACTGTCCGCACTCATCATCCTCATCGGCAGCTTCTTCGGCCGGGCCGGGCTCGTCGTCGCCGTCCTCGTCGCCCTGGGGACGAACGCGTACGCGTACTGGAACAGCGACAAGCTGGCCCTGCGCGCGATGCGCGCCCGGCCGGTGAGCGAGTTCGAGGCCCCGGGGCTGTACCGCATGGTGCGCGAGCTCTCCACCCAGGCCCGCCAGCCCATGCCCCGCCTGTACATCTCCCCGACGGAAGCGCCCAACGCCTTCGCGACCGGCCGTAATCCGCGCAATGCGGCGGTGTGCTGCACCGACGGCATCCTCCGCCTGCTCGACGAGCGGGAGCTGCGCGGCGTCATCGGCCACGAACTGAGCCATGTCTACAACCGGGACATCCTCATCTCCTCGGTCGCCGGAGCCCTCGCCTCCGTGATCATGTTCCTGGTCAACTTCGCCTGGCTGATCCCCGTCGGCCGCTCCGACGACGACGACGGCCCCGGCCTCTTCGGCATGCTCCTGATCATGCTGCTCGGCCCGCTCGCCGCCGGCCTGATCCAGCTCGCCATCAGCCGCTCCCGCGAGTACGAGGCCGACGCCTCCGGCGCGCAGCTCACCGGGGACCCGCTCGCCCTCGCCAGTGCCCTGCGCAAGCTGGAGACGGGCGCCAAGCAGCTTCCGCTGCCCCCGGAACCCCGCATCGAGACGGCCAGTCACATGATGATCGCCAACCCCTTCCGGCCGGGCCAGGGCCTCTCGAAGATGTTCTCCACGCACCCGCCGATGGCGGAACGCATCGCCCGACTCGAGAGAATGGCAGGTCCCGGGCAGTGAAGACGCTTCTCAACCTCGTCTGGCTCGTCCTGAGCGGCTTCTGGCTGTTCCTCGCCTACCTCGCCGCCGGCGCGCTCCTCTGTGTCACGGTCATCGGCATCCCGTTCGGCATCGCGGCGTTCCGCGTCGGCGTCTACGCCCTGTGGCCCTTCGGGTACACCACGGTCGAGCGCCGGGACGCGGGCGCGCCCTCCTGCGTCGGCAACGTCCTGTGGCTGGTCCTCGCGGGCTGGTGGCTGGCCCTCGGCCACATCGTCACCGGCATCGCGCTGTGCGTGACGGTCATCGGCATCCCGCTCGGCATCGCCAACTTCAAGCTGATCCCGGTCTCCCTGCTCCCGCTCGGCCGCGACATCGTCCGCACCGACCAGCCGTTCACGGCCCGCTGACCACACGGTCCCCGGCACGGCGTCGCGCCCGCGAACCCGCGGGTCCTCCGCCCCGCATCCCGCCGGACCACGCAACCACCGCGCCCACCTCGGCGTCTTTCTCCCCAAGAGGAGCGTTCACACAGGTCGGTGGTAGCGCGAGCACAGCGAGAGAGGGCAGGTTCGGGACATGACCGTACTCAGCTGGATCATCCTGGGGCTGCTCGCCGGAGCCATCGCCAAGGTCCTGTTGCCGGGCCGCGACCCGGGCGGCCTGATCGGCACGACCCTCATCGGCATCGCCGGCGCCTTCGTCGGCGGCTGGATCTCCGCCCGCTGGCTCGACCACCCGATCACCAAGGACTTCTACGACGGTGCCACCTGGGCGGCGGCGATAGGCGGCTCGTTCGTCCTCCTGGTCCTCTACCGGCTGCTGTTCGGCAACTCGCGCGACTGACGCCGCCGACGCGACGGGGCACGGCGTGAGCCGTCGCCGTGCCCCCGCCGGTCACCGGTAGTTGACGAACTGCAGGGCGAAGTCGAAGTCCTTGCCCTTCAGCAGCGCGATCACGGTCTGCAGGTCGTCGCGGCTCTTGGAGGAGACCCGGAGCTCGTCCCCCTGCACCTGGGCCTTCACCCCCTTGGGACCCTCGTCCCGGATGATCTTCGCCACCTTCTTCGCGTTGTCCTGGGAGATGCCCTCCTCGATCGACGCGAAGATCTTGTACTCCTTGCCGGAGAGCTGCGGCTCACCGGCGTCCAGGGCCTTCAGCGAGATGCCGCGCTTGATCAGCTTGGACTGGAAGACGTCGAGGATGGCCTTGACCCGCTCCTCGGAGTTCGCCTCCATCAGGATCTTCTCGCCGGACCACGAGATCGAGGCGCCCACGTTCTTGAAGTCGTAGCGCTGCGAGATCTCCTTGGCGGCCTGGTTGAGGGCGTTGTCGACCTCCTGCCGCTCGACCTTCGAGACGATGTCGAAACTGGAGTCGGCCATGTCCTGTGGCTCCTTGTATCGGGGTGCGTATCGGGTGCGTGTCAGGGGAAGCCGGGCCGGGACCCGGACCGGACCGCATCCGGACCAGACTAGCCACCCGCCACCCCTGCGGCGCAGATCAATCGGGTGGCGAAGCACCCCCGCGCATCGGGTATTGTTTACGTCGTTGCCACGGAGCACCGCCGAAAGACGGTTCGACGGGCAGCGAACCCCGGCGGTGTGGCTCAGCCTTCCCAGGTTCGAATCCTGGCGCCGCCACACTGGGGAAGACCCCCTCTCATCTGCGGAAACGTAGATGAGAGGGGGTCTTTGTCATAGGTGTGCGGCACACTGGCCCCATGTCGTCCCGTCGCCGCGCCTGCCCCGAGTGCCGCCGTGAGATCGCCGTCGTCGCCGGTCGGTACGCGCGGCACGATCCGCCCGGGGCGAGGGGGAGCGGGGAGCTGACGTCCTGTCCGGGCTCCCGCCGGCCCGCGCGGACGGGGGACGCCGTCCAGCCGTCGCTGGACGGGTACGTCGTCCCCGACTTCCCCGGGCAGCTGCCCCTGTTCTGAACGGCCGCCGCGGCGGCGCGGCTCAGTTCCCGGCCACCGACTTCACCGCCACCGCCACCGGGGCCGAACCGCTGATCAGCTCCAGGGTGAGCCCGGCCGTGGCCGGGGTGTCCACCAGCTCCGCCAGGACCGCGGCCACGTCGTCGCGCGGGACGGGACCGCGGCCCGTGCGTGCCTCCAGGCGGACCAGGCCGGTGCCCGCGTCGTCCGTGAGGGCGCCGGGGCGCAGGATCGTCCAGTCCAGCCCGGCCTGCGACCGCACGTACGCGTCCGCCTCGCCCTTCGCCCGCAGATAGACGTCGAAGACTTCGTCGCCCTGGTGCTCGGGATCGGCGGCCATGGAGGAGACGACCACGAAACGCCGTACGCCCGCCCGGACCGCCGCGTCCGCGAACAGGACCGCCGCGGCCTTGTCCACCGTCTCCTTGCGGGCCGTCCCGCTGTCCGGGCCCGCGCCCGCCGCGAAGACCGCGGCGTCCGCGCCCCGCAGGCGCTCCGCGACCTCGTCGACCGTGGCCGACTCCAGATCCAGGACGACCGGTTCGGCGCCGGCTGCCCGCAGATCGTCGGCCTGCTCGGCCTTGCGGATGATGCCCGCCACCTCGTCCCCGCGCGCGGCGAGCAACCGCTCCAGCCGCAGCGCGATCTGACCATGACCACCAGCGATGACAATGCGCATGTACTCGACCGTACGCCCCGGCGGCCGTCCTCGCCGCACGGCGATCCGGCGCCGCCCCCGCTCCGCCCCGACCGGCTGCCCTGCCGGACCGTCAGGGCAGCCGGCCCCGCCCCTGCCGGGGCAGCCCCAGCGCGGTGGCCGACGCGGAGTCGCCGTACTCCCGTACCGCGCTGGTACGCGCCACCACGCGCCCCCGGTGCACCACGATCCGGCTGTACGCCAACGAGAGCGCCCCCGCGAGCCGGTCCCCGCGGACCGCGAGCAACTCGGCCGGGAAGCCCGCCTCCACCCGCACCTCGGGCAGCCCGAGCGCCGCCCGGGCCGCCCCGCTCACCGCCTCGTAGGCGTCCTCCGGCCGCAGCCCGTGCCGGGAGGCCAGCAGGTAGGCCGCCTCCAAGGGGTCCCCGCGGCCCACCGGGTTGGCCAGGTCGCGCAGCGCGCCGCTGCCGGCCGCCACCCGGACGCCCGCCCGCCGCAGCAGCCCCACCGGAGCCGCCTCGCGGAGCCCGGCGCCGCCGCAGCCGCCCTGCGGCAGGCACACCACGGTCACCCCGGCCGCCGCGAGCTGGTCCGCCGCCCGGCGGGCGACCTCGGCCGGCAGCCGGTCCAGGCCCCCGCACGGCCCCAGGGTCACGCCCGGACGCAGTCCGCCCGCCATCGCCGCCAGCCGGGCCAGCCGGGCCGGATCGGCGGCGTCCGTGTGCAGGTCGACCGGGCAGCCGTGCTCGGCGGCGACCTCCAGGACCGCCTCCACGTACCCCGCCGGGTCGGGGTCCAGGTCCGGGCAGCCGCCCACCACGCCGGCGCCCATCTTCAGCGCGTCGCGCAGCATCGCCAGCCCGTCCGCCCCGGCCGTCCCCGTCAGCACCCGTGGCATCGCCACCGTCGTCAGCCCGACCAGGCCGCGCAGCGCCCGGCCGGCCCGCAGGACGGCCGTCAGGGCGCCGAGCCCGGAGACATCACCCACCCGCACATGCGCCCGCAACGACGTCGCGCCGTGGCCCAGTTGCAGCAACGCCGCCTCGGTCACCCGGTGCTGGACGTCCCGGGACGCGCGGGACACCGGCCCGCCGGAGTCGGCCGTCAGGGCGGTGTCGGCGTGGGCGTGGGGGTCGGCCGGGGCCGGCAGGAGCAGGTAGCCGGCGAGGTCGACGCGGGCACCGGCGCCGGGCGGGCCGGCCGGCGCGAGGCTGCCCGCCGTGCCGACGGCCTCGATGCGGCCCTCGCCCAGCCGTACGTCCACGGTCCGGCCGTCGGCGAGCCGCGCCCCCGACAGCAGCAGCGGGCCGGAGCCCGCCGGACCCCGGCGCGAGGACGAGTGCGAGGGCTGCTGCGGCTGGCTGTCGGGCATCGCACTCCTCTGGGCTCGGGGCTGCGCAGTGGGGGACGCGTGATCACGCAGAGTGAGTCGAGCCTAGGACGGCGGCCGGACCGTGAGGCGCAGGAGCGCAATAGTCGTACCGGTGGGGTCGGCCCCCTCCGGCCCGTCCGGAGGGGGCGGCGACGGGTCGGGGCAGGAGCCGCGAAACGGATTTGGGCGAACGGCGGCCGACCGTGTAATGTCTTCATCGCTCGCCCCAATAGCTCAGTCGGCAGAGCGTCTCCATGGTAAGGAGAAGGTCTACGGTTCGATTCCGTATTGGGGCTCTGGTGTGAGAGATTCCCGCCGCAAGGCGGGGCTCGATCGCATCGCAGCGGTGTAGCTCAGTCGGTAGAGCAAGCGGCTCATAATCGCTGTGTCACCGGTTCAAGTCCGGTCACCGCTACTCTAAGTAGCCGATTGCGGGGTCGGTCCTTCGATCGGCTACTCTTCTATGCATTAACCCAGTCCCATCCGTTCGTCAAGGAGCACTCACGTGGCTGCCACCGACGTCCGCCCGAAGATCACGCTGGCCTGCGTGGAGTGCAAGGAGCGGAACTACATCACCAAGAAGAACCGGCGTAACAACCCGGACCGTCTTGAGATGAAGAAGCACTGCCCGCGTTGCAATGCGCACACCGCGCACCGCGAAACGCGATAAATCAGGCTCGTACGCGAGGCCGTCCCCGAAGGTTGGGGGCGGCCTCGCGTCGTTTCGATCACAGGAGGTGCCGAGCCCATGGCGCTCGACCAGTCCTTCGTGGGGCGGACCTATCCGCCCACCGAGCCCTACGAGGTGGGCCGGGAGAAGATCCGGGAGTTCGCGGAGGCGGTGGGTGACACCAGCCCCGTGTACACCGACCCCGAGGCGGCCAAGGCGCTCGGTCATCCCGATGTCGTCGCGCCGCCCACCTTCGTGTTCTCCATCACCTTCAAGGCCGCCGGCCAGGTGATCGCGGACCCGCAGCTGGGCCTCGACTACAGCCGGGTGGTGCACGGCGACCAGAAGTTCGCCTACGCCCGTCCCGTACGGGCCGGCGACCGGCTCACCGTCACCTCGACCATCGAGGCGATCAAGTCCCTGGCGGGCAACGACATCCTGGACATCCGCGGTGAGGTCCACGACGAGACCGGTGAGCGCGTCGTGACCGCCTGGACCAAACTGGTGGCCCGCGCGGCCGAGGGGGCGTGAGCAGCCGATGACGTCGAAGATCGCGTACGACGACGTGGAGGTCGGCACCGAGCTGCCGGCCCGGACCTTCCCCGTGACCCGGGACGCGCTGGTCCGGTACGCGGGCGCGTCCGGGGACTTCAACCCCATCCACTGGAACGAGAAGTTCGCCAAGGAGGTCGGCCTGCCGGACGTCATCGCGCACGGCATGTTCACCATGGCCGAGGCGATCCGGGTGGTCACCGACTGGACCGGGGACCCGGGCGCGGTCGTCGAGTACGGCGTCCGGTTCACCAAGCCGGTCGTCGTGCCCAATGACGACCGGGGGGCCACGATCGAGGTCAGCGCCAAGGTCGCGGCCAAGCTCGACGACCGCACCGTCCGCGTCGACCTCACGGCGACCAGCGCCGGCCAGAAGGTCCTGGGGATGTCCCGGGCGGTCGTACGGCTGGGATGAGGTCCCGGAGACGGCGGTAAGGGGCGTTCACTTGGGTGAGCGCCCCTTGCGCGTGGTGGCCGTACGGCGCCACTTGACCCAGTTAGTGATTGAGTACTAACTTCCCTGCATGGTCAGGATGAGCGCAGAGGAGAGGCGCGAGAGCGTCGTCCGCGCGGCGATGTCCGAGTTCGCCCGCGGCGGCTATTACGGCACGTCGACCGAGGCGATCGCCAAGCGGGTCGGGGTCTCGCAGCCGTACCTCTTCCGGCTCTTCCCGGGCAAGCAGGCGATCTTCCTCGCGGCGGCGGAGCGGTGCATCGAGGACACCGTCCGCACGTTCGAGGAGGCGGCCGAGGGGCTGGAGGGCGATGCGGCCCTCCAGGCCATGGGGCACGCCTATGCCGAGGTCATCGCGGAGCGGCCCGAGCGGCTGCTGATGCAGATGCAGATGTACCTCACCGTGGGCGCCGCCGAGGAGGCCGGTGACCGGGAGTTCGGCGAGGTCGTGCGGGCGGGCTGGATGCGGCTGTGGGACACGGTCCACGTGCTGCTCGGCGGCGACGGGGCCGACACGACCGCCTTCATGGCCAAGGGGATGCTCATCAACTCCCTGACGGCCATGAGGTTCCCTCCCGGGCACCGGATCTGGGAAGGCGTGTACGCGTAGGAGAGGGGCCGGCCGCTCGCGCCGCCGGCGCCTTCTCGTGACCGTAGAAGTTAGTCATCGATAACTAACCGTCGAGTCTCCGGTGACACTCTCTGGGGGAGTCATGTCACAGCAGCAGTCCGTACACCGCGGGGGAGCGGTCTGGGCCCTCGTCATCACCAGCGTGGCCGGTTTCATGGCCGCCTTTTACGGGACCGCGTCGGCCTTCGTCGACGGACTGCGGCCCGCGCTGGTCACCGGCGCCGCGGCGGTCGCGGCCGGAGCGGTGGCTGCGCTGCTGATCCCGGCCCGTAGTCCGGCCCGCCCGGCGGACGAGGACAGCGGGACGACGCCCGCGCCCGCCCTCGAAGCCGCCGCCCGCTGATCCCGGCCCGCAGTACCGACAAGGAGCCCGCCGTGCCCACCCTGCCCTGGACCGCGCCGAACACCCCGCCGCGCGCCACCGACGTCCACGTCTTCGCCTCCCGCTTCGAGACCCGCACCCTGTGGGGCGCCCTCCGCTTCCTCCTCCGGACCCCCGGCGTGTGGCGGCGGGTGGGGCGCGCGCCCGGCGCGTACGGCGCCTCCCTGAGGGCCCGCCCCTTGCGGCGGACCTTCTGGACGCTGTCCGCCTGGGAGTCGCCCCGGGCCCTCAGGGACTTCGCCCGCTCGGACGGCCACGGGCCGGCGGCCGGCGGGCTGGCCCCGCAGATGAAGGACGCGAAGTTCGTCGCCTGGACGGCCAGCGGCGACAGCCTCCCGGTCGACTGGGAGGAGGCGCTCCGGCGCCTGGAATGACCGGGCACGCGCGCGTACGGGCGGGAGACGGCCCCGGCCGTTCCTCGCCCGTGGCGCTGTCGGTGCCGTCTCGTAGTCTTGGGCGCGTGCAGGAACTCCACGACGCCCCCCTCGCCCCGCTGACCACCTTCCGGCTGGGCGGTCCCGCGACCCGGCTGGTCACCGCGGCCACCGACGCCGAGGTGATCGCCGCCGTCCGCGAGGCCGACGCCACCGGTACGCCGCTGCTGGTGATCGGCGGCGGTTCCAACCTGGTCATCGGCGACAAGGGCTTCGACGGCACCGCGCTCGTCGTCGCCACCAAGGGCTTCGCCCTCGACGGCACCCGCCTGGAGCTGGCCGCCGGCGAGGTGTGGACCGACGCCGTCGCGCGCACGGTCGAGGCGGGACTCGCCGGCGTCGAATGCCTCGCCGGCATCCCCGGCTCGGCCGGCGCCACCCCGATCCAGAACGTGGGGGCGTACGGCCAGGAGGTCGCCTCCACCATCACCGAGGTCGTCGCCTACGACCGCACCCTGGGGGAGACGGTCACCCTCACGGCCGAGCAGTGCGCGTTCTCGTACCGCCACAGCCGCTTCAAGGCCGAACCGGAACGGTACGTGGTCCTGCGCGTCCGCTTCGCCCTGGAGGACGCGCGCGGACTCTCCGGACCGGTCCGCTACGCCGAGACGGCCCGCGCCCTCGGTGTCGAGCCCGGCGACCGGGTCCCCCTGGTGGCCGCCCGCGAGACCGTGCTGAAGCTCCGCGCGGGCAAGGGCATGGTCCTCGACCCCGAGGACCACGACACCTGGTCGGCGGGGTCGTTCTTCACCAACCCGGTCCTCGGCCAGGAGGAGTTCGCCGCCTTCCGCGCGCGCGTGCGCCGACGGCTCGGCGACGGCGTGGAGCCGCCCGCCTACCCGGCGGGCGAGGACCGCACCAAGACCTCCGCCGCCTGGCTGATCGACAAGGCGGGCTTCACCAAGGGCTACGGTACCGGCCCCGCCCGCATCTCCACCAAGCACACCCTCGCCCTGACCAACCGGGGCTCGGCCACCACCGAGGACCTGCTCGCCCTGGCCCGCGAGGTCGTCGCCGGGGTCCGGGACGCCTTCGGCATCACCCTGGTCAACGAGCCGGTGACGGTCGGCGTCAGCCTCTGAGACACCCGGCCGCCCGTCAGCCGAGGCCGGGAGGGGCCGCGCCGATCCAGGCGTCCACGTCCGACAGCAGCTTGGTCTTGATGTCCTCCGGGGCCGCCGAGCCGCGCACCGACTGCCGGGCCAGTTCGGCCAGTTCGGCGTCGGTGAAGCCGTGGTACCGGCGGGCGATCTCGTACTGCGCCGCCAGCCGGGAGCCGAACAGCAGCGGGTCGTCCGCGCCCAGCGCCATCGGCACGCCCGCCTCGAACAGCTTGCGCAGCGGCACGTCCCCGGGCTTCTCGTAGACGCCCAGGGCCACGTTGGACGCCGGGCACACCTCGCAGGTGATCTGCCGGTCCGCCAGCCGCTTCAGCAGCCGGGGGTCCTCCGCCGCCCGGACGCCGTGGCCGATCCGGTCCGCCTCCAGGTCGTCCAGGCAGTCGCGGACCGAGGCCGGCCCGGTCAGCTCGCCGCCGTGCGGCGCGGAGAGCAGCCCGCCCTCCCGGGCGATGGCGAACGCCCGGTCGAAGTCCCGGGCCATGCCCCGCCGCTCGTCGTTGGAGAGCCCGAAGCCGACCACGCCCCGGTCCGCGTAGCGCACCGCGAGGCGGGCCAGCGTACGGGCGTCCAGCGGGTGCTTCATGCGGTTGGCGGCCACCAGCACCCGCATCCCGAGGCCGGTCTCCCGCACGGTCGTGTCCACCGCGTCCAGGATGACCTCCAGCGCCGGGATCAGCCCGCCCAGCCGCGGCGCGTACGAGGTCGGGTCGACCTGGATCTCCAGCCAACGCGAGCCGTCCCGCAGGTCCTCCTCCGCGGCCTCCCGTACCAGACGCTGGATGTCCTCGGGCTCCCTGAGGCACGAGCGGGCCGCGTCGTAGAGCCGCTGGAAGCGGAACCAGCCGCGCTCGTCCGTCGCCCGCAGCTTCGGGGAGTGGCCCCCGGAGAGCGCCTCGGTCAGGACGTCGGGCAGCCGGACGCCGTGCTTGTCGGCGAGTTCCAGCAGGGTGGCGGGCCGCATCGACCCGGTGAAGTGCAGGTGCAGATGGGCCTTGGGCAGCTCAGAGACATCACGTACACGCTCCATCCAAGGATCTTGCCGTACGCCGGGCGGGTCCCGGTAGCCGATTGCCCGTACGTGGTCTTGCTCGCACAAAGGAACAGGGCGCCCTTCGTGGCGAAGGGCGCCCTGTTCCGCGGCCGGACCGGGTCAGTCCCTGGCCTCCGCCAGCAGCTTCTGGACGCGGCTCACGCCCTCGACGAGGTCCTCGTCACCCAGCGCGTAGGAGAGGCGCAGGTAGCCGGGGGTGCCGAAGGCCTCACCGGGCACCACCGCGACCTCGGCCTCCTCCAGGATGAGCGCGGCCAGCTCCACCGTGTCCCGCGGACGGCGGCCGCGGATCTCCTTGCCGAGCAGCGCCTTCACCGAGGGGTAGGCGTAGAACGCGCCCTCGGGCTCCGGGCAGAGCACGCCGTCGATCTCGTTGAGCATCCGCACGATCGTCCTGCGGCGGCGGTCGAACGCCTCGCGCATCGTCGCGACGGCGTCCAGGCTGCCGGAGACGGCGGCGAGCGCGGCGGCCTGGGAGACGTTGGCGACGTTCGAGGTGGCGTGCGACTGGAGGTTGGCGGCGGCCTTCACCACGTCCTGGGGGCCGATCACCCACCCGACCCGCCAGCCGGTCATCGCGTACGTCTTGGCGACGCCGTTGACCACGATGCACTTGTCGCGCAGCTCGGGGACGACCGCCGGGAGCGAGACGGCCGTGGCGCCGCCGTAGACCAGGTGCTCGTAGATCTCGTCGGTGAGCACCCACAGACCGTGCTCGACGGCCCAGCGGCCGATGGCCTCGGTCTCGGACTCGGAGTAGACCGCGCCGGTCGGGTTGGACGGGGAGACGAAGAGGACGACCTTGGTCTTCTCCGTGCGGGCCGCCTCCAGCTGCTCGACGCTGACCCGGTAACCGGTCGTCTCGTCCGCGACGACCTCGACCGGGACACCGCCGGCCAGCCGGATCGACTCGGGGTACGTCGTCCAGTACGGCGCCGGGACGATGACCTCGTCGCCCGGGTCGAGAAGGGCGGCGAACGCCTCGTAGATGGCCTGCTTGCCGCCGTTGGTGACGAGGATCTGGGAGGCGTCGACCTCGTAACCGGAGTCGCGCAGCGTCTTCGCGGCGATCGCGGCCTTCAGCTCGGGCAGGCCGCCGGCCGGGGTGTACCGGTGGTACTTCGGGTTCTTGCAGGCCTCGACCGCCGCCTCGACGATGTAGTCGGGCGTCGGGAAGTCCGGTTCACCGGCGCCGAAGCCGATCACCGGCCGCCCGGCGGCCTTCAGGGCCTTGGCCTTGGCGTCGACGGCGAGGGTGGCGGACTCGGAGATCGCGCCGACTCGGGCGGAGACCCGGCGCTCGGTGGGAGGGATTGCAGCGCTCATGGGCCCATCGTTCCAGACCGGAAACCTGCCCGGCACGCGGGTTTCACGGAGTGAACAGGTCCGGACAAACAGCGGAACACCAGTCCGGAACCGCCCTCCGGTCAGGGCGATCTTCGGTCACCTCGACCCCGCCCGGTCCCGTACCGGCGCTTTCTGTTCGACGCCCGGCGCCGAACCACGTACACTCTCACCTCGTCGGCCTCCAGCAGCCCGCGCCCACCCGGTGCACACCAAGCACCCGGGCGGATGCGGTACGTTGGGGGGCACGCAAAGGGTCGTAGCTCAATTGGTAGAGCACTGGTCTCCAAAACCAGCGGTTGGGGGTTCAAGTCCCTCCGGCCCTGCTACACACACCTTCGCCAGGATGTGTGCGCATGTACGTACAGCAATGCACCGCCGTGCGGCTCAGACCGGGCGCGGCACGGCCACGACCCGGAATCAGGTGAGGACGAGTGACGGACGCCGTGGGCTCCATCGATACGCCTGATGCCCAGGACGAGGCGCCGGACTCCAAGAAGAAGCAGCGCAAGGGCGGCAAGCGTGCCAAAAAGGGTCCGCTGAAGCGTCTCGCGCTCTTCTACCGCCAGATCATCGCGGAACTCCGCAAGGTGGTCTGGCCGAGTCGCAATCAGCTGACGACGTACACCACTGTGGTGATCATCTTCGTCGTCATCATGATCGGCCTGGTCACCGTGATTGACTATGGGCTCAGCCACGCCGCCAAGTACGTCTTCGGCTGACCCGCGAGCGAAGAGCGCCGAGGTACCCGGCGCTCCTTTCGCGTGTTCCACCCCTATGTATCCAGGAAGAAGCAGCCACCGTGTCTGACCCGAACGTGAACGACGCCGTTGAGCCTCACGAGGTGGAGGCCGAGTCCGTCAAGGACGAGTTCGACGCCGTCGACACCGCGTCGGGCGACGAGGACACCGAGGTCTCCGCCGAGACCGAGGCTGCCGACGTCGAGTCCGCCGACGCCGAGTCTGCCGAGTCCGAGGATGCTGACGCCGAGTCCGCCGAGGATGCCGCCGACGAGGCGGAGGCCGAGGACGAGCCCGAGATCGACCCGGTCGAGAAGCTCCGCCAGGAACTGCGCGTCCTGCCCGGCGAGTGGTACGTCATCCACACGTACGCCGGCTACGAGAACCGCGTGAAGACCAACCTGGAGCAGCGCGCCGTCTCGCTCAACGTCGAGGACTACATCTTCCAGGCCGAGGTGCCGCAGGAAGAGGTCGTCCAGATCAAGAACGGCGACCGCAAGACGATCCGCCAGAACAAGCTGCCGGGTTACGTCCTGGTCCGCATGGACCTGACCAACGAGTCCTGGGGCGTCGTCCGCAACACCCCGGGCGTCACCGGCTTCGTCGGCAACGCCTACGACCCGTACCCGCTGACCCTGGACGAGATCGTCAAGATGCTCGCCCCGGAGGCCGAGGAGAAGGCCGCCCGCGAGGCCGCCGAGGCCGAGGGCAAGCCGGTGCCGCAGCGCAAGGTCGAGGTCCAGGTGCTGGACTTCGAGGTCGGCGACTCGGTCACCGTCACCGACGGCCCGTTCGCCACCCTCCAGGCCACGATCAACGAGATCAACGCCGACTCCAAGAAGGTCAAGGGCCTGGTCGAGATCTTCGGCCGCGAGACGCCGGTCGAGCTCTCCTTCGACCAGATCCAGAAGAACTGACCTTCTGGCTCGAAAACGTCCGAGCAGGTCAGACGGTTCGCTCCGGCGAGCGTCTGACCTGCTCGGTTTTCAGCCGCGCATCCATACCCGTTATCGTTGTGCGGTATGCCTGCGTCCGGGTTGTCGCCCGGAGGCGGGCAGGACCCGAATCGAAAGGACCCGGAGAGCTATGCCTCCCAAGAAGAAGAAGGTCACGGGGCTCATCAAGCTCCAGATCCAGGCCGGTGCCGCGAACCCGGCCCCGCCGGTCGGCCCCGCGCTGGGTCAGCACGGCGTGAACATCATGGAGTTCTGCAAGGCCTACAACGCCGCGACCGAGTCGCAGCGTGGCTGGGTCATCCCGGTGGAGATCACGGTCTACGAGGACCGCTCCTTCACCTTCATCACCAAGACCCCGCCGGCCGCGAAGATGATCCTCAAGGCCGCGGGCGTGGAGAAGGGCTCCGGCGAGCCGCACAAGACCAAGGTCGCGAAGATCACGCGCGACCAGGTCCGTGAGATCGCCACCACCAAGATGCCCGACCTCAACGCCAACGACCTGGACGCCGCCGAGAAGATCATCGCCGGCACCGCCCGTTCCATGGGCGTCACGGTCGAGGGCTGACCTCCACCCCCGTACACGAGCAGTAGTGGCAGGGCCTGCTCGGCCCGGACCACAACTCCTTAGAAGCCAACAGGAGCAGTAGTGAGCAAGCGCAGCAAGTCTCTCCGCGCTGCGGACGCCAAGATCGACCGGGAGAAGCTGTACGCCCCGCTCGAGGCCGTCCGTCTCGCCAAGGAGACCTCCACGACCAAGTTCGACGGCACCGTCGAGGTCGCCTTCCGCCTGGGTGTCGACCCGCGCAAGGCCGACCAGATGGTCCGTGGCACCGTGAACCTCCCGCACGGCACCGGCAAGACCGCCCGGGTCCTGGTCTTCGCGACCGGTGACCGTGCCGAGGCCGCGCGTGCCGCGGGCGCCGACATCGTCGGCGCCGACGAGCTGATCGACGAGGTGTCGAAGGGCCGTCTGGACTTCGACGCCGTCGTCGCCACCCCGGACCTCATGGGCAAGGTCGGCCGCCTCGGCCGCGTCCTCGGCCCGCGTGGTCTGATGCCGAACCCGAAGACGGGCACCGTGACCCCGGACGTGGCCAAGGCCGTGACCGAGATCAAGGGCGGCAAGATCGAGTTCCGTGTCGACAAGCACGCGAACCTGCACTTCATCATCGGCAAGACGTCGTTCGACGACACCAAGCTGGTGGAGAACTACGGTGCGGCCCTGGAGGAGATCCTCCGTCTGAAGCCGTCCGCCGCCAAGGGCCGCTACATCAAGAAGGCCGCCATCAGCACCACGATGGGCCCCGGCATCCCGGTCGACTCCAACCGCACCCGGAACCTCCTCGTCGAGGAGGACCCGGCCGCGGTCTGAGCCTGACGGTTCACCCGGAGCACCGGTTCACGGGCCCCGCACCCTGCCCAGGGCGCGGGGCCCGTTCCCGTTTCCGGACCCGTTGTCAGTGGTCTGCGTTAGCTTTCTGGTACGGGGACGACCGGGGGGCGGGTGACAGCGATGACGGGGACGGGCGGGCGGCGGCCGGCGGGGCGGATGGCGCTCACGGTGGCCGCGGTGATCGCGCTGGTGGCGCTGTGCACGGGCGCCTGCGGCCCGTCCGACGACGCCGATGGCGCCGGCGAGCGGACGACCGCGTCGCCGGCCGCCGCCGTGACCGCGGGGCTGCGCGCGGCCGAGCGGGCCACGGAACGGGCCCGCTCCGCACGCGTGGAGTCCGGCACGCGGATCGGCTCCACGATCTCCCTGACGGCGGACGGCGCCCTCGGCTGGACCGACGACGAGGTCACCGGCACCCTCACGCTCACCTACACCGGCGGCGAGCTGGCCGACAGCATGCGGGAGCTGGGCAGCGCGTCGATGGAGGCGCGCTATCTGCCGGACGCGTACTACGCGCGCATGGGCGACGCCTTCGCCGCCCGGGCGGGCGGCCGGCACTGGGTGAGATACGCCTACGAGGACCTGGACGACCTGGCGGGCGGCACCGGCGCGGAGCTGGGGGACCAGATACGGGCGGCCACCCCCGACCGGTCCCTTGATCTGCTGCTGGCCTCCGACGACGTGCGGAAGGCAGGCGAGGAGCGGGTGCGGGGCCGGCTCACCACGCATTACTCGGGCACGGTCCGGGACCTGGCCGCCGGCGTCACCGCCCAGACCGTCGAGGTGTGGATCGACGACCGGGACCTGCTGGTCAAGAAGGTCGAGCGGGCGACGACCGCGGACGGCGAGCTGACCCAGACCGCCCACTACCGCGACTACGGCGTACGCGTCTCCGCCGAGAAACCCCCGGCCGACGACACCCAGGACGTGACGGAGCTGCTCGACGGGGTGGGCGGAAACCCGGCGGGGACCGATCGTCCCGTGGGCTAAACTCACAGGGTTTTCAAAGTTTGAACAAAACTAATCCTTGCGTTCCTCTGGGGGGATCGATGGAGCTTGGTATACGCAAGCGGGGCGGGGCGACGCTCGCCGGTGTCGCGGCGCTGGTGCTGGCCGGGGGTGCCGTCGGCTGCGGCGCCGAGAAGGACGGGTCCGCCGGGCGGTCCGTCCACCAGGTGATCACGGCGGCGTACGAGAAGACCGCCGAGGCCAAGTCGGCCAAGGTCGAGATGACCATGTCGATGCCGGGGGCGGCGGGCGGCGACATGACCATGAACGGCGTGATGGGCTGGGACCCGACCGTCATGGATATGACGATGAAGGGCTCCGCCTTCGCGGCCGCCGGGCCGGACGCGCCCCAGCAGATGCGCATGATCTGGCAGGACAACGTCATGTACATGGATATGGGCGCCGAGGCCGCCAAGGAAATGGACGGCAAGCGCTGGCTGAAGTTCGACCTGGCCGCCGCGGCGGAGATGGCCGGGGACGAGGCGCTGACCGAGCAGATGACCAAGGGCCTGGAGAACGTGAACCAGAACCCGGCCGACCAGCTCGCCATGCTCCTGGAGTCGCCCAGCCTCAAGCACGTCGGCACCGCGAAGGTCGACGGCGTCGAGACCGAGCACTACAAGGGCACGCTCACCGTCAAGGAGATGATGGAGAGCAACGAGAGCCTGGAGGTGCTGAAGCCCGCCGAGCGCAAGCAGCTCCTGGAGAACATCGACAAGGCCGGCGTCAAGGGTTACGACACCGAGGTGTGGGTCAACGAGGACGACCTGCCCGTCCGTATGGACGTCTCGATGGAGTCCCCCGAGGGCAGCATCGAGACCAGCATGAAGCTCTCTGACTACGGCGCCAAGGCCGAGGTGCAGGTGCCGCCGGCCGGCGAGACCACCGACCTGGCCGACATGTTCAAGGAGATGGGCGACGCGCTGGGCGACCTCTCCGACGCGACCGGTTCCACGGACGCCGGCTCCACCGAGGACCTCGACAAGGAGCTGGCCGACATCGAGAAGGAACTGGCCGAGCTGGAGTCGCTGGACGCCTCCGGAGTCTGATCCGAGGGTTCCGATCCGGGGATGCGAGCCGGGGATGTGAGCCGGGGTGCGAGCCCCCTCCGTCCCGGTCGTCATGACGGTCCGCCGACCGGATTTGCTTGACGGCGATCCGGTCGCGTACTCTCCAACAGAAGCCAAAGACCGCTGGTCGTTGCCGCACGTTCGCAAGAAGGTGCGGTGGCCGAAGGATCCGCTGAACAGCGGACGACCCGCGCAGGTGTCAGTGGAGAAGCTCCCGATCGATCCGTGCCGTGCGCGTACGGAGACCAAGCGGTCGAGCTACGCCCCGAGCGCCTGCGCCGGGGCGTTTCGTTTTCCCCAGTCCTCCTTCGGGTCCGCGCGGTCCGAATCACCCGGAAGGAGGCCGAGGCTCTATGGCGAGGCCCGACAAGGCTGCCGCGGTTGCCGAGCTGACGGATCAGTTCCGCAACTCGAACGCCGCCGTGCTGACCGAGTACCGCGGTCTCACCGTGGCGCAGCTCAAGACGCTGCGCCGGTCGCTCGGTGAGAACGCCCAGTACGCCGTGGTGAAGAACACGCTGACCAAGATTGCGGCCAACGAGGCCGGGATCACGACGCTCGACGACCTGTTCAACGGTCCGACGGCGGTCGCCTTCGTCACCGGTGACCCGGTGGAGTCGGCGAAGGGTCTGCGCGACTTCGCCAAGGACAACCCGAATCTCGTCATCAAGGGCGGTGTCCTTGACGGCAAGGCGCTGTCCGCCGACGAGATCAAGAAGCTTGCGGACCTCGAGTCCCGCGAGGTTCTGCTCTCCAAGCTGGCCGGTGCCATGAAGGGCAAGCAGTCGCAGGCTGCCTCTGTCTTCCAGGCGCTGCCGTCGAAGCTCGTCCGCACCGTGGACGCGCTCCGTGCCAAGCAGGACGAGCAGGGCGGTGCCGAGTAATTCGGCTCGCTTTCTGACCCGCGCCGCCTGAGCGGCAACGGTCGCAGCGGGCCCGACGTACGCCCGCCTCACCCAGTACATCCGGCACCCCCTGCCGAATAGTGGAAGGACCGCCATCATGGCGAAGCTCAGCCAGGAAGACCTGCTCGCGCAGTTCGAGGAGATGACCCTCATCGAGCTCTCCGAGTTCGTGAAGGCGTTCGAGGAGAAGTTCGACGTCACCGCCGCCGCTGCCGCGCCGGTCGTCGTCGCCGGTGGTGCCGCTGGTGGCGCCGCCGCCGAGGCCGCCGAGGAGAAGGACGAGTTCGACGTCATCCTCACCGGCGCCGGCGACAAGAAGATCCAGGTCATCAAGGTCGTGCGCGAGCTGACCTCCCTCGGCCTGAAGGAGGCCAAGGACCTCGTGGACGGCGCCCCGAAGCCCGTCCTCGAGAAGGTCGCCAAGGACGCCGCGGACAAGGCCAAGGAGGCCCTCGAGGGCGCCGGCGCCTCCGTCGAGGTCAAGTAAGACCTTCGCGATCGTGTGAACGGCCTCCAGGGGCTGTAACGCGTACGCACCGAAGAGCGATCATCCAATCGGGTGGTCGCTCTTCGTCGTTCCCGGACCTCGCCGTGGTTGCCTTGCGACCGTGTGTGAGCGAGGTATGGTGATCTTCGTTGTGTCTTCGACCGCCCCGGTTCGGGCAAGGGGGGCCTTGACGAACCGCACGCAGCGCGCAATTCTCAGGACGCGTCGTCACAACGATCCGGGTTCCGAGGCATGGATCGGCGACGCAGAGGGAAGTATCACCGTGCGTTGAGGGCAGGCTTGCCGCAGACGTCGAGATGAGGGTAGTGAGGCGCTCCGTAGAGCGGGACTGGACATCAGTGTGCCAAGTGGCTACACTGACCCTTTGCGCTGCCTGTTAGCTGCTCCCTGCCCGTCACCAGGGGCATGCCCTCGCTCGAGCACCGTCGACCGGATCAGCCCCCACCTGGGGTTTCCGGCTCTGTGCAGGGTGGGGGACCGGTACGCGCGTAGTGAGTCCGAGCCCTCGGAAGGACCCCCTCTTGGCCGCCTCGCGCAATGCCTCGACCGCGAATACGAACAACGCTGCCAGCACCGCCCCGCTGCGCATCTCCTTTGCAAAGATCAAGGAGCCCCTCGAGGTTCCGAACCTCCTCGCGCTGCAAACCGAGAGCTTCGACTGGCTGCTCGGCAACGACGCGTGGAAGGCTCGCGTCGAGGAGGCTCTCGAGTCGGGTCAGGACGTCCCCACCAAGTCCGGTCTTGAGGAGATCTTCGAGGAGATCTCCCCGATCGAGGACTTCTCCGGGTCGATGTCGCTGACCTTCCGCGACCACCGCTTCGAGCCGCCGAAGAACTCCATCGACGAGTGCAAGGAGCGCGACTTCACGTACGCCGCCCCGCTCTTCGTCACCGCCGAGTTCACGAACAACGAGACCGGCGAGATCAAGTCCCAGACCGTCTTCATGGGCGACTTCCCGCTCATGACGAACAAGGGCACCTTCGTCATCAACGGCACCGAGCGTGTCGTGGTGTCGCAGCTGGTCCGTTCGCCGGGCGTCTACTTCGACTCCTCCATCGACAAGACGTCCGACAAGGACATCTTCTCCGCCAAGATCATCCCGTCCCGGGGTGCCTGGCTGGAGATGGAGATCGACAAGCGCGACATGGTCGGTGTGCGCATCGACCGCAAGCGCAAGCAGTCCGTCACCGTCCTCCTCAAGGCGCTCGGCTGGACGACCGAGCAGATCCTGGAGGAGTTCGGCGAGTACGAGTCCATGCGCGCCACCCTGGAGAAGGACCACACCCAGGGCCAGGACGACGCGCTGCTCGACATCTACCGCAAGCTGCGTCCGGGCGAGCCCCCGACCCGGGAGGCCGCGCAGACGCTGCTCGAGAACCTCTACTTCAACCCGAAGCGCTACGACCTCGCCAAGGTCGGCCGCTACAAGGTCAACAAGAAGCTGGGTGCGGACGCCCCGCTCGACGCGGGCATCCTGACCGTCGAGGACGTCATCGCGACGATCAAGTACCTGGTCAAGCTGCACGCCGGGGAGACCGAGACGGTCGGCGACAACGGCCAGCCGGTCGTCGTCGAGACCGACGACATCGACCACTTCGGCAACCGTCGTCTGCGCAGCGTCGGCGAGCTCATCCAGAACCAGGTCCGTACGGGTCTGGCGCGTATGGAGCGCGTCGTGCGCGAGCGCATGACGACCCAGGACGTCGAGGCGATCACGCCGCAGACGCTGATCAACATCCGGCCGGTCGTCGCCTCCATCAAGGAGTTCTTCGGCACCAGCCAGCTGTCGCAGTTCATGGACCAGAACAACCCGCTGTCGGGTCTCACCCACAAGCGCCGCCTGTCGGCGCTCGGTCCGGGTGGTCTCTCCCGTGAGCGGGCCGGCTTCGAGGTCCGTGACGTGCACCCCTCGCACTACGGCCGCATGTGCCCGATCGAGACGCCCGAAGGCCCGAACATCGGTCTGATCGGCTCGCTCGCCTCCTACGGCCGGGTCAACGCGTTCGGTTTCGTCGAGACCCCGTACCGCAAGGTCGTCGAGGGCCAGGTCACCGACGACGTCGACTACCTGACCGCCGACGAGGAGGACCGCTTCGTCATCGCGCAGGCCAACGCCACGCTCGGCGATGACATGCGGTTCGCCGAGAACCGCGTGCTGGTCCGCCGCAAGGGCGGCGAGGTCGACTACGTCGGCCCCGAGGACGTGGACTACATGGACGTCTCGCCGCGCCAGATGGTGTCGGTCGCGACCGCCATGATCCCCTTCCTGGAGCACGACGACGCCAACCGTGCCCTCATGGGCGCGAACATGATGCGCCAGGCCGTGCCGCTCATCAAGTCCGAGGCGCCGCTCGTCGGCACCGGCATGGAGTACCGCTCCGCGGTCGACGCCGGCGACGTGGTCAAGGCCGAGAAGCCCGGTGTGGTCCAGGAGGTCTCCGCGGACTACATCACCACCGCCAACGACGACGGCACGTACATCACGTACCGCCTGGCGAAGTTCTCGCGCTCCAACCAGGGCACCTCGGTGAACCAGAAGGTCATCGTCAGCGAGGGCGACCGGATCATCGCCGGCCAGGTCCTCGCCGACGGCCCCGCCACCGAGAACGGCGAGATGGCGCTCGGCAAGAACCTGCTGGTCGCGTTCATGCCGTGGGAGGGTCACAACTACGAGGACGCGATCATCCTGTCGCAGCGCCTCGTGCAGGACGACGTCCTCTCCTCGATCCACATCGAGGAGCACGAGGTCGACGCCCGTGACACCAAGCTCGGCCCCGAGGAGATCACCCGGGACATCCCGAACGTCTCCGAGGAGGTCCTCGCCGACCTCGACGAGCGCGGCATCATCCGCATCGGCGCCGAGGTCATCGCCGGCGACATCCTCGTCGGCAAGGTCACGCCCAAGGGCGAGACCGAGCTGACGCCCGAGGAGCGGCTGCTGCGCGCGATCTTCGGTGAGAAGGCCCGTGAGGTCCGTGACACCTCGCTGAAGGTGCCGCACGGCGAGACCGGCAAGGTCATCGGCGTCCGCGTCTTCGACCGCGAGGAGGGCGACGAGCTTCCCCCCGGTGTCAACCAGCTGGTGCGCGTCTACGTCGCGCAGAAGCGCAAGATCACCGACGGTGACAAGCTCGCCGGCCGCCACGGCAACAAGGGCGTCATCTCCAAGATCAACCCGATCGAGGACATGCCGTTCCTGGAGGACGGCACGCCGGTCGACATCATCCTCAACCCGCTGGGCGTCCCGTCCCGGATGAACCCGGGACAGGTCCTGGAGATCCACCTCGGCTGGCTCGCCAGCCGCGGCTGGGACGTCTCCGGCCTCGCGGAGGAGTGGGCCCAGCGGCTCCAGGTGATCGGCGCCGACAAGGTCGAGCCCGGTACCAACGTCGCCACCCCGGTCTTCGACGGTGCGCGCGAGGACGAGCTGGCCGGTCTGCTCCAGCACACCATCCCCAACCGGGACGGTGAGCGGATGGTGCTGCCGACCGGCAAGGCGCGGCTGTTCGACGGCCGGAGCGGTGAGCCGTTCCCGGACCCGATCTCGGTCGGCTACATGTACATCCTCAAGCTGCACCACCTGGTCGACGACAAGCTGCACGCCCGCTCGACCGGCCCGTACTCGATGATCACCCAGCAGCCGCTGGGTGGAAAGGCCCAGTTCGGTGGCCAGCGCTTCGGTGAGATGGAGGTGTGGGCGCTGGAGGCGTACGGCGCCGCTTACGCCCTCCAGGAGCTGCTGACCATCAAGTCCGACGACGTCACCGGCCGCGTGAAGGTCTACGAGGCCATCGTCAAGGGCGAGAACATCCCCGAGCCCGGCATCCCCGAGTCCTTCAAGGTGCTCATCAAGGAGATGCAGTCCCTGTGCCTCAACGTGGAGGTGCTGTCCTCGGACGGCATGTCCATCGAGATGCGCGACACCGACGAGGACGTCTTCCGCGCTGCGGAGGAGCTTGGCATCGACCTGTCCCGGCGCGAGCCGAGCAGCGTCGAAGAGGTCTGACGGGAGTCCGGCGGCCTTCCCCGCGAAGGCCGCCGGCCCCAGGACCCCCGTATCAGACCCCATGACTTACAACCCTGAGAGGGATTGACGCATAGTGCTCGACGTCAACTTCTTCGATGAGCTCCGGATCGGTCTGGCCACCGCTGACGACATCCGTCAGTGGAGCCACGGCGAGGTCAAGAAGCCCGAGACCATCAACTACCGCACCCTCAAGCCGGAAAAGGACGGGCTCTTCTGCGAGAAGATCTTCGGTCCGACCCGGGACTGGGAGTGCTACTGCGGCAAGTACAAGCGCGTCCGCTTCAAGGGCATCATCTGCGAGCGCTGTGGCGTCGAGGTCACGCGCGCCAAGGTGCGCCGTGAGCGGATGGGCCACATCGAGCTGGCCGCTCCCGTCACGCACATCTGGTACTTCAAGGGCGTTCCGTCGCGGCTGGGCTACCTGCTCGACCTCGCCCCGAAGGACCTGGAGAAGGTCATCTACTTCGCCGCGTACATGATCACGTACGTGGACGAGGAGCGCCGTACGCGCGACCTGCCCTCGCTGGAGGCCCACGTCTCCGTCGAGCGCCAGCAGATCGAGCAGCGCCGCGACGCCGACCTGGAGGCCCGCGCCAAGAAGCTCGAGACGGACCTCGCCGAGCTGGAGGCCGAGGGCGCCAAGGCCGACGTGCGCCGCAAGGTGCGCGAGGGTGCCGAGCGTGAGATGAAGCAGCTGCGCGACCGCGCGCAGCGCGAGATCGACCGCCTCGACGAGGTGTGGAACCGGTTCAAGAACCTCAAGGTCCAGGACCTGGAGGGCGACGAGCTGCTCTACCGCGAGCTGCGCGACCGCTTCGGTACCTACTTCGACGGCTCGATGGGCGCCGCCGCGCTGCAGAAGCGCCTGGAGTCCTTCGACCTGGAGGAAGAGGCCGAGAAGCTCCGCGAGATCATCCGCACCGGCAAGGGCCAGAAGAAGACCCGCGCGCTCAAGCGCCTGAAGGTCGTCTCCGCGTTCCTGCAGACCAGCAACAGCCCCAAGGGCATGGTGCTGGACTGCGTGCCGGTCATCCCGCCGGACCTGCGTCCGATGGTGCAGCTGGACGGTGGCCGCTTCGCGACCTCCGACCTGAACGACCTGTACCGCCGTGTGATCAACCGCAACAACCGCCTGAAGCGGCTTCTCGACCTCGGCGCGCCCGAGATCATCGTGAACAACGAGAAGCGCATGCTCCAGGAGGCCGTGGACGCGCTGTTCGACAACGGCCGTCGTGGCCGGCCGGTGACCGGTCCGGGCAACCGCCCGCTCAAGTCGCTGTCCGACATGCTCAAGGGCAAGCAGGGCCGCTTCCGCCAGAACCTGCTCGGCAAGCGCGTGGACTACTCCGCGCGTTCCGTGATCGTCGTCGGCCCGCAGCTCAAGCTGCACCAGTGCGGTCTGCCGAAGGCGATGGCGCTGGAGCTGTTCAAGCCGTTCGTGATGAAGCGCCTGGTCGACCTGAACCACGCGCAGAACATCAAGAGCGCCAAGCGCATGGTCGAGCGCGGCCGCACGGTCGTGTACGACGTGCTGGAAGAGGTCATCGCGGAGCACCCGGTTCTGCTGAACCGCGCGCCCACGCTGCACCGCCTCGGCATCCAGGCCTTCGAGCCGCAGCTGGTCGAGGGCAAGGCCATCCAGATCCACCCGCTCGTCTGCACCGCGTTCAACGCGGACTTCGACGGTGACCAGATGGCCGTCCACCTGCCGCTCTCCGCGGAGGCGCAGGCCGAGGCCCGCATCCTGATGCTGTCCTCGAACAACATCCTCAAGCCCGCCGACGGCCGTCCGGTGACGATGCCGACCCAGGACATGGTCCTCGGTCTGTTCTTCCTCACCACCGACGGCGAGGGCCGGGACCTCAAGGGCGAGGGCCGCGCGTTCGGCTCGGCGGCCGAGGCGATCATGGCCTTCGACGCGGGCGAGCTGTCGCTCCAGTCGAAGATCGACATCCGCTTCCCGGTGGGCACCATCCCGCCGCGCGGCTGGACCCCGCCGGCCCGTGAGGAGGGCGAGCCCGAGTGGCAGCAGGGTGACACCTTCACGCTGCGCACCACGCTGGGCCGCGCGCTCTTCAACGAGCTGCTGCCCGAGGACTACCCGTTCGTCGACTACGAGGTCGGCAAGAAGCAGCTCTCCGAGATCGTCAACGACCTCGCCGAGCGCTACCCGAAGGTCATCGTGGCGGCGACGCTCGACAACCTGAAGGCGTCCGGCTTCTTCTGGGCGACCCGTTCCGGTGTCACCGTGGCCATCTCCGACGTCGTCGTCCCCGAGGCGAAGAAGGAGATCGTCAAGGGCTACGAGGCGCAGGACGAGAAGGTCCAGAAGCAGTACGAGCGCGGTCTGATCACCAAGGACGAGCGCACGCAGGAGCTCATCGCGATCTGGACCAAGGCGACCAACGAGGTCGCCGAGGCGATGAACGACAACTTCCCGAAGACCAACCCGATCTTCATGATGGTGAACTCGGGCGCACGAGGCAACATGATGCAGATGCGTCAGATCGCCGGTATGCGTGGTCTGGTGTCGAACGCGAAGAACGAGACGATCCCGCGTCCGATCAAGGCGTCGTTCCGTGAGGGCCTGTCCGTGCTGGAGTACTTCATCTCCACGCACGGTGCCCGTAAGGGTCTGGCGGACACCGCTCTGCGTACCGCCGACTCGGGTTACCTCACCCGTCGTCTGGTCGACGTCTCCCAGGACGTCATCATCCGCGAGGAGGACTGCGGCACCGACCGCGGTCTGCGCCTGAAGATCGCCGACCGTAAGGACGGCGTGCTGCTCAAGGCGGAGGACGTCGAGACGTCCGTGTACGCGCGCTGCCTCGCCGAGGACATCGTGGTCGACGGCAAGGTGCTGGCCCCGGCCGGCACCGACCTCGGCGACGTGCTCATCGACGAGCTGGTCAAGCACGGGGTCGAGGAGGTCAAGACCCGCTCGGTCCTGACCTGCGAGTCCGCCGTCGGCACCTGCGCGATGTGCTACGGCCGCTCGCTGGCCACCGGCAAGCTGGTCGACATCGGTGAGGCGGTCGGCATCATCGCCGCCCAGTCCATCGGTGAGCCCGGCACCCAGCTGACGATGCGCACCTTCCACACCGGTGGTGTGGCCGGTGACGACATCACCCAGGGTCTGCCGCGTGTCGTCGAGCTCTTCGAGGCCCGTACCCCGAAGGGTGTCGCCCCGATCTCCGAGGCCTCCGGCCGCGTGCGGATCGAGGAGACCGAGAAGACCAAGAAGATCGTTGTCACCCCGGACGACGGCAGCGACGAGACGGCGTACCCGATCTCGAAGCGCGCCCGTCTGCTGGTGGGCGAGGGCGACCACGTCGAGGTGGGCCAGAAGCTCACCGTGGGTGCCACCAACCCGCACGACGTGCTGCGCATCCTCGGCCAGCGGGCCGTCCAGGTCCACCTGGTCGGTGAGGTGCAGAAGGTCTACAACTCGCAGGGTGTGTCGATCCACGACAAGCACATCGAGATCATCATCCGGCAGATGCTCCGCCGTGTGACGATCATCGAGTCCGGCGACGCCGAGCTGCTGCCCGGCGAGCTGGTCGAGCGCTCGAAGTTCGAGACCGAGAACCGTCGTGTGGTCCAGGAGGGTGGTCACCCGGCCTCCGGTCGTCCGCAGCTGATGGGTATCACCAAGGCCTCGCTGGCGACGGAATCCTGGCTGTCGGCCGCCTCCTTCCAGGAGACGACCCGAGTCCTGACGGACGCGGCGATCAACGCCAAGTCCGACAGCCTCATCGGCCTCAAGGAGAACGTCATCATCGGTAAGCTCATCCCGGCCGGTACGGGTCTGTCCCGCTACCGCAACATCCGGGTGGAGCCCACCGAGGAGGCCAAGGCCGCGATGTACTCGGCCGTCGGCTACGACGACATCGACTACTCGCCGTTCGGCACGGGCTCCGGACAGGCCGTGCCGCTGGAGGACTACGACTACGGGCCGTACAACCAGTAGGGCCTACGTCCACTGAAGGGCGGCCACTCCGCTTCGCGCGGGGTGGCCGCCCTTCGGCGTGCCGGGGGAGCCGGCGGCGACCGGGCGGGCCGCGGAGGGCGCGGCGGCGGGGTGCGGGCGGTCAATCCGCGCGAACCGTCGAAGAAGCGCCGTTCTTGGCGCATCATGGAGGAACCTCGGGCGTTCGGGAGGTCCTCGGTGTCGTATCCGTCATGGCAGTCCTGGGAGGGCGTGGACCAGCCGCCGGGTGGTGTCGTGCCGGGCCCTGGAGGCCCCGCGGGCACCCCCCGGCCGGTGCCGGGCCCGGCGGGTGCTGTGCCGCGCCCCTGGCCCGGCTACGGGGTGCCGCAGCCAGCCGCCGCCTCGGTGTCGTCCCTGCTCGCCTCGCACGCCGAGCGTGAGCGGGCCGTCGATGTGCTGCGGGCCGGGTACGGGGAGGGGCGGCTGGAGCACGCCGAGTTCGAGAAGCGGGTCGCGCGGGCCTACGGGGCGCGGACCGTCGGGGAGCTGGCGGTGCTGGTCGCGGATCTGCCGCAGGGGCCCGTGCCGGTCGGGCGGGCGGTGCCGGGGACGTTCCTGCCGCCGCCCGCGCCGGTCACCAACGGCAAGGCGGTCGGGGCCATGGTGTGCGGGGTGCTCACGGTCGTGACCGGGGGGCTCACCGGAGTGCCGGCGGTGGTGCTCGGGCACGCCGCGCGCGGGGAGATGCGGCGGACCGGGGAGCGCGGGGAGGGGCTCGCCATGGCCGGGCTGGTGCTGGGATGGATGTCGATCGCCGGCTGGGCGTTCATCGTCACGGTGCTGATCGCGGCGGGGCTGGCGTCCTCCGGATGACCTCGCGGGCTTGACACGTGCCGTAGGAGGACGCGGGCGTTCCGTATTTGTTTTGACCGCAGCGAATGCGGTAGGTACGCTCAGACCTTGTGCCTGGGGTGTGCCCTGGCTTCTGTGCGTGCCTTCAACCGCACGGACGTCCGCAAGCGGCCACCGTAATCTGTGCTCCTTTCGCCTCGCGGCGGGAGACCGCTGGATTCGACACACCCGACCGCGTGGGTCGGCGACGTTCCAGGTTAGCTGTACCCATCGGCACACAGAAACCGGAGAAGTAGTGCCTACGATCCAGCAGCTGGTCCGGAAGGGCCGGCAGGACAAGGTCGAGAAGAACAAGACGCCCGCACTCGAGGGTTCCCCTCAGCGCCGTGGCGTCTGCACGCGTGTGTTCACGACCACCCCGAAGAAGCCGAACTCGGCCCTGCGCAAGGTCGCGCGTGTGCGTCTGACCAGCGGGATCGAAGTCACCGCTTACATTCCGGGTGAGGGGCACAACCTGCAGGAGCACTCCATCGTGCTCGTGCGCGGCGGCCGTGTGAAGGACCTCCCGGGTGTTCGCTACAAGATCATCCGCGGTTCCCTCGACACCCAGGGTGTCAAGAACCGCAAGCAGGCCCGCAGCCGCTACGGCGCCAAGAAGGAGAAGTAAGAATGCCTCGTAAGGGCCCCGCCCCGAAGCGTCCGGTCATCATCGACCCGGTCTACGGTTCTCCTCTTGTCACGTCGCTGATCAACAAGGTGCTGCTGAACGGCAAGCGCTCCACCGCCGAGCGCATCGTCTACGGCGCCATGGAGGGTCTGCGTGAGAAGACGGGCAACGACCCGATCATCACGCTGAAGCGCGCGCTGGAGAACATCAAGCCGACCCTCGAGGTCAAGTCCCGCCGTGTCGGTGGCGCCACGTACCAGGTGCCGATCGAGGTCAAGCCCGGTCGCGCCAACACGCTCGCGCTGCGCTGGCTGGTCGGTTACTCCCGCGCCCGTCGCGAGAAGACCATGACCGAGCGTCTGCTCAACGAGCTTCTCGACGCCTCCAACGGCCTCGGCGCCGCTGTGAAGAAGCGCGAGGACACGCACAAGATGGCCGAGTCCAACAAGGCCTTCGCGCACTACCGCTGGTAGTCGCTACCCACATCGAGACCGAGAGAAGACTGAAGCCTTATGGCTACCACTTCACTTGACCTGGCCAAGGTCCGCAACATCGGGATCATGGCCCACATCGACGCGGGCAAGACGACCACCACCGAGCGGATCCTGTTCTACACCGGTGTGTCGTACAAGATCGGTGAGGTCCACGACGGCGCCGCGACCATGGACTGGATGGAGCAGGAGCAGGAGCGTGGCATCACGATCACGTCCGCTGCCACCACCTGTCACTGGCCGCTGGAAGACGTCGACCACACCATCAACATCATCGACACCCCGGGCCACGTCGACTTCACCGTAGAGGTGGAGCGTTCGCTGCGCGTGCTCGACGGTGCCGTGACGGTGTTCGACGGCGTCGCCGGTGTCGAGCCCCAGTCCGAGACGGTGTGGCGTCAGGCGGACCGCTACGGCGTTCCGCGCATCTGCTTCGTCAACAAGCTCGACCGGACCGGTGCCGAGTTCCACCGCTGCGTCGACATGATCTCCGACCGCCTGGGCGCGCAGCCGCTGGTCATGCAGCTGCCGATCGGCGCGGAGGCGGACTTCAAGGGCGTCGTCGACCTCGTGACGATGAAGGCCTTCGTCTGGTCCGCCGAGGCGACCAAGGGTGAGATGTACGACATCGTCGACATCCCGGAGACGCACACCGAGGCTGCCGAGGAGTACCGCGGCAAGCTGCTCGAGGCCGTCGCCGAGAACGACGAGGAGCTGATGGAGCTGTACCTGGAGGGCACCGAGCCCACCGTGGAGCAGCTCTACGCCGCGATCCGTCGTATCACCATCGCGTCCGGCAAGGGCGACGGCACCACCGTCACCCCCGTCTTCTGCGGCACCGCGTTCAAGAACAAGGGCGTCCAGCCCCTGCTCGACGCCGTCGTGCGCTACCTCCCCTCCCCCCTGGACGTCGAGGCCATCGAGGGCCACGACGTGAAGGACGCGGAGAAGGTCATCGCGCGCAAGCCGTCCGACGACGAGCCGCTCGCGGCGCTGGCGTTCAAGATCATGAGCGACCCGCACCTCGGCAAGCTCACCTTCGTCCGCGTGTACTCCGGCCGCCTGGAGTCCGGCACCGCCGTGCTGAACTCCGTCAAGGGCCGCAAGGAGCGCATCGGCAAGATCTACCGCATGCACGCGAACAAGCGTGAGGAGATCGAGTCGGTGGGCGCCGGCGACATCGTCGCCGTGATGGGTCTGAAGCAGACCACGACCGGTGAGACGCTGTCCGACGAGAAGAACCCGGTGATCCTGGAGTCCATGGACTTCCCGGCGCCGGTCATCGAGGTCGCGATCGAGCCCAAGTCCAAGGGCGACCAGGAGAAGCTGGGTGTCGCCATCCAGCGTCTCGCGGAGGAGGACCCCTCCTTCCAGGTGCACACCAACGAGGAGACCGGCCAGACCGTCATCGGCGGTATGGGCGAGCTTCACCTCGAGGTGCTGGTCGACCGGATGAAGCGCGAGTTCAAGGTCGAGGCCAACGTCGGCAAGCCGCAGGTCGCGTACCGTGAGACGATCCGCAAGGCCGTCGAGAAGGTCGAGTTCACCCACAAGAAGCAGACGGGTGGTACCGGCCAGTTCGCTCGCGTGATCATCGCGATCGAGCCGATCGAGGGTGGCGACGCCTCCTACGAGTTCGTCAACAAGGTCACCGGTGGCCGTGTGCCGAAGGAGTACATCCCTTCGGTGGACGCCGGCGCGCAGGAGGCCATGCAGTTCGGCATCCTCGCCGGTTACGAGATGACCGGTGTCCGCGTGACGCTGCTCGACGGTGCCTACCACGAGGTGGACTCCTCCGAGCTGGCGTTCAAGATCGCCGGTTCGCAGGCCTTCAAGGAGGCCGCGCGCAAGGCCAGCCCCGTGCTGCTCGAGCCGATGATGGCCGTCGAGGTCACCACGCCCGAGGACTACATGGGCGACGTCATCGGCGACATCAACTCCCGCCGTGGCCAGATCCAGGCCATGGAGGAGCGGGCCGGTGCCCGCGTCGTCAAGGGGCTCGTGCCCCTGTCGGAGATGTTCGGCTACGTCGGCGACCTCCGCAGCAAGACGTCGGGTCGCGCAAGCTACTCGATGCAGTTCGACTCCTACGCCGAGGTTCCGCGGAACGTCGCCGAGGAGATCATCGCGAAGGCCAAGGGCGAGTAACGAGGCTCCGTTTAACGGACCGCGTATCCACGCCTTAGGCTTGACTCCGGAGCCTGACGGAGGGCATTCCGCCACCAACCCGGCGGAATGCCCCGGGCCCGGGATATCCAGCAAAGATCACCTGGCGCCGATGAAGCAAGGCGTTCAGAACCACTCCACAGGAGGACCCCAGTGGCGAAGGCGAAGTTCGAGCGGACTAAGCCGCACGTCAACATCGGCACCATCGGTCACATCGACCACGGTAAGACGACCCTCACGGCCGCCATTACCAAGGTGCTGCACGACGCGTACCCGGACCTGAACGAGGCCTCGGCCTTCGACCAGATCGACAAGGCTCCCGAGGAGCGCCAGCGCGGTATCACCATCTCCATCGCGCACGTCGAGTACCAGACCGAGACGCGTCACTACGCCCACGTCGACTGCCCCGGTCACGCGGACTACATCAAGAACATGATCACGGGTGCGGCGCAGATGGACGGCGCCATCCTCGTGGTCGCCGCCACCGACGGCCCGATGCCGCAGACCAAGGAGCACGTGCTCCTGGCCCGCCAGGTCGGCGTTCCGTACATCGTCGTCGCGCTGAACAAGGCCGACATGGTGGACGACGAGGAGATCCTGGAGCTCGTCGAGCTCGAGGTTCGTGAGCTGCTCTCCGAGTACGAGTTCCCGGGCGACGACCTGCCGGTCGTCAAGGTCTCGGCGCTGAAGGCGCTCGAGGGCGACGCCGAGTGGGGCAAGTCCGTCCTGGAGCTCATGAAGGCCGTGGACGAGGCCATCCCGGAGCCCGAGCGTGACGTCGACAAGCCGTTCCTGATGCCGATCGAGGACGTCTTCACCATCACCGGTCGCGGTACGGTCGTCACCGGCCGCATCGAGCGTGGTGTCCTCAAGGTCAACGAGACCGTCGACATCATCGGCATCAAGACCGAGAAGACCACCACCACGGTCACCGGTATCGAGATGTTCCGCAAGCTGCTCGACGAGGGCCAGGCCGGTGAGAACGTCGGTCTGCTGCTCCGCGGCATCAAGCGCGAGGACGTCGAGCGCGGCCAGGTCATCATCAAGCCGGGCTCGGTCACCCCGCACACCGAGTTCGAGGCGCAGGCCTACATCCTGTCCAAGGACGAGGGTGGCCGCCACACGCCGTTCTTCAACAACTACCGTCCGCAGTTCTACTTCCGCACGACGGACGTGACCGGCGTGGTGACCCTCCCCGAGGGCACCGAGATGGTCATGCCGGGTGACAACACCGAGATGAAGGTGGAGCTCATCCAGCCCGTCGCCATGGAAGAGGGCCTGAAGTTCGCCATCCGCGAGGGTGGCCGGACCGTGGGCGCCGGCCAGGTCACCAAGATCAACAAGTGACCTGACCTGGGCTGATCCAGCCTCTGAGGGGCCCGCACGACTTCGGTCGTGCGGGCCCTTCGCCGTTCTCGGCGGGCGTTGTCGGTGGCAGCGGGGAGACTGTCCTGCGACCCGTTCCCTCTGCCGTGAGAGCGGCCCGTGAGTGCCTCGCCCGATGACGAACCGTCCGTGTCCGACGCGGAGTCGGAGGCGTTCCTGAAGCGCGCCGCCGGGGGCTCCCCGGGCGAGGCTGCGGCCCGCCAGGGGAGCGGGCGTCCGCGGAGCCCCCGGGGGCGGCGGACCGGGCCGGCCCGGCAGGAGAGCGGCGGCGGCCGGGTACGCCGGCGCCGGCGCCGGCTCCTCGGGGTGATCGGCGCACTGGTCACGGTGGCCGTCGCCGTGGTCGCCGTACGGCCCTCGCTGCTGCTGTACCGGTTCGGTGGCGACGAGGGGAGCCGGGGGCCGGGGCTGTCCAGGCGTGCCGAGCCGTTCCGCGGGCCGCCCGCGCTGAGCTGGGCCGACGGGGCCGAGGGGAGCTTGCGGGGCTCGGGGAGGCGTGGGTGACTTCCACGATGGTGTTGGCACCGATGACGACGTCCGTGCCCAGGGCGTGGAACACCTGGAGCACCGCGAGGACCTCGCGGTCCTGGGCGATCCACCCGGAGAGGCCCTCGGAGTCCAGGACCACCGTCTCGACGTGCCCGGTCACGCGGCGCTCGCGGAGCCGGAGACACATGATGCGCAAGGAATCCGCCGGGGGCGCCTCCGAACTGGCGTGGTTCAAGAGCAGCCACAGCGGTGGCGCGAACGGGGAGTCCTGTGTCGAGGTGGCGATAGCCCCGCATGCCGTGCACGTGCGTGATTCCAAGACGGCCGTGGACGGTCCTCGGCTGGCGGTCGCGCCTGGGGCGTGGGGGGAGTTCGTGGCGTACGCCTCGGGGAGGTGACGTGACCGACCTGGCCTGGTTCAAGAGCAGCTACAGCGGCGGCAACGACGGAGAGTCCTGCGTCGAGGTCGCGATAACCCCCCGTTCCGTCCACGTCCGTGACTCCAGGTACGGCACCGGGGGCAGCCCCCGGCTGCTGCTGGGGGCGGGGAGCTGGGACCCGTTCCTCTCCTCGCTGCGCTGCGCTGAGGTCGCGGTGGGGCAGGGGGAACTCTCGGTGAACTCTGTGGCAACGCTGTTCGAGAGCTTTGCGCCGGGTCGATCACAACGCTTCCGCTGACATGAGCACTGCTCTTGTCTGGTGGGGTGAAGCAACCCATGCCCCCGCTCACCACAGCCGGCCCCCCGGCCGCCGCCGTCCCCGTCCAGCGTTCCTCACCGGACCAGGGGCCCCCGGCGGGGAAGGGCGCGGACCGCGCACCCCGCGCCGGACGGCGGCTGTACGTGATCGACGGCATCCGGCTCGTCGCCGCCCTGATGGTCGCCCTGCACCACTACGCGGGCACCGAGCGGGTCGACCGGCCGGGCAACGTGATCTGGGGCCGGCCGGTCGGTGACCTCATGCCGACCGTGCACCACCTCGCCGCCTACGGCTGGATCGGCGTCGAGATCTTCTTCGTGATCAGCGGCTTCGTGATCTGCATGTCGAGCTGGGGGCGCTCGCCCCGGCAGTTCTTCGTGTCGCGGGTCATCCGGCTCTACCCGGCGTACTGGTTCGCGGTGCTGTTCACCACGGGCGTGCTGGTCGCCGTACCGGGCGTGTGGGAGCGGCTGAAGATATGCGAGGTGCTGTTCAACCTCACCATGCTCCAGTCCGGCTCCGGCGTGCCGAACGTCGACGGCGTCTACTGGACCCTCTGGTCCGAGCTGCGCTTCTACCTGCTGTTCCTGGTCGTCGTCGCCATGGGGCTGACGTACCGCAGGGTGGTGGCGTTCTGCTGCGTGTGGGGCGCGGTGGCGATGCTCGCGCCGGCCGCCGACCTGCCCGTCCTCGAACTGGTCGCCAACCCGGACGGGGCCTGGTTCTTCATCGCCGGACTCGCCCTGTACCTCATGCACCGCTTCGGGCCCGACCTGCTGCTGTGGGGCATCCTCGGCATGGCGTGGATGATGGGGCAGCTGGAGCTGGGGCGGCGGATCGACGAGATCGAGCACGTCTCCGGCTGGCGCGGGGCGTTCCTGGTCTACACCGTCTTCCTGCTGTTCATGGCCGCCGTCGCCCTCGGGTACACCGACCGCGTGCGGTGGAAGTGGCTGGTGACGGCGGGGGCGCTGACGTACCCGCTGTACCTGACGCACTACGCGGCGGGCACCGCGCTGATCAGCCGGCTGCGGGACACCATGGACCCCCGGCTGCTGGTGGTGGCGGTGATCGCCGGGTTCTGCGTGCTGAGCTACCTGGTGCACCGGCTGGTGGAGCGGCCGGTGGCCCGCGGGATCAAGCGCGGCCTGGACCGCTCCTTCACCCGGCTGCGGGCCGCCGACCGCCACGGCTGAGGGCCGGGACTCAGCCGATGGTCCACTTCTGGTTGGCCGTGCCGGCGCAGGTCCAGATCTGCAGCCGGGTGCCGTCCGCCGAGGAATGGCCCGTGGCGTCCAGGCACTTGTCCGCACCCGTGTTGGTCAGGTCACCCGCCGCGGTGTACGTCCACTTCTGGGCGCCGGTGCCGTTGCAGGTGTAGAGCTGCACCGGCGTGCCGTCCGCCGTCGCCCCGCCCCGCACGTCCAGGCACTTGCCGAGCGCCCGCACGGTGCCGTCGCCGGGGAGCGTCCACTTCTGCGCGTCGACACCGGTGCAGTCGTGCAGCTGGACCGGCGTGCCGTCCGCGCTGGAGGCGCCGGCGACGTCGACGCACATGCCGCCGATGCCCTTGATCGCCCCGCCGGTGGCGCCGCCGCCGGAGTCGGAGGCGGAGACCCGGACGTAGTCGACGGTCATCGTCTGCGGGAAGGGGGTGGAGGAGTCCGGGCTGCCGGGCCAGTTACCGCCGACCGCGAAGTTCAGGATGATGAAGAACGGGTGGTCGAAGACCCACTTGTTGCCGTTGACCCCGGACGGCGTCAGCGTCTTGTACGCCTGCCCGTCCACCGACCAGGTGATCCCCGCCGGGCTCCAGTCGACCGCGAAGGTGTGGAAGGCGTCGGCGAACGCCTGCCCGTTCGGCAGCGTGTACGCCGCGCCGATGCCGCCGCTGCCCGAGTAGCCGGGGCCGTGCACCGTGCCGTGGACGGTGCCGGGCTCGTTGCCGACGTTCTCCATGATGTCGATCTCACCGCTGCCCGGCCAGCCCACGCTGCCGAGGTCGTCGCCGAGCATCCAGAACGCCGGCCACACGCCCTGGCCGCGCGGCACCTTGATCCGGGACTCGAAGTGCCCGTACTTCTGCGTGAAGGTCCGCGCGGTGTTCAGCCGGGCCGAGGTGTACTGACAGGTCCCGTACCAGCACTGCAACCCGCCGTCGGTGTTCTTGCGGGCGGTGATGACCAGGTTGCCGCCGCCGTCGAGGGCCGCGTTGGAGGTGCTGTCCGTGTAGTACTGGAGTTCATTGTTGCCGTTGCCCGAGCCGCCGGTCTCCAGCGTCCACTTCGCGGAGTCGGGGCGGGAGCCGGCGGCGCCGTCGAACTCGTCGGACCAGGTGACCGCGGCCTCGGCCGCGTCGGCCCGGTGGGTGCCGGGACCCGATGTGGCCAGGAGCAGGGCGGTGACGAGCGCACCGGTCACGAGCAGGACCAGTCCGCCGAGGGACCATCTCGGGGCGCGATGAACAGCCATCGTGAGCACACCTCGTTCGTGGGGAGGATCGTCCGTGGGGGAGAGCGATGCTGTGCCCGGCATGCTAGGGACCTGGTCATGACAACCGCTAGTAGGCGGAACGCGCCATTCACTGCGCTGACCTGCTCTTACCTGAGGTAATAAGCTTGCGACGGGGACGCTTAAGGGCGCTTTAAACGCTGGTTAAGGCGCGCGAGGGCGGCGTCGGTGGTTTGAGGTGCGGCGCCGGCGGGGTACTGTCGTCGGCTCGATTGGCGTCCGCGGTGCCCTGTATGGCAGACTAGCGGGGTTGCTCGGTCGAGTGCCGATGCTGCGCGCCTCCCGCCGGGGGGACCGGAAGCGAGTCCCACAGTACTCGTCGCCTCATGTGATGTGCCGAAAGGCGCAGGGGCGGACGTACGGGAATCTTTCGGGAAGCGTATGCGGGGTTCCGGCCAGGCGCCCGGTGGGTCTTCGCCCCCGGCCCGCGGTTCCGGAAGGGCCCGCACTCCCATGGCAGGGACGTTCGAACAAGGGACATCTTTGTCAGCGGGAGCGCGACACGCCCGACCGCGTGGGTCGGAGACGCAAGACAGCAGACTCCGGGTCCCAGAGCGTTAGAGAGACAGGACTACCAAGTAGCCATGGCGGGACAGAAGATCCGCATCCGGCTCAAGGCCTACGACCACGAGGTCATCGACTCTTCGGCGAAGAAGATCGTCGAGACGGTGACTCGCACTGGTGCGTCGGTCGCGGGCCCGGTGCCGCTGCCCACTGAGAAGAACGTGTACTGCGTCATCAAGTCGCCGCACAAGTACAAGGACTCGCGCGAGCACTTCGAGATGCGCACGCACAAGCGCCTGATCGACATCCTCGACCCGACCCCCAAGACCGTTGACTCTCTGATGCGACTCGACCTCCCGGCCGGTGTCGACATCGAGATCAAGCTCTGAGGCCGGTGATCTGAACGATGGCTAAGCAGATCAAGGGCATCCTGGGCGAGAAGCTCGGCATGACGCAGGTGTGGGACGAGAACAACCGTGTTGTTCCGGTCACCGTCGTCAAGGCCGGCCCCAACGTCGTGACCCAGGTGCGTACCAACGACGTCGACGGCTACGAGTCGGTCCAGATCGCCTTCGGCGAGATCGACCCGCGCAAGGTGAACAAGCCCCTCAAGGGCCACTTCGCCAAGGCCGACGTCACCCCCCGCCGTCACCTCGTCGAGATCCGCACGTCGGACGCCGCCGAGTACACGCTGGGCCAGGAAGTCACCGCCGAGGTGTTCGAGTCGGGCGTGAAGGTCGACGTCACCGGCAAGAGCAAGGGCAAGGGCTTCGCCGGTGTCATGAAGCGTCACAACTTCAAGGGCCTCGGCGCCGGCCACGGCACCCAGCGCAAGCACCGCTCGCCCGGTTCCATCGGTGGCTGCGCCACCCCGGGCCGCGTGTTCAAGGGCCTCCGCATGGCGGGTCGCATGGGCAACGAGCGCGTCACCACCCAGAACCTGACCGTCCACGCCGTTGACGCGGAGAAGGGTCTGCTGCTCATCAAGGGCGCGGTTCCCGGTCCGAACGGCGGCCTCGTCCTGGTCCGCACCGCGGCCAAGGGGGCCTGAGGTAACCGATGAGCACTGTTGACATCCTTTCGCCGGCGGGCGACAAGGCCGGGACCGTCGAACTCCCCGCGGAGATCTTCGACGTCGAGAAGGTCAGCGTTCCGCTGATCCACCAGGTCGTCGTCGCACAGCTCGCCGCCGCCCGCCAGGGCACCCACAAGACCAAGACCCGTGGCGAAGTCCGCGGCGGTGGCAAGAAGCCGTACCGCCAGAAGGGCACCGGCCGCGCCCGTCAGGGCTCGACCCGCGCGCCGCAGTTCGCCGGTGGTGGCGTCGTGCACGGTCCCGTGCCGCGCGACTACTCGCAGCGCACCCCGAAGAAGATGAAGGCCGCGGCCCTGCGCCACGCCCTCACCGACCGGGCGCGCCACAACCGCATCCACGTCGTCTCCGGCGTGGTCGAGGGCGAGATCTCCACCAAGGCCGCGAAGACGCTGTTCGGCAAGATCAGCGAGCGCAAGAACCTGCTGCTCGTCGCCGAGCGCTCGGACGAGGCCGCGTGGCTCTCCGCCCGCAACCTGCCCCAGATCCACATCCTGGAGCCGGGCCAGCTGAACACGTACGACGTTCTCGTCTCGGACGACGTGGTCTTCACCCAGGCCGCCTTCGAGTCCTTCGTGTCCGGCCCGAAGGCCAATGACACCGAAGGGAGCGAAGCCTGATGGCTACGCGTCACCCGAGCATCGCCTCCAAGGCTGCGAAGGCCGCCAAGGCCGCGCGCGTCGCCAAGGCGCGCCGCCACGCCACCGAGGGCAAGAACACCGTCGAGACCCCGCTGAGCAAGTCGTACACGGACCCCCGTGACGTGCTGCTCAAGCCGGTCGTCTCCGAGAAGAGCTACGCGCTCCTCGACGACGGCAAGTACACGTTCATCGTCGACCCGCGGGCCAACAAGACCCAGATCAAGGAGGCCGTGCAGGCGGTCTTCTCGGTCAAGGTCACCGGGGTCAACACGATCAACCGCCAGGGCAAGCGCAAGCGCACCCGCACCGGTTTCGGCCAGCGGGCCGCCACCAAGCGCGCGATCGTGACCCTCGCCGAGGGCGACCGTATCGACATCTTCGGCGGTCCGACCTCCTGACGGAGGTCCGGATCGTCCGATATCGGACGAGGACTGAGAAATGGGAATCCGCAAGTACAAGCCGACGACTCCTGGCCGTCGTGGCGCCAGCGTCGCCGACTTCGTCGAGGTCACGCGGTCCACGCCGGAGAAGTCGCTGGTTCGCCCGCTGCACAGCAAGGGCGGCCGTAACAACGCCGGTCGTGTGACCGTTCGCCACCAGGGTGGCGGACACAAGCGCGCCTACCGCGTGATCGACTTCCGTCGGCACGACAAGGACGGCGTGCCGGCGAAGGTCGCGCACATCGAGTACGACCCCAACCGCACCGCGCGCATCGCGCTGCTGCACTACGCGGACGGCGAGAAGCGCTACATCCTCGCCCCGCGCAACCTGCAGCAGGGCGACACCGTGGAGAACGGTCCCGGGGCCGACATCAAGCCGGGCAACAACCTGGCCCTCCGCAACATCCCGGTCGGTACCACGGTCCACGCGATCGAGCTCCGTCCCGGTGGCGGCGCGAAGTTCGCCCGTTCCGCGGGTGCCTCGGTGCAGCTGCTGGCCCGTGAGGGCGCCATGGCGACCCTCCGTATGCCGTCCGGCGAGATCCGCATGGTGGACGCGCGCTGCCGCGCCACCGTCGGCGAGGTCGGCAACGCCGAGCAGTCGAACATCAACTGGGGCAAGGCGGGCCGCAAGCGGTGGCTGGGCGTTCGCCCGACCGTCCGTGGTGTGGTCATGAACCCGGTGGACCACCCGCACGGTGGTGGTGAGGGCCGGACCTCCGGTGGCCGTCACCCCGTGTCCCCGTGGGGCAAGAAGGAAGGCCGTACTCGTTCGCCCAAGAAGGCGTCGAACAAGTACATCGTCCGCCGCCGCAAGACGAACAAGAAGCGCTAAGGACGGGTTGAGATGCCGCGTAGCTTGAAGAAGGGGCCCTTCGTCGACGACCACCTCATCAAGAAGGTGGACTCGCAGAACGAAGCCGGCACCAAGAACGTCATCAAGACCTGGTCCCGTCGCTCGATGATCGTCCCCAGCATGCTGGGCCACACGATCGCGGTGCACAACGGCAAGACCCACATCCCGGTGTTCGTCACCGAGTCCATGGTCGGCCACAAGCTCGGCGAGTTCTCGCCGACCCGCACCTTCCGGGGTCACGTCAAGGACGACCGGAAGTCGAAGCGCCGCTAAGGCGGGGTGGAATCGACTAATGACTAACACCGAAGGGACAACCATGGAAGCCAGGGCCCAGGCGCGGTACATCCGCGTCACGCCCATGAAGGCCCGCCGCGTGGTGGACCTCATCCGTGGCATGGACGCCACGGAGGCTCAGGCGGTCCTGCGTTTCGCCCCGCAGGCCGCGAGCGTGCCGGTCGGCAAGGTGCTGGACAGCGCCATCGCCAACGCCGCGCACAACTACGACCACACCGACGCCGACAGCCTCTACATCTCCGAGGCGTACGTCGACGAGGGCCCGACCCTGAAGCGGTTCCGGCCGCGCGCCCAGGGCCGCGCCTACCGGATCCGCAAGCGGACCAGCCACATCACCGTGGTCGTCAGCAGCAAGGAAGGAACCCGGTAATGGGCCAGAAGGTAAACCCGCACGGGTTCCGGCTCGGTGTCACGACCGACTTCAAGTCGCGTTGGTACGCCGACAAGCTGTACAAGGACTACGTCAAGGAAGACGTCGCCATCCGCCGGATGATGACGTCCGGCATGGAGCGCGCCGGCATCTCCAAGGTCGAGATCGAGCGCACCCGTGACCGTGTCCGCGTGGACATCCACACGGCGCGTCCGGGCATCGTCATCGGCCGCCGCGGCGCCGAGGCCGACCGCATCCGCGGTGACCTGGAGAAGCTGACCGGCAAGCAGGTCCAGCTGAACATCCTCGAGGTCAAGAGCCCGGAGACGGACGCTCAGCTGGTGGCCCAGGCCGTCGCCGAGCAGCTCTCCTCCCGCGTCTCCTTCCGTCGCGCCATGCGCAAGAGCATGCAGGGCACGATGAAGGCCGGCGCCAAGGGCATCAAGATCCAGTGCGGTGGCCGCCTCGGCGGCGCCGAGATGTCCCGCTCGGAGTTCTACCGCGAGGGCCGTGTGCCCCTGCACACGCTCCGCGCGAACGTGGACTACGGCTTCTTCGAGGCCAAGACGACCTTCGGCCGCATCGGCGTGAAGGTCTGGATCTACAAGGGCGACGTCAAGAACATCGCCGAGGTCCGCGCCGAGAACGCCGCTGCCCGCGCCGGCAACCGCCCGGCCCGTGGTGGCAACGACCGCCCGGCCCGTGGTGGCCGCGGTGGTGGCGAGCGTCGCGGGCGCAAGCCGCAGCAGCAGTCGGCCCCGGCCGCCGAAGCCCCCAAGGCTGACGCGCCCGCCGCTGCCGCTCCGGCCGAGAGCACCGGAACGGAGGCCTGACCGTCATGCTGATCCCCCGTAGGGTCAAGCACCGCAAGCAGCACCACCCGAAGCGCCGTGGTCAGGCCAAGGGCGGTACGACGGTCTCGTTCGGCGAGTACGGCATCCAGGCCCTCACGCCTGCGTACGTCACGAACCGCCAGATCGAAGCGGCTCGTATCGCCATGACCCGTCACATCAAGCGTGGCGGCAAGGTCTGGATCAACATCTACCCGGACCGCCCGCTGACCAAGAAGCCCGCCGAGACCCGCATGGGTTCCGGTAAGGGTTCGCCCGAGTGGTGGGTGGCGAACGTGCACCCGGGCCGGGTCATGTTCGAGCTGTCCTACCCGAACGAGAAGATCGCGCGCGAGGCCCTGACCCGTGCGGCTCACAAGCTGCCGATGAAGTGCAAGATCGTCAAGCGCGAGGCAGGTGAAGCGTGATGTCGGCCGGTACCAAGGCGTCCGAGCTGCGCGAGCTGGGCAACGAGGAGCTGCTCAACAAGCTCCGCGAGGCCAAGGAAGAGCTGTTCAACCTCCGCTTCCAGGCGGCGACGGGTCAGCTCGAGAACCACGGTCGGCTCAAGGCCGTCCGCAAGGACATCGCGCGGATCTACACCCTGATGCGTGAGCGCGAGCTGGGCATCGAGACGGTGGAGAGCGCCTGATGAGCGAGAGCAACGTGACTGAGAACAACACCGAGGCGCGCGGCTTCCGTAAGACCCGCGAGGGCTACGTCGTCAGCGACAAGATGGACAAGACCGTCGTCGTCGCCGTCGAGGACCGCGTCAAGCACGCGCTGTACGGCAAGGTCATCCGCCGTACCAACAAGCTCAAGGCGCACGACGAGCAGAACGCCGCGGGTGTCGGCGACCGTGTCCTCCTCATGGAGACCCGGCCGCTGTCCGCGACCAAGCGCTGGCGCGTCGTCGAGATCCTCGAGAAGGCCAAGTAATTCATTCCTGCGGGGATCATCCCGCAGGACAGTTCCGCCAGGCTCCGGGAGCCGGTCAGCTGACCGGCTCCCGGGGAACCGGCAGACATTCAGGAGATAGACGTGATCCAGCAGGAGTCGCGGCTGCGTGTCGCCGACAACACGGGTGCGAAGGAGATCCTCTGCATCCGTGTGCTCGGTGGCTCCGGCCGCCGCTACGCGGGTATCGGTGACGTCATCGTCGCCACCGTCAAGGACGCGATCCCCGGTGGCAACGTGAAGAAGGGTGACGTCGTCAAGGCGGTCATCGTTCGCACCGTCAAGGAGCGCCGCCGTCCGGACGGCTCGTACATCCGCTTCGACGAGAACGCCGCCGTCATTCTCAAGAACGACGGCGACCCTCGCGGCACCCGTATCTTCGGCCCGGTGGGCCGTGAGCTGCGCGAGAAGAAGTTCATGAAGATCATCTCCCTCGCGCCGGAGGTGCTGTGAGCATGAAGATCAAGAAGGGCGACCTGGTCCAGGTCATCACCGGTAAGGACAAGGGCAAGCAGGGCAAGGTCATCGCGGCCTTCCCCCGCGAGGACCGCGTCCTGGTCGAGGGTGTCAACCGGGTCAAGAAGCACACCAAGGCCGGACCGACCGCTCGCGGTTCCCAGGCCGGCGGCATCGTCACCACCGAGGCGCCGATCCACGTCTCCAACGTCCAGCTGGTCGTGGAGAAGGACGGTCAGAAGGTCGTGACCCGCGTCGGTTACCGCTTCGACGACGAAGGCAACAAGATCCGCGTTGCCAAGCGGACGGGTGAGGACATCTGATGGCTACCACCACCACTCCGCGTCTGAAGACGAAGTACCGCGAGGAGATCGCGGGCAAGCTGCGTGACGAGTTCAAGTACGAGAACGTCATGCAGATCCCCGGCCTCGTCAAGATCGTGGTCAACATGGGTGTCGGCGACGCCGCCCGTGACTCCAAGCTCATGGACGGCGCCGTCCGTGACCTGACCACCATCACCGGTCAGAAGCCGGCCATCACCAAGGCCCGCAAGTCCATCGCGCAGTTCAAGCTGCGCGAGGGCCAGCCGATCGGTGCGCACGTCACCCTCCGTGGCGACCGCATGTGGGAGTTCCTGGACCGCACCCTGTCGCTGGCGCTCCCGCGCATCCGCGACTTCCGCGGCCTGTCCCCCAAGCAGTTCGACGGCCGGGGCAACTACACCTTCGGTCTCACGGAGCAGGTCATGTTCCACGAGATCGACCAGGACAAGATCGACCGCGTCCGGGGTATGGACATCACCGTGGTCACCACGGCGACCAACGACGCTGAGGGCCGCGCGCTCCTTCGTCACCTCGGCTTCCCGTTCAAGGAGGCGTGAGCGAGATGGCGAAGAAGGCTCTGATTGCCAAGGCTGCTCGCAAGCCCAAGTTCGGTGTGCGTGGCTACACCCGCTGCCAGCGCTGTGGCCGCCCGCACTCCGTGTACCGCAAGTTCGGCCTGTGCCGCGTCTGCCTTCGTGAGATGGCTCACCGTGGCGAGCTGCCGGGCGTGACCAAGAGCTCCTGGTAGTTCCCTTCTAGGGACTTCCCAGGGCTCTCGGTAAGCAACTGGGTCGACAGGGGCCCGTCCTCGCATGCCTTAGGCTTGTGGGGTTGGGCGCCTGTCGTGCCCATACGACTTACTACGCCGTAGGTCCACCGCGCCGCACCCGTCCCGTCTCGGATCGGGGAGAGGGATGGCGCACCAGGAAACCCCGGCGAGAGAGGCCGAAGGCCAATTCATGACCATGACTGATCCGATCGCAGACATGCTTACGCGTCTGCGGAACGCGAACTCGGCGTACCACGACTCCGTGACGATGCCGGCGTCCAAGATCAAGTCTCACATCGCGGAGATCCTCCAGCAGGAGGGCTTCATCACGGGCTGGAAGGTCGAGGACGCCGAGGTCGGCAAGAACCTCGTCCTGGAGCTGAAGTTCGGCCCCAACCGTGAGCGCTCCATCGCGGGCATCAAGCGGATCTCCAAGCCCGGTCTCCGGGTTTACGCGAAGTCCACCAACCTGCCGAAGGTGCTCGGCGGCCTGGGCGTGGCGATCATCTCCACGTCGCACGGGCTCCTCACCGACAAGCAGGCCGGCAAGAAGGGCGTGGGTGGGGAAGTCCTCGCCTACGTCTGGTAGCAGAAGGGAACGGAGGAAACAGCTATGTCGCGCATCGGCAAGCTCCCCATCGCGGTTCCCGCCGGCGTGGACGTCACCATCGACGGCCAGACGGTGTCGGTCAAGGGCCCCAAGGGCTCGCTGTCGCACACCATCGTGGCGCCGATCGAGATCGCCAAGGGCGAGGACGGCGTGCTCAACGTCACCCGCCCCAACGACGAGCGTCAGAACAAGGCCCTGCACGGCCTGTCCCGCACGCTGGTGGCGAACATGATCACCGGCGTGACCCAGGGTTACGTGAAGAAGCTCGAGATCAGCGGTGTCGGTTACCGCGTTGTCGCCAAGGGTTCGAACCTGGAGTTCTCCCTCGGTTACAGCCACCCGATCCTCGTCGAGGCCCCCGAGGGCATCACCTTCAAGGTCGAGGCCCCCACCCGATTCTCGGTCGAGGGCATCGACAAGCAGAAGGTCGGCGAGGTCGCGGCCAACATCCGCAAGCTGCGCAAGCCCGACCCGTACAAGGCCAAGGGCGTCAAGTACGAGGGCGAAGTCATCCGCCGCAAGGTCGGAAAGGCGGGTAAGTAAGCCATGGCATACGGGCAGAAGATCCTCAAGGGCGACGCCTACAAGCGCGCCGCGATCAAGCGCCGCCACATCCGCATCCGCAAGCGTGTCGCGGGTACGGCGGAGCGCCCCCGTCTGGTCGTGACCCGCTCCAACCGCCACATCGTGGCGCAGGTGATCGACGACCTGAAGGGCCACACCCTGGCATCGGCGTCCACGCTGGACACGTCGATCCGCGGTGGCGAGGGCGACAAGTCCGCGCAGGCCAAGCAGGTCGGCGCCCTGGTCGCCGAGCGCGCCAAGGCCGCCGGTGTCGAGGCCGTGGTGTTCGACCGTGGTGGTAACCAGTACGCCGGGCGCATCGCCGCCCTGGCGGACGCCGCCCGCGAAGCCGGCCTGAAGTTCTGAGCCGGTTCCGAGCTAGCGGAAACAGAGAGAGGTAATTCCAATGGCTGGACCCCAGCGCCGCGGTGGCGGTGCCGGTGGCGGCGAGCGGCGGGACCGGAAGGGCCGTGACGGCGGCGCAGCTGCCGCCGAGAAGACCGCATACGTTGAGCGCGTCGTCGCGATCAACCGTGTCGCCAAGGTTGTGAAGGGTGGTCGTCGCTTCAGCTTCACCGCGCTGGTCGTGGTGGGCGACGGTGACGGCACCGTGGGTGTCGGTTACGGCAAGGCCAAGGAGGTGCCGGCCGCCATCGCCAAGGGTGTCGAGGAGGCCAAGAAGCACTTCTTCAAGGTCCCCCGTATCCAGGGCACCATCCCGCACCCGATCCAGGGTGAGAAGGCTGCCGGCGTCGTCCTGCTCAAGCCCGCGTCCCCCGGTACCGGCGTTATCGCCGGTGGTCCGGTGCGCGCCGTGCTCGAGTGCGCCGGTATCCACGACATCCTGTCGAAGTCCCTGGGCTCCGACAACGCGATCAACATCGTGCACGCCACCGTGGCGGCCCTCAAGGGCCTGCAGCGTCCCGAGGAGGTCGCGGCCCGCCGCGGTCTGCCGCTCGAGGACGTCGCCCCCGCGGCCCTGCTGCGTGCGCGTGCCGGGGCGGGTGCGTAATCATGGCGCAGCTCAAGATCACGCAGGTCAAGTCCTACATCGGCAGCAAGCAGAACCACCGCGACACCCTGCGCTCCCTTGGTCTCAAGGGCATCAACACGCAGGTCGTCAAGGAGGATCGTCCCGAGTTCCGCGGCATGGTGCACACCGTCCGCCACCTCGTGACGGTCGAGGAGGTCGACTGATCATGGCGGAGCAGAACCCGCTCAAGATCCACAACCTCCGTCCCGCCCCGGGCGCCAAGACCGCCAAGACCCGTGTGGGTCGTGGTGAGGCGTCGAAGGGTAAGACGGCCGGTCGTGGTACCAAGGGTACGAAGGCCCGCTACCAGGTTCCGGAGCGCTTCGAGGGTGGCCAGATGCCCCTCCACATGCGTCTTCCGAAGCTGAAGGGCTTCAAGAACCCGTTCAAGACCGAGTACCAGGTCGTGAACCTCGACAAGCTGGCCAAGCTCTACCCGCAGGGTGGCGAGGTCACGGTCGAGGACCTGGTGGCCAAGGGCGCCGTTCGCAAGAACAGCCTGGTCAAGGTCCTCGGCGAGGGCGAGATCTCCGTGGCGGTCGAGGTGAAGGTCGACAAGGCCTCCGCCTCCGCCAAGGAGAAGATCGCCGCCGCCGGCGGCAGCGTCACCGAGCTCGTCTGAACACCACAGGCGTCTCGATGACTTGAGCGATCCCGACCGGGGATACCCCACAAATGGGGTATCCCCGGTTGGTCGTTCCAAGGGCAGTGGTCTCGCCGGTAAGGTGACTGGAACTGCCCACTTTCACGGGTGTCACACATGAGGCACCCTGAGCGGCAGTTGACCGTTACTCATTAAGTCGTCAGTCGAACCTCAAGACCGTCACCCTTGACGCGCCAGCGCGGGGGTCGCAGGAGGCACCGTGCTCACCGCGTTCGCCCGGGCGTTCAGGACGCCCGACCTGCGCAAGAAGCTGCTCTTCACGCTCGGCATCATCGTGGTGTACCGAGTGGGTACCCACATCCCGATCCCGGGCGTCGACTACAAGAGCGTCCAGGAGTGTGTCGACCAGGCATCCGGCAACCAGGGCCTGTTCGGTCTGGTCAACATGTTCAGCGGCGGCGCCCTGCTGCAGATCACGGTCTTCGCGCTCGGCATCATGCCGTACATCACGGCCAGCATCATCCTTCAGCTGCTGACCGTCGTGATCCCGCGCCTGGAAGCCCTCAAGAAGGAGGGCCAGGCCGGTACGGCGAAGATCACGCAGTACACCCGCTACCTGACCATGGCGCTCGCCATCCTCCAGGGCACCGGTCTGGTCGCCACCGCGCGCAGCGGCGCCCTGTTCTCCGGGTGCACCGTCGCCAACCAGATCGTTCCGGACCAGGCGATCTTCACCACCATCGTCATGGTGATCTGCATGACCGCCGGCACCGCCACCGTGATGTGGCTCGGTGAGCTGATCACCGACCGCGGCATCGGCAACGGCATGTCGATCCTCATGTTCATCTCGATCGCCGCGACCTTCCCGTCCGCCCTGTGGGCGATCAAGACGCAGGGCTCGCTGGCCGACGGCTGGATCGAGTTCGGCACGGTCATCCTGGTCGGGCTGGTCATGGTCGGCCTGGTGGTCTTCGTCGAGCAGGCTCAGCGCCGCATTCCCGTGCAGTACGCCAAGCGGATGATCGGCCGTCGCTCCTACGGGGGCACGTCCACGTACATCCCGCTCAAGGTGAACCAGGCGGGCGTGATCCCCGTCATCTTCGCGTCGTCGCTGCTGTACATCCCGGCCCTGATCGCCCAGTTCTCCAGCGGCACCTCGGGCTGGAAGACCTGGATCGAGGCCAACCTCGTCAAGGGCGACCACCCGATCTACATCACGCTTTACTTCTTGCTCATTGTTTTCTTCGCGTTCTTCTACGTGGCGATCTCCTTCAACCCCGAGGAAGTCGCGGACAACATGAAGAAGTATGGTGGCTTCATCCCGGGCATCCGGGCTGGCCGACCGACCGCTGAGTATCTGAGCTACGTACTCAACCGGATCACCTGGCCGGGTTCGCTGTATCTGGGTCTTATCGCTCTCGTGCCGACGATGGCGTTGGTTGGTTTCGGGGCAAACCAGAACTTCCCGTTCGGCGGTACCAGCATCCTGATCATCGTGGGTGTGGGACTGGAGACGGTGAAGCAGATCGAGAGCCAGCTCCAGCAGCGCAATTACGAAGGGTTCCTCCGCTGATGCGAATCGTCCTCGTCGGGCCGCCGGGCGCCGGTAAGGGAACGCAGGCCACCCGCCTTGCCGAGACGCTGCACATCCCGCACATCTCCACGGGCGACCTGTTCCGCGCCAACATCAGCCAGCAGACGGAGCTGGGCAAGCTCGCGAAGTCCTACATGGACGCGGGGAATCTCGTCCCCGACGAGGTCACCATCGCCATGGCGAAGGACCGCATGGAGCAGCCCGACGCCGAGGGCGGCTTCCTGCTGGACGGCTTCCCGCGCAACGTCTCCCAGGCGGAGGCGCTGGACGAGCTGCTCGAGACCGAGGACATGAAGCTCGACGCGGTGCTGGACCTCGAGGCGCCGGAGGAAGAGGTCGTCAAGCGGATCGCCGGGCGGCGGGTCTGCCGGAACGACTCGGCGCACGTCTTCCACGTGACGTACAAGCAGCCGGCCGAGGAGGGCGTCTGCGACGTCTGCGGCGGGGAGCTGTACCAGCGGGACGACGACTCGGAGGAGACGGTCCGCAAGCGGCTGGAGGTCTATCACACGCAGACCGAGCCGATCATCGACTACTACAAGGCGCAGGGGCTGGTCGTGACCATCTCCGCGATGGGAGCGGTCGATGAGGTCACGGGGCGTGCGCTGGAAGCGCTGAAGCGCGACCAGTAGTCGTTCCGTACGTCGCTTGCAGCCGCGGTCCGCTGAGAGGCGGGCCGCGGCTGTGGTGTGCCGGGGGGCGCGTGCGCGGCCCGGAGCCGGCGCGGTGCCGCCGCGCCCACCCGTGCCGCCTCGGGGGAGGCTCGACTGCCCGCGGTGGGCGGCTCCCGCTGCCCGCGGTCTGCGGGGGTGCGGGTCGCCGTATCGTTGGGGGTGCCCGTTCCTTCCCCTGGTCCAGAGAGGTCGCAGGTTTTTCCCATGGTGCAGATCAAGAGTCCCGAGCAGATCGCCAAGATGCGTGAGGCGGGGCTGGTCGTCGCCGCCATCCACGCGGCCACGCGGGAGGCCGCCGTGCCCGGGGCCACCACCAAGGACCTCGACCAGGTCGCCCGCAAGGTGCTCGCCGAGCACGGCGCCAAGCCGAACTTCCTCGGGTACGGCGGTTTCCCCGCGACGATCTGCACCTCGGTCAACGAGGTCGTCGTCCACGGCATCCCCTCCGACGAGGTCGTGCTGAAGGACGGGGACGTCATCTCCATCGACTGCGGGGCGATCGTGGACGGCTGGCACGGTGACGCCGCGTACACCGCCTTCGTGGGGTCCGGGCACGCGCCCGAGCTGATCGAGCTGTCCCGGGTGACCGAGGAGTCGATGTGGGCCGGGATCGCGGCCATGAAGCAGGGGAACCGGCTGGTCGACATCTCCCGGGCCGTCGAGACGTACATCCGCCGGCAGCCCAAGCCGGGCGGCGGCCGTTACGGGATCATCGAGGACTACGGCGGCCACGGCATCGGCACCGAGATGCACATGGACCCGCACCTGCTGAACTACGTCGACCGGCGCCGGGGCAAGGGGCCCAAGCTGGTCCCCGGGTTCTGCCTGGCCATCGAGCCGATGGTGTCGCTCGGTACCCCGAGGACGCGGGTGCTGGAGGACGAGTGGACCGTGATCACCACGGACGGCACCTGGTCCTCGCACTGGGAGCACTCGGTCGCGCTGACCGAGCAGGGGCCGCTGGTGCTGACCGCCCCCGACGGCGGCAAGGCCAAGCTCGCCGAGCTGGGGATCACGGCCGCGCCCGACCCGCTCGCATAGGGATCTCCACGGTGGGGCAGACTTCCTCGTTTCGCCTTTCCGGGTGTGCTGACGTAGACTGACTCGTCGGCTCTGGTGCACCCGCATGTCTGCATGCGCACATGTGTACGTGTGACGAGAGTCGATCAAGGTAGTCGATTCGAAGGGCGAAGCGTGGCCAAGAAGCAGGGTGCCATCGAGATCGAGGGCACTGTCGTCGAGTCTCTGCCGAACGCCATGTTCAAGGTTGAGCTCCAGAACGGCCACCAGGTCCTGGCACACATCAGCGGCAAGATGCGTATGCACTACATCCGCATCCTCCCTGACGACCGGGTCGTGGTGGAGCTGTCTCCGTACGACCTGACGCGTGGCCGGATCGTCTACCGGTACAAGTAGATCTTGCCCACGTCCCGCGTGCTGTCCGCGTGGGTCCGCCGGCAACTGACCCGGAGAACCTCACACCCATGAAGGTCAAGCCGAGCGTCAAGAAGATCTGCGACAAGTGCAGGGTGATCCGCCGTCACGGTCGGGTCATGGTCATCTGCGACAACCCGCGCCACAAGCAGCGCCAGGGCTGACGCAGTACCCTCCCTCCGCGATTCGCAGTACTTCGCGCGACGCGAGCTGAATTGTTCATACGCAGGGCCCGGACACCGAGGTGTCCGACACCCCCGGCTCGGAGGCCGGGGACCCCGTCCGTACCTGGTACGGCGGGCGGGGAGCCGGCTCTGCGGAAGACCTCCGAAGATCACCAGGAGCCATTGAATGGCACGCGTTTCCGGTGTTGACATCCCGCGCGAAAAGCGCGTGGAGATCGCCCTCACCTACGTGTTCGGCATCGGCCGGACCCTCTCGCAGCAGACGCTGGCCGCCACCGGTGTGGACCCGAACACTCGTGTTCGCGACCTCTCCGAGGAGCAGCTCGTCGCGATCCGCGAGTACGTCGACAACAACATCAAGACCGAGGGTGACCTCCGTCGCGAGATCCAGGCCGACATCCGCCGCAAGGTCGAGATCGGCACCTACCAGGGTCTGCGCCACCGTCGTGGTCTGCCGGTCCGCGGTCAGCGCACCAGCACCAACGCTCGCACCCGCAAGGGCCCGCGTCGCGCCATCGCCGGTAAGAAGAAGCCGGGCAAGAAGTAGTCCTCAGCGGACAACGCTTCACCAGCGGTCTTCGCTGTAGGACCGACCACCTCCCCGTAGGAGTTATAGATGCCCCCCAAGGGTCGTCAGGGCGCTGCCAAGAAGGTGCGCCGCAAGGAAAAGAAGAACGTCGCTCACGGCCACGCGCACATCAAGAGCACGTTCAACAACACGATCGTGTCCATCACGGACCCGACCGGCAACGTGATCTCCTGGGCCTCCGCCGGCCACGTCGGCTTCAAGGGCTCCCGGAAGTCCACGCCGTTCGCCGCGCAGATGGCCGCCGAGTCGGCCGCCCGTCGCGCGCAGGAGCACGGCATGCGCAAGGTCGACGTCTTCGTGAAGGGCCCGGGCTCGGGTCGTGAGACGGCCATCCGTTCGCTCCAGGCGACCGGTCTTGAGGTCGGCTCCATCCAGGACGTCACGCCCACCCCGCACAACGGCTGCCGTCCGCCGAAGCGCCGTCGCGTCTGACACGCTTCTCGGCTTGGGTTCCGGGCGGTACGGCTCCTTGGGGTCGTGCCGCCCGTACCCTTGCAGTACATGGTCGGGCGTCAAATAGCGGGCGCCCCTGACTGAAGGAACACACATGCTGATCGCTCAGCGTCCCTCGTTGACCGAAGAGGTCGTCGACGAATTCCGCTCCCGGTTCGTGATCGAGCCGCTGGAGCCGGGCTTCGGCTACACCCTCGGCAACTCCCTGCGTCGTACGCTCCTCTCCTCGATCCCCGGTGCCGCTGTCACCAGCATCCGGATCGACGGCGTCCTGCACGAGTTCACCACCGTGCCGGGTGTCAAGGAGGACGTCACCGACCTGATCCTCAACATCAAGCAGCTGGTCGTCTCCTCGGAGCACGACGAGCCGGTCGTGATGTACCTGCGCAAGCAGGGTCCGGGTCTGGTCACCGCCGCCGACATCGCGCCGCCGGCCGGTGTCGAGGTGCACAACCCCGACCTCGTCCTCGCCACGCTCAACGGCAAGGGCAAGCTGGAGATGGAGCTGACGGTCGAGCGTGGCCGCGGTTACGTCTCCGCCGTCCAGAACAAGCAGGTCGGTCAGGAGATCGGGCGCATCCCGGTCGACTCGATCTACTCGCCGGTGCTGAAGGTCACGTACAAGGTCGAGGCCACGCGTGTCGAGCAGCGCACCGACTTCGACAAGCTGATCGTCGACGTCGAGACCAAGCAGGCGATGCGTCCCCGTGACGCCATGGCCTCCGCGGGCAAGACCCTGGTCGAGCTGTTCGGTCTCGCCCGCGAGCTGAACATCGACGCCGAGGGCATCGACATGGGTCCGTCCCCGACGGACGCCGCGCTCGCCGCTGATCTGGCGCTGCCGATCGAGGAGCTGGAGCTCACCGTTCGGTCGTACAACTGCCTCAAGCGCGAGGGCATCCACTCCGTGGGTGAGCTGGTCGCCCGTTCCGAGGCGGACCTGCTGGACATCCGCAACTTCGGTGCGAAGTCCATCGACGAGGTCAAGGCCAAGCTCGCGGGCATGGGCCTGGCGCTGAAGGACTCGCCCCCCGGGTTCGACCCCACCGCCGCGGCGGACGCCTTCGGGGCGGACGACGACGCGGACGCCGGGTTCGTGGAGACCGAGCAGTACTGAGTCCCGTGCCGGTCCGCTGTGGCCGGTCGCGCAGTTCCCCGCGTCCCGGTGGGGCGCGGTCCTTCCGGGGGCGTCGGCAAGGCGCCCCCGGATCTCCGACAGGCGGCCGCCTGCTCGGATACTGACTCCGGTACCTGATACGGCCGGGGCAGACACCTAGGAGAGACAACATGCCGAAGCCCACCAAGGGTGCCCGTCTGGGCGGCAGCGCCGCGCACGAGAAGCTGCTCCTCGCGAACCTCGCGAAGGCGCTCTTCGAGCACGGCAAGATCACGACCACCGAGGCGAAGGCCCGCAAGCTGCGGCCGTACGCCGAGCGTCTGGTCACCAAGGCGAAGAAGGGCGACCTTCACAACCGCCGTCAGGTGCTCCAGGTGATCACGGACAAGAGCGTCGTCCACACGCTCTTCACCGAGATCGGCCCGCGCTACGAGAACCGCCCCGGTGGCTACACGCGCATCACCAAGATCGGCAACCGCCGTGGTGACAACGCGCCCATGGCCGTCATCGAGCTGGTCGAGGCCCTGACCGTCGCCCAGGAGGCGACCGGTGAGGCCGAGGCCGCGACCAAGCGCGCGGTCAAGGAGTCCGAGGAGACCAAGGCCGAGGAGACCAAGGCCGAGGAGACCAAGGTCGAGGAGACCAAGGCCGACGACGAGGCTGCCGCCGAGGAGTCGAAGGACGCGTAAGCGTTCTGCCGGGTTCCCCGCGCCCCTCGAGGGCGTTGCGGGTCCGTCCCCACGGGGGCGGGCCCGCTTTTTGTGTACCTGAGAGGATCTCTGGGTGAGTGACGAAGTTGAGGCCGGACTCGTGCGGGTGCGGATGGACCTCTCGTACGACGGGACCGCCTTCTCCGGGTGGGCCAAGCAGGCCGGTGGGCGGCGGACCGTGCAGGGGGAGGTCGAGGACGCGCTGCGGACCGTGACGCGGTCGGGGGAGCGGACGTACGAGCTGACCGTGGCGGGGCGGACCGACGCCGGAGTGCACGCGCGGGGCCAGGTGGCGCACGTGGACCTGCCGGCCCAGGTGTGGGAGGCGCACCGGGAGAAGCTGCTGAAGCGGCTCGCCGGGCGGCTGCCGCGGGACGTGCGGGTGTGGGCGCTGCGGGAGGCGCCGGCCGGGTTCGACGCGCGGTTCGCGGCCGTGTGGCGGCGGTACGTCTACCGGGTCACCGACCACCCCGGCGGCGCCGACCCGCTGCTCCGCCACCACGTGCTGTGGCACGACTGGCCGCTGGACGTGGCGGCGATGGACGCCGCGGCCAAGCCGCTGATCGGGGAGCACGACTTCGCGGCGTACGCGAAGAGGCGGGAAGGGGCGACGACCATCCGGGAGATCCTCGACTTCGGGGTGCGCCGGACGGCGGGCGGCATCGTCGAGATCGAGGTGCGGGCGGACGCGTTCTGCCACAACCAGGTGCGGTCCATGGTGGGGGCGCTGCTGTTCGTGGGCGACGGGCACCGGGGCGTGGAGTGGCCCCGGAAGGTGCTCGACGCCAGGGTGCGGGACAGCGCCGTGCACGTGGTGCGGCCGCACGGGCTGACGCTGGAGGAGGTCGGCTACCCGGCCGACGAACTGCTCGCGGCACGGAGCCTGGCGGCGCGGAACCGGCGGACCCTGCCGGGCGCGTGAGACGGTCCGGCGGGCTCCCGCCCGCCGGTCCGGTCCGGCACGTCAGCCGTTGGCCGCCGCCGACGCCTGGGCCTCGCCCCGGCGGTGGATCTGGCGGTAGGTGAACGTGCCCAGGTCGTCGCCGATCCGGAAGGCGGCCGTGTCCTGCTCCGTGACGTCCTTGCCGTTGGTGTGCCCGGCGATGGTGAAGTAGACGTACCGGCCGTAGGAGTTGATGGTGGTGCGGCAGACCGCGCCGGTGCAGAAGGAGCCGACACCGCCGCCGGGGAGCGGCTTGACGATGCTCTTGGAGTCCGTCGCCGACTTGGCCTGCCCGGCCTTCGCCGCGGTGTCGAAGACGGCCACGCCGACCGTCACGGCGATGTCGTCCTTGGCGTAGGTGACACGCATCAGCCGGGTGCAGCCCCCCGCTTCGAGGGCCTTGGGGAGGGTCTGCTGGGCGGCCGAGGAGCAGGTGCGGGTGTCGGCGGTCGGGCCCTTCCTGTACACCGTGTCACCCATGGTCAGCTGGGTGCCGGGGAAGAGGGTCTCCGGGGCGAGCGCGGCCTTGTCCTTGGCCGCGCTGGAGATGAAGTCCTCCGGGTCCAGCGGCGGGGGCGCGCTGGTCGGGGCGAACGACGGCGCCTTGGCCGTGGCGCTCGGGATCTCGGCCGCCGACGGCAGCTGGGACGAGGGCGAGTCCGACGCCTGGCCCGAGCCGCCCGTGGAGACCACGGCCACGGCGACGGCCGCCGCCACGGCCACGGCGGCCAGCGCCCCGCCGCCGATGAACAGCAGCCGGCGGCGCTTGGCGCGGGCCTCGGACGCCTCGGCCAGCGCGGCCCAGTCGGGGGTGTCGCCACCGCCGCTGTTCCACGGCTGCTGCTGTTGGGATCGCGGTGTCCAGGGATCCCACTGGGAGTCGGGTCCCCCCTGCCCAAAGCTCATGGGGCGCATCTTAGACGGGACAAGGGGCGTGCTGGTCCGCGTCCACAGGGTGCGGAGCGCCTAGCGTTCCGTCCATGCGGACGGGCAAAAACGACATCTCCGGGTGGTTGGGGCAACCTGCGGGGCGGGCCGGGTGGGCGGTGCTCACCCTGGTGCTGGGGGCGCTGGTCGTGCAGACCGGGCGGGTGACCTCGGACGGAGGCATGGACAACGCCATCGTGGTGCGGGCGGCACGGAGCTGGCTGGCCGGCGGCGATCCCTATGACGATCCCCACTTCCTCTACTTCCCGAGCGCGGTCCTGGCCGCCGTGCCGCAGACCCTGCTGCCCCCGGCGGCGCTGCGGGCACTGGTGCCGCTCACGGTGGCCGGGCTGCTGGTACTGGGCTGGGGCTGCGCGCTGCGGCTGCACGGGGTCGCGCGCGGCAGCCGGCTCGCCGTGCTGGGGCTGACCGGCCTCGCGGCGTGCTTCGCGCCGTTCGGGCACCTGGTGCGGCTCGGGAACTGGACGGTCACCGCCGCCGTCGCCCTGCCGCTCTGCCTGCTCCTCGCGCACCGGGGCCGGTGGCTCGCGGCCGGGGCGGCGCTCGGGGCCGCCGTCGCGCTGAAGCCGCTGCTCGCGCCGGCCGCGCTGCTGTTCCTGTTCGCCGGGCGGTGGCGGGCGCTGGCGGCGGCCGTGCTGGTGCCGGCCCTCGCCTCCGGGGCGGCGGCGCTGCTGATGCCCGACCCGGCCGGCTTCTTCACCCGCACCCTCCCCTTCCTGCTCAGCGGCGACGACGGCTTCGTCCGGCTCTACGAGGCGTCCCCGGCGGCCGTGCTGCCCCGGCTCGGCGTGCCCGCGCCGCTCGCCCGGGCGGCGGCCGTCCTGGCGGCGGGCGCCGGGGTGTTCTGCGCGAGGCTGCGCTGGCGGCGGGGCGGCCCGGGACCGCTGCGGTACGCCGAGACCGCGGCCGGCCTGATGCTCTCGGCGTTCCTCGTCTCGCGCCCCTCCTACGACCACTATCTGCTGGTCGTCGTGCCGCTGCTGCTGGCCGGGCTGCCGTACGGCGACTCGGTGACCCGGCGGCCCGGGTTCTGGGCGGCCCTGGTGCCGCAGCTGCCCGGGGTGAGCTGGCCCTGGCTGGAGGCGGGGGTGCGGCGGGCCTTCAAGGACGCGGTCACGCTGGGCGTGCTGGCGGCCACGGTGGCCGTGCACGGCCGGGGGCGCGGGGGTCCCCGGGACGGTGGCGCCCGTTCGCTTCCGGCGGCGCGTACCCTGGAGGCGGACAGCAGTACCGGGTGATCCCTCGTTTTGACCCTTCTGGGGCACCCCGGTATCCTGCTTGTTCGTTGTGTATTGGCTTGCTCATTCTCACGGGACGGGCCCTTACACCGGTCCACCGGGCCGATGACCAGCGACCCCACAACGCGGTATGCGTCGCCGCCGTGGGTCCAGGCTGTCGTGATCGTTTCGGTGACCTGTTCAGGACCATTCACTCGAAGCGAAGGCTACGAACCGTGCGTACGTACAGCCCCAAGCCCGGCGATGTGACGCGCCAGTGGCACGTCATCGACGCTCAGGACGTCGTCCTGGGCCGTCTGGCCTCCACCGCGGCCTCCATCCTGCGTGGCAAGCACAAGCCGATCTACGCGCCCCACGTCGACACCGGTGACTTCGTCATCATCATCAACGCCGACAAGGTGCACCTCTCCGGCAACAAGCGGACCCAGAAGATGGCGTACCGCCACTCCGGGTACCCGGGCGGTCTGCGCTCCGTCCGCTACGACGAGCTGCTGGACAAGAACCCCGAGAAGGCCATCGAGAAGGCCGTCAAGGGCATGCTCCCCAAGAACACGCTGGGCCGTCAGATGCTCTCGAAGCTGAAGGTCTACAAGGGTGACCAGCACCCGCACGGCGCGCAGCAGCCGCAGCCGTTCGAGATCACCCAGGTCGCGCAGTAAGTCCGGCCACCCCCTAAGACTGAAGAGAATCTGAGGAGAATCGTGGCCGAGACCACTGCCGAGCAGCCGCTCGAAGAGCTTGACATCGACAGCTACACCACCGAGTCCGAGGTGCCCGTCGAGGGCGAGTACACCTCGGAGTCGCTGGCCTCCCGCTTCGGCGAGCCCCAGCCGGCCGCCGGCCTGGGCCGCCGCAAGAACGCCATCGCCCGTGTCCGGATCGTTCCGGGCACCGGCAAGTGGAAGATCAACGGCCGCACCCTCGAGGACTACTTCCCGAACAAGGTGCACCAGCAGGAGGTCAACGAGCCCTTCAAGGTGCTCGAGCTCGACGACCGCTACGACGTCATCGCCCGGATCTCCGGCGGCGGCGTTTCCGGCCAGGCCGGTGCCCTCCGTCTCGGTGTCGCCCGCGCGCTGAACGAGGCCGACGTCGACAACAACCGCGGTCCCCTGAAGAAGGCCGGCTTCCTGCGCCGCGACGACCGCGCGGTCGAGCGGAAGAAGGCCGGTCTGAAGAAGGCCCGCAAGGCTCCGCAGTACAGCAAGCGCTAAGCCTCACGCGCTGCGCGTACTCCGAACGCCCCGGCGGCACGCCACATGTGCCTCCGGGGCGTTCGTTTATCCACAGTCGGGGGCGTATAACGGCACAAGACGCTCAAAGGCTTGTGTGATCGGATGACGGCGGGTGTCCGTGTGTGCGTCCGTGTCGTGGCGGTGTACGTGTCGGTGTGCTCTTGTGCGCTCTCGTGCGCTTTCGTGTAATTGACGCTTCCTCAGGAGGACAAGTGGGACGACTCTTCGGCACGGACGGCGTGCGCGGTGTCGCCAACGCGGATCTGACGGCCGAGATGGCGCTCGGCCTCTCCGTCGCCGCGGCGCACGTACTGGCCGAGGCGGGCACGTTCGAGGGGCACCGGCCGACCGCCGTGGTCGGCCGCGATCCGCGGGCGTCCGGCGAGTTCCTGGAGGCCGCCGTCGTCGCGGGCCTGGCCAGCGCCGGCGTCGACGTGCTGCGGGTCGGCGTGCTGCCGACGCCCGCGGTCGCCCACCTCACCGGCGCGCTCGGCGCCGACCTCGGCGTGATGCTCTCCGCGAGCCACAACGCCATGCCCGACAACGGGATCAAGTTCTTCGCCCGCGGCGGTCACAAACTCGCCGACGAGCTGGAGGACCGGATCGAGGCCGTCTACGCCGAGCACCGCACCGGCGCGCCCTGGGACCGGCCGACCGGGGCCGGCGTGGGCCGGGTGCGGGAGTACCAGGAGGGGCTCGACCAGTACGTCGCCCACCTGGTCGGTGTGCTGCCCAACCGGCTGGACGGGCTGCGGATCGTCCTGGACGAGGCGCACGGCGCGGCCTGGCGGGTCTCGCCGGAGGCGTTCGCGCGGGCCGGTGCCGAGATCGTCACCATCGGCGCCGCACCGGACGGCCTCAACATCAACGACGGCTGCGGCTCCACCCACCTGGACCTGCTGAAGGCCGCCGTCGTCGAGCACGGCGCCGACCTGGGCATCGCTCACGACGGGGACGCCGACCGCTGCCTCGCCGTGGACCACACCGGCGAGGAGGTGGACGGCGACCAGATCCTCGCGGTGCTCGCGCTGGCGATGCGGGAGCGGTCCGCGCTGCGCTCGGACACCGTCGTCGCCACCGTCATGTCCAACCTCGGCTTCAAGCTGGCCATGGAGCGCGAGGGCATCCGGTTCGTCCAGACGGCGGTCGGTGACCGGTACGTCCTGGAGGAGATGAAGCGGCACGGGTACGCGCTCGGCGGCGAGCAGTCCGGGCACGTCATCGTGCTGGACCACGCCACCACCGGCGACGGCACGCTGACCGGGCTGCTGCTCGCGGCCCGGGTCGCGCAGTCCGGGCGTCCGCTGCGGGAGCTGGCCGCCGTGATGGAGCGGCTGCCGCAGGTGCTGATCAACGTCCCGGACGTGGACAGGTCCCGGGTGGGGACGTCGGCGGAACTGGCCACGGCGGTGGCGGAGGCCGAGCGCGACCTCGGCTCCACCGGGCGGGTGCTGCTGCGCCCCTCCGGCACCGAGCCGCTCGTCCGCGTGATGGTCGAGGCGGCCGACATCGAACAGGCGCGCGCGGTGGCGGGGCGGCTGGCGGATTCGGTGAAGTCGGCGCTCGGGTAGGTGCCCGCCGCCCGGGAGGGCCGGCCGGCCCGCATGGTGGACACCGTGCGGCGGGCCCTCGTCCCCGGGACACGCCCTGGCCCTGACGTCCCCTGCACCCTCGGCGGGACGGTCGGCGGGGCGACGGCGGCGGCTGCCGCGCGCCGCGGGGTGCCGCCGGAGTTCCCGGGCTCCCGCCGGGTGCCGGACCGCGCGGGCCGCGGGCCGCCCGTGCGGCGCTTCGCACCTGGCGGAGGCCGAGGAGCACCGGTTCGCCCGCGGTCCGGTGGCCGGCTGCACGCCGCCGCTCTCCCCCGAGGAGCCGTACTGCGCCGGGATGATCGACGAGCCGCCGGTGTTCCTGGACCGCGCGGACGGCGGTGTCCCCGGTGCCCCGGCGCTGGGCGCCGGCCGGGTCGGCACGGAGCGCTGAGCGGCTCGCGTCGGTCGGCGAGGACCTGAGGGAGTACGACGACCGGCTGAGGCCGCCGCGCCGGCCTGGCTCGTCTACGGGTGAGCCGGCGGGGCGGCGGACACGGGCCTCGGGGTACCGGGGCCGGTCAGGCGCGGGTGGTGTGCGGGCGGTCGCGCAGGTTTCCGCGGCGGGCCGGCCGGCGCTTCTTGGCCGCCGCCCACAGGGCCTTCTGGGTCAGCAGGGTGAGGGTGCCCGCCAGGACGATGCCCAGCAGGTTCAGCAGGAGCTGCTCCGTGGAGTGCCAGGTCTGGCCGGTGTCGCCGTAGATCAGGGCGACGGCCGCGTTCGCGGCGGCCGGGACCGTGGTGACCGAGATGGCGACGCCGACCAGGGCGCCGGACTTGGCGGAGGTCAGCGAGAGGGTGCCGGCCGCCCCGGCGAGGACGGCGACGACGAACGAGAACCAGTCCGGGGCGTAGATGAAGCCGGTGTTGGGCCGGTCGGCCTCCAGCTTCGCCTCGCTGAACAGGCCGACCGCGTCCATGAACAGGCTGAAACCGGCGGTGACCGCCATGGCGACCGCGAAGCCCGCCAGCAGCGCGACGGCCGACCGCAGCGCCAGCTTGGGGGAGCGCTGCACGATCGCCGTGCAGATGCCGGCGAGCGGCCCGAACTCCGGGCCCACCGCCATCGCGCCCACGATCAGGATCGCGTTGTCCAGCACCACACCGCAGGCGGCGATCAGCGTGGCGAGCGTGATGAAGGCCAGGTAGGTGACCGAGAGCGTCGACTCCTCGTGGGTCGCCTCGGTCAGCTGCTCCCACACCACGGCGTCCGCGCCCTCGCCCGGCGCCTCGCGCTCGGCCCGGTCGGCGTACTCCGACAGCGACAGGTCGATGTCCTCGGCGGTGATCGCGCCGCAGGTGTCCAGCTCCAGCGCCCGCAGCGCGTCGATGACGTCGTCGCCCGCCTCCCGGGCCACGTCGCACATCACGACATCCCCGGCGGGGGAGCGGGCGGCGCCCGGGAGGACCACCAGGTGGGCGGTGCCGACGGTGGTCTCCAGCAGGCGGACGACCGCGTCGGTCTTCTCGGCCGGGGTGATCAGGCGCAGATGCAGCATGCGGCCCATTGAACCGTCATACGGGGCCGGCGTACGCCCGGGTCACAGTTTGCGCAGGCGCAGTCGCTGGACCTTGTGGTCCGGGCCCTTGCGCAGGATCAGGGTGGCGCGGCCGCGGGTCGGGGCGACGTTCTCCACCAGGTTGGGCTTGTTGATGGTGCGCCAGGTGGTGCGGGCGTAGTCCAGGGCCTCCTCCTCCGACACCTGGGTGTACCTGCGGAAGTAGGAGGACGGGTTCTGGAAGGCCGTCGCCCGCAGCTTCTTGAAGCGGTTGAGGTACCACCGCTCGATGTCCTCGGTGCGGGCGTCGACGTACACGCTGAAGTCGAAGTAGTCCGCGAGGCCGACCCTGGTGCGGCCGTCCTTGCCGGGGAGGGCGGGCTGGAGGACGTTGAGGCCCTCGACGATGAGGATGTCGGGGCGGCGGACGGTCAGCTTCTCGCCGGGGACGATGTCGTAGATGAGGTGGGAGTAGACGGGGGCCGTCACCTCCGCCTTGCCGGCCTTGATGTCGGCGACGAAACGGGTGAGGGCGCGCCGGTCGTACGACTCGGGGAAACCTTTCCGCGCCATCAGGCCGCGGGCCTCCAGCTCCCGGGTGGGCAGCAGGAAGCCGTCGGTGGTGACCAGCTCGACGCGCGGGTGCTCGGGCCAGCGGGAGAGCAGCGCCTGGAGCAGCCGGGCGACGGTGGACTTGCCGACCGCGACGGAACCGGCGACGCCTATGACGAACGGGGTGCCGGACTGGGAGCCCTGTTCGCCGAGGAAGGTGTTGAGCGCGCCGCGCAGGCCGTCGGTGGCGCCGACGTAGAGGTTGAGCAGCCGGGAGAGCGGGAGGTAGATGTCGCGGACCTCGTCGAGGTCGATGACGTCACCGAGGCCGCGCAGCTTCTCCACCTCCTCGGCGGTGAGCGGCAGCGGCGTCTTGTCGCGCAGCGCGCTCCACTCGGCGCGGGTGAGGTCGACGTAGGGAGTCGCCTCCGGGCGGTGCCGGTGGGCGCTCCGGGGAGCCGAAGGGGCCGGAGAGATCACAGTCCATTGTTAACGGAGTTCGAACAGGGCGCAGGGTGGGGTGAGTCACGTCGTCCACCTGGCTCGTTCTGCCGTAGGAATTTCCGATATCAGGCACGATCCGACGGGTTCGTGATCGGAAGTGACCGTAGGCTGCCGATCATGTGCGGAATCGTGGGATATGTGGGGTCGCAGTCGGCGCTCGACGTCGTGATGGCCGGACTGAAGCGACTCGAGTACCGGGGATACGACTCGGCGGGCGTCGCCGTGCTCGCGGACGGCGGGCTGGCCCCCGCCAAGCGGGCCGGCAAGCTCGTCAACCTGGAGAAGGAGCTGGCCGAGCATCCGCTGCCGGCCGGGACCACGGGCATCGGCCACACCCGGTGGGCCACGCACGGCGGCCCCACCGACGCCAACGCCCACCCCCATCTGGACAACGCGGGCCGGGTCGCCGTCGTGCACAACGGCATCATCGAGAACTTCGCCGCGCTCCGGGCCGAACTGGCCGGACGCGGCCACGACCTGGCCTCCGAGACCGACACCGAGGTGGTCGCCCATCTGCTCGCCGAGGAGTTCTCCGCCTGCGCCGACCTGGCGGAGGCGATGCGGCTGGTGTGCCGGCGCCTGGAAGGGGCGTTCACGCTGGTCGCGGTGCACGCGGACGAGCCCGGCGTGGTGGTCGGCGCCCGGCGCAACTCACCGCTGGTGGTCGGCGTCGGCGAGGGCGAGTCCTTCCTCGCCTCCGACGTGGCGGCGTTCATCGCGCACACCCGCGAGGCCCTGGAACTCGGCCAGGACCAGGTGGTCGAGCTGAGCCGGGACGGCGTCACGGTGACCGGCTTCGACGGCAGCCCGGCCGAGGTGCGCGCCTACCACGTCGACTGGGACGCCTCCGCCGCCGAGAAGGGCGGCCACGCCTCCTTCATGCTGAAGGAGATCGCCGAGCAGCCGAAGGCGGTCGCCGACACGCTGCTGGGGCGGATCGACGCCGAGGGCTCGCTCACCCTGGACGAGGTGCGCATCCCGGCGCACGAGCTGCGGGAGACGGACAAGGTCGTCATCGTCGCGTGCGGTACGGCCTTCCACGCCGGGCTGATCGCGAAGTACGCCATCGAGCACTGGACGCGCATCCCCTGCGAGGTGGAGCTGGCCAGCGAGTTCCGCTACCGCGACCCCATCCTCGACCAGCGGTCGCTGGTCATCGCCATCTCCCAGTCGGGCGAGACGATGGACACGCTGATGGCGGTGCGGCACGCCCGTGAGCAGGGCTCGAAGGTGCTCGCCATCTGCAACACCAACGGTTCCACGATCCCCCGCGAGTCCGACGCCGTGCTGTACACGCACGCCGGGCCGGAGGTCGCCGTCGCCTCGACCAAGGCGTTCCTGACCCAGCTGGTCGCCTGTTACCTGGTCGCGCTCTACCTGGGGCAGGTGCGCGGCACCAAGTGGGGGGACGAGATCCGGGCGGTGATCCGGGACCTCGCGGGCATCGGGCAGGCGGTCGAGCGGGTGCTGGGGACCATGGAGCCGGTGCGGGAGCTGGCCCGGTCCCTGGCCGGCCAGGACACGGTGCTGTTCCTGGGGCGGCATGTCGGCTACCCGGTCGCGCTGGAGGGCGCGCTCAAGCTCAAGGAACTGGCGTACATGCACGCCGAGGGGTTCGCGGCGGGCGAGCTGAAGCATGGGCCGATCGCGCTGATCGAGGAGGGGCTGCCGGTGGTGGTCGTGGTGCCCTCGCCGCGCGGGCGGTCGGTGCTGCACGACAAGCTCGTCTCCAACATCCAGGAGATCCGGGCCCGGGGTGCCCGCACCGTCGTCATCGCGGAGGAGGGCGACGAGACGGTGACGCCCTACGCCGACCACCTCGTCCGCATCCCCGCCACGCCGACGCTGCTCCAGCCGCTGGTGGCGACCGTGCCGCTCCAGGTCTTCGCGTGCGAACTGGCGACGGCCCGGGGCAACGAGGTGGACCAGCCGCGCAACCTGGCGAAGTCGGTGACGGTGGAGTGAGCCGCCCGGCGGCCCCTTAGGGTGCTCGCCATGAGCATCATCGGGGTCGGCATCGACGTGGCGGAGATCGAGCGGTTCGCGGCGTCGCTGGAGCGGACGCCGGGGCTGGCCGGGCGGCTGTTCCTGGAGAGCGAGCTGCGGCTGCCCGGTGGTGAGCGGCGCGGGGCCGCCTCGCTGGCGGCCCGCTTCGCGGCGAAGGAGGCGCTGGCCAAGGCGCTGGGGGCGCCCGCCGGACTGCACTGGACCGACGCGGAGGTCTACGTCGAGGACAGCGGGCGGCCCCGGCTGCGGGTGACGGGGACGGTGGCGGCCCGCGCGGCCGAACTGGGCGTGACCTCCTGGCACATCTCGCTCAGCCATGACGCCGGGGTGGCGTCCGCGGTGGTCATCGCGGAGGGGTGAGGCCCCCGGTCCCCTCGTGTTTCCCGGCCGGGCGGACCCGGACGAAGGGGCGTTCGCCCTGGGCCCCGTACAGCGCGATCCACTCCACGGGGCCGTCGCCCGCGTTGGCGAGGCCGTGCGGGACGCGGGTGTCGAACTCGGCGGCCTCGCCCGCCGACAGGACCAGGTCGTGGTCGCCGAGGGCGAGCAGCAGCCGGCCGTTGAGGACGTACAGCCACTCGTACCCCTCGTGGGAGCCCTGCTCGGGACGGGCGGCGCGCGGGGCGGCCGGGGCCGGGAGGATCTGCTTGTAGGCGTGCGGGCCGCCGAGGTGCGGGGTGAGCGGGATCCAGGTCTGCCCGTGCCGGACGACGGGCCGGGGGTGGACGCGGGGGTCGCCCGTGCGGGAGCCGGCCAGGTCGTCCAGGGAGACGCGGTACGCGCGGGCCAGCGGCAGCAGATGCCGCAGCGTCGGCTCGCGCCGCCCCGACTCCAGCCGGGACAGGGTGCTCACGGAGATGCCGGTGACCGCGCCGAGCCGGGACAGCGTGAGGCCGCGGGCCTGGCGGAGGGCGCGGAGACGGGGGCCGAGGCCGGACAGGACGGTTTCGTCGGGGTCGGCGCCGGGGTCGGGGTCGGGGCCGGGGACAGGGGCGGTGTCCTGGCGGGGGCCGATCCGCGGGCGGGGGTCGGTTCCCCGGCGGAGGTCGCTCGTCCCGCTCCGGGGGTTCTGCCGGTCGGGGGCGTCCTCCTGACGGGGGTCGCTCTCCTGGCGGGGGCCGGTGTCCCGGCGGGAGCCGTTCGCGCCGGGCGGGGTGTTCGTCATGCGGACGGCGGGTCGGCCGGGCGCTCGCGGGGAGCGATGCCGGTCAGGATGAGGTCGATCCCGGCGAGGAACTCCACCCGGTCGTCGTGGTGGGGCAGGTCGCCCGCGACCTCCCGGACGAACGGGTACTCCTCCGGGTCCAGCTCCGTCCAGGCCGCCGCCATCCTGGTCAGGAACTCCGTGCGGTCCGTGCCCGCCTCGACCGCGCGGGCGTTCGCCGCGTTCTGGCCGGCGACTCCGACGACGTAGTTCAGCAGCGCGGAGGCGGCCGTGAACCGGACGGCGCGGGGGACGCCGAGGGCCTGGACCTGGCGGCCGAGGCGCTCGAAGATCCGCAGGATCGGCGCGTCCATGGCGGAGCGGGCGAGCTGGGCGCCGACCCAGGGATGGGCGTCGATCGCGTCGAACACCCCGAGCGCGACGGCCCGGACGGCGTCCCGCGGGGCGGTGCCGGCGGGGGCGGGGGGTACGGCGGCGGCCACGACCGCGTCGGTGGCGGCGTGCAGCAGCTCGTCCTTGCCGGTGACGTGCCAGTAGATCGCGCCGGGGCCGGTGGCGAGGCGCTCGGCCAGGGCGCGGAAGGTGAGCCCGCCCTCGCCCGCCGCGTCGAGCAGCTCGATCGCGGCCTCGACGATGCGCTCGCGCGAGAGCGGGTTCTCCCGGCGCTCGGTGCGGCGCGTACGGGTGGCAGCCATGCCTCCATCTTCGCACAGGCGCTGGAACCCCGTTCCATCTTGACAAGTATGGAACGAGGTTCCAGTCTGGATCGTGTAATGGAACGGTATTCCAGACGGTGAGGCAGCGGCATGACCACCGACATCACGATCATCGGCGCCGGGCTCGGGGGACTGACCCTCGCCCGCGTCCTCCACGTCCACGGCATCCCGGCCACCGTCCACGAGGCGGAGGCGTCGCCCACCGCCCGCGCGCAGGGCGGCCTGCTCGACATCCACGAGGGCAACGGACAGCCCGCCCTCGAAGCCGCGGGCCTGTACGAGGAGTTCCTCGGCCTCGTCCTGGAGGGCCGCCAGGCATCGAGGGCCCTCGCCCCGGACGGGACCGTCCTGCTCGACGAACCCGACGACGGCACGGGCGGGCGCCCCGAGGTGCGGCGCGGCGAGCTGCGGCGGCTGCTGCTCGACTCGCTGCCCAAGGGCACCGTGCGGTGGGGGCAGAAGGTGAGCGGCGCCCGCGCGCTCGGTGACGGCCGGCACGAGGTGCGCTTCGCCGACGGCTCCACCCTCGTCACCGGCCTGCTGATCGGCGCGGACGGCGCCTGGTCGCGGGTCAGGCCGCTGCTTTCCGGCGCCTCACCCGAGTACACCGGCACGTCCTTCGTCGAGACGTACCTGTACGACGCCGGCACGCGGCACCCCGCCGCGGCGAAGGCGGTCGGCGGCGGGGCGATGTACGCGCTCGCGCCGGGCAAGGGCATCCAGGCCCACCGGGAGAGCGGGGACACCCTGCACACCTACGTGGCGCTGGCCGAGCCGCTGGAGTGGTTCCGCGCCGTCGACTTCACCGACGCCGCCGGGGCCGCCGCGCGGATCGCGGCGGAGTTCGAGGGCTGGGCCCCTGAGCTGACCGCGCTGATCACCGACGGCGACACCCCGCCGGTGCACCGCCCCCTGTACGCGCTGCCGGACGGGCACCGCTGGGACCGGGTGCCGGGCGTGACCCTGCTCGGCGACGCCGCGCACCTCATGATCCCGTCCGGGGAGGGCGCCAACCTCGCCCTGTACGACGGTGCCCGGCTCGGCGAGCTGCTCGCCGCGCGTCCCGGTGACACCGAGGCCGCGCTCACCGCGTACGAGGAGGAGATGTTCGCCCGCAGCGCCGCCGAGGCCGTCGAGGCGGGCCGGCTGCACGCGCTCATGTTCGGCCCGGACTCGCCGTACGGCCTGCTCGACCTGTTCACCGGACACGCGGGGTCCTCCTGACACGGGGCGCGGCGCAGTGGGCAGACTCGACGGCATGCGGACTGCGTACAGCGTGGAGACGGTCAGGACGGCGGAGCGGGCGGCGATGGCGCGGCTGCCCGAGGGCGCCTTGATGCAACGGGCGGCGGCCGGGCTCGCCACCGCCTGCGCCCAGGTGCTGGGCCGGGCGCCCGGCCGGGTGTACGGCAGCCGGGTGGTGCTGCTGGTCGGCAGCGGCGACAACGGCGGCGACGCCCTGTACGCCGGGGCGCGGCTGGCCCGCCGGGGCGCCGGCGTGACGGCCGTCCTGCTCGCACCCGGGCGGGCGCACGCCGGGGGGCTCGCGGCGCTGCGCCGGGCGGGCGGGAGCACCGCGGGGGCACCGGACGGGGTACGGCTGATCGAGCGGGCCGACCTCGTGGTCGACGGCATCGTCGGGATCGGCGGCAGGGGCGGGCTGCGTCCGGAGGCGGTGCCGCTCGCCGAGGCGGCGGAGCGGGCGCGGGCCGCCGTCGTGGCGGTGGACCTGCCGAGCGGGGTGGACGCGGACACGGGCGAGGTGCGGGGGGCCGCCGTCCGGGCCGACCTCACCGTGACCTTCGGGGCGCACAAGCCGGGGCTGCTGATCGATCCGGCGCGGGAGTACGCCGGGTCGGTGCGGCTGGTCGGCATCGGCCTGTCGCTGGACGAGGTGCCGGTGCTGGAGGCGTTGCAGCACGCGGACGTGGCGCGGCTGCTGCCGGTGCCGGGGGCGGAGAGCGACAAGTACCGGCGCGGGGTCGTGGGCATCGCGGCCGGGTCGGCGCGGTACCCGGGGGCGGCGGTGCTCGCGGTCTCGGGTGCGCTGCGGGGCGGGGCCGGGGCGGTGCGGTACGTCGGTCCGGCCGGGGACGCGGTGATCGCCCGGTTCCCCGAGACGCTCGTGTCCGACCAGGGGCCGAAGCGGGCGGGGCGGGTGCAGGCGTGGGTGGTCGGACCGGGGGCCGGGGACGACGCCGGAACGGTGGCGGAGGTGGTCGCGGCGGACGTGCCGGTGCTGATCGACGCGGACGGGCTGCGGCTGGCGGACGCCGGGGCGGTACGGGCGCGTACGGAGCCGACGCTGATGACGCCGCATGCCGGGGAGGCGGCGGCGCTGCTGGGGGTGAGCCGGGAGGAGGTCGAGGGGGCGCGGCTGGAGTCGGCGCGGGAGCTGGCGGGGCGGTACGGGGCGACGGTGCTGCTGAAGGGGTCGACCACGCTGGTCGCCGGGGCGGACGGGGGCGCGGTGCGCGTCAACGCGACGGGGACGCCCTGGCTGGCCACGGCCGGGAGCGGGGATGTGCTGTCCGGGCTGGCGGGGTCCCTGCTGGCGGCGGGGCTGTCGGCGCTGGACGCGGGGAGCGCGGGGGCGTATCTGCACGGGCTCGCGGGGCGGGTGGCGGCGGACGGGGCGCCGATGGGGGCGCATGACCTGGCGGCGGCGGTGGGGGTGGTCTGGCGGGATGTACGAGGGTGACGTCGGGGTCGGGTGCGAGGGTGACGTAGGGGAGGGGTGCGGGGCGTGCGCGTGCGTGTGCGGGGCGTCGGGTACAGGGGCGCCCGGAGCGGGGGCGGGCCGGGGGGGGCGCAACCCGGCGTGAGCGGGGTGCTGGCAGCAGCACCTGCGCGCCGGCGGCGGCGAGGCGTGTGGCGATGCCGGGCCCCGTCCCGTCGCTCGCCCCGGTGACGACGGCCCGCTTCCCGCACAGGCCGGGAAGGGCGGGGGCGTGCGCGTGCGTGTGCGGGGCGTCGGGAACAGGGGCGCCCGGAGCGGGGGCGGGCCGGGGGCGTGCGCAACCCGGCGTGAGCGGGGTGCCGGCAGCAGCACCTGCGCGCCGGCGGCGGCGAGGCGTGTGGCGATGCCGGGCCCCGTCCCGTCGCTCGCCCCGGTGACGACGGCCCGCTTCCCGCACAGGCCGGGAAGGGCGGGGGCGTGCGCGTGCGTGTGCGGGGCGTCGGGCACAGGGGCGCCCGGAGCGGGGGCGGGCCGGGGGCGTGCGCAACCCGGCGTGAGCGGGGTGCCGGCTGCGCCCACCCGTGCCGCTGGGGGTACCTCCCACGGGGTGGGGCCTTGTCCTCCGGGTGCTCTGAGAGACTGGCTCCGAGATGAGTGAGACAACCGCCCGTCAGGGGGCCGCCGTGCGGGCCCGGGCCGAGATCGATCTGGACGCGCTGCGGAGCAACGTGCGGACGCTGCGCGCGCTGCTCGCGCCCGGCACGGCGCTGATGGCCGTGGTGAAGGCCGACGGCTACGGACACGGGGCGGTACCGTGCGCCCGCGCGGCCGTCCAGGCGGGCGCCACCTGGCTCGGCACCGCCACCCCGCACGAGGCCCTCGCGCTGCGCGCCGACGCGGGGCTGCCGGACGACGTCCGGATCATGTGCTGGCTGTGGACCCCCGGAGGCCCCTGGCAGGAGGCGATCGAGGCCGGCCTCGACGTCTCCGTCAGCGGCATGTGGGCCCTGCGCGAGGTCGAGGACGCCGCCCGGCGCGCCGGACGCCCCGCGCGGGTGCAGCTCAAGGCCGACACCGGGCTCGGCCGCAACGGCTGCCAGCCCGGCCCCGACTGGCACGAGCTGGTGGGCGCCGCCCTCGACGCCGAACGCGCGGGACTGCTCCAAATCACCGGGCTCTGGTCCCACTTCGCCTGCGCCGACGAGCCCGGCCACCCCTCCATCGCCGCCCAGCTCACCGTCTTCCGGGAGATGACGGCGTACGCCGAGGAGCGGGGCGTCCGCCCCGAGGTGCGGCACATCGCCAACTCCCCGGCCACCCTCACCCTCCCCGAGGCCCACTACGACCTCGTCCGGACCGGCATCGCGCTCTACGGCCTCTCGCCCAGCCCCGAGCTGGGCACCCCCGCCGACCACGGACTGCGCCCGGTGATGACGCTGTCCGCCTCGCTCGCCCTGGTCAAGCGGGTTCCCGGCGGCCACGGCGTCAGCTACGGGCACCGCTACACCACCCCCGGCGACACCACCCTCGGCCTGGTCCCGCTCGGCTACGCGGACGGCATCCCGCGGCACGCCTCCTCCAACGGGCCGGTGCTGGTGGACGGCAAGTGGCGTACGGTGGCGGGCCGGATCGCGATGGACCAGTTCGCGGTCGACCTCGGCGGTGACGAGCCGCCGGCCGGCGCGGAGGCGGTGCTGTTCGGCCCCGGCGACGGGGGGGAGCCCACCGCCGAGGACTGGGCGCAGGCCGCCGGCACCATCGGGTACGAGATCGTCACCCGCGTCGGCGCGCGCGTGCCCCGCGTCTACGTCAACGAGTGACCCCGGCGCACACACGAGGCCGCGTGGACGCGCGGACCTGAGGCCGCGTACATGAGGTGAAGAGGAGCGGTTCGTGAGCGAGAGCAGCGGGGAGGCCGTCGCCGCGGCGGCCGTCGCCTCCGCCGCGGAGGTCGCCACCGAGGTCGCCGTCGGCGGCTGGCGCCGGGCCACCGGGATAGCCGGCGTCGCCCTGGGCGTGGTCGCGGCCGGGGCCGCCGCCGGCGTGGCGATAGAGCGGCTCACCGTCGGACGCGGCATGCGCCAGAAGGCCCGCCTCGCCCTGGACGCGGCGGGCCCGTACGGCTCGCTGCGCGGCACGCCCGGCCAGGCGTACGCCGCCGACGGCACCGAGCTGTACTACGAGGTCGACGACGTCGAGCCGGAGGGCGGCACGGCACCGCGCCGCCGGCGCCTCTTCGGCCGCAAGGCCCCCGCCCCGGTGACCGTCGTCTTCTGCCACGGCTACTGCCTCAGCCAGGACTCCTGGCACTTCCAGCGCGCGGCCCTGCGGGGTGTGGTGCGGTCCGTGTACTGGGACCAGCGCAGCCACGGCCGTTCCGGGCGGGGCGTGGCCCAGGTCCGGGACGGGGTGCCGGTCTCCATCGACGAGCTGGGCCGCGACCTGCGGGCGGTCCTCGACGCCGCCGTGCCCGAGGGCCCGGTCGTGCTGGTCGGGCACTCGATGGGCGGGATGACCGTGATGGCCCTGGCCGACGAGTTCCCCGAGCTGATCCGCGAGCGGGTCGTCGGCGTCGCGCTGGTCGGCACGTCCTCGGGGCGGCTCGGCGAGGTCAACTTCGGGCTCCCGGTGGCCGGGGTCAACGCGGTGCGGCGGATACTGCCGGGCGTGCTCAGGGCCCTGGGGCAGCGGGCCGAGATGGTGGAGAAGGGGCGCCGGGCGACCGCCGACCTGTTCGCCGGGATCATCAAGCGGTACTCCTTCGCCGGGCGGGACGTCGACCCGGCCGTCGCCCGGTTCGCCGAGCGCATGATCGAGGCCACGCCGATCGACGTCGTCGCCGAGTTCTACCCGGCCTTCGACGACCACGACAAGGGCGAGGCGCTCGCCCGCTTCCGGGACGTACCCGTCCTGGTGCTGGCCGGCGTACGCGATCTGGTGACGCCCAGCGAGCACAGCGAGGAGATCGCCGGCCGGCTGCCCGACGCGGAGCTGGTCCTCGTCCCGGACGCCGGGCACCTGGTGATGCTGGAGCACCCGGAGCTGGTCACCGACCGCCTCGCCGACCTGCTGGTCCGCGTCGGCGCCGTACCGTCAGGGGCTACCGTGGGTGGCTATGGAAGCACCAGCAGCACCGCAGGGCCCGGACCCGGCTGAGCCGGTCCCCGGCACCGAGATCACCGTCACCTCCCCCGAGCAGATGCGCGAGCTGGGCCGCAGGCTTGCCAAGCTGCTGCGCCCCGGCGACCTGGTGATGCTCAGCGGGGAACTGGGCGCCGGCAAGACGACCCTGACCCGGGGCCTGGGCGAGGGCCTCGGCGTGCGCGGCGCGGTGACCTCCCCGACGTTCGTCATCGCCCGGGTCCACCCCTCCCTCGGCGACGGCCCGCCACTGGTCCACGTCGACGCCTACCGGCTCTCCGGCGGCCTGGACGAGATGGAGGACCTCGACCTGGACGTCTCGCTGCCGGACTCCGTGATCGTCGTGGAGTGGGGCGAGGGCAAGGTCGAGGAGCTGACCGACGACCGGCTCCAGCTCGTGATCCACCGTGCCGTGGGCGACACCACCGACGAGGTCCGGCACGTGACGCTGACCGGCATCGGCGCCCGCTGGTCCGCGGCCGACCTGAGCGTCCTCACCGCCTGAGCGGAGCCCCGGGCCCGGTTTTTCCGACAACTCGTCGGGAAGATATTGCGCTCGGCGTCCTGCCCGTGGTCACATGGTAGCCAGTACGTGGTTAGGCATGCCTAACTTCGCTCGCCCCCGAGCTTCAGGAGGCGCCCATGCCGGCTTCACCGACCCCGGGCAGGCCGCTGCCGGCCCCGCCCGCCGCCGTGCCCATGCGGGATCTGCTGGCCGCCTGTGCCGCGGCCGCCGCGATCTCCACACCGCCGCGCGCCCCCGAACCCGAGCCCCGGGCCGCCGCCCCGGAGCACCGCGAGGCCGCCTGACCCGGCCCGCCCGGCCCGCCGGGGCCGCCGCGTCCTCAGCGGACGACCACGACCTTCTGGCCGATCGTCGCGAAGTCCCACATGGCCTCGCCGTCCGCGCGTGTCTCCCGGATGCCGCCTGTCCTCACCCCGCGCCCGGGCCTGGCCGTGGAGCCGTCCACCGCCGCGCTGAACCCGATGACCACCCCGTCGACGCTGGTGAACCGCACCACGTGCTCGATCGGGACGCCGTCGGACCCCGTGACCCGGTTGGACCGGGAGGTCACCGCGTAGGTGCCGGGCGCCGGGTCCACCGTGCTGGGCGTGACCCGGAAGGTGCGCCGGACCCGGTCGCCGTCGCCGACCAGCCACACCCGGTCGTCGCCCACGGAGTACACCACCCGTTCACCCGTCCCGGACCGCGCGGGCAGGGCGTCCGGGTGCCGTTCGTCGCGCGGGGTCCTGGCGGGGCCGGGGGCGGGCGAGACGCCCGCCCGGGGCCCGCCGCGCTCGGGGGGCGCGGTGGCCGCCGCCTGGTAGGCGAGGACCCCGACCGCGACCAGGGCCGCCGCGGTGAGTCCGGTGACCATGACGGAGCTGCTGCTGGGCACTGGCGACCACCTCGGCGTCGTACGGAAAGCGTTGTGCGAAAGCGTTGTGCGAAGAGCGTTGTGCGGGAAGCGTCGTGCGGGGCGCGCGGGGGCTGAAGTGCCGTGCGTTGTGCGCCGTACGTCCCGCTTCGTACGGTCTGTGCCGTACGTCGCCCGACCGTAGCAGTCGGTGACCTCCTGACCGGCCCGGCCGACACGGGTCCCCGGGCCGCCGTAGGCTGTTCGTGTGCTCTTGCTCGCTCTGGATACCGCCACTCCCGCCGTCACCGTCGCGCTGCACGACGGCACGGACGTCATCGCCTCCTGCGGCCAGGTGGACGCGCGCCGCCACGGTGAGCTGCTGCTGCCCGCCGTCGACCGGGTGCTCACCGAGGCCGGGCTGCGGCTCGACGCGGTCACCGGCGTCGTCGTCGGCATCGGCCCGGGTCCGTACACCGGACTGCGGGTCGGCCTGATGACCGCCGACACCTTCGGCCTCGCGCTGGGCGTACCCGTGCACGGTGTGTGCACGCTGGACGGCCTCGCCTACGCCGCCGACCTCGACGGGCCCTTCGTGGTGGCGACCGACGCCCGCCGCAAAGAGGTCTACTGGGCCCGCTACGCCGACTCCCGCACCCGGCTCACCGACCCGGCCGTCGACCGCCCCGCCGACATCGCGGCCGAGGTCGCGGGGCTCCCGGCCGTCGGCGCGGGCGCGCTGCTCTACCCGGACACCTTCCCCCGGGCCCACGAGCCCGAGCACGTCTCCGCCGCCGCGCTCGCCGCCCTGGCCGCCGAGCGGCTCGCGGCCGGCGTGGAGCTGCCCGCGCCCCGGCCGCTGTACCTGCGCCGCCCCGACGCCCAGGTCCCCAAGAACTACAAGGTGGTCACCCCCAAGTGAGCGGTCCAGCGACTGCCGTGCTGCGCGAGATGCGCTGGTGGGACATCGACCCGGTGCTGCTCCTGGAACGGGAGCTGTTCCCGGAGGACGCCTGGTCCCGGGGCATGTTCTGGTCCGAGCTGGCCCACGCCCGGGGACCGGGGGCGACCCGCAGCTACGTGGTCGCCGAGACGCCGGACGGCCGGATCGTCGGCTACGCGGGCCTGCTCGCCTCCGACGCCGACCAGGCCGACGTCCAGACCATCGCCGTCGCCCGCGACCAGTGGGGCACCGGCCTCGGCTCCCGGCTGCTGGCCGAACTGCTCCGCGCGGCGACCGCCTTCGAGTGCGCCGAGGTGATGCTGGAGTGCCGCGTGGACAACGTCCGCGCGCAGAAGCTCTACGAGCGCTTCGGCTTCGTCCCCGTCGGCGTCCGGCCCGGCTACTACCAGCCGGGCAACGTGGACGCGCTGGTCATGCGGCTCACCGACCCCGCCAACTCCGTACCCCACCCCGTACAAGGAACCGAGACCCATGGCTGACGAACCCCTGGTACTGGGGATCGAGACCTCCTGCGACGAGACCGGCGTCGGTGTCGTGCGCGGTACCACCCTGCTGGCCGACGCCGTCGCCTCCAGCGTCGACGAGCACGCCCGTTTCGGCGGCGTCGTCCCGGAGGTCGCGAGCCGCGCCCACCTGGAGGCGATGGTCCCCACCATCCGGCGCGCCCTGAAGGAGGCCGGGGTCAGCGCCCGCGACCTGGACGGCATCGCCGTCACCGCCGGTCCCGGACTGGCCGGCGCGCTGCTGGTCGGCGTCTCGGCGGCGAAGGCGTACGCCTACGCGCTGGGCAAGCCGCTCTACGGCGTGAACCACCTCGCCTCGCACATCTGCGTCGACCAGCTCGAACACGGCCCGCTGCCCGAGCCGACCATGGCCCTGCTGGTCTCCGGCGGGCATTCCTCGCTGCTGCTCTCCTCCGACATCACCTCCGACGTCCGGCCGATGGGCGCGACCATCGACGACGCGGCCGGCGAGGCCTTCGACAAGATCGCCCGCGTGCTGGACCTGGGCTTCCCCGGCGGCCCGGTCATCGACCGCTACGCCCGCGAGGGCGACCCGGCCGCGATCGCCTTCCCGCGCGGCCTGACCGGGCCGCGCGATCCGGCGTACGACTTCTCCTTCTCCGGGCTGAAGACGGCCGTGGCCCGCTGGATCGAGGCGAAGCGGGCGGCCGGCGAGGAGGTGCCGGTGCGCGATGTGGCGGCCTCCTTCCAGGAGGCGGTCGTCGACGTGCTGACCCGCAAGGCCGTCCGGGCCTGCAAGGACGAGGGCGTCGACCACCTGATGATCGGCGGCGGCGTCGCGGCCAACTCCCGGCTGCGGGCGCTGGCCCAGGAGCGCTGCGAGGCGGCCGGCATCCGGCTGCGTGTCCCGCGCCCCAAGCTGTGCACGGACAACGGGGCGATGGTGGCCGCGCTCGGCGCCGAGATGGTCGCCCGGAACCGGGCCGCCTCCGACTGGGACCTGCCCGCCGACTCCTCCCTGCCGGTCACCGACCCGCACGTGCCCGGCCGCTCCCACGACCACGTGCACGAGGTCAGCAAGGAGAACCTGTACTCATGACCGTCGCCGTCATGTGGGAGGCGCGGGCCGTCCCCGGCCGGGGCGAGGAGCTGCTGGCCTGGGCCCGCGCCCAGGAGCTGCCCGTCGCCCCCGTGCGCCGCGAGACGTTCCGCGCCCCGCAGGACCGGGTCCTGGTCATCACCTGGTGGGACGCGGAGCCGGGCGCCGAGGACCTCCCCGAACTGCCGGAACCGGCCGAGGGGACGGTCACGCGGGCGGTGCACCGGTGGCGGTTCGAGTCGGTGGACGTCGTCTGACCGGCACGGCCGTCAGACGCCCCCGGACACCTCCACCGCGCACAGCAGCCGCCGCTCCGCCCCCAGCACCCGCTCGGGACCGCCCAGCGTCAGCCGCGCGGTGTGCCGTACGTCGGTGCTGGAGGCCGCCAGCCGCAGTTCCAGGGCGCCGGGCTCGACCACGCGCCGGCCCGTGCGGTCGGTGAACGCCGACAGGTCGGCGTGGAAGCGGAAGGTCACCCGCCGGGCCGCGCCGGGGGCCAGTTCCAGCCGCCGGTAGCCGATCAGGCGGACGTCGGGCCGGGTCACCCGGGCCACCGGGTCGTGCAGGTAGAGCTGCACCACCTCGGCGCCCGTCCGGTCACCCGTGTTGCGGACGGTGACCGCCATCTCGTACGTCCCGTCCGTGGTGATCTCCGGGTCGGAGCCGGCCGGGTCCTCCCAGGCGAACGTCGTGTACGAGCGGCCGTGCCCGAACGGGTACAGCGGCGTCGGGTCCAGGTTGCTGACCTCGCCGGCCAGGCCCAGCGGCGGCTGGAGGTAGGTCCACGGCTGGCCGCCGGGCAGCCGCGGCACGCTCACCGGGAGCCGGCCCGAGGGGGTGACGCGGCCCGACAGCACGCCCGCCACCGCCGGGCCGCCCTCCTCGCCAGGGAAGAACGCCTGGACGACCGCGCCCAGCCGCCCCTGCCAGCGGCCCAGCGCGTACGGCCGGCCGGTGAGCAGGACGAGGACCACCGGCACGCCGGTGGCGACCAGCGCGTCGAGCAGCGCGCCCTGGACGCCGGGCAGCCTGAGGTCGCTCGCGTCGCAGCCCTCGCCGGAGGTGCCCCGGCCGAACAGGCCCGCCCGGTCGCCCAGCACGGCCACGCAGACGTCCGCCTCGGCGGCCCGCGCCACCGCCTCCTCGAAGCCGGCGGTGTCCGGGCCCGAGGTGTCGCAGCCCTCGGCGAACGTCACCTTGGCGTCGGGCAGTTCGGCGCGGAGCGCGTCCAGCACGGTCGGGATGTCGATGCCCACCGGCACCTCGGGGTGGCGGGGCAGGACGTGGGACGGGAAGGAGTAGCAGCCGAGCATCGCCAGCGCGTCGGCGGCCCGGGGACCGACCACCGCGATCCGGGTGTCGGGGGCCAGCGGCAGCAGGCCGTCCGGGTTGTCCAGCAGGACGACGGACTCCTCGGCCAGCCGGCGGGCCACGGCCCGGTTGCCGGGCGGGTCGAGGTCGGCCGGCGCCTCCCCGGCGGGCGGCTCGGGGGACCAGTCCTCGTCCAGCAGGCCCAGGGCGCACTTCTGGAGCAGCACCCGCCGGGCCGACTCGTCGACCAGCGCCTCGGGCACCCGGCCCGCCCGGACCGCCTCGATCAGCGGGGTGCCGTAGCACTTGACCGTGGGCAGCTCCACGTCGATCCCGGCCGCCAGCGCCAGGTGCGCCGCCCCGGCCGGGTCCTCGGCGACCCGGTGCAGGGACTGGAGGAAGCCGACGCCGAAGTAGTCGGCGACCACCGTGCCGGTGAAGCCCCACTCCTCGCGCAGCAGACCGGTCAGCAGCGCCGGGTCGGCCGAGGCGGGCACGCCGTCGGTCTCGGTGTACGCCGCCATCACCGACCGGGCGCCGCCCTCGCGCAGGGCCAGCTCGAACGGGGGGAGCGTCACGTCGGCGAACTCCCGGACGCCCGCCCGCACCGGCGCCAGGTTCCGCGCCCCGGCGGAGGAGGCGTACCCGGCGAAGTGCTTGAGGGTGGCGACGATCCCGGCTGACTCCAGGCCCCGCACATAGGCGGCACCGACCGTGCCGACCAGGTACGGGTCCTCGCCGATGGTCTCCTCCACCCGGCCCCAGCGCGGATCGCGGACGACGTCCAGGACCGGCGCGAGCCCCTGGTGGACGCCGACCGCGCGCAGGTCGTGGCCGATGCGCCGGGCCATCTCCTCGACCAGCTCCGGATCGAAGGACGCGCCCCAGGCCAGCGGCACCGGGTAGGCGGTGGCCCGCCAGGCGGTGAAGCCGGCCAGGCACTCCTCGTGGGCCAGCGCGGGGATGCCGAAGCGGCCGGCCGCCATGATCCGCCGCTGGGCGCTCGCCAGCGACCGGGCGCCGACGGCCGGGTCGACGGGGGCGGTGCCGAAGGGACGGGTGAGCTGCCCGAGGCCCCGGGTGATCAGCTCCTCCCAGTCGTACTCCTCGGTCATCTCGTGCTGGAGCGGGGCGACGCCCTCCCCGTCCGTGGCGGCGCCCACCCACACGCCGTACAGCTGGGCGGTCTTCTCCTCCAGGGTCATGCGGGCCAGGAGGTCGTCGACACGGGCGGCGGCGGGCAGGGCGGGGTCACGCCAGGGCGCGGTGGTCATGGAACTCCTGTCCCGGGAGCCGTGAGGATCGAATGTTTCGGTGTTGCAGTCGAATGTTCCGGGAACCTATGGCGCCGCGCGCACTTCGTCAAGAGGGTCCGCAGGGATACGATCGCCGCCATGACTTCACCGCAGCCCGCCGAAACCAGGACGCGAGGGCGGTCCTCCCAGACCGCGACCCTGGCCGAGATCGCCCGTGAGGCCGGGGTGTCGGCGCCGACTGTTTCGAAGGTGCTCAACGGCCGCGCCGACGTCGCCCCGGCCACCCGCGCCCGGGTGGAGGACCTGCTGCGCGCCCACGGCTACCGGCGCCGGCGCGCCGAGGCCACCCGCTCGCCCCTGATCGACCTGGTCTTCCACGAGCTGGAGAGCGCCTGGGCGATGGAGGTCATCCGGGGCGTGGAGAACGTGGCGCGGGACGCGGGCCTGAGCGTGGTGCTCTCCGAGAGCGCGGGCCGGCTGACGCCGGGGCGGACCTGGGCCGACCAGGTCGCCGCCCGTCGCCCGCACGGGGTCGTGCTGGTCCTGTCCGGGCTGGACGAGTCCCAGCGGGCGCTGCTGACCAGCCGTTCCATCCCGTTCGTGGTGATGGACCCGGCCGGCGACCCGGGCGCCGACGTGCCCTCCATCGGCGCCACCAACTGGCAGGGCGGACTGGCCGCCACCCGGCACCTGGTCGAGCTGGGGCACACCCGGATCGGGGCGATCAGCGGACCGACCCGGATGATGTGCAGCCGCGCCCGGATCGACGGCTACCGGGCGGCCCTGGAGACCGCCGGGCTCCCCGTCGACCCCGGCCTGATCCGCACCGGCGACTTCCACCACGAGACCGGTTACCGCCAGGGCCTGGAGCTGCTGCGCCGCCCCGACCGCCCCACCGCGGTCTTCGCCGGGAACGACCTCCAGGCGCTCGGCCTGTACGAGGCCGCGCGGGAACTGGGCCTGCGCGTCCCGGAGGACCTGAGCGTGGTCGGCTTCGACGACCTGCCGGTGGCCCGCTGGGTCGGGCCGCCGCTGACGACCGTACGGCAGCCGCTGACCGAGATGGCCGAGGCGGCGGTCCGGCTGGTGCTCGACCTCGGCCGCGACGGCGGCTCCGCCGCCGCGACCCGGGTGGAGCTGGCGACCAGCCTGGTGGTGCGCAGCAGCACCGCGCCGCCGCCGCAGTAGGACGGCGCGCGCGGTCGAAGCCGGTCGGGTGGCCGTCCGAAACTTTCGCCTCGTCCGGCCCCGGTCTCCCACCCGCCTCGCCCTGCCCGAGAAGTCTGAGAATTTCCGCAGAAACAGCCGCTCTCCGTCGCCGCCCGCAACAATTCGGACGTACGTTCATCCCTGCGGGGCACCGGAACGGGAACGACCCAGGGCAGCGGACGGGGCGGACACATGGGCGGGCGGGGACGAGTGCTGAGGGCCGCCGGCCTCACCCTGGCCGGCGCCCTGCTGCTGGGCATCGCGGCGGCGGGCTGGCTCTACCGGCACCTGGACGACAACATCACCGGCGTCGACATCGACACCGCCCTCGGTGACGACCGGCCGGCCCGCGCCACGCCGACGCCGTCCGCCTCCCCGCAGGACACCGGCCCGCTCACCCTCCTGGTCCTCGGCTCCGACTCGCGCGGCGGCGCGGAGAACGCGGAACTCGGCGGCGGGGACAGCGAGGGCGCCCGCTCCGACACGGCGATGGTCGTCCGCCTCGACGCCGGCCGCACCACCGCCACCGTGGTCAGCATCCCGCGCGACACGCTCGTCACCCGCCCCTCCTGCCCCCGGCCGGACGGCACGTCGACGCGGGAGGCGCACCAGGTCATGTTCAACACCGCCTACGCGGTGGGCGGCCCGGTGTGCGCGGTGAAGACGGTCGAGGCGATGACGGACGTCCGCATCGACCACTTCCTGGAGATCGACTTCTCCGGCTTCGCGAAGCTGGTCGACGCCCTGGGCGGCGTCACCGTCACCGTCGACGAGGACATCGACGACGACAAGAGCCATCTGAAGCTGGACGCGGGCACCCACCACCTCGACGGCACCGAGGCGCTGGGGCTGGCCCGCACCCGCTACGGCACAGCCGGCGGCAGCGACCTCGCCCGCGTCCAGCTCCAGCAGAGACTGGTCAAGGCACTGCTGGAGCAGATCTCCGGCACGGACCTGCTCACCGACCCGGCCAGGCTCTACCGGGTCGCCGACGCCGTCACCGGGGGCCTCACCACCGACACCGGCCTGGACTCGCCGAGCGAGCTGATCGGGCTGGGCCGGAGCCTCGGCGGCCTGTCGGCGGACGCGGTGCGGACGGTGACGATGCCGGTGGTCCCGGCGCCCTCCGACAGCAACCGGGTGGTCGCCGACGAGCCGGCGGCGAGCGAACTGTGGAAGTCGCTGCGCTGACCCCGCGCGCCGACCGCCCGAAAAAACTTCCCGGGCGGTGTCGATCCGGCCGTCTCCCGATCGACGTAAGGGGTGAGAGGCCGGGAACGAGCCCGGCCGCCGATTCCGAGGAGCCACCATGCCCCGCTTCCTGTCACTGATCCGCGTCGACGAGTCGGACGTCCCCGCCGAGGGCCCCAGCTGCGAACTGATGGAGCGGATGGGGAAGCTGATGGAGGAGATGACCAAGGCCGGCGTCCACCTCGACGACGGCGGCCTGGCCCCCACCGCCCAGGGCGCCCGGGTCCACTGGGCGGGCGGGCAGCTCTCCGTCACCGACGGCCCGTTCACCGAGACCAAGGAGGTCATCGGCGGATACGCGCTGCTCCAGGCCAAGGACCGGGCCGAGGCGGTCGAGTGGGTCAAGCGCTTCCTGAAGACCCACGAGGAGCACTGGACGATCACCTGTGAGGTGCGGGAGATCCTCGGCGGCTGACGGCCGCCGGCGGTTGGCCGGGGGCGGCCACCGGTGTTGCATGGGGCCTGTGGAACCACAGACCGCCTCCGCCGGGGCCGCCCGGGCCGCCATCGAGACCGTCTTCCGCCTGGAGTCCCCGCGTGTCATCGCCGGGGTCGCCCGGGTCGTCCGGGACATCGGCATCGCCGAGGAGCTGGCCCAGGACGCCCTGGTCGCCGCCCTGGAGCGGTGGCCTCGTGACGGCGTCCCCGGCAACCCGGGCGCCTGGCTCATGGCCACCGCCCGCCACCGCGCGGTCGACCTGGTCCGCCGCCGGGAGACCTACGCCCGCAAGCTCGCGGAGATCGGCCGGGGCCTGCCGGACGCGGCCCCGCCCGAGGAACCCGCCGACCCGGACGACATCGACGACGACCTGCTCCGCCTCGTCTTCACCGCCTGCCACCCGGTGCTCTCCGCCGAGGCCCGCACCGCCCTCACCCTGCGCCTGCTCGGCGGCCTGAGCACCGCCGAGATCGCCCGGGCCTTCCTCGTCCCCGAGGCCACGGTCGCCCAGCGCGTCGTCCGCGCCAAACGCACCCTCGCCACCCGCGGGGTCCCCTTCGAGGTGCCCCGCGGCCCCGACCGCGAGGCCCGCCTCGGCTCGGTCCTGGACGTCATCTACCTGATCTTCAACGAGGGCTACGCCGCCACCGCGGGCGACGACCTGCTGCGCCCCGCGCTGTGCGAGGACGCCCTGCGCCTGGCCCGGGTGCTGTCCGCCCTGATGCCGAAGGAACCCGAGGTGCACGGCCTCACCGCCCTGCTGGAGTTCCAGTCCTCCCGCACCGCCGCCCGCACCGCCCCCGACGGCACCCCCGTCCTGCTCAAGGACCAGGACCGCCGCCGCTGGAACCGCCTCCTCATCACCCGCGGCCTCACCGCCCTGGCCCGCACCGACCCCGCCGCACCGGGCCCGTACGTCCTCCAGGCCGCGATCGCCGCCTGTCACGCCCAGGCGTTCACCTACGAGGAGACCGACTGGCCCCGCATCGCCGCCCTCTACGGCCGGCTCGCCGCCCGCGCCCCGTCCCCGGTCGTCGAACTGAACCGCGCGGTCGCCGTCTCCATGGCCGAGGGCCCGGGACCGGCCCTGGAGATCGTGGACGCCCTGGCCGCCGGGCCCGCCCTGCGCGGCTACCACCTGCTCCCGAGCGTCCGCGGCGATCTCCTCCACCGCCTCGGGCGTACGGCCGAGGCCCGCGCGGAGTTCGAACGGGCGGCCTCGCTGGCCGGCAACGCCCGCGAACGGGACCTGCTCGTCCGGCGCGCGCGGGAGTGCGGCTGACGGGAATGCGCGTGCTCACCGGGCCGGGGCGTCCGGGGCGGGGTGTCCGACCAGCATCGTCGGCGCCCCCGCCACCCGGGTCAGGAACACGGTCGCGGAGTTCGGCCCCTGCGGCTTCACCTTCCGCCGCAGCTCCTCCGGCTCCACCGCCGAGCCCCGCTTCTTCACGGTCAGCACCCCGACCCCCCGCTCCCGCAGCAGCGCCTTCAGCTTCTTGACGTTGAAGGGCAGCAGATCGGTGATCTCGTACGCCGTGGCGTACGGCGTCGGCCGCAGCGTGTCGGCGGTCACGTACGCGATGGTCGCGTCCAGCAGGCCGCCGCCGACCTCCTCGGCCACCTCCGCGACCAGATGGGCCCGGACGACGGCGCCGTCCGGCTCGTAGAGGTACCGGCCGGGCGGGCGGACCTCCGGGTCGGGCAGGGCGCGCGAGAGCAGTGTGCGCGGCCCCGGCAGCAGCGTCGCCCGGACCGCCCCCGGCGCGGTGCCGAACCAGAGCACCGCCTCCTTCACGTCCCCGCCGTCGGAGAGGAACTCGGCCTCGGCGTCCGCCGGTACGGCCTCGTGCGGGATGCCGGGCGCCACCTTCAGCGCGGCGGCCCGGGGCGCCGTGCGGGCCGCCGCCACGGCCCACGACAGCGGCGGTGAGTACGCCTCGGGGTCGAAGATCCGGCCCCGCCCGCCCCGGCGTGCCGGGTCGACGAAGACGGCGTCGTACCCGTCCGTCGCCACCTCCGTCACATCCGCCTCCCGCACCTCGATGAGGTCACCGAGCCCCAGCGCCCCGGCGTTGGCGCGGGCCGCCGCGGCCGCCACCGGGTCACGGTCCACGGCGAGCACCCGGATGCCCCTGCGGGCCAGCGCGATCGCGTCCCCGCCGATCCCGCAGCACAGGTCGGCCACCGAGGTCACGCCCAGCTCGGCGAAGCGGGCGGCCCGGTACGCGGCGACACTCGCCCGGGTCGACTGCTCGACCCCGTTCGGCGTGAAGAACATCCGCCCGGCGTCCGCCGCCCCGAACTTCGCCACCGCCCGCTGCCGCAGCCGCGCCTGCCCCAGCGCCGCCGACACCAGGTCCGCCGGGTGGGTGCGGCGCAGCCGGGTGGCGACGGCCAGCTCCTGGGCGGGATCGGTGTCGCGCACCTCGTCGAGGAGGGCGCGGCCGGCGGGGGTGAGGAGGGCGTCGAGGTCGTTCACCGGGCCATTGTGGGCCAGTCGGTGGACCGTCCACCGCCGGGCGCGTGTCGGGGCGGTTCCCGGACCGGCGGCTGCGAGGATCCGGCACCATGCGAGCAGTAGTACAAAATGACAAAACTAGGGCTTCTCGTACCCGTTACCGGAAGACGCGCGTCCAGGGCGGCCTCGCCGTGCTCGCCGCCGTCGCCGTCCTCGGGGTACCGGGCTGCGCGCGGGACTCCACCGAGGTGCGGTCCGCCCCCGGCCAGCCCCTCCAGGCGCCGCCGGCCCGCGCGCTGGACGCCTACGCCACCAAGCTGCGCGCCGCGCACGCCGCCGCGCAGCGCTGGGGCCTCAAGCGCGCGCCGCTGCCGGCGCCCCCGCCCCCGGCCGAGAAACCGGAGATCCGCACCCGGGCCGGCTTCGAGGTCGACGGTCACACCGAGCGCGGGCTCCCGCCGGTCTTCACCACGATCCCCACCAAGGAGAAGATCGTCTTCCTCACCATCGACGACGGCGGCGAGAAGGACCGCCGGTTCCTGGAGATGATGAGCGAGCTGAACGTCCCGTACACCGCCTTCCTCAGCGACTACCTGGTGAAGGAGGACTACGGCTACTTCAGGACGATGCAGGCCCGCGGGGTCACCCTCAACAACCACACCCTCACCCACCCCTACCTGCCCGGTCTCTCCTACGCCGAGCAGAGGCGCGAGATCTGCGGCATGCAGGAGGTCATCCGCGAGCGGTACGGCAAGCGCCCCGCCGTCTTCCGCCCGCCCTTCGGCAACTACGACCAGGACACCCTGGTCGCCGCGAAGAGCTGCGGCGTCACCCACGTCCCGCTCTGGAACGAGGAGGTCTTCGTCGACCACTGGGACTACCGCGAGTGGGACCGGGAGATCCACCCCGGCGACATCGTCCTCACCCACTTCCGCGGCGCGAAGGACTGGGACGGCACGATGCCCGACATGGTCCGCCGGTTCCTGGACAAGGTCACCGCCGAGGGGTACGCCGTGGCCCGCCTGGAGGACTACCTGTGACACGCCGGGGCCTCGCCGCGAAAGCCGCCGGCGCCGCCCTGGCCGCCGTCCTGCTCGCCGCCTGCGCCGGGGCCGGCGCCCCCGCCGACCGCACCGGCGGCAAGGCCCCGGAACCGGCCCGGGGAGGAGCGGGCGGCCTGCCGCCGGTCGTCGACCACGTCCCCACCCGCGACCGCGTCGTCTTCCTCACCTACGACGACGGCGCCGAGCGCGACCCCGGCTTCCCCGCCCTCGTCCGCGACCGGCGGCTGCCGGTCACCCTCTTCCTCACCGACACCGTCGCCGGACCGGCGTACGGCCACTTCGCCCGGCTCCGCGCGGTCGGCGCGAGCCTCCAGAACCACACCCTCGACCACCCGGCGCTGCGCGGCCTGCCCCACCTCGGCCAGCGCGCCGAGATCTGCGGACAGCAGCGCAAGCTCAACGCCCGCTTCGGCGTCCGCCCCCGCCTCTTCCGCCCGCCCTACGGCCGCTACGACACGGCCACCCTGCGAGCCGCCGCCGACTGCGGCATCACGGCGGTCGTCCTGTGGCGGGCCGCCCCGGACCCCTCCGGCGCCCTGGCCTTCACCCACGGCGAACCCCGCCTGCGCCCCGGCGACATCATCGCCGTCGACCCGGACCGCCCGAAGGGGACGGCGCTGACGGGACGCACGGAGAAGGTCCTGGAGGAGATCGAGAGACGGGGGCTGCGGGTGGGCCGGCTGGAGGACTACCTGTGACGCCGACCGGCGTCCCCGGCCCCTCCGGCGCCACCCCGAAATCCTCCGACGCGCCGCCGGTATTGGCACTCCGCTTGACCGAGTGCTAACCGCGGTCATAGTCTCAGGTCTGGCACTCCCCTCGGGAGAGTGCCAACACAGCGACGGGCAGGTCCGGCACCCGCGACGACGGATCCACCTGGTCGCCACCTCAGACAGTTAACCCCGTGAGATCTCCGAAGGGGGAGGTCGGATCGTGACGACCGCCAGCTCCAAGGTTGCCATCAAGCCGCTCGAGGACCGCATCGTGGTCCAGCCGCTCGACGCCGAGCAGACCACGGCCTCGGGCCTGGTCATTCCGGACACCGCCAAGGAGAAGCCCCAGGAGGGCGTCGTCCTGGCCGTGGGCCCGGGCCGCTTCGAGGACGGCAACCGTCTTCCGCTCGACGTCTCCGTCGGTGACGTCGTGCTCTACAGCAAGTACGGCGGCACCGAGGTGAAGTACAACGGCGAGGAGTACCTCGTCCTCTCGGCCCGCGACGTCCTCGCGATCATCGAGAAGTAGTTCACCCGAAGCATTTCGCTTCAACGCTTGAAGCTGCGCCCCTGGCTCCCGCCACCACTATGAAGCCGGGCGCCCGGGGCGCAGCGCCGTATACCCCAGATTTCGGAAGAGGGCTCACGCTCCCATGGCGAAGATCCTGAAGTTCGACGAGGACGCCCGTCGCGCCCTCGAGCGCGGCGTCAACAAGCTTGCCGACACGGTCAAGGTGACGATCGGCCCCAAGGGCCGCAACGTCGTCATCGACAAGAAGTTCGGCGCCCCCACCATCACCAACGACGGTGTCACGATCGCCCGCGAGGTCGAGATCGAGGACCCGTACGAGAACCTCGGCGCGCAGCTGGTGAAGGAGGTGGCGACCAAGACCAACGACGTGGCGGGTGACGGTACGACCACCGCCACCGTGCTCGCCCAGGCGCTGGTCCGCGAGGGCCTGAAGAACGTCGCGGCCGGTGCCTCCCCGGCGCTGCTGAAGAAGGGCATCGACGCGGCCGTCAAGGCGGTCTCCGACGACCTTCTCGCCACCGCCCGCCCGATCGACGAGAAGTCCGACATCGCCGCCGTCGCCGCGCTCTCCGCGCAGGACAGCCAGGTCGGCGAGCTGATCGCCGAGGCGATGGACAAGGTCGGCAAGGACGGTGTCATCACCGTCGAGGAGTCCAACACCTTCGGCCTGGAGCTGGACTTCACCGAGGGCATGGCCTTCGACAAGGGCTACCTGTCGCCGTACTTCGTGACGGACCAGGAGCGCATGGAGGCCGTCCTGGAGGACGCCTACATCCTGATCAACCAGGGCAAGATCTCCTCCATCACGGACCTGCTGCCGCTGCTGGAGAAGGTCATCCAGGCCAACTCCTCCAAGCCGCTGCTGATCATCGCCGAGGACGTCGAGGGCGAGGCCCTCTCCACCCTGGTGGTCAACAAGATCCGCGGCACCTTCAACGCCGTCGCGGTGAAGGCCCCCGGCTTCGGTGACCGCCGCAAGGCGATGCTCCAGGACATGGCGGTCCTCACCGGCGCCACGGTCATCTCCGAGGAGGTCGGCCTCAAGCTCGACCAGGTCGGCCTGGAGGTGCTCGGCACCGCCCGCCGCATCACCGTCACCAAGGACGACACCACCATCGTCGACGGCGCCGGTGACAAGGCGGACGTCGAGGGCCGCGTCAACCAGATCAAGGCCGAGATCGAGGCCACGGACTCCGACTGGGACCGCGAGAAGCTCCAGGAGCGCCTCGCCAAGCTGGCCGGCGGCGTGTGCGTGATCAAGGTCGGCGCCGCCACCGAGGTGGAGCTGAAGGAGCGCAAGCACCGTCTGGAGGACGCCATCTCCGCGACCCGCGCCGCGGTCGAGGAGGGCATCGTCTCCGGTGGTGGCTCCGCGCTGGTCCACGCCGTCAAGGTCCTGGAGGGCAACCTCGGCAAGACCGGCGACGAGGCCACGGGTGTCGCGGTCGTCCGCCGCGCCGCCGTCGAGCCGCTGCGCTGGATCGCGGAGAACGCCGGCCTGGAGGGTTACGTCATCACCTCCAAGGTCGCCGAGCTGGACAAGGGCCAGGGCTTCAACGCCGCCACCGGCGAGTACGGCGACCTGGTCAAGGCCGGCGTCATCGACCCGGTGAAGGTCACCCGCTCCGCCCTGGAGAACGCCGCCTCCATCGCCTCCCTCCTCCTGACGACCGAGACCCTGGTCGTCGAGAAGAAGGAAGAGGAAGAGCCGGCCGCCGCGGGCCACAGCCACGGCCACAGCCACTGAGGCTCTCCCAGCCCACGCCGGTGCCCGGCACCCCCTCGGGGGTGCCGGGCACCGGTGCGTTGTCAGTGGGCTCGGGCATCCTGTGCGGCAGGGAACCGAGGAGGGGAAGGCCCACGTGGAGAGCGACCCGCACGGCCACGCCCGCGCACTGCCCCCGCCCCCCGTGCCCAAGGAGCGGGCCGGGACCGGGCGGGCGGCCCGGGAGCCGCGGGAGCACGCCGCCGAGGTCGGCCGCCCGCACCGCGAGCGCTGGGAATGGGGTGGCCGCCCGCCCAGCGCGGCGCTGCGCGGCGTCGGGGGCAACGTCCTCGGGCTGCTGCGCTTCGACCCCGGCCTGGTGCACGCGCTGGACGCGGCCGGCCCCGGGGTCCAGCGGCGGGTGGCGGTACGGGCCGCCCACCGGGCCTGCGAGGCGGCGGGCCTGACCGGCCTGCCCTGGATCGCGCGGGCGCTCACCGCCCTCGACGCGGGGCGCCCGCTTCCCCCGCCCTTCGGTGACCACGACGCGATGTTCGCCGCGCTGCGCGCCGACCCCCGGGTCCCGGACCGGTCCGTCCTCGAGGCGGTCCCCCCGGAGCGACCGCCGTACCGCCCGCCCGAGCCCGGCCCCCGGGGGCGGACCGTCGTGACGGTCCAGCCGGCGCGCCTGCCCCGGCCTCCCCACCTGATCTCCCAGCCCCACTACGCCCTCCCCGCCCTGCCGGCCGCCGCCGACCCCCACCCGCTGCGGGCGGCCCTGGACGCGGTCTGGCACGCGCTCAACACAGAGGGCGAGCACTACCCGCGGCTGCTGGCGGAGGTCCGCTCGGCATGCGGGCTGCCCGGACGGTGACCTGGGCCCACACCGTCCGGACCGCCCTTGGCCGGTCGCGGCAGGCACTCCCCGCGGCTGTTGCCGACCTCGATCCGCACGGAACCGAGGTCGCCGGCGGTGACCACGCGCAGCCCGGCCTCCCGGCCCGGCACCCGGCCGTGGGCCGCCCCACGTCCCGCGCTGCTGGGCCGCCCTGAACCAAGAGCAGCCGCGGTGCCGGTAAGGGCGGTGACCGCGCCGAGGCCGCGACCACGGGGCCGACCGCGGTACGCGACTCCAAGCGCCCCGGCGGCGCCCACCTCTCTGTCGGCGCCGGTCAGTGGGCGGCGTTCGCGCGGAGGGCGGCGCGCGGCTGACACGGAGACGGGAGGGGCCGCCGGCCGCCCGGCCGCCCCTCCCCGGCCCGTGCTCCCGTCACTGCGGCCCGTACTTCCGTCCCGTCCGCGAGCTGATCGACCCCAGCACCCCGCGCGGCACCAGCTTCGCCGCGCCCATCAGGGCCTTGTAGCGGGGGTCCGGGATGGACAGGGTCTTGCCGCGGGCCAGGTCGTCCAGGGCCGCCGCGACCAGCTTGTCGGCGTCCAGCCACATCCAGTTCGGGATGCTGTCCGTGCCCATCCCGGCCCGCTCGTGGAACTCCGTCCGCACGAAACCGGGGCACAGCGCCATCAGCCGTACGCCGCTGCCCGCCAGGTCCTTCGCCGCGCCCTGCGTGAACTGCACGACCCACGCCTTGGACGCGCCGTACGTGCCGCGCGGCAGGAAGGCCGCCACCGAGGCCACGTTGACCACGCCGCCGCGCCCCCGGGCCCGCATCGCCCCGGCCGCCGCCGACGTCAGCCGCAGCACCGCCTCGCAGTGCACCTTGAGCATCCGCAGCTCATCGGCCATGGAGACGTCGAGATAGCGGCCCTTGTTGCCGAACCCGGCATTGTTGACCAGCAGGTCGACGGGGTTCTTGCGGTCGCCCAGCCGGGCGGCCACCGTCTCGATGCCCGCGTCCTCGGCCAGGTCGGCGGTGAGCACCTCGGCCTCGATGCCGTGCCGGTCGTGCAGTTCGGTCGCCTGCTCGCGCAGCCGGTCGGTGCTCCGGGCGACCAGCACCAGGTCGTGCCCGTCGGCCGCCAGCCGTCGCGCGAACGCGGCGCCGATGCCTGAGGTCGATCCGGTAATCAATGCCGTTGTCATGACGCAAGGTTAGTGACCCGGACTGTCGGCGTCCGGTTCGCTCACCGAGCCTCCGTCCGGTGAAGCGCGGGTGAAGGGACGGCAGGCGCTCCCGGAGCCGGGCCCCGGGGAACCGCCCGGGACGCCTCCACGTACGCCCGCGCCTTCGCCAGCGCCACCGGGTGCAGCGCGTCCCCCGCCGCCAGCAGCCGCGGCAGCAGCGCCCGTTCGGTCGTCACCGCGCGGAACTGGAGGGCCACCGTCACCTCGTGACCGGGCCGGTGCACCACCTCGACCGGATCGCCCGCCCGCACCTCGCCGGGCTCGATCACCCGCAGGTACGCGCCGGGCGCGGCGGCCCGCGTGAACCGCCTCACCCACTGCTTCTCACCCAGATGGCCCTGGAAGGTGCGGCAGGGGATGCGGCCGCTGGTCACCTCCAGCAGGGGCCCGCCGCCGATCCGCCAGTGCTCGCCGATCAGCGCGCCGGAGACGTCCAGACCCACCGTGGTGAGGTTCTCGCCGAACACGCCGGCGCGCAGCGGGCGCCCCAGCTCGCGCTCCCAGTCGTCCAGGTCCTCGCGGGCCACCGCGTACACCGCCTGGTGCTCCCCGCCGTGGTGGCGGGTGTCGCAGACCGTGTCCCCGGCGACGCCGCTCGCCCCGTCCGGCCCCGGGGCCGCGATCCGCACCGGCCCGTCGGCCGGCCGCTTGTCGATGCCCGTGATCCCCCGCGGATGGTCCGTGTACGGCACGGTCGCGGGGCGGCCCAGATTCACCGAGAGAAGCCTCATGACGGCACGGTAGAAGAGGCCGGTCAAAGCGTCGACGCATTTTTCGCCGTCGGGTCAAAGAGTCGCTTATCCTCGGTCGGGTGATCGAGGCTCGTCATCTCCGTGTACTGCGCGCCGTGGCCGCCACCGGTTCCTTCTCGGCGGCCGGCCGCGAGCTGGGCTGCACCCAGCCCGCCGTCAGCCAGCAGATGAAGGCCCTGGAGGCGTCCGTCGGCACCCCCCTGCTCGTCCGCGGCCAGCGCGACATGCGGCTGACCCAGGCCGGCGAGGCACTGGTCCGGCACGCCGCGGGCATCCTCGCCGGGCTCACCGCGGCGGAGGAGGAGGTCGCCGCCATCGCGGGACTGCGCGCCGGCCGGGTCCGCCTGGTCTCCTTCCCCAGCGGCAGCTCCACCCTCGTACCGGCCGCGCTCGCCGCGCTGCGCGCCGCGCACCCCGGCACCCGCGTCTCCCTCACGGAGGCCGAGCCCCCCGCCTCCGTCGAACTGCTGCGCGAGGGCGACTGCGACGTGGCGCTCACTTTCCGTTACGAAGGTGCGGCGGGCGGCGTCGAGGAGTGGGACGACCTCGTGGTCCGGCCGCTGCTCGGCGACCGGCTGGTGGCGCTGGTGCCCGACCGGCACCCGCTCGCCCGCGCGGAGTCCGTCGCCATCGGCGAACTGGCCGACGACCCCTGGATCGCGGGCTGCCCGCGCTGCCGGGGCCAGCTCGTCGAGGTCTGCCGGGCGGCCGGCTTCACCCCCCGGATCGATTTCGCGACCGACGACTACCCGGCCGTCGTCGGCCTGGTCGGCGCCGGCCTCGGGGTCGCCGTACTGCCCCAGCTCGCGATCGAGTCCGTACGGCCGCGAGGTGCCCGCACCGTGCGCCTGGAACCGGCGGTACGGCGGGAGATCGTCGCGCTCACGCTGCCCGACCTGGCGCAGGTGCCGGCCGTGACGGCGACGCTGGACGAGCTGGTCCGGGCCGCCGGGCGCTGACCGCCACGCGCGCGTGCCTGCCACGCGCACTCCTTGCAGAAACGTTCCTTCGCCTGTTCGGTGCAGTCATCCGGGACGGTGCTCCCCGCGGGCCGCCGACGCCGCCGCCGGTACCAGGCGGTTGCGCGCCCGCCCCATGAGTTCCTCGCGCTCGTCCTCGGTCAGCCCGCCCCAGACGCCGTACGGCTCGCGCACCGCCAGCGCGTGCGCGGCGCACTCGGCGCGGACCGGGCACCGCATGCAGACCTCCTTGGCCGAGTTCTCGCGAGCGCTCCGGGCCGCGCCGCGCTCGCCCTCCGGATGGAAGAAGAGTGAGCTGTCCACCCCGCGGCACGCGGCCAGGAGCTGCCAGTCCCACAGGTCCGCGTTAGGTCCGGGAAGGCGGGAGAAGTCTGCCATTGCGTGACCCCTTGTAACCGATATGGGTGGATGCCGTATCCACGACCGTACAACTACGATCTAAGGAGATGAAAATATGACTCATTGCGAATCTAGTGCCAGACACCTACAAAGCGGAAGAAAAGCGTCTGAATGGGGCATAGGTTGTGATGAAAGGTCGAGGGTCCCCGCGCGTGACTGGGTCGTGTCCGTCCCCTCACGTAGAGTGCCGAAGACGACACACAGCCCCGTAACTCTTTCGAGTGACCGTCGTTGATGAGGGCGGAGGCGGTCGCAGGAACAGGCGCTCGGGCGGGCGTCCGAGACGGTGACCGCACAGGTGAGATTCCGTACCAGCCTGGAGGCTCAAGGTGACGCGCATCAGCTGCGGAGGACGGTCATGACATCCGTCCTCGTCTGCGACGACTCCCCGCTTGCCCGAGAGGCGCTCCGCCGCGCGGTCGCGACCGTGCCCGGTGTCGAGCGCGTGACGACGGCGGCCAACGGCGAGGAAGTCCTCCGCCGCTGGGGTGCCGACCGATCCGACCTGATCCTGATGGACGTGCGCATGCCCGGCCTGGGCGGTGTCGAGACGGTCCGGCGACTGCTGTCCGCCGACCCCGGCGCCCGGATCATCATGCTCACGGTCGCCGAGGACCTGGACGGCGTGGCCCTCGCGGTCGCCGCCGGCGCCCGTGGCTACCTGCACAAGGACGCCTCGCGCGCCGAGCTGCGGGCCACGGTCACCCAGGCCCTCGCCGACCCGACCTGGCGGCTGGCCCCGCGCCGGCTGCGCTCCGCGGAGATGGGCGCCGCGCCCACCCTCACCGCCCGGGAGATCCAGGTCCTCGAAGGCATGAGCCACGGCCGCTCCAACGCGGAGATCGGCCGTGAGCTGTTCCTCTCCGAGGACACCGTCAAGACGCACGCCCGGCGGCTCTTCAAGAAGCTCGGCGCCTCGGACCGGGCACACGCGGTGGCGCTCGGTTTCCGGTGGGGCCTGGTCCGCTAGGCCACCCCCGTGAGGCGCGGACCCACGGGGCCCGACGGGGGCGCGATGTTCCCCGCTCACCTCCAGGTGAGCGGGGGTGACAAGGTGAACCGCCGGGTGCCCGCTGCTCGTTTCGGCGCGGATGCCGCATCCTTGAGGTGTGGAGTTCCTCGGGGACGAGTCGGTCGAGCGGGAGGGGAGGGCGCAGGGGATGAGTTCCGGCGCACCTGCTCATAACGCTTCAGTGCACAACGACGGACGTAAGGGCGCGGACAAGTCGGCCGCAAGGCACCATGGACCGATGCGCGACGACGAGGCGGCCCCTGGCCAAGGGACAGTCGGTGCGCTCGTCCACCGCGCCGTAGACGGGGACGAGCAGGCCACGCACGACCTGCTCGCCCATGTCCACCCCCTCGCCCTGCGCTACTGCCGGACCCGGCTGTCCCGGCTGCCCGGCGACGCCCGTCACTTCGTCGAGGACCTCGCCCAGGAGGTCTGCGTCGCCGTCCTCCTCGCGCTGCCGCGCTACAAGGACACCGGTCGCCCCTTCGAGGCGTTCGTCTTCGCCATCGCCGCCCACAAGGTCGCCGACCTCCAGCGGGCCGCGATGCGCGGTCCCGGCTCCACCGCCGTGCCCTCCGACGAGATGCCCGAGCGGCCGGACGACTCCCTCGGCCCGGAGGAGCGCGCGCTGCTCAGCAGCGACGCCGAGTGGGCCAAGAAGCTCCTCGCCAACCTCCCCGACAACCAGCGCGAACTGCTGCTGCTGCGCATCGCCGTGGGGCTCACCGCCGAGGAGACCGGGCAGATGTTGGGAATGTCACCCGGTGCGGTCCGCGTCGCCCAGCACCGCGCCCTGAGCCGGCTGCGGGCCCTGGCGGAGCAGTAGGCGGAGCGCCCGGCCGGGACGGCGGCGCCACGGGGGCGGGCCGTCGGGCGCGTGCCCCGCCGCTTCCGCAGAGCTTGCGCGGGGCTTTCGTATGAAGGTACGACGGCTCTGGGTCTCCATGATCGTGGAATGAGCCACCCTCACTTCCCGTTAGCATGGACATCCGCACCGATCAAGGCCATTTGGGGAAGGTGTCATGACTGCCAACGTCGACGGAGTGCCCGATAAATTCGCGACACTCGGGCTGACCTACGACGACGTGCTGCTGCTGCCGGGCCCGTCGGACATGGCACCCGACGAGATCGACACCGCCTCGTACGTCTCCAAGAACGTGCGGGTGAACATCCCGCTGCTGTCCGCCGCCATGGACAAGGTCACCGAGTCCCGCATGGCGATCGCCATGGCCCGCCAGGGCGGTGTCGGGGTGCTCCACCGCAACCTGTCCATCGAGGACCAGGCCAACCAGGTCGACCTGGTCAAGCGCTCCGAGTCGGGCATGGTGGCCAACCCCATCACCATCCACCCGGACGCCACCCTCGCCGAGGCCGACGCCCTGTGCGCCAAGTTCCGCATCAGCGGCGTGCCGGTCACCGACGGCGCGGGCAAACTGCTCGGCATCGTCACCAACCGCGACATGGCCTTCGAGACCGACCGCGCCCGGCGGGTCCGCGAGGTCATGACGCCGATGCCGCTGGTCACCGGCAAGGTCGGCATCTCCGGTCACGAGGCGATGGAGCTGCTGCGCCGCCACAAGATCGAGAAGCTGCCGCTGGTCGACGACTCGGGTGTCCTCAAGGGCCTGATCACGGTCAAGGACTTCGTCAAGGCGGAGAAGTACCCGCACGCCTCCAAGGACGGCGAGGGCCGGCTGCTGGTCGGCGCCGCGGTCGGCGTCGCCGGGGACGCCTTCGAGCGCGCCCAGGCGCTGATCGAGGCCGGGGTCGACTTCATCGTCGTCGACACCGCGCACGGCCACTCCCGCCTGGTCGGCGACATGGTCGCCAAGATCAAGTCCAACTCCTCCGGCGTCGACGTCATCGGCGGCAACATCGCCACCCGGGACGGCGCCAAGGCCCTGGTCGACGCGGGCGCCGACGGCATCAAGGTCGGGGTCGGCCCCGGCTCCATCTGCACCACCCGCGTGGTCGCCGGCGTCGGCGTCCCGCAGGTCACCGCCATCTACGAGGCATCCCTCGCCGCCCGCGAGGCCGGCGTCCCGGTCATCGGCGACGGCGGGCTGCAGTACTCCGGCGACATCGCCAAGGCCCTGGTCGCCGGCGCCGACACGGTGATGCTCGGCTCGCTGCTCGCGGGCTGCGAGGAGTCGCCGGGCGAGCTGCTCTTCATCAACGGCAAGCAGTTCAAGTCGTACCGCGGCATGGGCTCGCTGGGCGCCATGCAGACCCGCGGTGACCGCAAGTCGTTCTCCAAGGACCGCTACTTCCAGGAGGGCGTCGCCTCCGACGAGCAGCTCGTCCCCGAGGGCATCGAGGGCCAGGTGCCCTACCGCGGCCCGCTCTCCTCGGTCGTCCACCAGCTCATCGGCGGCCTGCGCCAGTCGATGTTCTACGTCGGCGGCCGCACCGTGCCGGAGCTGCAGAGCAACGGCCGGTTCGTGCGGATCACCTCCGCCGGTCTCAAGGAGAGTCACCCGCACGACATCCAGATGACCGTCGAGGCACCGAACTACAGCCGCAGCAAGTAAGGCGGCGATCTTCCCGAGGGCGGCCCCGGAGCGACCGGGGCCGCCCTCGGCCGTGTCCGTCGGTGATACTGGAAGACGCTGCAACGCATGAGGGAAAGGCCACACACGTGACTGAGATCGAGATCGGGCGCGGCAAGCGCGGCCGCCGGGCGTACGCCTTCGACGACATCGCCGTCGTCCCCAGCCGCCGTACGCGAGACCCGAGGGAGGTCTCGATCGCCTGGCAGATCGACGCCTACCGGTTCGAACTGCCGTTCCTGGCCGCCCCCATGGACTCGGTCGTCTCCCCGGCCACCGCCATCCGCATCGGCGAGCTGGGCGGCCTCGGCGTCCTCAACCTGGAAGGGCTGTGGACGCGGTACGAGGACCCGCAGCCGCTGCTCGACGAGATCACCGGCCTCGACGCGGACGCCGCGACCCGCCGCCTCCAGGAGATCTACGCCGCTCCCGTCCAGGAGGAGCTGATCGGCCGGCGGATCAAGGAGGTGCGCGACGCGGGTGTCGTTACCGCCGCCGCGCTCTCCCCGCAGCGCACCGCCCAGTTCTCCAAGGCCGTGGTCGACGCGGGCGTGGACATCTTCGTCATCCGCGGCACGACCGTCTCCGCGGAGCATGTCTCCGGGGCCCACGAGCCGCTGAACCTGAAGCAGTTCATCTACGAACTCGACGTCCCGGTGATCGTCGGCGGCTGCGCCACCTACACCGCCGCCCTGCACCTGATGCGCACCGGCGCGGCCGGTGTCCTCGTCGGCTTCGGCGGCGGCGCCGCGCACACCACGCGCAACGTGCTGGGCATCCAGGTACCGATGGCGACCGCCGTGGCGGACGTGGCGGCGGCCCGCCGGGACTACATGGACGAGTCCGGCGGCCGGTACGTGCACGTCATCGCGGACGGCGGCGTCGGCTGGTCCGGCGACCTGCCGAAGGCGATCGCCTGCGGCGCGGACTCGGTGATGATGGGCTCCCCGCTGGCCCGCGCGACGGACGCGCCGGGCAGGGGCCACCACTGGGGCATGGAGGCCGTCAACGAGGAGCTGCCGCGCGGCAAGAAGGTGGACCTCGGCACGGTCGGCACGGTCGAGGAGATCCTCACCGGCCCGTCGCACACGCCCGACGGCTCGATGAACTTCTTCGGCGCGCTGCGGCGGGCCATGGCCACCACCGGCTACAGCGAGCTGAAGGAGTTCCAGCGCGTCGAGGTGACGGTGGCGGACTCGCAGCACCGGCGGTGACCACGACGGACGGCTGACACGGGAAGGCCGGTCGCCCCTTACGGGGTGACCGGCCTTTTCGCGTGCCAGGCCGGCCGCGGGCGGCTTCGACAGCCGGTGGTGCGGGGCGCGCGGGGTGTCACGGGGGCGCGTGGTCGCCTCCGGGGCGGGTTTTCGCGGGGCGGGGCCGGGCGGTGCCGGTGAGGGTCCCGCGGATTCCCGGATGGTGAGCGGTCACCCCTACGAGGCTCAGGGGTGGACACTCCGTGATCCCTCGTGGAGTCCGCCGCCGTGCTCGCTGCGGTGGGCCCCGCCCATGCCGTACCCACGCGGCGCCCCGCTCACCACCGACGCCGTGGCGGAGGCGCCGGCGTGCGCCCCTTCTACAACCGGTGCGCCGCCCCCGTGGGGGTCGCACCGCGGGTGTCCAGGAGGAGCTGGGCCTTCACCGACAGGCCCTGGAGGTCGTACGTGCGGTGCTGCTGGAGGAGGATCGTCAGGTCGGCCTCGGCGGCGGCCTCGTAGAGGGAGTCGGCGCGGGGGATCGGGCGGTCCAGGACGGTCCAGGACGGGATGTGCGGGTCGTGATAGCTGACCGCGGCGCCCATCGAGATGAGGCGGCCCGCGATCTCCTCGGCCGGGGTGGCCTGCTGGTCGGCGAGGTCGGCCTTGTAGGTGACGCCGAGGAGGAGGACGCGGGCGCCGCGGGCGGACTTGCCGTGCTCGTTGAGGAGGGCGGCGGCGCGCTGGACGACGTAGCGGGGCATCTGGCGGTTGACCTGCTGGGCCAGTTCCACCATGCGCAGGGAGCGGGAGGCGTGGCCGGCCAGGTCCTGGGGGACGGAGTGGCCGCCGACGCCGGGGCCGGGGCGGAAGGTCTGGAAGCCGAACGGCTTGGTCTCCGCGCAGCGGATGACGTCCCAGAGGTCGACGCCCAGGTCGTGGCAGAGGACGGACATCTCGTTGACGAGCGCGATGTTCACATGGCGGAAGTTGGTCTCCAGGAGCTGGACCGTCTCCGCCTCCCGGGGGCCACGCGCGCGTACCACCTTGTCGGTGAGCCGGCCGTAGAAGGCGGCGGCCGATTCCGTGCAGGCGGGGGTGAGGCCCCCGATCACCTTCGGCGTGTTCGCGGGGGTGAAGTCGCGGTTGCCGGGGTCGACGCGGCTGGGGGAGTAGGCGAGGTGGAAGTCCCGGCCGGCACGCAGGCCGGAGCCGTTCTCGAGGAGCGGGCGGAGGAACTCCTCCGTCGTCCCCGGGTGGACCGGGGACTCCAGGATCACCGTGGTGTGCGGCCGCAGATGCGCCGCCAGAGTACGTGCCGCGTTCTCCACCTGGTGCAGGTCGAGGTTGCCGTCGTCGCCCGCAGGGGTCGGGGCGCAGATGACCGCGGTGCGCACCCGGCCCAGCTCGGCCGGTCCGGCGGCGGTGCGGAAGCCGCCCGCGAGCATGCGGCGCAGTTCGGCGGGGGTCAGCGAGCCGGCCTCGGGCCCGGTGCGGTAGCCCAGGGTGGGGATGCCGGCGGCGATCGCGGTCTGGGCCAGGGGGAGGCCGTAGGGGCCGAGTCCGATGACGGCGAGATCTGCGGGCATGGCGTAGGCCGTCCTTCCCAGTAGCCGGAGCGGGACAGGTGTGCAAGCCCTGTGGACAGAACGGGCGAGCACAACGTCAGACTAGGAGTAAATATGACCGATATGCGGGATTGGTCGGCCGAGTTTCGGTGAGTGTTGGGGGCGCCGCGCACCGGAGGGGACGCGCGAGGTTGTCCACAGGTGTGGGACGTGTGGTGGCTGAAGTCGGGCAACCCGGTCAGAATCTGGGCAGGGGGGTACTGGGAACGACCGGGCTTCGCCTGTCCCACGGGTGCGGCCGACGCGACCGATCAACCAATGAGCGGGATGAGCGGGAGGCAGCGGTGAGGACAGCGACACTGGGCCCGGCGCAGCGCGCCGAGTCGCTCGCGGCCATGGCCGAGCGGGAACTGGACGTGCTGGTCGTCGGCGCAGGCGTGGTGGGCGCGGGCACCGCCCTGGACGCCGTGACCCGCGGCCTGTCCACCGGCCTGGTCGAGGCGCGCGACTGGGCGTCGGGCACCTCCAGCAGGTCGAGCAAGCTGATCCACGGTGGCCTGCGCTATCTGGAGATGCTCGACTTCGCCCTCGTACGGGAGGCGCTGAAGGAGCGCGGGCTGCTGCTGGAGCGGCTCGCGCCGCACCTGGTGAAGCCGGTGCCGTTCCTGTACCCGCTGCGGCACAAGGGCTGGGAGCGGCTCTACGCCGGTTCGGGCGTCGCGCTCTACGACGCCATGTCGACGGCCCGCGGGCACGGCCGGGGACTGCCGCTCCACCGCCACCTCACCCGCCGGCACGCCCTGCGGGTCGCCCCGGCGCTGAAGAAGGACGCCCTGGTCGGCGCGCTCCAGTACTACGACGCCCAGGTGGACGACGCCCGTTTCGTGACGACCCTGGTGCGCACGGCGGCCTCCTACGGCGCACCGGTCGCCAACCGCGCCCGGGTGACCGGGTTCCTGCGCGAGGGCGAGCGGGTCGTCGGCGCCCGGGTGGAGGACGCGGAGGGCGGCGGTGAGTACGAGATCCGGGCCAAGCAGATAGTGAACGCCACCGGGGTGTGGACCGACGACACCCAGTCGCTGGTCGGCGAGCGCGGGCAGTTCCACGTCCGGGCCTCCAAGGGCATCCACCTCGTCGTCCCCAAGGACCGCATCAACTCCTCGACCGGGCTGATCCTGCGCACCGAGAAGTCCGTGCTCTTCGTCATCCCCTGGGGCCGGCACTGGATCGTCGGCACCACCGACACCGACTGGGACCTCGACAAGGCCCACCCGGCCGCGTCCAGCGCGGACATCGACTACCTCCTCGACCATGTGAACTCGGTCCTCAACACGCCGCTGACCAGGGACGACGTCCAGGGTGTGTACGCGGGGCTGCGCCCGCTGCTGGCCGGCGAGTCGGACGCCACGAGCAAACTGTCGCGGGAGCACACCGTCGCCCACCCGGCGCCCGGCCTGGTCGTCGTGGCGGGCGGCAAGTACACGACGTACCGGGTGATGGCCAAGGACGCGGTGGACGAGGCCGTGCACGGTCTCGACCAGCGCGTCGCCGACTGCGTCACCGAGGACGTGCCGCTGCTGGGCGCCGAGGGCTTCTGGGCGCTGTGGAACGCGCGGGCCCGCATCGCCGACCGGGCAGGTCTGCACGTCGTACGCGTCGAACATCTGCTGAACCGGTACGGCACCCGGGCCGAGGAGGTCCTGGAGCTGATCGCCGCCGATCCCGCGCTCGGCGCGCCCCTGCGGGCCGCCGACGACTATCTGCGGGCCGAGGTCGTCTACGCGGCCTCGCACGAGGGGGCGCGGCACCTGGACGATGTCCTCACCCGACGCACCCGCATCTCCATCGAGACCTTCGACCGGGGCACGCGCAGCGCGCGGGACGCCGCCGAACTGATGGCGCCGGTGCTGGGCTGGGACAAGGACCAGATCGAACGCGAGGTCCAGCACTACGAGAAGCGGGTGGAGGCCGAACGCGAGTCGCAGCGCCAGCCCGACGACCTGACGGCGGACGCGGCGCGGCTGGGGGCGCCGGACATCGTGCCGCTGTGATCCGTCCCTCGCGGCCGGCGCCCGGGGCGTCGAGTTCACCCGAACGGGTGTGTGCAGGTGGGATTTCCGTGCGGGCGCCGGCCGTTCTACGGGTGCGGGGACAGGCGGGGCGCGGGGCGAACGGCACGTGGGCCGGCGTTCGAGTGGGCGGCGTGGCCGGGACCGGCCGGGAAGGGGGAAGCGTGAGGCGTATGGCCTGAAGGGGGGTCACGGGGACGGGGGCGGTGCCCCGGTGGCCGGGGTGGTGCCGTACGGGCGGGCGTCGGGGCGGGGGAGCGAGGCGTGAAGGGTCGGCGCCCCGCCGGTCACCGCCCGGGTCGGGCGCTCATCCGACCGTTCCCGGCAGCAACATCGCGCTGCTCACCGCCAGTTGGAGTGCGCCGGGCGACGCCGCGGTGGCCGGGGACCGCACGCGGCGGGCGAGAACCAGGGGGGTCGTCAGTGGCGTCCGAAGCGGTGGCGGCGCGGTTCCTCCCACGGCGCACCCGTCGTCCCGGATGCCGCGCCACCCGGTTCACCGGGGCTCCCGATACGTGGGACCGTGGGGTGCGGCCAGGGGCACCCTGGGCGTCGAGCACTTGTCGGGTGAGAGACAATGAAGGCTCTGTCAGGGCGGGTTGCATGAGGGGACGCATGTCGGAGGCGGAGCGGGCGGGGACATCCCGTCAGGACGAGAGCGCACGTCTCCTCGCCGGGCGGTACCGGCTGGGAGACGTGCTCGGCCGCGGCGGCATGGGGACGGTGTGGCGGGCCCAGGACGAGACCCTGGGACGCACGGTCGCCGTCAAGGAGCTGCGGTTCCCGTCGAACATCGACGAGGAGGAGAAGCGGCGCCTGATCACGCGCACGCTGCGCGAGGCCAAGGCGATCGCGCGGATTCGCAACAACAGCGCCGTGACGGTCTTCGACGTGGTCGACGAGGACGACCGGCCGTGGATCGTGATGGAGCTCGTCGAAGGCAAGTCGCTCGCCGAGGTCATCCGGGAGGACGGCGTGCTGGAGCCCCGGCGCGCCGCCGAGGTCGGGCTCGCCGTGCTGGACGTGCTGCGCTCCGCGCACCGCGAGGGCATCCTGCACCGCGACGTGAAGCCGTCGAACGTGCTGATCGCCGAGGACGGCCGGGTCGTGCTCACCGACTTCGGCATCGCCCAGGTCGAGGGCGACCCGTCGATCACCTCCACCGGCATGCTCGTCGGCGCCCCCTCCTACATCTCCCCGGAGCGGGCCCGCGGGCACAAGCCGGGACCGGCGGCCGACCTGTGGTCGCTCGGCGGGCTGCTGTACGCGGCGGTGGAGGGCACCCCGCCGTACGACAAGGGCTCCGCCATCGCCACGCTCACCGCGGTGATGACCGAGCAGCTGGAGGAACCGAAGAACGCCGGGCCGCTGCGGGACGTCATCTACGGACTGCTGAACAAGGACCCCGCCCAGCGCCTCGACGACGCGGGCGCCCGCGCGCTGCTCAACAAGGTCATCCACGCGCCCGCGAGCACCCCGGCCGAGCCGATGGACGCCACCAAGGTGGTGCCGCTGCCCGCGCAGCCGGACGAGCGGTCCGGCGGCAAGCGGGGCGAGGAGGCCGGGGAGCGGCTGAAGGGCGCGCTGCGCTCCGTGCGCAAGGCGGCGGTGTCGGCCGGAGCGGCCGGTGCGGCGGCCGGGTCCCGCGCCAAGTCCCGGAGCGGCCCGGCGCCGACCGGTTCGGACACCGGCTCCGGCGGGACCGTCCCGGCGGCCGCGTCGCGCGGCACCGGCGTCACGCCCACCGCGTCCGCCGCCGGGAGCGGCGACGCGGCGTCGGGCGGGCGGAGTTCCGGCTGGCCCGTGATGACACCGCCGGACCTGCCGTCCCGGCCCACGCCGAAGGCGTCCCTCACCGATGTTGTGCCGCGGCGCACCCTGGTGATCATCGCGGTGGTCGTCGTCCTCGCCGTGCTCGGCACCGTGCTGGCCCTCACGCTGGGCGGGGACGACGGCGCGGACGACAACGCCGGCTCCGGCGGGACCGCGACCACGGCCACCGCCAGTGACACGACCGCGCAGGACGACGACGCCGTGTCACCGGGCGCCTCGGCGGACGGCTCGACGGGCGCGGAGGCGAGCGCGTCCGGCGAGGCGGGCGCGGGGGCCGGCACGTCCACCCAGGAGGAAGGGCAGGACGAGGGTGCCTCGGAGTCCGGGGACTCCTCGGACGACTCGGGCGCAGGGGCCGCCACCACGCACCAGGGCGACCAGGGGTACGAGATAGGGCTGCCCGAGGGCTGGAAGTACCAGACCACGGGCTCCTCGGGGGACCGGTTCACCGGCCCGGACGGGCAGAAGCTGCTCATCGCCTGGACGACCACGCCGAAGGACGACCCGGTGGCGGACTGGCAGAACCAGGAGCGGTACATGACGCGCTCCCAGTACGAGAAGATCCGCATCGAGAAGGTGGGCTACCGCGGCTGGAACGCGGCCGACTGGGAGTTCACCTACGTGGACGGTGGTACCAAGTACCGCACGATCGACCGCGGATTCGTCGTGGACGAGAAGCAGGGGTACGCCCTGATGTACACCGCGAGGGCCGCCGACTGGGGTACCGACCAGCGACGGAACACCTGGCGGACGCTGACGAAGACCTTCGAGCCGAAGGGCTGATCCCGCTCCGCGCCTCTCGTGCGCGGGTTTGGCGGCGCTGATATCTGGCGACTGCTCTCTGAGGGTTGCCTCCGGCACGTATCGTGAGTGCTTGCGGACCGTACGCAGTAGGAACCGGCCGCGGGGCGAGCGGAATCGACCGACCGGGATGCCGGGGGAGGCAACGTGGACGACTACGCGGGACGGGTCCTCGCCGACCGCTACCGGCTGCCGCTGCCGCCCTCCGACGAGTACGAACTCGCCGAGAGCCGCGCCTTCGACACGTACAGCGGACAGGAAGTACTGGTCAGGCAGGTGCCGTTGCCCGAGGTCGTCGAGGCGGAGGTGCTCGACGCGGAGGGGCTGCCCGAGGGGTTCACGGCGCGTGACGGCGGGGCCCGGCGGCCGGTCCAGCGATCGTCGTCCTCGCGCAGCGGTGTCCGGCGCCCGGCCGACCCCGTGGTGCGGCGGGCGGTGGAGGCGGCGCAGGCCGCGGCGGCCATTCCCGACCATCCCCGTCTCGACCAGGTCTTCGACGTGTTCGCCGAGGGCGGCTCGCTGTGGGTCGTCAGCGAGCTGGTGCCCGCCCGGCCGCTGGCGGCCCTGCTCGCCGAGCAGCCGCTGACGCCGTACCGGGCGGCCGAGATCGCCTCCGACGTCCTGATGGCCCTGCGGGTGCTGCACGCCCACGGCTGGGTGCACCGGAACATCACCGCGCGCACGGTGCTCGTCTGCGACGACGGCCGCGTACTGCTGACCGGGCTGGCGGTCGGCGCGGCGGAGGAGGCGTTGTGCGGATACGACCCCGTGCCCGGGGGCGAGGGGGAGAGCGGGGCTGACGGGAGCGGGGGCCAGGGGCCGGCCGGCTCCGTGGGTCCCGGCGGCACGTTCGGCTCCGTGAGCCCCACCGGCACGTTCGGTCCCGGTGGTGCCGGTCCCGGTGGTCCCGGTGGTCCCCTGGGTCCCGGTGGACCTGGTAGCCCCGCGGGTTCCCTCGGTCGTGGTGGGCCTGGTAGCCCTGCGGGTTCCCTCGGTCCTGCCGGCGGTCCCGGCAGCCCTGCGGGTCCCGCTGGTCCTGCCGGTGGCCCCAGCAGCCCCGCCGGTCCCCCTCCCCGTGACCCCGAAGCCGCTCGGCGGGCCGCCATCCAGGCGCGGGTGGCCGAGGCGCTGCCGGGGCAGGGCGCGGACGCGGCGGGCGGGGCCGGTGACGCCGGTGGGCCGCGTGCGCTCGGGGGCAGCGGGGATGTCCGGGCCGCGCGGGCCGGGGCGATCGCCGCCTACCGGGCCGGTGCCCGGGCCGCGGCCCGCATCCACGAGGCGGAGCAGAGCCGCGCGGCCCTGCCCGGAGCCCGCCCCGCCCCCGACACCGCCCCCGCCCCCTACGGCACCGGGCCGGGACAGCCGCCGTCCGCTCCCGGACACGCCGGCGGGCCCACGCCGGGGCAGATCGCCGACCCCTACGGCGTCCGCACCACCTCCTGGCATGGCGCCGCTCCCCGTGCCACCGGTGCCCCGGCGACCCCGCCCGCCGACCCCCGGCACCCGCCCGGCCCCGCCGCTCAGCCGGCCCCCTCGGTTCCGCCGGGCGCGCCGGCCCCCGTGCCCGCGCCGGCCCCGCCGACCGGTCGCTGGGACGATCCGGCCGCCGACGCTCCCGTACGCCGGGGACCGGACACCGCGCTCGCCGCCGAGCGGGCCCGGCAGGCGCGGATGGCGCTGGTCGGGCCGGTTACCGAGCGGTGGGCGCCCGAGCAGGCCGGCCCGGTGCACGAGAACTGGCGGCTGGCGCCGCCCATCGGTCCCGCGACCGACCTGTGGGCCCTGGGCGCCCTGCTCTTCCGTGCCGTCCAGGGGCACGCCCCGTACCCGGAGGAGTCCACGGCCGAGCTGGTGCAGATGGTGTGCGCGGAACCGCCCGCCTACGCCGAGGAATGCGGGCCGCTCAGGCCGGTCGTCGAGTCGCTGCTGCGTCAGGACCCCATCGAGCGGCTCGACTTCGAGGAGCTGCGCGGCTGGCTGCGCTCGCTGGTCCGGTCGGCTCCGGAGCCCGACGCGGGACTCCATGTCGTCCCGGCCCCGCCCGTCGACGCGAGCCGGCTGCCGATCGTGCGCCGCCGGGGCGAGCTGGTGCGCAGGCGGCGCGCCGGGCTGCCCGCGCACCAAGGACGGCACAAGCGGGCCAAGCGGGAGGCGGGTTCACCGCGTCGGCTCGGCCGCCTCCTGCTCCTGCTGATACTGGCCGGCATGGCCGCGCTGATCGCGTACGCCATGGTCTTCATGCCGAAGGACGGCGACACCGGCGCGGCCGGCGGCCCCGACCGGACGGGCGCCGCCGGAGCGCCGGACCCCAGCGGCGAGCCCCGCCCCGAACGCGAGTCGCCGCAGGACGAGGAACCGGACCCGTCCCGGTCCGCTGGGTCCACCGAGCCGCAGACCACCGGCCCCGAGGTCGCCGACGGCTTCACCCTGCGCAAGGACCCGGAGGGGTTCCGCGTCGCCGTCGCCGAGGGCTGGGACCGCACCGCCGTCAACGGTCGCGGGCAGGTCGTGTACAGCCAGGGCGACTTCGAGCTGATCGTCGTACCGGGAAGGGACGGCGCCGGGGAGTTCGGTGCCGATCCGATGACGTACCAGCGGGACCGCGAACCGGAGTTGCAGCCCTACCGGGACTCCAGCTGGGCCACCTCGGCCGGGCTGAAGTCCATCGAGGTGGGCGGACGCTCGATGGCCGAGGGGCAGTTCACCTGGAACGGGGACGACGGGAGCGAGCTGTACGTACGCAATCTCGCGATCCTGATCGACGGGCACTACCACGTGGTACAGGTGCGCGGACCGGAGGCGCAGCGCGACGAGGTGACCCGGCTCTTCGAACAGGCGTCGGCGAGCTACCAGTACACGGGCTGACCCCTTTCGGTCCTCTCCGTACCGCTTGTCCCTGATCGCTGGACCGAATAAGCGCTCTGTTGACGCTGGTTGAGCGGATGTGGTTGCCCGGTCGATCAGAAAGCGACAACCGTCACAGAGCGGTCTCCGGAGCGCCCCACCGGTTCCCTGGACGAGGGCCGGTCCCTACGCTGACCCAGTCAAGACCATTGCGGGGCAACGTGAATCAGATGCAGGGCCAGCTCCTCGCGGGCCGCTACCGGCTCGGCGACGCCATCGGCAGCGGTGGCATGGGCCGGGTGTGGCGCGCCCACGACGAGGTGCTGCACCGGGTCGTCGCCATCAAGGAGCTGACCGCCGCGCTCTACGTCGCCGAGGGGGACCGGGCCGTGCTGCTGGCCCGCACCCGGGGCGAGGCGCGCGCGGCGGCGCGGATCAACCACCCGGCCGTCGTCACCGTCCACGACGTACTGGAACACGACGGCCGGCCGTGGATCGTCATGGAACTGGTCGAGGGCCGTTCGCTGGCCGACGCGGTCAAGGACGAGGAACGCGTCGCGCCGCGCGAGGCGGCCCGGATCGGCCTCTGGGTGCTGCGCGCCCTGCGCGCCGCCCACGCCGCCGGGGTGCTGCACCGCGACGTGAAACCGGGCAACGTGCTGCTCGGCGCGGACGGCCGGGTGCTCCTCACCGACTTCGGCATCGCGCAGATCGAGGGCGACTCCACCATCACGCGGACCGGGGAGGTGGTCGGTTCCGTCGACTACCTGGCGCCCGAGCGCGTCCGCGGCCATGATCCCGGCCCCTCGTCCGACCTGTGGGCGCTGGGCGCGACGCTCTACACGGCGGTGGAGGGCAGGTCGCCGTTCCGCCGCACCTCACCGCTGTCCACCATGCAGGCGGTCGTGGAGGAGGAGGCCGCACCGCCGCGCCACGCCGGTCCGCTGGAGCCCGTGGTCAGCGCCCTGCTGCGCAAGGACCCGGCCACCCGGCCCTCGGCGGAGGAGGCCGAGCAGATGCTCGCCGAGGCGGCCGAGGGACGCCGGTCGGACGCGGCGCAGGCGTATGTGCCGACGCAAGCGGTGACCCACCCGGCCTCGCCGGGTGACGCGGCCGGACCGCGCCCGGCCGACGGGCGTCCACCGGCGGACGGCGCGGTGCCGCCGCCGGCCGGAGGCCCCACGGCCGTCACCCCGGCGCCCGGCCGCCACGGCGCGGACCTCGCGCACCCAGGACACGCCGGACACCCGGCGTACGCCGGGTACTCCGCCTACCACGGACCTCCCGGCGGTACGCCCACCACCTCGACCACCGCCCCTGCGCCGTCCGGCATGCGCCGGGCGCGTACGGTCGTGCTGGCCGTGGTCGTCGCCGCCCTGGTCGGCGGGGGCACCGCCGTACTGCTGCGGGCGACGGAAGGCGGCGACGGGACCAAGGGCGACTCCGCCGTCTCCGTCGGGCCGACCGTGACCGCCGGGGCGACGGAGGGGACCCGGGGGTCCGGCGGCTCCGAGTCGCCGGACGGCTCGGGCGGCTCCGACTCCGCCGGGACGTCCGGGGGAGCGGTTCCGGCCGACTGGGTCCGCCGCGAGGACCCGTTCGGTTTCAGCCTCTCCCTGCCCGCGGACTGGACCCGCCAGGTGTACGGCGACGACGGCGACCTCCGACAGGTCGACTACACGCCCGACGGCGGCGAGCACTTCCTCCGCGTCGCCGTCGACACCTCGCCCGACTTCGACGACCCGTACGCCCACCAGCTCAGCCTGGAGGAACAACTCCAGCGGCTGGCCGACTACCAGCGGGTGACGCTGGAGGAGAACGACTACCGGGACCGTCCCAGCGCCCGCTGGGAGTACACCTGGACCGCGCTGGCCGAGGACACGTCCTTCCCGGGGCCGCGCCGCGCCGTCGAGGAGATGTACCTGTCCCGGGACGGCGTCGAGTACGCCCTCTACATGTCCTCGCCCGTCGACGACTGGGCGACGGCGAGCGAGCAGTTCGAGGCGGTCCTGCGGAGCTGGCGGGAGGGCACCGCCTGAGGAGCCCCCGGCGCACCCCCGGCGCACCAGGTCGTTTGTCGGCCACCCGGACCCGCGCGGGTCCCGAGTCGTCGCGCACTGTGCGGCATGATGGGACGCATGGTGACCGAGGGGGCGGGCGGACGTGTCATCGCGGGCCGTTACCGGCTTCTGGCGCGGCTCGGCCGCGGCGGTATGGGCGTGGTGTGGCGGGCGGTCGACGAACTGCTCGGCCGGCAGGTCGCCGTCAAGGAACTGCCCGGCGACGACACCCTCTCCGCCGCCGAGGCCCGGCGCCGCCGTGAGCGCACCCTGCGCGAGGCCCGCGCGGTCGCGCAGCTGAGCCACCCGCACATCATCGTCGTCCACGACGTCGTGGACGACGACGAACGGACGTACATCGTCATGGAGCTGCTCGACGGCGGCTCGCTCGCCGACCGGATCGCCGGTCAGGGGCCGGTCGGCCCCGCCGAGGCGGCCCGGATCGGGCTGGCGCTGCTCGGCGCGCTGCGCACCGCGCACACCGCCGGGGTCCTGCACCGTGACGTGAAGCCGTCGAACGTGCTGGTCGCCGAGGACGGCCGGGTCGTGCTCACCGACTTCGGCGTCGCCCAGGTCCCGGGCGCCACCACGCTCACCGAGTCCGGCGCCTTCGTCGGCTCCCCCGAGTACACCGCGCCGGAGCGGATGTCCGGCGGCCGGGCCGGTCCCGAGTCCGACCTGTGGTCGCTGGGCGCCCTGCTGTGCACCGTCCTCAGCGGCGAGTCCCCGTTCCACCGGGACTCGCTCGGCGGCATCCTGCACGCCGTGGTCACCGCGGAGATAGAGCCGCCCCCGCAGGCGGGCCCGCTGCTCCCCGTCATCCGCGGCCTGCTCGAACGGGACCCGCGGCGTCGGCTGGACGCCGCCGGGGCCGAGGGCATGCTGCGGACCTACCTGGCCACCGGGCGCACCACCGCGCCGGGCGGCTCCGGGCGACGGCGTTCGAAACGGGCCATGCTCACGGTGGCGCTGCTGGCCGCCGCGACGGCGGGCGCGGGCGCCGCCGTGGCGGCGCTGCTGATCGACGGCGCCGGCGACGGAGGCGGGGACCCGCTCCCGACCACCTCGGCACCGGACCAGGCCCCGCCCGGCGACGGCGGCCCCGCCGGCTCCCCGACCCCGGTCCCCACCGCCACCGTCACCGTGACCCGCGTCCCCACGACCCCGCCCCCGCCCACGACCCCGCCCCCGCCCACGACCCGGCCCGCGACCCCGCCGCCCCCGTCCTCCTCGCCGCCCCCGCCGTCGCGGCCGGCCTCCTCCTCGCCGGCGTCCTCCGAGGGCGGCCGTACCCCCGAATAACCCCCTGATCAGGGCGTTCGTTGCCAGCGATCACTGGCGGCATGTGAGCGCTCGGTGAATCTGCGTTACCGACGGGTACACAAGGGCCCCGCAGCGGCATACCCTGCCGCTCATGACGGACGCGCAGGCCCCGGAGCAGACAGCCCCCAAGAACGCCCCCACGACGGTGACGGACCCGACCGCCACCGCACGGACCGGCACCAACCCCCTCGCCCCCGCCCCGCCGGGCGCCCGCACCGCCGCCGACGTGGTCACCCCCGAGCTGCTCGCCCGGCTCACCAAGGGCGTCACCGGCTCGGGACGGACCGCGAGCCACGCCCCGCTCACCGGCGGGAAGCTGGCCGACCTGCCGGAGTCCACACCGGCGGACGTGGCCGAGGCGTACGACCGGGCCCGCGCCGCCCAGCCGGCCTGGGAGCGCACCCCGGTCCGGGAACGCGCCGCCGTCCTGCTCCGCTTCCACGACCTGGTCCTCCAGCGTCAGGCCGAGGTCCTCGACCTGATCCAGCTGGAGACCGGCAAGGCCCGCCTGCACGCCCACGAGGAGGTCCAGGCCGTCGCCGTCGCCGCCCGGCACTACGGCCGCAAGGCCCCCGCCTACCTGCGGCCCAGGCGGCACACCGGCGCCGTACCGGCGCTGACGAAGGTCACCGAACTGCGCCACCCGCGCGGTGTCGTCGGCCAGATAGCCCCGTGGAACTACCCGCTGGAACTGTCGGTGGGCGACGCGCTCCCCGCCTTCGTCACGGGCAACGCGGTCGTCATGAAGCCCGACACCGAGACCTGCCTGACCGCCCTGTGGGCCCGCGACCTGCTCATCGAGGCCGGACTGCCCGAGGGCGTCTTCCAGGTCGTCCTCGGCGAGGGCCCGGTCGTCGGCCCCGAGGTGGTCCGGCACGCCGACTACGTCTCCTTCACCGGCTCCACCCGCACCGGCCGCGAGGTCGCCCGGGGCGCCGCCGACCGCCTGGTCGGCGTCTCCCTCGAACTGGGCGGCAAGAACGCCATGCTGGTCCTGGAGGACGCCGACATCGAGAAGGCCGCGGCGGGCGCGGTCCGCGCCTGCTTCTCCTCCGCCGGCCAGCTCTGCATCTCCGTGGAGCGGCTCTACGTCCACGAGTCCCTCGCCGACGCCTTCCTGGAGCGCTTCGCCGCCCGCACCAGGGCGATGCGGCTCGGCGCGTCCCTCGCCTACGGCGCCGACATGGGGTCACTGGCGGGGCAGCGGCAGCTGGAGACCGTACAGCGGCATGTCGCGGACGCCGTGGAGCGCGGTGCGAAGGTCCTGGCCGGCGGGGTCGCGCGGCCCGACATCGGCCCGTACTTCCACGAGCCGACCATCCTCGACGGCGTCGCCGCGCCCATGGCGGTGTGCGCCGAGGAGACCTTCGGACCGGTCGTCTCCGTCTACCGCTTCCACACCGAGGAGGAGGCCGTCGAGCACGCCAACGCCACACCGTACGGCCTGAACTCCTCGGTCTGGACCAAGGACGCCCGGCGCGGCCGCAAGGTCGCCGCCCGGCTGCGCACCGGCACCGTCAACATCAACGAGGGGTACGCCGCGGCCTACGGCAGCGTCCAGGCGCCGATGGGCGGCATGAAGGACTCCGGGCTCGGCCGCCGGCACGGCTCCGAGGGCATCCTCAAGTACACCGAGGCGCAGACCGTCGCCCACCAGCGCCTGCTGCCGATGGCTCCCTCGCTGGGCCTGGACGACGAGAAGTACGCCCGCTTCATGACCCGCAGCCTCCACCTGATGAAGGCGCTCCGCTTCCGGTGATCCCCCCAGGGCGCGGGGAGAACCGCGCGCCCCGCCCCGACGGACCCGCACGCGCAACTCGACGAGGAGACAACCGTGCCCCAGGACGCCCACGACGACGCCCGCGACGACGCTCGCGACGACGTCCGCGAGGAGCCGTACGACCCGTACGACCCGTACGACGGCGCGTACGACTACGACGTGATCGTCGTCGGCTCAGGCTTCGGCGGCTCCGTGTCCGCCCTCCGCCTGACGGAGAAGGGCTACAAGGTCGGCGTCCTGGAGGCCGGCCGCCGCTTCACCCGCGCCACGCTGCCCAAGAACTCCTGGGACCTGAAGAACTACCTCTGGGCCCCGAAGCTCGGCATGTTCGGCCTCCAGCGCATCCACCTCCTCGGGAATGTCATGGTCCTGGCAGGAGCCGGGGTGGGCGGCGGTTCCCTCAACTACGCCAACACCCTCTACGTCCCGCCCGCGCCCTTCTTCGAGGACCCCCAGTGGGCGGACATCACCGACTGGAAGGACGAACTGGCGCCGTACTACGACCAGGCCCGCCGCATGCTCGGCGTCCGGCTCAACCCGACCACCACCCCCTCCGACGTGCACCTGAAGGCCGCCGCCGAACGGATGGGCTGCGGCGACACCTTCCACCTGGCCCCGGTCGGCGTCTTCTTCGGTGACGGCGAGGACGCCGACGGCTCGGTGCGGGCCCGGCCGGGGGAGCGGGCCCCGGACCCCTACTTCGGCGGGGTGGGACCGGAGCGGCGGGCCTGCGCGGAGTGCGGCGAGTGCATGACCGGCTGCCGCCACGGCGCGAAGAACACCCTCAACGAGAACTACCTGTACCTCGCCGAGAAGGCGGGCGCGGTCGTCCACCCGATGACCACGGTGGTATCCGTCACCGACGACTCGCGCGGCGGCTTCGCGGTCGCCACCCTCCCCACCGACCGGCGCGCGAAGACCGGCGCCCGGGGCGGTGACGGGAGCCGTGGCGGGGGTCGTACCGGAAACCGTTCCGGGGGCCGGACCTTCACCGCCCGCCGCGTGGTCCTCGCGGCCGGCACGTACGGCACCCAGACCCTGCTGCACCGGATGAAGGCCGGCGGCCAGCTCCCGTACATATCCGACCGGCTCGGGACGCTGACCCGCACCAACTCCGAGGCGCTGGTCGGCGCGATGACCGACAACCGCCGCTACCGCAAGGCCACCGGGCAGCCCCGGGCCGACTTCACGCGCGGCGTCGCCATCACGTCCTCGATCCACCCCGACGCCAACACCCACATCGAGCCGGTCCGTTACGGCAAGGGCTCCAACTCGATGGGCAGCCTGTCGATCGTCCAGGTCCCCTACGCGGGCCGCACCGCCTCCGGCACCACCCGCGTCCTGGGCTTCCTCGCCCACGCGGCCAGACACCCGCTGATGGTCGCCCGCTCGCTCTCCAACCGCCGCTGGTCGGAGCGGACCATCATCGGCCTGGTGATGCAGTCGCTGGACAACTCCCTGACGACGTACCTGAAACCGGCCGGTGTCGGCAAGGGCCTGCTCACCTCCCGCCAGGGCCACGGCTCGCCCAACCCCAAGCAGATCAAGGCCGCTACCGAGGGCGCCTCCGCCCTCGCCGCGGAGATCAACGGCTTCGCCGGCTCCAACGTCGGCGAGCTGATGGGCACCCCGCTCACCGCGCACTTCCTCGGCGGCTGCCCGATCGGCGCCTCCCGGGAGACCGGCGTCATCGACCCGTACCACCGGCTCTACGGCCACCCCGGCATCTCCGTCGTCGACGGCGCCGCGGTCTCCGCCAACCTGGGCGTCAACCCGTCCCTGACCATCACGGCCCAGGCCGAGCGGGCGATGTCGTACTGGCCGAACAAGGGCGAGCCCGACCCGCGCCCGGCGCAGGGCAGGGCGTACGAGCGGCTGGCCGCCGTCGAGCCCAAGGCCCCGGTGGTCCCGGCGGACGCGTTCGGCGCGCTGCGGCTGCCGTTCCTCGGAATGCCGGCGGTGCCGCCGAAGCGGTGACGGACCGCCCGCGACGGCGTGGGCGGGGGAACGGAGAAGGACCCGCGCCCCCCCTCCGAGCGCGGGTCCCTCTCTGTCCCGAGCCGGGCCCGCCCGGTCGGGCGGGCCCGGCGGCCGGTGCTACGCCCGCGCGCCGACCTTGCGCCGCCGCACCGCGAAGACCGCGCCGGCGCCGGCGACGACGGCGAAACCGCCGGCCAGGCCGAGCGCGGGCAGCGCGGACCCGGCCCCGGTCGTGGCCAGGCTGCCGGTGACCCGCGGCGTGGTGGCCGAGGGCTTCGCGCCGGTCACGGGTGCCTTGCCGCCGGTCTGCGGCTCGGTGCCGGAGGTGTCGGTGCCGGCGGCGGCGATCTGGAACTCGTAGGACACGTCGGCGGCGCCGAAGCACAGGTCCTCGTCGACGTACAGCGTCGCGCCGAGCGTGAACGCCGAGCCGACCGGGGCACCGGCGGCGACATCGATCCGCAGCGGCACCTCGACCTCGTAGTCCGGCTTCAGGACGTCGGTCCCACCGGCCCAGCCGACCGCGTAGCCCTCGTCGCTGAGGTCGTACCAGGTCTTGTCCTCGGGGTCGTACGCCTGGAGGCGGACCTGCCCGCTGGTGAACAGGGTGTCGCCGTCCTCGGCGGCGGCGCCGACCAGGTAGACGAGGTCGCTGAGCGTGGAGCCGGTGTCGTTGAGGACGTGCAGCGTGAACGCGTGCCAGCCGCTGCCCGCCGCGATGCTGCCCGGCAGACCGGAGATGTCCAGGTCGGCCGTGGCGGCGACGCACTCGGACGGCTCGGGCTCGGGCGCCTCCGACTCCTCCGGGTCCTCGGGGTCCGCCGGGACGGACGCCGAGGCGCTCGGGGACGTACTGGCGGACGGGGACGCCGACGCGCTGGTCCCGTCGGACGCGGAGGCGCTCGCGGAGGGGGAGCCGCCGGGTGCCGCCGCGGAGGTGGAGCCGGACGGCTCCGGGGAGGTGCCGGTGCTCTCCTGCGCCGGCGTGGAGGCGGAGGCGGTCGGCGAGGAGGACGTCTCCCCGTCGGCGTACGCGGCCGGGGCGGCGAGCAGCGCCAGGGGAGCTATCACTGCCGTGGCGGCCGCTGCCGCCATGGCGCGGCGAAGCTTCATGAAGACCTCGGGAAGTCAGGCGTACCGCCGGTGGCGGCACGGACGAGGAGGAGGCCTCCGCGGTGGGGCGCGGGTGGGGCCCGGGGAACAGCAGGTTGGATCAGCGAACCCCGGGAAAGGTTGTCCGCGTTCTCACGGAATTCTCATGTGCGCTGTGCCACTTCCGTGCGCCACTTCGGTGCGCCAGGTCGGTGCGTGGCTCCCGGGGGTGCCTTTCGTGGGTGGGCGCAGGCGAGTGCGCTCGCCGCTCCCGTACCTGGGCGGGCGCGCGCGAAGGGCCCCGCGGGGTGTCGCCGCGGGGCCCTTCGTGGCCGGCACCGGCGTCAGGGCGGCGCCGGTGCCGGCGGAGCGGCGCCGGGGGGTCGCGCCGCTGGTCTGGGTCTGCCCGGCCGGTCGGCGCGAGGCGAAACGGTTATGCAGGGAAGGACGTGACGGAAGGGGGAGGGAGGGGGGCTTCGGAGGACTTCCGTCGGCCGGCCCCGGGCGTCCCCGGAGCCGACCGTTCTCTTGGATGACCGGGCTGCTGTCCCCTGCCGTCCGGTCACTTCCCTGGAGCGAGGTCCCACGACGCACGGAACGATCCGTACGCCTCATCGCTCCAGCGAGCCACGCGTGGTTCTTTCGGGCCCGCCCCTGGCTGGCACGGACACCGGGACCAACGAAGCCACGCGGCCCCCGGTCACGCTCCGTCCGGGTGAGAACGGCCCTGAACTCCAGTGCGAGGGCCCTCAGACGCGACCGCGGCACAGTTCGAGGAGGGTCATGGCGAGGGCCGTGCCCGGCTTGCCGAGGGCCTCGCGGTAGTGGCCGAGGACGGCCGTCTCACGGGAGAGGTTCACCCGCCGGCCCCCGGAGGCGATCCGGGCGTCCTGGATGACGGCCGAGACGGCCATGCGCTCCTGGATCAGGCCGATGATCCGGTCGTCGAGCGCGTCGATGCGCTCGCGGGCGCCGGTGATCACGCCGGCGGCTTCGGGGGTGTGGGCACCGGTCGCGTCGGCAGCGGTGGTCATGGGGCTCATGGGGGCTCCTCGTCGGACGGGGTGCCGCGGAGCGACGGGTCCGGGAAAAGCGCAGGCGCCCCGGACCTTGTCGGCCCGGGGCGCCTGGGGAAGTCGCTTGTCAGTTGCTCAAGCAGCACGACCATGGCAGCCGGTGGGCCGGTCGCCATAGGTAAACAGGAAAGCCTGGTGCGTGAGCATGGGCCCCATTATGCCGGGGCGACGCAGGGTGGCCAACCCTTCCCGCATGGTGAGACCCGGGGCCGGTGCGGGGGCGGCGACCGCGGCCGGGACGGTCCACCTGACCGTCTCGGTAGACTCGGAGTCACAAGACCCCGCCCGACCGCCGGAAGGCACCTCGTGTCATCAGCGACTCCCGCTGCCAACGCCGCCCCCGACACCGTCCTGGTCGTCGACTTCGGCGCGCAGTACGCCCAGCTCATCGCCCGCCGCGTCCGCGAGGCCCGGGTCTACAGCGAGATCGTGCCGAGCACCATGCCGGTTCAGGACATGCTCGCCAAGAACCCGGCGGCCATCATCCTCTCCGGCGGCCCCTCGTCGGTCTACGAGGAGGGCGCCCCCCGCCTCGACCGCGAGATCTTCGAGGCCGGTGTCCCCGTCTTCGGCATGTGCTACGGCTTCCAGCTCATGGCGCAGTCCCTCGGCGGCACGGTCGACAACACCGGCGCCCGTGAGTACGGCCGGACCGACCTCGCCGTCTCCCGGCCCTCCTCCACCCTCTTCGAGGGCACCCCCGCCGAGCAGGCGGTCTGGATGTCGCACGGCGACGCGTGCTCGGCCGCCCCCGAGGGCTTCACCGTCACCGCCTCCACGGACGTCGTCCCGGTCGCCGCGTTCGAGAACGACGAGAAGAAGCTCTACGGCGTCCAGTACCACCCCGAGGTGATGCACTCCACGCACGGCCAGCAGGTCCTGGAGCACTTCCTCTACCGGGGCGCGGGCCTCACCCCCGACTGGACCACGGGCAACGTGATCGAGGAGCAGATCGCCGCGATCCGCGAGCAGGTCGGCGACAAGCGCGCCATCTGCGGCCTGTCCGGCGGCGTGGACTCCGCGGTCGCCGCGGCCCTCGTCCAGAAGGCCATCGGCTCCCAGCTGACCTGTGTCTACGTCGACCACGGCCTGATGCGCAAGGGCGAGACCGAGCAGGTCGAGAAGGACTTCGTCGCCGCGACCGGCGTACAGCTCAAGGTCGTGGACGCCGAGGAGCGGTTCCTGACCGCGCTCAAGGGCGTCTCCGACCCCGAGGAGAAGCGGAAGATCATCGGCCGGGAGTTCATCCGGGTCTTCGAGCAGGCCCAGGCCGAGATCATCGCCGACGAGGGCCCCGCCGTGGAGTTCCTCGTCCAGGGCACCCTCTACCCGGACGTGGTCGAGTCCGGCGGCGGCACCGGCGCCGCCAACATCAAGTCGCACCACAACGTCGGCGGGCTCCCGGAGGACCTGGAGTTCCAGCTGATCGAGCCGCTGCGCAAGCTGTTCAAGGACGAGGTCCGGATGGTCGGCCAGGAACTGGGCCTGCCCGAGGAGATCGTCCAGCGCCAGCCCTTCCCGGGCCCCGGCCTCGGCATCCGGATCGTCGGCGAGGTCACCAAGGAGCGGCTCGACCTGCTCCGCGAGGCCGACGCCATCGCCCGCGAGGAGCTGACCGCGGCCGGCCTGGACCGCGAGATCTGGCAGTGCCCGGTGGTGCTGCTCGCGGACGTCCGCAGCGTCGGCGTCCAGGGCGACGGCCGCACCTACGGCCACCCGATCGTGCTGCGTCCGGTCTCCTCCGAGGACGCCATGACGGCCGACTGGTCGCGCCTCCCGTACGACGTCCTCTCCCGGATCTCCACGCGGATCACCAACGAGGTCAGGGATGTCAACCGGGTCGTCCTCGACATCACGTCGAAGCCCCCGGGCACCATCGAGTGGGAGTGACCCCGGGGACGGGGCGGACCGGGCCTACGCGCGCTCGACGGTGCGCACCGGCCCGCCGGGCTAAGCGCGCTTGACGGTGCGCACCGGCCCGCCGGGCTTCCAGACCTCGACGACGAGATACGCGTCGTCCTCGACACGGGTCCGCGTGACCTCGGTCAGCCCGGCACGGAAGAGGTGGAACGGCTGCGGCGGTTCCACCTCTTCCACGTACCGGTCCCTCGCCTCCCCCTCCTCGACCTCGACCGCCCGTCCGCTGATCCGCACGTCGCCGCCTTCCATGCCGGTGCCCGCGCCGGGATTGGCCTGGAGCGCGAAGCGCGGGTCGCGGCGCAGATCGAGCGCCTTGAGCGAGCCGGGCATCATGCCGAGCCACAGCTCCCCGCCGGTGAAACGCGCCTCAAGACCGGAGGTCCGGGGTGAGCCGTCCGCGCGCAGGGTCGCGAGGACGTGGTGGGGATGGACGCCGAACCGCCGCTCGACGGCGGCGGCGAAACGGGGTTCGGCGGCGGCGAAGACGGACCAGCTCACGGCGGTCCGCCCAGGGTTTCCGTTCGTACGCGCTCGACTCATACGGCGAGTGTGACCCCGATACCCGACATCTCCTGTCCGGAATCGATCGGGCCGCGCCGCACGCCTCGCCTATTTACGGAACATAACTGTCGTACCCGGCTCACCGACGGTAACTTCACGCCCCGTGAATCAACCCAGTGCCGGAGAACACATGCACGCGACGTCCGGGGCCGCTCCGCCCCCGCCACGGCCGCTCGACACCCTCCAGTTCGCGATGCCGCCGATGCACGAGTCCGTCGCAGACGAACGCCGGCACCGCAAGGAACGGCTGGCCGGCGCGCTCAGGATCTTCGGGCGGTACGGCCTGGAGGACGGCGTCTCCGGGCACATCACCGCCCGCGATCCCGAGTTCAGCGACTGCTTCTGGGTCAACCCCTTCGGCCTGCCCTTCCGGCACGTCACGGTGAGCGACCTGGTCCTGGCCAACGCCGCCGGACAGGTGATCGAGGGCCGCTACCACGTCAACCAGGCCGCCTTCACCGTTCACTCCCAGGTGCATGCCGCCCGTCCGGACGTCGTCGCCGTCGCCCACTGCCACTCGGTCCACGGCCGGGCCCTCGCGGCCCTCGGCGAACTGCTGGACCCCATCACCCAGGAGAGCTGCGCCTTCTACGAGGACCACGCCCTGTACGACTCCTACAGCGGGGTCGCCGTCGACGCCGAGGAGGGCCGGCGGATCGCCGCGACCCTCGGTTCCCGCAAGGCGCTGGTGCTGCGCAACCACGGGCTCCTCACGGTCGGCGACTCGGTGGACGCCGCCGCCTGGTGGTTCCTGTCGATGGAACGGTGCTGCCAGGTCCAGCTCACGGCGAAGGCCGCGGGCCGGCCGGTGCTGATCGACCACCGGCGGGCGGCGGCGACCTGGGACCAGCTCGGCGGCGACCTGGTGGCCTGGATCAACTACCAGCCGCTGTGGCGCGACATCAGCCGCGCCGAACCGGACCTGCTGGACTGACCTCCGGAGAGGAGGGGTGAGGGAGGGGAAGGGCGGGGCGCGCTCAGAAGCCCCGGAGTACCGCCGCCTTGGTCATCGCGAACTCCTCGTCGGTGAGGACCCCTTCCCGGTGCCACTGCCCCAACTCGCGCAGTCGGCGCAGCAGTACGTCGTGGTGGTCCGCCCGCGGCGGCACGGCGCGGGCCGGCGGCCGGTGGTCGTCCGGACGGTCCCCCGCTGCCCCTGACCCGGCGGCGGGCAGGAAGGCGGACACCGGGGCGGGCGTGGCCGGTGGGTGGGCCGACGGGTGCGGGAGCCGCGCGGTGACCGCGGTGGCGACCAGCGCGGTGAGCAGATCACGCCGGGCGCTGCCCCACAGGTCCAGGGCGTACGGGTCCTTCTCCGGGGACAGCCCGGTGAACACTGCCTCCCGGGTCACGAAGTGCAGATATCCGGCCTCCTGACCGGAGTTGGGCAGCCACTCGACCTGGAGGAGTTCTCCCACGTGGTTGATCCTCGGCCCGGTCGCGCGCTTGACCCGGTCGGAGGTGTCCGCCCAGTCGGTCCGCACCCGGGTTCCGTCGAAGGAGACCGTGCCGTCGGAGGAGCGCACCGAGACGGGCACCGGAGGGCCCGGCAGCAGGTACGCCGTGGCCTGCCCCTCGGGAATCCGGTCGGGCAGCAGCGCCCGGCGGACCTCCTCGGCGAGGTACTCCGCGGTGCCGGCGCGGTCGAGGCCGACCGACAGCCGGTAGGGGTCCGCGGTGTCGGGAGGCCGGCCGCCGGTCGCCTGGAGCAGCGGGTCGGCACCCTCCCGGAGCCTCAACCGCAGCCGCCCGCGCCGGCGTTCCGGTGCGAAGGCGATGCCCGGGGCGGCCTCCAGCGGCACGGACACCTCGCGGTACGTCTGCCGAACAACGGCACCGAACGGTGCGGGCCCGGGGTGGTCCTGACCGTGCTGCCGTCGAAGGCCCAGGCTCGTCACGCTGCAAGACGCTCGGCCAGGGGGAATTCTCGCAACCGGGTCAACCCCGCGGTCCCGGCATCACCCGTGATGAGCAGAGGGAGCCGGGGGCGCCCGGCGCGAACGGGGTGGTGTAAGGCACAATTCGCTGTCGTCCCGGGGGAGTTGCGGGTCCGGTCGCAAGGGTGCGGAAGGTGGATGTCGGGCGTGGCGGTGCAGGAGGCGAGACACGGTGGGGTGGGCGCGCACGGGGGCGGATGCGAGTGCGGTGACTGCCCGCACGGCGCACGTGAGGGACATCGGCGCGCGGTCGCCGAGTTCGCGCTGCGCAGGGACGCTTTCGCGGCCGGGCAGGGGCTGCCGGCCGCGGTGGCCCACTCGGCGTCGGCGTCCCGGCAGTGGGTCTCCGAGGAACTGACCCAGTCGGCCGGGCTCGTCGCCGAACGCGGCCGGGCCGAGGGCGGCGCCTGGCTGGCCGGACTCTGGCGCCGCACGGCGGGCGCGGCGCTGGCGGCCCTGGTGCTCCTGCTGCTGGTACAGGCGCTCACCGCGGTGGGCGCGGGCTGGACCCCCGCCCGCACCGCCGGACTGGCCGCGGCCGTGCTGGTGGCCGGGGCGCTGACGGCGGCCTCCTGGTTCCACCGCGCCCGGGGCGGCGCGCTCGCGCCGGTCATCGGGGAGGACAACCGGCTCTCCACCTCCCGTGCCGTGGCCGTCTCCTGGGTGCTGTTCGTCGCCTACGCGGTCCTGGTGCTGGTCGGGCAACTGGCCCTCGCCTCCGCCCACGGGCAGCGCGAAGCGCTCATCTCCGGCCTGGAACTGCGCCGGGGCGCCGGAACGGTGACCGTCCTCGCCGTGGTCAGCGGGGTCGCGGTCCTGGTACGGCGGGTGGTCGGCCTGCGGGTGCTGGGCCAGCGGCTCCAGAAGGTCCGGGCGGACCGGCCGCGGGCGGCGGATCTGCTGACCGACGACGCGGGCGGGGGGACCTTCGCCGACATCCAGTACGTCGTGATCAACGCGGTCGCCCTGGCGTTCGGCGCGGTACGGCTGGCCCGGCGGCCGGAGCAGCTCCCGGACCTGCCGTGGGGGCTGGCGGTGGTGGTCCTGGTCTCGGCGGCGACCTATCTGGCCGGCAAGTACGCCGAGGGCGGCCGGCCGGTGGTCCTGTCCGTGGTGCGGGCCCGGGAGGCCGGCGACCTGGACGGCCCCATCCGGACCGGCGACGACATCGAGATCCGAGGCGCCGGCTTCGTGCCCCCGGGTGCGCAGAGCGCGGACCGGCTGTCCCGGATGGTGGTGCGGATCGGCGCGGTCAACGTCCACGTGCCGCTCGTCCCGGTCGCCGGCGGTTTCAGCAACCCCACCGACACGCTGCTGACCGTCCCCGTACCGGCGGATGTCGAACCGGGCCGGGTCGAGGTGCAGGTCGTCACGGCCGCGGGGGTGGAGACCAACCACTGCGTGGTCGAGATCACGGAGTGAGTCCGTGAGTCCGTGAGTCCGTGAGTTCCTGAGTCTGTGAGTTCCTGAGTCTGTGCCCTGAGTCCGTGAGTTCCTGAGTTCGGAGTCCTTCTGTCGGGTCGGGGAGCGGTAGTGCCGAGGGGCGGGGTAGCGGGTTGGGGGTGGCTGGGGCTGAGGCTCGGGCTGGAGCCTGGGGCTGGGGCTGGGGCTGGGGCTGGGGCTGGGGCTGGGGTGCGGGCGGTTCGGTGGTCCGGGGGATGGACGGTGGGTGTCGGCGGGATGGGGCAGGTCGGCGGGGTGGGGCGGCGACCGAGATCGCGCCGCATGGGGGACCGGAGGCGCCCCGCGAACCAGGCACCGGAGGCACCCGCGCGCCAGGCACCGGAGGCACCCGCGAACCAGGCACCGGAGGCACCCGCGCGCCAGGCACCGGAGGCACCCGCGCGCCAGGCGCCCGAGGTACCCCACGCGCCAGGGACCCGGCACCCCCGCGGGGCCGGAGGAGACAGAGGCCGGGCCGGGCCATACCGGTCGGAAAACGAGCCGGTCGGGAAAAAACTCGGCCCGTGAGGATTGAGCGGCACCTCCGCGTCGTACGTATGGTCGTCAAGGGGGCACGGCACGCACGGGTGAGAGGCGGCTGGCAGCGATGACTCACGGCATGCGGACGGAGACGTCCTCCACCGGCGGGGCCGGTGGCTGGCGGGCCGACGCCACCCGGTACGCCCTCCTCCCGCTCCGCATCTTCCTCGGCGTCACCTTCGTCTACGCCGGTCTCGACAAACTGACCGACGGCGCCTTCCTGAAGGACTCCGGCGCCGGTTCCGTCGGCGACATGATGCGGACCGTCCGCGACTCCTCGGCGATCCCCGCCCTGGTCGACCTGGCGCTGAAGAACCCGTCCGGCTTCGGCTACGCCATCGCCTTCGGAGAGCTGGCCGTCGGCATCGGCACCCTGGTCGGTCTTCTCGCCCGTCTCGCGGCGCTCGGCGGCGCGCTGATCTCCCTCAGCCTGTGGCTGACCGTCAGCTGGGCCTCCGACCCGTACTACTACGGCAACGACCTGGCCTATCTCATGGCTTGGCTTCCTCTCGTACTGGCCGGTGCGCCGGTGCTCTCGCTGGACGCGGCCCTGCGCGCCCGCCGCCGACGGCGCCGGGCCGCGCACTACGGCTGACGAGGCGCCGGGCCTCAGCCATGGCTGTCCCTCTTCCCGAGGCCGACGGCCGGACCCGTCCCGTCGACCGTGCCCGCACCGCCCGGCCGGGTCCCGGCGGACGGGTCCGGACCCCGCGGTGACCGGCGGCGTCCGCGGCGGCGGCCCCGCGTCACCGTCCCGATGGCCCCCGCGAGGCAGAGGCCGCCCATGACCAAGGGGATCGACACGAACCAGGGTGCCGCCCAGCGGCCCTCCGCGTCGCCGAGGCAGACGACACCCGCCACGGTCAGGAAGACGCCGGCGACCAGCCGTCCGGGCTGGAACTCATGACGCAGCACGGCTCACCTCCACCTGGCCGAGACCGACCTGCATGCCGAGGTCGAGCGTCCCGGTGCCCTTGCCGCCCCCGGCCGGGGACAGCGTCGTCCGCTGGTGCTTGTCCGGAGCCACGTCCACGTCCTTCTCGTCGTCACCCGGCAGTTGGATGTCGCCCAGCCCGACCGAGACGTCCAGCCGCACGGTCACGTCCGGCGGGACGACGACCCGTATGCGGCCCAGGCCCGTCTCGGCGCGCGTGGTGACCGTCTGCCCCTCGTCCAGGTCCAGCCGGGACAGGTCCAGCGTGCCGACTCCCATGCCCACGTCGTACCGGGCTCTCACCTGGTCCGCCGAGGCGGGCGCCCAGTCCACGCGGGCCCATTCGGTGCCGATGTCCCTGGGCAGGGCGGCCGACGCGGTGAGCAGGCCCGCCGTGAGCACCGCCAGGAAGACGGACCCGGCTCCGGTGCGCCCGAGGAAGGAGCTGACCGCGATGCCCAGGCCGAATACCACCAGCGCGCAGGCCAGGCCGGTCTGCAAGCTGGGACCCAGCGCGTGCTCGCCCCAGGCGGCACGGGTGCCGAGGGCGCCGGCGGCGAGGGCCAGCAGGAAGACCGGACCCCCGATCCCGCGGGGACCGCGCGGCACGGGCGGCCGGGGACGCGGCGCCTCCGGACGTGTCCGGGGTATGCCGTGGCCGGCCAGCCGGACGTCGACCAGCTCCGAGATGTCCCGCGGGCGGGCGTCGGACGGCCCCCAGAGATACCCCGTGCCCCCGAAGTGGGAGCCGTCCTTGACTATGGGGTCGCGCCACCAGGACGGCCAGGTGAGGGTGACCGGCGGCGCCTGCGCCTCCGGCGGGGCGTCGGCGACGGCCTGCGCGGCCAGCGGGTCCGGCCCGGGGGCGCCGCGCTGCCGCGACCAGTACCCGGCGCCCGCGAGGAGCAGGGAGAGGACGACGGCGAAGGTGAGCACCCCGCCGTTGTGCAGCATGGTGAGGAAGACTCCGCAGCCGACCAGCGCGAAGAGCACGGCCGCCAGCGCCTGACCGTCTACGCGGCCGGTCAGCAGCTTGCGCACCTCGTTCTCGTCCTCGTCGTCGGACGGGACGAACAGCCAGGCGAAGCCGTAGAAGAGCAGACCGAGACCGCCGGTCGCGGAGAGCACGGCCAGGGTGATCCGGAAGATCACCGGGTCCATGTCGCACTGCCGGCCCAGCCCCGCGCACACCCCCGCCACCATCTTGTGCCGCCGGTCCCGCCGGAACCGGTGCGGGGGGCCGGGAGCATCCGGCCCGACCGTGGCCCCGGCTCCGGGCGTGGCACGGGCACCCGGCGCGGCGCCGGCCCCGGGCGCCGCGTCCCGCGGCCCGGCGTCCCCTGTCGGGCGCGGGCCGGGGCCGGGACCCGTGCCCGCCGCGGCGTGCTCGTGTTCTGTCATGTGTCCATGGTGGCGGCCGGCGGGCCGCGGCGGCAGTCGGTACGACCCTGGCCGGACCCTGAGATCGGCCCCGAGAAAGCACCCGGGAGCTGTTCGGCGACGGCCCGCCCCGAAGATCAGGGCAGTATCCGGGACAGACCCTGATGCCCTGGCACCGGGGCCGTGTGACCATCGTTGGCATGCCGGAAGCCGCAGCAGCGCCAGTCGTCGAGCCACGGCCGCCGCGCAAGCTCTACCGCAGCAGCGACGGACGCTGGCTGGGCGGAGTGGCGCGGGGGCTCGCTGGTCACCTCGGGCTGCCCGTGGTCTGGGTACGGCTGGTCTTCGTCGGGCTCTTCATGGCCGACGGCCTCGGCGCGCTGCTCTACGCGGCGTTCTGGTTCTTCGTGCCCCTGGGGGTAGGCGGCGTCGACGCCCAGAAGCCGCCCTCCCTGGTCTCCACCGAGACGGCCCCCGACGGCCGCCGCAGACTCGTCACCCGCAGACCGGACAAGGGGCAGATCGTCGCCCTGCTCCTCATGGTCGTCGTGGCCCTCGTCTTCGTGGGCAACGTGAATGTGAGCGGCGGCGCCAAGGCCTACCTCTGGCCGACGGTGCTGGTCGGCGCGGGCGTCGCCCTCGTCTGGCGGCAGGCGGACAACGCCCGCCGGGCCCGCTGGGTCGAGGCCGGCCGCCGCCGGCGTACGGTCCGGCTGCTGCGCGCGGTCGCCGGTGTGCTGCTGGTGACGGCCGGTGTCTCCGCCATCTTCGTGCTCCAGGGCTCCGCCGCCCACCTCGGCTCGGTGCTCCAGGCCGCCCTCGCGGTCCTCGTCGGGATCACGCTGCTGGCCGGCCCGTATCTCGTCCGCATGACACAGGACCTCTCGGAGGAACGGCTGATGCGCATCCGGGCCCAGGAGCGCGCCGAGGTCGCCGCCCATGTGCACGACTCGGTGCTGCACACCCTGACCCTGATCCAGCGCAACGCGGAGAGCCCCGGCGAGGTGCGCCGCCTGGCCCGGGCCCAGGAGCGGGACCTGCGTGCCTGGCTCTACAGGCCGGAGGGCACCGGCAAGGACGAGGTCGACGAGCCGACCACCCTCGCCGACGCCGTGAAGCGCGACGCGGCCGAGGTCGAGGACAAGCACGGCGTGCCCATCGAGGTCGTCGTGGTCGGGGACTGCCCGCTCGACGAACGGATCGGGGCGCAGACGCAGGCCGCGCGCGAAGCGATGGTGAACGCGGCCAAGTACGGTGGCGAGGGCGGTGCCGTGCAGGTCTTCGCCGAAGTCGAGGGCAGGACGGTCTTCGTGTCCGTCCGGGACCGGGGCCCCGGCTTCGACCTCGAATCGATACCCGCCGACCGGATGGGTGTCAGAGAATCGATCATCGGCCGTATGGAGCGCAACGGCGGCACGGCGCGGCTGCGCGCGGTGCCCGGCGGCGGCACGGAGGTCGAGCTGGAGATGGAGAGGGCGGAGAAGACGTGAACGACCCGACCGAGGCGAACGAGACGGCGACCGCGGCCGAGCGGCGTGTACGCGTCGTCCTCGTCGACGACCACCGCATGTTCCGTACAGGTGTGCAGGCCGAGATCGGCCGGACCGAGGAGACCGGGGTCGAGGTCGTCGGCGAGGCCGCCGACGTCGACCAGGCGGTCACGGTCATCACCGCCACCCGGCCCGAGGTGGTCCTGCTCGACGTCCACCTGCCGGGCGGCGGAGGGGTCGAGGTACTGCGCCGCTGCGCCCCCTTGGCGGCCGACGCCGAGCGGCCGGTGCGGTTCCTCGCCCTGTCCGTGTCGGACGCGGCGGAGGACGTCATCGGGGTGATCCGCGGCGGCGCGCGGGGGTACGTCACCAAGACGATCACCGGTGCGGACCTGGTCGACTCGATCTTCCGGGTGCAGGAGGGCGACGCCGTCTTCTCCCCGCGGCTGGCCGGATTCGTCCTCGACGCCTTCGCCTCCACCGACGCCCCGCCGGTCGACGAGGACCTCGACCGCCTCACCCAGCGCGAGCGAGAGGTGCTGCGCCTGATCGCCCGCGGCTACGCCTACAAGGAGATCGCCAAGCAGCTGTTCATCTCCGTCAAGACGGTCGAGTCCCATGTCTCGGCGGTCCTGCGCAAGCTCCAGCTCTCCAACCGGCACGAGCTGACCAGGTGGGCCACGGCCCGTCGGCTCGTCTGACCGCCGCCCGCCCCTCACACCACCCGTGCGCGCCCCGCGAACGGCATCCCGTCCACCGGCGCCACCCGCACCGGCGCCGAGGGGTTGGGGGCGTGGATCATGCGGCCACCGCCCACGTAGAGGCCGACGTGGCTGACAGCGGAGTGGAAGAAGACCAGGTCGCTGGGCGGAGTTCGGAGCGGGGGACGCGGCGGCCGGCGCCGAACCGGGCGTAGGAAGTCCGGGGCGGGGAGACGCCCGCCGAGCGGTAGGCGGCCTGGACGAGGCCCGAGCAGTCGAAGGCGTTCGGGCCGGTGGCGCCCCAGACGTGGGGGTTGCCGAGCTTGCCGTAGGCGTACGCGACGGCCGCCGCGGCCCGGGGGTTCGGGTCGCGGTCGCTGCGGACAGGGCCTCGCGGTCGCCGTCCGACCGGTCGGCGCGGCCCGGGGTGTGGCCGAGCCCGGCGCGTTCGGTGTCGGTCAGCCGGGCCGGCGGCCGCCGGGCCTCGGTGAGGCTGCCGGTGAGGGCGGCGCCGTGCCGTTTCGGCTCCGCCCGCCGGGACGCCGGCGAGGCCGCCTCCGCCCGTGCCGCCCCTCGCGGCCCGCTCGATCTCCCGCAACCGCCGCTGCGCCCGTGCGACGGCGGTGGCGTGCCGGCTGCCCGCCCGCTCGGCCCGCGCGGCGGAGTCGAGGTACCGGTCGGGTCCGGCGGAGAGCGCGAGCCGCGGGGCCGGGTCGAGGCCACCGCCGCGGTACTGGGCCGCCGCGACGGAACCGAGGGCGTCGCGGGCCACGTCGAGCCGTTCCTCCTCGCGTGCCGTCTCGTCGCGCGGATCCGCCAGGCGCCGCGCCGCCGCGTCCGCCTGTTCCTCCGCGCCGCTGTACTTCTCGGTGGCGGCCTCGGCCTCCCGGTACAGCCGGTCCACGGTGGCCTCGACCTGGGCCGGGCTCGGTTCCGGCGCGGCGTGCCCGGTCCCGTTCCACCCGGTGGCGGTCGCCGCGCCCGCGAGGGCGAGGGTGGCGGCGGTGCGGGCGGAGGCGCCGTTCGTCGCGCGCCAGCGGGGTCTGCGGTGTGCTGCCACCGGGGTTCCGCGTCCCTCCGTCCGACCGCTCACGGCCCCGCGCGGCCCGGCGGCGGCCCGTACGGGGGGACGGGTCGGCGCCGGGCTTTCTGGCGGTGGTGCCCGGGCGGGGTCTGCGGTGTGCTGCCACCGGGGTTCCGCGTCCCTCCGTCCGACCGCTCACGGCCCCGCGCGGCCCGGCGGCGGCCCGTACGGGGGGACGGACCGGCGCCGGGCTTTCTGGCGGTGGTGCCCGACTGCCACCCCTGGCGGGGCGGCGGCGGTGGGGAGCCGGTCACCTGGTGCAGGACGCTAGACCGGGTCACGCCGGGTGGGTGAGGAGGTGCACGGACATGACGGAAGAGGAGCGATGAGCGACGTCACGTGATCAGGGTCCCGTTCCGGGCGTGCTCGTTTCACGCGGGGTGACGATCGATGTCCGGGATCGAGGGAGGAGGAGGCCCGGGGGTGCTATGAGGCGTGGTACGTCACGCAGGCGGGGATGGCGGGCCGGATGTCCGGGATGCGCCGACCGGTCCGGTGCCGGCCGGGCCCGTGCCCTTGACTAGGCTCCGGCCCCATGGACGTACTCATCCACCTCTTCGTCGGTCTCCACATCATCGGCATCGCGGCGCTGCTCGGCGGCTTCCTCACCCAGATGAAGGCGATGGGCGAGGGCACCGCCCGGTTCGGCCCGGCGATGCTGCACGGCGCGCTGACCATGCTGGTCACGGGGGTGATCCTGGTCGGACTGAACCAGGCCGACGACCACTCCGTCAACAACGTCAAGATCGGCGTGAAGCTGGCCGTGCTGATCGTGATCCTCGGCCTGGTCTATGTGAAGCGCGACGACGAGAAGGTGGAGAAGCAGCTGTTCGGCCTGGTCGGGCTGCTCACGATGGTCAACGTCTTCATCGCGGTGCTGTGGACCTGAGTCACCGCGGCGCCGCCGGCCGGAGCGCGCCGTGGGCGGAGCGGACCGCTCCGGCGGCCACCGCCAGCCAGGCGGCCACCGCGATCCACAGCAGGGCCTGACCTGGCCCGTCCAGCCACGGCACCTCGACGGCGGCGGCGACGGACAACGTCGCCGCCGCCGTCATGCCGAGCGGGAACACCGTCGACCAGCGGCGTACGTCGTAGCGGAGCCGCGGCCGGAGCACTTCGGCGACGAGCAGGACGGCGTACCAGGCCAGGTCCAGGACGAGCAGGGCGACGGTCGCGGTGCGCAGGACGTCGCCGTCGTCCTGGTTCCACAGGTACATGCCGGTGCCGTCGGCGGCGAGCAGTTTGGAGCCGGCCAGCGCCGAGATGGCGAGCGCGCCACCCGCCACCCAGTGGTCCCCCGGCCCCTGGGTGACCTGCCGCCAGTCGAAGCGGAGGAGGGCGGCGGCGTAGAGCACCAGGCCGAGCCAGAACGGCACCAGCGCCGCGTGCGCGAGCCAGGGCGTCGAGGTGGTGGCGGCCAGCGTGGCGCCGAGCACGGCGAGCCCCTGTGTCGCCACACAGCCCAGGAACACCGCGCCGGGCATGGACCGCCCCCAGTGCCGGACCACCAGGACGATCAGCCCCGGCCACAGCGCCGTCGCCAGGGCGAGCAGCGCGGCTGCCAGGAACTGCCCGCCGAGCAGGGCGAAGCGGGTGCCGAGCACGGTCGTCGCGGCGATCGCGGTGAGCGCGCCCGGTGTCGCCGCCCGGGCCACCCACGTCGGTCGCTCGCGCAGCAGCAGGACGGTGAAGTTCAGCGCCAGGCCCAGCCAGGCGGCGCAGCCCAGTACCAGGGAGATCCCGGACAGGGTCTCGTGGCCGGCCAGGTGCAGGCCGACGGAGACGATGCCGGTCGCCATGACGGCGGCTCCGGCCGCCGGCGGACGCCCCGCCCACCAGGCGCGCAGAGCGGAGGTCCCGGATGACATGGCGCCGATGCTAGAGAGCGGAGCCGCTCAGGCCGGGTGCACCACGCTGTGGATCGACGACTCCCCGTCGTAGTAGACGGACTCCTCACGGACGTACGCGCCCGGTTTCGGGGCGTGGATCATCATGCCGTCGCCGATGTAGATCCCGACGTGCGAGATGTCGTCGTAGAAGAAGACCAGGTCACCGGGGCGTGCGGCGGAGATCGAGACCGTCGTGCCGGCGTTGACCTGGTCGTAGGTGGTGCGGGGCAGGTCGACGCCCGCGTCCTTCCAGGCGGCCTGGGTGAGGCCGGAGCAGTCGTAGGAGGCGGGGCCGGTGGCGCCCCAAACGTACGGTTTGCCGATCTGGGCGCGGGCGAAGGCCAGTGCCTTCTCCGCCGCGGTGGCGTACCCGGGGTCGGGGGAACCGGGCGAGGACGAGGCGGACGAGGAGGTGGTGCCGGACGCGGCCTCCTGTGCGGCCGCCGCGGCCTCCTCCTGCCGTTTCTGCTCCGCGGCCTGCTGCCGGGCCAGTTCCTCGGCCTTGCGGGCCGCCTCCTCCTGCTTCTTCTTCTCGATCGCCGCGAGCCGTGCCTGCTCCTCGGCGGTCAGGTCGGCAAGGAGCCGGCGCGCGGAGGACAGTTTCGTCCGGACGGTGGCCTTGGCCGTCTTCAGGTCGGTCTGCGCGTCGGTCAGCGTCCGCAGGCTCTCGGTGGCCTCCCGGCGCTTCTCCATCGTCTCGGCCTGCTGGGTGGCGTAGTCGTCGACCAGCTGCTTCTGGCGGCCGGTGAGCCGGTCCATCAGCTGGTTCTGGTCGAAGTAGTCCTGCGGCGAGTCCGCGAGCAGGAGGGTCGCGGTGTCGGAGACGGACGTGCCGGTGCGGTACTGGGCGGCGGCGAAGGAACCCAGCTCCTCGCGCGCGTCGTTGAGTTCCTGGGTGCGCGCGGCGAGGGAGTCGAGGAGGCCGTCGACCTGCTCGCGCTGCTTCGCGGTCTTCTCCTTGGCCGCGTTGTACTTCTCGGTGGCCGACCCGGCCTGGCGGTAGAGGTCGTCGACCTTCCGCTGGACCTCTTCGAGGCTCGGCCGGTCGTCGGCGGGAGCGGCGGTGGCCGTCTGGGACAGCAGGGCCACCGAGGTGAGCGCGGCCGTGGCGAGGGCGGGGGTCCGTACGCCCGCCACGCGTGATCCGGCGGGACGGGACTTGCGGTGCGACGCCAAGGGAGGCGACTCCTTCCGTGCTCCGCCTACCGGGTTAGCTGTCGGGTTCGGGCGGTGGTGGTACGGAAGGCTGCCCTACGGTCCGGCCCGGGGCCGGGCTGTGAACCGATTCACCCCATGTCACGGTGGGTCCCCGGTTCCGGGTGCCGAGCGGGCACGCCGGATTCGGCGGAGGCCGCGCGGCCCGGCGACGGTTCGCCGGTGGGGGTCGTGCGGCCCGCCCGCACCGTAGCCAACTCGTGTGCTGCCTGTGAAGGTTGAAGGGTGATATGCCCGATACATTTTCGTGACCTGGGGCAGGAGTCTCACGGTGCGTGATGCGAGGTGACGGCAGCGTGTCCGGCGGTCCGGTCGCCGGCGGGTTTTCCACAGGGCGTCCGGTTGTCGGTGGGGCGCCCTAGACTCGTAGAGCGATGAGCAGCCTCTTTGACGACAGCTTCCTGGCGAGCCTCCAGGCCCCCCGCGGCCATGAGGAGGAGCCTCTGCCCCCACCCGAGGACGAGCACGTACCGGAGCCGATCCCGGACGATCTGTTCGCCGGGAAGTTCGACGCGCCGCCGGACCGGGACGCGTACTACCGGGACGGCGCCCCACGCCCGGTCCTGGACCCCGCCGCCCTCCTGGAGGGGCTGAACGAGAACCAGCGCGCCGCGGTCGTCCACGCCGGCTCCCCGCTGCTCATCGTGGCCGGCGCCGGCTCCGGCAAGACCCGCGTCCTCACGCACCGCATCGCCTACCTGCTCGCCCAGCGCGGCGCCCACCCCGGCCAGATCCTCGCGATCACCTTCACCAACAAGGCCGCGGGCGAGATGAAGGAGCGCGTCGAGCAGCTCGTCGGCCCCCGCGCGGGCGCGATGTGGGTGATGACCTTCCACAGCGCGTGCGTCCGCATCCTGCGCCGGGAGTCGAAGAAGCTCGGCTTCACCTCGTCGTTCTCGATCTACGACGCCGCCGATTCCAAGCGGCTGATGGCGCTGGTCTGCAGGGACCTCGACCTCGACCCCAAGCGGTTCCCGCCCAAGGCGTTCAGCGCCAAGATCAGCAATCTGAAGAACGAGCTGATCGACGAGGAGGACTTCGCGGCCCAGGCCGCCGACGGCTTCGAGAAGACCCTCGCCCAGGCGTACGCGCTCTACCAGGCGCGGCTGCGCGAGGCCAACGCCCTCGACTTCGACGACCTGATCATGACCACGGTCCACCTGCTCCGCGCCTTCCCGGACGTCGCCGAGCACTACCGCCGCCGTTTCCGGCACGTCCTGGTCGACGAGTACCAGGACACCAACCACGCCCAGTACGCCCTGGTGCGCGAGCTGGTCGGCACCGCCTCCGAACACCCCGTCGACGTGCCGCCCGAGGCCGAGGTGCCGCCCGCCGAGCTGTGCGTCGTGGGCGACGCCGACCAGTCGATCTACGCCTTCCGCGGCGCGACCATCCGCAACATCCTCCAGTTCGAGGAGGACTACCCGGACGCGGTCACGATCCTGCTGGAGCAGAACTACCGCTCCACGCAGACCATCCTGAGCGCCGCCAACGCGGTCATCGAGCGCAACGAGTCGCGCCGGCCGAAGAACCTGTGGACCAACGCGGGCGCCGGCGCGCAGATCACCGGGTACGTCGCCGACACCGAGCACGACGAGGCGCAGTTCGTCGCCGACGAGATCGACCGGCTCACGGACGCGGGCGACGCCAAGGCCGGCGACGTCGCCGTCTTCTACCGCACCAACGCCCAGTCCCGTGTCTTCGAAGAGGTCTTCATCCGCACCGGCCTGCCCTACAAGGTCGTCGGCGGCGTCCGCTTCTACGAACGCAAGGAGGTCCGGGACGTTCTGGCCTACCTGCGCGTCCTCGCCAACCCCGAGGACTCGGTACCGCTGCGCCGCATCCTCAACGTGCCCAAGCGAGGGATCGGCGACCGTGCCGAGGCGATGATCGACGCCCTCGCGCAGCGGGAGAAGATCAGCTTCCCGCAGGCGCTGCGGCGCGTGGACGAGGCGTACGGCATGGCCGCGCGCTCCGCCAACGCCGTCAAGCGTTTCAACACGCTCATGGAGGACCTCCGTACGGTCGTCGAGTCCGGCGCCGGACCGGCCACCGTGCTGGAGGCGATACTCGAACGCACCGGTTACCTCGCGGAGTTGCAGGCCTCCACCGACCCGCAGGACGAGACCCGCATCGAGAACCTCCAGGAACTCGCGGCGGTCGCCCTGGAGTTCGAGCAGGAAGCGGGCGAGGGCGAGTCCTCCGGCGGGCTCGCCGCCTTCCTGGAGCGGGTGGCGCTGGTCGCCGACTCCGACCAGATCCCGGACGAGGAGGACGGCGACGGTGTCGTCACCCTGATGACGCTGCACACCGCCAAGGGCCTGGAGTTCCCGGTCGTCTTCCTGACCGGCATGGAGGACGGCGTCTTCCCGCACATGCGCGCCCTCGGCCAGACCAAGGAGCTGGAGGAGGAGCGGCGCCTGGCGTACGTCGGCATCACGCGCGCGCGGGAGCGGCTCTACCTGACCCGCTCGACCATGCGCAGCGCCTGGGGGCAGCCGTCGTACAACCCGCCCTCCCGGTTCCTGGAGGAGATCCCCGCCGCCCATGTGGCGTGGAAGCGGACCGGAGCGAGCGCGTCCGCTTCGGCCGCGGGTCCGGTCTCGGGGGTGGCGGCCTCGCTGTCGTCGTCGCGGTCGCGTTCGTCGGCGGCCGGCGGGTCGGGCTTCGCCACCAGCCGCGCCGGTGAGAAGCCGACCGTGTCGCTGGCCGTCGGCGACCGGGTCACCCATGACCAGTTCGGGCTCGGCACGGTGGTCGGCGTGAAGGGCACGGGAGCCAACGCCGAGGCGACGATCGACTTCGGTGACGCCAAGCCGAAGCGGCTGCTGCTGCGGTATGCGCCGGTGGAGAAGCTCTGACGGGCTCCCCGGGGAGCCGTCGGCCGTTCGCGGGGACGGCTCCCCGGGGCCTCAGGGCTCCTTCGGCCTCGGATTCGTTCGGCTGCTGGGGGAGTGGGGGAGTTACGTCGGGTCGAGGCCGTGGCTGCGCAGCCACGCCAGCGGGTCGATCGCGGCGCCGCCGGAGGGGCGCACCTCGAAGTGCAGGTGCGGACCGGTGGAGTTGCCCGTGTTGCCGGAATACGCGATCGGGTCACCGGCTTTGACGGTCGTACCGGAGGGCACCTGGTAACTGGAGAGGTGGCAGTACCACGTCTCCGTGCCGTCCTTCGCCGTGAGGATCAGCATGTTGCCGTACGCGCTGTTCAGCTGCGTGCGGACCGTGCCGTCGGTCACGGCTCGCACCGTCGTGCCGTACGAGACGGGGAAGTCGATGCCGGAGTGGACGGACATCCAGTTGATGCCGGACTGGCCGTAATAGGCGCTCAGCCCGTGCTGGTCGACCGGCAGCGCGAACTTGGGGCGGAGCCGTTCCTTGCGCGCCGCCTCCTCCGCCGCGCGCCTCCTCTCGGCCTCCTGCTCGGCCCTGAGGTCGATGCGTTCCTGCGTCCGGCTGGCCCGGTCGGCGAAGTCGTCGGCGCCGGCGGAGAGGCTGGCGAGCTGGGTGTCGAGCTTGTTGTTGGCGGTGGACGGCTTCACCACCTGGGGGGCGGTGTCCGCCGCCGAGGCCGTCGTCTCCCCGCCGTCGTCGCCGCTCAGGCCGTCGACGGAGGCGGCGGCGATACCGGCCACGCCCATCACACAGGCCGACGGTACGGCGATGGTCAGCAGCGCGGAGCGCTTGGCGGGGGGACGTCGGCGCCCACGGGACGCGGCGCGCGCGGCGGCACGGGAGGCGGGGGGCGGCGTCACGTCCTGGGACGGCGCGGTCTCCTCCTGCCCCTCCAGAAGCGTCGGGACGGCCGGGAGTTCGCCGGTGGCGGTCAGGCCGTCGTCCTGCCGGGGGGTGTCGTCGTCCTGCGGGGCGGTGCCGTCCGAGTTCCACTGGGTCGCGTCGAACGCGCCCGAGTCGTAGGGCCGCGTGCCCCAGTCCCAGGGATGGTGCTGGGGCTGCTCGCCGGTCCGGTCCTGCTGATCGTGGAGGTCGGCGCGGGGTTCGTGGTGCTCGCTGTCACCGCCGTGACCGGGGTGGCCGCCGTGACCGGTGTGGCTGTGGTCGTGTCCGGTGTTGCCGTCGTGTCCGTGCTGGTCCGGCTGGTCGGTGGTGTCGGGCTGGAGCCAGGCGCTGGTGTCCCACTGGCCGCTCGACTCGGGGCCGCCCGCCTGCGGTGGCACGGTGGGCAGGGGCTGGTAGGCGTCCGCCCAGGTGGTGGTGTCGTAGGCCCCGGTGTCGTACGTGGCGTGGTGCTGGGCCGCGTAGGAGTCGTAGTTCAGGGTCTGGTGACTGCCGGTGTCCGGCGACTGAGGGGCGCCGGACCACTGGGTGGTGTCGTACGTGCCCGTGGTGTCGTATCCGCCGGCCGGGGCATACGGATCGGTGGCGGCGTACGACGTGGTGTCGTAGGCGCCGGTGTCCTGGGCGGGGAGGCTGCCGAAGAGGGGGTCCGCCGCGAAGGACTCGGGAGCGAAGGCGGCGGAAGAGAGGGTCTCGGTGGCCACGGAGGTGGCGGTGGAGGCGGTCGTGAAACCGGCGGTGTCGTAGCCGTCGTAGGTGGTGAGGTCGCCGTACTGGGCTTCCTGGGTGCCGTACGACGCGTAGTGCGCCGAGGCGGCTTCGGAAGCCGCGGCCGGGGCGGTGGGGGTCCCCGACGGGTGACGGTCGTTCACCAACTTCTCTTTCGCCTCGACAACAGGGGCTGCCAGAGCAGTGCGGCGACTGTACCCGGCGGTATGCGGGCGCGACAATCTTCCTCAGGTTTCACGCGCGCAGGAAACGGGCAATCGGCCGTGATTCGGCGGTCCGCGGACGCGAGTTTGGCCTTTTGTTCGAGAAACGTTCGATCTTTTGGCCGGGTTGGAAAACGTTTCTTCGGGCGCTGGACGTCTGTCCGGCGGCTGTGGGGCGGCTGTCAGCCGGTTGTCGGACGGGATGGGCCGGCCGTCGAACGGGGGTGGGCCGGCCGTCGGGCGAGGGCCGGTCGGTCGTCAGGGGTGCCTCAGGCCACGGTGAGGCCGGAGGGCCCGGCGGAACCGGCCGGATCGTTGGGGTCCGCTCCGGACCGTGCGTCGATGTGACTGGCGTCGAGGGCCTGTCGGATGCCGGTCGCCACGGCAGGGTGAACCGGCAGGGCCAGATGGCCGATGCCGCTGACCCGCACGTTCTGCGTCAGGAGGTCTGGGTGGTCCAGCCGGGCCGCCTCCAGCGGGACCATCAGCGGGTCGAAGTCGCTCCAGAAGCTGACGAAACGGGTGCGGCAGCCGGACGCCGGGCGGGACAGCTCCTCGATCACCGGTGAGCCGGGGCGCATCTGGCGCACGATGGGGTGCGCGTTGGCCAGCGGAGCCACGCGGGTGCCGGTGTGCGGGGTGCCGAGTGTGACGAGCATGCGGACGCGCCGGTCACCGCCGAGGCACTGGACGTAGTACCGCGCGATCAGCCCGCCCAGACTGTGGCCGACGATGTCCACCCGCTCCTTGCCGGTGCGCGCGCAGATCTCCTCCAGGTGTCGGCCCAGAAGCTCGGCCGCAGTGCGGATGTCGCAGGTCAGCGGCGAGTAATTGAGTGACTCGACGTGCTGCCTGCCGTGCTGCGCCAGGCTGCGGCGGAGCAGGACGAAGACCGACCGGTTGTCGATGAAACCGTGCAGCAGGACGACCGGGGGACGCCGGCCGGCCTGGGCCGGCAGGCGCGGGGCGGGTTCCTCGGGGGTGAGCCGGGGGCCGGCCGGGTCGGGTGCGGGGAGGGGGGCCGGAAGCGGGGCCGCCCGGCGTTCCTGGCCGATGCCGGACGGATAGAGAAGGACGTGCCCCGCCAGGATGGCGATGTCCAGGGCCGTCGCCTTCAGCAGGCCCAGGGAGACGCCCGCGACCTTGACCGGCAGCACCGGTGCGAGCCACTGGCAGAGCGGACGAAAGGGCTGCGTTGCCCAGTTGACCTTCATGGCCGACCTCCCGTCGGCACGCGGAAGAACGCCTCTGTTCCCCGTGTGCCCTGATGGAGAGCCGCGACACCGGTGCCCGGTGGTGGGGCTGGGGTGGGTACGGGCCGGCGGGGCGGGGGTGGCTTCGTCGGGTGCCGGAGTGGTTGCGTTGAGTCATGGGCCGGCGGGTGGTGGCTGTGGGTGGTAGCCGGCTAGGTGTGCCGCTGGTGCCGGGGCGTGCATGCGGCACCTGGCGCTGTGCGCCCGTGGTGTGTGCCCGTGCCCGTCCCTGGGGGTGCCCGCGCTGTCCGCGGCGGCTTTTCGCGGCCTGTGGCTGTCGGCGCGGCGTGGCCGTGCCGGGATGGTGCGGCTTTCCGTGCGCGCGGTCCGCCGTGACCCGGAACGCTGCGCGACCAACATGTCCTTCTGTGTGATTTCCCCCTCGGTGTCCACCGCGAAACTGCCGGTTGCGAGATGCTGGGGATAACGTTCGTTCACTTCTTCGGGCGGCTCGGTGTGAGGGCCTGGCGGCGCCTGTCGGTGATCGCGGGTATGGGTACCGGTACGGGCGCCGCTACGAATGGGTGTAGCGCTTCAGTCTCTTCAGTCGCTTGAGTTGCTTCATGGAGGCAGTGATGGGTGTGGCAGCCGGTCCGATCCGCGTGGTGGTGGCCAAGCCGGGGCTCGACGGCCATGACCGAGGGGCCAAGGTGATCGCGCGGGCGCTGCGGGACGCCGGTATGGAGGTCATCTACACCGGGCTCCACCAGACTCCCGAGCAGATCGTCGACACCGCCATCCAGGAGGACGCCGACGCGATCGGGCTCTCCATCCTCTCGGGTGCCCACAACACGCTCTTCGGTGCCGTGATCGACCTCCTCAAGGAGCGGGACGCGGACGACATCCTGGTCTTCGGCGGCGGCATCATCCCGGAGGCCGACATCCCGCCGCTGAAGGAGAAGGGCGTGGCGGCGATCTTCACGCCCGGCGCGACCATGACGTCGATCGTGGACTGGGTGCGGGAGAACGCGCGGCAGCACGCCGAAGCGTGACGCGGGGCCGCGGGTGCGCGGGGCGCGTCGGGTGCGGTGGCTGATCCGGTCCGGGGTGGCTGAACCGGTCGGGATGGCTGAACCGGTCGAGGTGCGGCGGGGTCGGTTCCGGGTCGGCGCGGGGTCCGGGTCGGTCCCGGTCGGTGCGGGGCCGGGGCCGGTCAGCGCGGGGCCGGGGCCGGGGCCAGTTCCTCCGCCATCGTCGCGCGCAGCCGCAACGTCGTGACCATGCGCTGGAACGCCTCCGCCCAGTAGCCGCCGGCCCCCGGCGACGCGTCCTCCGGCTCGTCGGCCATCGCGGACAGGCCGTCGAAGCGGCCCGCCTCGGACGGGTCGAGGCACCGTTCGGCGAGACCCATGACCCCGCTGAAACTCCAGGGGTAGTTCCCCGCGTCCCGCGCGATGTCGAGCGCGTCGACCACCGCCCGACCCAGCGGCGCGGCCCACGGCACCGCGCAGACCCCGAGGAGCTGGAACGCCTCCGACAGACCGTGCGTGGCGATGAACCCGGCGACCCACTCGGCCCGTTCACCGGCCGCCAGCACGCCGAGCAGCTTGGCCCGCTCGGCCAGCGACACCGCGCCCGGCCCGCCGGCCTCGGGCACCGTGGGCGAGCCGAGCAGCGCCCGCGCCCACGCGGAGTCCCGCTGCCGGACCGCCGCCCGGCACCACGCCGCGTGCAGTTCGCTCTGCCAGTCGTCCGCCACCGGAAGCGCGACGATCTCCTGAGGCGTACGCGCGCCGAGCCGGCCGGTCCAGGTCGCCAGGGGTGTCGCCTCCACCAACTGCCCGAACCACCACGACCGTTCGCCACGCCCGGCCGGCGGCTTGGGGACGACGCCGTCGCGCTCCATGCCCGCGTCGCACTCGTGCGGCGCCTCCACCACGATGGTCGCGGGGACCCGCGAACGGTCGACGGACACGCAGGTCAGGGCCCTGGCCGCCATGCGCGCGGCGAGCGCGGAACCCGGCAGCGCCGACAGCAGCTCCGCCGCCGTCGCTCGTACGTTACGGCTGCGGTCGGCGAGCGCCTGCTCCAGGAACGGCTCGTCGTCGGGACCCAGGCCCGTCCGGAGCGAGTCGAGGAACATCAGGCGGTCCTCGGCCCGCTCCGCCGACCACGTGCCGGCGAGCAGCTCACGGGCGTCGGCGGGACGCCGAGCGCGCAGTGAGGCCAGGAGTGCGACCCGCTCGGCGAACAGGCCCTCGTCCCACAGCCGCCGGACCCGCTCCGCCTCCTCGGGGCGGGGCAGCGCGCCGTCACCGCCGGGTGCGGCGCGCAGCGCGAACCGCCAGTCCGGGTTTAGCCGGGCCAGCCACAGCGCGCGCGGACCGGCGAACGTCAGGGCCGCAGGGCGCAGGTCGGTCCGGCCGCGGGCCGCGTCCAGCAGGGCGGGCAGCGACTCCGCAGGGGCTGCGTAACCGTGGCCGTTCGCCGCCGCCAGCCACTGGGGCAGCAACTCCATCAGGTCCGGAGCCGTCCCCCGCCGCCCGCCGCCCGCCACGCCGGACCGGTCGGCGAGCAGCAGGGCGAGCCTGCGGGCGGCGGCCGTCGGCAGCGGAGGGCGGTGATCGGCGGGGGCCGGCGCCGGACGCTTCGCCGACCGCGCGGGACGCAGGGAGGCGCGCCTGCGTACGGTCTCCAGGGCCGCGGCGTCCAGCAGCCGGGTGGGGGCGTCCGGGCCGGGCGCGCAGCCCGGAGGAGTACGACGCTCCGTGCCGAGCAGGGCCGCGGTGACGAGCTCCTCCCAGACGGGGAGCGCGGACACGGGAGCCGGTGGCCTGGTCATGCGGGTCCTTTCCGCGAAAGGGCGTGCATCGGAGGGGGAGGGGTGGTGGGGGCGGTTGCGAATGGGCCTTGTGGGGGGAGTGCCGTAAGCCGGGTGGCCGTGGGGCGGGTGGTCGCGGGGCGGACGGCCGTGGGGCGGGTGGTCGCGGGGCGGACGGCCGTGTCTTGAACGGCCGTGGGACGTCCGGTCGTTGGATGGGTGATCGGCGGAGAGGCGGTCACACCAGGGGCGTTCGTGACGGGACCGGCTACGGGGGTCAGCACAGCGGCACCGCCGCGCCCGGCTCGGCGGGCCAGGCCGTCAGCGGAGTGAAGCCCCGGTGGCCGCACTCGCCGAAGACCGTGACGGGCGCCCCGCCCGAGAGCGCGACCAGGCGCCACAGGCCGGGCCGGTTGCGGGCCACGGCGCTGAGGGGGAGGGCGGTGTCGCCGTCGGCGTCGGCCAGTTGCCAGCCGTCGCCGTCCTGGACCGGTATGACCCGGTCCAGGGTCACCGGGACGGAATCCAGCCAGGGATCGTCCCGGAGTGCCTCGCCGTAGCGGGCGGCCGCCCGTGCCGTGTCCACCCCGGGCGGACGTGTCTCCGTCGTGGCGGGCGGGGAGAACCGCTCACCCAGGGCCGACCGGAACTGGCCGGCTCCCGGATAAGGGGACACCTCGGTCTCCAGGGCCAGTCCCACCGGCAGCGCCAACTCCGGGGCGCGGCCGGCGGCGCCGTAGGAGAGGAGCAGCGCGGTGCGGTCCGACCCGGCGCCGTACAGCCAGATCCGGCGGGTGGTCAGGCGCGCGTCCGCCGTGTCGTACTGGGCGAGGACCAGCCACTGATCACGGACGGCCGGGCCTTCGGGTGAGGCCGGCAGACCGGTCCGTGAGCGGACCGTCGCCGCCAGGGCGTCCGGCAACTGCTCGCGGCGCAGCCAGCCCTGATCGAGAAGGTGGAGCAGGGCGCACTCCTCCAGCAACCGGACCGGCCAGCCGGGCCCGGACGAGGGGATCGACCCCAACTCCCGCGCACGGGCGGCGAGCCCCGGTGCCTGGGCGTCGACCATGCGGGCCGCCGTCTCCTCCCACAGCTCGTGACCGGACGCCTCGGCGCCGGCCAGGCCACCGCGCAGCAGGTCCGCCAGGCGCTGCTCCAGCTCGGTCGCGCCCGCGGAGATCCGCTCGGCCCGGCGCTCGGCGCGGCGCCGGGCGGCCTCCGGATCGGCGGAAGCGGAACCGGAACCGGAGGACGCCTCCTGCTTCTTCCGCTCCGCGCGTCCGCGCCGCGTGGCGAGCCACTGATCCGCGAACTCCGGCGGCTCGGCCCGCGGCACGGCTCCGTCCCCGCCCGTCCACAGCAGCAGCAGTCCGAGCGCGTGCTTGCACGGGAACTTACGGCTCGGACAACTGCACTTGTACGCGGGCCCCTCCGCGCCCGCGAGATCGACGACCGTCTGGTACGGCTTGCTGCCGCTGCCCTTGCACAGCCCCCACACCGTCCCCTCGTCGGAACATCCCGCCTCGGACCACGGACCGGCCGTGCCGAGTTTGCTTCCCGCCTTGCGTGACGCGGCGTCAGGTGCCAGTGCCAGCACCTGGTCGGCCGCCCAGCGCTCCCCCTGCTGAGTCATGTCACCGAAACTAGGCCCCGCCACTGACAATCACCCTCCGCGAGGGTATTTGTGCAGGTCAGAGCGATTGTCAGTGGTGTGGTGCACGGTTGGTGTCAGATCCGAACCGGCCGAGCTGGAGGGGGACTCAGCCATGCCTGTGTCCGTAGAACCGACGTCCGTCGACCCGAGCCAGAACGGGTCCGCGCCCGTGCCCACGGAAGCGGACACCCAGACATCCGCGGACGCGCAGGAGAGCCCGGAGGCCCTGCGCCCGCACGCCGAGAACGCCTTCGCCGACGAACTGGCCGCGCTCGCCGCGCAGGACGACCGTCCGCGCCCGGCCCGCTGGAAGCTGTCGCCGTGGGCCGTCGCGACGTACCTGCTCGGCGGCACCCTGCCCGACGGCACCGTGATCACGCCGAAATACGTGGGACCGCGCCGCATCGTCGAGGTGGCCGTCACCACGCTGGCCACCGACCGCGCCCTGCTCCTGCTCGGCGTGCCCGGCACCGCGAAGACGTGGGTGTCCGAGCACCTGGCCGCCGCGGTCAGCGGGGACTCCACGCTGCTCGTGCAGGGCACGGCCGGCACGCCCGAGGAGGCGATCCGCTACGGCTGGAACTACGCGCAGCTGCTCGCCCACGGCCCGAGCCGGGACGCCCTCGTGCCGAGCCCGGTCATGCGGGCGATGGCCGAGGGGATGACCGCCCGGGTCGAGGAGCTGACCCGTATCCCGGCCGACGTGCAGGACACGCTCATCACCATCCTGTCGGAGAAGACACTGCCGATACCGGAGCTGGGCCAGGAGGTGCAGGCCGTCCGCGGCTTCAACCTGATCGCCACGGCCAACGACCGTGACCGCGGGGTCAACGACCTGTCCAGCGCCCTGCGCCGCCGCTTCAACACCGTGGTGCTGCCGCTGCCGGCGAGCGCCGAGGCCGAGGTCGACATCGTCTCCCGGCGCGTCGACCAGATCGGCCGCTCCCTGGACCTGCCGGCCGCTCCCGACGGCATCGACGAGATCCGCCGCGTCGTGACCGTCTTCCGCGAACTGCGCGACGGCGTGACCACGGACGGGCGTACGAAGCTGAAGTCGCCCAGCGGCACCCTGTCGACGGCCGAGGCCATCTCGGTCGTCACGGGCGGGCTGGCGCTGGCCGCCCACTTCGGCGACGGCGTACTGCGGTCCGGTGACGTCGCGGCCGGGATTCTCGGTGCCGTCGTCCGCGATCCGGCGGCCGACCGCGTGATCTGGCAGGAGTACCTGGAGACGGTCGTCCGCGAGCGCGACGGCTGGAAGGACTTCTACCGGGCCTGCCGGGAGGTCAGCGCGTGACCGGCATCGACGCACACGGCTCGTACGAGGCTCGCTGGACGGGGGGACCGGCGGCGCGGGCGGGTTCCGGGAGGACGGGCACGGCGGTCCGGCCCGGCGACGAGGACGACACGGCATGGTCCCTGACGGGAGGGGGAGGGCGTGGCAGGCACTGACGGCAAGGCGGGGCCGGGGCGCGGACCGCTGCTGCTGGGGGTACGTCACCACGGGCCCGGCTCGGCCCGCGCGGTCCAAGCGGCGCTGGCGGCGGCGCGGCCCCGGGTGGTGCTGATCGAAGGACCGCCCGAGGCGGATGCCCTCGTGCCGCTCGCCGCCCACGAGGACATGCGGCCGCCGGTCGCCCTGCTCGCCCACGCCGTGGACGAGCCCGGCCGCTCCGCGTTCTGGCCGTTCGCCGAGTTCTCCCCGGAGTGGGTCGCCCTCCGCTGGGCCGTGGACCACGGCGTCCCGGTCCGCTTCTTCGACCTGCCGGCCGCCCACACGCTGGCCCTGCGGGAGCACGAGGAGGAAGCGGAGCACGGTACGGACGGAGGGCAGGGGGAGACGACGGGGCGGCCCGCTGGAGCCGGCCCGGAACCGGAACCGGGAGCCAAGGCGGAACCAGGAGCGAAGGCAGAACCGGAGCCGGAAGCGGAGGCGGAACCCGGTGCGATGCCGTCGGCGGCCGGGACCCGGCCGGCCGTGCGGACCGATCCGCTCGCCGTGCTGGCCGGGGCGGCCGGGTACGACGACCCCGAGCGCTGGTGGGAGGACGTCGTCGAGCACCGGGGCGCGGGGGAGGACCCGCTCGCCCCGTTCAGCGCCTTGGAAGAGGCGATGGGGGCGCTGCGGGAGACCGAGGGCACGGAGGGGGCGAAGGGGCCGGAGCCTCATGGGGAGCCGGGAGCGGCTGACGAGCACGGCCGGGACCTCGTCCGCGAGGCGTACATGCGGCTCCAGGTCCGGTCCGCGCAGCGGGAGTTCCCCGAGGGCGTGGCCGTGGTGTGCGGTGCCTGGCACGTGCCCGCGCTGCGCCGGAAGTCCACCGTCGCCGCCGACCGGGCGCTGCTCAAGGGCCTGCCCAAGATCAAGGTGGACCTGACCTGGGTGCCGTGGACCAACCGCCGGCTGTCCCGGAGCAGCGGCTACGGCGCGGGCATCGACTCGCCGGGCTGGTACGGGCATGTGTTCGGCGCGGCGGACCGGCCGGTCGAACGGTGGCTGACCAAGGTGGCGGGGCTGCTGCGGGAGGAGGACCGGATCGTCTCGTCCGCCCATGTCATCGAGGCGGTACGGCTGGCCGAGACGCTCGCCGTGATGCGTGGGCGTCCGCTGCCCGGCCTCAGCGAGACCACCGACGCCGTGCGCGCGGTGATGTGCGAGGGCTCCGACGTGCCGCTGGCCCTGGTCCATGACCGGCTGGTCGTCGGGGACGTGCTGGGGGAGGTGCCCGAGGAGGCGCCGGCGGTTCCGCTGCAACGCGATCTGACCCGGATACAGCGTCGGCTGCGGCTCAAGCCGGAGGCGCTGGAGCGGGAGCTGGAACTCGACCTGCGCAAGGAGACCGACGCCGAGCGCGGCAGGCTCCTGCACCGGCTGCGGCTGCTCGGCATCGGCTGGGGGGAGCCGGCCGCGTCGCGCACGGGTACGGGCACGTTCCGGGAGACATGGCGGCTGCGCTGGGAGCCGGAGCTGTCGGTCCGGGTCGCCGAGGCCGGCGTGTGGGGGACGACGGTGCTCGGCGCGGCGACCGCGAAGGCCGAGGCGGACGCCGTCGCCGCACAGCATCTGGCCGAGGTCACCGCCCTGGCCGAGCGCTGCCTGCTGGCCGAACTGCCGGACGCGCTCCCCGTGGTGATGCGGGTCCTGGCCGACCGGGCGGCGCTCGACGCGGACGTGGGCCACCTCGCGCAGGCCCTGCCGGCCCTGGTCCGTTCGCTGCGGTACGGCGATGTACGGGGCACGGACACCGGGGCGCTCGCCGAGGTCGCCGCGGGTCTCGCCGAGCGGGTGTTCGTCGGCCTGCCCCCCGCCTGTGCCGCGCTGGACGCGGACGGCGCCGAGGAGATGCGGCGCCATGTGGACGCGGTGAACGGGGCGGTGGGCCTGCTGGCCGACGCGGCCGACGCCCCCGCCGACGCGGCCCACGCCCCCGCCGACGCGGCCCACGCCCCGGCCGACGCGGCCCACGCCCCGGCCGACGCGGCCCACGCCCCGGCCGACGCGGCCCACGCCCCGGCGTCGGCCCCTGGCCCGGCATCGGCTTCGGGTTCAGCGCCGGACGCCGGTTCGGTCCCGGCCCCGGGCCCGGCGTCCGTCTCCGCCCCTGACCCCGCCTCCGGCCCCGGTGACCTGCGGGCTCGTTGGCGCCGGGTACTGCGGGTGCTGTCGGTGCGGGGCACCGTGCCCGGCGTCATCCGGGGACGTTCCGTACGGCTGCTGCTGGACGACGGGGAACTGCCGGCGGACGAGGCCGCCCGCCTCATGGGCCTGGCCCTCTCCCCGGGCACACCACCGGCGGACGCCGCCGCCTGGATCGAGGGGTTCGTCGGCGGCGGTTCCGGGGGCGGCATGCTCCTGGTCCACGACGAGCGGCTGCTGGGGCTGGTCGACGCCTGGCTGACCGGCGTACCGGCGGAAGCGTTCACGGACGTCCTGCCGCTGCTGCGGCGCACGTTCTCGGCGTACGAGCCCGGGGTGCGGCGCACCCTCGGGGAACTGGTCCGGCGCGGCCCCGGTGCGCGGGGCGGCACGGCGGCCGGCGGCACGGGCCTGCCCGGGTTCGCGCCCGAGCCGGACACGGCACGGGCCGACGCCGTCGAGCCGGTCGTGCGGTTGCTGCTGGGCCTGCCGGCCCGGGAGGGGGCCAGCGGGCGGCCCGGACCCGCCGGCAGCCGCACCGGGGGCCGGACACGGCAGGACACCGACGACAACGACCTCGCGGGGGTGCGGGTATGACGATCGAGCCGATGCGGACAGGAGCGGTACCGGAGCAGGCCGACCCGGGGGCGGAGCGCCTGCGGCGGTGGCGGCTCGTCCTCGGGGGCGACGCGGCCGACGGCACCGGTCACACGCTCACCGGGCGCGACGCCGGCATGGACGCGGCGTTGTCCTCGCTCTACGGGAAGGGGGACAAGCCGCAGACGGGACGGGCGGGGCGGGAGCGTTCGGCCGGGCTCGGTGCCTCGGCACCGTCCGTGGCGCGCTGGCTCGGGGACATACGCACGTACTTCCCCTCCTCCGTCGTCCAGGTCATGCAGCGCGACGCGATCGACCGGCTCGGTCTCTCCACGCTCCTGCTGGAGCCGGAGATGCTCGAAGCGGTGGAGGCCGACGTGCACCTGGTCGGCACGCTGCTCTCCCTCAACAAGGCGATGCCCGAGACGACGAAGGAGACCGCGCGGGCCGTGGTGCGCAAGGTCGTCGAGGACCTGGAGAAGCGGCTCGCCACCCGCACCCGGGCCACGCTCACCGGTGCCCTCGACCGCAGTGCCCGCGTCAGCCGGCCCCGGCACCACGACATCGACTGGAACCGCACGATCGCGGCCAACCTCAAGCACTACCTGCCGGAGTACCGGACGATCGTGCCGGAGCGGCTGATCGGTTACGGACGGGCGTCCCGGTCGGTGAAGAAGGAGGTCGTCCTCTGCATCGACCAGTCCGGGTCGATGGCGGCGTCGGTGGTGTACGCGTCCGTGTTCGGGGCGGTGCTGGCGTCCATGCGGTCGATCAGCACCCGGCTGGTCGTCTTCGACACGGCGGTCGTGGATCTCACCGACCAGCTCGACGACCCGGTCGACGTGCTCTTCGGCACCCAGCTCGGCGGCGGGACGGACATCAACCGGGCGCTCGCGTACTGCCAGTCGCAGATCACCCGGCCCAGCGAGACTGTCGTCGTCCTGATCAGCGACCTCTACGAAGGGGGAATACGGGACGAGATGCTCAAGCGGGTGGCGGCGATGAAGGCGTCGGGCGTGCAGTTCGTGACGCTGCTGGCGCTGTCCGACGAAGGTGCGCCCGCCTACGACCGGGAGCACGCGGCGGCTCTCGCGGCACTGGGCGCACCGGCGTTCGCCTGTACACCGGATCTGTTCCCGGACGTGATGGCGGCGGCGATCGAGAAGCGGCCGCTGCCGATACCGGACACGGTGTGACGCGGGAGGCGGTGCGCGCGACGGGAGTGGTGGCGCAGGCGGTGCGCGCGACGGGAGTGGTGGCGCAGGCGGTGCGCGCGACGGGAGTGGTGGCGCAGGCGGTGCGCGCGACGGGAGTGGTGGCGCAGGCGGTGCCGTGGGGCGGTCGGTGGTGGTGGGGCTGCCGGTGACCGTGAGGTGGCGGGTGGCCATGGGGTGGCCGGGCGTGTGACTACCTGTCGGTAACAGAGGGCTTGCGTGAACTCCGTCTGTCCGTGCGAGGATCGACGTGCGGCGGCCGGCGTCCCCATCTCCGCCCGTCCGTACTCGCGTCGCGTCGGTTGCCGCCCGTGACGCCCACCTCGTTCCGTCGCACGGGAGGCGTCTCCTTGTCCTGGCCGGCCGCACTGCTTGATGCCGCTCGGCGCGTGCCGCGCTCGGTGGCGGGGCGGCACGTGCTTCTCGGGGCGCTGCTGGTCGGTGTCGTGTTCGTCCTCGGGCTGTTCCTCGGGCAGCGTGCGCAGGCTGCGGAGGGCGGCGTGGACGCGGGGGTGCGGGCGTCGGCGGAGGCACGGGGCGAGGCAGAGGGCGAGGCGGAACAAGCGCGCCCGGTAAGCGGGGCGTTGGCCCTGCTCGGCGGGGAGGCCCTCGGCGACGTGAGCGACGCTGTCGGCGCGGTGGCCGGGAGGGGAGACACGGCCGGGGGCGGCGCTGCGGAGCGGACGGACGTGCCGTCGCCGCGAGCACCGCAGGCACCGACGTCGCGGTCGACACCCCCTCAGCCGGCGCCCTCACCGTCGTCGACACCGCAGGCGCCGACCAGGCCGGGGCAGCCTGCCCGGTCGCGTCTCCCCGGCGTCGCGAGTCCGCCCGTACCCTCCGGCCTGCCGAGCCTCGCTGACCTGCCGAGCCTCCCGGATCTGCCCGCCCTGTCCGCTCTCCCCACCCCCGCACCCGACGACGACCGTCCCACCCGGCCCGCGCACCCCACCCTCCCCGCTCTCCCCCTCCCCGCCGACCTGCCCGTCCTCCCGGACCTGCCGGACCTGCCGATCCTGTCCGGTCTGCCCGGTGGGGCGACGCTTCCCGGGCTGCCCGAGCTTCCGACCGGCCCGGCGCTTCCGGGTGGGGTCGAGGTGCCGGTGGGGATCGCCGTACCCGCGCAGCCGTTGCCCGCGCCGGTGGGCGGTGACGAAGGGGACGGCCCGGTCGGACCGCCGCACGGAGGGGCCGCGCCCTCCGCCGTGGCGCCGGGCCCGGCCGCCGCGTCCGTCGCCCGAGGGCGGGGCGGTACGCCGAGCGGTGCGGCCGGGGCGGTCGGGCCGGTCGGCGTGCACGGGGTGGCGTACTCGGGGACGTCCGACCTCGACATCAGGCGTCCGGCTGCGGGCGGCGGACGAACAGCCGCGCCCGTTCCGCACGCGCCCGCCGGGGACCCGGACGGGACGCTGGATGCCTCGGCCGCGGCCGATCACGGTACGCCGCGGCACGCCGACGCCTCCGCCGTCGCCCTCAGCACCCGGATTCCGCAGGTGCTCGTGGCCGGCTCCGTCGTCCGCGCCGACGCGAGCGACATCCGCGACCGGTACCGGGACGTACTCGTCCCGCCCGCGTAGTCCCGAGGTCCCGGAGACCGGGAGTTCGCCCGTCCCCCCAGGTCCGGAGTCCCACAGGCCCGGACTCTCCCTGGCACGGAGCCCCACGGCCCTGGAATCCCACAGGCCCGGGACCCCGTAAGCCCAGGGGGTCCCGCAGGCCCAGGGTTCCCGCAGGCCCGGCGACGGACGAGGCTCACCCCCCCTGGCGGGCCCCCTCCCCCTCCGACGCGGACTCACGCACCTCCGGCGCGGACTCACGCACCTCCGGCGCGGACCCACGCACCCCCGGCGCAGACCCACGCGCCGCTGAGACCGTGCCGTGGCCCCCGCGTCCGCGGCAAGGCCGTTCGCCGCGCCGCGCCTTCCCTCCTGACCTCCCGCCCAGCACGGGCGGGTGCCCGACGCCGCGGAGTCTCCGGTGCCGGAACGGCCGAAATCCGTCGTTCGTCCGGCAGCGGGGTCCGCGGAGAAGGCCGTCCCGTCCCCAGGGGCGGGGACGGGACGGCCACGCCCCGGCGCACCAGCCGGCACCGACCGGCGTCCGGGGCGCACACCGGCCTCACCGGGCCCACCCCAGCCCGGTGAGGCCTCCCCACAGCCCGCCACCCTCACCCTCCCGTCCGTCTCGCCGTCCGGCCCCCTCCCCTCACCTGCGGCACCCCGTGCCAGTGAGGGCGGCATCATGTGACAGGTATCACCGCTCAGGTGTGAGGTGAGATTTAGAGACCGTCCGCCAGCGGCGATAACCTGCGAGACGGACATGCCGCGCGCTCGGACACCGTGTGCGCCTCCCTTGTGACTGACAGACGGCGGACGTCACGTTGCCCTCGCGGCACGCCCACGCAGACAACGAACCGCGAGATCACTGATAGGGACGGAAGCGCGTGGACCTGTTCGAGTACCAGGCGAGGGACCTCTTCGCCAAGCACGATGTACCGGTGCTGGCCGGTGAAGTCATCGACACGCCTGAGGCGGCCCGCGCAGCCACCGAGCGCCTCGGTGGCAAGTCCGTCGTCAAGGCCCAGGTGAAGGTCGGCGGCCGCGGCAAGGCCGGTGGCGTCAAGCTCGCCGCCTCGGCGGACGAGGCCGTCGCCCGCGCGACGGACATCCTCGGCATGGACATCAAGGGCCACACGGTCCACAAGGTGATGATCGCCGAGACGGCCCCCGAGATCCTGGAGGAGTACTACGTCTCCTTCCTCCTCGACCGTGCCAACCGCACCTTCCTCTCCATCGCCTCCGTCGAGGGCGGCATGGAGATCGAGGAGGTCGCCGCGACCCGCCCCGAGGCCGTCGCCAAGACCCCGATCGACGCGATCGACGGTGTGACGCCGGAGAAGGCGCGCGAGATCGTCGAGGCCGCGAAGTTCCCGGCCGAGGTCGCCGACAAGGTCGCGGACGTCCTCGTCAAGCTGTGGGACACCTTCATCAAGGAGGACGCCCTCCTCGTCGAGGTCAACCCCCTCGCGAAGGTCGCCTCCGGTGACGTCATCGCCCTGGACGGCAAGGTGTCGCTCGACGACAACGCCGAGTTCCGTCACCCCGACTTCGAGGAACTCCACGACAAGGCCGCGGCCAACCCGCTCGAGGCCGCCGCCAAGGAGAAGAACCTCAACTACGTCAAGCTCGACGGCGAGGTCGGCATCATCGGCAACGGCGCGGGTCTCGTCATGAGCACCCTGGACGTCGTCGCGTACGCCGGCGAGAAGCACGGCAACGTGAAGCCCGCCAACTTCCTGGACATCGGCGGCGGTGCCTCCGCCCAGGTCATGGCGAACGGCCTGGAGATCATCCTCGGCGACCCGGACGTCAAGTCCGTCTTCGTCAACGTCTTCGGCGGCATCACCGCCTGCGACGAGGTCGCCAACGGCATCGTCCAGGCGCTGAAGCTCCTGGAGGACCGCGGCGAGAAGGTCGAGAAGCCGCTGGTCGTCCGCCTCGACGGCAACAACGCCGAGCTGGGCCGCAAGATCCTCACCGACGCCGCCCACCCGCTGGTGCAGCGCGTCGACACCATGGACGGCGCCGCCGACAAGGCCGCCGAGCTGGCTCACGCCGCCGCCAAGTAAGCACTCAGGACGAGGACACCAACACACCATGGCTATCTGGCTCAACAAGGACAGCAAGGTCATCGTCCAGGGCATGACCGGCGCCACCGGCATGAAGCACACCAAGCTCATGCTCGGCGACGGCACCACCGTCGTGGGCGGCGTGAACCCGCGCAAGGCGGGTCAGTCCGTGGACTTCGACGGCACCGAGGTACCGGTCTTCGGCACCGTCAAGGAGGCCATCGAGAAGACCGGCGCGAACGTGTCCGTCATCTTCGTGCCGGAGAAGTTCACCAAGGACGCCGTCGTCGAGGCCATCGACGCCGAGATCCCCCTCGCGGTCGTCATCACCGAGGGCATCGCCGTGCACGACTCGGCGTCGTTCTGGGCGTACGCCGGCAAGAAGGGCAACAAGACCCGGATCATCGGCCCGAACTGCCCCGGCATCATCACCCCGGGTCAGTCCAACGTCGGCATCATCCCGGGCGACATCACCAAGCCGGGCCGCATCGGCCTGGTCTCGAAGTCCGGCACGCTGACGTACCAGATGATGTACGAACTGCGTGACATCGGCTTCTCCACCGCCGTCGGCATCGGTGGTGACCCGATCATCGGCACCACGCACATCGACGCGCTCAAGGCGTTCGAGGCCGACCCCGAGACCGACCTGATCGTCATGATCGGCGAGATCGGCGGCGACGCCGAGGAGCGGGCCGCGGACTTCATCAAGGAGAACGTGACCAAGCCGGTCGTCGGCTACGTCGCGGGCTTCACCGCGCCCGAGGGCAAGACCATGGGCCACGCCGGCGCCATCGTCTCCGGTTCGTCCGGCACCGCCCAGGCGAAGAAGGAGGCCCTGGAGGCCGCGGGCGTCAAGGTCGGCAAGACCCCGACCGAGACGGCCAAGCTGGCCCGCGAGATCCTGGCCGGCTGAACCACCGCCGCGTGACCCGAGGGCCCGCCACCCCAGCAGGGGAGGCGGGCCCTCGGGCCTGTCCGGTGCGTGGCGCGGTGCGTGTCAGCGGGCCTGCGGAACCAGCCGCTCCGGCCCGTCCTGGAGCTGCTCGCGCAGCTTGTTCCGCAGGGTGACTTCCTCGTCCGACAGCGCGCCCTGCGCCATCCGGGCCGGCACCCCCCGCACCGCCTGTCCCGCGGGCACCGGTGGCTCGTACCGGGTCGGGGCGGTCCACAGCGTCAGCGTCGTCGTCCCGATCAGGGCGGCCGTGAGCGCGATCGCGGCCCGGGTCAGCAGCCTGGCCCGGCGTTCGCTGCCGATCCGCACCGCCGGTGACTCGGCGGCATGCAGGCGCGCGGTGGACGCCAGCTCGGCGAGGCGCCGGTGCAGTTCGGCGGGGTCCGCCAGCCGCGGCAGCCGGGCGGCGACCGCCTCGCGGGCGCTGAGCAGCCGGTTGGCCGCGGCCGGCGTGGTCGCCTCCGTCTCCGCCGCCGTCTCCGGCAGCCCCAGGCCGACACCGTCGTAGAGGACGAGGGTGCGGCGGTGGGCGGGCGGGAGTTTCAGCAGGGCGGCCAGCAGGACGCGGTCGTCGGCGCCGGCGGCGGGCGGTTCGGGCTGCCGGTGGCGGAACCGGAACCGGTGCCAGGGGGAGAGGGCGTACTCGTACGCCGCCGCCCTGATCCAGCCCGCCGGGTCCCGGTCGCGGGCCACCTCGGGCCAGCGGTCCCAGGCGAGCTGGAAGGCCCGCTCGACCGACTCCCGCGCCAGTTCCCGCCGTCCGGTGAGCAGATACGCCTGCCGGACGAGGGCGGGGGCGCAGAACGCGTACAACGCGTCGAACGCCTGAGCGGGCGTCAGGGGCGGCGGCCCCTGCTCGGGTTCGGCCGCCGGTGCCGGTCCCGATCCCGGTGCCGAGCCCGATCGCGGCTCGACACTTCCCTCCTCCTCGCCCTTTCCCTCCGGCACGGCACCCTCCGGCACGGCACCCTCCGGGGGCGGCGCGACGTTCGGCGGTGCGGCCGGCACCGTCCCACCCGTCGCCCCGGTCCCTCCTGTCGTGGGCGTCTCCGTCGCCTCCCCGGTCTCCTGGGCCAGCCTGGCCAGCAGTCGCGCGTACGCCTCCCGCTTCCGGCCGTGCGGCGTCGTACGGCCGGTCTCCCACGCGCGTACCGTCTCGCGGCTGACGCCTACCCGAGTCGCCAGCTGAGCCTGGGTCAGGGCGGCGGCCTCCCGCAGGCGCCGGCGTGCCTTGGGAGGGGGAAGCGGAATGACAGGACTCTCCGTCACCGGGCGCCCCTCCGTGCGAAAAAGTACATAAACATATATTGAGCGACACAGCGGTGCTTCGCCTGTTACGACGGGAAAGCGCGTGTCGTTGGGAGCATGACCGGCGTGATGCCCACGACCGCTCGCCGACCGTCGTCGTTCTCGTCGCCCTCCCCGCTCCTCGCCCGTGTGCGTGAACGCTGGCGGGACCGTTCGCCGGGGCTCGCCGCCGGGCTGCTGGGCGGCGCGGTCGCCGCCGGGCTCGGACTCGGCGCGCTCGCCGTCCTGGTGACGGTGCTGTGGATCAGCGCGCCCTCGCCTGACACCGGTCCCGGTGGCGCCCTGCACACCGCCACCGCCCTGTGGGTGCTCGCCCACGGCGCCGAACTGGTCCGCACCGACACCCTCTCCGGCGTCCCCGCCCCCCTGGGGGTGACGCCGCTGCTCCTCACCCTGCTGCCGGTCTGGCTGCTGCACCGGGCCGCCCGGGACGCCACCGACGCCGGTGACGGCACCGGCGTGACCGTGGGGCCGGGCGCCGGTGTCCGGGTCCGTGACCTGCCGGACGGCGTCCGTCACCTGCCGGACGGCCCGCCGCCGGTCTCCGCGCGCAACGCCTGGACGGGCGTGGTCCTCGGCTATCTCGCCGTCGCCCTGCCCGTGGTGCTGTACACGGGTGACGGCACCCTGCGGTCCTCCTGGACGGCGGTGCTGTGGGTGCCGCTGGTCACCATGGCGGCGGCCGGCGCGGGGGTGTGGACGGCGTTCGGCCGTCCGGGCGGTCCGGTGGGCCGGGCGCTGCGCGCGCTGCCCCGGTCGCCGCGGGAGCTGATCGTGGAGCCGGACGCGCGCATGGGCGCCTCGGCGCGCGCCGCGGGCGCCGGCGCGGCGGTGCTGGTCGGCGGCGGGGCGCTGCTGCTGACGGTGTCCCTGGCGGGCCACGGCGGCGCGGCCGGGGATTCGTTCCTGCGGCTGGCGGACGGCTGGGCGGGGCAGGTCTCGGTCCTGCTGCTCTGTCTGGCGCTGGTGCCCAACGCGGCGGTGTGGGCGGCGGCGTACTCCCTCGGCCCCGGGTTCGTGCTGGGCACCGGCCATCTGGTCGGCCCGTTCGCCTCGGCGCCCGCCTCGCCGCTGCCGCCGTTGCCGCTGCTCGCGGCGGTGCCGGACGCGGGGCCGGGGACGCCGCTGCACTGGGCGGTGGCGGCGGTGCCGCTGGCGGCCGGTGCGACGGTGGGGTGCTTCACCGCCCGGTCCGCCACCGCGCCGGCCCGCGCCCCCGTCCCCACGGTCGCCTCACCGGTGCCCACCACGCCGGCGCCGCGGACGGAACCGGCGGTGGCCGGGGGGCGTACGCCGGTCTGGTCGAACGGGCGGACCGTCGCCGCCGCCTCCCTGGCGGCGCTGCTGTGCGCGCTGCTGGTCGCGCTGTTCGCCGCGCTGGCCGGCGGACCGCTCGGCACCGGGGCGCTCGCCCGGTTCGGGCCGGTGTGGTGGCAGGCCGGGGGCGCGGCCCTCGCGTGGGTCTGGGCGGTCGCCGTCCCGACGGCGCTGGTCGGACGGGCCTGGCGGGCACGGGCAGGCGCACGCGGGAGCGCGGCCGTGACATCGCGGGCGGGGGGCGTCCGCCGGTGGGCGGCGCGCGTGCCCCGCCCGTCCCCGGCGTGGTGGGGGAGAGTCACCGGACGCGGGACGGGGGAGCACACCACCGCAGGCCCCTCCGGCCGCCACGGCGAGGACACCGGCCGGACCACCGCCGGCGCCACCCCGTACGACCTGCTCCCGGCCGACGACCCGCCTGCCGACCCGTCTGCCGGTCCGCTCGGGAAACCCTGACGGCGCCGTCAGCCCTCCGTGCCGAGCACGCTCCGCAGCTCCTCGGGCAGGTGCCGGCTGCACGACTGCTGCGCCTCATGGGTGAGCGCGTCGCTGCGGCAGGTGTAGTAGTCGCTGTAGACGAGCTGCGCGGCGAAGGACGCGGCGACCAGCAGGATGCCCAGCGACGCCGTGACCAGGCCGCTGACGGCGGCGGTGGTCTGCGGGCGGCCGGCGCCGGGCGGCTGCTCGGGCGCCGGGGTGTCCGGGTCGGCGGCGGCGCGGGGCTTGGCGCGCAGGGCGCTGACGCCCCAGTACAGCGCCAGCGCACCGAGCAGCAGCGCCACGTACGCCCAGCTGAACAGCGCGAAGAACAGGGCCCACATACCGCTCAGCAGCGCGTACCGGGCGCGGCGCTGGGCCGGGTCGGTCGGGTCCCAGCGCGGGCCCCCCGGGCCGGCGGGCTGCTCCGGACCGCCGCCGTGGCCGGGGCCGCCGGGGCGCTCGCCGAAGCCGCCGGGGGAACGGCCGGGCTGCCGGTCGCTCCACTGCCCGCCCCACGGCCGGTGACCGCCACCGCCCTCACCCCGCGGGCCGCCGTCGCCGTCACCGTCGCCGCCGGACGGGCGGCGCGGCTGCCACGGCCGGTCCGGGGTGCCCTCGGGCGGCGGGGCGAAGGGGTTGTCGTCCTGCTCGGGGGCGCGGTCGCCGGTCCCGCGGCCGCCGGGTGCGCCGGGCGGCGAGGACGGGCGCTCTCGCAGCAGTACGGCGGCGCTGTGCTCCCTTCCCTGCGCCGACTGCTGGGGGAGCGTGAGCAGTCGCAGGCTGCGGTCCGGCATCAAGTGAGCGTCTTCCCCTTGGCTGTGGGCCCATGGCGGTGGCGATCGGGCGGATACGACTGGTGAACGCGCGGTACGCGGACAGCGTTCCCGGCACGCCTCCCTCCGCACGCTACCTTCCGGCCACGCCCCCGTCCCGAGGGGGCCGTCCGGAGTGCCGGTATCGTTGCTGCCGGTCGGCTGCTTCGTAGGCTTCCCCGTATCCGGGGGCGTGAAGCATTCGTACGACCGCACAAACGCGGTGGTGCGAGCCGTCCGTACCACCTGTGACACCACCCCGCTTCCCCGAGAAAGGCCCCCACCGTGGAGCGCGTCGCGCGTCTCGTCGTGCTGGTCTCCGGCTCCGGCACCAACCTCCAGGCGCTCCTCGACGAGATCGCCGCCACCGGGACCGGGGCGTACGGCGCCGAGATCGTGGCCGTCGGCGCGGACCGCGAGGGCATCGAGGGGCTGGCGCGCGCCGAGCGGGCCGGGGTGCCGACCTTCGTGCGGAAGGTCAAGGACTTCGCCACCCGCGAGGAGTGGGACGCGGCGCTCGCCGGGGCGGTCGCCGCGTACGAGCCGGACCTCGTGGTCTCGGCCGGGTTCATGAAGATCGTGGGCAAGGAGTTCCTGGCCCGCTTCGGGGGGCGGTTCATCAACACCCACCCCGCTCTCCTCCCCAGTTTCCCGGGGGCGCACGGCGTGCGGGACGCGCTCGCGTACGGCGCCAAGGTCACCGGCTGCACCGTCCACTTCGTCGACGACGGCGTCGACACCGGTCCGATCATCGCGCAGGGCGTGGTGGAGGTCCGGGACGAGGACTACGAGGACGAGGGTGCCGCTCTGCACGAGCGCATCAAGGAAGTCGAGCGAAGGCTGCTCGTCGATGTCGTGGGCCGGCTCGCCCGCCACGGCTATCGCATCGAGGGACGAAAGGTAGTTATCCAGTGACCGCCGAGAGCAACAAGCGGGCCATCCGTCGCGCGCTGGTCAGCGTCTACGACAAGACCGGTCTTGAGGAGCTCGCCCGCGGGCTCCACGAGGCGGGCGTCGAACTCGTCTCCACCGGGTCGACGGCCGGCCGGATCGCCGCCGCCGGCGTCCCGGTCACCAAGGTCGAGGACCTCACCGGTTTCCCCGAGTGCCTGGACGGCCGGGTCAAGACCCTGCACCCCAAGGTGCACGCCGGCATCCTCGCCGACCTGCGCCTGGAGAGCCACCGGCAGCAGCTCGACGAGCTGGGGGTGGCACCGTTCGACCTGGTCGTGGTCAACCTCTACCCGTTCCGCGAGACCGTCGCCTCGGGGGCGTCCCCCGACGAGTGCGTCGAGCAGATCGACATCGGCGGCCCCTCGATGGTCCGCGCCGCCGCCAAGAACCACCCCTCGGTCGCCGTGGTCACCAGCCCCGGGCGGTACGCCGACGTCCTGGACGCCGTGCGGGACGGCGGCTTCGACCTCGCCGCCCGCAAGCGGCTGGCCGCCGAGGCGTTCCGGCACACCGCCGAGTACGACATCGCGGTCTCCTCCTGGTTCGCCTCCACCTACGCCCCGGCCGACGACTCGCCGTTCCCGGAGTTCCTCGCCACCAGCCTGGAGCGCGCGCACACCCTGCGCTACGGCGAGAACCCGCACCAGCCCGCCGCCCTCTACACCGCCGGCACCGGCGGGCTCGCCGAGGCCGAGCAGCTGCACGGCAAGGAGATGTCGTACAACAACTACACGGACACGGACGCCGCCCGCCGTGCCGCGTACGACCACGCCGAGCCGTGCGTGGCGATCATCAAGCACGCCAACCCGTGCGGCATCGCGACCGGCGCGGACGTCGCCGAGGCGCACCGCAAGGCGCACGCCTGTGACCCGCTGTCCGCGTTCGGCGGCGTCATCGCGGTCAACCGGCCGGTCTCCAGGGAGATGGCCGAGCAGGTCGCGGAGATCTTCACCGAGGTCATCGTCGCGCCGGACTACGAGGACGGCGCCCTCGAAGCCCTCACCAAGAAGAAGAACATCCGCGTACTGCGCTGCCCCGACACCCCGGCCCACCCGGTCGAGGTCAAGCCGATCGACGGCGGCGCGCTGCTCCAGGTCACCGACCGCCTCCAGGCCGAGGGCGACGACCCGGCCACCTGGACCCTCGCCACCGGTGAGGCCCTGACGGCGGACGAGCTGGCCGAGCTGGCGTTCGCCTGGAAGGCGTGCCGGGCGGTCAAGTCCAACGCCATCCTGCTCGCCAAGGACGGCGCCTCGGTCGGCGTCGGCATGGGCCAGGTCAACCGCGTCGACTCCGCGAAGCTCGCCGTGGAGCGGGCGGGCGCCGAGCGCGCGCGGGGGGCGTACGCCGCGTCCGACGCGTTCTTCCCCTTCCCCGACGGCCTGGAGATCCTCACCGAGGCCGGCGTGAAGGCGGTCGTCCAGCCGGGCGGCTCGGTCCGGGACGAATCGGTGGTCGAGGCCGCGAAGAAGGCCGGCGTCACCATGTACTTCACCGGGACGCGGCACTTCTTCCACTGAGCCGTGGCGCCGGGCCGCGCGGGTCCCTGAGAACTCTCAGGGTCACGTGCGGCCCGCGGGCGTGTATTCCTTGAGGTAGTGGGCGACGCGGTCGGCGTAGTCGCGGTACTGCGGGGGAACACCGGCCGCGTCGTTCACCGTCCGGTACGACGTCCGGTAGGCGGCGGCGATCAGGACGCGGCGGTCGCCCGGCAACCCGTCGTCCAGGCGGGGCGCGATCCAGCACAGGTAGCGGCCCATCGCGGGGATGGACTCGGCCGGCGGGAACGGCGGTTCGGGTACCGTCTCGCCCGGGGTGCCGTCCTCGTTCATCCACCAGCGCAGCACGCGCGGGGTCCAGCGGGCGATGCCGTACTCGTCCCGCGCGGGGTCGGCCAGGTCGGGGTCGAAGTCGCTCTCCACCTTCAGCATCGCGGCGATCAGCGCCGGGGTGACGTGCGCGTCGGCGCAGTCGTGCGCGGTCTCCACGATCAGCAGCCGATACGCCGGCGGAACGCCCCGGTCGGTGCGCAGCTCGGCGGCGCCGTAGGAGGCGGCGGCGACGGCCGGGGTGCCGGCGGAGGAGCCGCCCGCCCCGGGGCCGCCCCCGCCGTGCCGGTCCGGGCCCGCGCCGGTGGGGCCGGCGACGCCGTACGCCAGTGCCGCGACGGCGGCGGTGGCGGCCGCGGCGGCGAGGACCCGGTGTCCTTTGCCGCGGCGCGCGCGGAGGAACGCGGCGGACCGCCACCACAACCGCCGGCCGTCCACCGGGGCGGCCGTGACCTGCGCGACCCGGCGCAGCAGCGCCTCGGTGCCGATCCGGCCGGTGTGCGTCCGGGTCAGACAGGCGCGGACGATCTCCCGCCACTCCTCGGGCAGTTCCGGTGACAGCCGCAGCTCGTCGGTGCCGCGGGCGTAGGCGACGGCGGCGTCGCGGCGGGCGGCCGGGGTGCCGCCGGGCAGCGGGAGGGAACCGGCGAGCACCAGGTGGGCGAGGATGCCGAAGGCCCAGACGTCGGCGGACGGGCGGGTCTGCCGGCCCCGCTCGCCGATCTCGGACCAGAGCAGCTCCGGCGGGGTGTAGTCCGGGGTGGAGAAGGCGGGCGTGTAGGCGTGGGTGCCCTCCAGCTCCGCGGCCATGTTGAAGTCGGCGAGGCGCGCCGAACCGTCCGCCATCAGCAGTACGTTGCCCGGCTTCAGGTCGCCGTGGACCCAGCCGGCGCGGTGCAGCTGGGCCAGGCCCTCGCAGACCTGGGCGAGGAGGAGGGGACCGGACGCCGGCCGCGGGTCGGCGGCGAGCAGGCCGGACAGGGAGCCCGCGGCCCGTTCCAGTACGAGGACGGTGGCGCCGTCGAGGCGGGGCTCGCCGGGGTCGTCCACGGTGAGGGTCTCGTACATGCGCACCAGCCGGGGCCTGCGCAGCCGGCGCAGCAACCGCACTTCACGCTCGGCCAGTTCGCGCAGGTGGGCGAGGTACCGGGGCGTCCCCGTGCCGGTCGGCAGGAACTTGAGGGCGACGGAGGCCGGCGCGTCCGCCCCGTCCGTGGCGCCCGCGGGGGACGCGCCGCCCGCGTCGCCGGCCCGGCGGGCGGCGTAGACGCTGCCGAAGGCGCCGGTCGCGATCGGTTCGCGTACCTCCCAGTCGCCCACCCGGTACCCGCGCGGCACCGGCACGGCGTACGGCTCGTTCACCGCAGCGCCCGCCGGGACGGCTCCGCGAGGACCAGCAGGTCGTCCTCGCGGACCAGGTCGAAGCGGAGCGCCAGCGACACCAGCGACTCCTTCTTGCCGTTCAGCCGGGGGCCGGGATCGGCCGTCTCCGGGCCGGGCTTGAGGCGGAGCTTGACGGCGAGGTAGTCGATGTTCCACTGCACCGACGTACGGGACGCGGCCGGCCAGGCGGGGCGCAGCCGCTCGACGACCTGGTCGACGGTGGGCAGCGGGGCGTGCGGCGCGCCCCGCAGCCGGGGCTCGCACAGGGCGGCCAGGACCGCGAAGTAGCGCTTGGTGCGGTCCAGGGAGAAGGCCGGTGCGGTCGGCTCGCCGTCGCGGCGGCCCGCAGCGCCGTCCCCGTCCGCACCCTCGTCTCCGTCCCCGGTGCGGAGGTAGTCGTGGCGCGGCGCCCACACCTCGACCGGCAGCAGCTCGCCCGCCGCGGGCAGCACGATCCGCGAGAACTCGAACGGCACCGGCGCGTCCAGCCGGCCCGGCGCCACCTTGATGTGCTCGCCCGCCCCTTCCGGGTTCTCCACCACGTACGTCTGCCGGCGGGAGAGGTTGCTCAGGGTCCAGAAGGCTCCGTGGGCGGTGATCTCACCGGCCCGGCGGGACACCCCCTCGTGCGGGACGGTCAGCCCGCCCGCGGGGACCGAGCGCCCGAAGGCGAGCCGCTCACCGGGGGCGAGCCGGAGCTGGGGGCGGTGGTCCGGTCCGTCCTCCGTGGTCGGCGGAGGTACCACGATGATGCTGTACAAGGTGCGTCTCCCCGTGCCTGACGGCTGCACCGGCAAGCCTAGGGGGACGCGTCGGGGCCGCGCTCCCCTCGAAAGGGTGAGACACGGCCCCGGGACGTGAATGGCCGGAAGTGCTCAGTACCGCGGGCGGTTGAACCAGTGGCCGCCGTTCTTGTTGGCGCAGAACACGATGATCAGGATGCCGAGGACCACGCTGACCAGCGCGAAGACATTGGCGCCGACGAGGCTGACCAGGCTGAACAGCAGGACCACCGAGGCGTAGACGATCGCGGAGACGCGGACGCCGCCGCGGCCGGTGGCGAACTTCACGCCGGTGAGGATCGCCCAGGCCGCGAAGGCCAGGACGATCACCCCGAGGACGATCATGACGCCCGCGCCGACGCTGGCGGCGGTGTCCGCGTCCTCGGCGGAGAAGGCCGGGTCGGAGGAGACGGCGTCCTCGAACTGGTCGGCGAACCAGGCGCTGGCCACCATCATCAGGATGCCGCCGAGCACCTGGAAGCCGCCGAGTACGAACAGCATGATCCGCGCGGCCTTGACCGTGCCGGGCATCTCGGCGGGCGGGGCGGGGTAGCCGCCGTAACCGCCCTGGACCGGCGGGGCCGCCGGGTAGCCGTAGGCGGGCTGGCCGGGCTGCTGCTGGTACTGCGGGTAGCCGTAGTCACCCTGGCCGGACTGCTGCTGCGGGTATCCCTGACCGGGCTGCTGCCCGCTGTCCTTGGGGGAGCCGTAGGGGTTGTTCGCATCGCCGAAACTCATGGCGGTTCTTCCTCCGTCTGTCGCGTGCGGGGACGACGCGCGGCATGGTGCGGAGGAAGGTCTGGTGAGCGGTTCGTCCCCCCGGTACTGCCCCGCGGCACTGTGCCCGTCAATCGTTCGTGACCGGGCTCTCGCTTGTCCAGCCTTGTCCGGGCGTATTCGCCAGGTGTTGTGCAAGTGCAACATCCTTGATCAATACGGGACACGGCGGGACCCGTCCGGTGCGGTGCGGGCGGCGGTGGCGGGGTGGCCGGATTGGAACAGGAGGCCGGTCATCCGCGAGGATGGGGGTATGACCGCCCAGATTCTCGATGGCAAGGCCACCGCAGCCGCGATCAAGTCCGAACTGACCGCCCGCGTGGCGGCCCTGAAGGAGAAGGGCGTCACGCCCGGCCTCGGCACGATCCTCGTCGGGGAGGACCCCGGCAGCCAGAAGTACGTCGCCGGCAAGCACCGCGACTGCGCGCAGGTCGGCATCGCCTCCATCCAGCGCGAGCTGCCCGCCACGGCGACGCAGGAGGAGATCGAGGCGGTCGTCCGCGAGCTGAACGAGGACCCGGCCTGCACCGGCTACATCGTCCAGCTGCCGCTGCCCCGGGGCATCGACGAGAACCGGATCCTGGAGCTGATGGACCCGGAGAAGGACGCGGACGGCCTGCACCCGATGAACCTCGGCCGCCTCGTCCTCAACGAGCCGGCGCCGCTGCCCTGCACCCCCAACGGCATCCTCACCCTGCTCCGCCGCCACGGCGTGGAGATCAAGGGCGCCGAGGTGGTGGTCGTCGGACGGGGGGTCACCATCGGCCGGCCGATGCCGCTGCTGCTCACCCGGCGCAGCGAGAACGCGACCGTGACCCAGTGCCACACCGGCACCCGCGACCTCTCCGCCCACCTCAAGCGCGCCGACATCATCGTCGCCGCGGCGGGCTCCCCGCACCTGGTCCGGGGCGAGGACGTCAAGCCGGGCGCGGCCGTCCTCGACGTCGGCGTCTCGCGCAACGCCGAGGGCAAGATCGTCGGCGATGTCCACCCGGACGTCGCCGAGGTCGCCGCCTGGATCTCCCCGAACCCCGGCGGCGTCGGACCGATGACCCGGGCCCAGCTGCTCGTCAACGTGGTCGAGGCGGCGGAGCGCAGTGCCGGCCGATGAGAAGGCCGCGGACACGGCCGAGGAACGGGACGTGCGGGACGTGCGGGACGAGCAGGACGGGCGCGAGGTGACGCGGGGCGCGGGCGTCGACGCCGGAACCCGGGCCGGTGCCGAGGACCGGGGCGGTGCCGACGACCCCGACGGCATCACCGTCCGGGACGCCGTCAGCGCCCCCGACGCCCAGGGCCGGCCGCGCCGGGTCACCCGCCGGTTCCCGCTGTTCACCCGGGACACCGCGCGCCCCGAGGGCGGTGGACGGGCGGCTCCCCGGGACGCCCCGGCGCCCGCCCGGCAGTGGCCGGTGCTCACCGTCGTCGGCCTGGTCGGGCTCGGCCTGCTGCTGACCGCGCTGGACGCGTTCCGCGCCGGGACGCTGCTCATCGGCCTCGCGCTGCTGGGCGGCGCGGTGCTGCGCTGGTTCCTGCCGGACGTCGGCATGCTCGCCGTACGGTCCCGCTTCACGGACATCGCCACCTACGCCGTGCTCGGGACAGCCATCGCGCTGCTGGCGATGATGGCCCAGCCCAAGCCCTGGCTGGAGATCCCGTTCCTGAAGGACACGCTGCACTTCACCGTGAGCAACGAGTAGCTGCGGGCGCCCTGTCAGGGGCGAGACCGGGGCCTCCCTGAGACGGACCACGGGGGTCCCGGTGGGAGACTGGACCGCGAGCCAGGGGCGTGCGACGGTGCATGTTCGCTGCCGCTCTGCTTCTGTGCGCCCTCGCCCCGGGAAACCGAGCCCTTGCCGGGCGCATCCCTGTGGGTATCCAGAACGGGACTCGGCGGAGCGCACCCGCACGGGGGACGACCAGCACGACATCCGGGGGAAGAGGGGAAGCAATGCCTCGTTGGAAGGCCTTGCCCGACGAACTGGACCCGCAGATCAAGGAGTTCGCCGGCCAGCTGCGCAGGCTCGTCGACCGCAGTGAACTGAGCATCGCGGCGCTGGCCGACGCCACGGGTTACAGCAAGTCGTCCTGGGAGAAGTACCTCAATGGCCGGCTGCTCGCCCCCAAGGGCGCCATCGTGGCACTCGCCGAGGTCACGCGGACCAACCCGGTGCATCTGACCACCCTGTGGGAGCTGGCCGAGCGCGCGTGGAGCCGCTCGGAGATGCGGCACGACATGACCATGGAGGCCATCCGCATCTCCCAGGCGCGAGCGGCACTGGGCGACCTGACAGCACCGCAGTCCGAGGTCAGGAGCGGCAAGGGCCTCCGGGCGGAGAACCGGACCGAGAGCCGGGGCGAGCACCGGGCCGACAAGCGGGGCGAACACCGGGCGGAGAAGCGGGGCGAGAAGAGCGGTGCGGCCGGCCGGGGGGCCGGGGGCGCCGTCCTCCGGCCCGGTGTCGCCGGTCCGGCCGGAGTGGCACCGACGGTGCCGCCGGTGCCGGCCCAGCCGACGCCCGCGGACAGCCAGGACCGGGCCGGCGGCCGCAGCGGCGACGGCTCCGGCGGGGGCAACTCATGGAACATCGCCGGCTACCGGGGCCCGGCGCCGGCCGGTCCGCGGGCGGCCGGAGCCGCGTCGTACGGCGCCCATGTGCCCGGACCCGGCGGACCGGGCGGTCCCGGCGGACCCGCGCGCCCCGCGCGGGACGCCACCGTCGCGCTGGGCGTCGCCGGGGAGCCGGGGACCGCCCCGGTCGCCCGGCCGCGGGGCGGACCGCCGCCGGACGGCCGCGCGCCGGGCCGGAGGGCCGGGAGCGGCGGCCGGCGGCTGACCACGTTCGTCGTGAGCGCGGTCGGCGTCCTGGTCGTGGCCGCCGGGGCGTTCTTCCTGCTCGACGGCGGCGACGACGAGAAGGCCGCGGGCACCCGGCCGTCCCCGTCGCCCACCGCGACCACCGGCCCGGCCCTCCCGGCCGGGGTGAAGTGCGGCGGCGACCAGTGCGCCGGGAAGGACGCCGAGGCCATGGGCTGCGGCGGGGACCTGGTCACCACCGAGCGGACGGCGACCGTCGGCACCGCCCTCGTCGAGGTCCGGTACAGCAAGATCTGCGGTACCGCCTGGGGCCGCGTCACCCAGGCCGGAGAGGGCGACGAGGTCACGATCAGCGCGGGCGGGGACGAGCAGACCGGGTCGGTCACGGTGGCCGGCGACACGATCGCGTACACGCCGATGGTGGCCGTCGGGGCCCCGGCCGACGCCAAGGCGTGCGTGCTGCTGGCCTCCGGCGAACAGGGCTGCACCGAGTGACCGGGCAGCCGACGGCACGGGCGGCAAGGGCCGCGCGGCCCACGCGGCCCGCGGGCGCGGAACCGCCCCCGCGGGCCGCGTGGGACGGGCGCGGAACCGCCCCCGCGAGGCCCCTGGAAGCGGGCGTGCCGCGGGCGCCGGAAAAAGTGCCGCCGCAAGAGGCATGACCGCCGCGAACCCGGGCACGCGAACAGTACCCCCACGGGAGTCCGGCAACGGGTGTCCCTCACGGCGGTCGCCTCCGTCCCCCTCTCCCGGACGGGCGGCCGCCTTTTCCGTGCGCGGACGCTCCCCGCCCGCCGCCCCGCCCCGGGACCCGCCCCCCCCCGTGCGACAGCGCCCACCACGCGCCCGTGCCGCGGCGTTCGGCCAGGTCGGCGCCTTGTGGGACGGGCCACACGGACCCGGAGGTCCGGGATGCCGGATGCGCGATAGCCTGACCGCTGGGTCGATCTCTTGACGCCAAGAGATCGATCAAACGTAGCGGGGCAGGGACGCCGCCCCACCGCCAGCTGTCATACGGAGAACGCCATGACCCGCACTCCCGTGAACGTCACCGTCACCGGCGCGGCCGGCCAGATCGGTTACGCCCTCCTCTTCCGCATCGCCTCCGGCCAGCTGCTCGGCGCGGACGTGCCGGTCAAGCTGCGCCTGCTGGAGATCAGCCCGGCGCTGAAGGCCGCCGAGGGCACGGCGATGGAGCTGGACGACTGCGCGTTCCCGCTGCTCCAGGGCATCGACATCACCGACGACCCGAACGTCGCCTTCGACGGCGCCAACGTCGCCCTCCTCGTCGGCGCCCGCCCGCGCACCAAGGGCATGGAGCGCGGTGACCTCCTGGAGGCCAACGGCGGCATCTTCAAGCCGCAGGGCAAGGCCATCAACGACCACGCGGCGGACGACATCAAGGTCCTCGTCGTCGGCAACCCGGCCAACACCAACGCGCTCATCGCGCAGGCCGCCGCGCCCGACGTACCGGCCGAGCGGTTCACCGCGATGACCCGCCTGGACCACAACCGCGCGCTGACCCAGCTCGCGAAGAAGACGGGCTCGTCGGTCTCCGACATCAAGCGGCTCACCATCTGGGGCAACCACTCCGCCACCCAGTACCCGGACATCTTCCACGCCACCATCGCCGGCAAGAACGCCGCCGAGGTCGTGAACGACGAGCAGTGGCTGGCCGACGACTTCATCCCGACCGTCGCCAAGCGCGGCGCCGCGATCATCGAGGCCCGGGGCGCGTCCTCCGCCGCCTCCGCCGCCAACGCGGCCATCGACCACGTCCACACCTGGGTCAACGGCACCGCCGAGGGCGACTGGGTCTCCATGGGCATCCCGTCGGACGGCTCCTACGGCGTCCCCGAGGGCCTCATCTCCTCCTTCCCGGTGACCACCAAGGACGGCGTGTACGAGATCGTCCAGGGCCTGGAGATCAACGAGTTCTCCCGCACCCGCATCGACGCCTCCGTCCAGGAGCTGGCGGACGAGCGCGAGGCGGTCCGCGGTCTCGGCCTCATCTGAGCCACCCCCGCACACCCCCTACGGGACCCCTGACGGGCCTCCCCCCGGTCGCTTCCGGAGGGAGGCCCGTCGGCGTCGACGCCGAGGTGCCGTACGACCCGGACGCCGGGTCCCCGTACGACCCCGGACGCCGGGTCCCCGTACGACCCCGGACGGAAAGTCAGCCGTGCTGCCCCGGCCGGTAGTGCCCCGGCGTCATCCGACAGGTCACGCCGAACCTGTTCCAGGCGTTGATCACCGTGATCGCGGCGATGAGCTGGGCCAGCTCCGCCTCGTCGGGGAAGTGCTTCGCGGCCCGCTCGTACACCTCGTCCGGCACGAATCCGTCCGTGAGCACGGTGACCGCCTCGGTCAGCTCCATCGCCGCCAGCTCCTTCTCCGTGTAGAAGTGCCTCGACTCCTCCCAGGCGCTGAGCTGCACGATCCGCTCCACGCTCTCGCCCGCCGCGAGCGCGTCCTTGGAGTGCATGTCGAGGCAGAGGGCGCAGTGGTTGAGCTGCGAGGCACGGATCTTCACCAGCTCGTACAGCTTGGCGTCCAGGCCCTTCCGGGCGGCGGCGTCGAGCCGGATCATCGCCTTGTACACGTCCGGGGCGTGCTCGGCCCACTGGAGGCGGGGCGGCTGCTCGGCGGCGTACGGCTCGGTGGTCTCGTTCTGTGTCATGCCTCGACCCTAGGGACGAAGCAGCCCACGGGTATGGTCCACTTCCGTGACGGAAACACGGGCCAATCCTGGCCTCGACCTGCACCTGGAACCGGCCGGTCCGGGTCTGCGCCGCGGCCTGACCGAGGCACTGCGCGCGGCCGTCCGCACCGGCCGCCTCGCCCCCGGCACCCGCCTGCCGTCCTCCCGCGTCCTCGCCGCCGACCTCGGCATCGCCCGCAACACCGTCGCCGACGCCTACGCCGACCTCGTCGCCGAGGGCTGGCTGACCGCCCGGCAGGGTTCCGGTACCCGCGTCGCCGACCGCCCCGTCACCACCCCGCCCGCCGCCCCCGCGCCCCCGGCCCGCACCGCGGCCCGCCCCGCCTACGACCTGCGCCCCGGCACCCCCGACCTCGCCTCCTTCCCGCGTACCGAGTGGCTGCGGGCCGCCCGCCGCGCCCTGCACGCCGCCCCCGACGAGGCCCTCGGCTACGGCGACCCGCGCGGCCACGCCGCTCTGCGCGCCGCGCTCGCCGGTTACGTCTCCCGGGCCCGGGGCGTGCACGCCGACCCGGGCCGCGTCCTCGTCTGCAACGGCTTCGTGCACGCGCTGGACCTGCTCGGCACGGTGCTGCGGGCGCGCGGCGTCCACACGGTCGCCGTGGAGTCCTACGGCCTGCACATCCACCGCGACCTGCTGGCCGCCGCCGGCCTGCGCACGGTCCCGCTGCCCCTCGACGACCAGGGCACCGACCCCCGCGCCGTCCCCGAGGGCGCCGGGGCCGTCCTGCTCACCCCCGCCCACCAGTTCCCCCTGGGCATGCCCCTGCGCCCCGACCGGCGCGCGGCCGTCGTGGAGTGGGCGCGCCGCACCGGCGGTCTGGTCCTGGAGGACGACTACGACGGCGAGTTCCGCTACGACCGCCAGCCGGTCGGCGCCCTCCAGGCCCTCGGCCCCGACCACGTGATCCACCTCGGCACCGCCAGCAAGGCCCTCGCCCCCGGCCTCCGCCTGGCCTGGGCCGTGCTCCCGCCGCCGCTGGTCGAGGAGGCGCTGGCGGCCAAGAACCACCTCGCCACCTGCTCGGTGCTGGAACAGCTCACCCTCGCCGAGTTCCTCACCTCCGGCGCCTACGACCGGCACGTCCGCGCCGCCCGGCTGCGCTACCGCCGCCGCCGCGACACCCTGGTCGCCGCCCTCGCCGCCCGCGCCCCGGGCGTCCACGCCACCGGCATCGCCGCCGGACTGCACGCCGTACTGCTGCTGCCGCCCGGCACCGAGCAGTCCGTCGTCCAGGCCGCGACCTGGCAGCACCTCGCCCTCCACGGCCTCTCCCTGTTCCGCCACCCCGACGCGGTCACCGACCCCGTCGACGCCGTCGTGGTCGGCTACGGCACCCCACCGGACCACGCGTGGTCCGGGGCACTGGATGCCCTGTGCAGGGTCCTGCCGTAGCATCCACCTCCGAACGGCGGCCGGACATCCGATCGATCGGCCAACTGCCGTTCCGCACACGGACGAACAGGGGGAGACGGACATGGCGGAGAAGCGGCGACGGCTGCGGTCGAGCACGGTGGTGCTCGGCGGCATGGGAGTGCTCGCGGCGGCCCTGACCTCGTGCGGCTCGGAACCCGACCGGCGCTGCGTCAACCGCGACGACTACACCACCGCCGACGGCTACAGGATCGTCGCCGACCGCAACTGCAAGTCGTCCACCGGCACGGCGCGCGCCGACTGGTACTACGACTCGGACGCCAAGCGGGGCCGGGCCGACTACGGCACCTTCGACTACGACGACGCCGTCGACCGCGGCGGCTTCGGCTGCTCCTCCGGCAGCGGCGGCGGCTGACCGGCCGTGGAACGCCGCACCACGACCCCCCGCCCCGGCTGGCAGCGGACCGTCGAGGACCAGGGCCTCGTCTACCCCCTCACCCGCCATCCCGACGGCTCCCTGCGCCCCTACTGGGACGAGAGCGCCTACTACGTCTTCTCCCTGCCGGAGATCGAGGCGCTGGAGGAGACCGTCGAAGAACTCCACCGCATGTGCCTGGCCGCCGCCGGACACATCGTCACCGCCGGCCGCTTCGCCGACCTCGGCATCACCGACCCGCGCGTGGTCCGCGCCGTCACGGAGGCCTGGCACCGCCGCGCCGAACTCCCCTCCGTCTACGCCCGCTTCGACCTGCGCTACGACGGCACCGGACCGGCGAAACTCCTGGAGTACAACGCGGACACCCCGACCTCCCTCGTGGAGGCGGCCTCCCCGCAGTGGTTCTGGATGGAGGAGCGCTTCCCCGGCGCCGACCAGTGGAACTCCCTGCACGAGCGGCTGATCGACGCCTGGAAGAAGCAGGCCGCGCTGCTCCCGCCCGGCAGCCCCCTGTACTTCGCGCACTCCACCGCCGACGAACTCGGCGAGGACCTCATGACCGTCGCCTACCTCAAGGAGACCGCCGAGCAGGCCGGCCTGGAGACCGCGTCGATCGCCATGGAGGACATCGGCTGGGACCGCATCTCCGGCCGCTTCGTCGACACCCGGCTGCGCTTCATCCGCAGCTGCTTCAAGCTCTACCCCTGGGAGTGGCTCACCACCGACCGCTTCGCCGACCACGTCCTGGCCACCCTGGACAACGGCGGCGGCACCGGCACCACCCTGTGGATCGAGCCCGCCTGGAAGATGCTGCTCAGCAACAAGGCGCTGCTGGCGGTCCTCTGGGAGCTGTACCCGGACCACCCGAACCTGCTCCCCGCCCACCTCGACGGCCCCCGCGACCTGGCCACCACCACCGGCTGGGTCGCCAAGCCCCTCCTCGGCCGCGAGGGCGCGGGCGTCACGGTCCACGAGCCCGGCGACGACCCCGCCCCCCGCGACGAACCCTGCTGCTACCAGCAGCTCGCCCCCCTCCCCGCCTTCGACGGCAACCACGTCGTCCTCGGCGCCTGGGTGGTCGAGGACGAGTCGGCGGGCCTCGGCATCCGCGAGTCCGCGGGCCTCGTGACGGACGGGTACGCCCGCTTCCTGCCCCACGTGATCCTGTGACGGACCGCCCCTTCCCGGCCCCGGGGGAGGGCGCGGGCGGGCCCGCATGATGGACGCCGTCCGTCCCCGCCCCGGCACCTTGGGTACCCTGGCTGCGGGCCGTGACTGGCGCGCTGGGATGGGACCGACCATCGGGAAGCGGCCCGTACGGGAACATGTGCCGTGCGCCTGGGCCGAACCGTGTACGCCGAACGCCCACGTCCGGAGGTAGCCCATGTCCGCCGAGCAGCCCCTGTCCACCGCGTCCACCGCCTACCGCGCCGCCCTCGACGTGATCCGCGCCGTCGAGCCGCGCGTCGCCGACGCCATCGGCCAGGAGGTCGCCGACCAGCGCGAGATGCTCAAGCTGATCGCGTCCGAGAACTACGCCTCCCCGGCGACGCTGCTGGCGATGGGCAACTGGTTCAGCGACAAGTACGCCGAGGGCACCGTCGGCCGCCGCTTCTACGCCGGCTGCCGCAACGTCGACACGGTGGAGTCCCTCGCCGCCGAGCACGCCAGGGAACTCTTCGGCGCCCGGCACGCCTACGTCCAGCCGCACTCCGGCATCGACGCCAACCTCGTCGCCTTCTGGGCCGTCCTCGGCGCCCGCGTCGAGGTCCCCTTCCTGGAGAAGACCGGCGTCCGCCAGATCAACGACCTCAGCGACGCCGACTGGGCCGAGCTGCGCCAGGCGTTCGGCAACCAGCGCATGCTCGGCATGTCCCTGGACGCCGGCGGCCACCTCACCCACGGCTTCCGCCCGAACATCTCCGGCAAGATGTTCGACCAGCGCTCCTACGGCACCGACCCCGCCACCGGCCTCATCGACTACGAGGCCCTGCGCGCCTCCGCCCGCGAGTTCAAGCCGCTGATCATCGTCGCCGGGTACTCCGCCTACCCGCGCCTGGTGAACTTCCGGATCATGCGCGAGATCGCCGACGAGGTCGGCGCGACGCTCATGGTCGACATGGCGCACTTCGCGGGCCTGGTCGCGGGCAAGGTGCTCACCGGCGACTTCGACCCGGTCCCGCACGCCCAGATCGTCACCACCACCACCCACAAGTCGCTGCGCGGCCCGCGCGGCGGCATGGTCCTGTGCGACGACTCCCTCAAGGACCAGGTCGACCGCGGCTGCCCGATGGTCCTCGGCGGCCCGCTCCCGCACGTCATGGCCGCCAAGGCCGTCGCCCTCGCCGAGGCCCGGCAGCCCGCCTTCCAGGACTACGCCCAGCGCATCGTGGACAACGCCCGCGCGCTCGCCGAGGGCCTGATGAAGCGCGGCGCCACCCTGGTCACCGGCGGCACCGACAACCACCTCAACCTGATCGACGTGGCGTCCTCCTACGGCCTCACCGGCCGCCAGGCCGAGGCCGCCCTCCTCGACTCCGGCATCGTCACCAACCGCAACGCCATCCCCGCCGACCCCAACGGCGCCTGGTACACCTCCGGTATCCGCGTCGGCACCCCGGCGCTGACCACCCGGGGCCTGGGCACCGCCGAGATGGACGAGGTGGCCGGCCTCATCGACCGCGTCCTGACGGCCGCCGAGCCCGGCACCACCAAGTCCGGCGCCCCCTCCAAGGCGTCCCACGTCCTGGACGCGAAGACCGCCGACGAGATCTCCCGCCGGGCGACGGACCTGGTGGCCGGCTTCCCGCTGTACCCGGAGATCGACCTCGGCTGATCCCCTACGGGAGGTGTGCCACGCCCGCGGGGCGGCGTTCCCCACGGCCGACGCGGAGCCGTCCGCCGGGTCCGGGCCGAAGGCGAACCGCCCGCAGGCGGGACGCACCACGACCGGGCCGGCGGCGTCCGGCACCACGCCGTCCCCGCAGCCGGGGGCCGCTGGAGCCGACGTCGCCGAACCAGGCCGGACCCGCGCCGAGGCGACGGTCACCGTGGAGGTGAAGCCCTCCGGGGACGTGAGCACGCCGCCGGACGAGGTGCCGGCCGTCGCGCCGGCCGGCACACGGTCCTCCGGCCACGTGATGTCGACCACACCCGCGAGCCCGGAGGCGCCGAGGGCCGGCCCGCCGTCGCGCAGTGCGACGCCGGCGTCGCCGTGGCAGGGCCCGAGGCGGACCGTGCGCCGGCGAGGCCGGGCCGCCGCGGGCGCCGGGCTCGGCTCCCACGGCGACCGGACGCACGGCGCGCCCCCGGGCCGCCGCGTTGTGCGCCCCCCGTGCCCCCCACGCGACTGTCGTGCACCTGACCCCGACCCATGAGAAACACCTGAGACAATGAGAGGCATGGCCTCTGATCGTCCCCGCGTGCTCTCCGGGATCCAGCCCACCGCAGGTTCGTTCCACCTCGGCAACTACCTCGGTGCCGTCCGCCAGTGGGTGGCGCTGCAGGAGACCCATGACGCGTTCTACATGGTCGTCGACCTGCACGCGATCACGGTCCCGCAGGACCCGAAGGAGCTGCGCGCCAACACCCGGCTGGCCACCGCGCAGCTCCTCGCCGCCGGACTCGACCCGGACCGCTGCACCCTGTTCGTCCAGAGCCACGTCCCCGAGCACGCCCAGCTCGCCTGGGTCATGAACTGCCTCACCGGCTTCGGCGAGGCCTCCCGCATGACCCAGTTCAAGGACAAGTCCGCCAGACAGGGCGCCGACCGCGCCTCCGTCGGCCTGTTCACCTACCCGGTCCTCCAGGTCGCCGACATCCTCCTGTACCAGGCGCACGAGGTCCCGGTCGGCGAGGACCAGCGCCAGCACATCGAGCTGACCCGCGACCTCGCCGAGCGCTTCAACGGCCGCTACGGCGACACCTTCACCGTCCCGAAGCCGTACATCCTCAAGGAGACGGCGAAGATCTACGACCTCCAGGACCCCACGGTCAAGATGAGCAAGTCGGCCTCCACGCCGAAGGGCCTGGTCAACCTGCTGGACGAGCCGAGGACCACCGCCAAGAAGGTCAAGAGCGCGGTCACCGACACCGACACGGTCATCGTCTACGACGCGGAGAACAAGCCCGGCGTCAGCAACCTCCTCACCATCTACGCGACCCTCACCGGGACCGGGATCGGCGAACTGGAGGAGAAGTACGCGGGCAAGGGCTACGGTGCGCTGAAGACGGACCTCGCCGAGATCATGGTCGACTTCGTGACGCCGTTCCGGGAGCGCACCCAGCAGTACCTGGACGACCCCGAGACGCTCGACTCGGTCCTGGCCAAGGGCGCGGAGAAGGCCCGCGCCGTCGCCGCCGAGACCCTCGCGCAGGCGTACGACCGCGTGGGCTTCCTGCCCGCCAAGCACTGAGCGGAGCACGGACCGTGCCCCGGGCGCCGCACATCACCACCGTTGCGCCTGCCCGGAGCCCGGCCGTGGCCGTACAGTCGATTGACAGGCGGCCGCAGCGGCGGCCGCTTCCGCCGACGGAACGACAGGAGACGACGTGGGGACCGTAACGATCGGCGTGTCGATCGCGGTCCCGGAGCCTCACGGCAGCCGGCTTCAGCAGCTGCGCGCGGGCTTCGGCGACGCCGCGGCGCACGGAATCCCCACGCATGTCACCCTGCTGCCGCCGACCGAGGTCGACGCCGCGGCGCTGCCCGCGATCGAGGCCCACCTCGCGGAGGTCGCCGCCGCCGGGCGCTCCTTTCCGATGCGGCTCTCCGGCACCGGCACCTTCCGCCCGCTCTCCCCGGTGGTCTACGTCCAGGTGGTGGAGGGCGCCGAGGCCTGCACCTGGCTCCAGAAGCAGGTCCGGGACGCCTCCGGCCCGGTCGCCCGCGACCTCCAGTTCCCGTACCACCCGCACGTCACGGTGGCGCACGGCATCGAGGAGGCGGCGATGGACCGCGCCTTCACCGAGCTGTCCGGCTACGAGGCCGACTGGCCCTGCACCGGCTTCGCCCTGTACGAGCAGGGGCCGGACGGCGTCTGGCGCAAGCTCCGCGAGTTCCCCTTCGGCTCCACGGTGGTCCCGCCCCAGGCCGGCCCCGCGGAGCGGGGCTCGCTGCCCACCGGCTAGCGCCTGTCGTTCGGATCACGCCGCGGACGCGGGGCCTGGCGCGCGCACTGGCCGCGTTGTCGTCACTCGCCGACGCTCCGCGTCGACTCCCTCCTCCGCCTCGCATCCGCACGCACCAGGCCCCGCTCACCGGCGCGAGGAAGGCACAGCCGATTCCCCGCGACCTGATCCGAACGACAGGCCCTGGATCGCGGCCACCGCCCGGCGCTCAGCCCGGCAGCCGCCGGAACACCGGGCGGGGCAGGTGGCGCACCGCCGCCATCACGGCCCGCAGCGCGCCCGGCACCCACACCGTCTCCGAGCGGCGGCGCAGCCCCAGTTCGATGGCGGACGCCACGGCCTCGGGGGTGGTGGCCAGCGGCGCCTCCGCCAGGCCGGCGGTCATCCTGGACCGTACGAACCCGGGGCGCACGACCATGACGTGCACGCCGGTGCCGTACAGCGCGTCGCCGAGGCCCTGCGCGAAGGCGTCCAGACCGGCCTTGCTGGAGCCGTAGATGAAGTTGGCGCGGCGGGCCCGTTCCCCGGCGACCGAGGAGAGCACGACCAGCGAGCCGTGCCCCTGGTTCTGCAGCGCGGCGGCGCTGACCAGGCCGGCCGAGACCGCCCCGGTGTAGTTGGTCTGCGCGACCCGCACGGCGCTCACCGGGTCCTGCTCGTCGTGGGCCTGGTCGCCGAGGATGCCGAAGGCGAGCAGCACCAGGTCGATGTCGCCCTCCGCGAAGACCTTGCCCAGGGCGGCCTCGTGGGACTCGGGGGCGAGGGCGTCGAAGGCGACGGTGCGGACGTCCGCGCCGAGCGCCCGCAGCCCTTCGGCGGCCTCGTCGAGCGCGGGGGAGGGGCGGCCGGCCAGCCAGACGGTACGGGTGCGGCGGGCGATCAGGCGCCGCGCGGTGGCCAGGGCGATCTCGGACGTACCGCCGAGGACGAGGAGGGACTGGGGGAGGCCGAAGGCGTCCTTCACGGGGGTTCTCCTAGAGGTCGAGCCGGCGGGACAGGTCGGACACGAACACCCCGTCCGGGTCCAGCTCCGCGCGCAGGGCGCGGAAGTCGGCGAGCCGCGGGTACATCGCGGCGAGCAGCTCGGGCCGCAGCCGGGAGTCCTTGGCGAGGTAGACCCGGCCGCCGGCCCCCGCGACCTCCTCGTCCAGCTCGTCCAGGAAGGCGCCGAGCCCCGGCAGGTTCGCCGGGATGTCCAGGGCGAGGGTCCAGCCGGGCACCGGGAAGGACAGCCAGCCCGGGTCGGCGTCCCCGAACCGTTTGAGGACGGCCAGGAAGGACGGGCAGCGGCGGGCGGAGATCCGGCCGACGATGCCGCGCAGGGCCTCCTCCTGGCCGTGGCCGACGGCGAACTGGTACTGGACGAAGCCGCCGGGGCCGTAGATCCGGTTCCAGTGCGGGACGCCGTCCAGGGGGTGGAAGAAGGACGGGATGCGCTGGAGCTGCCCGGTGCGGGAGCGGGGGGCCTTGCGGAACCACAACTCGTTGAAGAGGCCGACCGTCGTCCGGGTCAGCAGGCCCTCGGGGACAGAGGCGGGGGCGGCCGGGAGGCGGGTGGTGCGGAAGGCCAGCGGGTCACGCCGGGCGCGGGCGCGGCGCGGCAGCGCGTCCAGGGGCGCGTGGTCGCCGCGGGTGAGCACCGCGCGCCCGGTCGCCGCGCCGCGCGCCAGCAGGTCGATCCAGGCGACGGAGTAGCGGTAGCGGTGGTCGGTGGCGGTCAGCCGGGCCAGCAGGTCGTCGAGGTCGGCGGCGCGCTCGGTGTCCACCGACATCAGCGACGTCTCGACCGGCTGGAGCCGCACCGTCGCCGTGAGGATCACCCCGGTCAGGCCCATCCCGCCCGCGGTCGCCTCGAACAGCGGCGTGCCCGGCGTGACGGTCCGCACCCGGCCGTCGGCGGTGAGCAGCTCCAGGGAGAGCACGTGCCGGGTGAAGGAGCCGGAGACGTGGTGGTTCTTGCCGTGGATGTCGGCACCGATCGCCCCGCCGACCGTGACGTACCGCGTCCCGGGCGTCACCGGCACGAACCAGCCCAGCGGCAGCAGCACCTCCATCAGCCGGTGCAGCGAGACGCCCGCGTCGCACAGCACGGTGCCGCCCTCGACGTCGATGGCGTGCACCCGGTCCAGGCCGGTCATGTCGAGCACGGCCCCGCCCGCGTTCTGCGCCGCGTCCCCGTAGGCCCGGCCGAGGCCCCGCGCGATGGAGCCCCGGGCCCCGCAGGCGCGGACGGCGACCGCCGTCTCCTCGTACGTGCGGGGGCGGACCAGCCGGGCGGTGGTGGGGGCGGTGCGGCCCCACCCGGTGACGGAGCCCCACTCGATGACGGGAGCGGTGTCGGTGTCGGCAGACATGGCGGCGACCGTATCGCCCCTTTAATCCAAGTCCCTCAATAAATCTCCGCTTTGTCCCCGAAATGGGTGATTAATGGGATGTCGCTCAATAGTCCCGGAGTTTTGCCGGACTTCGGCCGCCGTCGCCGTGAACAGTGAGTCCGCATGGACGACCACCACTACGGCATGGACCACCGGATCGTCTCGGCGCTCAGAGCCCGCGGCGGTGACCCGCGCGTGGCCGGCGCCGCCCGCGCCCTGTCCTGGGCGGGGGAGCACGGGGCGCTGTGGCTGGCGGCGGGCCTCGCCGGGGCCGCCGTGGACGGCGCCCGGCGCGGCGCCTGGCTGCGCGGCACCGCGCTCACCGCGGGCGCCCACCTCACCAGCATGGGCGTGAAACGGATCGTGCGCCGCCCCCGCCCGGCGCACGTCGAACCGCTCGTACGCACCGCCGGGCGGCACTCCTTCCCCAGCTCGCACGCCGCCTCCGCGGTGGCCGCCGCCGTCTCCCTCGGCACCCTCGGCAGCCGCGCGGCCTGGCCGGTGGCCGCCGCGGTGTGCGTCTCCCGGCTGGTCGCCGGCGTCCACTACCCCTCGGACGTGGCCGCCGGCGCGGCCCTGGGCGCCCTGACCGCCCGGCTCGGCGCCGGCTGGATGCGAGGGGGCGCCGCCCGTGGCTGACACCGCCGTCCTGCGGCAGCACGCCCCCCAGCGTCCCGCGCCCCGGCCGCCCCGCGCCGGCGGCCTGCTGGCCGGCCTGGTCCGCACCGCCCGCCCCAAGCAGTGGGTCAAGAACATCCTCGTCGTCGCCGCCCCGGCCGCCGCCGGCGAGCTGTTCACCGCCCCCGCCCTGACCCGGCTCCCGCTGGTCTTCGCCCTGTTCACGGCCTGCGCCGCCGCCGTCTACCTGGTCAACGACGCCCGCGACGCCGAAGCCGACCGCGCCCACCCCGTCAAACGCCGCCGCCCGGTCGCGGCGGGCCAGGTCCCCGTCCCCGTCGCCTACGCCGCCGGCGCCGCCCTCGGCGTCCTCGCGCCCGCCGCAGCGCTCTGGCTCCGCGCCCCGGCGGTCGCCGCCCTGCTCACCGCCTACCTCGCCATGCAACTGGCGTACTGCCTCACCCTCAAGCACGTCCTCGTCGTCGATCTCGCCGTCGTCACCACCGGCTTCCTGATGCGCGCGGTGATCGGGGGCCTCGCGCTCGGCATCCCGCTCTCCCGCTGGTTCCTCATCACCACCGGCTTCGGGGCGCTGTTCATGGTCGCTGCCAAGCGCTACTCCGAGGCGGTGCAGATGGCCGGGACGGCGGGCGCCACCCGTGCGCTGCTCACCGAGTACACCCCCGGCTACCTCCGCTTCGTCTGGCAGCTCGCGGCCGGCGTCGCCGTCCTCGGCTACTGCCTGTGGGCGCTGGAGGAGGGCGGCCTCCCGCACACCGGTCTGCTGCCCTGGCGCCAGCTCTCCGTGGTCGCCTTCGTCCTCGCCGTCCTGCGCTACGCCGTCTTCGCCGACCGGGGCACGGCCGGCGAACCGGAGGACGTCGTCCTGCGCGACCGCGCGCTCGCCCTGATCGGCCTGGTCTGGGCGGCGATGTACGCGGCGGCGGTGGCCGATTGGTGACCCTGGCCGGCGGCCGGCGCGAACTGCTCGGCTTCGCCTCCGTCGGCCTGCTCGCCTACGCCGCCGACCTCGGCCTGTTCACCCTGCTGCGCGGCCCGGCCGGGCTCGGCCCGCTCACCGCCAAGGCGCTCTCCTTCACCGCCGGCTGCACGGTCGCCTACGCCGGCAACGCGCTGGGCACCTACCGCCACACCCGCGTCCGCGGCCTGCGCCCCTACGCCCTGTTCTGCGCGGTGAACCTCGCCGGGGCCGCCGTACAGCTCCTCTGTCTCGCCGTCAGCCACTACGGTCTCGGTCTCACCTCGCAGCGCGCGGACACGGTGTCCGGCGCCGGGGTCGGCATGGCGCTGGCCACGATCTTGCGTTTCTGGGGCACAAGGACACTTGTTTTCCCAACTGGGGGCAGGGTCGGATCATGGACTGGCTGAAGAAGCTTCCCGTAGCGGGCCCGTGGCTGGCCAGGCTGATGGCCACGCACGCCTGGCGGTCGTACGAGCGGCTGGACCGGGTGAAGTGGGCGCGGCTCGCCGCCGCCATGACCTTCACCAGTTTCGTCGCGCTGTTCCCGCTGCTCGCGCTGGCCGGTGCCGTCACCGCCGCCACGCTCAGCGAGCGGCAGCAGAAGCAGGTCCAGGACAAGATCGCCGAGCAGATCCCCGGCATCGCCGACCAGCTGGACATCGACGGCCTGGTGGAGAACGCCGGCACCGTCGGGGTCATCGCCGCGGCCCTGCTGCTCTTCACCGGCATGAACTGGATCGAGCAGGTCCGGGGCTGTCTGCGGGCCGTGTGGGAACTGCCCGACGAGGACGAGAACCCGGTCCTGCACCGGATCAAGGACGGCGGCGTCCTGATCGGCTTCGGCGGGGCGCTGCTCGTCACCCTCGCCCTCTCGACCGTCGCCTCCGCGCTGGTCGGCTGGATCATCCGCCGCCTCGGCATGGACGGGGGCGGCGTCGGCGGGGTGCTGCTGCACATCGCCGCGATCGCCGTCGCCGTACTCGCCGACTTCCTGGTCCTGCTCTACGTCCTGACCCTGCTGCCCGGCGCCGAGCCGGAGCGTCGCCGGCTGATGGTGGCGGCGCTGCTCGGCGCGGTCGGTTTCGAACTGCTCAAGCTGCTGCTCAGCGGCTATATGCAGGGCGTGGCCGCGAAGAGCATGTACGGCGCGTTCGGGGTGCCGGTCGCCCTGCTGCTGTGGATCAACTTCACCTCGAAGCTGGTCCTGTTCTGCGCGTCCTGGACGGCGACCGGCAGCAAGGAGACCGAACTCGGCGGCGGTGCTACGGGCGGGTCCGGCGGCGTACCAGATCCGGTAGCGGCCACCGGCGGTTGACCAGGAACGCGGCGCCCGCGAGCAGCACCAGCGCCCCGGCCGCGATGCCCAGCGCCGTCCCCGCGCCCCCTGAGCCGCCCGCGGCGGCGGCCACCGGGCTGCTCCGCGGTGCCGCGCTCCCGCTGCCGCCCGCCTCGCCCTCACCGACCGCGGGGGCGGCGGTGGGCGCGGCGCCCTTCGGCGCCACCAGCTCGCCGACCGGCTCGACCTTGCCGGCCGCCTCGAAACCCCAGTCGAAAAGCGCGGCGGTCTCCTTGTAGACCTCGTTGTGCCCGTTCTTCTCCGGGTTCATCACCGTCACCAGCAGCACCCGCCCGGCGCGCTCGGCGACCCCGGTGAAGGTGGCGCCCGCGTTGGTGGTGTTGCCGTTCTTGACGCCCGCGATGCCCTGGTACTGCTCCATGTCGTAGTCGCCGGTGAGCAGCCGGTTGGTGTTCTGGATCTCGAAGTCCTCGCGGACCGTCCTGCCCTTCTTGTTCTTGGTCGTCCGCCCCGGGAACTTCGCGCTGACCGTCGAGCAGTACTCGCGGAAGTCCTCCTTCTGGAGCCCGGAGCGCGCGAACAGGGTCAGGTCGTAGGCGGAGGAGACCTGGCCGGGGGCGTCGTACCCGTCGGGGCTGACCACGTGCGTGTCGAGGGCCTGCAGTTCCTCGGCGTGGTCGTTCATGTCCGCGACCGTCTTCGCCACGCCGCCGTTCATCGCGGAGAGCACGTGCACGGCGTCGTTGCCCGAGCGCAGGAAGACGCCGAGCCACAGGTCGTGGACGGTGTACGTCTCCTTCTCCTTGATCCCGACCAGGCTGGAGCCGGAGCCGATGTCCGCCAGCTCGGCCGGGTCGACCGTGTGCTTCGCGGTCTTCGGGAACCGCGGCAGCAGGGTGTCGGCGAACAGCATCTTCAGGGTGCTGGCGGGCGCCAGCTCCCAGTGCGCGTTGTGCGCGGCCAGCACCTCGCCGGACTCGGCGTCGGAGACGATCCACGAGCGGGCGGTGATGTCCTTGGGCAGCACCGGCACCCCGCTCGCCAGGTTGACCTGCGTCCCCGCCTGCCCGAGCCGGGCGCCGCCGACGGTCGACATCGACGCCGGGGGCGTGGCGGAGGGGCTCGCTGAGGCGTCCGGGCGGGGGGCCGCGTACGCGGCGGGCGCGGCCAGCGCCAGGGACACGGCGGCGGTCAGGACGGCGGGCGCGGCCGACAGGGAGCGCCGGGCGGTCTTCTTGGGTGCGGGCACGGTCGAGAACGTACCGCCCGCGGGCCGGGCCGTCACACCCGCCTCCCCACCCCGGACACGGAACCGGCGGGCCCCCGGCGATACTGGAACCATGAAGCTCAGCCGTCCCGTCTCCTGGTTCCTGCTCGCCTTCGGGGTGTGGTCCTGGATCATCTGGATCACTTTCGTCAAAAACCTCGCCAAGGACAGCAGCGGGCTCGCGTTCAAGGACGGCGACCCCACGGCGTACTTCTGGGTCCACCTGCTGCTCGCGGTGGTCTCCTTCCTCTTGGGGACGGCCGTCGGGGTCATCGGGTTGCGTGGACTGCGCGCACTGCGCCGCACGTCATAGCCGTCGCCTCGGCGACGAAGAGGGGGGTACGACGGCATGGTGATCGTCTTCGCGCTGGTCGCGCTGGCGGTACTGGGCGTCCTGGTGACGGCCAACTGGTACGTGTGGCGGCGCCTGTTCCGCGACACCGCCCGCGGCGCGGGCGTGCGCCGGGCGGGCGCGGCGCTGGTCGCGGGCGGCTGGGCGCTGGCCGTCGGCGCGCTGGTCGCCGAGCGCACGGGCGCGCCGTTCTGGCTGCAACGGGTGCTGGGCTGGCCCGGGTTCCTGTGGATGGCCCTCTCCGTCTACCTGCTGCTGGCGCTGCTGGCGGGAGAGGCGGTGCGGCCGCTGCTGCGGCGGTACCTGGAGCGCCGGGCACCCGCCGCCCCGGAACCGGCCGCCGCCCCGATACCGGCGGGCACGGCACCGGCGGGCACGGCACCGGCCGCGGGCCCCGGGGAACCCGCGCCCGCGCCCGCGCCCGCCACGCCCCTCGCCGTGCCCTCCCGGCGCCTGTTCGTCTCCCGGGTGGTCGGCGGGGCCGCCGCCGCGGCGGCCGTCGGCACGGTCGGGTTCGGCACGTACGGCGTGCTGAACGGGCCGGCCGTGAAGCGGGTCACCGTGCCGCTGGCCAAGCTGCCGCGCGCGGCGCACGGCTTCCGGATCGCCGTGGTCAGCGACATCCACCTCGGTCCGGTCCTCGGCCGGGGCTTCGCCCAGAAGGTCGTCGACACCGTCAACGGCACCCAGCCCGACCTGATCGCCGTCGTCGGCGACCTGGTCGACGGCAGCGTCAAGGACCTCGGCCCGGGCGCCGCGCCGCTGGCCGGGCTCAGTGCCCGGCACGGCACGTACTTCGTCACCGGCAACCACGAGTACTTCTCCGGCGCCGAGCAGTGGGTGGAGGAGGTACGGCGCCTGGGCCTGCTGCCGCTGGAGAACGCCCGCACCGAGCTGCCCCACTTCGACCTCGCCGGGGTCAACGACATCAGCGGCGAGGACGAGGGCCAGGGCCCCGACTACGCCCGCGCCCTCGGCGACCGCGACCGGTCCCGCGCCTGCGTGCTCCTCGCCCACCAGCCGGTGATGATCCACGACGCCGTCGAGCACGGCGTCGACCTCCAGCTCTCCGGCCACACCCACGGCGGTCAGCTCTGGCCCGGCCCGCTCCTCGCCGCCGCCGCGAACCCCACCGTGGCCGGCCTGGAGCGCTACGGCGACACCCAGCTCTACGTCAGCCGGGGCGCCGGCGCCTGGGGGCCGCCCACGCGCGTGGGCGCGCCGTCGGACGTCACCGTGATCGAACTGGCGTCCCGGCAGGCGTGAGCGGTCACCTCACCGCGCCGTGCGCCCCGGGTCCGGCAGGAACCGGGTCATCCCCGGCAGGAAGTCCGTGAACAGCTCGTGCACCTCGCGCACCAGCGGACGCAGCACCCGGAACCGGGCGAGGACGACACCCCGCGCGGTGAGCCGGGCCCCGCGCTCGGCGAGCCGGTAGCTGCGCTCCCGGCCGTCGGTCCGGTCGAAGACCCAGTACAGGACCAGTCCCAGCTGGGCGAGCCACATCAGCTCCGGCAGGACGTCCCGCAGCTCCTCGGGCACCTTGGTCCGCGTCCCGGCCAGCACCGCCCGGTGGACGCCGACGGCCTCCGTGCGCGCGGGCTCCGACTCCGCGGAGAACGGGCTGAGCGGGCTGTCCGGGTCGGCGGCGTTCTTGAAGAACTGCACCGCGAACTCGTGGTACGGCGCCGCGATGTCCAGCCACACCTTCAGCACGCCCGCCATGCGCGCCTCCAGGTCGGTCTCCCGCGCCAGCAGCTCCCGGACCGCCACCTGGTGCTCGGCGGCGATCCGGTCGTAGAAGCCCTGGATCAGGTACTCCTTGCCGGCGAAGTAGTAGTAGGCGTTGCCGACCGAGACCCCGGCCTCCTGGGCGATGGCCCGCATGGTGGTCCTGTCGTACCCCCGCTCCCGGAACAGCCGCATCGCCGTCTCCAGGATCAGGGCGCGGGTCTGCTCGGATTTTCTGGGGGGCGCTCCGTCACCGGAGCCGTCGTTCTTCGCGGGCACAGCAGCAGAGCCTAACCGCCGGCCCGCTCACGGACGGCGGCCGAGCTGCGGGCGCTTGGTGTAGTCGGTCAGCCCGACGACGTTGCCCCAGGGGTCGGCGAACTCCACCGTCCACCCGGTGGCGCTGGAGAAGGGACCGTCGTACGCCTCGATCCCGGCCTCCGTCAGCGTCCGCGCCGCGACCCGTGCGTCCGGCACCTCCAGCCACACCCGGGACGACGGCCACGGCGGCGGGCGGTGCCCGAACCCGTCCTCGTGGCGCAGCAGCAGCCCCGGCGTCTCCCCACCGACCCGCAGCAGCGCGATCCCCCCGTCGTCGAAGCGGAACCCCACGGTGAACCCGGCCCGCTCGTAGAACCCCACGGCCTCGTCGAGGTCACCGACCGGCAGCAGGACGTTGTCGAAGCCGAGCAGCTCGTACGACTTGTGATCTGACATGCCGTCAGAGTAAAGGGATGATCGGCCGGAACCGGTGATTGTCAGTGCCGCCTCGTACGGTCGGAGGCATGGGAATCGTGACGTTCGTCGACGAGACGACTGCGGGGGAGCGGCGCCCGGCCCGGGGGCTGGAGATCGCCGAGGAGCGGCTCACCGCGCGGGAGCTGATCCGGCGCCGGGTGTTCCAGGAGGTCGCCGAGTACGACGCGCGGACGCCGCAGGTGTTCCAGGGCCTGGTCCAGCCCACCGACAGCGAGCGGGCGCTGAACGGGTACGCGCTGCGCACGCCCCGGCGCCTGGACCCCGAGGCCCAGACCGGGCTGGCGCTGCGGGCCTTCGCGGGCAACGGCTTCCTGATGCTGGTGGGGGGCCGTCAGATCACCGGCCCGGACGAGGAGATCGCCCTTCCGCTCGGCACCGAGGTCACCTTCCTCAAGCTCGTCGCCCTGGTGGGTGGCTGATGGGCACCGCGCGTTCACTGCGGGACCGGCTGCGGGACCGGTTCGCCGCCGGGGAACCCGAGCGGGCCGCCGAGGAGCTGCTGAAGGGCCTGGACGGCGGGGACGCGCACCGGGACCGGGGTGGCTGGGGCCAGGTCCTCGACCTGCTGCGCGGGCTGCCCGCCGAGAGCCGCGGCGCCCTGCTCCGGACCGTGGCGGACCGCTTCCCGGCCCGGTACGGGGAGGACGGGGCGGACGTGGAGGAGCGTCTGCGCATCCTCTCCCTGTGCGCCGTGGCGGGCGAGGGCCTTCCGGACGACCCGCTGGCCGCCGGGCGCACCGCCGCCCTGGCCGACCTCGGCAGGCTCCACCGGACATGGGACACGCCCCTGCTGGACGCCGTGGTCGCCGCGGAGCCGGCCGCGGGCCGCTCCCTCACACCGGCCACCGTGGCCGCGATCCGCCGCACCGGTCAGGACCGGTACGCGCCGGCCGAACTCGCCGCCCTGGCCCGCACCCTCACCGACCCGGTGCTCAACGCGGGCGAGGACTGGGCCGACCAGGCCCTGCGCGACGCCACCGACCCGGAGCTGCGGGCCCTGCTCGCCCACTGCCGCACCGCCACCGCGGGCAAGCCCCCGGCCGCCTGGGACGAGCGGGCCCGGAGCCTCGTCGACGCCGCCGGCCCGGACCGGGTCCGTACGGCGGTCCTGTCCTGGCTCTCCCGCGTCGGCCGCCCCCGCACCCTCCCGCTGACCCCGCGCCCCTACGAGGCCCACGTCAACGACGTCTACGACCCGTGCAACGCGGACGCCCTGCGCGGCCTGGCCTGGCTGCTCTCCCTGCTGCCGCCGCACCCCGGCACCGCGCGCGCCCTCGGCGCCCTGGTGGAGACGTCCCTGCGGAAGGTGACCGGCGTCGGCCCGCGCAGCCCCAAGGTCGCCAACGCCGGGGTCGTCGCCCTCGCCCGCACCGACGGCGAGGCGGCCTTCGCGGAACTCGCCCGTCTCGCCGCGCGGGTCACGTACAAGGCCACCGCGAAGATCCTCGACACCGCCCTGCGCGCCCGCGCCGACGCCCTCGGCCTCAGCCGCGAGGAGGTCGAGGAACTGGCCGTTCCCGCCTACGGACTGACCGGCGTCGGCCATGCCGAGCACCGGTTCGGCGAGGCCACCGCGACCGTCGCGGTCCACGGCACCCGGGCCGGCCTGAGCTGGCGCGGCGCGGCGGGCAGGCCGGTGCGGAGCGTCCCGGCGGCCGTCCGCCGCGACCACGCCGACGCGCTGAAGGACCTCAAGGCCTCGGTCAAGGACATCGACAGGATGCTCTCCGCCCAGAGCGAGCGCCTGGACCGCCAGTTCCTGGCCCGCCGCGTCTGGCCCTACGCCGCCTGGCGCGAGCGGTACCTCGACCATCCCCTGGTCGGCACCCTGGCCCGCCGGCTGCTGTGGACGGTCGACGGCACCGCGGCCGGATACGCCGACGGGGCCCTGCGCACCCTCACCGGCACCCCGGTCACGGACGGCACCGAGGTCGCCCTCTGGCACCCGGTGGGCGCCGACCCCGCCGAGACCGTCGCGTGGCGCGACTGGCTGGAGCGGCACGGCGTCACCCAGCCCTTCAAGCAGGCCCACCGCGAGGTCTACCTGCTGACCGACGCCGAGCGCGCCACGGGCACGTACTCCAACCGGTTCGCGGCGCACGTCCTGCGCCAGCACCAGTTCCACTCCCTCGCCGCCGTCCGGGGCTGGCGGAACAAGCTGCGCCTCTGCGTCGACGACGAGGCCCCGCCGGCCACCCGCGACCTGCCGGCCTGGGGCCTGCGCGCCGAGTTCTGGGTCCAGGGCGACGGCGGGGAGTACCTGGAGGACACCACCGAGTCGGGCAGCTTCCTGCGGCTCCGCACCGACCAGGTCCGCTTCTACCCGATCGACGCCCCGGAGAACTCGGCGCACTGCTCGGGCGGCGCGTACCGGATGTGGCTGCGGGACGGCCGGGACCCGGTGGACCCGCTGCCCCTCGACGCGGTCCCGCCCCTGGTCCTCTCCGAGGTCCTGCGCGACGTCGACCTGTTCGTCGGCGTGGCCAGCGTCGGCAACGACCCGACCTGGCAGGACGGCGGCCCCGGCGGCCGTTTCCGGGAGTACTGGACGTCGTACGGCTTCGGTGAGCTGAACCAGAGCGCGCGGACGCGGCGCGAGCTGCTGGAGCGTCTGATACCCAGGCTGGCGATCGCCGGCCGCTGCCGTCTGGAGGGCCGCTTCCTGCACGTCAAGGGCGAGCGTCACACCTACCGGATCCATCTCGGCTCGGGGAACATCCTCAGGTCCCCGGACGACCGGTACCTGTGCATCGTCCCGAGATCCGGCGCGGGCCCGGCGGGCACCGGCTACCTCCCCTTCGAGGGCGACCGGACGCTCGCGGTGATCCTCAGCAAGGCCCTGATGCTCGCGGACGACACGAGCATCACGGACCCGACCGTCCTCAGTCAGCTCTGACCGGAGCCCTCCTGCGGCCGGCCGGCCCCCAGGACCTCCTCGACGTCCAGGACGACCCCGGCCCCGGGCGACGCGGGAAGCACGACGGACTCGCCGGGGGAGTGGACGCGGTGCGCGGCGTACTCGGCGCCGTCGGGGTCGGTGAGGACGTGGAGCCGGTCGTGCTCACGGTCGACGATCACATAGAGCGGAACCTTGGCCTGTGCGTAGGCAGGACCTTGGTTCGCAGGTCGGTGCGGTAGTTGCTGGAGGTGACCTCCAGGACCAGGCGGAAGCAGATGGGATCGTAGGAGTTGCTCTCGATGAGGTGGTCATCGGCGTCGGTGTCCATCACGGCGAGGTCCGGGATCGCGTAGTCCTCGGTGCCGTAGGCCGGAAGGCGCCTCCAGGCCGGTACGGCAGCCGTTCACCCGTACGTGCGGCACATGCCGACGGCCCCGTCTCCCGGCGGGAGACGGGGCCGTGAGGGCGTACGGCCGACGGACGTCAGAAGCGGCGCGTGATCAGCGCTCGCTTCACCTCCGCGATGGCCTTGGTGACCTCGATGCCGCGCGGGCAGGCGTCCGTGCAGTTGAAGGTCGTGCGGCAGCGCCAGACGCCGTCGCGGTCGTTGAGGATCTCCAGCCGCTGCTCGCCGGCCTCGTCGCGCGAGTCGAAGATGAAGCGGTGGGCGTTGACGATCGCGGCGGGGCCGAAGTACTGGCCGTCGTTCCAGAAGACCGGGCAGGACGACGTGCACGCGGCACACAGGATGCACTTGGTGGTGTCGTCGAAGCGCTCGCGGTCCTCGGCGGACTGGAGGCGCTCGCGGGTCGGCTCGTTGGTGTCCTTCGTGATCAGGAAGGGCATCACGTCCCGGTACGCCTGGAAGAACGGCTCCATGTCGACGACCAGGTCCTTCAGGACCGTCAGGCCCTTGATGGGCTCGACCGTGATCGGCTTCTCGGGGCTGATGTCCTTGATCAGCGTCTTGCAGGCGAGGCGGTTCTTGCCGTTGATCCGCATCGCGTCGGACCCGCAGATGCCGTGGGCGCAGGAGCGGCGGAAGGTGAGGGTGCCGTCCAGTTCCCACTTGATCTTGTGGAGGGCGTCCAGGACGCGCTCCTTGGGGTCCATCTCCAGCTGGAAGTCCTGCCAGCTCGCCTCGGCCGAGACCTCCGGGTTGAACCGGCGGACGCGGACCGTGACGGTGATGTAGGGGGAGTCGGCGAAACCGGGCTCGGGCGATCCGGCCGCGTCCGCCTTGTCCAGAACAGGGGTAGCCATCAGTACTTACGCTCCATCGGCTGGTAGCGGGTCTGGACGACCGGCTTGTAGTCGAGACGGATGGACTCGGTGCCGTCGTCGCCGACCTCGCGGTACGCCATGGTGTGGCGCATGAAGTTGACGTCGTCGCGGTTGGGGTAGTCCTCGCGGTAGTGACCGCCGCGGGACTCCTTGCGGGCCAGCGCGGAGACGGCCATGACCTCGGCCAGGTCGAGCAGGTTGCCCAGTTCGACGGCCTCCAGGAGGTCGGTGTTGAACCGCTTGCCCTTGTCCTGGATCGAGACGTTCCTGTACCGCGCGCGCAGCTCCGCGATCTTCTCGACCGCCGTCTTGATGGTCTGCTCCGTGCGGAACACCATCACGTTGGCGTCCATCGTCTCCTGCAGTTCGCGGCGCAGCTCCGAGACCCGCTCGTTGCCGGTGGAGGTGCGCAGCCGCTCGATCTGCTCGACGACCATGGACTCCGGGGAGTCCGGCAGTTCGACGAAGTCGGCCGAGTGGGCGTACTGGGCCGCCGCGATGCCGGCCCGCTTGCCGAAGACGTTGATGTCCAGGAGCGAGTTGGTGCCGAGGCGGTTGGCGCCGTGCACGGAGACGCAGGCGACCTCGCCGGCCGCGTACAGGCCCGGCACCACGGTGGTGTTGTCCGCCAGCACCTCGCCCTGGACGTTGGTCGGGATGCCGCCCATCGCGTAGTGCGCGGTGGGCTGGATCGGGATCGGGTCCGTGTACGGCTCGATGCCGAGGTACGTCCGCGCGAACTCGGTGATGTCGGGCAGCTTGGCGTCGAGCTGCTCCGGCGGGAGGTGGGTGAGGTCCAGGTAGACGTGGTCGCCCTCGGGGCCGCAGCCGCGGCCCTCGCGGATCTCCGTGTAGATGGAGCGGGAGACGACGTCGCGGGAGGCCAGGTCCTTCATGACGGGCGCGTACTTCTCCATGAAGCGCTCGCCGTCCTTGTTGCGCAGGATGCCGCCCTCGCCGCGGGCGCCCTCGGTGAGCAGGATGCCCATGCGCCAGATGCCGGTCGGGTGGAACTGGAAGAACTCCATGTCCTCCAGCGGCAGCCCGCGCCGGTAACAGGCCGCCTGGCCGTCACCGGTGAGGGTGTGCGCGTTGGACGTCACCTTGAAGAACTTGCCGGTGCCGCCGGACGCGTAGATCACGGACTTGGCGTGGAAGACGTGGATCTCACCGGTGGCCAGCTCGTAGGCGACCACGCCGGCGGACTTCTTGACGCCGTCGACCTCGGTCATGATCTGGTCCAGGACGTAGAACTCGTTGAAGAACTCCACGCCCTCCTTGACGCAGTTCTGGTACAGCGTCTGGAGGATCATGTGACCGGTGCGGTCCGCGGCGTAGCAGGACCGGCGGACCGGGGCCTCGCCGTGGTTGCGGGAGTGGCCGCCGAAGCGGCGCTGGTCGATGGTGCCGTTCGGGGTCCGGTTGAACGGCAGGCCCATCTTCTCCAGGTCGAGGACGGAGTCGATGGCCTCCTTCGCCAGGATCTCGGCGGCGTCCTGGTCGACCAGGTAGTCACCGCCCTTGACCGTGTCGAAGGTGTGCCACTCCCAGTTGTCCTCCTCCACGTTGGCGAGCGCGGCGGCCATGCCGCCCTGCGCGGCGCCCGTGTGGGAGCGGGTCGGGTAGAGCTTCGTCAGGACGGCCGTGCGGCTGCGCTTGGTCGCCTCGATGGCGGCCCGCATACCGGCGCCACCGGCGCCGACGATGACGGTGTCGTACTTGTGTACCTTCATGGATTCGCAGCCCCGTGCCTAGCGGATGTTCGGGTCGAAGGTGAAGATCACCAGCGTGCCCAGCAGGATGGTGAACACCGTGGCGGTGTAGAGCAGGCCCTTGAGCCACAGCCGCGTGTTCGGGCGCTCCGCGTAGTCGTTGATGACCGTGCGCAGGCCGTTGGCGCCGTGCAGCATCGCCAGCCACAGCATCAGCAGATCCCAGACCTGCCAGAACGGCGACGCCCAGCGGCCCGCCACGAAGGCGAAGCCGATCTTGGAGACGCCGCCGTCGAGGACGAGCTGGATCAGCAGGTGGCCGAGGACCAGGACGACCAGCACCACGCCGGACAGGCGCATGAAGAGCCAGCCGTACATCTCGAAGTTGCCCCGCGTGGACTTCGGGGACTTCTTGGTGCGCTTGCGCGGGGGTTCGATCAGCGGCGCGGGGTTGTCGACCGAGTACACGGACGAGCCCTCCACGGGGCCGACCCCGGTGGCGGTTCCAGCGGTGACTGTGTTGTCAGACATGCTGCGCGTCAGCTCCCGAACAGTTCACGAGCGGCGTGGCCGAGGACGGGGTAGATCGCCCCGAGCATGAGCACGATCCACAGGACGACGACCGACCAGAGCATCTGCTTCTGGTAGCGGGCGCCCTTGATCCAGAAGTCGACGGCGATGACACGCAGACCGTTGAGCGCGTGGAAGAGGATGGCGGCGACGAGGCCGTACTCCAGCAGCGCGACGATAGGCGACTTGTACGTGGCCACGACCTTGTCGTAGGCCTCGGGGGAGACACGCACGAGAGCGGTGTCCAGCACGTGTACGAACAGGAAGAAGAAAATGAGGACGCCGGTGACTCGGTGAGCCACCCAGGACCACATTCCTTCCCGGCCGCGGTACAGCGTTCCAGCCGGCACGGAAGTTTCCTCCGGGAGCGGGGATTGGGGCCGCGCCGGCTTCTCTGTCGGTCGGGCCCGGCCGGGTACGGTCCACCGGCCCCCAGCATCGTAGCCAGCCGCCGCCGCGGTGCTTACAGCGGGCCTACCGGTGTGATCAAAGTTGCACGCAACGGAGTACCGCCGGTGGTCAGCGGAGCGGGGGGCTTGCCCGGTTTGCCGGTTGTGGGGTGTTGGCGGCGCCCGTGCCCCCGGCGGAGCCGCTCATGTCACCGCCCCGCGCCCCTCAGGGCGTGCCTCAGCCGTTGCCCCGCCAGGCGGCGGAGTTCCTCCGCCGTCACGGCCCGCTCCTCCTCCGGATCGTTCGCCAATCGTGACCGGATGCCCTCCAGGGTGCGGTCGAGGGCCTCGGCCGCCGGGATGCCGTCGAGGCAGATGACGAACACGTGTCCGAAGCGGGACTCGTAGGCGGCGTGGGCCGCGCGCAGGGCCGTGCCGGCCGCCGCGTACGTGCCCGCGGGGAGGTCCGGCAGGGACTCCGCCGCCAGGGCCTCGGCCAGGTCGTCCGGGGTCAGGTCGTACGCCGCCTCGTCGGCCGCCGCCAGCAGGGCCGGGGCGTCGGGATACGGGCGGTGGGCGGCGAGACGGCGGGCCCAGCGGGTGCTGTGCAGGCAGGTCAGGAGGGTGCGGGCGGCGTCCTCGGGGCCCGCGGTGTTGAAGAGGTGCAGCGGGGTGGCGGTGGCGCGGGTTTGGGCCGGCACGGGGAGGGCCACCCGGCCGGGGAGATCTGGAAGACGGTGCGCAGGCAGCGTGGGTCCTTGTGCGTCACGTGTGTGTCGGCAGGGGCTTGTGTGAGTTGTGTGGCGCCACGTTAGCGAGTGAGGGCATGACATGGCCGAACGATGCCCGAATTTCACCCGAACGGGAGAGTTTCGGAACGCCTGGTGGACACTCGTCCGGGGTAACGGCCGTAGGTTGGCGTCGTGAGCCAGCACAGGCGCCGGACACCGGCGGGACAGAGGGCCGGGGGGCGGGCTGCGGTCGCCGGCGCGGCGGTCGTGGCGCTCGGCGCGGGCCTCGCGGTCTGGGGCTGCGACGCCGGGTCGCCGGGATCGGCGGACCGCTCCTCCGGGGGCGTGGCCGCCGCGCCGACCAGCCCCTCCCCGAGCCCGAGCCGCTCCTACCCGCTCTCCGAGGAACCGGACACCATACCCGCCGTACGGGAGCACACCCCCGCGCGCGGACCGGGCTGGAAGCCCGCCGACGGGCACCGCGTCGTCATATCCGACGCCGCCCTCGCCGACGAGGGCAGGCTCATCGCGAGCGAGCTGGGAATGACGTACGCGGGTCAGAAGGACGACCGGAAGGCCGGTGACCTCCGGCTGGAGACCACGGGCGGTCAGGGCGGCGAGTCGTACACCCTGACCGTGCGCGACGGGCGGGCCACCGTCGGCGCGCCCGGGGAGAGCGGCGTCTTCTACGGCACCCGGACCCTGAAGCAGGCGGTCACGGCGGGCGGCGCGGCGCCCGAGGGGGTCGTGCGGGACGAGCCCGCCAAGGAGCGGCGCGGACTCATGCTGGACATCGCCCGCAAGCACTACTCGGCCGACTGGATCAAGGACCGGATACGCGAGATCGGGGACCTGAAGTACAACGAGCTGGGGCTCCACTTCTCCGACGACCAGGGATTCCGCATCGAGAGCTCCTCGCACCCCGAGATCGTCTCCGCGGACCACCTCACCAAGGCGCAGGTCAAGGAGATCGTCGCGCTGGCGGCCGAGCGGCACATCACCGTCGTCCCCGAGATCGACTCGCCCGGCCACCTCGGTGCCGTCATCGCCGCCCACCCCGACCTCCAGCTCCGCAACGCGCAGGGCACGGCCACCAAGGGCGCGATCGACATCTCCGAGCCGGGCGCCGCGAAGATCGTCGACGACCTGATCGACGAGTACTCCGACGTCTTCCCCGGCAACCAGTGGCACCTGGGCGGCGACGAGTACCAGGCGCTGACCGTCTCCGACCCGGAGACCTCCTACCCGCAGCTCGCCGCCGCCGCCCGCGAGAAGTACGGCGCCGGCGCCACCGTCGAGGACCTCACCGCGGGATGGCTCAACGACCGCGCCGCCACCGTCCAGAAGAACGACCGCACCCCGCGGGCCTGGAACGACGGCTTCTTCAAGGACAGCGACCCCGCGGCGGCCGAGAGCATCAAGGTCGCCTACTGGACCGGCAAGGAGATCGGCGCCCGGCAGCCGGCCGAGTACCTCGCCGAGGGCCGCGACGTCATCAACTACAACGACGAGTTCCTCTACTACGTGCTCGGCCAGCCGCAGACCTTCGTCTACCCGACCGGCGAGCGGATCTACGAGCAGTGGACCCCGCGCGTCATCCGCGGCACCTCGCCCGTCGACGCGAAGTACGACGACCAGATCCTCGGCGGCAGCTTCGCCGTCTGGGGCGACTACCCCGGTGCCCAGACGCAGGACCAGGTCGCGGACGGCATCCGGCTGCCGCTCGCGGCGACCGCGCAGAAACTCTGGGACCCCGGCGACCCGGAGCCGACCTGGCCCCAGTTCCGGGCGCTCGCCGACCGGCTGGACTGACCCCGCGCACGCCCGCGCGTGAACGCGCCGCCCCGCGTCGGCCCGGTCCCGGGCCGGCGCGGGAATCGCTTGGTACCCGCTGCGGGGCACCCCCGGCTGTGGTGCTCCGTGGACGGGTCGAGCCGCGCGGGGGACACCGGCGGGCACCGTGGAGCGACAGGGCGGCGCGGGGGAGCCGGCATGGGCTGCCGGGGGTATCTCGTCGTGGGCCGCGCGGAGCGGCCGTTCGCCGACTCGGGGCGCTGCCCGGCGCCGAGGACGGCCGGGCTCTGCGGACCTCCGCACCGGGCGGGTGGCGGCTCTGGGAGCACCCGGGCGAGACCGGCGCGGGCAGCGTGAACGACCTGGCCGGGCGGACCGGCGCCCCCGCCCTCTTCGGGTACGTCATGGGCGGCGCCCGCGCGATGGCCGAGGCGGCGGCGCCGGCCAGCGGGGGCGTGGACGACCTGCCTGGGGCGGGAGGCGATGGCCGGGTACCTCGGCGTGGCGGACGGCGGCCCCACCCTGGAGGACTGCCTCCTGGAGCCGTCCGACGCCGGGGAGCGGGCCGTCGCCCGGGCCCGCCGAGGCCGGGCACGCGGCGCGCGCGGCGGGTGCCGCAGGGACGGCCGGCCCGGCGCGGGGTGCGGCCGGCCTGCGGCTGCCGGACCGGCTGGGCGTGGTGCCCCTGTGACCGACGCGGTGAAGGTGTGGTGGTCCTGCGCCGATCCCGGGCAGCCGCCCCGGCCCGCGTGACGAAACCCCGCCGTACGACGCTGCTGCCGGTGTGACGACGAGGACCACGTGGACCCATACGACGACCACCCCGCGGACGCCGGGCGGGACCGGCGCCGCCCGGCCCCCGGCCGCGACGCGCCCCGCCCGGTGGGCCGCGGACGCGGTGTCGGCCCTGCGCGAGGGCGCGCGGCTGCGGCTCGACTACTCGGCGCAGAGCCTGTGGCGCGTCGACCGGATGATCGAGGGCATCCGCCAGGAGGAGGCGCCGTACGCGGCGGTCGAGACCGTGCTGCGCGGCTTCGGCGCCTATGCCGGTGAGGTGATCGCCCGGCTGACGGGCGGCGAGTGGTGGGCGTCCGGCGGCGACCACTGGCTCCGTACTCCGGACGGCCGGCTCTGGGACCCGATCGACGAGGCCCGCCGCTGTTTCGCCGGCCACGGCTCGCTGCGGCTGCTGTGCCGGGAGGCGGCGGGGCAGGACTGACGCGGGCGCGGGCCGGGCCCCGGACGGACCGGGCCCGGATGTCCCTACGGGAAGACTTCCCGGTGGAGCGGGCAGATCCGGCCCCGGCCCGGTGGTCGGGCCGCGGGGCGGAGATGGAATGGCCGGACCCGTGGTGGGTGCGGCGGGCGGGTGGCGGCGGCCACGGAGCCGCCGGTGCCGAAGAGCACGGTAGAGCCGTCCGCCCGCGGTACACCACCCACCCCCTTCCTCCGACTTCTCGGGAGCAACAGGTGCCCTCGCGCTTCAACGGACGCTGCCGCGGCGCAGCCGTCGTCCTCGGTCTCACGGTGTCGCTTCCCCTCTGCGCCGGGACCCCCGCGCGCGCGGAGGACGCGAAGGACTGCGGCCGGGTCGGCGTCGAGTACACGGCGGACCGCGGACAGCACTGGCTGACGAGTGGCCGCATCACCCAGGACACCCCGGTGACCAGGATCGACGTACGCCTGAAGGAGGAGCCCGCGCAGGGCTGCCGGTACGCGGTCTCCCTGGCCTCCTACAGCACCGAGGGACCCACCTGGGAAACCTCCGGAACCCAGACGTTCCTGGGCTCCGACACGGTCGTCCTCACCAAGGACCTGGCGCAGAGCGCGCTGGACGTGTCCGCGTTCGCGCCGGAGTGCTTCGGCCAGATCGACCTGTACAGCGGTGACCGCACGTACGACGGCGTGGACGCACCGCTGCCGCACTATCCGGTGGGGCAGATGGACGACAGCCTGATCGCCTACTGGAACGGGGGCACCGAGTGCGCGACCCCGCCCCCCGCCGACAGCCCGGCACCGACCCCCGGCGCGTCGACGCCCCCCGGCGCGACACCGGGGACCACGCCCCCCGCTCCCTCGCCGAGCGGGACCCCGGACACGCCCGCCCCCGCCACCAGCGCTCCGCCGGCGCCCAGTCCGTCCAGCACCACACCCCGGGCCGCGGTCGTCCCCGGACCGTCCACGCACTCGACGGTCCCGGGGACCCTGGCGAGCACGGGCAGCGACAGCGGTACGACCACCGCGCTGACCCTCACGGCCGCCGCTCTGGTGGGCCTCGGCGGGGGCGCGTACCTGCTTGCCCGCCGTCGCCGGCACGGGTGAGCCTCATCCGGGTGTTTCTGGCTGTTCCTGACCACTGTTGGTCACGCGTTGGTCACGTGACGCCGCCTGGTTGCTCTCTTGTCCCTGCAGGTCGATGGGTGCCCGGATGGTGAGGTCGGGCAGCAATCGACGTCTCACCGGGCGGGCGTCTCGTCCCCGGCCCGGCTTTGCGTGTGGCCCTCGGGGTCGCGCATGCAACGGGCGGCCGACTTCAGTACGAGTGTCTTCACCAGGCGGGGCGCTGTCTCCTCGGGCCAGTCGCGGCCGTACGTGGTCGCAAGGTCTGAGGCGTCGTCGAGCGCCGATGTGGCGATCCGAGCCTCGTCCTCGTCCAGGACGGAGCGGTGGACCCCGCGCTTGAGTTTCTTCTGGGTCGGTTCGGCGAACCATCGCTCGACCAGGTTCAGCCAGGACGCGCTGGTGGGCGTGAAGTGCGGGTGGAACCCGGGAATGGGCCGGCAGCCACTTCTTGATGTCGGGTGTCTTGTGGGTCGCGTAGTTGTCGAGGATCAGGTGGACCTGGAGGCCGGCCGGAACCTCCTTGTCGAGTTCGGCGAGGAACTTCTTGAACTCGGCGGCCCGGTGGCGGCGGTGGAGCGAGCCGATGACCTTGCCGGTGGCCGCTTCCAGGGCTGCGAACAGGGTGGTGGTGCCGGCGCGGACGTAGTCGTGGCTGCGGCGTTCGGGGACGCCGGGCATCATCGGCAGGACCGGCTGGGACCGGTCCAGGGCCCGGATCTGCGACTTCTCGTCCACACAGAGCACCAGTGCCTTCTCCGGCGGGTCGAGGCAGAGGCCGACGACGTCGCGGACCTTGTCGATGGACAGCGGGTCGGTGGACAGCTTGAACGTCTGCGACCGGTGCGGAGCAAGGGCGAAGGCCCGCCGGATCCGCGAGATCGCTGACTGTGACCGAGTCCACCGTCCGGCGCTGGCGGGACGAGGTGATCGGACCGCGCGCCGCACAGGCCCCGCGCGTGCGAGAAGACCGCCCGGCAGGGTGGGGAGGCCGTCCTGATCGACGGCGCCCTCCTCCCCACCGGGAGCGATGTCCGCCGCAGAAGTGGTTCGTAAGGGAAGGGCCCCTGCCGCCGGAGCGTGGGGTGGTCCGGCGCGGAGCCGCCGCGAGTACGGCAGGACCTGCACGCGGCGATGAGTACGGGCCCTGCCCGCTGCCGGCCTGCCGGTGCCGGGCGGCGGCCACGCCTGGCACCGGAGCGTGCGCCGGCCGGTGTGCGCTCAGTAGGGGATGGGCCGGTTCTTCTCGACCCAGAGCTGGTGGGCTTCGCTCTCGGGCGGGGGCGGGGCGATGCCGTCGAGCATCCAGAGGTCACGGGGGGTTTCGTCGATGTGGAACTCGCAGTACAGGCCGCGCTCGGTGGTGTGAGGGGCGAGGATGCGCGTCAGGATCTGGCGCGTCCTGACCCGGATGCCGGGGTCCTTGGTGTGGACGGCGATGTGGTCGGCTTTGATCCTTACGGATGTCGCTGTGGGCTCGCCTCCGATGAGGAAGGAGTCTGCGTCGATCTCCTGGAAGACGGTGACGACGTAGAAGGCCGGCAGGTTTCCGTAACGGGTGTAGAAGCCGGTGATGTCGGCGGAGAACCGCTTCTTCTGCTGGGGGGTGTAGGCGCCGGGCGGGTGGTAGATGGTCCAGAGCGGCATGAGTTCCTCCGGATGAGGGCGTCGGAGTGCGGGCTGCCGGGGCTCAGCGGCGCGGAGCGGGCAGGGCGAGGCCCTCGACCGGGCCGGCGAGCGCCGCCTTGAACGTGCGGGTGACCTCGTCGACGAGGACCTCGCTCTCGCCGCGCTCGACGCCGTCCAGGACGATGCGTGCCACGTCGGTGGGCGCGATCTTCTGGGTGGGGATGGCCGCGACCATCTCGGTGTCGGCGAATCCCAGGTGGACGCCGACGACCTGGGTGTGCTGTGCGGCGAGTTCGATGCGCAGGGAGTTCGTCAGCGACCACAGGGCCGCCTTGGAGGCTCCGTAGGCGCCGCTTCCCGCCGCCCAGGAGAGCAACGAGTGGATGTTGACCAGGGCCCCGCCGCCGTTGTCGGCCAGGATGGGGGCGAACGCCTGGGCGACGCGCAGCGGGCCGTAGACGTTGGTGTCGAAGGTGGCGAAGACCTGCGCGAGGTCGCCGGTGAGCAGGGGAGCCGGGTGGAGCACGCCTGCGTTGTTGATGACGATGTCGACGTCGCGCGCCTTCTCGGCCAAGTCGGTCACGGAGTAGCCGTGTGTGACGTCGAGGAAGACTGCTTCGACGCGGGGGTCGTCGCTGGGGCGCGGGTCGCGGGCGGTGGCGTACACCTTCGTGGCGCCCCGGGCCAGGAGTCGTTCTACGAATGCCTTGCCGATGCCTCGTTGGCCACCTGTGACCAGGGCGATGGAACCTTCGACTGCCGTCATGCGCGTTCCTCGGTGTGAGTTGCGTCCGGGCACGTGTTGTCGCGCCGCAGGGCGGTTCGCGACGACGCGTGCAGTAGCTAGCCACACGATAGATGATCGGCATCATCTAAAATAGGGTGGTGCTGCCGTAGGCTGATCACCGCGGGGCCGGTGGGTCGGGGACATGGGAGAAAGAGGGCGCGGGCATGCCTCGTATGTCGCGAGAGGTGACGGAGCAGCACCGGCGGCAAGTGGTCGAGAACGCGTCACGGCTGATCCGCGAGAAGGGGCCCGAGCGCGTCAGCGTGCCGGAGGTGATGGCTTCCGCAGGGCTGACCCACGGGGGGTTCTACCGGCACTTCGCCTCGAAGGACGACCTCCTCGCCCAGGCGCTCGCGGTGGCGTTCACCGAGCGCCGTGCCGCCATGGACCGGATCGCGGACGAACCGGCTCCGCCCGGCGCCGTGTCGGCCCGCGACGCCTTCCTTGCCAGGTACCTCTCGGAGTCGCATCGGGACCACCCTGCCGACGGCTGCCCGGCCGCCGCCGTGGCCGCCGACGCGGCCCGCGCCGAGCCCGGCTCTCCCTTGCGCACGTCGTTCACCGCGGGCGTACGCGATCTCGCGGAGGGACTCCACGGGCTGAACGGTCCCGAACGCGACGCCGGCGTGGTCGACCGCCCGCTCGCCGAACTCGCCCTCCTCGTGGGCGCCGTCCTGCTCGCCCGCGCCAGCGACGACGCCGCCCTGTCCCGCGACATCCTGGACGAAGCCCGCGGCCTCCTGCGCGACCGGGCCACCCAGGAGCCCGCAGGCCCGGAAGCGGACTCCGCCGGCTGACGCCGCGGCCGGCGGAGACGCTGCCCCGTGCGGGCTACCGGCTCGGCTCGTCGGCCGCCGGCCGGGAGGCGACGAGCCGCGCCTCGGTCTCCTCGATGCCCACATCGTGTCCCGCCGCGCACCGCACGGCGGGGAGGAGTGCCTCGCCGCATCCGGCGTGCGCGAGCTCGACTCCGCCCCGCCCGCCGTCTGTCGCACTTCCCCAGTTCATCAATGCGACGAAAAGCGGGAACAGGGAGCGGCCTCGCTCGGTCAGCACGTATTCGTGCCGGGTTCGCGCGCCCGGCACCCGGTAGGGCCGCCGTTCCATCAGGCCGTCGGCCACCAGTTGCCGCAGCCGCTTGGAGGCGACCGTCTCCGCGAGGCCGGTGCGCCGGACCAGGTCGTCGAAGCGGCGCCCGCCGTAGAACGCCTCTCTGACCAGCATCATCGCCGAGCGGGTGCCGACCACTTCCAGGGACCGTTCCATGGCGCACCAGCCGGCCGCCGTGAAGGCGTCACGGTCGGCGAAATCGCCCGTGCGCGTGAACACCGTGTCTTTGTCGTGCAGGTCAGCGCGTTCCATGCATCCATCCTAACCTGGCTAGCTTTTTTGCAAGTCAGGCTGCTACCTTCCTGGCTATGCAAAACAGCAGCCAGCCGTCGGGTGTGAGTATCGCGCCCCCTCCCGCTTCCTCCACGGCCGCGATGCCCGTTCACCCCTGGCGCGGGGTGATCACGGTGTGCCTCGGCGTGATGATGGCGTTCGTCAACGTCTCCTCCACCATCGGCGCCCTCGGCGTCATCCAGCAGGATCTGCATCCGTCCGCAAGCACGCTGGTCTGGGTGACCAGTGCCTACTCCCTGGTCGTCGCCACCCTCGTGATGTTCGCCGGAACCCTCGCCGACCTGGTCGGACGCCGTGCGGTCTTCCTCGGCGGAGCAGTCGTGTTCACCGCGGGCAGCCTGCTGGCCTACGCCGCCGACAGCACGGGACTACTGATCACCGCACAGGCGGTCATGGGCGTCGGCGGGGCAGCGGTCCTCCCCGCCAGCCTGTCGATCGTCAGCCACTCCTTCAGCGACCCTCACCAGCGGACCAGGGCAATCGGCGCATGGGCCGGCTGCTCCGGCCTCGGCCTGGCCGTCGGGCCGCTCGGCGCCGGACTGCTGCTCGGCAGCTTCACCTGGCACGCCGTATACCTGATCGACGTCGTGATCGGCGCGGTCACCGTGATCCTGACACCCTTCATGGTGCCCGAGACGAAGCACCCGACCCGGCGCCTGGACCTCGCCGGCGTTCTGCTGGGAACCGTCGTGATCGCGTCCGCGACCTACGCCATCATCGAGGGCGGCTCCTCCGGCTACACCTCGGGCCGCATCGTCACCGTGTACGGCGTCTTCGCCGTCTCCCTCGTCCTGTTCCTCACCGTCGAGGCCCGCCACCACGACCCGATGCTGGACCTGCGCCTCTTCCGCAACGCCTCCTACACCGCGGTGATGGGCGTCGCCGCGGCATCCATGTTCGGCTTCGTCGGCACGTCCCTGCTCGCCGTCCTGTACATGGAACGCGTCCAGCAACTCTCCGCACTGGCCACCGGGGTCCGGCTGCTGGCCATGTTCGCCACTTACATCGTCGTCAGCGCACTCGCCGGACGCCTCGTCCAGAAGGTCGGCTTCACCCTCATGCTGACCGCGGGCCTCGTCATCCTGGGAGGCGGCGCACTCGCCCTCCTGGCCATCGGCCCCTTCACCGGCTACAGCGCCCTCTGGCCCGGCCTCCTCGTCGCAGGCATCGGCTCGGCACTGCTCACCGCCCCCTCGACGGCCGCAGCTGTCAACAGCGTTCCGCGACTGCAGGCCGGCATGGCCAGCGCGACCGTCAACATGTTCCGCCAGATCGGCTCCGTCCTCGGCCCCAGCGTCCTGGGAACCCTCGTCACCACCAGATTCCCCCGCTACCTCGAAGACCAGCTGATCACCTCGGGTGTGCCGGCCCCCGACGCCTCCGAGATCACCGCCGGTGCCGTCCACGGCGACACCGCGGCCGCACTGCCGGCCGGACTCGCCCACACCGTCACGGAGGCCGCGGCACGCGCCTTCACCGACGCCGTCCACCTCGGACTGCTCATCGGTGGCATCACCCTGCTCGTCATCGCGATCCCCACAGCGATCTTCGTACGGCACCGCAACACCTCGACCCCGTCAGCCACTGCGGTGGAACTCGCAGTGTCGTAGGGGCTGTCGAGTGTCGGGCGCCTGCGGCACGACCGGGGCGTGCGGTATCCACAAGGTGGCGGGCTGACTGCCGCACGACAGCACTCCGCGAGGAGTCAGGGTCCGGGCGGCCGAGCGGTTCACCCGGCGCGAGGCGAGTGACCGCCAAGGGACCCGCGCGTCGGCGTCCGGTCGGTGCGAGCGGTGGCGGCGGACCTGGGAGGAAGGCGGCCCGCGGCCCCTGCGCTCGCAAGGCCCGGCGTCGCTGCCGGGACTCGGCGAGGAGCAGTTCGCCCAACTGGAGGCGGAACCCGCCAAGGGGCCGGCCCCGCATGGCTGGGAGGACCAGCGCTGGACCCTGACGCGGATCAGGACGGTGACCGGCCGGTGCTTCCACCCACCCGCACGAGCCGAGGGCGTTCGGAAGCTGCCGGCACGCAACGGCTGGTCCTGCCAGGTCCCGGCCCGCCGCGCCGTCGAGCGGGACGATGACGCCGTCACAGGCGTGGTCGAAGAGGTGTGGCCACGCGCGGAAGGCTCGCGGCGGCCGGGGAGCATGGCTGGTCTCCGAGGACGAAGCCGGCTTCTCCATGACGCCGCCGCGTGCCAGGTCACCGATGCGGGGCGGCTGCCACCACCGGCGGACACACGTTCCTGACGGTCGATGATCCGAAGTCAACCAGGTGAGGGCGAGTCGTCCTGCTCCGGTCCCGGCCGGGCGAGGGCGACCGGGACCGGAGCATGAACGGTGGCTTCGGTCTGGTTTGTGGACCGTTCGGCTACGGGGCGTTCAGCGGCCGATGCCATCCAGCTCGGTCAAGTCCTCGTGCGACAGGGAGAGTCCCGCGCCGGCGATGTTCTCGCGCAGGTGCGCTGTCGATGACGTGCCGGGGATGAGCAGGATGTTCGGTGATCGCCGCAGCAGCCAGGCAAGCGCGACGGACATCCGTGTCGCCTTCCGGCGAGCGGCGACCGCCGAGAGAGCCGCGGACTGGAGCGGGGTGAAACCCCCGAGGGGGAAGAAGGGCACGTACGCGATGCCTTCGGTGGCGAGCCGGTCGATGAGCTTGTCGTCGTGGCGGTGGGCGAGGTTGTACATGTTCTGCACGCACACGATCGGCGCGATGCTCTGCGCCTCGGTGACCTGCTCCTCGGTGGCGTTGCTGACCCCGAGGTGGCGGATCAGGCCCTGCTGCTGGAGTTCCACGAGCGTGGCGAACGCGTCGGCGAGCGAGCCGGGCTGGGGACCTTCGGCGTTGCCGAGCCGTAGGTTGACCAGGTCGAGCACGTCGAGCCGGAGGGACCTGAGGTTGTCGTGGACCTGGCGGCGCAGATCTTCGGGTCGCCGGGCCGTGGGCCAGCCACCCTGTTCGTCGCGGGTCGCGCCCACCTTGGACACGATGTGCAGCGACTCGGGATAGGGGTGCAGTGCCTCGCGGATCAACTCGTTGGTGACCCGCGGCCCGTAGGCGTCGCTGGTGTCGATGTGGGTGATACCGAGGTCGACCGCTTCACGCAGAACGGCCAGGGCACCCTCGCGGTCGGTGGGCGGCCCCATGACCCACGGGCCGGCCAGTTGCATGGCGCCGTAGCCGAACCGCGTGACGGTCAGGTCACCCAGGGTCCAGGTGCCGCCGGGAAGAGAGAAGGAGGGTGTGCTCATCCTGTTGCCTTTCGTCGTGCGAACTCGGGGGGTGGCGCCTGCTGCCTCCCTGCATCAGCATTGGAGAGAAACTTCCTGCCGGGAAGTAGGCACTCTGGAGTGCGTAACCCACCCATCGGTGAGAGGTGCGATCAGTGACGACGACGAAGGCGGCCCAGAAGAGGGCTCAGGCCAAGGCGGAGTACAACGCGTTCCTGGCAGGGTGCCCCAGCCGGCAACTGCTCGACCGAATCTCGGACAAGTGGGTCGTCCTGATCCTGTGCGCGCTGGGCGGCGACAACAATCCCGGCCGGCCCGGTGCGGCACACGCCGACGCTCCGAAGGCGATGCGTTACTCCGAGATCTCTCGTCTGCTGGCCGGGGTCAGCCAGAAGATGCTGACCCAGACGCTACGGTCGCTGGAGCACGACGGGCTGCTCACCCGTACCGTGACGCCAACCGTCCCTGTCACCGTCTCCTACGAGCTGACCGACCTCGGCCTCTCGCTTCATCACATGACGCGCGGGCTCAGACACTGGGCGCAGACACACATGGCCGAGGTCCTCGCGAACCGCGAGAACTACGACTCTCGCACCTCCTGACGACTCACATCCAGCCGTCCGACAGCTCCATGTTCCCGGCGCCACCCCCTCGACTGCGAAGAGCCGCTCAAAGCGCAGGGGGAGCGCCAGCGGGTGCGGAAGGACCGGCTCGGCTCCCTCCGGGTGGACCAGGGTCTTGTTCTCGCGCGGGACAACGGCGGCCAGCAGAGCGGTGGTGAGCGCGGCGGTGTCGGCGCGCTCGACACAGGCTGCGCAAGGACGGGATCACTCCGGGGGCCACGGGATGCCGGACAGGTCGGCGCGCGACGGGAACCGTCAGAGAGAGATTGTGTTCGCCCGACCGGTTCCGCATCCACGACCAAAGGCACAGCGAGGGCACCGATGATCTGGATGCGCCGGCTCGGAGGGCATCGCGTGAAGTGCCGGGAGCGTTGGTCACGCTGTTGGTCACGGCGATGGGGAACGCCCCGCATCACCGCAGGTCACGGGGGGAGGAACCGCGGAGACGACCGGGGCCGCCACCCCCCACAGGAGAGGCCCCGGCCGTCGCGCGGTACGGGCCGCGCGGCGACCCGTACCTTCTACTGCGCCGGGCCGGCGATTCATGTCACACCGCCGTGCGGCGCGGAACGGCATGGCCGGTGCGTCACGGGTTAGTTGCGTCTTGTACGGCCGGGTCCTCCGACCATGGACGGGACCGGTTTCACGACGTAACGTGCCTTTCGCGCCGGAGTGCGGAGGGCCGTGCCCCCGTCCCGAGCTGCGGTAGACCACCGCAACCACCCACGGAGAGTCAGGCGCAAAGAGAGGCGCGCGCGGTGCTGGGGGACGACGCGGAGCTGACCGCCGCCGTGACGGCGGCACAGGACGGGGACGAGACCGCGTTCCGGACCGTCTACCGTGCCGTGCACCCGCGGCTGCTCGGCTACGTCCGCACCCTCGTCGGCGACCCCGACGCCGAGGACGTGGCCTCCGAGGCGTGGCTGCAGATCGCCCGGGACCTGCACCGGTTCGAGGGCGACGCCGACCGGTTCCGCGGCTGGGCCGCCCGGATCGCCCGCAACCGCGCCCTCGACCACATCCGGATGCGCGGGCGCCGCCCCCTGATCGGCGGTGACGAGACGGAACTGGCCGGCCGGCCCGCCTCCTCCGACACCGCGGGCGAGGCCATCGAGGCGCTCACCACCGACACCACCCTCGCCCTGATCGCCGGCCTGCCGCAGGAGCAGGCCGAGGCGGTCGTCCTGCGGGTGGTGGTGGGCCTGGACGCCAAGACGGCCGCCGAGACGCTCGGCAAGCGGCCGGGGGCGGTCCGTACCGCCGCGCACCGCGGCCTGAAGCGGCTGGCCGAACTCCTCGGCGACGACCCGGACTCCGCCGCCGGCCCGCGCGCGCTGCCCGTCCCGCGAGAACCGCACGGCCGTGCGGTGACGTCCGCGACTGTGACGCAAAGCGGCGCGCGGACGCAGAGGGACATGTGATGGCCGACAAGCAGGGCGGGTGGCTGGACCGCGAAACGGCGGAGCGGATGCTGCGCGGAGAGCCACTGGACACGGTCGATCCGGTGGCCCGCGCTCGGGCCGAACGGCTCACCGACGCCCTCGGCACGCTCGCCGGCCCGGACCCGCGACCCGGCGGGGAACTCCCCGGCGAGGCGGCGGCGCTGGCCGCGTTCCGCGCCGCCCGCGCGGAGCGGACGCCGGGGACGGACCCGGCCCGGCACCGGGACACCGGCCCGCACACCACGGGCGCCGCCGCCGGCACCCCGCTGATACGGATCGGTGGCCGGGACAACGCTGCCCGGCGCGTCCGCCGGCCGCGCCCGCTGCGCCTGGGCCTGGCCGCCGTGCTGGCCGCCGGCATGGTCGGCGGGGTCGCGGTGGCGGCCGGGAGCGGGGCCCTCGCCCCGTTCGGCGCCGGCGACCCGGAGCCCACCGCCTCCGTCGCGGCCACCCCGGACCGCCCGGCGGTATCGCCCTCACCGCGTGACGTCCCGCAGGGCGGCGGCGCCGACCGTTCCGCCACCGCCCCGGCCGGCGGGGGCGACACCCCGGCGTCCACCGGCCCCGGCGCGGAGCCGGACCAGGACACCGGCTCCGGCGCCGGTGACCCGGGGGACGGCGCGGCCGGCGGCGGGTGGCGCGCGCTCACCGCGTCCTGCCGTGACCTGACCACCGGCAAGCAACTCGACGGCACCCGCAGGCGGGCCCTGTCCCGGGCGGCCGGGGGCTCCTCGCGGGTCCGGGCGTACTGCGCGGGCGTCCTCGACGACGACGTCCAGCGGAACGGGCGGGACGGGCGGGACGGGAACGACGGCGGGAAGAGCGGCGGGGCCGGCAAGGGCGGCAAGGGCACGGACGGTCACGACGCGGGCAAGGGCCGCGGCGCCGGCGAGGACGACGACGAGGGCCGGGACGGCACGGCGAAGGGCGGTGCCGGGCCGAACCGCAACGCGAACCTCCTGAGGGACGACGGCGGAACCGGGGGCCGGGGCGACGGCGGCGCCGGCGGCGACCACGGAGACCGCGACGGTCACGGGAGCCACGAGGGCCGGGGGGATCGCGGGGACCACCGGGATCGAGGCCGGGACCGGGATCGAGGCGGAGACCGGGGTCGGGGCAACGACGGGCGGGCCGGAGCGGGCCCCTCCGCGCACGGCTCGCCCGCGGTGACGGGCTCCCCAGCCAGCCCCGGACGGGCCTCCGGCCCGGATTCCGCGCCGGTCGGGGCGGACCCCGCGACGCGGGTGTGACACTTTCGGACGCCCCGGCGCAGTAGGTATTGAGCCGACTGGTCATCGGCTTCGCACGGAGCCGGGGTTCCCCCCGTACCTACGGCTCGTGCACCTGGCGCGGGCGGGACACGTTCCCCCGGTCCCGTCCGCGCCCCCTTCGCGTCCCGCGCCGCCTCACCGGTACACGACGACCTTGTCGCCGGTGCGGACCTGCGCGTACAGGTCCTTGATCCCGGCCTCGTCCCGGACGTTGACACATCCGTGCGAGGCGCCGGCGTACCCGCGGGCCGCGAAGTCCGCCGAGTAGTGGACGGCCTGACCGCCGCTGAAGAACATGGCGTACGGCATGGACGAGTCGTACAGCGTGGACCAGTGGTTCCGGGACTTCCAGTAGACCTCGAAGACGCCCTCCCGGGTCGGGGTGCCGCGCGAGCCGAAGCGGACCGACAGCGTCGACACGGTCCGGCCGTCGATCATCCAGCGCAGCGTCCGGCTCTCCTTGCTGACGCACAGCACCCGGCCGGTCAGGCAGCGCGGATCGGGCGCGGCGGCGGGCTGGCCGCCCATCAGGTACAGCTCCCAGTGGCCCGGTTCCCGGGTCATGGCGCGCAGCCGCTCCCAGGTGACGGTGTCGGTCCGGCCGGTGACGGGCAGCCCGCGCTTGCGCTGGAAGCCGCGGACCGCCTTCTCCGTCAGGTCGTCGTAGGTGCCGGTCGGCCCGTCGTACAGCCAGGCAATCTGGCGCAGCCGGGCCTGGACCTCGCGGACGTCCCGGCCGGTGGCGCCGGGTCCCCAGAGCACGGGGGCGGGCACCACCGGGAGCGGCGGGTCGCTGCTCCGCCGCGCGGGGGCCGTGGGAGCTGCGGGGGCTCTGGGAGCCGTGGGGGTCACGGGAGCGGCGGGTGCCGTGGTCGCCGGGCCGCCGCTGCCCGGCAGCCCGATGTGCACCGGCGAGCGGCCCTTCCCGTCGCCGTCGACCGGCTGCACCGTGCAGCCGCCGACACCCCCGACGGCCAGCGCCAGCAGCGCGGCGAACCCCGTCCCCGTACGCGCCCTACGCATCGACGTCACCCCGGATGTCTCCCCGCCCGGAGCGGTTCCGATACCCGGGCGGGCGAACGGGGACGGGAGTCGCCGTGCCCCGGCTACGCTCGGTGCGGAGTGAGCCCCGACAAGGAGGACACCATGGCCGTACTGCAGCAGCAGATGGCCCGGGGCGAGGCCGCCGGCCGGCTCGCCCGCGCACTGCCTGGCACCGCGTGGGGATTCTCCACGGGGGACTCACTGTGACGCCGCCGCCGGACGGCTCGCACGGGCTGTCGCTGACCAGGCTCTGCCGGGCGCTGGATCGCGCGGGGGTATCGCGGGAAGCGAGGTCGAACGGATGCACGGCGCGGACCTGTGGCTGCTCGCGTCGGCGTCGGACTTCGCCCTTCCCGACCTGTCCACCGTGGACGAGGATTTCCGCGACGCCCACGTCACCGAGCACTGCTACGCCCCGCACGCCTTCCGCATGGCCGTCGAGATCACCTCGTCGAACTGGGCCGACGACCTCGACACCAAGGTCGAGTGCTACGCCCAGGCCGGTATCCCGGCCTACCTGATCGCGGACCGCGAGCACGACGAGGTGCTGCTCCGCACGGCACCGGCCGACGGGAAGTGTCCCCGCCCCCAGCGCTTCCAGCGTGGCCAGGACGTGACCCCGCCGGAGCCGGTCGGCGCCCGCGCCGAGTTGTCCGTGGACACCCTTCTCGACGGCTGAAACGGCGCCGCGCGTTGTCGTACCCCCGTGCGACACTCCTCCCATGTTCGGCGTCATCGATCTGCCCGCCTACCTGGCGGGCCTCGTCCTCATCATCCTGCTCCCCGGGCCCAACTCCCTCTACGTACTCTCCGTCGCCGCCCGCCGCGGGGTGCGCGCCGGGTACCGGGCCGCCACCGGGGTCTGGTGCGGGGACGCCGTGCTGATGACCCTCTCCGCCGCCGGGGTCGCCTCCCTGCTCCAGGGCAACGCCGTACTGTTCGCGGTAGTGAAGTACGCCGGTGCCGGGTATCTGACCTGGCTCGCCGTCGGGATGCTGCGGGCGGCCTGGGCGATGTGGCGGACGCGGCGCGAGCGGACCGCGGCGCAGGCGCCGGACGCGCCCGCCGGTGACGAGCGGCCGTTCCGCCGGGCCCTGGTCGTCAGCCTGATCAATCCGAAGGCGATCCTGTTCTTCATCGCCTTCTTCGTGCAGTTCGTCGACCCGGGGTATGCCTACCCCGCCCTCTCGTTCGTCGTCCTCGGTGCCTTCGCCCAGCTGTTCAGCTTCCTGTACCTGAGCGCCCTGATATTCGGCGGCACCAGGCTCGCCGCCGCCTTCCGCCGCCGCAGGCGCCTGTCGGCGACGGCCACATCGGCGGCCGGTGCGCTGTTCCTGGGCTTCGCGGTGAAGCTGTCGCTGGCCAGCGCCTGACCGGCACGACACGTCAACTCGGCACTGGGCTCCCGTCCATGGCGGAAGCGACCGTGGCGGCACTGGTCAGGCGCGGGCGGGACGTCGCGGCCCGCTGGGGCGCGCTCGGCGTCGTGACCCGGGACGCGGTGGGCACCGTACGGCTCGCGTCCGTGGTGTTCACGCCGGTGACGGCGTCGATCGGCGCCCGGTTCGGGGACCTGCCGCAGCGGCCGTACGACCTGCCCGGCGTGCTGCTCACCGCGGCGCTGTGGCTGCCGCCGGCGGTGCGGCGGCGGTGGCCCGGGGCCTGCCTGGCGCTGGTGGTGCCGGCGTTCGGGGCGCGCGAACTGATCGCTTCCCGCCGGTGTTGGCGAGCGTCGGGCTGTACGCCGCCCTGTACGCCGCGGGCGCCCGTGGCGGCCGGCTCCGCCCGCTTCGTGACGGCGCCCGCGGTCGGCGCACCGGCCGTGAACACCGCCGTCGCCGCCGGCGTGACCAGTCACCGGCCGGCCTCGGGAACCGAGCGGTCCGCACGGCCCGGCGTCGCCGCGGCCCGTCGTCAGCCCAGCCCCACGCGACCCAGGTACGCGACCGGCACGGCTGCCCCCGAAGCCCCGCTCCAGCCGACGTAACCGTCCGGCCGGACCAGGAACAGGCCGGTCCCGTACGTCCGGTGGGCGGGCCCCCGCACCACCCGTACCGCCCCCGGCAGCGCCCCGGGCAACTCGGCGTCCAGCGCGAGGAGCGTCCAGTGCGGCCCCCGGAAGGCGTCGAAGAGCCGCACGCCCGCCACCGTCCCGTCGGGCGCGCGGTCACCGGCCAGGACCGGGCCGTCGGGGGACGTACGGGTCTCCTGGGCGAGCGACGACTCCCGGTAGTTCAGCCCCAGTTGCGAGGTCGCCTCCCCGCGCCGCACCTCGCCCCGGTGCACCCCGCTGGTCAGGCCGAGCATGTCGGCGGCGACCGGGCGGCGCTCCTCCTCGTAGGTGTCCAGGAGGGACGCGTCCGCGCCCTCGCGCAGCACCGCGCCCAGCTTCCAGCCCAGGTTGTAGGCGTCCTGGACACTGGTGTTCAGGCCCTGTCCGCCGGCCGGCGAGTGGACGTGGGCGGCGTCCCCGGCGAGGAAGACCCGGCCGTCCCGGAAGCGGTCGGCGAGGGCCTCACGGGGCCGGAAGTCCGAGGCCCAGCGGACCTCGGTGACGTCCTCGGCGGTGAGGTGGGAGCGGTCGGCGACGGCCTTGCGGACGCCGTCGGGGGAGAGGTCCACCTCGGTGCCCGCCGGGAAGTCGGCGTAGACCTGGAAGTCCTCGGTCCCGGCGAGCGGGCAGGCGGCCAGCACGACACTGTCCTTGGTGACCGGCCCCTGGCCCGCCGCGAAGAAGTGCCAGTTGTCCCGGTCCAGGCCGGTGATCCGGACGTCCGCCACCAGCATCGGCTTGGGATCGACGGTCCGGCCGGCCATCGCCACGCCGAGCGCGCGGCGCACGGCCGAGCGGCCGCCGTCGGCGGCGACCGCGTACCGGGCGCCCAGCTCGGTTCCGTCGGCGCACCGGACGCGGACCCCGTCCGCGTCCTGGGCGATGCCGGTGACCTCCCGGCCGAACTCGACCCGGCCGCCCAGCTCCGTCAGCCGCGCGTACAGGATCTCCTGGGTGCGCCACTGCGGCACCATCCACGACGAGGCGTACGGCGCGGACTCGTCCGCCTCCATCGGGTCGGCCATGTGGTACTCACCGAGCCGCTCGCCGTCCCGCCAGATCATCCCGACCGGGTACTCGCCGCCCGCCGCCTGGATCGCGTCGATGACGCCGAGGTCGTCGAAGACCTCCCGGGTGCGGGGCTGGAGGCCCTTGCCGCGGGAGCCGGGGAACAGCCCGTCCGCCTTCTCCACCACCAGCGCGTCGACGCCGCGCCGGGCCAGGTCGATACCGAGGGCGAGTCCGGTGGGGCCGGCGCCCACGATCAGCACGTCCATAACATCGGTTTTCACGCATCTCTCCTTAACGTCGTTAAGTGGCGTCGACGGCGAGCATGCCCTTAACGTCGTTAAGGTGTCAAGCTGTCAGGCGTGGAAAGTGGAACGACCGGACGACAGCGCACGCCCCTCGACCGCCGCCGGGTCGCGGACACGGCGCTGCGCCTGCTCAACGAGGTCGGCCTGGACGGCCTGACCCTGCGCACCATCGCCCGGGAGCTGGACGTCAAGGCGCCCGCGCTGTACTGGCACTTCAAGGACAAGCAGGCGCTGCTCGACGAGATGGCGACGGAGATGTACCGCCGGATGATCGCCGGGACCCCCCTGGACCCGGCCGACACCTGGCGCGAGCGCCTGCTGAAGGTGAACCGGGGGCTGCGCGCGGCGCTGCTCGGCTACCGCGACGGCGCCAGGGTCTTCAGCGGCTCCCGTTTCACCGGCATCGAGCACGCCGAGCAGCTGGAGGAGACCCTGCGGCTGCTCACCACCGCCGGCTTCGACCTCGCCCAGGCCGTGCGGGCGACGACCACGACGTCTCTGTTCACCCTCGGCTTCGTCACCGAGGAGCAGGGCGTCGAGCCACTGCCCGGCGAGCGCCGCGAGGGCTACGACGTGGCCGAACGCGCCCGCGCGATGGCCGGCTTCCCGCTGAGCGCGGCGGCCGGCCCGGAGATGTTCGGTGACTTCGAGCAGCGGTTCGAGGAGGGGCTGGCACTGCTGCTGGACGGCATCGCCGCCCGGTACGGGATCGGCTGAGCCCCCGGGCGGTCAGCGACGCGACAGCGCCGCCCGCAACCGCGGCGTCAGCGGCTTCTCGACGCACCGGTTCAGCACCCAGGCCAGCAGCAGCATCGAGACGACGGTCAGGACGAAGGTCGCGGCCGACGGCACGCCCAGCGTGCGGTGCAGGGCGCGGATCACCACCCAGCCCAGGTGCTCGTGGACCAGGTAGAAGGGGTACGTCAGCGCCCCGGCCACGGTCAGCCAGCGCCAGTTCGCCCGGCGCAGCCAGCCCAGCGCGATCGCCGCCACCGCCGCGAAGCCGAAGGCGACCACCGCGACGATGCCGAGGGTGGTGCGGTGGGCGAAGGCGTTCGGGTCGTCGGCGTTGTAGAGCTCGCCCACCATGTAGTGCTGCCCGATCAGGAAGCAGACGGCCGTCAGCGCCCAGGCGTGGGCGTCCCGCCGGTCCCGGTGGATCAGGTACAGGCCGATCCCGCCGATGAAGAACGGCGCGTACTGCGGCATCAGCACCACGTCGAGCAGCGGCTCCCGCGCGGCCCGCGCCAGCACCGAGGCCAGCAGCCAGCCCCCGCTGAACAGCAGCACCCGGCGGCGGTTCGCGCCGGGCAGCACCACGCACACCGCGAACAGCGCGTAGAACCGCACCTCCACCCAGAGCGTCCAGCACACGCCCAGCACCCGGTCGGCGCCCAGCGGCTGCTGCATCAGCGTCAGGTTCACCAGCGCGTCGCTCGGGGAGACGGTCTCGTAGGCGACCTGGGGCAGCGCGAAGACGGCCGTCACCAGGACCACCGCCACCCAGTACGCGGGCATCAGCCGGGAGACCCGGGAGGCGAAGTACGCCGTCAGGGTCCGCCCCCAGCCGCTCATGCAGATCACGAACCCGCTGATCACGAAGAAGACCTCGACCCCGAGGCAGCCGTACGCGAAGAGGGTGTGCAGGGTCGGGAACTGGTGCTGCGGGGAACCGCCCCAGGCGTCGGTGACCAGGCCGCCGCGCCCGCCGTAGTGGTACGCCGCCACCATCAGCGCGGCCACCAGCCGCAGTCCGTCCAGGGCCCGCAGCCGGGGCTCCGGACGGGACGCCGGAGCCGGCCGCGGCGCGTGCGCCGGGCCGGCCGCGCCGGACCCCTCGGTCGCCTCGGCCACCGGTCGGACGGTCGCGCTGGTCACGGAGTTCTCCTCGCCGGAAGCTCGCCGGATGGGGGGCAGCGGTGAGTTCGCTGTCGATGTCCCCAGCACGGTAACCAGCACGCCAGTCCGAATCACAGGCATGTCCGTTCGACGGCGCAACGATTCGCCCTGTAGACCCGGCCCGTTCACCCGTGCGTCGTTTTGGCTTTCTAAATTCGCCCGACATCCCCCCACGTCCCGGTCTCCTCGGCGCGTGAGGCTGCGGATGGGAAGACCGCTGTGGCGAAAGAAAACGGGAGTGGCATGACGAGGGTCCAGAACAGACGTGCGCGCGGGGGTGAGCTGGACGTCTGCATGCGCGCCTGCGCCGTGCACAGCGGCAAGCTCGTGGGCAGCCTCGACCGGCGCCGCGTGGAGCTCGCCGAGGAGCTGCGCAAGCTGCTCGTCGTGTGGGGGACGCACCGCATCGACGGCCCCGCCGCGGCCCCGTCCGGCGCCACCGCCCTGCTCAAGCGGGCCGTCAAGGGCACGGCCGCGCCCGCCGCCGACACCATCACGGGGGAACTGCTCGACGCGCTGCTGGCCGTCGCCAACAAGGCCCTGCAGTGCGGCTACGACGACGAGATGAACCTCGCGCTCGTCATCAGCGACACCGTCCTCGCCCAGCGGAAGAACTCCCGGGCCGGCTGGCGCCTGCGCGCCCGGCTGCTGGAGGCGCTCGGCGAGGAGGCGGAGGCCGTCGAGGCGTACGAGAAGTACGTCTCCCTGACCGACTCCGACGGCTTCGGCGTCCGCTCCCGCATCGCGGGCCTGCGCACGGCGGCGGAGAAGGAGCGCGAACTGCTCGGCCTGCTGGCCCGGCAGCGCCCGGCGGCCCGGGACCACGCCCGCGGCCCCGCCACCGACGTATGGGCCGAAGGGCTGGCGCTGCACGCCGCCGGCGACTGGGCGGCGGCCGAGCCGCGGCTGGTGGGAGCGCTCCTGGCCCTGGCCGAGGAGGAGGCCCCCGTCGCCGACCGGCAGGAGCTGCTCAGCCAGTACCTGGACCTGCGCACCGCCGTCGACACGGACCTGCCGGCCCTCACCGAGGTCCTCGCGCTCTACGCCGAGCAGCGCCGCAACCGGATGCGCGGCCCCGTCGCCGACCCCACCGTCGGCGGCGTGCAGTGGATCACCCTCGGCGAGTTCCGCAACCTGGTGGCCGGCAAGTCCATCTGCCTGATCGCCAACTCGGGGCGGGTCGGCGCCAGTTCGATGGGCGCGGAGATCGACGACTACGACCTGGTCGTGCGCTTCAACTCGTACCGGATCGACCCGAAGCACACCGGCAGCCGTACCGACATCCACGCCACCATCCACAAGCACGGCTTCAACTGGGACCAGAAGGTCACTACCCGGCTGGTCTTCGGCGGCATCTCCGGCGACTGGAAGTGGTCCCTGCGCAACCGCCTCGTCCCCGGCGCCCAGACCTACCTCGGCGACGAATCGCTGCGCTGGCCCGTCCGGAACATCGGCCGCCTCGGCACCGACGTCTGGTCGGGCATCCCGACCACCGGCTTCAACATGCTGTTCCTGCTGGACTTCCTGGACGTCAGCCCGAAGCTCGACCTGATCGGCTTCGACTTCTACGAGAGCGGCGCCTACCGCGTGCCCGAGGCGATGAAGCTGGCCATCACGTCCGTGCACGAATACACCAGCGAGAAGGAATGGGTCATGCAGCGGGCCCAGAGCGTGACCGACATGAGGATATCCCTGCGATGACGACGACCTCCCTGACACCGGCCGCCGCACCCCAGGCCCCGGTGACCGCGGCCCACGACCTCACCGGCAAGCGCCGCATCGCCTTCGCGTCCTACGTCGACGAGAACTACCTCCCCGGCTTCCTCGTCCTGCTGCGCAGCCTCGCCCTGTCCAACCCCAGCGTCTGCGAGGACTTCGTCGTCCTCCACGACGACCTGCGCCCCGGCTCCATCGCCAAGATCCGCGCCCTGCACCCGCGGATCGTGCTGCGCCGGGTGAACGCCGAGCACTACGACTCGTACAAGAAGGGCGACCAGGACAACTACCTCGTCCGCAAGGCGTACTTCATCCTGGATGTGTTCCGCATCCGCGAGTACGACACCGTCATCACCCTCGACACCGACATGGTCGTCCTCGGTGACCTCGGCGAACTGCTCAAGCTCCGCGAGGGCCTGGCGGCCGTCCCGCAGTTCTTCTACGGGCAGCACAAGCTCAACTCAGGTCTGCTGGTCATCCAGCGCGAGTACCTCTCCGACGCGTTCTGCGCGAAGCTCGACGCCACCGGACGCAGCGGCGACTACGAGCTGGACAAACACGACCAGGGCATCCTCAACGCCGTCCTGGACGGCGACTTCGTCCGTCTCGACGCCCGCTACAACTTCGTCAAGCGGCGGCTCTCCGGTGACCTGCCGGTCCCCGAGGACACCGCGATCCTGCACTTCACCGGGCGGCACAAGCCCTGGCAGGGCGGCGAGTCCGGGTACTCCCAGGCGGAGGAGCGCTGGCGCGAGTTCGAGATGTCCGACGCCGAGTTCCACGCCGCCTACCTCAACTCCTCCGGCGGTCTCCACCACGACCTGCTCGTGCACTTCGGCACCCCGCACGTCAAGCGCACCGGCAACGTCGAGTACGCCCGCAAGGTGGCCGCCGCGCACATCGCGGCCGGTGACTACCAGGACGCCGTCGACATCCTCTCCGGGGTGCGCATCCCGCTCGACGAGGCGTGGCCGCACGAGGTGCTCGGCCACGCCCTGATGAGCGTCTCCCGCTACGACGAGGCCAAGGCCCAGCTGCTGCTGGCCGCCGCCGCGCCCAACCGGGCCGCGACCGCCTACGCCCGGCTCGCCCAGATGGCCTGGGTGCACGGCGACAACGCCGAGGCGCTGAAGTACGCCACGGCCGGCCTCGCCGTCGACCCCACCCACCGCTCCAGCCGTCTGTGGGCGCAGCGCGCGGCCAGCGTGCCCGCGCAGGAGCTGGGCGCCCCCGAGGACCAGCTCGCCCACGTCGCGTTCTACATGGACCGGCAGGGCAACGCCGGTGACAAGCTGCTCCCCGAGACCGTCCGCCTCGGCTTCGGCCCGGACACCACCACCCGGCGCTGGCACTCGGTGCACGCCCACCGCTACTTCGACAAGGCGGCCCTGGACCGGGTCAACGCCCGGCGCGGTCTGGTCATCGGCGGCGGCGGCCTGTTCATCCCGGACACCATGCCGAACGGCAACAGCGCCTGGCAGTGGAACGTCCCCGACGAGCACCTGCGCGCCATCGACGTGCCGATCATGGTGTACGCGGTCGGGTTCAACGCCTTCGACGGCCAGTCCTACCGGGCCGGGCGGTTCCGGGAGAGCCTGCGTCTGCTGGTGGAGAAGTCGGCCTTCTTCGGGTTGCGCAACCACGGGTCCATCGCCAAGGTGCGGGCCATGCTCCCCGCGCACCTCCAGGACAAGGTCCGTTTCCAGCCCTGCCCCACCACGGTCAGCCGCCAGCTGGTCCCCGGCTGGACCGACCCGGCCTACCGCGAGGACACCGTCCTGCTGAACGCGGCCTACGACCGCGCCGGGCTGCGCTTCGGCCACGACTACGCGCACTTCCTCGGCGAGATAGCCAAGGCGGTGCGGGCCATCGGGGCGCACACCGAGGTCCGCTGCGTGGCGCACTCCCTCGACGACGAGAAGATCGCCTTCGATCTGCGCCGCGAGCACGGCATCTCCCTGCCGGTCATCCCGATGTACGACTTCGACAACGACGAGATCCGGGAGCTGTACGCCAAGACACGCCTGGTCATCGGCATGCGCGGGCACGCCGGCATGATCCCGTTCGGGGTCGGCACGCCGATCATCAGCCTCATCTCGCACCCGAAGATGGCGTACTTCCTGGCCGACATCGAGCGCCCCGAGTGGGGCGTCTCCGTCCACGACAAGAACCTGGGCGCCGTCCTCACCGAGCGGGCCATCGGCATCCTGGACGACCACGCCGGTACGGTCGCGGACGTCCACGACCGCCAGCGGGAACTGTGGAAGGTCACGGAGGCCAACGCCGCCGACATCAGGGCGATCCTGGGCGCCTGACGCACGGCCCGAGCCCCCGCGGTCACCGTGACCGCGGGGGTTCGGGCGTGCCGGGCCGTCAGCGGCCGACGGCCTTCTTCACCAGCCGGCCCAGCCGGGAGCCGCCCCCGTGCGCGGCGCGGTCCTGCTCGTAGGCCTTGCGCAGCTGCTCGAAGTGGTCGGCGCGGGTCCGGCTCAGATACTCGTCGGAGGTCAGCGGCTTCGCGATCGACCAGGCCCGCTTGTGATCGCCCTCGTAGTGGGCGACGTACGCCTTGGCGAACTCAAGGACCGGGCGGAACGGGATGCCGCCGGTGTGGTCCCGGTCGATCCGCTCCTGCACGGCGGCGATCAGCTCCAGCTTCTCGTCCACCGTGTAGGCGTCCTCGGCGATCCGCTTCAGCACGTCCTCGGGGATCGGCCGCACCACCTCGAAGGCGAGTGTGGAGCGGATCGGCGGGCCCGCGATCTCGATGTACGGCAGCAGCGCGCCGGTGCTGTGGTGCAGCCACGGCAGCCGGGGCCCGGCGAAGTCCTGGTGCAGCACGACCGACCCCGGCACGAGCCGGGTCAGGAACCGCTCGGTGACACAGCGGAACACGCGGGCGGTCTTGGCGATGTCGATGTGCAGGAACTCCACCGCACTGGTGTCGTGCGGGTCGGACGTCCGCCACAGGTCCCCGGCGTGGATCTCCAGGAACGGCAGGAACGGCGCGAGCCGGTCCCGGAAGTCGTTCAGGAAGGAGTTGTCGTCCTGCGGCTTGGCCCCGGAGGTGAAGAACTTCTCCGTGGCGAAGGTGCCCTTGCCGACCCGGAAGAAGTCGTACGCGTGCAGCCGGCCCGTCCGCTCGTCGAAGACGGGACTCTCCTTGAGGCCGAGGGCGAGGGCGTACGTCGAGCCGCCGCCGCCGGAACCCAGCTCGACCAGCCTGCCCTCCCCCCGCAGGTGATGACGCCCCAGCAGGTAGAGGAACCGCAGCTCCCAGGAGCTGACCTGGGAGTAGGGGATCGTGTCCGGCAGCTGGACGTCGTCGAGGAGGGGGTAGAGCCGGCCGAGGTTCGTCATGGATGCCTCACGGTGTCGATGGCGCAAGAGGAAGGCGGCGCGTGCGATCCTAGGGGGACAAGGGGTAGTTCACCATGGTTTCCATGGCTTTACGCCGATGTTCCCTATTGTTCCTCCGGCCTTGGCCCGAGGTTCACCGACGGGCCGGCGCCGCCTCCCCGGTCAGCGCCCCGCCACCCGCCGGCGCAGGCTGCGGGCCTTGCGGGCGACCCGCCGCACCGTCGGGTTGCGGGGCAGGAAGCCCAGCTGGGCGGGGACGCCGCCCGGCAGGCCCAGCGAGGTCAGCCGCTTCTTCTTGAAGTACCGCCAGGTGCGCTCGTCCAGCCGCGCCGCCAGATACGCCTCCGTCTCCGGCCGCAGCGCCGGCAGTATCCGCGGCTGCATCGTGAAACCGACCGCCCGGACCAGCGCGGCGAGGGCGTCGGTGTCGATGCCGGGCCGGCGTCCGGTGACCGCCGCGGGATCGGCGAGGTCCGGGACCAGCGCGTCGACGACGGTGACCGGGATCCGGTTGCTGTTCTCGAACGGCGTCAGCCGGTCCAGCAGCGTCTCCGTCCCCACCCGCGCCACCGGCAGTCCGTACAGCGCGGACGCGGTCAGCAGGGCCGTGGAGAAGCAGCCGACGACCAGGGCCGGGCGCATCCGCTGGTACAGCACCTCGGCCAGCACCGGGGTGTCCACCACCGTCAGCTCGACGCCGAGCTTCTCGGCCTCCTCCTCCAGGGTGCGGGCGAAGCGGGCCGGGGCCGTGGGGTGCGGCTTGAACACCACCCGGGTGTGGCCGAGGCCGGCGGCGCCCCTCAGCATCCGGACGTGCAGGCCCTCCTCCTCGTCGGCGGAGAGGATGTTCAGCGCCGACAGGTACTGGCCCAGCAGCAGCGCGGGCGCCTCCACGTCCGGCAGCCCGGCGCCGGTGCCGGCGAGTCCGGCCAGCACCTTGGTGAACACCTCGGTCGGCACCACCTCCGGCTCGACCTCGAACTCGGTGAGCAGCAGCGGCTTCAGACCCGGCACCAGGTCCAGGTGGAGCAGCCGCTCCACGCGCGTGCCGACCAGCGGGTCGATCTTGTTGCGGGTGGGGCCGTAGCTCATCAGGCCGTCCGCGTAGACGGTGACGGGCGCGTCGGTGAGGATCTGCGCCACCCCGAGCGCCGGGTTGACCTGGATCGACTCCACCACGAGCGCGAGATCGTCGTCGCCGAGCCGCCAGAGCAGCCGCAGGTACCTCTCCCACATCGGGATGTCGTCCGGCCGGGGCGACCAGGCGCCCGGGTGGAACGGGAAGATCGCCTCGTTCCAGTGGACGACCTCGTCGAACCGGGTCCGCAGCGCCTCGAAGCCGGGCATCCCGGCCACCGACGGGGTGGTCTCCGGCGTCGTCGCGTTGTTGGAGACGAGCAGGACGCGCCGCCCGGCCGGTGGGAAGCAGCCCGCGTCCAGGGCGGCGGCGAGCGTGGCGGTGCCGTACAGCGTCGACGCCATGAAGATCTGCGTGGTCACGCCGCCACCTCCGCGCCCGTCACCGGACGGCGGCGCAGCCGGCGCAGCCGCCCGGCCCGCTCGGCGTCCATCGACGCCAGCGCGTCGTCCAGCACGTCCTGCGGCATCCGCCGCAGCGCGGCGGTGCTCATCGCCTTCAGCTTCCGGGCCACGGGTGCCTCGAACCTTTCGACGGAACCGAGGTGATGGGAGATGATCGCGCAGTACGTGCGCACCGCCTTCGGCAGCAGCCGCGCCGCGTCCGGGTCGGCCGCGGTCTCCTCGATCACCTGGTCGAAGGCGCGGATGAAGTCGAGCTGCCGGGCGTCCCCGATCTGGGTGAGCGAGGAGGCGACCCCGCGCCGGTAGAAGACGCCGAGCAGGCTGGTCACCGCGAAGGACTCCGCCTCCCGGTGCAGCTTCCAGATCCAGGGCCGGTCCTCGGCGGTGCGCAGCCCGTGCGTGAAGTGCAGCAGGCCCCGCTCGACCAGCCGGCGGTGATAGATCCCGGCCCAGGCGTAGGCGTAGTCCACGGACGTGGTCCGGTGGGTGGGCAGGATCGCCTCGCGCGGCGTCAGCACGACGTTGCGGCGGCCGTGCGGCACCCGGTGCACGGCGCGGGCCCGTGCCGTGCACTGCACGTGGTCGGTGCGGACGAAGTCGCAGCCCAGCTCCTCGATGACGGCGACCAGGCGCTCGTAGTAGCCCGGCGCCAGCCAGTCGTCGCCGTCCAGGAACGTCAGGTACTCCCCGCGGGCGGCGTCGATGCCGGTGTTGCGGGCGGTGGCCAGCCCGCCGTTCTGCTCGTGTCTGAGCAGCACCGACCCCGGCAGCCCGGGCTGCTCGCGCGCGAGGAGATCCGCGGTCCCGTCGGTCGAGCAGTCGTCGACGAGAATGAATTCGAAGTCCGCGCGCGCGTTGGCGCGCAGACTCCGCAGGGCATCGGGGACGTATTGCCGCACGTTGTAGAACGGCACGATGACGGAGAGCTTTGGCACGCACCGGACGTTAGGGCCCGGCCCGGCATGCGGATTGTCCCGCACCTTGCTGCCGGGTGAACGCCGCGTGGCGAAGCCGTGAAGCGAACGCGTTTCCGGGTGTCCGGCGGCCCGATTCGCCATTCGGCGGCGTGCTGTTAACCGTTTGTTGTGTTCCGGTTGGGCCGTTCATCGGAATGGCTTCCTAGCGTCATCGACGTGCCAGCAAGTGCAACGAAGGCCCTGCGGGTCGCGGTTCTCGCGGACTCCGACACCCGGTGGAAATGGGGCGCGCTCACCGCGAGCCGTATCGCCCCGCGCTCCCCGGGCGACGCGGACATCCGTCTCGACGGCTACCTGCTCCGCGGCCGCGCGACCCCGACCCCCCGCCAGCTGAGCGAGGTCGGCGTCCACGCGGACGCCCTCACCGAGGTCACCGCCGTCGAGTTCCTGCGGGCGATGGGGGAGAAGGAGTACGACCTCGTCGTCCTCGCCCTCGTCGGCGGCGGCGTCCAGGCGATGCTGCACGGCCTCGGCCGGGTCTGGGCCGACCGCGCCGACCGCCCCGTGGTCGTCACCGGCTACGTGGGAGTCGTCTACGAGAAGCTCGCCGACGGCCTGCTGCTGCGGCACGGCGCGGACCTGGTCCTCGCCAACTCCCGCCAGGACGCGGAGCGTTTCCGGGCCGTGTACGAGGGGGTCGGCGCCGACGCCTCCGCCGTCACCGAGGTCGCGCTGCCCTTCCTCGGCGGCGCCCCCTACGCCGGCGAGCACGACCCGTACACGGTCGTCTTCGCCGCCCAGCCCTCCGTGCCGGACAGCCGCCGGGACCGCACGTACCTGCTGAACCGGCTCATCCGGCACGCCCGTCGGCACCCCGAGCGCGAGGTCGTGCTCAAGCTGCGCTCCAAGCCCGGCGAGCACACCACCCACATCGAGGAACTGCCGTACCAGAAGCTGGTCCAGAAGGCCGACCCGCCGCCCAACTTCTCCCTGCGCTACGGGAACATGGGCGAGGTCCTCGACCGCACCGACCTGCTGGTCACCGTCAGCTCCACGGCCGCCCTGGAGTCCCTGCACCGGCGCATCCCGACCGTGGTCCTCACCGACCTCGGGGTGCGCGAGGCGCTCGGCAACCACCACTTCACCGGCTCCGGCTGCCTCGCCTCCTGGGACCAGCTCGACGAGGGCCACCGGCCCGTCCCCGACGAGGCGTGGCTGGCCCGGCAGGGCGTCGCCGCCGACGGCGGGTACGAGACCGCCTTCGACGCCGCCCGGGAACGCATCGCCAAGCTGCTCGCCCGCCCCGGCGGACGCGCCCCGCTCACCCCGTACTACACACCCGTCACCGCGCCCGGCTACCTGCCCGGCATCCTCGCCCGGCACCACCTCGCCCCCGACGGCCACCCGCTGCCCGGCGCGCCCGCCGCCGACAAGGAGCCCGGCCCGGTCCGGCAGGTCGTGCGCCGCGCCGCCCGCGGCGCCTACCGGCACGGCGTGCAGCGCGTGGCCCCGGTGATCCGGCGGATGGGCGAGCTGTGACCGCCCGGACGGTAGGGCGAGCCATGACCGCCCGGACCGACGAGCGGGCCGCGACCGCCGTCCCGACCCCCGACCGAGAGGTACGCCTCATGTCCGATCCGCAACCGGTACGCCGCGTCCTCGCGGTCATCCCCGCCCGCGGCGGCTCCAAGGGCGTACCCGCCAAGAACCTCGCCCCCGTGGGCGGCGTCCCGCTGGTCGTGCGGGCCGTGCGCGAGTGCCTCGCCACCCGGCTGGTGACCGACGTCGTCGTCTCCACCGACGACCAGGCCATCGCCGCCGCCGCCCGCCAGGCCGGCGCCGAGGTGGTGCTGCGCCCCGCCGCGATCGCCGGGGACACGGCCACCTCCGAGGCCGCGGTGCGCCACGCCATGGACGCCCACGAGGCACTGCACGGCGCCGCCGTGGACGTGGTGCTGCTCGTGCAGTGCACCAGCCCGTTCCTCGTCCGCGAGGACATCGACGGGGTGGCCGGCGCGGTCGTCGAGGGCGGCGCGGACACGGCCGTCACGGTCGCCCCCTTCCACGGCTTCGTCTGGCGGGAGGGCGCCGACGCGGGCGAGGAGCCCGGCGGCCACGGCGTCAACCACGACAAGACCTACCGCCCCCGCCGCCAGGACCGCCCCCAGGACTTCCTGGAGACCGGCGCCGCCTACGCGATGGACGCGGCCGGCTTCCGCACCCACGGCCACCGCTTCTTCGGCCGCACCGAGCTGGTCCGCACCGACCCGGCGCGGGTCCTGGAGATCGACGACCCGCACGACCTGGCCCGCGCCCGCGCGCTGGCCCCCCTCTTCGACGGCGCCCGCCCGGGTGCCCTGCCCACCGCCGCCGACATCGACGCCGTGGTCCTCGACTTCGACGGCACCCAGACCGACGACCGGGTGCTGATCGACTCCGACGGACGCGAGTTCGTCTCCGTCCACCGCGGCGACGGCCTCGGCATCGCCGCCCTGCGCAAGGCGGGCCTGCCCCTCCTCGTCCTCTCCACCGAGGTCAACCCCGTCGTCGCCGCCCGCGCCCGCAAGCTCCGGGTCCCGGTCCTGCACGGCGTCGACCGCAAGGACCTCGCCCTGAAGCAGTGGTGCGAGGAACAGGGCATCGCCCCCGAGCGCGTGCTCTACGTCGGCAACGACGTCAACGACCTGCCCTGCTTCGACCTCGTCGGCTGGCCCATCGCGGTCGCCGGCGCCCATGACGTCGTCCGCGGCGCCGCCCGCGCGGTCACCACCGTGCACGGCGGCTCCGGCGCGATCCGGGAGATCGCCGGCTGGCTGCTCGGCCCCTCTCTCGACACCCTCACCAAGTAAGGAACCCCTGATGAGCAACTCCCGTATCCGCAAGTTCGGCAACCGCGAGGCCGGTCCGGGCCGCCCCGTCTACATCTGCGGCGAGATCGGCATCAACCACAACGGTGAGCTGGAGAACGCCTTCAAGCTGATCGACGTGGCCGCCGAGGCCGGCTGTGACGCCGTCAAGTTCCAGAAGCGCACGCCCGAGATCTGCACCCCCCGCGACCAGTGGGACATCGAGCGCGACACCCCCTGGGGCCGGATGACGTACATCGACTACCGCCACCGCGTGGAGTTCGGCGAGGACGAGTACCGCCAGATCGACGCGTACTGCAAGGAGAAGGGGATCGACTGGTTCGCCTCCCCGTGGGACACCGAGGCCGTCGCCTTCCTGGAGAAGTTCGACGTCCCCGCCCACAAGGTGGCCTCCGCCTCCCTCACCGACGACGAGCTGCTGCGCGCCCTGCGCGCCACCGGCCGCACCGTCATCCTCTCCACCGGCATGTCCACCCCGAAGCAGATCCGCCACGCGGTCGAGGTCCTCGGCTCGGACAACATCCTCATGTGCCACGCCACCTCGACCTACCCGGCGCAGGCCGAGGAGCTGAACCTCCGCGTCATCAACACCCTCCAGCAGGAGTACCCGAACGTCCCGATCGGCTACTCCGGCCACGAGACCGGCCTCCAGACCACGCTGGCCGCGGTCGCCCTCGGCGCCACCTTCGTCGAGCGCCACATCACCCTGGACCGCGCCATGTGGGGCTCCGACCAGGCCGCCTCCGTCGAGCCGCAGGGCCTGGTCCGCCTGGTCCGCGACATCCGCACCATCGAGGCGTCCCTCGGCGACGGCGTCAAGAAGGTCTACGAGTCCGAGCTGGGCCCGATGAAGAAGCTGCGCCGCGTCACCGGCGTGGTCGCCGAGGCGGAGATCGCCGCCGCGGCCGGCGAGCCGGTCACCGTCTGACCCGCACCGCCACCCCCTACCCCACGCCCAGAGACGGGACGGTTTTACGCCGATGAGCCCCCGCGCCGGGAACGCCGGCCCCCACACCCTCGCCTTCGTCGAGAGTCCGGTACAGCTCCTGAACGTGCTGGAGTGGGCGCACGCCCGCGCCCCCTGGACGGGGCTCACCCTCGTCGTCCTGTCGCCCGTGGACCCCATGACCCGGGGCCAGCTCCGCCGCATGTCGGAGCTGGCCCGCGAGGACGGTCACGAGGTCCGCTGGGAAGAGGCGCGGGGCGGGGCCTCGGCCCCCTTCCGCACGGTGGGCGGCCTGGCGGGCCTGCTCCGCCGCGCCGGCCGCATCGTCATGGGGGACCCGTTCTCCCGTTACGTCCAGCTGCTCCTCACCATCACCCACGCCCGCGAACTGGTCGTCGTCGACGACGGCACCGCCACGATGGAGTTCGCGGGCCAGCTCGCCCGCGGCGAACGCCTGGTCCGCTGGCACCGCAAGGGCAGCCGCCCCGGCCCGCGCGACCTGCTCTTCGCCCCGGTCTCCTCCTCGGCCCGCCGCCGCCTGTCCCCGTCGGGCCGCCGCAAGGTCGAGATCTTCTCCTCCATGCCGATCACCGAGGTCCCCGAGGGCGTCACCGTCACCCCGCACTCCTTCGCCTGGACCCGTGACCGCTTCGGCCCGCCCCGCATCACCAAGGGCGCGGACATGGTCGGCACCTCCCTGGTGGAGACCGGCGTCGTCGACGCCGAGGCCTACCTGGACGCCGTCCGCCGCCTCGCCAAGACCCACGGCGCCACCCGCTACTTCGCCCACCGCCGCGAATCGACCGAGAAGCTCCACCGGCTGGCCGTCGAGACGGGCCTGGAGGTCGTCCGCCCCGACCTCCCCCTGGAACTGATCGCCCGCCGCGGCCCGGTCGGCCGTACGATCCTCAGTTTCCCCTCCACGGTCGTGCACACCCTGCCGCTGGCCCTGGCCGGCACGGAGGTCAAGGTCGCCGTCTGCGACATCGACCCCGCCTGGCTCACCCGCACCGCATCCCCCCGTGCCCAGGGCTTCCTGGACGGCGTCACGGGGACGGCGACGGGCGTGGAGCGGCTGCTGGCGGTGCCGGGCGTGTGAGGCGCGGCGCCACACCGCCACGGCCTCCTGGGCCCCGCCCCGCGCCCCCGCCCCGTACGCGGGCGCCAGGCGTAGGAGGCGTGGGGCGTGGTAGCCGTGAGGAACGGGTGGGTGCGCGACCCGGGCGCCGGCGGCGGCAGCGGAGCAATCGATATTCGGGCCGTTGTACCCACCCACGCCGACGCCTATGCGTCCGGCGGCGGCACTTTCTTCCCTCGCACGGGTAGAAGTTTTGTTGATCGTGGGTCAGCCGGCCGTCCGGGCGTCCTACCCTACAAAGGGTGAAGCAACTGATGTCACTGGAGTCCGAAGCCGACGTCCCCGGGGAAGCCACACTGCCCGGCCTCGTGCCGGAGGCGCTGCGGGCGGAGCTGATCGCCTTCCGCCGCGACCTGCACATGCACCCGGAACTGAGCAATCAGGAGTTCCGCACCACCGCCGCGATCAAGGAACGCCTCGAACGCGCCGGGCTGGCACCCCGGGTCCTCCCGTCGGGGACCGGGGTCGTCTGTGACATCGGCACCGACCCCCGGCGCCCGGACGCCACCGGCTCCGGCCTGCTCGCCCTGCGCGCCGACATCGACGCCCTGCCCATCCCGGACGTCAAGAGCGGCTGCGCCTACCGCTCGACCGTGCCGGACCGCGCCCACGCCTGCGGCCACGACGTGCACACCACCGTCGTCCTCGGCACCGGCCTGGTGCTGGCCGCCCTGCACGAGCGCGGACTGCTGCCCCGCCCGGTCCGGCTGATCTTCCAGCCCGCCGAGGAGGTCCTCCCCGGCGGCGCCGAGGACGTCGTGGCGGCCGGCGCGCTGGACGGCGTACGGCGCATCCTCGCCGTGCACTGCGACCCCCGGGTGGACGCCGGCCGGATCGGGCTGCGCGAGGGCCCCATCACCTCCGCCTGCGACCGGCTGGAGATCGCCCTCGCCGGCCCCGGCGGCCACACCGCCCGGCCGCACCTCACCACCGACCTGGTCACCGCCGTCGCCCGGGTCGCCACCGACGCCCCCGCGCTGCTCGCCCGGCGCATCGACGCCCGCGGCGGCCTCTCCCTGACCTGGGGCCGCATCGAGTCCGGCCACGCCGCCAACGTCATCCCGCAGCACGCCGAGCTGTCCGGGACCGTGCGCTGCCTCGACCTGGACGCCTGGCGGCAGGCCCCCGACCTGGTCGTCGCGGCCATCGACGAGATCGCCAACCTGCACCGCGCCAAGTCGGAGATCACCTATGTGCGGGGCGTGCCGCCGGTCGTCAACGAGGTGACCAGCGTCGAACTGCTCCAGACCGCCATGATCGCCCGGCGCGGCCCGGACTCCGTGGAGTCCACCGAGCAGAGCCTGGGCGGCGAGGACTTCTCCTGGTACCTGGAGCGCGTCCCCGGCGCCATGGCCCGCCTCGGCGTCCGCCCGCCCGGCGAGCGCACGGTCCGCGACCTCCACCAGGGCGACTTCGACGTCGACGAGCACGCCATCACGGTCGGCGTGGAACTGTTCACGGCGGCGGCCCTGATCGACATCACGGACTGACCGGGACAGACCACGCCCGGCGCGGGCCGCCTCCGCGGCCATCACTCCGGGGGCAGCCCCCCTGTGCCCGGCCCGTGCCCGGCACGACCCGGCCATGGCGCCGAGCCGGTCCGCGTCGGGCTTCCGGCCGGCGGCGGCCGGTACAGCCGCCGCCCGGCTGCGGCTGTACCGGACCGCCGCCGGAGCCGCCTCCCGCCACGCGGGCCGCCCGGCCGCCCACACCTCCGCGCCGCCGGGGGTGTGCCGGCCCCGGTCCCAGCGGGTCTCGGTCCAGTCCCGTTCCGTTCCCCCTCCGGGGGTGCGGTCGCTCCGGGGCGTTCCCGGCGGGCACTCGTCGTCGGTGCCGGGGGAACGGGAGCGACGCTTCAGTGCCGCGGCAGGGCGTGCGGCTGGGACGCGTGTCCGGGTACAGCGCCTACGGCGTGGCCGGTGGCTCGGTCCCGGTTATGGGACTGGACGCGCACCATGTGGCCCAGCTCCGCGACGCACGGGCCGCACGCGTACACGTCACCCGTCGCGCCGGGCGTCGACACGGTGCCGACCCACAGCACGCGCACGCCCTCCCGCCGGCAGTACAGCCAGCAGGTGCCGCTGACCCACCGGTTGCCGTCGCCCGACTGCGCGACGAGCGGCCATACGTCCCGCCACGGGTGCGCGGCGGACGGTGCGAAGATCACGACGCTTCCCCGTCCGCCGGCCGCCCCGGGCCGGACAGCCCCGCCGCGGGGCGCGGGACCGCGTGGTCGCCGACGGCCCGGCGGCAGCGCCGACGCCCCGACTCCTGCGTGCGCCCGCGCCGCCCCTCCTCGACCGGCCCCGGGCCACCATGCGTGCCGGACGCCGCGCCGCACTCGGTCCCGTCGCCGGATACGCAACGGGCCTCGTACTCCGGTTCAGCTGTCCGGTCCTGCTCGATGGTGAACGGGACGTGGCGGAACACGGGCCGGGTCACCGCGCCGCCCGTTGCCCACCGCGTGCCGCGGCCATGACGTGCAGGAACCCCCCGGCCTTCTCGACCTCGCGTGCCACCTCGTCGAACTCCTGCGGAACGGACGAGATCATCGAACGGCACGACGTGAGCACCGCCCCGGCCGCTTCGCTCCTGACGTGTTCGACGGCCCGCTTCAGTCCCTCCCGCCCTTGCGGCGGCAGCAGGCCCACGCGCTCCTCGATCACGTCCGTGATCCCCCACCCGAACGCCTCGGCGTACTCCGCGCACTCCTCGCGGGGCCCGGCGATGTCCGTGCCGGGAGCACCGCACAGGTAGATCACGCAGTGGAACCGTTCGATCGGCGGCATACCCGCCGCCGCGTCCGCCAGTGCCCGGCGCCGTCTCAGGTCCCCCTCGGTACGGCGGGCCCGTGCTCGTTCCTGCGTCTGTGCGCTCTTGTCGCTGACCATGCGCCCAGCGTGCCCGTACGATCACGCGGAGTGAAGTGACGAGGCGTACGACGGAACGAGGTTGCCCGGCCCCGGCTCGTACGCTCCGTAGGATTCACGTGATCAGCGGCATGCCGATCACTTCACCGATCCTGCGCACACGGGCCGTCGACACCTTCGCCAGCCGCTTGCCGATGACCCCGGGCAGCGCCTGGTGCCTGACCCACTCCGGTGCGTCGAGGCCCACCTCGATCAGTGTGTCCCCGGCCTGGTCATGGAGGCCGACCGCGCACTGCGCCAGAGCGACGTCCAGTTTGTAGCGGTTGCGGGCCACTTTCGACATGGACGCGGGAAGCTTCTTCATGTCCGGCTGGCCGGCGAGTTTGAGCGCGCGTCCGTAATTCTTCAACGCGACGTGGATCCCCACGGCCTCGGTCTTCGCCGCGGTCGGGCCGAAGACCGTTCCGTACAGCTTCTCGTCCCGGCCCAGCCTCGCCGCTGCGGCGTGCGCCTGGGACAGATAGTCGTCGGCCGCGCGCTCGTCCTCACGCCTGGACGCGGCCACGGCTGCGGAGATCATCAGGCGCCCGTACGCGAGCAGTTGCGGGCGGGATCCGCTGCTGAAGGACGGCTCGATCGTCAGCGCCGCGCGCTCGGCCACGGAGACGGCGCGGGGCACCTTGGCGCTGCGCAGATAGATCCAGGACAGTGTGGACTCCAGCAGCGCTGCCATCACGGGGTCGTCGCCGCGCTCCGCAAGGTGCTTCGCGGACGTGAGGGCGCTCAGCGCAAGGTCCCGTTGCCCGAAGCCGTTCGAGCACGACGCGGCTACGCGGTACGTGCTGGCCAAGATCGGCACCAGCCGGTCACGCTCGCTTCCGGTGGCGCCGGCGTACCGGGCCTGTCCTTCCATGAGGACCCTGGAGGCGTAACTGCTCACCTTGGCCGTGTCGCTGGCCCAGTAGGCATCCCATGCGCGGTCTCGGGCCTCACTCAGTTCCTCGACGGTGCTCGGATCGTCGATGCCCTCCCACATGCCCAGCGCACTGTCGTGCACGGCGTCCGAGAGGCGGCGTACGGCGGCCCGGGTGCCGCTGTCCATCCCCCGGCGAGGGGCCTGCTGCCCCAGGATCACCGACACGTCCGTGTGCAGCGCGTGCGCGAGCTTGAGCAGGGAGCCGACCGACAGCTCCCCCCGGTCCTGCTCGGCCTTCTGCACCAGGGCGAGGGACAGCCCCGACGCCTCGGCCAGCCCCTGCTGGGTCAGATCCGAGCCCCGCAGGTGTTTGATGCGCTTACCGGTCGTAAGGTCGGCCCAGTTGCTCACGATCACCCCAGTGGGTCAGTTCGCTCCGGCTTGCTGCGCTTCGATGGTAGGCCCGCATACCGGCGCCCCCTCCTCCATGTACCCGCCGTCACCCTTTTCGGCCCCTTCGAGCCCTTGGTTCACGGGACCGTAACCCCCACCGCCACGAATGCATAACGGCCCCGAGGAACCCCGTTCCCAGGGCTTTCTACGCGCGTTAATGTGCGCCGAACCGGGCGCCAGCCTCGGGGAGTTGAAGATGGGGAGCTTCAGATGCGTCGGACAACGAGCCTGCGTCGGACACCGAGACTGACCAGCGCCGCGGTGGGGGTCGCGTCGCTCGCCCTCGCCGCCACCGCCTGCGGAGGCACCAGCACCGAGGACGGCGGCGACGACGGCGGCAAGGAGGACCTCGGTCTGGCCATCGCCTACGACATCGGCGGCAAGGGCGACCAGTCCTTCAACGACGCCGCCTACGCGGGTCTGGAGCAGGCGAAGAAGGAGTTCGGCTACAAGACCGCCGACATCGAGCCCACCGACGGCGAGACCGACGCCGACAAGGAGCAGCGGCTCGCCTCGCTGGCCAAGCAGGGCTACAACCCGGTGATCGGCGTCGGCTTCGCCTACGGCCCCGCGATGGAGGCCGTCGCCGCCGACTACCCGGACACCACCTTCGGGATCGTCGACTCCGTCGTCGAGGGCGACAACGTCGCCTCCCTCGTCTTCGCCGAGAACGAGGCGTCCTACCTGGCCGGGGTCGCCGCCGCGAAGGCGACCAGGACCAAGACGGTCGGGTTCGTCGGCGGGGTGGACGTACCGCTGATCCACAAGTTCGAGGCCGGGTACAAGCAGGGCGTCGCCGACACCGATCCCGAGGTCAAGGTGGTCTCGCAGTACCTGACGCAGACCGCCGAGGAGGGCGGCTTCTCCAGCCCGGACAAGGGCAAGGCCGCCGCCGAGGGGCAGATCGAGAAGAAGGCCGACGTCGTGTACCAGGCGGCCGGCCTGTCCGGGCAGGGCGTGATCGAGGCCGCCGCCGCCAACAAGGTGTGGGCGATCGGCGTCGACTCCGACCAGTACCGGCAGGAAGCCCTCGCCAAGTACAAGGACTCGATCCTCACCTCCGCGCTCAAGGACATCGACGGCGCGGTCTACGCGCTGGCCAAGTCCGTCGAGGACGGCAAGCCGCTCACCGGCACCCAGACCTTCGACCTGAAGTCCGAGGGCGTGGGCCTGTCCGAGAGCAACCCGAAGTACGCCGAGGTCGCCGGGCTCAAGGACGCCGTGGCCAAGGCCCAGGAGGCCGTCGTCAGCGGCTCGGTCAAGGTGCGGACCGAGCCGTAGGCCGGGTCCGGCGCCCCCGCCCGGCCGTCCCCGCAGGGCGGCCGGGCATCACTGAAAGCCACCTTCCGTTTGCGCCCGGCAAGGGTTGGGCACGGCCCGATAACAAGGTGGACAGAAGGGGTTTTCAGGCCGGTCTACGCGCGTTAATCTGCGGCGAACCCAGCGCCGCAGCCGAACCCCGTCCGGCGCTTGTACGACAGGAGCACCACACATGCGCCGGATTTCCCGGATCACGGTCGCAGGCGCAGCGACCGCCTCCCTGGCCCTCGCGCTCGCCGCCTGCGGTGGTACCTCGACCTCGTCCTCCTCGTCCTCGGACAGCAAGGACGACAAGGGCCTCGCGATCGCGTACGACGTCGGCGGCAAGGGCGACCAGTCGTTCAACGACGCGGCCTTCGCCGGCCTGGAGCTGGCGAAGAAGGAGTTCAAGTACGAGACGGCCGACATCGAGCCGACCGACGGTGAGACGGACGCCGACAAGCAGCAGCGCCTGGAATCCCTCGCCAAGCAGGGCTACGACCCGATCGTGGGCGTCGGCTACGCGTACGCCGCCGCCGTCAAGGGGGCGGCCGAGAAGTTCCCGGACGTCACCTTCGGCATCGTCGACGACTCCACCATCGAGGCGAAGAACGTCGCGGACCTCGTCTTCTCCGAGGAGGAGGCGTCCTACCTCGCCGGTGTCGCCGCCGCCGAGTCCACCGAGAGCAACGTGGTCGGCTTCATCGGCGGTGTGGACAACCCGCTGATCCACAAGTTCCAGGCCGGCTTCGAGCAGGGCGTCAAGGACACCAACCCCAAGGCCAAGGTGCTCTCCCAGTACCTGACGCAGACCGCGGAGGAGGGTGGCTTCTCCAGCCCCGACAAGGGCAAGACGGCCGCCGAGGGCCAGATCGAGAACAAGGCCGACGTGGTGTACGCCGCGGCCGGTCTCTCCGGGCAGGGCGTGATCGAGGCCGCCGCCGCCAACAAGGTGTGGGCGATCGGCGTCGACTCCGACCAGTACCGGCAGGAAGCCCTCGCCAAGTACAAGGACTCCATCCTCACCTCGGCGATGAAGGACGTCGCCAAGGCGGTGTACAACCTCGCGAAGTCCGTCGAGGACGGCAAGCCGGAGACCGGTATCGTTCGGGGCGATCTGAAGTCCGGTGAGGTGAGCCTGTCGGACTCCAACCCGAAGTTCGCGGACGACACCGAACTCCAGGGCGCCCTGAAGACGGCCAAGGAGAAGATCATCAGCGGCGAGATCAAGGTCAAGAGCAGCTGACACCCGGCACCACCCGCACCGTGCCACCGTGGTCGCGCACATGCCCGGCGGGGCACGGGGAGGACGCCTCCCCGTGCCCCGCCGGAGCAGGTGCGCCACCGCTTTCGATGCCGTAGGGGCGCTACGCGCGTAGACGACCCCCGTCCCCAGGAGAGTGCGCCATCAACGCGTCCAGCAGCCCTCCGGCCTCGGCAGCGGCGGGCGGTCAGGTGACCGCCGTCGAACTCGCCGGGATCACCAAGCGCTTCCCCGGAGTCGTGGCCAACCACGACATCCACCTCACCGTCCGCAAGGGCACCGTCCACGCCCTCGTCGGCGAGAACGGCGCCGGCAAGTCGACGCTGATGAAGATCCTCTACGGCATGCAGAAGCCGGACGAGGGCACGATCGCGGTCGACGGCGAGCAGGTCTCCTTCTCCTCGCCCGCCGACGCCATCGCGCGCGGCATCGGCATGGTCCACCAGCACTTCATGCTCGCCGACAACCTCACGGTCCTGGAGAACGTGGTCCTCGGCAGCGAGAAGCTCCACGGCATCGGCGGCAAGGCCCGCCGCAGGATCCAGGAGATCTCCGAGCGCTACGGTCTCGACGTCCGCCCCGACCTGCTGGTCGAGGAACTGGGCGTCGCCGCCCGCCAGCGCGTGGAGATCCTCAAGGTCCTCTACCGGGGCGCCCGCACCCTCATCCTCGACGAGCCGACCGCCGTCCTGGTCCCGCAGGAGGTCGACGCGCTCTTCGACAACCTGCGCGAGCTGAAGGCCGAGGGCCTCTCCGTCATCTTCATCTCCCACAAGCTGGGCGAGGTGCTCTCCGTCGCCGACGACATCACCGTCATCCGGCGCGGCACGACGGTCGGCACCGCCGTCCCCGCCGAGACCACCCCGCGCCAGCTCGCCGAGCTGATGGTCGGCAGCGAACTGCCGACGCCGGAGACGGCCGAGTCCACGGTCACCGACCGTCCGGTCCTCACCGTGGAGAAGCTGCGGCTGGTGGCCCCCGGCGGCAAGGCCCTGCTAGACGACGTCACCTTCACCATCCACGCCGGCGAGGTGCTGGGCATCGCCGGTGTCGAGGGCAACGGCCAGACCGAGCTGGTGGACGCGCTGATCGGCCTGCGCTCCGCCGACTCCGGGACGATCCGGCTCGCCGACGACGAGATCACCGGCTGGACGACCAGGAAGCGCCGCGAGCAGGGCGTCGGCTACATCCCCGAGGACCGCCACCGCCACGGCCTGCTCCTGGAGGCGCCCCTCTGGGAGAACCGCATCCTCGGCCACGTCACCGAGAAGCCCAACGCCAGGGGCGTCTGGCTGGACCCGAAGGCCGCCCAGGCCGACACCCGGCGGATCGTGGAGACGTACGACGTCCGCACCCCCGGCATCGACGTCACGGCCGCCTCCCTCTCCGGCGGCAACCAGCAGAAGCTGATCGTCGGCCGCGAGATGAGCCACGCGCCGCGCTTCCTGATCGCCGCCCACCCCACCCGGGGCGTGGACGTCGGCGCCCAGGCCGCGATCTGGGACCACATCCGCGAGGCCCGCCGCGAGGGACTGGCGGTCCTGCTGATCTCCGCCGACCTGGACGAGCTGATCGGCCTCTCCGACACGCTCCGGGTCATCTACGACGGCCGGCTGGTGGCGGACGCCGACCCGGCGACCATCACCCCCGAGGAGCTGGGCTCCGCGATGACGGGCGCGGCCACCGGCCACCTGGAGCACGAAGAGAGTCCCGAGGCCGGGACTTCCCCGAAGGGCGAGGCCCACTGATGAAGAAGTTCGACAAGGAGCGGGTGCTCCTCGCGGTGGCCGGCCCGGTCATCGCGCTCGCCGTGGCCTTCGTGCTGAGCGCGATCGTGCTGATCGCCTCCGGCAAGAACCCGGTGGAACCCTTCGCGCTCATGTTCGAGCAGGCCGGGTTCTCCGACATCCAGGTCCTGATCATCAACCAGGCGTCGATGTACTACATCGCCGCCCTCGCGGTCGCCATCGGCTTCCGGATGAACCTGTTCAACATCGGCGTCGACGGCCAGTACCAGCTCGCCGCCATGATGGCCGCCGTGGTCGGCGCGCACGTCGCCCTCCCCGGCGTCCTCCAGATCCCGCTGCTCCTCCTCACCGCCGTCCTCACCGGCGCCTTCTGGTCCGGCATCGCGGGCGTCCTGAAGGTCACCCGGGGCGTCAGCGAGGTCGTGGCGACGATCATGCTGAACTCCATCGCCACCGCCGTCATCGGCTACCTGTGGCTGCCGGACGTCTTCGGCGTCAAGGTCGGCAACAACAACACCACCGGCGAGATGCACGACTCCGGCTGGGTTCCCGGCATCGACATGGGCGCGGCCGGCGAGGTCTACGGCCTGGTGATCCTCGCGGTGCTGCTCGGCATCGGCTACTGGGTCGTCCTCAACCGCACCCGCTTCGGCTTCGACCTGCGCGCCTCCGGCGCCTCCGAGACAGCCGCCGCGGCCAGCGGCGTCAGCCCCCGGCGGATGGTCCTCACCGCGATGCTCCTCTCCGGCGGCCTCGCCGGTCTCGCGGGCCTGCCGATCCTGCTCGGCGACACCCACACCTACAGCCTCAACTTCCCCACCGGCATCGGCTTCCTCGGCATCGGCATCGCCCTGCTCGGCCGGAACAGCCCGGTCGGCATCGCCTTCGCCGCCTTGCTGTGGGCCTGGCTCGACAAGGCCAGCCCCGAGCTGGACTTCCACGGGTACGACAAGGAGATCGCGGTCATCATGCAGGGCCTGATCGTCCTTTCCGTGGTCGTCTCCTACGAGGCCGTCCGCGAATGGGGCCTGCGCCGCCAGCAGCGCCGGGTCGGCGCCGAACTGGCCGCCGGTCACGTCCTGGGCGCCACCACCGACAACACCGACAAGGAGGTGGCGGCGCGATGACCACCGTGACCGACCTGAACCAGCCGACGCTGCGGCCCACGGCGCCCACCGGCCGCCGGATGCCGCTGCCGGTCCTGCTCCTGGTCATCGCCGGAGCCCTGGCGCTGACCTCGATCGTCCGCCTGATCACCGGCGCGGACGGCATCACCAACGTCAGCCAGATGTCCACCGCCCTCCAGCTCGCCGTGCCGATCGGCCTCGCCGGTCTCGGCGGCCTGTGGGCGGAGCGCGCGGGCGTGGTCAACATCGGCCTCGAAGGCATGATGATCCTCGGCACCTGGTTCGGTGCCTGGGCCGGCTTCCAGTGGGGCCCGTGGACCGGCGTCCTCGTCGGCATCGTCGGCGGCGCGCTCGGCGGGCTGCTGCACGCCATCGTGACGATCACCTTCAACGTGAACCACATCGTCTCCGGCGTCGCCCTCAACATCCTCGCCCTCGGCGCCACCCGCTACCTGGCCCCCCTCGCCTTCGAGGGCCACCAGGGCGGCTCCGCCAAGCAGTCCCCGCCGGTCGACTCGCTCGGCCACTTCACCGTCCCGGGCCTGTCCGACGGGCTCCAGACCCTCAACGACAAGGGCTGGTTCCTGGTCTCCGACATCGCCGGCCTGCTCGGCGGCCTGGTCACGAACGTCTCCTGGCTCACCCTGATCGCGGTCGCGCTGGTCCCGGCGAGCTGGTGGATTCTCTGGCGCACCCCGTTCGGCCTGCGGCTGCGCTCCTGCGGCGAGAACCCGGTCGCCGCCGAGTCCCTCGGCGTCAACGTCTACAAGTACAAGTACCTCGCCGTGATCATCTCCGGTGGACTGGCCGGCCTCGGCGGCGTCTTCCTCTCCATCGTCGCCAACCCCTTCTACCTGGAGGGCCAGACCAGCGGCCGCGGCTACATCGGCCTCGCGGCGATGATCTTCGGCAACTGGATGCCGGGCGGCCTCGCCATCGGCGCCGGCCTGTTCGGCTACACCGACAGCCTCAACCTGCGCGGCGGCTCGGCCAACGTGCACGCGCTGCTGCTGCTGGGCGCGCTGCTGCTCCTGGTCGGCGCGATCTGGCTCGTGGTCCGCAAGAAGTACGTCAAGGCCGTGATCACGCTCGTCGTCGGCGCGCTGGTCTTCGCCTGGTACGCGGGCACCGACGAGGTCCCCAACCAGGTCGTCTCGGCCACGCCGTACGTCATCACCCTGGTCGTCCTCGCCCTGTCCGCGCAGCGGCTGCGCATGCCCAAGGCGGACGGCATGCCGTACCGGAAGGGGCAGGGCAAGTGACGGGCGTCGACTGGGAGTCGCTGCGCCGGGCGGCCCGGGACGCGATGTCCCGGGCGTACGCCCCGTACTCCGGGTATCCGGTCGGCGCGGCGGCCCTGGTCGACGACGGCCGCACGGTCACCGGCTGCAACGTGGAGAACGCCAGTTACGGCCTCGGCCTGTGCGCCGAGTGCGGGCTGGTCTCCGCCCTGCTGAACTCGGGCGGCGGGCGGCTGACCCACTTCACCTGCGTCGACGGCCAGGGCGAGATCCTCGTCCCGTGCGGCCGCTGCCGGCAGCTCCTGTACGAGTTCGGCGGCGCGGAGCTGCTCCTGGAGACACCGGCGGGGGTCCTGCCCCTCGCCGGGATGCTCCCGCAGGCCTTCGGCCCCGACCACCTCACCAAGTAAGGAACACCCGTCATGGACGTCATCTCCGTCATCCGCACCAAGCGCGACCGCGGTGAACTCAGCGACGACCAGATCGACTGGGTCATCGACGCGTACACCCGCGGAGCCGTGGCCGACGAGCAGATGTCGGCGCTGGCGATGGCGATCCTGCTCAACGGCATGAACCGCCGCGAAATCGCCCGCTGGACGGCGGCGATGATCGCGTCCGGCGAGCGGATGGACTTCTCCTCGCTCTCCCGGCCGACCGCCGACAAGCACTCCACCGGGGGCGTCGGTGACAAGATCACCCTGCCGCTCGCGCCGCTGGTCGCGGCCTGCGGCGCGGCCGTCCCGCAGCTCAGCGGCCGGGGCCTCGGCCACACCGGCGGCACCCTGGACAAGCTGGAGTCCGTCCCGGGGTGGCGCGCGCTGCTCTCCAACGACGAGATGCTGGAGGTCCTGGACTCCACCGGCGCGGTGATCTGCGCGGCCGGCGACGGGCTGGCCCCCGCCGACAAGAAGCTCTACGCCCTGCGGGACGTGACCGGCACGGTGGAGGCGATCCCGCTGATCGCCTCGTCGATCATGTCGAAGAAGATCGCGGAGGGCACGGGCTCACTGGTGCTCGACGTGAAGGCGGGCAGCGGCGCCTTCATGAAGACGGTGGAGGACGCGCGCGAACTGGCGTCCACGATGGTCGGCCTCGGCACCGACCACGGCGTCCGCACGGTCGCCCTGATCACCGACATGTCCACCCCGCTCGGCCTGACCGCCGGCAACGCCCTGGAGGTCCGCGAGTCGGTCGAGGTCCTCGCCGGCGGCGGCCCCGCGGACGTCGTGGAACTGACCCTCGCCCTGGCCCGCGAGATGCTCGACGCGGCGGGCGTCAAGGACGCCGATCCGGCGAAGGCGCTGGCCGACGGCTCCGCGATGGACGTCTGGCGCCGGATGATCGCGGCCCAGGGCGGCGACCCGGACGCGCCGCTGCCCACGTCGAAGGAGCAGCACGTCGTGACGGCCGCCGCCACCGGCGTCCTGACCCGCCTGGACGCCTACGACATCGGTGTCGCCGCCTGGCGCCTGGGCGCGGGACGTGCCCGCAAGGAGGACCCGGTGCAGGCGGCGGCGGGCGTGGAACTGCACGCCAAGCCCGGCGACGAGATCCGCGCGGGCCAGCCCCTCCTCACCCTCCACACCGACACCCCCGACCGGTTCGCCTACGCCCTGGAGGCGATCGGGGACTCCTACGACATCGCCGCCCCGGGCACCGAGCACACGCCGTCCCCGGTGGTCCTGGAGCGCATCGGCTGACCTGGCGATCGCCCGATCGGACGAACGGGACCGGTGGACCACCGCCGGTCCCGTTCGGCATGCTGGGATCGGTGAGGACCGTTAGGAGACCGCCGTGAGCGCACTCACCGTGAGCCAGGACCCCGAGCAGAGCTGGGACGATCTCGTCCGGTTCTGGGAGGAGATGGAGTGGCCCAAGGGCAGCAAGGTGGAGATCATCGAGGGGATCATCACCGTGTCACCCGCTCCCGCTGTCCGTCACAACGTCATCGCGGCGCGTATCGCACGTCGCCTCTACCCGGTGATCTCCGAGGACTGGGAGATCTTCCAGACACTCGCGATCGCTGTGCCGTCCCGTCTCGGCATGCTCATCCCCGACCTCGTGGTGGCTCCCGTGCCGGATGACGGCGAGTCCGACAGCCACATCCCCGCGTCCCTCGCCGAACTCGTCGTCGAGGTCACCTCCAGGTCGAACGCGCGCCACGACCGCGTCACCAAGCCCGCCGCCTGTGCCACCGCCGGCATCCCCCTGTACCTGCTGGTCGACCGTTGGGCTCCGGGTGGACCGACCGTCACGCTGTACGGCGAACCGCGGGGTGACGTCTACCGCACGCTGCACGCGGGCAGGTTCGGTGATCCGGTCGAGCTGCCCGCAGCCTTCGGTCTGCGGCTCGACACCAGCGAGTTTCCCACCGGCTGACCGGCGTCACCCCAGTACCGCCGCCACCCCCACCAGGACCGGGACCGCCGTCACCGTCGAGACCAGGACGGCGTCGCGGGCCAGGCGTTCGCCGACGCGGTAGGCGGAGGCGTAGGTGTACATGTTCTGGGCGGTCGGCAGGGCCGAGGTCACCACCACGTCCAGCAGGTGCGCGCCGCGCAGGCCGAAGACGCCGGCGGCCAGGGCCCAGGCGACGGCGGGCTGGCCCACCGACTTCAGGGCCACCGCCAGCAGGACGGGGGAGCGGTCCGGGCCCCGGAAGGGCATCGCGCTGCCGCACAAGGAGATGCCGAACGCCATCAGGACCGCCGGGACGGACATGTTGCCGATCAGGGTCAGCGGGTCCATGACCGGCGCCGGCACATGGACGCCGAGCGCGGCCACCGCGACGCCGGTCAGCGAGCCCAGCGCTATCGGGTTGCGCAGCGGGGCGAGCAGCCGGGACCAGGGGGAGCCGGAGCGGCCGTCGCCGGCCTGGTCGAGGAAGGCCATCCCGACCGGTGCGACCACGACGAGCTGGAACAGCAGCACCGGCGCCACCAACGACGCGTCGCCCAGCACATACACGGCGATCGGGATGCCGAGGTTGCCGGAGTTGACGTAACCCGAGCACAGGGCGCCGATCGTGGTCCGGCCCGTGCCCCAGCGGCGTACCACGCCGACCGTGACGAAGACGCCCGCGACCGCCGCCGTGCTGAGCGCCGTCACCAGCAGGCTGCTGGAGAAGACCACCGACAGGTCGGCCTGCGCGCAGGTCGTGAACAGCAGGGCCGGCGAGGCCACGTGGAAGGCGAGCCGGGTCAGCACCTCGCGGCCCTGGTCGCCCAGATAGCCGCGCCGGCCGAGCAGATAGCCGACGGCGATCACCACCGCGATCACCGCGAAGCCGGTCAGCACCCCCTGCACGGCACCCCCCGAACGGCGGGTACGGCGGCGGGCAGAGCACGAGGAGGGGATGCGTGGGGCATACAGCGAACCCTCTGACACCAGGCATGCCCAGGTCAACGCCGGTCTTCCGTGCGGGCCATTCAAATACCGGTATAGTATGGCCGGTATAGTTATTGGAAGCGTGCGAAAGGCGCCGACGCGTGATCGAGATCCTCAACCCCACCCTGCTGGACCGCGCGCGGGACACCGGCGCGCTGGTCGCCGACATCCTGCACACGCTGAAGGGCCGCAGCACCGTCGGCACCAACCTCCTCGACATCGACCGCTGGGCCAAGGAGATGATCCTCGACGCCGGCGCCACGTCCTGCTATGTCGACTACGCGCCCTCCTTCGGCCGCGGCCCCTTCGGGCACTACATCTGCACGGCCGTCAACGACGCCGTGCTCCACGGACGGCCGCGGAACCAGACCCTCGCCGACGGCGACCTGCTCACCCTCGACCTCGCCGTCTCCCTCGGCGGGGTCGCCGCGGACGCCGCCATCAGCTTCCTGGTGGGCGAGGCGCGGCCCGAGGAGAGCGTGAAGCTGATCGACACGACCGAGCGCGCGCTGGCCGCCGGGATCGCCGCCGCCGGGCCCGGCGCCCGCATCGGCGACCTCTCGCACGCCATCGGCACCGTCCTGAAGGAGGCCGGATACCGGGTCAACACCGAGTTCGGCGGGCACGGCATCGGGTCCACGATGCACCAGGACCCGCACGTCCCGAACACCGGCCGCCCCGGCCGCGGCTACCCCCTGCGCCCCGGCCTGCTGCTCGCCCTGGAGCCGTGGGTCATGGCGGACACCGCCACGCTCGTCACCGACGACGACGGCTGGACCCTGCGCAGCGCCACCGGCTGCCGCACGGCCCACAGCGAGCACACCATCGCCATCACCGAGGACGGCGCCGAGATCCTCACCCTGCCCACCCGGGCCTGAGCGCGCCGGCGCCGATGAGTTCCGCCCCGGACCCCGGTCTACCGGGGCGTGGATGCCGAGACACCTGCCGTGCTCGCGCTTCCGGGGCCCGTCTCCCGCCAGACCCTGCCCCGGCTCTGCGCCGACGTACGCGCGCTGCTGGACGCCACCCGGGCCGGGGTGGTCGTCTGCGACGTCGGCGGGCTGGGGCCGCCCGGGCTCGCCGCGGTCGACGTGCTGGCCCGGCTCCAGCTGGCCGCGCTGCGCCACGGGGGCCGGATCAGACTGCGCGCTCCCGATCCGGCCCTGCGCGCCCTACTCGCTCTGGTCGGCCTCCGCTTCGAGGTGGAGGGGGAGGCCGAACAGCGGGAACCAGCGCGCGGTGTCGAGGAAGCAGTGGAACCCGGTGATGCGGCCCGCTGAGATCTCCAGCACCTGCACCGCCCACGGCGAGAAGCCGCCCGCCTCCGGGTCCGGCTTGTAGTGCGCGAAGGCCGGCAGCCCGTTGGCCCGGACCGGCACCAGGCGCGAGCCCGCGCAGGACGCGCCGATCGTGGTCATGAAGCCCGTGATGTCCGCCGGACCCGCCAGCCACAGGTCGAACGGCGGCATCGTCATCACCGCGTCCTCGTGCAGCAGCGCGGTCAGGGCCGTCATGTCGTACCCCTCGAACGCGGCCACGTACCGGTCGAGGAGCTTGCGCTGCTCCTCGTCCAGCGGGTCGGACACCTCCCCGGCGGGGCCCTCGCCGTCCCGCTCCGCCAGCGTGGCGCGGGCCCGCTGGAGCGCGCTGTTGACCGACGCGACCGTGGTGCCGAGCAGCTCGGCGACCTCGCTCGCCCGCCAGGCGAGCACCTCGCGCAGGATGAGCACCGCCCGCTGCTTGGGCGGCAGCCGCTGGAGGGCCGCCATGAAGGCGAGCCGCACCGACTCCTTGGCCACCGCGGCCTCCGCGGGGTCGTCGGCCGCCGGCAGCATCCGGGCGTCCGGCATCGGCTCCAGCCAGGTGTGGTCCGGCCGGGGCGACAGGACCGCCCGGGCCAGCGGGGTGGCCTCCGTCAGGTCCATCGGCCGCGCCCGCTTGCTGCCCGCGCTCAGCATGTCCAGGCAGACGTTGGTCGCGATGCGGTACAGCCAGGAGCGGAGACTGGAGCGGCCCTCGAACTTGTCGTAGCTCCGCCAGGCGCGGACCAGGGTGTCCTGGACCGCGTCCTCCGCCTCGAAGGAGGAGCCGAGCATCCGGTAGCAGTACCCGGTCAGCTCGACCCGGTGCTTCTCCAGTGCCGCGTCCAGCTCCGGCGCCGCCGTGCCGTTGGTCATCGTCCACCCACCCCTGTGGAGTCCTGCCGCGCGCGTCTTCGCGCCCCGCACTCCGGAAGCTACCGCAGCGCACCGACAATGGCGCGCAGAGTGCGGAAAGCAGCAGGTCAGGGGCGCGGGGAGGCAGGGCGGCAGGTCGGGGGCGGGCCGGGGGCGGGGGAGGTCAGGCCGTCGCGGGAACCCGCGCGGCCTGCCGGCGGGCCGCCCGCGTGCCGAGCAGCGTGATCGCCACGACGCCCGCCATCGCCACCAGCCCGACGCCGACCGTCCCCGGCCAGCCCCCGGCGTGGAAGGCCGTCGCGCCGGCCGTGCTGCCCACGCTGGAACCGATGTAGTACGCCGACTGGTACAGGGCCGACGCCTGTGCCCGGCCGTGCGTCGCCGTCCGGCTGACCGCCGAGGAGGCCACCGAGTGCCCCGCGAAGAAGCCCGCCGTGATCAGGACCAGGCCCAGCAGGACGAGCGGCAGGGTGTCCGCAAGCGACAGCAGCAGACCGGCCGCCGTGGTGCCGCCCGCCAGGTACAGCGCCCCGCGCCGTCCCAGCCGGCCCACCAGCCGGCCCGACGTGGACGCCGAGACCGTGCCGACCAGGTACACGAGGAAGATCGAGCCGACGATGCCCTGCGGCAGCGAGAACGGGTCCCCGGTCAGGCGGTAGCCGATCACCGTGTAGACGCCGCCGAAGACCGTCATGAACAGGGCGCCGATCGCGTACAGGCGCCGCAGCAGCGGGTCGGAGAGGTGGTCGCGGACGGTCCCGGCGAGGACCCGCGGGCGCAGCGACCCCGGGCGGAAGTGCCGCGGCCTCGGCAGCAGCATCCGGAACGCCACCGCACACCCCACGGCCACCACGCCGATCACGCCGACGGCCACCCGCCAGCCCCACTCCTGCGCGACCCAGCCGGTGATCACCCGGCCGCTCATGCCGCCCACGCTGTTGCCCGCGACGAACAGGCCGATCGCCGTCACCAGCGCCTTCGGGGTGACCTCCTCCGCGAGGTACGCCGTCGCCGAGGCCGGCAGCCCGGCCAGCGCCGCGCCCTGCACCGCGCGCAGCGCGACCAGCGCCGGCAGCGAGGGGGCGAAGGGCACCAGCAGTCCGACGGTCACCGCGACCGCGAGCGCGGCCGTCATGACCGTACGCCGGCCGAACCGCTCCGACAGGGCGCTCATCGGGAGGACGAACACCGCCAGACCGCCGGTCGCGGCGGCCACCGTCCAGCTCGCGTCGCCCGCCGACACCCCCAGGTCACCGGAGATCAGCGGCAGCAGGGCCTGCGTGGAGTACAGCAGCGCGAAGGTGGCGACGCCCGCGAGGAACAGGGCGAAGCTCATGCGGCGGTAGCCGGGCCCGCCCGGGGCCACACGCGAGTCGGGAACATCGGCGACGGGTGCGGCGGCGCCCACGGTGGTGGACGCCCCGGTATCGGCGGGAGTCATGCCCACGACCGTAGGAGCCCCGCACTCATCCGTCCAATGCACGGAACGTCCATAATCGTTCCCATGGCGCATCAGCGAAGCTCACAGCGGCGGCTGTCACGGGACAGTGACACAGAAGACATCGTCGCGCTGCTCGCGCCACGCCTCGCGCACTTCGCCGGCGTGGCCCGCACCGAGCACGTCACCCGTGCCGCGCGGGAGATGAACGTCCCCCAGTCGACCCTCTCCCGGGCACTGGCCCGCCTCGAACAGGACCTCGGCGTCGACCTGTTCGCCCGGCACGGCCGCACCCTCTCCCTCACCCCCGCCGGGCACACCTTCCTCGCCTCCGTCGAACGCGCCCTCGCCGAGATCGAGCGGGCCGCCGACGCGGTCCGCGCCGACGCCGACCGCACCACCGGCAAGGTCGCCTTCGGGTTCCTGCACACCCTCGGTGCCGAGACCGTCCCCGGACTGATCCACGCCTTCCGCGCCGACCACCCCCGCGTCCGCTTCAGCCTCGTCCAGAACTACGGCGAGGCCATGCTGGAGCGGCTGCGCGCCGGCGAACTGGACCTCTGCCTGACCTCCCCGGTGCCCGACGCCCCGGACCTCGTCGGCCGCCGCCTGGACGAGCAGCGGCTGCGCCTGGTCGTCCCCGCCGACCACCGGCTGGCCGCCCGGCGCCGGGTCCGGCTCGCGGAGGCCGCCGACGAGCCCTTCGTGACCCTGGAACCCGGCTACGGGCTGCGCCGCATCACGGACGCGGTGTGCGAGGAGGCCGGGTTCCGGCCCCGGGTGGCCTTCGAGGGCGAGGAGGCGGAGACGCTGCGCGGCCTGGTCGCGGCGGGCCTGGGCGTCGCCCTGCTCCCGCCGCCCGCCGTGCCCCGCCCCGGAGTCGCCGAACTGACGGTCACCGCACCGCGCGCGGTCCGGGAGATCGGCGTGGCCTGGCTGGCGGGGCGGACGGACACACCCCCGGTCGCCGCCTTCAAGGAGTTCCTGCTCTCACGGCGCGGCCGTCTGCTGCCGTGACGGGCGCGGGCACGGCGCGACCGGCCGTGGAGCCGCCCGCACCCGCCGGCGGACCCCGCACCGCTGCGGCGTCACCGCAGCGTCTTGCCGAACCCCACCGCCAGCGGCATCCGCAGCCCCAGCGGCGGCGGCGCCGCGAGCGCGTCCGTCACCGGGCGGGAGAACGGGCGGCCGAACAGCGCACCCATCGCGAAGTCCTCCACCAGCGCGGCCACTTCGTCCCGGAAGTGACGCAAAGCGTGCCCGTCGGAGTGCACTTCGAACCGGCACACGTCCCGGTTCGCCTTCTTCGCCCGCGCCGCCAGCCGGAACGACAGCTCCGGGTCGCAGCGCCCGTCGTCCGTGCCGTGCACGATCAGCACCCGGCGCCCGGAGAGCTGCTTCACCGGTTCGGGCGGCGCCGCCATGTCCTCCTCCGGCAGCCAGGGGGCGACCGCCACGACCGAGTTGACGGCCTCGTGCCCGCCCGCGCGCAGCGCCGCCCGCCCGCCCATGCCCACGCCGATCAGGCAGACCGGGACGTCGCCGTAGCGCCGTACGGCCTCCCCGGCGGCCCAGGCGGCGTCCCGGGCGAGGTGCGCCTCGCTGCCGTTCCAGCCTCGGTAGCGGTAGTGCACGACGTGCGCGGCCAGCCCCTCGTCGCGGCCCGCCCGCGTCAGCCGCCGCCCCCACGCCCGCACCGAGGTTGCCGCCAGCACGGGGGACGGTCTGCGGCCGGAGACCTCGTCGCCCGCCGGGAGCAGCACCGCCACCCCGCTCACCGCCGCCGTCTGCGGACCCAGCGCCCGCCCCAGCCGGGCCTCGCGCACCGGCGTCGCTTGTTGTGCCATGGCAGAACAGTGTCAGAAGCGCGGGTGTCCGCCATCCGTATGCGCGGTCACCGTTACGTATCGGCCGGGTCCGGTGCCGCGCGGGCCGCCCGGTCCCGCGCACCCTCCCGATCTACGCGCGTAGGAGTTAGAGTGCGGAAATGACGAGCCAGACCACCGCGAAGTCCCCGACGCCGGACCGGATCCGCCGGGCGCCCAAGGTTCTGCTGCACGACCACCTCGACGGCGGGCTGCGCCCCGCGACCGTCGTCGACCTCGCCCGCGAGAGCGGCTACCCGGCGCTCCCCGAGACCGATCCCGACCGGCTCGGGCGCTGGTTCCGCCAGGCCGCCGACTCCGGTTCGCTGGAGCGGTACCTGGAGACCTTCTCGCACACCGTCGGTGTGATGCAGACCCGTGCCGCGCTGGTCCGGGTGGCCGCCGAGTGCGCCGAGGACCTCGCCGCCGACGGGGTCGTCTACGCCGAGGTGCGGTACGCGCCCGAGCAGCACCTGGAGGGCGGCCTCACCCTGGAGGAGGTCGTCGAGGCGGTCAACGAGGGCTTCCGGGAGGGGGAGCGGCGGGCCCGCGAGGCCGGGCACCGCATCCGGGTCGGAGCCCTGCTCACCGCCATGCGGCACGCCGCCCGCTCCCTGGAGATCGCCGAACTCGCCAACCGCCACCGCGATCTCGGCGTCGTCGGCTTCGACATCGCCGGCGCCGAGGCCGGCTACCCGCCCACCCGGCACCTCGACGCCTTCGAGTACCTGAAGCGGGAGAACAACCACTTCACCATCCACGCCGGCGAGGCGTTCGGGCTGCCGTCCATCTGGCAGGCGCTCCAGTGGTGCGGCGCCGACCGGCTCGGGCACGGGGTGCGCATCATCGACGACATCCAGGTCCACGACGACGGCACGGTGAAGCTCGGACGGCTCGCCTCCTACGTGCGGGACAAGCGCATCCCGCTGGAACTGTGCCCCAGCTCCAACCTCCAGACCGGGGCGGCGTCCTCGTACGCCGAGCACCCCATCGGGCTGCTGCGCCGGCTGCATTTCCGGGCCACGGTGAATACCGACAATCGGCTGATGTCCCACACCAGCATGAGCCAGGAATTCGAGCACCTTGTCGAAGCGTTCGGTTACACGCTCGACGACCTCCAATGGTTCTCCGTCAATGCGATGAAATCGGCCTTCATCCCTTTCGATGAACGACTGGCCATGATCAATGACGTGATCAAGCCCGGATATGCCGAGCTGAAGTCCGAATGGCTGTTCCAGTAGACCGCTCCGGCCTGCGGTGACGCGGGGAACGGGTGGGCGGAGGCGGTGATCGGTCTTCGAGGGCGCGAATCGGCTTTCACCATTCGTTCGCATTTCGATGTTTGCGGCCGGTGACGGCGCGTGTTTACGGTCGAGGACCGCTCTCATCCCCGACGAACCGTTTCGAGGACGCATTTCATGAAGCAGTCTGCTGCCAAGACCCTCGGTGTCGCCGTTCTCGGTGCCGCCTTCGCCGCCGCCGGCGCGGGTGCCGCCAGTGCGGCCCCCGCGGTCCCGGACCTCGCCCAGACGGCCGACGGCGTCGCCCGGACGCTCCCGGCCGAGACCGTCGCCCAGGCCGCGCCCGGCGCGGGCAACGCCCTCGACGCGGGGCGGCGCGCCGCCGGCACCGGTCTGACCGCCGCGCAGCCGGTCGTCGAGCAGCTCGTCGCCGAGCAGCTGGCACACGGGCCGACCAAGCCGGTCGCCGGACTGCTCGGCGGCCTCCCGCTGAGCGGCCTGCCCACCGGCGGTCTGCCGGTGAACGGCCTGCCGCTCGGCGGCTGAGCCCGCCCCTCCCGACGTGCCGACGGGGCGCACCCGGTCCGTGCCGGGTGCGCCCCGTCGGCGTACCAGTACCGGAGGGAGAACTCCTCGCGGAGGTGTCACCAGGCCGTGCGGGCCGCCTTCTCCTCCGAGGGGAGGAGGATCCACAGCGCCAGGTAGAGCAGGAACTGCGGGCCGGGCAGCAGGCACGAGACCAGGAAGACGACGCGCATGGTGGTCGCGGAGGTGCCGAAGCGCCGCGCCAGCGCGGCACACACCCCGCCGATCATGCGGCCGTGGGTCGGGCGGGCAAGGCGGGACATGGCGGCTCCTTCGTGAGCGTCGGTCCGAGGCGCCCCCGTCGGTCGCCTCATCTGCCTTCCACGCTACGGGGACGAACAGGGCGAAGCATCGCTCTACGGGGCGATCCCGACCCTGGGAATCGTCGGGGTCCGACCCTGAGAGGGCTCCTCCTGCGGTACGGCCCCGGGCCGCCCGGCCCCGGCCCTGCGACGGAGCCAGGCCCGGCCCGCCGGCACCACGGCGAGGTGCGCCAGGGCCACGCCCAGGGTGTTCAGCAACAGGGAGTCGATGTCGGCGACCCGGCCGGGCACCCCGGTCTGGAGCAGCTCGATGCCCAGCGACAGCAGGGCGCCCGCGGCGGTGCAGCGCAGCAGCGAGGCCGGCGCCGAGACGACGGTCCGCCCGTCCACCATCGGCAGCAGCACCCCCAGCGGCGCCAGCAGCCCGAGGCCCCCGCCGATGCACCGGACCGCCTCCGGCCAGCCCAGCGCGGCCTCGGCGCGGATGCCGGCGAAGGGACGCGGATTGGCGGGCGTCACCCAGGGGACGTCCAGCGGACGCAGCGTGAGCCAGGCGACGACCACGAGGTGCGCGACCAGGAGGACGCCTCCCGTCGCGCGGATGCGGAGCGCGGCGCTGCCGCCGGAGAACCCTTGACGCTGCACGCCCCCGTAGACGCGGCGCCCGGCGCGCGCGGTTCCGGAGTCTCCCCCGGACGGGTGAGTCATGCGCCACACCTCGCGGCCGGGCCCCGCCGTCAGCCCCCGGTGACCACGGCGGACGGCGGTTCGTTGCTGCCCGGCCGGGTGCGGACCTCGTCCGTGCACGTGTACCGGCGCGGCGCCCGCTCGTCCGGCCCGGCGAGGATCACCGAGCCGTCGTCCTCGGCCGCCTCGGACCCGGCGACGGTGCAGACGACCTGGGCGAGGGCGTACGAGGTGAGGTCGCCGGGCGCGGTGCTCAGCCGCAGAGTGCCCGCGGGGTCGCCCGCGCGCGGCCCCGACACGGTGATCCCGCCCGGCACGTCGGTGGTGTACCGGGCCTCCGTCTCGGCGGCCGAGGGCGGCGCGGAGAGCTGGGCCAGCAGCCCCTTGGCGACCAGGACCCGGCGCTCGGCGCCCGGGGTGCCGTCCGGCACCCGTACCGTCCGCTCCACCGTCACCAGCGACGAGCCGCAGAGCAGCAGGACCCGCACGGCCGTGCCGGTGGTGGTGTCCCGGGCCGCCGCGTCCGGCTCGGCGAGCGAGCAGCGCACCCGGGAGGGCGCGGGCCCGAAGTCCGTCGGCACCTCGGTGGCCCGGATGCCGCACCCGGCGAGGGTCGCGGCGAGCACGGGGAGCGCCAGCAGGCGGCGTACGGTCATCAGCTCAGCCCTGTCCCTTCGCGTCCTTGGCCCCGCGTCCGCCCCGGGGGTCCTCGGCGTCCCGCTCCGCCAGCTCCGACGCGTCCCGGGGCAGCCGCAGCGTGAACTCCGCCCCGCCGTCCGGGGAGTTGCCGGCCGTGATCTCGCCGCCGTGGATGTGCGCGTTGGCCAGGGCGATCGACAGGCCGAGGCCGCTGCCCTCGGAGCGCGGCCGGGAGGCGCTGGCCTTGTAGAACCGGTCGAAGACGTGCGGCAGGACGTCCTCCGGGATGCCCGGCCCGTGGTCGCGGACGGCGATCACCACCGCGTCCTCGGCCGCCCGCACGGAGACCCGCACCGGCGACCCGCCGTGCTTGAGGGCGTTGCCGATCAGGTTGGCCAGGATGACGTCGAGGCGGCGCGGGTCGAGCCGGGCGTGGATGCCGCGCGGCGCCTGCAGCTCGACGGCGTCCAGCCAGGCGCGGGCGTCGACGCAGGCGGTGATCTGGTCGGCGACGTCCACGTCGTCCAGGACCAGCCGGGCGGTGCCCGCGTCGAAGCGGGTGACCTCCATCAGGTTCTCGACGAGGTCGTTCAGCCGCCGGGTCTCGCTGACCACCAGCCGCACGGCGGGCTCGATCATCGGGTCGATGGTGCCGCCGTCGGCGTCCAGCTCCTCCTCCAGCACCTCCGTGACGGCCGTGATCGCGGTCAGCGGCGTACGCAGCTCGTGGCTCATGTCCGCGACGAACCGCCGGGACGACGCCTCCCGCGCGGCCATGTCCTCGACCCGCTTCTCCAGCGACTCCGCCGCGTTGTTGAACGTCCGCGACAGATCGGCGAGTTCGTCGGTGCCGGAGACCCGCAGCCGGGTGTCCAGCTTGCCCTCGCCGAGCCGGCGGGCGGCGGTGCCCAGCCGGTGCACGGGCTTGAGCACGGTGGTCGCGAGGGCCTGCGCGAGCAGCGCGGAGCCGATCAGCGCCAGCGCGGTCGCGATCCCCAGCGACCAGGCCAGCGAGTCGATGTCCTTGGCCTCCGGCTCCAGCGACTTGAGCATGTACCCGGTCGGCCCGCCGCCGATCACCCGGCTGCCCGCCACCAGGTACGGGGTGTCGTCGACACTGATCCGCTGCCAGTAGAGGTGGTACGCAGACTTGTTGGCGCCGGTGACCTTCTGCTTCCGGTCCACCGCCGTACGCAGCGACGCGGGCACGTCCGCCAGCGAGAACCCGGCCGGCTCGCCCGCGCTGCCGTACACGGTCTTCCCGGTGCTGTCCTCGGCGACCAGCAGCACGCCGAAGCGCTGGCTGCTGTTGGCCATCTGACCGGCCGTGTGCTGCAACTCGTCCTGGATGGGGTGCTCCGGCAGCGAGCCGGCCCGGTTGCGCATCTCCTGCTCGAAGTCGCCGAGGACGGCGTCCTGGGCGCGGGTGAGCACGGCCTCCCGGTTGAGCCAGTACGCGATCCCGGACGCGGAGACGGCGGCGGTGAGCGCCACCAGGCCGAAGACGACGACCAGCCGCAGCCGCAGGCTGGTGAGGCGCAGCCGCGACCGGACGCCCTTGCGCGCCGCGGACCAGCCGCGGGCACCGGCCGGCCGTTCCTGTGTCACCGAGGTCACTGAGGCGGGTCCAGCCGGTAGCCCACGCCCCGCACGGTACGGATCAGCGTCGGGGACGACGGCACGTCCTCGACCTTGGCGCGCAGCCGCTGCACACAGGCGTCCACCAGCCGCGAGTCGCCGAGGTAGTCGTGCTCCCACACCAGCCGCAGCAACTGCTGCCGGGAGAGCGCCTGTCCGGGCCGCCGGCTCAGTTCGAGGAGGAGGCGCAGCTCGGTCGGCGTGAGCTGGAGGTCCTCGCCGTTCTTGGTGACGGTCATCGCGGAGCGGTCGATGACCAGGCTGCCGAAGGTCGCCGAGTCGCTGGACTCCCTCTCCCCGCGCCGCAGTACGGCCCGGATGCGGGCGTCGAGGACGCGTCCCTGCACCGGTTTGACGACGTAGTCGTCGGCGCCGGACTCCAGGCCGACGACCACGTCGATGTCGTCGTTGCGCGCGGTCAGCAGGATGATCGGCAGCTGGTCGGTGCGCCGGATGCGCCGGCACACCTCGAAACCGTCGATGCCGGGCAGCATGACGTCCAGCACGATCAGGTCCGGCCGTTGCTCGCGCAGCAGCTTCAGACCGTCCTCACCGCTGGCAGCCGTGGCCACCCGGTGGCCCTGGCGCGTCAGAGAGAGCTCCAGGGCCGTGCGGATGGCGTCGTCGTCCTCGATCAGCAACAGGGAAGGCACGGGCTCATTCTGGCCTATGGAGGGGCCGGGGTTCGACGGGGTGGGCGGTCGAGCGGGTTCTCCTGCCCCGGGATTCTGTGCCGGGCCTGTGGTTCCGGCCTGACCGGCCGCTGTGACAGGTCTGTGACAGTCGGCGGACACGGCGATGAAGTGGCGTCGGCAGGATTCTCGGCACAAGCACGACAGCGGGACCGCAAGCCGGACACCGGGAACTCCACGACGGGGGGCGCATGATGAACACGCTGACTCGCACCAGCACCAGCGCAGTGATCACGCGTCTGCACGACGTGAACGGGGCCCGGGGCCGTGAGAAGTCCGGCCCCGACGGGGGTACCTCCCACGCGGGTCTGTTCGAGCGTGCGGGAGGGCGGGGGTGCGCTCGCGGGACCGGGCGTCAGCATCCGACGGCGTACATGTCGGTGGTCGACGCGAGGACGGGGGAGTCCCAGGGGGGGACGGCGCACGGGGAGGAGCCGGGGGAGCGACGCTCGCTGTCGGAGGCGGAGTTCACCGCCTACGTCCAGGAGCGCCGCGCCTCCCTGTACGCCACCGCCTATCACCTGACCGGTGACCGCTTCGAGGCCGAGGACCTGCTGCAGAGCGCGCTGTTCTCGACCTACCGGGCGTGGGACCGGATCAGCGACAAGGCGGCGGTCGGCGGTTACCTGCGCCGCACCATGACCAACCTGCACATCAGCGCGTGGCGCCGCCGCAAGCTGAACGAGTACCCGACCGAGGAACTGCCGGAGACGCCCGGCGGCACGGACGCGATGCGCGGCACCGAACTGCGCACGGTCCTGTGGCAGGCGCTGGCCCGGCTGCCCGAACTCCAGCGCACCATGCTGGTCCTGCGCTACTACGAGGGCCGCACGGACCCGGAGATCGCCGGCATCCTCGGCATCAGCGTCGGCACGGTGAAGTCGAGCATCTGGCGTTCGCTGCGCCGGCTGCGCGACGACGAGGTCCTCAGCTTCGGCCGGGACCACGAGGACGCCTTCGGCGAACTGGTCGCCTGACCGGCCCGAGGGGGGCGGAAAAAAAAGTAGGGGTCCGGGTGTATCAGGGGGCGGGGACCGGGCTCTTACTCACGGGGGGAACACCACGGGGGACACGGGGGAAAGGAAGAAACGGGGGACACGGGGGAAGTACGGGGGATACGGGGGACACGGGGGAAGAAGCGGGACTGGGGGGCCGGGGGGTCCATCCAGTCCCGCTTCGCCGTGTACGGGCCCGCGGGCGTACGTCCGTCAGGCCGGCGTCCGGGTCGTCGCGCAGCGCCCCGCCGCCGCGGCGGCCAGCCGGCCCATCGCCTCGTCCCGGTCGCAGGCGTGGGCACCGAGTGCGGTCTGGCGGGCGACGATCGACCGCTCCTGGCGCATCAGCCGCCAGCCCCGGCGCAGCAGGAACGGCGCCGACTTGCGGCCCTCCTTCAGATCCCGCAGGAAACGGCGGCGGAAGGTGGTCAGGGGGCCGCGGCTCAGACAGAGCGCGTCGGCCAGGACCCCCAGGTCGCGGCAGCGCGTCACGATCTCGGCGGCGAAGACGCCCTCCGCGATGAACAGCGGTGTCCGCCCGATGTCGACGCTCTCCTCACCGGTGCGCGCGCTGAGCGCGATGTCGTAGACCGGCACGACGGTACGGCCCGTGCGGCACAGCTCCGTGATGGCGGCGACGGCGGTGTCCGCGTCCCAGGAGCCGGGGTGGTCCCAGTCGATGTCGGAACTCCCCGCCACCAGCGGCAGCGTCGGGTCGGTGCCCTCCTTGTAGAAGTCGTCGAGCCGCAGCACCGGGAGGCCGGAGCGGGCCGCGAGGAGGGACTTGCCGGAGCCGGAGGGGCCGCAGAGCAGCACGACTCGGGTGGGTATGGGCGGATGGGAGCTCACGGGAGACCAGTGTGCGGCATCGAACGGCCGCTGTTCGACCCCGCGGGTCGGCTTTGAAGCGCGCGTCACACGTCAACTACGCTTCGCGTCGACCCGATTACTCTCGGCAGTACCGTGACGGTACTCCCCAGCAAGAGGTGGCAGCAGCGATGGCCCGACACGCGTCCCCCCGCACCCCGTCCGTCCCGCGCGCCCTGGTCGCCCTCGCGACCGCCGGCGTGGCCCTGGGGGCGGGAGCGGGAGCGGCCTGCGCCGACGAGACGGAGACGGTCGCGGGCGTGCTGCACGCCCGTCCGTCCTCTCTCGGCACGATCGACCCGCAGGCCGGCCTCCAGGCCACCGCCGCCGCGCTGCCCTACGTCACCGGTCCGGTCTCCGGCCTCAAGCCCAACCCGCTGGCCGGCACGGGCGTCGACCCCCTGGACAACGGCGTCGGCACCCAGGTCGCCGACTTCCAGCCCCTGACGTCGACGGCCCTGACCCGCCCCGTCGCCCAGGCCCCGTCCCTCGGCAGCGTGCCGGTGGTGGGGCAGCTGACAGGGGTGCTGGGCGGCTGACACCGTCGAGGGGCGGGCCGCGCCGGGGCGCCCGGACGCGCATCCGGGCAGCGGGTCAGTACGACGACCCGGACACCCCCAGCGCCCCCGTCGGGTGCCACACCGTCTTCGTCTCCAGGAAGGGCGTCATGCGGTCCAGGCCCGGGGTCGCGGTCCAGTCGTCCACAGGGTGTGGACGCAGGACGCGCTTGAGGTTGTCGGCCGCGGCCACCTCCAGTTCCTTCGCCAGGGCCGGGTCCGCGCCCGCCAGGTCGATCGCGTTGACGTCCTGGTGGGCGGCGAGGGCCGGGGCGATCTCCGCCGTACGGCCGGACAGGAGGTTGACGACTCCGCCGGGGACGTCGGAGGTGGCGAGGACCTCGGCCAGGGAGAGGGCGGGCAGCGGGGACCTCTCGGAGGCCACCACGACCGCCGTGTTCCCGGTGGCGATCACGGGCGCGACGACCGAGACCAGGCCCAGCAGGGACGACTCCTGGGGGGCCAGGACCGCCACCACGCCGGTCGGCTCCGGGGAGGACAGGTTGAAGTACGGGCCCGCCACCGGGTTGGCGCCGCCGAGCACCTGGGCGATCTTGTCCGTCCAGCCCGCGTACCAGACCCAGCGGTCGATCGCGGCGTCCACCTGCTCGGCCGCCCTGGACTTCGGCAGACCCTCGGCCGCCGCCACCTCCCGGGCGAACTGCGCCCGGCGGCCCTCCAGCATCTCCGCGACGCGGTAGAGGACCTGGCCCCGGTTGTACGCCGTCGCGCCGGACCAGCCGCCGAACGCCTTGCGGGCGGCGACCACCGCGTCGCGGGCGTCCTTGCGGGAGGCCAGCGGGGCGTTCGCCAGCCACGCGCCCTTCCCCGCCGCGTCAGCGGCTGATGTCCTCGTGGTCACCTCGTACACCCGGCCGCTCTCCGAACGCGGGAACTTCCCGCCGACGTACAGCTTGTAGGTCTTGAGTACGGACAGTCGCTCAGACATCGAGGTACGCCTCCAGGCCGTGGCGGCCGCCCTCGCGGCCGAAGCCCGACTCCTTGTAGCCGCCGAAGGGCGAGGTCGGGTCGAACTTGTTGAACGTGTTGGACCAGATGACGCCCGCGCGCAGCCTGCCCGCCACGGCGAGCATCCGGGAGCCCTTCTCGGTCCAGATGCCCGCCGACAGGCCGTACGGGGTGTTGTTGGCCTTGGCGACCGCCTCGTCCGGGGTGCGGAAGGTCAGCACCGACAGGACCGGGCCGAAGATCTCGTCACGGGCGATGGTGTGCGCCTGGGTGACGCCGGTGAAGACCGTCGGGGCGAACCAGTAGCCCGAGGAGGGCAGTTCGCAGGACGGGGACCAGCGCTCGGCGCCCTCCGCCTCGCCCTGGTCGGCCAGCGCGGTGATACGGGCGAGCTGCTCGGCGGAGTTGATCGCGCCGATGTCCGTGTTCTTGTCCAGCGGGTCGCCCAGGCGCAGGGTGGAGAGCCTGCGCTTGAGCGCGTCCAGCACCTCGTCGTGGACCGACTCCTGCACCAGCAGGCGGGAGCCCGCGCAGCAGACCTGGCCCTGGTTGAAGAAGATGCCGTTCACGATGCCCTCGACGGCCTGGTCGACCGGGGCGTCGTCGAAGACGATGTTGGCGCCCTTGCCGCCCAGCTCCAGCGTGAGCTTCTTGGCCGTGCCGGCGACCGTGCGGGCGATCTCCTTGCCGACGGCGGTGGAGCCGGTGAAGGCCACCTTGTCCACGTCGGGGTGGGCGACCAGCGCGGCGCCGGTGGCGCCGTCACCGGTGACGATGTTGACCACGCCCCTCGGCAGCCCCGCCTGGCGGCAGATGTCCGCGAAGAACAGGGCGGAGAGCGGGGTCGTCTCGGCGGGCTTCAGCACGACCGTGTTGCCGGCCGCCAGGGCCGGGGCGATCTTCCACGCCAGCATCAGCAGCGGGAAGTTCCAGGGGATGACCTGGCCGGCCACGCCGAGGGGGCGGGGGTCCGGGCCGAAGCCCGCGTGGCCGAGCTTGTCGGCCCAGCCGGCGTAGTAGAAGAAGTGCGCGGCGACCAGGGGGAGGTCGGCGTCGCGGGTCTCCCGGATCGGCTTGCCGTTGTCCAGTGTCTCCAGGACGGCCAGCTCACGGCTGCGCTCCTGGATGACGCGGGCGATGCGGAAGAGGTACTTCGCGCGCTCGGCGCCGGGCAGCGCCGACCACGTCTCGAACGCCTTGCGGGCGGCCCGGACGGCGCGGTCGACGTCCTCCGCCGTGCCCCGGGTGTACTCGGCGAGCACTTCCTCGGTGGCCGGGCTGACCGTCTTGACCAGGTCGCCGCCGGCGCTCTCGGTGAACTCGCCGTCGATGAACAGGCCGTAGGACGGCGCGAGGTCGACGACGGCGCGGGACTCGGGCGCCGGTGCGTACTCGAAAACAGGTGCCATGGTGATCAGTCCACCGTCACGTAGTCGGGGCCGGAGTAGCGGCCGGTGGCCAGCTTCTGGCGCTGCATCAGCAGGTCGTTCAGGAGCGAGGAGGCGCCGAAGCGGAACCAGTGGTTGTCGAGCCAGTCCGCGCCCGCCGTCTCGTTGACCAGGACGAGGAACTTGACCGCGTCCTTGGCGGTGCGGATGCCGCCGGCCGGCTTCACGCCCACCTGGACGCCGGTGGCGGCGCGGAAGTCCCGGACCGCCTCCAGCATGAGGAGGGTGTTGGCGGGCGTCGCGTTGACCGCCACCTTGCCGGTCGACGTCTTGATGAAGTCGGCGCCGGCCAGCATGCCGAGCCAGCTCGCGCGGCGGATGTTGTCGTACGTCGACAGCTCGCCGGTCTCGAAGATGACCTTCAGGCGGGCGTCCGTGCCGCACGCCTCCTTCACGGCCGTGATCTCCTCGTACACCTTCAGGTACCGGCCCGCGAGGAACGCGCCGCGGTCGATGACCATGTCGACCTCGTCGGCGCCCGCCGCGACCGCCTCGCGCACGTCGGCCAGCTTCACGGCGAGGGAGGCGCGGCCCGCCGGGAACGCGGTGGCCACCGAGGCGACCTTGACGCCGGAGCCGGCGACGGCCTCCTTGGCGGCCGGCACCATGTCCGGGTAGACGCAGACGGCGGCGGTGGACGGGGTGGCGCGGTCGGCCGGGTCGGGGCGGACCGCCTTGGCGCCGAGCGCCCGGACCTTGCCCGGGGTGTCCGCGCCCTCCAGCGTCGTCAGGTCGACCATGGAGATGGCGAGGTCGAGGGCGTACGCCTTCGCGGTCGTCTTGATGGACCGGGTGCCGAGCGCGGCGGCGCGCGCCTCCAGGCCGACCGCGTCGACCCCGGGCAGCCCGTGCAGGAAAAGGCGCAGGGTGCTGTCGGAGGCGGTGACGTCGGCGAGTCCCGGTGCGGATGCGGTGGACCCCGGTGCGGGTGCGGTGGTGGGCATGGTCACCAGCCGAGCATATCTACGCGCGTAGCGGCTGTACAGCCCCCGGAGCGGCACCGGGCGGGTGAGCCCCCGGGCGGGCGCCGGGCCGGCGTCGGGCACAATCGGCAGCATGACCACCCCGGAGCACCCCCCGCCCGCGCCGCGGCCCCCGGCGCCCGCGTCCCAGGACCGGATCTACCGCTCGTCCGCGGGCATCGCCGGCGGGGTGCTGCTGCTCGCCATCGCGCTGTGGCTCGGCATCGACGCGCTGGTGGCGGGCGAGGGCCGCACCCCGTGGCTGGCGCTCGCCGCCCTGCTGCTCGTGGTGCCGCTGGTGACCGCCTACACCCTGCGGCCTGCCGTCTTCGCGGACGAGGAGCGGCTGCGCGTGCGCAACCCGCTGCGCGTCGTCGTGCTGCCCTGGGAGCGGGTCGGCGCGCTGCGCTCCGGCTACTCCAACGAGGTCGTCGCCGACACCGGCGCGAAGTACCAGCTGTGGGCCGTGCCCGTGTCGCTGCGCGCCCGCAAGCGGGCGGCCCAGCGCGAGGCGCGGCGGACGGCGGCGGACGGCCGGAAGCCGGCCGGGCGGGCCGGCTTCGGGCTCGCCGGCCGGCGGACCGCCGCCGAGGCCGATGACGGGCCGGTGCGGGCCGAGGGCGACAAGGTGATGGACGAGCTGCGCTCCCTGCTGGCGGCCCGGGAGGGGACCAGCGGGACGGCCGGGGGCGAGATCGGCGTCCGATGGGCCTACGAGATCATCGCGCCCGCGGTGGCCGGGGCGGTGCTGCTGGCGGTGCTGGCCGCCACCGGCTGACCGGGTGCCGGGGCGCCCGCTCCTGGGGGGAGGGGCGGGCGGCCTGTGGTGGGTCAGGGTCCGGCTGTGGTGGTCGGGTCGTGTCTGACGGCCGCCGGCCGCCCCCGCCCCCGCCGCCGTGGTCCGGGCCGTGGGCGGTCCGGCGCGGTCGGCGGCGGGGACGACCTGGCCTGTGGTGGGTCAGAGTCCGGCTGCGGTGGCCAGGTCGCGTCTGACGGCCGCCAGCCGGTCCGCCGCCGCGGTCCGGGCCGCGGGCAGCCCGGCGCGGTCGGCGACGGGGACGACCACCTCCAGGTAGCACTTCAGCTTCGGTTCGGTGCCGCTCGGGCGGACGATGACGCGGGCGCCGTCCAGGGTGTACCGCAGCCCGTCGGTGGGCGGCAGCCCGTCCGCGCCGTGCGCCAGGTCCTCGCTGCGGACCACCGGCAGGCCCCCCAGCGCGGCCGGCGGACGCGTCCGCAGCCGGCGCATCGCGTCGGCGATGACGGTGAGGTCCTCCACCCGCACCGAGAGCTGGTCGGTGGCATGCAGGCCGTGGGCGACGGCGAGGTCGTCGAGGAGGTCGAGGAGCGTGCGGCCCTCCGCCTTCAGGACCGAGGCCAGCTCCGTGACGAGGAGCGCCGCGGTGATGCCGTCCTTGTCGCGGACGCCGTCCGGGTCGACGCAGTAGCCGAGGGCCTCCTCGTAGCCGTAGCGCAGGCCCTCGGCGCGGGCGATCCACTTGAAGCCGGTGAGGGTCTCGGTGTGGGGCAGGCCGGCCCGCTCCGCGATGCGGGCGAGGAGCGAGGAGGAGACGATCGACTCCGCGAAGGTGCCGCGCGCCCCGCGCCGCACCAGGTGGGCGGCGAGCAGCGCGCCGACCTCGTCGCCGCGGAGCATCCGCCAGCCGGTGCCGTCGGGCACCGCCACGGCGCAGCGGTCGGCGTCCGGGTCGTTGGCGACGACCAGGTCCGGGGCGGCGGCGCGGGCCGTCGCGAAGGCGAGGTCCATCGCGCCGGGCTCCTCCGGGTTGGGGAAGGCGACGGTCGGGAAGTCCGGGTCGGGGTCGGCCTGTTCGGCGACGAGGACCGGCTCCGGGAAACCGGCGCGGGCGAAGGCGGCGAGCAGGGTGTCGCGGCCGACGCCGTGCATCGGCGTGTAGACGGTGCGGGCCGTGCGGGGCGAGCCGGGGGCGAGCACGGCGTCCGTGCGGGCGAGGTAGGCGTCGAGGACGGCGTCGTCGAGGACGTCCCAGCCGGCCTCCGGGCGCGGTACGTCGTGCAGGGAGCCCACGGCGTCGATCTCGGCGGCGATGTCCGCGTCGGCGGGCGGCACGATCTGGGAGCCGTCGCCGAGGTACACCTTGTAGCCGTTGTCGCGGGGCGGGTTGTGGCTGGCGGTGACCTCCACACCGGCGACCGCGCCGAGGTGCCGGACGGCGAAGGCCAGCACGGGGGTCGGCAGCGGGCGGGGGAGCACGGCCGCGCGCAGGCCCGCGCCGGTCATGACGGCGGCGGTGTCGCGGGCGAAGTCGTACGACTTGTGCCGGGCGTCGTAGCCGACGACGACGAGGCCGCCGTCGTGGCCCTGCTTCCTCAGGTACGCGGCCAGCCCGGCGGCGGCGCGGACGACGACCGCGCGGTTCATGCGCATCGGGCCGGCGCCCAGCTCGCCGCGGAGGCCGGCGGTGCCGAACTGGAGGGTGCCGGCGAAGCGGGCGGTGAGTTCGGTGACGTCTTCGGCGTCGATGAGGGCGGAGAGCTCGGCGCGGGTCTCCGGGTCGGGGTCCTCGGCCAGCCAGGTCCTGGCGGCGGCGATGACATCGGTGTGCACGGGAGTCCTTTCGCTTTCGGTCCGTCGGGGGCGCGCGTTCCCGGGGGCTCCGCGCCCGGAACCCCCGGCCGTCCGGGAGCCCGGCGGGACGGAGCCCCCGGGTGAGGCCGCGGCGACTACAGCCGGCCCAGCACCTGCGTCAGCAGCGAGCCCATCCGGGCCGCCGAGTCCCGCCCGGCCTGGAGGACCTCCTCGTGGTTGAGCGGCTCGCCCGTCATCCCCGCGGCGAGGTTCGTGACCAGGGAGATGCCCAGCACCTCGGCCCCCGCCTCCCGCGCCGCGATGGCTTCCAGGACCGTCGACATGCCGACCAGGTCCGCGCCGATCACCCGGGCCATCCGGATCTCGGCCGGCGTCTCGTAGTGCGGGCCGGGGAACTGGGCGTAGACGCCCTCCTCCAGCGTCGGGTCGACCTCCTTGCACAGCGCCCGCAGCCGCGGGGAGTACAGGTCGGTCAGGTCGACGAAGTTCGCGCCGACGATGGGGGAGGTGGCGGTGAGGTTGATGTGGTCGCTGATCAGCACCGGCTGACCGGGACGCATGCCCTCGCGCAGACCGCCGCACCCGTTGGTCAGCACGACCGTCTTGGTGCCGGCCGCGACGGCCGTCCGCACCCCGTGCGCCACGGAGGCCACGCCGTGACCCTCGTAGTAGTGGGTGCGGCCGAGGAAGACCAGGGCGCGCTTGTCACCGACGGAGTACGAGCGGACCTTGCCGCCGTGCCCCTCCACCGCGGGCTGCGGGAAGCCGGGCAGCTCGGTGACCTGGAACTCGGCGTCGGGGGCGCCCAGGGCGTCCACCGCGGGGGCCCAGCCGGAGCCCATCACGAGGGCGACGTCGTGGGTCTCGGCGCCCGTCAGTTCGCGCAGGCGGGCCGCGGCGGCGTCGGCGGCGGCGTACGGGTCGCCCTGGAGGTCGTCCGGAAGAAGAGATGCGTTCACGCGGACGAGGGTAGCCGCTTTGGGCCTACGCGCGTAGATGGTGGAGGTGACGGGTTCGCACCCGATTCCCCGGGCACCGGTCAGCAGGGCCGTTTGCGCAGTTCCATGACGTAGTCGTGCGGGGCGCCGGCGGATTCGGCGGCGTCGGCCAGCTCCCCGAGGTAGCGGGCCGAGGGCAGGCCGCCCTCGTAGGCGTTCAGGACGTACGTCCAGGCGCCCTCCTCGCCCTCCAGGGTGTGGGCCCGGACCCGGGCGCGGCGGTAGATGTCCAGGCCCGCGCCCTCCCAGCGGTCCAGGGAGTCCTCGTCCATCGGGGCGATGTCGTAGAGGGCGACGAAGACCTGGGAGAACGGGTCCTCCACGAGGGTGGCCAGGGCGCCCTGCCAGCCGAGCTGCTCGCCGCCGAAGGTCAGCCGCCACCCGTTCAGCCAGCCGGTGGCGCGCAGCGGCGAGTGCGGGGCGCGGCGGGACATCAGCCGCGCGTCGAGGTTGCCGGCGTACGCGGCGTAGAGCGACATGGGGAGAGGGTACGGCCTCTTCCGGATCACGGGGGCGTATCGGCCGGGCCCCCGGGGCGGTCGCCGGGCGGGGCGTACGGGACAATGGAGTACGTGACTCGGATCGTGATCATCGGTGGCGGACCCGGCGGATACGAAGCGGCGCTGGTCGCCGCGCAGCTCGGCGCGGAGGTGACCGTCGTCGACTGCGACGGTCTGGGCGGGGCGTCGGTGCTGACCGACTGCGTGCCGTCGAAGACCCTCATCGCCACGGCCGAGGTGATGACCACCTTCGACTCCTCCTACGAGGAGCTGGGCATCATCGTCGCCGACGACACCCCGCCGGCGGAGCAGTCCGCGCGGGTGGTCGGCGTCGACCTCGGCAAGGTCAACCGCCGCGTGAAGCGCCTCGCGCTGGCCCAGTCGCACGACATCACCGCCTCCGTGACCCGGGCCGGCGCCCGGGTCATGCGCGGGCGCGGCCGGCTGGAGGGCATGCAGGCCCTCGACGGCTCCCGCAAGGTCGTGGTGCGCGCCGCCGACGGCAGCGAGGAGACGCTCACCGCGGACGCCGTGCTGATCGCGACCGGCGGCCACCCGCGCGAGCTGCCCGACGCCCGCCCGGACGGCGAGCGCATCCTCAACTGGACGCAGGTCTACGACCTCGACGAACTCCCCGAGGAACTGATCGTCGTCGGCTCCGGTGTGACCGGCGCCGAATTCGCCGGCGCCTACCAGGCGCTGGGCTCCCGGGTCACCCTCGTCTCCTCCCGCGACCGGGTGCTGCCTGGCGAGGACCCGGACGCCGCCGCCGTCCTGGAGGACGTCTTCCGGCGCCGCGGCATGAACGTGATGGCGCGCTCCCGCGCCCAGTCCGCCGAGCGCGTCGGCGACCGCGTCGAGGTCACCCTCGCCGACGGCCGGGTCATCACCGGCTCGCACTGCCTGATGGCGGTCGGCGCCATCCCGAACACCGAGGGCATGGGCCTGGAGGAGGCCGGCGTCCGGCTCAAGGACTCCGGGCACATCAAGACCGACCGGGTCTCGCGCACCTCCGCCCCCGGCGTCTACGCCGCCGGTGACGTGACCGGCGTCTTCGCGCTGGCCTCGGTCGCCGCGATGCAGGGCCGGATCGCCATGTACCACTTCCTGGGCGACGCGGTGGCCCCGCTGAACCTGAAGACGGTCTCCTCCAACGTCTTCACCGACCCGGAGATCGCCACCGTCGGCTACACCCAGGCCGACGTCGACGCCGGCAAGATCGACGCCAAGTCGGTGAAGCTGCCGCTGCTGCGCAACCCGCGCGCCAAGATGCAGGGCATCCGGGACGGCTTCGTCAAGATCTTCAGCCGCCCCGGCACCGGCATCGTGGTCGGCGGCGTGGTCGTCGCCCCGCGCGCCTCGGAACTGATCCACCCCATCTCGGTCGCCGTCGACAACAACCTGACGGTCGAGCAGATCGCCAACGCCTTCACGGTGTACCCGTCCCTGTCGGGATCGATCGCGGAGGTGGCCCGGCAGCTGCACACCCGGCAGGCGGGGGAGCCCGCCTGAAGCCACGCGGTTCCCGGGAGCGAACCCTCGCGTCCGGGGTTCTATACCACTTCGCATGACCCGGTGCGAACAACTTCTGTTATTCGCCGCAAACTGCTGAAAGCAGACGGTCGCTGGGGTTACTGTCAGTTTCGTGTTCGCTGCAGAACGTCGCCAATTGATCCTCGAAATGGTGCGAGCGAACGGGGCCGTGTCGCTCCGTGAACTCGCCCGCGTCGTCCAGACCTCCGAAGTGACCGTACGGCGGGACGTGCGCGCACTGGAGGCAGAAGGACTCCTCGACCGCCGGCACGGCGGTGCGGTACTGCCGGGCGGCTTCACGCGGGAGTCCGGCTTTCCGCAGAAATCCCATCTCGCGACCGCCGAGAAGACGGCCATCGCCGATCTCGCGGCGGGCCTCGTGGGGGAGGGCGAGGCCATCGTGGTGGGGGCGGGAACCACCACCCAGGAGCTGGCCCGCCGGCTCGCCCGGGTGCCCGGCCTGACCGTCGTCACCAACTCGCTGCTGGTCGCCCAGGCCCTCGCCCACGCCAACCGGGTGGAGGTCGTGATGACCGGCGGCACCCTGCGGGGGTCGAACTACGCCCTCGTCGGCAGCGGTGCCGAGCAGTCCCTCCAGGGCCTCCGGGTCTCCAGGGCCTTCCTGTCGGGCAGCGGTCTGACCGCCGAGCGGGGGCTGTCCACGTCCAACATGCTGTCGGCCTCCGTGGACCGCGCGCTGGTCCAGGCCGCCGCCGAGGTCGTGGTCCTGGCCGACCACACCAAGCTGGGCACCGACACGATGTTCCAGACCGTGCCCACCGAGCTGATCACCCGCCTGGTGACGGACGAGCCACCCGGTCACGACGACCGGGCCGGCACCGAACTCCAGGCCCTGGCCGATCAGGGCGTACAGATCGCCGTGGCCGGTGCGTCGGGGGGAGCCGCGGGCCAGGGAAGCCCGGGGGGTGATGCCGGCCCGGCGCGTCAGCAGCGCCGGGACGTGCCCCTTCCCGGCCCGCGTCGCCAGGTCCCCGGCACGGCACCGGGGCTGCGTCCGGCCGCGTCCCTGGGCGACCAGGGCACCGGGCCGGAGCAGCGGGCGAGGGTCGCGGACCTGCGCCGGCGGTAGGGCCTGTCGTTCGGATCACGCCGCGGACGCGGGGCCTGGCACGCGCACCTGCCGCGTTGTCGTCACTCGCCGACGCTCCGCGTCGACTCCCTCCTCCGCCTCGCGTCCGCACGCACCAGGCCCCGCTCACCGGCGCGAGGAAGGCACAGCCGCTTCCCCGCGACCTGATCCGAACGACAGGCCCTGGGCCCGCCGTTCGGATCAGGTCGCAGCGCGCCGGTGGTGCCGGTCGGCCCCGCGTGCGCGGCGCCCGGTCGGCCCTGCGTGCGCGGCGTGGTCCCGGCGACCGGCCCGGCCGCCTACCGCTCCCGGGCTGTCGTCCGGGCGGACGCCGCGTGGTGCGGCGCGCCCCGTCCAGCGGGCCCCGGGCCCTGCGGGGTCCGTCGTGGCGCGCGCGAAGGCGTCCGGGCGGAGCGGTTGTCGCGGTCCGCGGCGCGCGCGAAGGCGCCCGGCGGACCGGCTGCCGTGGTCCACCGGGCGCCCCTGTGGCGTCGTGGGATCAGTCCTTGATCTCGCAGATCGCGGCGCCGGACGTGACCGACGCGCCGACCTCAGAGGTGAGGCCCTTGATGGTGCCGGACTTGTGGGCGTTGAGCGGCTGCTCCATCTTCATCGCCTCCAGGACGACGATCAGGTCGCCCTCCTTCACCTCCTGGCCCTCCTCCACGGCGATCTTGACGATCGTGCCCTGCATCGGGGAGGCGAGGGTGTCACCGGAGGCCGCGGGCCCGGACTTCTTCGCCGCCCGGCGCTTCGGCTTGGCGCCCGCCGCGAGACCCGTACGGGCCAGCGACATGCCCAGGGACGACGGCAGCGAGACCTCCAGGCGCTTGCCGCCGACCTCGACGACGACCGTCTCGCGGCCGGTCTCCTCGTCGGTGTCCGCGCCGGCGCCGGCGGTGAAGGGCTTGATCTCGTTGACGAACTCGGTCTCGATCCAGCGGGTGTGGACCGTGAACGGGTCGGTGGAGCCGGTCAGCTCCGGCGCGAACGCCGGGTCCCGCACCACCGCGCGGTGGAACGGGATGGCGGTCGCCATGCCCTCGACCTGGAACTCCTCCAGCGCGCGGGAGGCCCGCTCCAGCGCCTCCTTGCGGGTGCGGCCGGTGACGATCAGCTTGGCCAGCAGCGAGTCCCACGCCGGGCCGATGACCGACCCGGACTCCACGCCCGCGTCCAGCCGGACACCGGGGCCGGACGGCGGGGCGAAGGTGGTGACGGTGCCGGGCGCGGGCAGGAAGCCCCGTCCCGGGTCCTCGCCGTTGATGCGGAACTCGAAGGAGTGGCCCCGCAGCACCGGGTCGCCGTACCCCAGCTCCTCGCCGTCGGCGATGCGGAACATCTCGCGGACCAGGTCGATGCCGGCGACCTCCTCGGTCACCGGGTGCTCGACCTGGAGGCGGGTGTTGACCTCCAGGAAGGAGATCGTGCCGTCCAGGCCGACCAGGAACTCGACCGTGCCGGCGCCGACGTAGCCGGCCTCCTTCAGGATCGCCTTGGACGAGGCGTACAACTGGTCGAGCTGGGCCTGGGAGAGGAACGGCGCCGGGGCCTCCTCGACCAGCTTCTGGTGGCGGCGCTGCAGCGAGCAGTCACGGGTGGAGACGACCACCACGTTGCCGTGGGTGTCGGCCAGGCACTGGGTCTCCACGTGCCGGGGCTTGTCCAGGTAGCGCTCCACGAAGCACTCCCCGCGCCCGAAGGCGGCGACCGCCTCGCGCACCGCGGAGTCGTACAGCTCGGGGACCTCCTCCAGCGTGCGGGCCACCTTCAGGCCGCGCCCGCCGCCGCCGAACGCCGCCTTGATGGCGATCGGCAGGCCGTGCTCCTCGGCGAACGCCACGACCTCGTCGGCGCCGCTCACCGGGTCCGGGGTGCCCGCCACCAGCGGCGCGCCTGCGCGCTGGGCGATGTGCCGCGCGGCGACCTTGTCGCCGAGGTCGCGGATGGCCTGCGGCGGCGGGCCGATCCAGATCAGACCGGCGTCCAGGACCGCCTGGGCGAACTCGGCGTTCTCCGAGAGGAAGCCGTAGCCGGGGTGGACGGCGTCCGCCCCCGACTCGCGGGCCGCCTTCAGGACCTTCCCGATGTCCAGGTAGCTGCTCGCCGGGGTGTCACCGCCCAGGGCGAACGCCTCATCCGCGGCGCGGACATGCAGAGCGTCCCGGTCCGGGTCCGCGTAGACGGCCACGCTCGCGATTCCGGCGTCCCGGCACGCGCGGGCCACCCGGACAGCGATTTCGCCACGGTTGGCGATGAGCACCTTGCGCACGATTGAGGCTCCCTCCTTGAAACAAGCCGAGTTTAGGGACTGCCGACACGGACCTTCGACCCGTCCCCATTGGTGAGCTTGCCCACACGGAGCGTGATGCGAGGCTCGCTCGACCCGCGAAAGCCCTTGTCGCCACAGGGTGCGCCGGACTCTTCCCCAAAACCCTAGCCGCCCGGTGTGGCCAAGGTCTCTGTGAGGGCGTGCTGCGCGCCACTCCGTTTCTTTGTGGAGTCCCTACGAATGGACCAATGAATCTTTGCCCGCGCCCGGACTCTTGTCCGCCGCTTTACCCGCTAGTAACGTCCGCGGCACAGCGAACGTACTCGGAGTAACCGCACAACTGCTCGGACGATCGGAAGAGGTGGGACCGGTGGTGCGCAGACCGGTGGCGTGGGTGGTGGCGGTCCTGCTCTTCGCGGAGGCGGTCGGCGTGGCGGCGCTCAACTGGCTGCTCAGCGTCTTCGTGGACCGCCAGCAGATGTCGCTCGCCGGGCTCGACGCCGGCCTGATGGCCGTCTCCGCCAAGGTGGGCGGCGTCGTCTTCGGTCTCTACTTCGCCCTGTGCGGCCTGGTCGCGCTGCTGGTGGCGGTCCGCGACCGCCGGCCCGCCGGCCTCGGCCGGGTCCTGCTGGTCAGCGCGGCCGTGGTGCACGGCCTGCTCGGCGCCTTCTGCTGGGGCCCGGTGGGCTGGACGGCGTTCCTCTTCATGGTCCTGGTCCTCGGGCTCATCGTGCTGCTGCTGACCAGCTACGACGTGCCCGAGGAACCGCGCGACCGGGTCAGTTCCCCGTCGGCGCCCACAACTCCGTGATGCCCACGCCCAGTTCCGCGAGGAGGCGGCGCAGCAGGGGGAGGCTGAGGCCGATCACATTGCCGTGGTCACCCTCGATGCCGTCGATGAACGGGGCCGAACGGCCGTCGAGGGTGAAGGCCCCGGCGACGTACAGCGGCTCGCCGGAGGCGACGTAGGCGGCGATCTCCTCGTCGCTCGGCTCACCGAAGCGGACGACGGTGGAGGCCGTGGCCGAGGTGTGGCGGCCGGTGGCCGTGTCCCACACGCAGTGGCCGGTCTGCAGGGTGCCGGCCCGGCCGCGCATCGCCTTCCAGCGGGCGGTGGCCTCCTCGGCGTCGGCGGGCTTGCCGAGGGCCCGGCCGTCCAGGTCGAGGACCGAGTCGCAGCCGATCACCAGGGCGCCGTGCACCTCCGGCCGGGCGGCCACCACGGACGCCTTCGCCTCGGCGAGGGCGAGGGCCAGCTCGGCGGGCGTCGGGGCGGTGACGGCGTCCTCGTCGACACCGCTCACGATGACCTCGGGGGCGAGTCCGGCCTGGCGCAGCAGTCCCAGCCGGGCGGGGGACTGGGAGGCGAGGACGAGTCGGCGGCGGGGCTGATCAGTCATGCGGTCAGGTTAGCCACGGCGGGGCCTCCGGCTCACCTCGTGTAGATCACGATCATCGCCAGGACCATGGCCAGGGCCATGAGGAGGCCGAGCCGCCGCAGCATGGCCTGCGCGTGGCGCAGGTCCTCGGGGGGTTTGTCGTCGGGGTCGGACCAGAGCATGCCACCAGCGTGGGGCCTGGGCGGGGAGAGCGCCTGAGTAGGGGTACTCATTCGGCGCCCTCGGTTTCGGTTCCGCGGGCCCACGCGGCGGAGCCGCGTGTCCACACAGCCTCACGCCCCTGACGGTCACCCGGGCCAGTAGGTGCGGGTCCACGCGGTCGGGCCCGGGTGGGGGACGCGAGGCCGGGCGATGCGGGACGGGTCGGACCAGGCGTCCCCCGCGGGCTCCGGGGCCGGCTCCTCGGGGGCCGGGGCCGCCGCGCGGGCCTTGACCACGGCCAGGGCGGCGGCCAGTTCCTCCGGGGACGGGTTGCCCCGTACGACCTTGATGGTCACAGCGGCTCCTTACAGGCTCAGAGGGGGATGTTGCCGTGCTTCTTCGGGGGGAGGGATTCCCGCTTGGTGCGCAGGTGGCGCAGGCCCCGGACGATGTGGGCGCGGGTGTCGGACGGCAGGATCACCGCGTCGACGTAGCCGCGCTCGGCGGCGGTGTAGGGGTTGAGGAGGGTGTCCTCGTACTCCTGGATCAGGCGGGCCCGGGTCGCCTCCTCGTCCCCGGTGGTCTCCGCGGCGGCCAGCGTCTTGCGGTGCAGGATGTTGACCGCGCCCTGTGCGCCCATCACGGCGATCTGCGCGGTGGGCCAGGCCAGGTTGAGGTCGGCGCCCAGGTGCTTGGAGCCCATGACGTCGTAGGCGCCGCCGAACGCCTTGCGGGTGATGACCGTGATCAGGGGGACGGTCGCCTCGGCGTAGGCGTAGATCAGCTTGGCGCCGCGCCGGATGATGCCGTCGTGCTCCTGGCCGACGCCCGGCAGGAAGCCGGGGACGTCCACGAAGGTCAGCACGGGCACGTTGAAGGCGTCACAGGTGCGCACGAAGCGGGCGGCCTTCTCGGACGCGGTGATGTCCAGGCAGCCGGCGAACTGCATCGGCTGGTTGGCGACCACGCCGACCGGGCGGCCCTCGACCCGGCCGAAACCGGTGAGGATGTTCGGCGCGAACAGCGCCTGCGTCTCGAAGAACTCCGCGTCGTCCAGGACGTGCTCGATGACCGTGTGCATGTCGTACGGCTGGTTGGCGCTGTCCGGGACGACCGTGTCCAGCTCCCGGTCCTCGTCCGTGACCGTCAGGTCGGCCTCCTCCGGGAAGGCCGGGGGCTCGGAGAGGTTGTTGGACGGCAGGTACGACAGCAGCTGCTTGACGTACTCGATGGCGTCCTTCTCGTCGCCGGCCATGTGGTGGGCCACGCCGGAGGCGGTGTTGTGGGTGCGGGCGCCGCCCAGCTCCTCGAAACCGACGTCCTCGCCGGTCACCGTCTTGATGACGTCCGGACCGGTGATGAACATGTGCGAGGTCTGGTCGACCATGACGGTGAAGTCGGTGATCGCGGGGGAGTACACCGCGCCGCCCGCGCAGGGGCCGACCACCAGGGAGATCTGGGGGATCACACCGCTCGCGTGGGTGTTGCGTCGGAAGATCTCGCCGTACGCCCCCAGCGAGGCCACGCCCTCCTGGATGCGGGCGCCGCCGGAGTCGTTGATGCCGATGACCGGGCAGCCGGTCTTCAGCGCGAAGTCCATCACCTTGCAGATCTTCTGCCCGTACGTCTCGCCGAGCGCGCCGCCGAAGACGGTGAAGTCCTGCGAGAAGACGGCGACCGGACGGCCGTCGACCGTGCCGTAGCCGGTGACGACGCCGTCGCCGTAGGGGCGGTTGTCCGCCAGGCCGAAATTGGTGGAGCGGTGCCGGGCGAACTCGTCCAGTTCGACGAACGAGTCCTCGTCCAGCAGCAGGCCGATGCGCTCACGGGCCGTCAGCTTGCCCTTGGCGTGCTGCTTCTCGACGGCGCGCTCCGAACCGGCGTGCGTCGCCTCCTCGATACGGCGTCGCAGGTCCGCGAGCTTGCCCGCGGTGGTGTGGATGTCGGGCTGCTGCTCTTCCGGCTCGGACATCGCGATACGGCTCCCTGCCTGGTCACATGGGGGGACGGGTGTTCCATCGCAGCGTAGTGGGGTGGCTACCGATCGGCAGTGCGGTGTTTCCCACACCTAGGGTGGCTTGCATGACGCCGCGAGATGTCCCCGAACGGAACAGCAGCCCGTGGTCCGACCTGGACCGGCCGCCCCTCGACGCCCGCGCGCTGCGGCGCGGCCTGGTCCGGGAGGGCGGGCTGTGGCGCGAGGTGGAGGTGGTGCGGCGGACCGGCTCCACCAACTCCGACCTGGCGGCACGGGCCGCCGACGGCCGCGCGGCGGAGGGCGCCGTCCTCGTCGCGGAGGAGCAGGACGCCGCCCGGGGGCGCCTGGACCGGCGGTGGACCGCCCCGGCCCGCTCGGGCCTGTTCTTCTCCGTGCTGCTGACCCCCGCCGAGGTCCCGGTCGCCCGCTGGGGCTGGCTGCCGCTGCTCACCGGCGTCGCCGTCGCCACCGGCCTGTCCCGCGCGGCCGGCGTCGACACCGCCCTGAAGTGGCCCAACGACCTCCTCGTCACCGTCGGTGGCGAGGAACGCAAGGCCGGCGGCATCCTCGCCGAACGGGCCGGGGCCGCCGGCGTGGTCATCGGCGTCGGCGTCAACGTCACCCTGCGCGCCGACGAGCTGCCCGTGCCGCACGCCGGCTCCCTCGCCCTGGCCGGCGCGGTCACCACCGACCGCGACCCGCTGCTGCGCGCGATGCTGCGCTCCCTGGAGGACTGGTACGGCCGCTGGCGGGAGGCCGGCGGCGACCCGGGGCCCTGCCGGCTCCAGGAGACCTACACCGCGGGCTGCGCGACGCTCGGCCGGCACGTACGGGCGGAACTGCCGGGCGGCCGGGACCTCACCGGGGAGGCGGTGGCCGTGGACGGCGACGGGCGGCTGGTGCTGGCCACGGAGGACGGCGTGCGGGAACCGGTGGGCGCGGGGGACATCGTCCACCTGCGCCCCGCGTAGCACCACCGCCCCTGTGAGCCTCCCGCTCGCGGGAGTGAGCTGGCCCACAGCTGACGTAAAGTTGGGGCCGGTCGATACCTGACCGCGGCAGATCGGAAGGGCAGCACGCGTGACCGTCGACGACACGGGCTCCGGCACGGACGGGGACGGCGAGGTGGACCCCGCCGACCCCGGCGACGACCCGCTCGCGCTCCGCCTGGAACAGCTGATCCTGGGCGCCGGGCGCCGCTACACCCCTTTCCAGGCCGCCCGCAGCGCGGGTGTCTCCATGGAGCTGGCCTCCCGTTTCTGGCGGGCCATGGGCTTCGCCGACATCGGCCAGGCCAAGGCGCTCACCGAGGCCGACGTCCTGGCCCTCAGGCGGCTGGCCGGCCTGGTGGAGGCGGGGCTGCTCAGCGAGGCGATGGCCGTGCAGGTGGCCCGGTCCACCGGCCAGACCACCGCCCGGTTGGCCGAATGGCAGATGGACTCCTTCCTGGAGGGCCTGACCGAGCCCCCCGAGCCCGGCATGACCCGCACCGAGGTCACGTATCCGATCGTGGAGCTGCTCCTGCCCGAGCTGGAGGAGTTCCTCGTCTACGTCTGGCGGCGCCAGCTCGCCGCGTCGGCCGGGCGGGTCGTCCAGGCCACCGACGACGAGGAGATGGTCGACCGGCGCCTCGCCGTCGGCTTCGCCGACCTGGTCGGCTTCACCCGGCTGACCCGCCGGATGGAGGAGGAGGAACTGGGCGAGCTGGTCGAGGCCTTCGAGACCACCGCCGCCGACCTGATCGCCGCCCGCGGCGGACGCCTGGTCAAGACGCTCGGCGACGAGGTCCTCTACGCCGCCGACGACGCCGGTACGGCGGCCGAGATCGCGCTGCGCCTGATCGAGACCATGGCGCACGACGAGACCATGCCGGAGCTGCGGGTCGGCATGGCCTTCGGCACGGTCACCACCCGGATGGGCGATGTCTTCGGCACGACCGTCAACCTGGCCTCCCGGCTCACCTCGATAGCTCCCCGCGACGCCGTCCTCGTCGACACCGCCTTCGCGGAGGAGCTGATCCGCACCGGGGACGCGCCCTCCTCCGAGGCGGAGGCGGCGGAGGAGGCCGCGGCGGCGGAGAAGGAGGGCGAGGAGCCGCCGGCGTACCGGTTCGCGCTCCAGCCGATGTGGCAGCGCCCGGTCCGGGGCCTCGGGGTCGTCGAGCCGTGGCTGCTGACCCGACGGGGCGAACCCGCGTAGACCGCAGCACGTCCACTGTCCCGATCCGATGTTGGAGGGGTGTCATGAGCGAGGCACGGTACGGGGAGTACGTCCTGGTCAGGCGGCATGCCGAGGGGCATGTCGCGGAACTGGCGCTGGACCGGCCGAAGGCCATGAACGCGGTGTCCAGCGGCATGGCGACGGCGATCGCGGAGGCCTGCGCGGCGCTGGGCGCGGACCCGGGCGTCCGGGCCGTGGTGGTGACCTCGACGCACGAACGGGCGTTCTGTGTGGGCGCCGACCTGAAGGAGCGCAACTCCTTCACCGACGCCGACATGCTGCGCCAGCGCCCGGTCAGCCGGGGCGCGTACACCGGCGTACTGGAGCTGCCGGTGCCGACGGTCGCCGCCGTGCACGGCTTCGCGCTGGGCGGCGGCTTCGAGCTGGCACTCTCCTGCGACGTGATCGTCGCCGACCGTACGGCGGTGGTGGGGCTGCCCGAGGTGTCGGTCGGCGTGATCCCCGGCGGCGGCGGAACCCAGCTGCTGCCGCGCCGGGTGGGGGCGGCGCGCGCCGCCGAGCTGATCTTCAGCGCCCGCCGGGTGGAGGCCGCCGAGGCACGGGAGCTGGGCCTCGTCGACCGGCTCGTCGACGAGGGACGGGACCGGGAGGAGGCGCTGGCCCTGGCGGGCCGGATCGCGGCCAACTCCCCGGTCGGGCTGCGGGCCGCCAAGCGGGCGCTGCGGCTCGGGCAGGGCCTGGACCTGCGGGCCGGCCTGGAGGTCGAGGACGCGGCGTGGCGGACGGTCGCCTTCTCCGGGGACCGGGCGGAGGGCGTCGCGGCGTTCAACGAGAAGCGCAGACCGGAGTGGCCGGGGGAGTGATCCCCGGCGGCGGCCTGCCCGGTATGTACCTAACCTGATGAAATGGGTGAGGACAGACGCCTCGCGGCCGTCGTCGCGCTGGCGCAGGGCATGGCCGCCGCGCACGGCCTCCAGGAGGCGTGGCGGGCGGCGGCCCTCGGCGGCTGCCGGGCGCTGGGCGGCAGCTTCGCCGCGCTGTCGGTGTGGGAGCGGGAGCTGGGCCGCCTGCGGGTGCTGGTGAACGTGGGCGAGCGGGCCGAGGACGAGGAGGAGTTCCCGGAGGACGAGTCCTACCCGGTGCACCAGTTCGCGGAGATCACCGAGTTCCTGCACGAGCGCTGGGCCGGCGGCGGCGAGCCCGACGCCTGGGTGGAGACCGCCGAGGGTCCGGCGGCCGGGAGCCCCGGCTACGTCCATCAGCGGGTCGCCGCGCTGCGCCGCCGGGGCCGCGGCTGCTGCGTCGTCGCCCCGATCGTGCTGCACGGCCGCGCCTGGGGCGAGCTGTACGTGGCCCGGCCGGTGGGGGTGCCCGTCTTCGAACGGGCCGACGCCGACTTCGCCACCGTCCTGGCCTCGGTCGTCGCCGCCGGGATCGCGCAGACCGAGCGCCTGGAGGAGGTGCGGCGGCTGGCGTACACCGACGCGCTGACCGGGCTGGCCAACCGCCGGGCCGTCGACGCCCACCTCGACGAGGCCGTGGAACGCCACCGCCGCGACGGGGTGACCGTCAGCCTCGTCGTCTGCGACCTGAACGGGCTCAAGCGGGTCAACGACACCCACGGGCACGCGACCGGCGACCGGCTCCTGGAGCGGTTCGGCTCGGTGCTCTCGCTGTGCGGGGCGATGCTGCCGGGCGCGCTGGCGGCCCGCCTCGGCGGCGACGAGTTCTGCCTGCTCGCGGTCGGCCCGCCCGCCGACGAGGTGGTGGCGGCGGCCGGTGAGCTGTGCCGCCGGGCGGCCGTCCTGGAACTGGGCGACGGGGTCGCCTGCGGGGTGGCCTCCACCGGGGACCCGATCGGCCCGGTCGGCTCCGCCCGCCGTCTCTTCCGGCTCGCCGACGCCGCCCAGTACCGCGCCAAGGCCGAACGCTCGGGCCATCCCGTCGTCGCCGGGCGCGCGGGCCCCGACGACCCCGTCGTCCGTCTGGCCGATGAGCCGTCCCGCGAGGAGCGCGACGGCGAACGCCGCCGCTTCCGGGGCCGGCACGCGCCCTAACGGCGGCGCCGGCGCAGCCATCCCCGGATGCCGCGGGGCGCCGGGGGCGGGGTGCCGGTGCCGTCCGCGGCCCGCACCCGGAGGAGGTCGCGGGCGGCGCGGAGACCGAGGACGGCGGCCTCGGCCACGGTCAGCGCGGCCAGCTCGCAGCCGGGTGCGTGCCGCCGCGTGTGATGGCAGCCGGGGCAGGCGTCCGCCGGCGGCGGCGCGCCCGTGGCCGGCGGGGCGGCGCGCAGCGCGTGGACGCGGTCGAGCGCCGCGTCGTACCCGAGCACCGCGGCGTCCCGCACCGGCAGCGGTTCCAGGACGCAGCCCCGCTGATGCCGCCGGGTGTGGTGACAGGCGGGACAGGCGTCGGCCGGGGGCGGCGCGCTGCCGGGTTGCGGGCCGAACCCCTCGCCGCCGTGGCCGAGGGCGGCGGCGTCGGCGACGGGGAGGGGGGTGAGGGGGCAGCCGGGTGCGTGGGTGTGGGTGTGGTGGCAGGCGGGGCAGGCCGGGGCCGGGGGCGGTGGGGCGCCGTAGCCGGTGTCCCGTGCGCGTACCTGTGCGAGTGCCGTGTCGTGGCCGAGGGCGGCGGCGTCGGCGACGGGGAGGGGGGTGAGGGGGCAGCCGGGTGCGTGGGTGTGGGTGTGGTGGCAGGCGGGGCAGGCCGGGGCCGTCGGCGGGGGCCGGAGCCTGTGCAGCGGCGGGGCCGGTGCGGGTGGGGCCAGCGGGTAGTCCCCGTCGGCGCGGGCGCGCAGGAACTCCAGCGCCGCGTCGTGGCCGAGCGCGGCGGCGTCCCGCACCGGCAGCGCGGCCAGCGCACAGCCCGCCAGGTGCTCGCGCGTGTGGTGACAGTCCGGACAGGCGGGCCCCGGCGGGGGTGAGGCCCCCGCAGCAGCGGCCGGCACCCCGGCCCCCTCGCCACCGTGGAGGTCACCGCCGCGCTCATCACCGTGGGGGCCACCGCCCCGCCCGTCGCCGCCGGTCATGGCCCTCCCCGCAGCAGCCGCCGACGCCGTACCCGGCGCTCGGCCCACGGATACGCGCTCCACACCGCCTCGACCACCGCGGCAGCCGCCGCCACGGCCGCCGCCGCCCAGCGGAACGGGGTGTCGAGGGCGCCGCTCGGCGCGGGCGGCGCCAGGACCAGGGACACCCCCAGCCAGAGCATGATCATGCCGCTCGTGTAGGCGGCGTAGGTCCTGCGGCGCCAGCCTTCCCACAGCGCGAAGTCGTGGTGCTGTTCCTCGCGCAGCAGCTCGTGGCGGTCCCGGACCTCCTCCTCGGTCCACCAGGCGGTGACGTCGGCGTACGAGTAGAGGTGCCGGCGGGCGTGGAAACCGAACTGCACGCACATGACGAACGACAGCGCCGCCAGGGTCAGGAACAGCAGCACGGGCCCCGGCCAGCGGAACTTGTCGCTGTCCGCGGCGACCACGCCGATGGCCGCGACGGCGAACCCCGCCAGCAGCGGCGCGGCCACGTTGCTCACCGCGTCCACGGCCGCGCCGAAGCCCAGCGGCGACGGTTTGCGCCACCGCGGCGGCGCCGGCCCGTTCCCGGTCAACACGTCCTCCCGGTCATCGGGGAAGCCCTTGCGCGAGCCCCCCGGCGGCGCCCCGCGTCAAAGAAAAGTCAAGGAGTTCCAAAGGTTTGAGAAACCCTCAGAATCTCCCCGGGATTCGCCCGGGTTCCTCAGAAACCGAGGCGTTCGCGGCGCACGGAGTACACCACGAAGCCGGCGCCCAGCCCCAGCAGGGCCGTGCCGCCGACGACGTACGGCGTGCTGTCGAAACTGCCGGTGTCGGCCAGCCGGGTGTCCGGCACGGCCTGCGGCTCCGCGACTCTCGCCTGCTGTGTGACCTGCGGGGACGCGGAGGGCGCGGGGGTGCTCTCGGCCGGGCTCTGCGAGGTCGCGTTGGCCGACGGCACGAACCACAGGGCGCACAGCAGGCCGCCGGCTGCGGCGGCGGTCAGCAACGAACGGCGAGCGGATGACACTGAATATCGATCCCCTTGTGGCGCTGGTGAATTGGCCGTGTGGGGCGATGTTAGTGAAAGGCGCGGGTCACGGGAAAGTCACGGGAGCCGGCGGCCTTACGCTCCGGGCATGAGCACTGCGGACGCATCACGCTATGTACGGATTCGAGCCGAACTCGTCCTGGAGGTCGAGGACGCCGAGGCGATCACCCGGGCCGCGCTGCGGCGGATCGCCGAGGACCCCGGCCTGCCGGAGGCGGAGCGCACCGGCGCCCGGGGCGCTGTGACCGAGGACACCGCGGAGGCCCTGGCCCATCTGGTCGACCCGTTCGACCTGGTCAGCGAGGTGCCGGGGGTCGGACTCCAGCAGGCCACCTGGAGCGGCGAGCGGATCGCGTACGACCCCGATTCGCCCGACTGGGGTCTTGACGAGGATGATGAGGATGATGGCGACCTGGACGACGCGTACGACGGACCGCACGGACGCCACGGACCACACGGACCGGACCGGCGGGTCGACGAGGACGGCGCGGAAATGACGGTCGGCTGACGCTCTTTGGGGAAACCGTGACCCCGGACGGCAACCGCCGTCCGGGGTTCCGTCGTCTCACCCGGCGCACCGGCCGACACCGGCAGGGCCCCGCGCCCCGCCGGACGTGGTGTGGCCCACACCTGGGGGCCATGTGGAACGGGACGAACCGGTCGTAGCGTTGAACAGGTTGACGGGGAATCTCGGGGTTGACGGGATCGGTAGCAATGGAGAAGCGTGTGATGACGAACAGTAGGCGGCGCAAGGGCCTCGCGGCCGCGTCCGCCCTGCTCGGCGGGGTGCTGGTGCTCTCGGCCTGCTCCGGCGGTGACGACGACGCCTCCGGCGGCGGGGGCGGGTCCTCGCAGGCGCAGGTCGACAAGGCGGCGGCCGAGAAGACCTCCGAGGCCCAGATCAAGATCACGCCGAAGGACGGCTCCTCGAACGCCTCCATCAACAACTCCGCGACCGTCTCGGTGGCCAAGGGCACCCTCACGGACGTGAAGATGACCACCTCGGACGGCACCGAGGTCAGCGGGGAGATATCCGCCGACAGGACGAGCTGGAAGCCCAGCGCGCAGCTGGAGCGGGCCACCACCTACAAGGTGACGGCGACCGCCCAGGACTCCGCGGGCCGTGCCGCGCACGAGAACGCGTCGTTCACGACCGTCTCCCCCGACAACAGCTTCATCGGCACCTTCACGCCGGACGACGGCTCCACGGTCGGCGTCGGGATGCCGGTGTCGATCAACTTCGACAAGGCGATCACCGACAAGGCCGCCGTCCAGAAGGGCATCACGGTCAGCACCGACGGCGGCCAGGAGGTCGCCTGTCACTGGTTCAACGCCAACCGCATGGACTGCCGCCCCGAGGACTACTGGAAGGAAGGCTCCACCGTCACCCTGAAGCTCGCCCTCGACGGCGTGCAGGGCGCGGACGGCGTCTACGGCGTCCAGCAGAAGACGGTCACCTTCAAGATCGGCCGCAACCAGGTCTCCTACGTCGACGCGCAGACCAAGCAGATGAAGGTCACGCAGGACGGCAAGACCGTCAAGACCATCCCGATCTCGGCCGGCTCCCCGGAGAACAAGACCTACGAGGGCCAGATGGTGATCTCCGAGAAGTACAAGGAGACCCGGATGGACGGCTCGACGGTCGGCTTCACCGACGACGACGGCAAGGGCGAGTACGACATCAAGGACGTCCCCCACGCCATGCGGCTGAGCACCTCCGGGACGTTCATCCACGGCAACTACTGGGGCGCGAAGTCCATCTTCGGCAGCCAGAACACCAGCCACGGCTGCGTGGGCCTGTCCGACACCAAGGGCGCCAACGACCCGAACACCCCGGCGGCCTGGCTGTACGAGCACTCCCTCATCGGTGACGTGGTCGTCGTCCAGAACACCGGCGACAAGACCATCGCCCCGGACAACGGCCTCAACGGCTGGAACATGAACTGGTCGGAGTGGAAGGCCGGTTCGGCCGTCTGACGCTCCGCCGGCTCCCGCCGCGCACCCGACCGCCGCTCGCCCTCAGGGGCGGGCGGCGGTTCCGCTTTCACCCCGCCGGCTTCATCACGCGTCGGCAACACCCAGCCTTCTCATCGTCCTCTTATCCGGGCCTTATGCCGCGATCACGCGCCGTCCCTACTTTGCGGCCATGTTCTTCACCTACCTGAGGCGCGAACTGCGCCGCCGCAGAAAGGCGGCCCTCGTCGTCGCCTCCGGACTCGCGCTGGGCATCGCGCTGGTCATCGTGGTCAACTCCGTGTCCTCGGGCATGAGCAAGGCGCAGGACAAGGTGCTGGAGTCGCTGTACGGGCTCGGCACCGACATGACCGTCACCAAGGCCGCCGCCGCGGCGGGTGACGGCGAGGGCGGCCAGGGCGAGCGCCCGCGGTTCCAGTTCGACGCGCAGGACGGCGACTCCGACGAGGAGCAGTCCAGCGACCGCGTGATGGTGCAGGGCTTCCAGACGCTCGCGAGCTCCACCGTCGGCAAGGTCGCCGACCAGAGCGGCGTCGCCGACGCGGTGGGCGGCCTCAGCCTCCAGGTCATGAAGGTCAGCGGCCAGTTCACGCGCGGTCAGTTCCAGCAGGGCGGCGGCGGCCAGACCCAGGGTCAGGGCCAGGGCGGCGCCCCGAGCGGCGGCACCGGCGGCCAGGGCGGCGAAGTACAGGGCGGCGGCGCGAACTTCGACGTCAACAGCTACTCCGTCTACGGCACCGACGTCACCAAGACCGGCCTCGGCCCGCTGACCTCCTCAAAGATCACCAGCGGCCGCACCTTCAAGACGTCCGAGACGAACGCGAAGGTCGCCGTCGTCGACTCGGCGTACGCCAAGGAGAAGGAGCTGAAGACCGGCTCCACGGTCACCATCTCGGACACCGAGTTCACGGTCATCGGCATCGCCACCGCCGACAGCGGCGACGCGGCGGCCAACCTCTACATACCGCTGGCGCGGGCCCAGACGCTCGGTGACGTGAAGAACAAGGTCACCACCATCTACGTCCAGGCCGCCGACTCCCAGAAGATCGACAGCGTCAAGTCGGCCATCCAGAAGAACATCTCGGGGACCACGGTCACCACCTCCGCCGACCTCGCCGACACCGTGTCCGGCTCGCTGTCCACCGCCTCCTCGCTGGCCACCAGCGTCGGCACGTGGCTCTCGATCCTGGTGCTGATCGCCGCGTTCCTCGTCGCCGGCCTGCTCACCTCCTCGGCCGTCTCCCGCCGGGTGCGCGAGTTCGGCACCCTGAAGGCGCTCGGCTGGAAGTCCGGCCGGGTCACCCGGCAGGTCGTCGGCGAGGCCGTCGTCAACGGCCTGGTCGGCGGCGTCCTCGGCATCGCGCTCGGCCTGGCGGGCGCCTACGCGGTCACCGCGGTCAGCCCCAGCCTGCAGGCCGAACTCGGCGCCGCCGCGAGCGGTTCGGGCGGCGGACCCGGCGGCATGGGCGGCGGTCCCGGCGGCGGCATGGGCCGGCAGACCGCGTCCCGGACGCTGGAGGTCGCCCTGACCGCGCCGGTCAGCCTCACCACCATCGCCCTCGCCGTCGTGCTCGCCGTGGCCGGCGGACTGATCGCGGGCGGCTTCGGCGGCTGGCGCGCCTCCCGGCTGCGCCCGGCGGACGCCCTGCGCCGCGTCGAGTAGCACCGCCGCTTCCCCCGCACCGGGGCCTGCCCGCCCCACCTCCCGGGCGGCGGGCCCCTCCCCCTTACGCAACCCCAGGAGTCGGACCATGTACGAACTCAGAGGCGTCACCAAGCGCTACACGCGCGGCAAGGACACCGTCAACGCCCTCGACGGCATCGACCTGACCATCCCCGACGGCGACCGGCTGGTCATCCAGGGCCCCACCGGCGGCGGCAAGTCCACCCTGCTCCAGATGCTCGGCGCGCTGGACCGGCCCACCTCGGGCGAGATCGTCCTCGACGGCACCGACCTGGCCACGCTCTCCGAGGCCCGGCTGACCCGGGTGCGCAGCGAGACCATCGGCATCGTCTTCCAGTCCTTCAACCTCATCCCGACGCTGACCGCGCAGGAGAACGTCGAGACCGCCCTCGTACCGCTCGGGGTCAAGACGAAGGAGCGGCGCGAGCGGGCCGCCGAGGCGCTCGCCTCGGTCGGGCTCGGCGAGCGGCTCGGGCACCTGCCCGGCGAGATGTCCGGCGGCCAGCAGCAGCGCGTCGCCATCGCCCGCGCGCTGGTGAAGCAGCCCAAGGTGCTGCTCGCCGACGAACCCACCGGCAACCTCGACGAGTCGATGCGCGACGAGATCATGGAGGTGCTGGAGCGGATGTGGAAGGAGCTGGGCCTGACCTTCGTCATGGTCACCCACGACTCCGCGATCGCGAAGAAGGCACCGCGCCTGGCGACCATCCGCAAGGGAAGGATCACCATCCGGGAGAACGCGTCGGCGTGACGCCGCCCGTGACACCCGTGACGCCACACATGCCCCCCGTGAGTCCTTCCGTGCCCCCCGTGACGCCACCCGTCGTGACACCCGTGACGCCACCCGTCGTGACACCCGTGACGCCGCCCGTCGTGAGTCGCGTGACCCCTGTGGCCGCCGGTAACCCATCGGTCCGGTAACGGACTTCGGGCGGGCGGGTAACAACCACCCGGCGGTTTTCTCACCTTTCTCTCATCCGCCGAGCCTTCCATTGAGACGGTGATCACCCCCCGGCATACTGCGTGACTCCGGGGGGTGCGCACAGGCGTACGAGACCACCCCCGGCCGGGTGAGCCCGAGCGGTCCGCCCGGACATCCGCTAGGGGGAACCTTGCGCAGACGAACGAACACTGGCCCGGCGGGGAAGGGACGCGTCGCCGCGGTCGCCGCGGCGGCGGCCGTCGCCCTCGCCGCCGGACTCACCACCCCGGCCGCCGCGGCCGGGACCACCGCCGACCGCCCGGGCGGTGCTCTCTCCGCCACCCACCGCATCACCCTGATCACCGGGGACCGGGTCCTCGTCGACGCCCGGGGCCGGGTCACCGGGGTCGAGCCCGCCAAGGGCCGCGAGCACATACCCGTACAGGTCCGCCGGTCCGGCGGCCACACCCTCGTCATCCCCGCCGACGCCGCCCGCATGGTGGCCGGCGGCAAGCTCGACCGGCGCCTGTTCGACATCACCGAACTGAACCGGGCCACCACCCGCAAGGCGCAGCGGAGCGGCCTGAAGGTCATCGTCGGCTACAAGGGCGCCCCCGCGGCGACCAAGTCCGACGTCCGCGCGGCGGGCACCCTGCGCCGCTCGCTCACCTCGCTCAACGCCGACGCCGTGCAGACCCCGCACCGGGACACGCCCGACCTGTGGAAGGCGGTCACCGACGGCGGGAAGACCGCCTCCGGCATCGCCCACGTCTGGCTCGACGGCGTCCGCAAGGCCAGCCTCGACAAGTCCGTGTCCCAGATCGGCGCCCCGCAGGCCTGGGCGGCCGGCTACGACGGCAAGGGCGTGAAGATCGCCGTCCTGGACACCGGCATCGACGCCACCCACCCCGACCTGAAGGACCAGGTCGTCGCCGCCAAGAACTTCTCCGTCTCGCCCGACGCGACCGACAAGTTCGGCCACGGCACGCACGTCGCCTCCATCGCGGCGGGCACCGGCGCCAAGGCCGGCGGGAAGTACAAGGGCGTCGCGCCCGGCGCCCAGCTCCTCAACGGCAAGGTCCTCAGCGACGACGGCTACGGCGACGACTCCGGCATCCTGGCCGGCATGGAGTGGGCAGCCGCGCAGGGCGCCGACATCGTCAACCTCAGCCTCGGCGGCGGCGACACCCCGGAGGTCGACCCGCTGGAGGCCGAGGTCAACAAGCTCTCGGCGGAGAAGGGCATCCTCTTCGCCATCGCCGCGGGCAACGAGGGCGAGTACGGCGACCGGTCCATCGGCTCCCCGGGCAGCGCCGCCGCGGCCCTGACCGTCGGCGCCGTCGACGACAAGGACGCGCTGGCCTCCTTCTCCAGCACCGGTCCCGGCCTGGACGGCCAGATCAAGCCGGACGTCACCGCCCCGGGCGTCGACATCACCGCCGCCTCCGCCAAGGGCAGCGTCATCGCCCAGGAGGAGGGCGAGAACCCGGCCGGATACGTCACCATCTCCGGTACGTCCATGGCGACCCCGCACGTCGCGGGCGCCGCCGCGCTGCTCAAGCAGCAGCACCCGGAGTGGACCTACGCCGAGCTGAAGGGCGCCCTCACCGCGTCCGCCAAGGGCGGGGCGTACACCCCGTTCCAGCAGGGCGCGGGCCGCATCCAGGTGGACAAGGCGATCGCGCAGACCGTCGTCGCCGACCCGGTGTCGCTGGACTTCGGCACCCAGCAGTGGCCGCACACCGACGACCAGCCGGTCGCCAAGCGGCTGACCTACCGCAACCTCGGCACCGAGGACGTCACCCTCAAGCTGAGCGCGTCCGCGCTCGACCCCAAGGGCAAGGCGGCCCCGGCCGGCTTCTTCACCCTGGACGCCGACACGGTCACCGTCCCGGCGGGCGGCACCGCCTCCGTGGGCCTGACCGCCGACACCCGCCTCGGCGGCACCGTCGACGGCGCGTACTCGGCGTACGTCACGGCGACGGGCGGCGGGCAGACCGTCCGCACGGCCGCCGCGGTGCAGCGCGAGGTCGAGTCGTACGACGTGACGCTGAAGGTCATCGGCCGCGACGGCAAGCCGTCCGCGAACTACAGCGCCGACCTGGCCGGCGTCTCGGGCCTGGCCGCCGACGAGTGGTACGCGCCTTACGAGGCCGACGGCACGGTCACCGTGCGCGTGCCCAAGGGCGGTTACATCCTCAACTCCGGGATCTTCGTCAGCGCCGACCCGATGGTGGACAAGGGCACCGACTGGCTGGCCCAGCCGAAGCTCAGCATCACCAAGAACACCACGGTGACGCTGGACGCGCGGACCGCCAAGCCGGTCGACATCACCGTCCCGGACAAGGGCGCGAAGCCGTCCCTGGCCTCCGCCGACTTCTACGTGGAGACCGCGGACTCCGGTTACGGCTTCGGCTGGTTCCTGGACGGCTTCGCCAAGTTCCGCACCCGCCACCTCGGTCCGCAGGTCACCGACGGCTCCCTGAGCCAGCAGTGGGACGGCCACTGGCTCAAGGGCTCCACGGAGCAGTACGACACCGTCGCCGGCGGCGCGGTCAAGCAGCTGGCCACCGGGTACACCCGGCACTACAAGGCGAGCGAGCTGGCCACGGTGAAGGTCGCCATGGGCGCCTCCGCGAAGGGCAAGAAGGGCGAGATCACCGCGCTGGGCTGGCTCCCGAACAGCTCCGGCGGCTCCTCGGGCGGCTCCCTCCAGACCCTGCCCGGCACCCGCACCCTGCACCTGTCCACCGCCTCGGGCGTCCGCTGGGACACGCAGTTCACCCAGTACGGCGGCGTCGACGAGGAGGGCTACCCGCTCGCGGACGCCTTCTACCTGGTCGGCACCGGGCAGGCGTTCAAGGCGGGCAAGAGCTACTCGGCGAAGGTCAACACCGGCGTCTTCGCCCCGCGCGTGACCTCCGACTACGGCCTCTACCGTGACGGCAACGCCATCGGCGGCATGATCCCGCTGTTCTCCGACGGCGCCGGCCACGCGGGCTCGTCCGACTTCTCCTCGGTCGCCACGACGCTCTACCGCAACGGCACCAAGGTCGGCTCGAACAAGGACCCGCTCTTCGGTGACGAGGAGTTCAAGGTCCCGTCCGGCGAGGCCGAGTACAAGCTGACCACGTCGGTCAAGCGCTCCGCCAAGGTCGCCGCGGCCAGCAGCCGCATCGACGCGAGCTGGACCTTCCGCTCCAAGAAGACCTCCGCCTACACCATGCTGCCCGCCTCCTCGGCCCGCTTCGGCGCGGCCGTGTCGCTGGACAGCACGGTGAAGGCCGGTCAGAAGGCGACCTTCCCGGTCACCGTGGAGGGCGCCGCCAAGGGCTCGAACCTCAAGTCCCTGACGGTCTGGGCCTCCTACGACACCGGCAAGACCTGGAAGAAGCTCACCGTCACCAAGGGCAAGGTCACCACCAAGAACCCGGCGAAGGGCAAGGGCATCTCCCTCCGCGCCAAGATCATCGACAAGAAGGGCAACACGTCGCTGATCACGGTGTTCAACGCCTACCACGGCAAGTGATCCGCTAGCTCCCGAAGGCGACGGCCTGTCCGCGACCACCCGGTCCGGGCAGGCCGTCGTCATGCCGCCCCCACGGTCCCCCAGAACTCCCGCAGCGCGGTGACGAGCGGTCCGGGCGCGTCCTCGGCGATGTGGTGCCCGGAGACGACCGGACCGCCGGTCAGCGGGGCGTCCACCCAGTCCCGCCAGACGCCGAGGACATCGCCGTAGAGGTCCGCCATGTCGTCACCGGTGGCCCACAGCACCTGCGTCGGGCACCGGACGCGCCGTCCGGCCCGCCGGTCGGCGTCGTCGTGCTCCCGGTCGACGCCGAGCCCGGCCCGGTAGTCCTCGCACATCGCGTGCACGGTGGCCGGGTCGTGGACGGCCCGCCGGTAGTCCTCGTAGGCATCGGCGCCCATCTGCTCGGCGGTGCCCTTGTACCAGGCGTCCGGGTCGGCGTCGATGACGCGTTCGGCGGGCTTGTCGGTCTGCCCGAGGAAGAACCAGTGCCACCAGCGCGCGGCGAACCCCGCGTCGCAGCGCCGCAGCGCCTCCCCGAGGGGCACCGCGTCCAGCACGCTGAGCGCGGAGACGGCCTCCGGGTGGTCCAGGGCGAGCCGGGTGGCCACGTAGGCGCCCCGGTCGTGGCCGACGACGGCGAACCGGCGGTGCCCCAGGCGCCGCATCACCGCCAGGCAGTCGGCGGCCATCGCGCGCTTGGCGTACGGGCGGTGCCGCTCGTCGGTCGGCGGCTTGTCGGACGCGCCGTAGCCGCGCAGGTCGGGACAGACCACCGTACGGCCGGCCGCCACCAGCAGCGGGGCGACCCGGTGCCAGGTGGCGTGGGTGCGCGGATGCCCGTGCAGCAGCAGCACCGGCGGCCCGCTCCCGCCGTGCCGGACGCGCAGGTGCGCGCCCTCGCCCTCGTACCGGCCCAGCTCGAAGCCGTCGAACACGTGCCCTCCCGGGTCCCTGGCGGTCACGGCCCGCCTGCCCCGGCGGCCCGCCGTCCATACGTCGGTACGCCGCTCAGGGCGCGCTGGCCCACCGCCCCGGCCGGCCGAGGCGCGCGGTCAGCAGGTTGGCGTCCCCGCCCGTGGTGAGCGCGCCGCTGGTGACGTGGACGGTGCCGTCGTCGACGGCGACGGACGTGGGGTTCTGGAGGCCGTCGGCCGTGTCGAGGACGGTGCGCGCGGTCTTCGCCACACCGCCGTCCGGGGCCGGCCGCGCCTCCCTCTTCCCCTTCACCGCGGACGGCGCGGCCCTCGTCGCCGACCTGCGGCTGACCCGCGCCGCCTACCCGGGGGAGAAGGAGATCGAGGACCTGGTCGAGGAGGCCCGGCGGGCCGGCGCCGGCTTCGGGGAGCTGTGGGCCACCGCGACGCTGGGGACGCGCCTCGGCGGCACCAAGCGGGTCCCGCACCCGCTCGTCGGGGAGCTGGTGCCGGACAGCGACGTGCTGAAGGTGCCGGACCACGACATGCGGATCATGACGTTCACGGCGGAGCCGGGGACGCCGGACGCGGAGGGACCGGACCGCCTGCGGGCGGCGGCCGAGGGAGCGGACGTGTCCGTGTGAGGCGACGTGTCCGTGTGAGGCGGAGGTGTCCGTGTGACGCGGACGGCCGCTCAGCCGGCCGCCGGCGTCAGCGGCCCCGTGGTCCGTGCCTCCCCCGCCGCCCGCGCGGGGCAGGGAAGGCCGGGAAGCTCGCACCAGACCGTCTTGTGGTCCGCGCCCGGCTCCACGCCCCACCGCACCGCCACCGCGTCCACCAGGGCGAGCCCGCGCCCGGACTCGCTCGTGCCGGGCGCCCTCAGCAGCACGGGCAGCGCGCGCGGGTCCGGGTCCGTCACCTCCACGCGGGTCCGGCCGGTCCCCGTCCCGTACACCCGGACGGTCACGGGTGTGCCCTCGCCGAGATGGTCGATGACGTTCGTCAGCAGCTCGCTCGCGCAGAGGCGGACGTCGATGTCGTGGCCGCGCAGCAGGCGCCGCAGCTCGGGCACGGCCTTCGGCGCGGCGAGCAGGCCGATCTCCAGGGTCACGCCGGGGCCGCCTTCCGCAGGGCGGCGGTCAGCGCGCGGGCGGTGTCGCTGTTGCAGCTCCCGAGCGCGACGAGCCCCGCGTACGCCCCGTGGTAGGTCAGCGGGTCCGCGCGGAGGGAGGGGAGCGTGATGCCGTGGACGGCGAGCGCGGCGCGGAGTTCGTCCACGCAGCGGGTCAGGTCGTCTTCCTGGGGGCGGGGGTGCGGCATGGGGCGGCGCCTTTCCGTGTGCGGGGTGTGACGAATCGCTCACAGCGTGACGCCGGGCGCCCTACCGTGAGAAGGGGCCGCGCGTGGGCGGCCCGGAGTGCGGAAGAGGCAGGGGCACATGGCACGGCGCAAGGACATCGACGGCTCGATGAGCGTCCCGACCTTCTACGGCAAGGAGTTGCGCTGGAAGCGGGAGGCGGCGGGCCTGTCCCTGGAGGGCCTGCTCGAAGGGAGCTTCTACGGGAAGTCGTACCTCAGCGACATCGAGCACGGGGAGCGGCGGATGCCGCTGGATCTGGCCCGGCATGTGGACCGGGTGCTGGGGACGGACAAGTTCTTCGAGCGGAATTGCGAGGATGTGCGGAGGGCCCGGCGGGCCGGTCACGCGGAATATTTCGAGCAGGTCCTGGAGGCGGAGAAGCACGCCAAGGCCATCGAGGAGTGGTGTCCGAGTCTCTTCCCCGGACTTCTCCAGACCCCCGCGTACGCGCGTGCCGTCGTCCTCGCGACCCATCCGCAGGCGCTGGACGAGGAAGTGGAGCCGAGGGTCAGCGCGCGAATGGCACGCGCCGAACTCTTCGAGGCGGACCACCATGTCCCGTCATACTGGGCGATTTTGCACGAGGCGCTGCTGCTGGACCCGATCCTGCCCGCGCCTGACATGGCGGAGCAGCTTGACCGGATCACCGGGCTGGCCGTGCGGCGACGCATCGTTCCGCAGATCCTTCCGCGGACGTGCGGCCCGCACCCCTTCATGGTCGGTACCGCGAAGCTCATGACCTTCCCGGACGCACCACCGCTGGTCTACACGGAGTCGTTGCACACGGGGGTCACCATCGATGATCCGATTCTCGTGGAGGAGTACCGCAAGTCGTACGATCGGCTCAGGGCCGTCGCGCTGTCACCTGAGGCGTCCCTGGCCATGATCCAGGCAGCGGCAGAGGACTACCGAAATGGCAAGCAGCCCGACCGACTTGAGTGACGTGCCGTGGAGGAAGAGCAGCTACAGCAATGGCAGCGGCGGTGATTGCGTAGAGATAGCCACCGGAGTCCCCGGACTCGTCCCCGTCCGGGACTCCAAGGTCTCCGAGGGCCCCGTCGTCATGGTCACCGCCGCCGCCTGGGCGCCGTTCCTCACGGCGTTGAAGGCGCGCTGACCGGCGCTACTCCGCGCCGCCCGTGAACGTCCAGGACGCCCCCGCCCCCGGCCCGACCACCAGGGCCGAGTTCCCGATGCGCTCCACGTGCCGCTCGGCCACGCTCCGGTCGAGGGCGAAGCCGATGTGCCGCAGGCCCGCGTCCTCGCGCGGTACGGGGTCCAGCCGGACCCTGGTCATGCCGTCGTCGGCGACGACGCCGCCCCCGGTCAGCGTCCGCACCGCGAACCCGCCCGCGCGCAGCAACGGCACCGTGTCCGCGAGGTCGGCCGCCGTCACGCCGAGACGGACGGAGGTCACATCCCGCATCAGGTGCCCGGCGTAGGCGTCGGACAGGTACCGCTCCCGGCCGACGTCGCCCGGCCCGCTCGCCGGCTCGGTGTTGCCGCGCGGGTCCGCGAAGTACTCCGGCCGGTACTCCATCCCCCACGCCCCGAAGGCGTCGTACCGCGTGTCGGTGAACACCGCGTCGAACCAGGGCACCGGCACCCCGTCCCCGAAGTCGCGGGTCTGCTGGAACAGGACCGGCTCCGCGACCCCGAACGACGGCAGCCGGTCGACGGCCCTCGCCAGGTCACCGGCCCGCTCGGCGGACACCCCGAGCCCGGCGGCGCCCAGCGTGCCGTCGGGCCCCGCCAGGTCACCCACCCCGAACAGCTCGACGTACGTCTCGCGCCCCATCAGATAGCGTCCGGTCCAGGTCTGCCCGTCGGCCCCGGTCGTCGTCCGCACCTGGAAGTTGGCGAACTCCCGCAGATACGCGGAGTCCTCGATCGCGTCGGCGGTCTCCCGGTCCAGGACGCCGTACGCGTGGTTGAAGTACAGCAGCGGACGCCCGTCCGCGTGCGCGGTCGTCCCACCCGCGACCACCACCGTCAGCACCACGGCGAACATCATGATCATTCGTAACGTTCCGCGAAGCAGCATGCGGGGGAGGGTAGTTGCCGCACCCTCGCCGCGCCCGGCGTTTACGCGGGCGCAGCCGCCCCCGCGGTCCAGCTCGCCAGCAGCCGCAGCGCGTCCGCCGACGCCGAGCCCGGCTCGGCGTGGTACGTGACCAGGGACTGGTCCGCGTCGTCCACCAGGCGGAACGTCTCGAAGGACAGGGTCAGATCCCCGACCACCGGATGCCGCAGCCGCTTGAGCCCGTGGCTCTTCTCCTTCACGTCGTGCGCCGCCCACAGCCGCCGGAACGTGTCACTCTTCACCGACAGCTCCCCGACCAGCGCGGCCAGCTGCGGATCGTCCGGGTGGCACCCGGCGTCCATCCGCAGGTAGCCGACGATGTCGGCCGCCTTCTGGTCCCACTCCACGAACAGCTCGCGGTAGTCCGGCCGCAGGAACACCAGCCGCGCCCAGTTCCGCTCCCGGGCCGGCATCCGGTCCCAGCCGCCGAACAGGACCGAGGCCATGCCGTTGAAGGCGAGCACGTCGGTACGCCGTCCGGTGATGTACGCCGGGACCGTGTCGAACGACTCCAGCAGCTGCCGCAGCGTCGGCCGCACCTGCTGGGCCCGGGCCGACGCCTGCCGGTGCCGCTGCTGCTTCGGCTTCGCCAGATGCGTCAGGTGCGCGCGCTCGGCGTCCGACAGCCGCAGCGCGCGGGCGATCGCGTCCAGCACCTCCGCCGACACGTTCCGCCCGTTGCCCTGCTCAAGGCGGGTGTAGTACGCCACCGACACCCCGGCGAGCTGCGCCAGCTCCTCCCGCCGCAGCCCCGGCACCCGGCGGGCCCGCCCGAACACCGGCAGCCCGACGTCCTCCGGCTTCAGCCGGGCCCGCCGGGTCCGCAGGAACTCGCTCAGCTCGGCACGCTGGTCCAGACCGGGACCGGCTTCGGGTGGTACGTCCATGTCCTCCAGTATCACCGCCGCGTATTCCCGGTGTCTGTGGTCGTAGGCACAGCAGCCTGACCCTGCCGGTGGTACGCACGGCGGACGTACGCAAAACCGTGGTCTGGGTAGCCGCGCCGCAGGTCGGCACCCTGGGAGACGTACAGAACCACCCGTCACGAGGAACTCCGGAGAACCCGGCATGACCACTGTCGCCGCGTACGCCGCACCCGCCGCCAAGGCTCCGCTGGAGCGCACCACCATCGAGCGGCGGGACGTCCGCGAGCACGACGTCCTGATCGACATCCAGTACGCCGGCATCTGCCACTCCGACATCCACCAGGCCCGCGAGGGCTGGGGCGAGGCCATCTTCCCGATGGTCCCCGGCCACGAGATCGCGGGTGTCGTCACCGAGGTCGGCTCCGCCGTGACCAGGTTCAAGGTGGGCGACCGGGTGGGCGTCGGCTGCATGGTCGACTCCTGCCGCGAGTGCGAGAGCTGCAAGGCGGGCCGGGAGCAGTACTGCGAGCGCGGCCAGGTCGGCACGTACAACGCCGTCGGCTACGACGGTGAGGTCACCTACGGCGGCTACTCGCAGAAGATCGTCGTGGACGAGGCGTTCACCGTCCGCATCCCCGACGGCCTCTCCCTGGACGTGGCCGCGCCGCTGCTGTGCGCCGGCATCACCACGTACTCCCCGCTGAAGCGTTTCGGCGCGGGCCCCGGCAAGAAGGTCGCCGTCGTCGGCCTCGGCGGTCTCGGCCACATGGCCGTCAAGATCGCGCACGCCCTCGGTGCCGAGGTGACCGTGCTGTCGCAGTCGCTGCGCAAAAAGGACGACGGCCTGAAGCTGGGCGCCGACCACTACTACGCCACCAGCGACCCGGCGACCTTCACCGAGCTGGCCGGCCGCTTCGACCTGATCGTCTCCACGGTCTCGGCGCCCCTGGACTTCGGCGCCTACCTGAGCCTGCTGAAGGCCGACGGCACCCTGGCCAACGTCGGCGCCCCCGAGGAGCCGATCTCCCTCAACCTCTTCTCCCTCATCGGCGGCGGCAAGAACCTCGCCGGCTCGATGATCGGCGGCATCGCCGAGACCCAGGAGATGCTGGACTTCTGCGCCGAGCACGGCATCGGCGCGGAGATCGAGCTGATCGAGGCGAGCCAGATCAACGAGGCCTACGAGCGCGTCCTCGCCAGCGACGTCCGCTACCGCTTCGTGATCGACACGGCGACGATCTGACCCAGAGGATCTGACCCACAGGATCTGACCCAGAGGATCTGACCCACCCCCACGGGACGCCCACGCCCCGCCGGCCGGTACCGCACCGGCCGGCGGGGCGTGGGCGCGGCGCTGCGGGGCGGTGCCACCGCTCCGGTCCGGTCCGGTCCGGGCGACCCCGGTCACGCTCCCAGGTGCGCCGTCAGCTCGTCCCCGGCCGGATAGGGACGTTCCTCGGGCAGCAGCCGGGCCGCCGCGTCCAGGTCGCCCCTGCCGACGTGCTCGTGGACGGTGCGGGCGAGCGGGGTGACGTCGGTGATCGAGACCGTCCAGTCGTCCGCGTACCGGCGTGCCGCCTCGCCGGAGAGGCCGAGCTGGAGGGAGCGGTGGGGGAGCGGGGCGAGACGCAGGTCCCGCTCCGGGTCCCACTGGACGCGGGCCGGGGAATGCCTCAGCTCGCGTCGCCAGGCGGCCCGGTCGGGGTGCGCGCCGGGGTCGTGGCTCGACAGGCAGGCGTGGCGCAGCGCCCACGCGAAGCCGTCACGGGTGATCTCGACGGCGAGCACGGTCTCCTGCCCCGGCTTCGTCGCCCAGCCGCAGCGGTACATCATCCACAGGAACGACGGCTTGATCCACGTCATCCGGTCCCGCTTCCAGGCGCCGGGGAACCGCCCGTCCCGGGCCGCCGGCAGGCCGATCGCGGGCGGGTACGCCTGGTAGACGGTGATCGTCGAGGGGCCGAAGGTCGCGCGGATCTCGCGCTGCGGTCGTTCCATGACCGACAGGGTGCGGGGCGGGGCACTCGGCCGGCCACCGGTTTTCCGCGTACCCGCGGGCGGTGCGGAATCGGGCGGTGCCCTGATGTGTTGACAGGGGTGGCCGTCGGGTACCGGCCGGTGAGCCGGGTGGCCCGAGTGAACGAGTGACCAAGAGTGGAGGGCCGTGATGGCCGGGCAGACGCAGAGGGCCGTGCTGGCGGGCGGATGTTTCTGGGGGATGCAGGACCTGATCCGCAAGCTTCCGGGCGTGACGGCGACCCGGGTCGGCTACACCGGGGGTGACGTGCCCGACGCGACGTACCGCAACCACGGGACGCACGCGGAGGCCATCGAGATCCTCTTCGACCCGGAGCAGACCGACTACCGGGCGCTCCTGGAGTTCTTCTTCCAGATCCACGACCCGACCACCAAGAACCGCCAGGGCAACGACATCGGCATGAGCTACCGCTCCGCGATCTACTACGTGGACGACGAGCAGAAGCGCATCGCCGAGGACACCATCGCGGACGTCGACGCCTCCGGACTGTGGCCCGGCAAGGTCGTCACCGAGGTCGAGCCGGTCGGCCCGTTCTGGGAGGCCGAGCCCGAGCACCAGGACTACCTGGAGCGCTACCCCGAGGGCTACACCTGCCACTTCCCCCGCCCGAACTGGCGCCTGCCGGCCCGCACCCAGGGCTGACCCGGCGGCGGCTCCGGCCGCCGTCAGCCATCCTCCGGGCGGTCGTCGCCCGGGGGCACGGCACCGAGGGCCTCGGCGGCACGGTCCGCCTCCGCCAGGGCCGTCGACTCCACCTCGCCGATCACCAGCGCCTGCACGATCACGTCGTTCGCCTGCCGGGCGCGGCCCCTTCCCATGGCCACCAGCAGGGCCGACAGCGCGAACGCCAGGAGGAACAGCGGCGAGACCCGCACGGAGAGCGCGACGGCCAGGACCGCCACGCCGGCCCCCACGTTGACCCGAAGGTCCGCCTCCGCCATCAGCCGGTCCTGGTCGGCGTAGAGCGTCGAGTTCTTGGCGTGCAGGCGGGTGCCGAGCTGGCCCAGCTCGTCCAGGACGTCGCGCAGCAGGATGTTCTCGGCGACCTCGCGGTGCCGCTCCGAACGGTGCGTCTCCAGCCACCGCGGCAGCGGACTCGTCCGCACGTGGGCCCGCAGGTCCGCCCAGGCCTGCCGGGTCAGCAGCCGGGTGTCCGTGAAGGCCGGGTAGCTCCCGGAGGCCGCCGCCCGGTACTGGGTCAGCACCGGACGGCCCTGGACGACGGGCCACCGCTCCGGCAGCACCTGGACCGCGCCCCAGGCGTCCTGGGCGGCGGGCTCCCGCAGCAACTGGTTCGCCGGGACGCTCACCACGCTTCCGACGACGTACGCGGTGAAGAGCAGGGCGGCACCGACTCCGGGCCGCCCGACCAGCTCCGCCAGCTCGTAGACGCGCGCCGCGAAGCCCGTGGCACGGGCCCGCTCGGGCACGCGGTCACCGAGGGCCACCCAGAGCGTGAGCAGCCACAGGACGCCCGTCGCCAGGGGCGTGCGCAGCTCGCGGAACCCGGGCAGTACCTGAGTGAGCACGGCCCCCCTCGGCCATCTTGTCCATCGGCGATGCGTACGAGCCGCGTGTCCCGGCCCCGGCCGGCGTCAGTGCGGCAGCGTGGCCGGGCTGCCGCCGTTGGCCTCGTAGCCCGCCACCGCCAGGGCCCGGTAGACCGCGAACTCGGCCGCCGGGTCGGCGGACAGCGTCCACGGCAGGGCGCCGACGTGGCCGTCTATGCGCACCAGCTGGTCCATGGCCTCCGACCAGCGCTCGCCGCGGACCAGGAAGAACAGCAGCAGATGGCGGACGTGCGCCGTCATCGGGTCGTCGGGGCGGGCCGAGTGCACCGCGTGCAGGGCGCCGTGCACCGCCTTGGTGACGACCTCGCTGCGGTGGAAGGAACCGACCAGGTTCACCTCCGGAAGGTGCTCGAACACCGCGAACAGCGGCATCGCCGCCAGCAGCGAACCCCGGGGCGCGCGGGCCGCCGCCGCCTCCGCGAAGGAGTACGCCAGCTCGCGCGAGCCGTGCCACTTCTCGCACCAGTAGTGCAGCGCGGCCAGGTGCGCGCCCATGTGGGCCGGGTCCCGGTCGAGGATCTTCAGCCAGAGCTGCTCGAACTCCGCCCGCTCGTACCCGAGACCGCGGGCCACCGACAGCTCGACGATGTACGGCACCGGATCGCCGGGGGCGAGCAGGGCCGCGTCACCGCACGCCGCCCGCGCCTCCTCCATGATGATCCGGAACTCGTCCGTGCCGGGCGTCGACGTCCGCCACGCCTGCTGCACCAGGAACTCGGCGTGCACCGCCGCACCGCCCGCGTCCTTCGGGTGCTCCGCCCGCCACACCCGCAGCCACTGGCCGCCCGGCGTCTCCCCGACGCCGCCCGGCCGCTGCTGGAGCTCCAGCGCCACCGCGCCCGCGAACGCCTGCACCCGCTGCCAGCGCCGCTCGCCCGTCGCCTCCGTGCCGGCCAGCAACTGCTCGGCCGCGCGGTAGTCACCCGTGCGCTGCACCAGGTCGAGGACGTCGAGCAGGTCCTGGTCGGGCCCCGGCATGCGGATGTCCAGCTCCTCCTCGCGCACGAAGCCGTAGTGCGCGGGGTCCGCGGCGTCCGGGTGGCCCGGCGGCACCTGCTCGATCATGCCCCGCCGGCGCCGGAAGACGGGGAGCAGCACGAAGCCGAAGAGGACCAGTGCCAGCAGGACCCAGAGAATCTCCATGCCTCAAGCGAACCAGACCGCGCCGACAATTGGCCAACCTGCGCCCTCGGGCCTGTGGAAAACCCCGCGCCTGTGGAAAAACCCCGCCCCGCCGCCCCGCCGCCCGCGCCCCGGTCCGGCCTCACCGGCCGCCGCCGCGCACTACGCTCGGGCCCATGAGCGACAGGCACTTCAGTCAGCACTTCGAGACCCTCGCGATCCACGCGGGCAACACCGCCGACCCCCTGACGGGCGCGGTCGTCCCCCCGATCTACCAGGTCTCCACCTACAAGCAGGACGGCGTCGGCGGGCTGCGCGGCGGCTACGAGTACAGCCGCAGCGCCAACCCGACCCGCACCGCGCTGGAGGAGAACCTCGCCGCTCTGGAGGGCGGCCGGCGCGGCCTCGCCTTCGCCTCCGGACTGGCCGCCGAGGACTGCCTGCTGCGCACCCTGCTGCGCCCCGGCGACCACGTGGTCATCCCCAACGACGCCTACGGCGGCACGTTCCGCCTCTTCGCCAAGGTCGCCACCCGGTGGGGCGTGGAGTGGTCCGTGGCCGACTCCGCCGACCCGGCCGCCGTACGGGCCGCCCTGACGCCGAAGACCAAGCTGGTCTGGGTGGAGACGCCCTCCAACCCGCTGCTCGGCGTCACCGACATCGCCGCCGTCGCCCAGGTCGCCCAGGACGCCGGCGCCCGCCTCGTCGTCGACAACACCTTCGCCACGCCCTACCTCCAGCAGCCGCTGGCCCTCGGCGCGGACATCGTCGTGCACTCCCTCACCAAGTACATGGGCGGCCACTCCGACGTCGTCGGCGGCGCGCTGATCGTCAGCGACCCCGAGCTGGGCGAGGAACTGGCGTTCCACCAGAACGCCATGGGCGCCGTCGCCGGGCCCTTCGACTCCTGGCTGGTGCTGCGCGGCACCAAGACCCTCGCCGTCCGCATGGACCGGCACAGCGAGAACGCGGCCAAGGTCGCCGACATGCTGACCCGGCACGCGCGCGTGACGCGCGTTCTCTACCCCGGGCTGCCGGACCACCCGGGCCACGAGACCGCCGCCAAGCAGATGCGGGCCTTCGGCGGCATGATCTCCTTCCGGGTGGAGGGCGGCGAGGAGGCGGCCGTCGAGGTCTGCAACCGCGCGAAGGTGTTCACCCTGGGCGAGTCCCTGGGCGGCGTCGAGTCGCTCATCGAGCACCCCGGCCGCATGACGCACGCCTCCGCGGCCGGTTCGGCCCTGGAGGTCCCGGCCGACCTGGTCCGCCTCTCGGTCGGCATCGAGAACGCCGACGACCTGCTGGCGGACCTCCAGCAGGCCCTCGGCTGACCGCTGCCGGTCACCAGTCCGTCAGGGGTGGTGTCGTCTCGGACGGCGGCGCCACCCACGGCTGGACGGCCAGCGCCCAGACGGCGAAGGCCACGGCTGCCGCGAGCAGCAGCAGCCACAGCAGCCGCCGCGCGGCCGTCCTGCGGCGCAGCAGCCGGCCGCCGCGCCGGACGGCGTCGGCGCACAGGCCGGGCGGCACCCGCGGCGGCGACCGGTCCATCGACCGCCGTACCGCCGCCTCCCGCTCCCGCCGGTTCACGACCGCTCCCGCCGGCACCGGTTCACGACCGCTCCCGCCGTTCCCGCTGGTTCGCGACCGCTTCCCTCCGCCGTCCCCGCTCGTTCACGACCGCGTTCCTCCGCCGGGTGCCGTCACCGTCGCCGGCCGGGCGCCGTCGCCGCTGCCGCGTGCCGACCACAGGGTCGCCGTGGCGCGGGCGCAGAGCGTGTCGACCCGCTCGCGGGGCAGGCCCAGCAGCGCCGCGGCCTGCTCCTCGGCGACTCCCTCGTACAGCCGGAGGACCACCACCAGGCGCTCCCGCGGGCCGAGGGCCGCCAGCGGACCGGCCGGGCGGCGGCGGGCGCGGCCCGGGACGCCGTACCGGTGCCGGAGGTCACGGGCGAAACGGGTGACCAGGTGGCACCGGACGCGGTCGTACGGGTCCTCGCCGCGCAGCCGGTCCCACCGCGCGTAGGTGTCGGCGAGGGCGCGGGTCAGCAGCCGCAGGGCGCGCGGGTTGTCGTCCGGCGGCTCGGCCGTCAGCAGCGTCGCGGCATGCAGCAGCCGCCCGGCCGCGCCCGCGACGAACGCCTCGAACTCACGGGCCCGGCGGGCGTCCCGTGCCGCGTGCCGTGCGCGCACCGCGCCTCCCCCGAGCGGGCGACCCTGCCGTTCTCATCTGAGGACAGGCGCGGTCCGCCGGTCAAGAGCCGGGGCGTACCGAGTGCGGCCGGACGCGGTCAGGCGACCGGCGGCTGCTCCGCCTCCGCGCTCCCCTGGGGGGCCATACGGGCGGACAGGGCGCCGTTGAAGCGCGTGAGGAGCGCGCAGAACGCCTCGCGCTCCTCCGGTGCCCAGTCGTGGGTCAGGTCGGCCATGAGCTGACGGCGGGAGGTCCGTACCTCGTCGAGCCGGGACGCCCCGCGCGGCGACAGCTGGAGCACGACCGCCCGTCCGTCCTCCGGGTGCGAGGTGCGCTTGACGAGCCCGCTGTCGACCAGCGGGGCGACCTGCCGGGTGACCGTCGAGGAGTCGATCCCCATGCTGGAGGCGAGCGCCTTGACGCCCATCGGGCCCTCCTGGTCGAGGCGGTTGAGCAGCAGATACGCGGCGCGGTCCATCGTGTTGCGCACCTGCCCGACACCGCCGAGCCGGGTCTGTTCGGCGCGGCGGGCGAACACCGCCACCTGGTGCTGCAGCGTGTCGAGAAGACCGGGGTCACCGGCGGTCGTCATGTCCATCGACATTTCGGGTGTTGTGGGCATGGCCGGGGGCTCACTTCGTGAAGGGCTGCTGGTTGGGGGACAGGGTACGCGGAGCGGGCGCGGGCCGTACCGGCGCTGCGCAAAGCGGGTCTCGGTCGTTGGTCACACAGTTCGCCGTCCGCTGTGAACTGCGATGCTGGAGGGCATGAGCTACAGCACGGCTGACCTTTCGCGGACCGTCACCCTGGACGATGTGCGAGGGGCCCAGAAGATGCTCTCGGGCGTGGCGCGGACGACCGCGATGGAAGGCAGCAGGCACCTGTCCCAGCTGGTCGGGGCGCCCGTGCTCTTCAAGTGCGAGAACCTCCAGCGCACCGGCTCGTTCAAGCTGCGCGGCGCCTATGCGCGGATCGCCGGGCTGCTGCCGGAGGAACGGGCCGCCGGGGTGGTCGCCGCCAGCGCCGGCAACCACGCGCAGGGCGTCGCCCTCGCCTCGGCGCTGCTGGGCGTGACCTCGACCGTGTTCATGCCGAGGGGCGCACCGCTGCCCAAGATCAGCGCCACCCAGGACTACGGTGCCGAGGTGCGCCTGCACGGCCAGGTCGTCGACGAGACGCTGGCCGCCGCGCAGGAGCACGCGCGCCAGACGGGGGCCGTGTTCATCCACCCCTTCGACCACCCGGACGTCATCGCGGGCCAGGGCACGGTCGGGCTGGAGATCCTGGAGCAGTGCCCCGAGGTCCGGACGATCGTGGTCGGCGTCGGCGGCGGCGGACTGGCGGCCGGGATCGCGGTCGCGGTGAAGGCGCTGCGGCCCGAGGTGCGGATCGTGGGCGTGCAGGCGGAGGGCGCGGCGGCGTACCCGCCGTCGCTGGCCGCCGGGCGCCCGGTCTCCCTCGCCCACCCCGCGACGATGGCCGACGGCATCAGGGTGGGCCGGCCCGGTGACGTGCCGTTCGGGATCGTCGGGGACCTGGTGGACGAGGTCCGCACCGTCACCGAGGACCAGCTCTCCGCGGCGCTGCTGCTCTGCCTGGAACGGGCCAAGCTGGTGGTGGAACCGGCCGGGGCGAGCCCGGTCGCGGCGCTGCTCGCCGAGCCCGGCGCCTTCGAGGGGCCGGTGGTGGCGGTGCTGTCCGGGGGCAACGTGGACCCGGTGCTGATGCAGGGCGTGCTGCGGCACGGCATGGCCGCGCAGGGCCGTTACCTGGCGGTGCGGCTGCGGCTGACGGACCGGCCGGGCGCCCTCGCCACGCTGCTCGGGGTGTTGTCAGGGGCCGACGCCAATGTCCTGGACGTGAGCCACGTGCGGACCGACCCGCGCCTCGGACTCACGGAGGCGGAGGTCGAGCTGCACCTGGAGACGAAGGGCCCCGAGCACTGCGTCGAGGTCGGCCGGGCGCTGCGGGACGCGGGTTACACGGTGATGCGGTAGGCGCCGAGGACGCCGGTCCCGCGTCCGCGTAATCACGTTGAGAGACGCGTTACATCGCCTTACCGTGAACCGGCTCGACGACGCACCGTACGCGCGGCTCGACGCACGTGTACGACGCTCGACGCACCCGTACGCGCGGCTCGACGCACGTGTACGAGGCTCGACGCACCCGTACGCGCGGCTCGACGCACGTGTACGAAGCTCGACGCACCCGTACGCGCGGCTCGAGGCACCCGTACGAAGCTCGACGTACGCGTACGGAGTACGACGTACGCGTACGAAGGCAGTACCGACGCACGACCGAGGCACAGCGAAGCATCCCCGACGACGTGGAGACTCATATGCCTGGCGCCATCTATGCCGAGGGCCTGGTGAAGACCTTCGGCGACGTAAAGGCTCTGGACGGCGTCGACCTCGACGTCCCCGAGGGCACGGTCCTGGGCCTGCTCGGGCCGAACGGCGCGGGCAAGACCACCGCCGTCCGCTGCCTGACGACCCTGCTGCGGCCCGACCGGGGCCGGGCGGTCGTCGCCGGCCTCGACGTGCTGGGACAGCCCGACGCCGTACGCCGCTCGATCGGCCTCTCCGGCCAGTTCGCGGCGGTCGACGAGTACCTGACCGGCCGGGAGAACCTCCAGATGGTCGGTCAGCTCTACCAGATGCGCGCGAAGCCGGCGAAGGCGCGCGCCGCCGAGCTGCTGGAGCAGTTCCACCTCGCCGACGCCGCCGACCGGCCCGCCAAGACGTACTCCGGCGGTATGCGCCGCAGGCTCGACCTGGCCGCCGCCCTGGTGGTCTCGCCGCCGGTGATGTTCATGGACGAGCCGACCACCGGCCTCGACCCCCGCAACCGGCAGCAGCTGTGGGAGGTCATCAAGCAGCTCGTCTCCGGCGGTACCACCCTGCTGCTGACCACCCAGTACCTGGAGGAGGCCGACCACCTCGCCCACGACATCGCCGTGGTCGACCACGGCCGGGTGATCGCCCAGGGCACCTCCGACCAGCTCAAGGCCCGCACCGGCGGCGAGCGCGTCGAGGTCGTGGTGCACGACCGCGAGCACCTCTCCGCCGCCGCGGCCGTACTGGGCGGCCTCGGCAAGGGCGAGGCCACGGTCGAGGACCACATGCGCAAGCTCACCGTCCCCGTCACCGGCGGCGCCAAGCTTCTCTCCGAGATCATCCGCGAGCTGGACGGCCGCGGCATCGAGATCGACGACATCGGCCTGCGCCGTCCCACCCTCGACGACGTCTTCCTCTCCCTCACCGGCCACGCGGCCGAGACCGAAGGGACCGAGGGGCCCCAGTCCGGCAAGGAGGCCGCCCAGTGAGCGCCGTCACCGATGCCGTCCGCGCCGACGTGCCCGGCAACCGCCTCGTCCGGTCCGTACGCGACTCCCTGGTCGTCGCCCGCCGGAACCTGATCCGGATGACCCGCATCCCCGAGATGGTCCTCTTCGGCATCATCCAGCCGGTGATGTTCGTGGTGCTGTTCACCTACGTCTTCGGCGGTTCCATCAAGGTCGGCAGCACCACCGACTCGGGCGTCTACAAGGACTTCCTGATGGCGGGCATCTTCGCGCAGACCGTCACCTTCGCCACCGCCGGATCGGCCGCCGGCATCGCGGACGACATGCAGAAGGGCCTCGTCGACCGGTTCCGCTCGCTGCCGATGGCCCGGGGCGCGGTGCTGACCGGCCGTACCGTCGCCGACCTCGCGCAGACGGCCGTCACCCTGCTCGTCCTCGCGATCGTCGCCCTGCTCGTCGGCTGGCGCACCGGCACCGCGGAACCGACCGACCCCGGCAGAATCCTGGCCGGCTTCGGCCTGCTCCTGCTCCTCGGCTACGCCTTCACCTGGATCGGCGCGCTCATCGGCCTGTCCGTACGCACCCCGGAGGCGGCGACCTCGGGCGGCATCATCTGGCTGTTCCCCGTCACCTTCGTCTCCAACGCCTTCGTGGACTCCACCCAGATGACGCCCTGGCTGCGGCACATCGCCGACTGGAACCCGTTCAGCGCCAGCGTCCAGGCGTGCCGCGAGCTGTTCGGCAACCCCGGGGTGTCCACCTCCGACGCCTGGCCGATGCAGCACCCGGTGTGGGCCACGCTGCTCTACTCGATCCTGATCATCGCCGTCTTCCGGACACTGGCGGTGCGCAAGTACCGCGGGGCGGCGGGGTAGCCCCCGACTCCTCCGAAGAGGGCGGCCAGAGGCGACCCGGAGTCCCCTTCACGCGCGTCGTGACGGGGACTCCGGCGTTCGGGCACAGGGCACAGGGCATACGGACAGCGAGCGGCGGACCGAGGTGGCCCCGACCCTCCCGGAGGAGCGGATGCCGGCCCTCCTCGCCCAGCGCGTTACCCGGCGCTGCGCTGGGAGCGCCCTCCCGACCGGTCCGGACGAGGCGCGGATCGGCACCCCTGGCCGGGAGCATGAAGGGGCGCACGACGAGGCCCCCGGCGTCACACGGACGCCGGGGGCCTGCCATGCGTGCGGTCAGCCGTTGTACGGCTCGGCCTTGAGGATCTTGACGGAGGCCTTCTTGCCGTTCGGCAGCTCGTACTGGGCGTCGTCGCCGACCTTGCGGCCGATCACGCCGGTGCCGAGCGGGGACTGCGGCGAGTACGTCTCGATGTCGGCGCTCGCGTACTCGCGGGAGGCGAGCAGGAACGTCAGCGTGTCGTCCTCGTCGCCGTCGAAGGCGATCGTGACGACCATGCCCGGCGCGACGGCACCGTTGGCCGCGGGCGCCTCACCCACCTTGGCGGTCTCCAGGAGCTGGGTCAGCTGGCGCACACGGAGCTCCTGCTTGCCCTGCTCCTCCTTCGCCGCGTGGTACCCGCCGTTCTCGCGCAGGTCCCCCTCCTCACGCGCCGCGGCGATCTTGGCAGAGATCTCCGTGCGCGCAGGACCAGTAAGGTAGTCAAGCTCCTCCTTGAGCTTGTTGTACGCCTCCTGGGTGAGCCAGGTGACGTTCTCGCTGGTCTGGGTCACAGGTGCTCCTCGTCCGTACCGGGAATACAAAGCATCGCCCTACCCAGAAGCATGTTCCTTCACGGAAGGGCGAAACCACGAGCCTAACAATTGCGCGGCCAAAGGGGGAGGACATAAGGCACCAGATTCACGTCGACGCAGGTCAGCCCCGAAGTGTCGGCGTGACCGGGTGCGCGGCCCCGGGCTCAGTCCGTGTGGCAGCCGAGCAGCTCCGCCGTGGAGCCGGGAGCCTTGGTGCGCAGCGTGACGACCTGGTCGAAGCGGGTCCGGTCACCGCTGAAGCGGAAGTCCGCCCGGCCCACCTCGGCGCCGTCCTCCGACTGGGAGCGCACGGTGCAGTAGCCGTCGACACCGGCGTCCTTGTGCACCTCCAGGTGCACCTTCACCGCGTCCTCGCCGGTCTCGAAGGTGATCACCTCGCCGCTGATCCCGCTCTGCCCCACGTAGTGGTACGCGAACCAGCCGATCAGCGCGAGCAGGGCGGCCCCGAGGACCGTGCCGACGACCTTGAGCGTACGATCCGCCCGGGCGTCCGAGGAACGGCCGTAGCGGCTCTCGGGCGGGCGTGTCGTCGCCGTACTCATGATCGTCCTCTCGGCAGGAGCGGGACGGATGTCCCGAAAGGGGCCCCGGGAGCACGACCCCGGAATTATTCGCCCTCCGATTCGGTCACTATAGAAGCCGCCGAACGCGCTCGAAGACACCGGGGCGCCGACTTAACCGAGGATCGAGTCTTGACTGACCAGCTGCGACTGATGGCCGTACACGCCCACCCCGACGACGAGTCGAGCAAGGGCGCGGCCACCATGGCGAAGTACGTGTCCGAGGGGGTGGACGTGCTCGTGGTGACCTGCACGGGCGGGGAACGCGGCTCCATCCTCAACCCCAAGCTCCAGGGGGACCCGTACATCGAGGAGAACATTCACGAGGTACGCCGGAAGGAGATGGACGAGGCCCGCGAGATCCTGGGCGTCAAGCAGGAGTGGCTCGGCTTCGTCGACTCCGGGCTGCCCGAGGGCGACCCGCTGCCGCCGCTGCCGGAGGGCTGCTTCGCCCTGGAGGACGTCGACAAGGCGGCCGGCGAGCTGGTGCGCAAGATCCGCGCCTTCCGGCCGCAGGTGATCACCACGTACGACGAGAACGGCGGTTATCCGCACCCCGACCACATCATGACCCACAAGATCACGATGGTGGCGTTCGAGGGGGCGACGGACACCGAGAAGTACCCGGAGAGCGAGTACGGACCGGCGTTCCAGCCGCTGAAGGTGTACTACAACCAGGGCTTCAACCGGCCCCGCACCGAGGCCCTGCACCAGGCCATGCTCGACCGCGGCCTGGAGTCCCCCTACGGGGACTGGCTCAAGCGGTGGAACGAGATCGAGCGCGTCGAGCGCACCCTCACCACCCACGTGCCGTGCGCCGAATTCTTCGAGATCCGGGACAAGGCGCTGATCGCGCACGCCACGCAGATCGACCCCGAGGGGGGCTGGTTCCGCGTTCCGATGGACCTCCAGAAGGAGGTCTGGCCCACCGAGGAGTACGAGCTGGCGAAGTCGCTCGTGGACACTTCCCTCCCCGAGGACGACCTCTTCGCGGGCATCCGGGACAATGCCTGACATGAGCGCTAGCGCAAGCCAGGCAATGACGCACCTCGTCACCCTCGCCGAGGTGGACGAGAACAAGGTCACCCCCGGCGTCCTCGGCTTCATCGTCTTCGCGGTGATGGCGGTGGCGGTGTGGTTCCTGATGAAGTCGATGAACCGGCACATGGGCAAGGTCGACTTCACGGAGTCCGCCGAGACGGAGCCGGAGGGCGGCCCGGTCTCCGGCCGGGCCAAGCCGCAGCAGGGCTGAGGGCGCGGCAGGGCCGGCGGCCGCCCGCGCGGCCGCTCAGTCCTGCCCCACCCCCACCTCCACCCCCATGACCTCCCGCGCGTGCCGGTTCGGCACCATGCCCAGGCGCCAGCCCTGCCAGCCGGACTCCAGCCGGACGCCGCGCTCCAGCAGCAGCTCGTAGGCGCGCAGGCCGTCCGTCAGGCGTTCGTCGCGGGCCGGGTGCGTCGCGCGGGCCAGCTCGGCCAGCTCCTCCTGCGCCACCGCCGTACCGACCTCCACACCGCCGGGCGCCCCGTACGGCAGCAGGGTGCAGCGCAGGAAGCGGGCCCAGTCGTCGCCGCGGCGGTCGCCGTACGACGCGAACAGCGTGACCGCCTCGTCGCACAGGTCGAGGGCCTGCGCGGTGCGGCCGTTGCCCGCGTCGACCACCGCCAGCTCCAGACAGGTCCACGCCTCGCCGTGCGCGACCCCGATCCGGCGGAAGTCGGCACGGGCGTCGACCAGGAGCTGGCGGGCGAACCCGGAGTTGCGCAGCGAGCCCGTCTGCGCGGCGCGCTGGTCGCGGGTGACGCGGGCCGAGTGGTGCCGGGCGCAGGCCAGGCCGTAGACGTCCCGCATCCGGGAGAACATCGTCCGGGACCGCTCCAGCTCGCGGACGGCCCGGTCCAGGTCGCCGGTCTCCTCCAGCGCCTGGCCCAGGTAGTAGACGGTCCACGCCTCGCCGCGGGCGTCCTCGTTGTCGCGGTGCCGGGCCGCCGCCCGGTACAGGTCCTCCACCGCGCGCACCGCGTCCTGGTCGACCAGCCGGGCCCGCGCCAGCTGGGTCAGCGCCCACGCCTCGCCGCGGGCGTCCTGGGTGCGGCCGTACAGGCCGAGCGCGGCCCGCAGGTCGGCCTCCGCGCGGGGCACGTCGCCGCGGCGCAGATGGAGCTGGCCGAGCTGGTAGTGGGCCCATGCCTGGCCGTGCACCGACTCGCCCGCGCGGTGCAGGACCAGTGACTCCTCCAGCAGCCCCAGGGCCTCCGCCAGCCGCGACCGGTCGCGCTGCACCGCCGCCAGGGCGTGCAGCGTCCACGCCCGGTCGGTGGCCAGCTCGGGACCGGCCTGGAGGCCGAGGGCCTCGTGCAGCTTGGCCGCCGCCCCGGTCAGGTCTCCCTGGTGGTGCAGGGTGATGCCGAGCGAGGTCAGCGCACGGGCCGCGCCCGCGTCGTGCTGTGCCTCCAGGTACAGGTCGACCACCGAGGTCAGCGTGGTCCGCGCCTTGTCCAGCTCGCCGAGCTGCCGGGCCGCGATACCGGTGCGCCACTGCACCGAGCGCAGCAGCAGCCCCTGGTCGACGGCCTGCGCCAGGTCGCTGATCTCCCCGAGCCGGTACAGGTCGCCGCGGAGCAGGCAGTAGTCGCACAGCGCGCCCAGCAGGTTCAGGACCGCGCCCTGGTCGACGCCCTCGGCGTGCCGCAGCGTCGCCGTGATGAAGCTGGACTCGTCGTCCAGCCAGCGCAGCGCCTCGTCCAGCGAGGTGAAGCCGTGCGGGCCGAACCGGTCCGAGCGGGTCGACATGTTGCCGTCCACCAGCCGCAGTACCGAGTCGGCCAGCTCCCCGTAGTTCGCGATGAGCCGCTCCTGCGCCGCCGTCCGCTCGGCCGCCTCCTCCTCGTCGCCCAGCCGGGCCTGCGCGAAGGCCCGCACCACGTCGTGCAGGCGGTACCGGCTGCCCCGGACCCGGTCGATCAGCCCCGCCCGGGACAGCGCGGTGAGCTGCCGGGTCGCCTCCGGCTCGTCGGTGGCGAGCAGCGCCGCGGCGGCGGCGGCGCCCAGGGAGGTACGGCCGGCCAGCGCGAGCCGGCGCAGCAGCCGGCGGGCCGCGTCCGACTGGTCGGTGTAGCGCAGCCACAGCGCCCGCTCGGCCGGCTCCACCGGACCGTAGGCGCCCAGGTCGGCGGCGAGGGCGCGGGGCGAGCGCGGTCCCAGCGCGGAACCGGCGATCCGCAGTGCCAGCGGCAGCCCCCCGCACAGCTCCCGCACCCGGTCGGCGGCCTCGGCGTCGTAGGGCTCGTCCGGGTCCTGCGCGGCGGCCCGCAGCAGCTCCTCGGCGCCGGCCGCGTCCAGCGGCTCCACGGGGAGGTGGTGCACCCGGGCCGGCAGGTCCGCGGGCAGCTCCAGCGGGTGCCGCGCGGTGACCAGGACGAGGCTGTCGGACCGCTCAGGGAGCAGCGTGCGCACCTGCTCCACGTCACTGGCGTCATCGAGTACGACGACGACCGGGACGCCCGTCAGATGCTGGTGGTACAGCTCGCTCAGCCGTCTGACCTGCTGGTCCGCCGAGGAACGCTCCCGGAACAGCAGTTGCTCGCGGGGCGCGCCGAGCCGGTTGAGCAGGTGCAGCAGCGCGTCCCGGGTGGACAGCGGCGTCTCCCCGGAGGTGTCGCCGCGCAGGTCCACCACGCAGGCACCGCGGAAGTGGTCCTTCAGGTCGTGGGCGGCCCGCACCGCCAGCGTCGTACGGCCGCTGCCGGGCGCCCCGTGCAGCACCACCACCGTCGGTTTCGTCTCGGTGCTCGCGCGGGCCTCCCGCACCCACTGCCGCAGCCGCGCCGTCTCCCGCCGCCGCCCCGCGAACACCCCCTCCGGCACCGGAAGCTGCCCGAACGACTGTTCCAGCACCGTCCGCCCGCGGGCCGCCGCGCTCTTGTCGGCGCCGCGGAGCTTCGGCCCCGGCTTGCTCGGCCCCGTCGACGCGGCCAGCACCCGCTGCTGGTCCAGGAACGGCCGGATGCCGCGCACCTCCAGCGCCGTCAGCCACTGCAACCGCAGCGCCTCCGGGCCGCCGGGCTGCTGCGCCGCGCCGGCCCGGTGATGGGCGGCGGGCAGATGGACGCCGGCCACCTTCACCACGGTCGCCGCCGCGCCCACCACCCCGACCGCGACGCCCGCGCCGACCGCGGTGCCGGTGCCGGTGCCCAGGGCGACGTCGGCCACCACCGCGGCGACGGCCGCGACCCCGGCCACCAGCAGGGGAGTGCCGGCGCCCTCCTGGGCGTAGCGCCGGCGGAAGGTGAGCCGGCCGGCCTCGCCCTCGTCCAGGGCCCGGACGTACGCGTCGTACTCCTCGGCGGCGGTACGCGCCATCGCGTCCAGCGCGCCGCGCGCCCGCGCCAGCAGCACGCTCCCGTCGGCCCGGCCCCCGGTGCGGCGGACCTCCTCCTCGACGGCCCGCGCGAGCACCCGCTCGGCCTCCGCCCGATGACTGTCCCGCATGTCCCGTCCCCCTCCGGCGGCCCCGGTCGCCCCCTGCGCCGCCCGGCCGCTCCACGGGTCCTTCCCACGTCGACCCCCGGCCAAATGTCCCGCCGGGTGAAGGCCCTGGGAAGAGGGACGGCGGCGGTGTGCCGTCCGGGGAGGCGCGGGTACTGGGGCAGGATGGACCCCATGGCGAACCGACTGGCCCGCGAGACGTCCCCCTACCTGCTGCAGCACGCCGACAACCCCGTCCACTGGTGGCCCTGGTCGGAGGAGGCGTTCGAGGAGGCGCGGCGGCGGGACGTGCCGGTACTGCTGTCGGTCGGCTACTCGGCGTGTCACTGGTGTCACGTCATGGCCCACGAGTCCTTCGAGGACCAGGCCACCGCCGACTTCCTCAACTCGCACTTCGTCAGCGTCAAGGTCGACCGCGAGGAGCGGCCCGACGTCGACGCCGTCTACATGGAGGCCGTGCAGGCGGCGACCGGGCAGGGCGGATGGCCGATGACGGTGTTCCTCACGCCGGACGCCGAGCCCTTCTACTTCGGCACGTACTACCCGCCCGCGCCCCGCCAGGGCATGCCGTCCTTCCGGCAGGTCCTGGCCGGGGTGCACCAGGCGTGGACCGACCGGCGCGGGGAGGTCACCGAGGTCGCCGGGAAGATCGTCCAGGACCTCGCCGGGCGGGAGATCTCCTACGGCGACGCCCGGGCCCCCGGCGAGGAGGAGCTGGCGGGGGCGCTGCTGGGCCTGACCCGGGAGTACGACGCGCGGCACGGCGGATTCGGCGGGGCGCCGAAGTTCCCGCCGTCGATGGTGATCGAGTTCCTGCTGCGCCACCACGCCCGCACCGGCGCCGAGGGCGCGTTGCAGATGGCGGTGGACACCTGCGAGCGGATGGCCCGGGGCGGGATCTACGACCAGCTGGGCGGCGGCTTCGCCCGGTACTCGGTGGACCGGGAGTGGGTCGTGCCGCACTTCGAGAAGATGCTGTACGACAACGCGCTGCTGGCCCGGGTCCACGCCCACCTGTGGCGGTCCACCGGCTCCGGCCTCGCCCGGCGGATCGCCCTGGAGACCGCCGACTTCCTGGTCCGCGAACTGCGCACCGCCGAGGGCGGGTTCGCCTCCGCGCTGGACGCCGACAGCGACGACGGCACCGGGCGGCACGTCGAGGGCGCCTACTACGTCTGGACGCCCGAGCAGCTCCGGGAGGTACTCGGGGACGCCGACGCCGCCCTCGCCGCGCAGTACTTCGGGGTGACCGAGGAGGGCACCTTCGAGCACGGCGCCTCGGTGCTCCAGCTCCCCCAGCACGAAGGCGTGTTCGACGCCGAGCGGGTGCTCTCCGTACGGGAGCGGCTGCTCGCGGCGCGGGCCGGGCGGCCGGCGCCCGGCCGGGACGACAAGGTCGTCGCCGCCTGGAACGGCCTCGCGATCGCCGCGCTCGCCGAGACCGGCGCCTACTTCGACCGGCCCGACCTCATCGAGGCCGCCGTCGCCGCCGCCGACCTGATGGTCCGGCTGCACCTGGACGACCAGGGGCGGCTCACCCGCACCAGCAAGGACGGGCGGGCCGGCGCCAGTGCGGGCGTCCTGGAGGACTACGCCGATGTCGCCGAGGGCTTCCTCGCGCTGGCCTCCGTCACCGGGGAGGGCGTCTGGCTGGACTTCGCCGGGCTGCTCCTGGACCACGTACTGACCCGGTTCCGGGACGAGGCGGGGTCGCTGTACGACACGGCCGTCGACGCGGAGCGGCTGATCCGGCGACCGCAGGACCCGACGGACAACGCGACGCCCTCCGGGTGGACGGCGGCGGCGGGCGCGCTGCTGACGTACGCCGCGCACACCGGGTCCGCGCCGCACCGGGAGGCCGCGGAGCACGCGCTGGGCGTGGTGAAGGCGCTGGGGCCCCGGGTGCCGAGGTTCGTCGGATGGGGGCTGGCCGTGGCGGAGGCGTATCTGGACGGCCCGCGCGAGGTCGCCGTCGTGGGCGACGGGGAGCTGCGCCGGGCCGCGCTGCTCGGGACCGCGCCGGGGATGGTGGTCGCCTTCGGCGAGGAGGGCAGCGAGGAGTTCCCGCTGCTGGCCGGACGACCGCTCGTGCAGGGGCGGCCGGCGGCGTACGTGTGCCGGGGCTTCGTCTGCGAGGCGCCCACGACGGACGTGGGGCGGCTGCGGGACGCGGTGCGGTGACGGCCGCGCCCGCGCGGGGAGCGCGCGGGACGCGGTGCGGTGACGGGTGTGCGGGGCGATGCGGTTCGGTGCTCGGTCGGGCCGGTGCGGGGGCGTGAGTGGTGCGGTGGT
>BMSM01000006.1 GCA_014649155.1 Streptomyces griseoviridis | reverse complement strand
TCGGGCCTGATTCCCAGTCAGAGGGGGTTTGCCTTCCCGGCTGTTGGGCCGTTCCGACGTCTCAAACCTTAGCGGACCCGCTCCCTGTTGCCAAAATCGGAGTTCGAGAATTAATTCGGGCACGCCGAATTGATCCCGAGGGGAGGTCGTGCTGGTGGTGTGAGGTGCCGCTGCTGCGGCGGAAGCGCTGCCGCACAACCGTTACGGCGCTGCGACAACTCGAAGAACCCTACAGATCGGGACGGGGGCCGTCAAGCATCGCCTGTCAAGATCTTTAGTCGAGGTCGCTGAGCCGGCCGCCGGCGTCCGGCTGGTCGTGCTCGACCCGGCGCAGGATGCGGGTGAGGACCTCACCGAGGGCCGTCCGCTCGTCCGGGGAGAGGTCCTGGAGGAGGTCCTCCTCGAAGACCGAGGCCAGGCGCATCGCCTCCAGCCACTTCTCCCGGCCGCCGCCCGTCAGCTCGACGATGACGCGGACCCGGTTGGACTCGTCGCGCTCCCGGGTGACCAGACCCTCGGTGACCATGCGGTCGATGCGGTGGGTCATCGCGGCCGGGGTGAGGCCGAGGCGCTTGGCCAGGTCGCCCGGGCCCATCCGGTAGGGGGCGCCGGAGAGGACGAGGGCCTTGAGGACCTCCCAGTCGGCGTTGCTGATGCCGAGGTCGGCGGTCTGACGGCCGTAGGCGACGTTCATGCGGCGGTTCAGCCGGGAGAGGGCCGAGACGATCTTCTCGACCTGGGGGTCGAGGTCCTGGAACTCGCGCTGGTAGGCGGCGATCTGTTCTTCGAGTGTCGGCTCTCCGGCAGCTGAGGTGTCGCCCATGGGTCGCAGTATGGCACGGCACGGCTTTGCCTTGAAGTCCTTCGGAATATAGTCTTTAGCTTCGAAGTTTAGTATCGAAGTCTTCACTCCTAACTCGTGAGAGAGGTGAACGTGACCAGGGCGATGGGCGCTGCGATGCGCCGGATCCATGTGGGCAACGCACTCAGCGCGTTCGGGCTCGGTTTCACCGTCCCCTACCTGTACGTCTATGTGGCGCAGGTGCGGGGGCTGGGTTCCGTGACGGCGGGGCTCGTGCTCGCCGTCTTCGCGGTGGCCGCGCTGGTCGTGCTGCCGTTCGCCGGGCGGGCCATCGTCCGGCGCGGCCCGCTGCCGGTGCTGCTCACCGCCCTGGTCGTGGCCGCGGTCGGGGCGCTGAGCCTGGGGGTGTCGGGGCAGGCGGCGACCGTGCTGCTGTCCGCCGCGCTGCTCGGGGCCGGGCAGGCCGTGATGCAGCCGGCGCTGGCGACGATGATCGTCGACTGCTCGCCGGCCGAGACACGGTCGCGGGCGTTCGCCCTGCAGTTCTTCCTCCAGAACCTCGGGCTCGGTATCGGCGGGTTGATCGGCGGGCATCTCGTCGACACCTCCAGCCCGGCGTCGTTCACCCTGCTGTTCGGCATCGAGGCGGCGATGTTCCTGCTGCTGGTCGGTGTGCTGGCCACGGTGCGGATGCCGCGGGCGCCGCGGGTCGCGGACGCTCCCGAAGGTGCGAAGGGCGGCTGGCGGCAGCTGCTGGGGAACCGGGCGATGACGCAGCTGCTGGTGCTGGGCTTCGTCCTGTTCTTCGCGTGCTACGGGCAGTTCGAGTCGGGGCTGAGCGCGTACGGCGTGGAGGCGGCGGGGATCTCGACGTCCGCGCTGGGGACCGCGCTGGCGGCGAACACCCTCGCCATCGTGGTCGCGCAGTTCGCGGTGCTGCGGTTCGTGGAGCGGCGCAGGCGGTCGCGGGTGATCGCGGCCGTGGGGCTGATCTGGGCCGTGGCCTGGGCGATCGCCGGGTACGCCGGGCTCGGGCACGGCAGCCAGACCATGGCGACGGCCGCGTTCGTCTCGACGTACGCGCTGTTCGGTCTGGGCGAGTCGATGCTCTCGCCGACGCTGGTGCCGCTGGTCGCCGATCTGGCGCCGGAGGGCATGGCGGGGCAGTACAACTCCGCTTTCGCGCTGGTCAAGCAGCTCGCGCTGGCCATCGGACCGGCGGTGGGCGGGCCGCTGGCGGCGGCGCTGCCCGGCCCGTACATCGTCGTCTTCCTGCTGTTCTCGCTGCTGATGACCGCGCTGGCGGTGCGGCTGGGGCAGCGGCTCACCCAGGTGCAGGACCGGCCGTGGTCGCTGCGGGCCACCCGGGTGGTGCGGCAGGGCGGCACGCCCGCCGAGGCGGAGGAGCCTGCCCAGGCGTGACCGGGCGGAGCGTCACGGGCGGGGCAGGGCGAACTCGCACCAGACGGCCTTGCCGCCGCCCGGCGTGTGTCTGCTGCCCCAGCCGGAGGCGATGGTCGCGACGATGGCGATGCCCCGGCCGGACTCGTCGCCCGGTTCCGCCCGGCGGCGCCGGGGCAGGTGGTCGTCGCCGTCGGTGACCTCGATGATCAGGCGGCGGTCGGTGCGGCGCAGGCGCAGCCGCATCGGGGGCGTGCCGTGCTGGAGGGAGTTGGCGACCAGCTCGCTGGCGGCGAGGACGCCCAGGTCGTGCAGCTCCGTGGGGAACCTCCAGCTGGTCAGGACGCCCGAGGCGAACGCACGCGCGCGGGGCGCGGCCTCCACGCCGCCGAGGAGTTCCAGCGCGGCGTTGCGGAAGAGGTCGTGCTCGGGGCCGGTGCGCGCCGGGTGCTGGAGGACCAGGACGGCGACGTCGTCGTCGTGCTCCGGGGTGACGCCCGCCGAGCGGACCAGGCGGTCGCAGATCACCTGGGGCGTGCCGCGGGCGCCGGCCAGCGCGCGTTCCAGGGCCTCGATGCCCTCGTCGAGGTCCTGGTTGCGGCGCTCGACCAGGCCGTCCGTGTAGAGGACGGCCGTGGAGCCGGGAGCGAGGGCGATCGAGCCCGAGGCGTGGACCCAGCCGCCGGTGCCCAGCGGGGGGCCGGTCGGCTCGTCGGCGCGGTGGACGGTGCCCTTCTCGTCGCGGACCAGGATCGGCAGGTGCCCCGCGGAGGCGTACAGCAGCCGGCCCTCGTTGGGGTCGTGGATGGCGTAGACGCAGGTGGCGATCTGGTTGGCGTCGATCTCGGCGGCGAGGCCGTCGAGGAGCTGGAGGATCTCGTGCGGGGGCAGGTCGAGGCGGGCGTAGGCCCTGACCGCCGTACGGAGCTGGCCCATGACGGCGGCGGCGCGGACGCCGCGGCCCATGACGTCGCCGATGACGAGTGCGGTGCGTCCGCCGCCGAGGGTGATCACGTCGTACCAGTCGCCGCCGACGGCGGCCTCGGTGCCGCCGGGGTGGTAGGTGGCGGCGATGCGGAGGTCGTCGGGTTCCTCCAGTTTCTGCGGGAGGAGGGAGCGCTGGAGGGTGACGGCGGTCTCGCGCTGCCCGCGCTCGCTGGCACGCAGGCGCTCGGCGGCCTCGGCGTGGTCGGTGACGTCGGTGGCGAAGACCAGCACGCCGCCGTCTCCGCCGCCGGCGCCGTCGCCCACGGGAGCGCAGGTGAAGGTGTAGGAGCGCCCGTCGGGGGCCTTGCGGGACTTGAGGGTGCGGGGCTTGTGGCTGCGCTGGACCTGGTCGAGGAGGGGGAAGAGGCCCAGTTCGGCCAGTTCGGGCAGGGCCTCGCGGGCGCGTTGGCCGAGCGGGGGGACGCCGAAGGCGGCGGTGTAGGCGTCGTTGACGTAGGCGATGCGGTGGTCGGGGCCGTGGACCAGGGCGACGAGGGCCGGGACGCGGTCGAGGACGTCGCGGACGGGGAGGTCGTCGACGGCCGGTACGGGAGGGGGTTCGTCGGTCAGCTGTTCGACGCGGGCGGCGGGCACGGAGGTCTCCGGCCGGCTCTCTCCCCGTCGGCCCGGTGAGACCGTGGTGTCGGTCCGCGCCGCGGCGCGGCGCTGTGTTCCGGGGAGTCGGGCGCTCCAGCGCGTGAAGTTCACGAATCCTTGCCTCGGGTAGTCGTCGGCGGCCGGCACCGGGGCCGGCGGGGGCCGCGCGGGGCGAGCGGCGGCCGCCCGCGGTGGTGTGGACCAGTCTGGCAGGGTGCCGACCGGGTCGACATCCGTCAGACGCCGGGCCGGGCGGTGGAGTTCCTGGGTCCGGTCAGGACGACCCCTTCGGGTTGCGCGGGGGCTCCTGGGGAGGGATCCCCCCGGCCGCGCGTTCGAATTCTGCTCGGGGATGTTCGAGCGAGCCGAGGGAGACGATCTCTCTTTGGAAGAGGCCGGAGAGCATCCATTCGGCCAGCACGCGCGCCTTGCGGTTCACGGTCGGTACGCGGCTGAGGTGGTAGGCGCGGTGGACGAACCAGGCCGGGTAGCCGGTCAGCCGGCGGCCCCGGATCTGGGCGACGCCCCGGTGGAAGCCGAGCGAGGCGACGGAGCCGGCGGACCGGTGGGCGTACGTCTCCAGGGGTTCGCCGCGCAGGGCGTGGGCGATGTTGTCGCCGAGGACCCTGGCTTGGCGGAGCGCGTGCTGCGCGTTGGGGGCGCACGTCCGGCCGGGCACGCCGGCGGTGACGTCGGGGACGGCGGCGGCGTCCCCCGCCGCCCACGCGTGCGGGGCTCCCTCGACCGTCAGCTGGGGGGTGCATTCCAGCCGTCCCTGCCCGGTGCGGGGCAGGTCGGTGGCGGCGAGGAGGGGGTGCGGTCTGACGCCGGCGGTCCAGACGACCGTACGGGTGGGGAAGCGCGAGCCGTCGCTGAGGACCGCGACCCGGTCGGCGCAGGACTCCAGGCGGGTGCGCAGGCGTACGTCGATGTTGCGGCGGCGCAGTTCGGTGACGGTGCGGCGGCCCAGTTCCTCGCCGACCTCCGGCAGAACACGGCCGGACGCCTCCACCAGGATCCACTTCATGTCGTCGGGCTCGATGTTGTGGTAGGAGCGGGCGGCGTAGCGGGCCATGTCCTCCAGTTCGCCGAGGGCTTCCACGCCCGCGTAGCCGCCGCCGACGAAGACGAAGGTCAGGGCGGCGTCGCGGAGGGCGGGGTCGCGGGTGGAGGAGGCGATGTCCATCTGCTCGATGACGTGGTTGCGCAGGCCGATGGCCTCCTCGACGGTGCGGAAGCCGATGCCGTGGTCGGCGAGGCCGGGGACGGGGAGGGTACGGGAGACGGAGCCGGGGGCGAGGACGATCTCGTCGTACGGCATGCGGTGCGCGCCGCGGCCCTCCTCCTCGGTGGCGAGGGTGGTGACGGCGGCGGTGCGGTGGGCGTGGTCGACGGACTCGGCCTCGCCGACGAGGACCCGGCAGCGGTCGAGGACGCGGCGCAGCGGGACGACCACGTGGCGCGGGGAGATCGAGCCGGCCGCCGCCTCGGGGAGGAACGGCTGGTACGTCATATAGGGGTCGGGGGCCACGACGGTGATCTCGGCCTCGCCCCGGCGCAGTTCGCCCTTGAGCTTCCGCTGGAGGCGCAGGGCCGTGTACATCCCGACGTAGCCGCCGCCGACAACGAGAATGCGCGCACGTTCCTTCACCATCCCATGACGCACCCGGCGCTTGCGTTTGTCCACAGGCCCGGCGATTCGTATGACCGGTGGCCGAGGGTCGGCAGGGTTGGCCGAATCGTCGATGCCGGAACCGAGTACGCAGGTCAGCACGGGTGGTCCGGGGACGGTCGAGGAGGTCGTCGGGGGCATATCGGGCCCGTACTCCGATCGGGGTGCGCGCCGTGCGGAACCTGCCCCTTCTGAATTGACTCCCACTCAACTATGTTCGTCTCGACGGAGTGTAGGGGGGATGCGCTCATCGGGCCCGCGACGGGCGGCCCGGGACGCGGGCCTGTTCCGCACACGCTCCGGCTTCCGATGACGGGGAGTGTCTCCGGGGGGAGACGTCATTACCGGGGGATTGTCTATGCATGTTCAGGGCTCTCATTGGTCGTCCGCCTCCACTGTCGCCGCCGGCGGCACGATGAGCGCGGCGGCGGGTACGAGGGGTACGACGTCGGGTGCGGCGGGCGGTGGTCGCGGGGACGGCGCGCGCACGGCGCCGCTGCGCGTGGACGCCCAGCGCAATCTGGAACACGTGCTGCGCGCGGCGCGTGAGGTCTTCGGTGAGCTGGGGTACGGCGCGCCGATGGAGGACGTGGCCCGGCGCGCCCGGGTCGGCGTCGGCACGGTGTACCGGCGGTTCCCCAGCAAGGACGTGCTGGTGCGCCGGATAGCCGAGGAGGAGACGACCCGGCTGACCGACCAGGCCCGGGCGGCGCTCGGGCAGGAGGACGAGCCGTGGTCGGCGCTCTCCCGGTTCCTGCGGACGTCGGTGGCGTCCGGGGCGGGCAGGCTGCTGCCGCCGCAGATCCTGCGGGTGGGCGTGGCCGACGAGCCCGCCGACGGTGGCGCGGCCGACGAGCACCGGGTACCGCAGCAGCGGCACCAGCCGGGCTCGGGCGAGCTGCGGCTGGTGCCCGAGGAGCCCGCGGCGGCCGTCGCCCTGGAGGACGACGCGGGTGCGGCGGCGCTGCTGGAGGTCGTCGGCCGGCTCGTGGAGCGGGCCCGCGCGGCGGGTGAGCTGCGGCCGGACGTGTCGGTGTCGGACGTCCTGCTGGTCATAGCCACGGCGGCGCCCTCGCTGCCGGACGCGGCCCAGCAGGCGGCGGCGTCGGCGCGGTTGCTGGACATCCTGCTGGAGGGGCTGCGGTCGCGGCCGGCGTGAGGCGGTCACGGGCCTCGCCGCTGGGGCCTGTCGTTTGGATCAGGTCGCGGGGAATCGGCTTGCGCCTTCCTCGCGCCGGTGAGCGGGGCCTGGTGCGTGCGGATGCGAGGCGGAGGAGGGAGTCGACGCGGAGCGTCGGCGAGTGACGACAACGCGGCAGGTGCGCGCACCAGGCCCCGCGTCCGCGGCGTGATCCGAACGACCGGCCCCAGGGGTCGCCGGGGAGGCCATGATGTTTCCCCATGCGGATGAAGATCATTGCTCCCTGGCGGTGAAATCCCACGGACGAGTGATGCTCGGTGCCGCCTGTTCCTGCCGGTAAGCCTCTGTGACAGCCTGATCCGGTATTCGGATCGGTCGGGCAGGTGGCGGGGGCTTACCGCGATGGACGTTGACAGGCGGGGCGGCTCACCCGATGACGGGGACCCGGAATCCGATGACCTGCCGGAGGACCTGCCGCAGGACGGGCAGGCGGCGGGCGTCCCCCAGGAGGGTGCCTCCCACGAGGGTGTCTTCCAGGAGGTATCTCCGGAGGGTGTCCCGCCCCAGCGTGATCCGCGGGGCGAGAGCGTCCTGCCGCCGCCGCGCGAGGTGCCGCCGTCGGACGCCGAGCTGATCGAGCGGCTGCGCGGGGGCGACGACACGGCCTACGCGGAGCTGTTCCGGCGCCACGCGGACGCCGTGCGGCGGTACGCCCGCACCTGCTGCCGGGACGCCGACACCGCGGAGGACCTGACGGCCGAGGTGTTCGCCCGGGTGCTCCAGGCGGTGCGCGGCGGTTCCGGCCCCGAGTACGCGGTCCGGGCGTACCTGCTCACCAGCGTGCGGCGGGTCGCCGCCGGGTGGACGCGGTCGGCGCGGCGCGAGCAGCTCGTCGACGACTTCGCGGTGTTCGCCGCGCAGGCCGCCCGTCCGGCGTCGACGGCCGCCGACGACACGCTCGAACTGGGCGCGGACGTCCGGGCGATGCACGAGGCCGAGCAGTCCATGGCGATGCGGGCGTTCCGTTCGCTGCCCGAGCGGTGGCAGGCGGTGCTGTGGCACACCGAGGTCGAGGAGGAGTCGCCGAGCCAGGTGGCGACGCTGTTCGGGCTGGACGCCAACGGCACGCGGGTGCTGGCGAGCCGGGCCCGGGAAGGGCTGCGGCAGGCGTACCTCCAGGCCCATGTCAGCGATGCCCTCGCCGCCGACGAGGAGTGCGCGCGGTACGCCGACCGGCTGGGCACCTACGCGCGCGGCAGTCTGCGCACCCGGGCCGAGCGGGGGCTGCGCAAGCATCTGGAGGAGTGCGCCAAGTGCCGGCTGGCGGCCAGCCAGATCGCGGAGGTCGCCGGGGGCATCCCGGCGGTCGTGCCGGTCGCGGTCATCGGGTGGTTCGGTGCCGCCGGGTACGCCAAGGCGGCCGGGATCATCGCCGGTGGCGCCGGTGCGGGGGCGGCCGGGGCGGCGGCGGCCGCGAGCGGTACGTCGGGTGGGGTCGGCGGGGGCGGGGGTGCGGCGGCGTCCGAGGGGCTGGGCGCGCCGGTGAAGGCGGGGATCGCGGCGGGGGTGGTGGCGGCGGCCGTCGCGGCGGTGGTCATGGCACTGACGGGGGGTACGCCGGACGAGCGACCGGAGCCGGAGGCGGCGCCCCCCAAGTCGTCGCCGGTGGTCCGGCCGGCCGAGCCGACGCCGGAGCCGGAGCCGGTGGAGCGGACGCCGGAGCCGGTGGAACCGACGCCGACGGTCACTCCTACGCCGACACCGACACCCACGCCGACCCCTACTCCGCCTCCGACTCCGACTCCCACTCCGACACCGACGCCGGCTCCCACGCCTCCGCGGAGTCCGGCTCCGACGCCTCCGCGGAGTCCGGCTCCGACGCCTTCCGCCGCGCCGGCCGTCTACCAGCTGAGCGAGTTGTCGTACGACATCGCCGGGGACGGGAGTGAGCCGGAGATGCGGATGGGGGAGAGCAGTTGGGCGTGGCAGCGGCCCGACGCGCGGATCGGCGGGGAGCGGTACGCGCACGGGGTCACGGTGCACGGCAGGTCCTCCGTGACGATCGACCTCAACCGTTCCTGTACGTCGTACGACGCGCTGGTCGGGGTCGACGACCTGACGATGAAGCTGGGCAGGGTCCGGTTCTCCGTCTTCGGCGACGGGGTGCGGCTGTGGCGGTCGGCGGTGGTCGAGGGCGGGGACGCGGCGGTGCCGGTGCGGGTCGGTATCGCGGGGCACGAGTCCGTGCGGTTGGTCGTGGAGCCGGAGGGCGCGTTCGATCGTCTGGCGTTGGCGGATTGGGTGGAGTCGCGGTTCACCTGTACGTAGCCGCGGGCGCGGGGTGTCGTCTGCTGAGCGGGGCCGTGGTCGGGGCCAGCCGCGTTCACCTGGTGACCGGCGTGGTGGCTGAGGCCGGGGCGTGGCGCGGGCCGACGTCACGTGGTGACCGGGGTTGCGTGTGAGGCGGGGGCGTCGCGCGGGTCGGCGGCGTCTCGTGACCGGCGTGGTGGCTGAGGCCGGGGCGTGGCGCGGGCCGACGTCACGTGGTGACCGGGGTCGCGGCTGAGGCGGGGGCGTCGCACGGGCCGGCGCGAGCGGGGTGCCGCCGCGCCCGCCCTCCCCCAAGCTCTCGGCTTCGCTCAGGCAGGGGCCCCCATCGCCCTTGGCGGCACGATTGCCCGCGGTGAGGCGGGCCGGCCCGCCCCGCCGGGCGCGTCACAGCCGCAGTGGGGTGGAGTCGGCCGCTCCGCCCGGCGCGTCACAGCCGCGGTGGGGCGGGGCAGCAGCCCGGCTGCGCCGGACACGGCACGCCAGCACCGGCGCAGAGAAGACCTGGGCACCGCCCGCGCGACGCGCAGCCGGACACCGCCGCCACCCGCGCCGCACGCTGAGACGCAGTAACAGCGCGCCTCACGAAGCCGGACGCACACCCAGCCCACCCGGCGCGAGACCGGACCCACTCGCAGCCCATCGGCGCGCGAAACCGGACAACGGCACACTCCACACCACATGAAGCCCGGACGTACACCCGACCCACCCAGCGCGAGCCCGGACGTACTCCCGGCCCACGCCACACGAAGCCCGCAGTACACCCGGCCACCCGGCGCGAAGCCCGACCGCACACCCAGCCCACCCGGCGCGAGCCCGGACATACACCCGGCCCACGCCACACAAAGCCCACAGATACACCCGACCCACCCAGCGCGAAGCCCGACCGCACACCCAGCCCACCCGGCGCGCAGCCCGACGCGTGGGTCGGCCGGGGGTCACCGGAGCCGGGCGAGAGCCGCGGTCGCGTACGGCGAGGAGGGGACGGGGCCGGGGGGTGTCCGCCCGCAGCGGTCGGCGCGTCGACCCCGTTCACCACCGCAGAGAACCGATGCCGCACCGTTCCTACGACGGACACCTCCCACCCCGGCCCGACCCACCCCGCCCGCACAAGGCGCTACGCGCACCCCCACCACCCGCACAGGCGCCGCAGGCATCACACCGCACCCCACACCACCCGCAGGCACTCCACCGCACCGCGCACGAACCCCACCGCACCGCGCACCGCACCCCGCACCGAACCCCACCGCACCCCGCACCCCGCCGAGGCCGCCGCAGGCCCCGGGCCCTCCTCCGCCTCGCCCGTCACCGCATCAGCGTCCTGTTCGCCATGCTCCGCGACGGAACCTGCTACCAGTCACGGAGCCCACAGCTCGCTTGACGAAGGACATAAAGGACATAGACGCACCGCACCCCCGGTCAACCGCCGGAGGCCAGCGCCCCCCGGCGAGGTGCGATGCCGCCCGGTACCGCTCGGGCGCGGGCCGGGGTTCCCGTCCAGCAGGTGCCCCGGCGGGCCAGCAGCCGCCCCAGCCACAGTTCCAGCGAGATCAGGTCCGCCAGCCCGTCCAGCGGCAGCGCCTCCCCCGCCGCGGCCGCCCGCACCGCCTTGCGCACCACCCGCGCCTCCACCAGCCCCGCCTGCGCCAGCAGCGGCCGGTCGAACACGTCCATCAGCGCGTCCGCCGCGGACCGCAGCCCCACCCGCGCGGTCCGCGCCGCCACTCCCTGCACCGGCGTGCCCCACCCCCCGGGCACCTCCGGGACCCCGGCTCCCTCCAGCACCGTCCGCAGGATCGCCGCCCGAGCCCCCGGCCGCACCCGCAGCGCCTCCGGCAGTTCCCGGCAGGCGCGCACCACCTGGTTGTCGAGGAACGGCGTGTGCAGCCGCTGCGACCGGATCTCCGCCGCCTGCTCCAGCACCCGCACCTGGGCGGCCTGCCGCGACAGCGCCGCCCGCGCCCGGAAGTCACCGGGCCGCTGCCCGGGTCCCAGCGCCGACCGCCGCGCCGCCGTCTGAAGACGAACCGATACCTCTGCGAGCGCCTCCCCCGTCACCCACCGCGCCGCGGGACCGGGTCTGCCCCAGCTCAGCGCGGCCAGCGACGCGCCCACCGCCCCGTCCTCCGCGCCGTCCAGTACCGGGCCGCGCGCCCGCAACTGCTCCGCGAGCCCGTCCAGCCCCGCCCGGTACGACGTCCGCGACAGCCGCCGCGCCGCCCCGTACACCCGGGCCGGCACCATCACCGACCCCACCGACCCGTCGGCCTTGGCCAGCGCGGCGACCGGCCGGACCAGATGCCGCCGCCTGCGGTCCATCAACAGGTCGGCCAGGCGCGCCGGATGCGCGTCCAGCACCTCCCGCGCCCCGTACCCCGTGAAGTGGTCCGCGCTGCCCGCCGCGAGCCGCGCCCGGTGCCGCGCCACCGAGACCAGGCAGGCCGCCGGTTCGTCGGTCAGCGGCCCGTCCAGCTCGGCGTACGGCAGGACCTCCGCGCCGCCGGCCACCACCACGTGGTGCAGCCGCGGGTTGGCGGCCAGCGCGCCCGCCCGTTCCAGCTCGGCCTCGCGCCCGCCCACCGCCAGGTCGTTGAAGGTGACGGCCAGCAGCCGCTCCCCCGCGCCCGTGCCGTGTCCCAGCACGGTCCCCGGCATCCCCGGCAGCCCCGCGGCCAGCAGCGCCAGCGTCCCGGACGCCGGGCCGCCCGACAGGTCCGCGCCGATCCCCGGCACCGGCATCCCGCGCGCCGCCCGCCGTTCCGCGGGGCCCATGCCGGGCACCGGCCCGGGGTCGATGCCGTTGCCGGGCACGTGCCGGGGGGCGGCGAGCCGGGTCCGTACCGCCTCGACCAGCGCGTCCCGCACGCCGTCCACCGCCCGTTCGGGATCGGCGGGCGGCGCGGCCACCGCGAGGGAGGCCACCGGTTCGTACCCGGCGATCTCGCGCGCCCCGGCGCGCAGGATCAGCGCGTGCCCCGGCGGAACGCGTTTCACGCCGTCGTACGGGGTGGAGTCGTCCAGGGCGGCCGGTACGTCGGGGGCGGCGAGCAGCGCGGCGAGGTAGGGGAAGTCGAGGTTGGCCTCGACGAGGTCGGCGAGCGGCAGCGCGGCGGTCGCGTAGGCGGTGCCGCCGGCCCAGGGGGTGTGGAAGACGGGACGCGCGCCCGCGAGGTCGCCGCAGACCGTGATCCGCCGCCCGACCTGGACGACGGCGGTGTAACTGCCCGGCCAGGCGGTCAGGTGCCGAAGCGCCCCGCCGCGCGCGGCGAACAGGGCGACCCGCAACTGCTCGTCGCTGGCCCCGCAGAGGCCGAGGACGGCGATCCGGGTCTGCGGGTCGGCGCTGACCACGCGCACCTCGTCGGGCCGCCAGTCACCGACCGCCCAGAGCGGGTCGGGATCGCCCCACAGGAGGTGGGAGCCGACCGGCTGCACGGTCTCCCCGTCGTACCCGGTGGCCCCGGCGGAGGCGCCGCCTCCCAGGGCACCCGCGACCCCCGCGGCGGCGCTGCTCCACCCCACCAACCACCGCATCGACGCCTCCACAGCCTGTGGACAAACCAGTGCACCGTACGAACTGGTTCCCCATGCTGCCATGAAGGGCGCGTGCCAGAGCGTCGGCGGAGCCGCTCACCCACCTGCGGCCACACCTTCGGTATGCCCTCGCGCGACCCCGGCCACCCGTGCCGGCGGTCGCCCCTGCGACGCGAATGCGCCCCCACCGTGCGCCCCAAGGACGCCCAACGCGCCCTCAACTGCCGTGGTAGAAGCGGTAGTACACGCGAACCGACGGAGCTTATTTTCAGCCAATTCGCGGAGCCATGACCGCGTTCGAACACGCTCCGTACACGCTCTGCCAGGCTCCGCGCACCCCCGCACCGCGCACGGTCCGGGAGGCGGGACGCGCCCCCCGGACCGGTCCGCCGCCCGCGGGGATATGAGGCGGCGGTGTCCCCCAGCCCACTGGATCCAGTACAGCGGGCCGACCCACGCAACGCCCATGGAACCGCTCCCCCGGTGGCCGGACCAGAGCGCACGCACGGGCGCACGGCCACACACCGGGAGCACGCCGCAACAGTCCGTACAGACCCCGCACTTCCGTACGGACCACAATCCCGCCATCCGGAACAATGCCCCTTAACGCTTGGGATGCGGCGAACTACGCTGGGTTTACGAATGCCGCATGGTTATGCCAGCGCGGCAGCCGTCTGTGTCGAGGGGTGGCGCATGTCCAGGGAGCAACGCGGGCCGAACGAGAAACTCGGCGCCGTTCTCGCCCTCGCGGGAATCAGCAACGCAGGACTCGCGCGGCGCGTCAACGACCTCGGGGCGCAACGCGGGTTGACCCTGCGCTACGACAAGACGTCGGTGGCGCGCTGGGTGTCGAAGGGAATGGTGCCGCAAGGTGCGGCCCCGCACCTCATCGCCGCCGCCATCGGCCAGAAGCTCGGCCGCCCGGTGCCGCTGCACGAGATCGGCCTGGCGGACGCGGACCCCGCGCCGGAGGTGGGCCTCGCCTTCCCCCGGGACGTCGGCCAGGCGGTGCGCACGGCGACGGAACTGTACCGGCTCGACCTGGCCGGCCGCCGGGCCGGTTCCGGTGGCATATGGCAGTCACTGGCGGGGTCGTTCGCGGTCAGCGCGTACGCGACGCCCGCCTCGCGCTGGCTGATAACCCCGGCCGACAGCTCGGTGGCGCGTGACGCGGGCCCGGCCGAGGGCTCCGCCGCACCGCTCAAAGTCGGCCACAGCGATGTGCGCAAGCTGCGCGAGGCCGCGGAGGACGCGCGGCGCTGGGACTCCAAGTACGGCGGCGGCGACTGGCGTTCGTCCATGGTGCCGGAGTGCCTGCGGGTCGAGGCGGCCCCGCTGCTGCTCGGCTCCTACTCCGACGAGGTCGGCCGCGCCCTGTTCGGCGCCTCGGCGGAACTGACCCGGCTGGCCGGGTGGATGGCGTTCGACACCGGCCAGCAGGAGGCCGCCCAGCGGTACTACATCCAGGCGCTGCGCCTGGCCCGCGCCGCGGCCGACGTCCCCCTCGGCGGGTACGTGCTGGCGTCGATGTCGCTCCAGGCCACCTACCGGGGCTTCGGCGACGAGGGCGTCGACCTCGCGCAGGCCGCCCTGGAGCGCAACCGGGGCCTGGCCACGGCCCGCACCATGAGCTTCTTCCGCCTGGTCGAGGCGCGGGCCCACGCCCGCGCGGGCGACGCGCACGCGGCCGGCGGGGCGCTGAAGGCGGCCGAGAGCTGGCTGGAGCGCGCCCGCCCGGGGGACAACGACCCGAACTGGCTCGGGTTCTACTCCTACGACCGCTTCGCCGCCGACGCCGCCGAGTGCTACCGCGACCTGAAGGCGCCCCGCCAGGTCCGCCGCTTCACCGAGCAGGCGCTCTCCAGGCCCACCGAGGAGTTCGTCCGCAGCCACGGTCTGCGGCTGGTGGTGTCCGCGGTCGCGGAGCTGGAGTCGGGCAACCTGGACGCGGCCTGCGAGCAGGGCGTCCGCGCGGTCGAGGTGGCCAACCGGATCTCCTCCGCCCGCACCACCGAGTACGTCAAGGACCTGCTGCACCGCCTGGAGCCGTACGGCGACGAGCCGCGCGTGGCCGAGCTGCGCGAGCGCGCCCGCCCGCTGCTGATGGCACCCGCCTGAGCCTGCGGCGGCTGCCGGGTTTGAGGGCGTTGTCAGTGGCGCAAGGCACTATCGAACCCGGGAGGTGAAGCAGGTGCGGCCAGGGAGCGCGGACACGTACGACTGCGACGTGCTGGTGATCGGCGGCGGGATCGTCGGCCTGTCGACGGCGCACGCGATCACGCGCGCCGCGCCGGGCACGCGGGTCACGGTGCTGGAGAAGGAGCCGGGCCCGGCCCGCCACCAGACGGGCCGCAACAGCGGGGTGATCCACAGCGGGATCTACTACCGCCCCGGCTCCCTCAAGGCCCGGTACGCGGTGCGCGGCGCCGCCGAGATGGTCAAGTTCTGCGCGGAGTACGGCATCGCCCACGCCGTCACCGGCAAGCTGATCGTCGCCACCGACCGCGCCGAGCTGCCCCGCCTGCACGCCCTCGTCCAGCGCGGCCGGGAGAACGGCATACCGGTCCGGGAGCTGGGCCCCGCCCAGATCGCGGAGTACGAACCGCAGGTCCGCGGCCTGGCCGCCATACACGTCGGCACCACCGGCGTCTGCGACTACGTGGCCGTCGCCCGGCAGCTCGCCGCCGCCTCCGGCGCGGAGCTGCGCTACGGCGGCGCGGTGGTCCGGATCGACCGCCGGCCCGGTCACGGCGTGGCGGTCCGCACCCGCTCCGGCGACGTGGTCCGCGGCCGGGTCCTGGTCAACTGCGCGGGGCTGCACTGCGACGAGATCGCCCGCCTCACCGGCGACGACCCGGGCATGCGGATCGTCCCCTTCCGGGGCGAGTACTACGAGCTGGCCCGCCCGGAGCTGGTGCGCGGCCTGGTCTATCCGGTCCCCGACCCGGCCTTCCCGTTCCTCGGCGTGCACCTCACCCGCGGCGTCGACGGCAGCGTCCACCTCGGCCCCAACGCGGTGCCCGCGCTCGCCCGGGAGGGCTACGGCTGGGCCACCGTCCGGCCCCGCGAGCTGGCCGCCACCCTCGCCTGGCCGGGCTCCTGGCACCTGGCCCGCCGGCACTGGCGGTACGGCGCGGGGGAGCTGCGCCGCTCGCTGTCGAAGGCGGCGTTCACCGCGGCGGTCCGCAGGCTGCTGCCGGCGGTGACGGAGGACGACCTGGTGCCGGCGCCGGCCGGGGTGCGGGCCCAGGCGGTGCTGGCGGACGGCACGCTGGCCGACGACTTCCTGATCCGCGAGACACCCGGCGCGGTCCATGTGCTCAACGCGCCGTCGCCCGCCGCCACCGCCGCGCTCCCCATCGGCCGGGAGGTCGCCCGCCGCGCCCTGACCGCGCTGGGCCGGTCCGGCGGCGACCGCGCCACCGCGCACCGGGCAGCGCCCTCACGACCGTAAGATCGATCCACTGTGTCTGATTCGCACCCCACCCCCGAACCCCCCCGGCAGCCGCCGTCGCGCCGCACGGGCGAGCCCCGCTTCCCCGAAGGACCCCGCGCCGATCCCGCCGGGTCCCACTTCGAGCGGCGCATCCGCAGCTTCCAGCCCCGGCGCAGCCGGGTCACCGCCGGGCAGGCGGACGCCCTGCGGCGGCTGTGGCCCGTGTGGGGCCTGGACATCGACGGGCAGCGCGTCCTGGACCTGCCCGAGCTGTTCGGTGACGACCGGCCCGTGGTCCTGGAGATCGGCTTCGGCATGGGCGAGGCGACCGCCGAGATGGCCGCCGCCGACCCGGGGACCAATGTGCTCGCGGTCGACGTGCACACCCCCGGCCAGGGCCATCTGCTGGCGCTCGCCGAGGAGAAGGGCCTGACCAACGTCCGGGTGGGCAACGGCGACGCGGTCATCCTGCTGCGCGAGATGCTCGCCCCCGACTCGCTGTCCGGGCTGCGGGTCTACTTCCCCGACCCCTGGCCCAAGAAGCGGCACCACAAGCGCCGGCTGATCCAGCCGGAGTTCCTCACCCTCGCCGCGGCCCGGCTGAGACCGGGTGCGGTGCTGCACTGCGCCACCGACTGGGAGCCGTACGCGGAGCAGATGCTGGAGGTCCTCACCGCGCATCCCGCCTTCGAGAACACCCGGCCCGGCGGTGGTTTCGCGCCCCGGCCCGCGCACCGGCCGCTGACCCGTTTCGAGGGTCAGGGACTGGACAAGGGACATGTGGTGAACGACCTGCTCTTCCGCCGCGTACCGCACCAGGACCAGCCCCCCACCGGCGCCTGAAGCCAGGACGGCGCCTTTCGTCTCGTCAGGATCGATGCCGTGGCCACCAGTTCCCCGCCCCCGCCCCCGACGGCCCCGCCCCGGTCCGGCGGCCCGCACTGGTGGCAGCGCCGCTGGGTGCGGTTCGGCGCCCTGACGACGCTGCTCGCGCTCTCCGGTCTGGTCATCCTGGCCCTGGTGCGGGAGCAGACCGGCACCGAGGGCTTCCTGGTCGGCCTCGGTCTCGCCGTCCTGCCCGTGCCGCTGCTGATCGCCGCGTTCCGCTGGCTGGACCGGGTGGCGCCCGGCCCCTGGCGGAACCTGGTCTTCTGCTTCGCCTGGGGGGCGTGCGCGGCGGCGCTGATCGCCATCGTCGCCAACAGCTTCGCGACCCGCTGGATAGCGACGGCCACCGCCGATCCGGCCGGCGCGGACACCTGGGGGGCCACCGTCATAGCGCCGGTGGTGGAGGAGTCCGCGAAGGCCGCGGCGGTCCTGCTGGTCTTCCTCTTCCGCAGACGGGACGTCACCGGGCTGCTCGACGGCGTGGTGCTGGCCGGCGTCACCGCCACCGGCTTCGCGTTCACCGAGAACATCCTCTACCTGGGCAACGCGTTCGGCACCGACCGGCTCACCGGCGACAGCGGCATCGCCTCCGTCACCGCGGCGACGTTCTTCGTCCGGATCGTCATGTCCCCGTTCGCGCACCCGCTGTTCACGGCGTTCACCGGCCTCGGTTTCGGCCTGGCCGCGCTCGGCGGCCAGGGCCGGCGCGCCCGCCGGGCCCTGCTTCCGCCGGCCGGCCTGCTGCTCGCGATGGGCACGCACGCGCTGTGGAACGGCTCCTCGGCCCTCGGCGAGTACGGCTTCTTCGCCGTCTACGTGGTGTTCATGGTCCCCGCGTTCGGCCTGCTGACCTGGCTGGCGGTGGGGCTCCGGCAGCGCGACCTGCGCACGGTCCGTACCGAGTTGCCCGCCTACGCGGTGGCCGGCTGGCTGACCCCGGCCGAACCGTACGCGCTCGGCTCGATGCGGGCCCGGCGGATCGCCCGCGCCCATGCCCGCCGGCACGGCGGCCGGGTGGCGGCCCGCACGGTGGCGGAGTACGAGGCGTACGCGACGTCACTGGCGGTCCTGCGGCGCCGGGCGGGCCGGGGCAGGGCGGGCGCCGACTTCGTCGTACGGGAGCGGGAGCTGCTGGCACAGCTGTGGCGGCGGCGCGAGACGGCGGGTCCGGCGCTGGTCCACGCGGCGCGGAGCACGGCACCGCGGGCCGTCCCGGTGACCGCGCCGCCCTGGCCCGCGTACGGGCACCCGGCACCGGTGTCCGCCCCGGCGCCGTATCCCTACCAGCCCGCCGCGTACCGCCCGTACCCGCACCCGCACCCGTACCGCCCGTGAACCGGCAGCCCTGGCACCGGGGGTCGCCGGCCGGGCCGCCGGGGTCTCACCCGGGAGGGCGGATCAGGGGTTGAGGCCCTTGTCCTGGAGCCACGCCATCGGGTCGACGCCGCTCGCGGAACCGTCGGGGTGGACCTCCATGTGGAGGTGCGCGCCGGTGACGTTGCCCGTCTTGCCGACGCGTCCGATGACGTCACCGGTGCTGACCTGCTGGCCGACGCTGACGTTGATCGAGGACTGGTGGCAGAACCACAGCTCGGTGCCGTCGTCGAGGGTCAGGATCGTGCGGTAGCCGTAGGAGCCGGCCCAGCCCGCCTCCGTGATGGTCCCGGAGTGCACGGCCTTGATGAGGGTGCCGGTGGGGGCGGCGAAGTCGAGGCCGGTGTGGTAGCCGGAGGACCAGTAGACGCCGGCCTGCCCGAAGGTGGAGGTGATGGTGTACGAGGAGGTCGGCAGCGTGTACTGCTTGGCCAGCGCGGCGAGCCGCTCCGCCTCGGCCTTCTTCGCGGCCTCCTCCGCCGCCTTCTTCTTGGCGGCGGCGGCCTTGGCCTCGGCCTCCTTCGCGGCCTTCGCGGCGGCCTCGGCGGCCTGCTTCTCGGCAGCGGCGGCGGCCTCCGCGGCGGCCTTGGCCGCGACCTGGTCCTGCTGCTCCTCGGCCTGCGCCATGATCCGGCCGACCAGGGCCTGGCCGGCGGTGGTACCGGTGCTCCGGTCGTCGTCGGCGGCGGCGGTGACGACGCCGGCGGCGCTGCTGAGCGGGGTGGCCGTGTCCGTCCCGGCCCGGTCGTCCTCGTCGCCCGGGAGGAGCGAGCCCACGGAGGGCAGGTCCGGCATGGAGATCGACACCGGCGGCTTGCCGGTCTGCGCGCTGGCCATGCCGCCGGCGCCGACGGCGGCTATGACGCCGACGCCGAGGACGGTGGAGCTGCGGGCGAGTCCGCCACGCTGCTTGGCGACGCGGTGCCGGCCGCGCACGGGAAGCACGGTGTCGGCGGTGGGGTTCCACTCCTCGAAGGGGCCGTCGGCCGGGCCGCCTGCCGCAGGACCGGCGGAGAAAGCGTCGTAGGAGTGGTCGAAGGAACCGTCATCGGCGCGGAAGCCGCCGTGGCCGAACGTCTCGGTGTCGCGCTGGGTCGGCAGGTACGGGGCCTCGGGGGCAGGCCGGTTGGACGCCACGTGGGCGTACTCCTTTCCTTCCTTCTCCGCCTACCGGGTTAGCTGACGGGTTCGGAGCAGGAAGGTCTCCTACGCGCGTAAACGGGCCGTGTCGCCACAGCCGTGTACGCCCGATTCACCCCAAGGTGGTGGTTCCCCGGTTCCCTCACGGGATTCGGCGCGTGCGCGCGGAGCCGCCTTCTGTGACGGCTGGGACGACCGCGCTGCGTTATCGAACGTTAATAGAAGCGGGGCGTCCATTCCAAGCCGTTCCTCTTGATCATTAACCTTTCCCCCTGGAACCAAGGCCGCACGACCGGCGAAAACGGGGCGAGTTGACCCCCTCTCGCCATACCCTCACCTCGGATGTCACACCTCCCGCGCGCTGACCGTTCGTCAATTGTTATGCGGAGGGGGATCGGGCGGTCACTGCTCGTGATGGTCCGGACGGCGTACGGCGAGCAGCGCCATGTCGTCCGCCATCCCGCCGCCCGAATGCCGGCGCACCTCCTCGGCGACGACGTCCAGCAGGTCCCCGGGGCGCCGGAAGCGGCGGCCGGCCAGCCGCACAGCCGGGTCGTAGAACTCGCCGCGGGCGTTGCGCGCCTCGGTCACCCCGTCGGTGTAGAGCAGCAGCGTGGCCCCGCCGGGGAAGGGGACCTCCTCGGCGCGGTCCGGCCAGACGCCCAGTTCCCCCATGCCGAGCGGCAGCGCCGTCTCCCGGGCGGCCAGCGCGCTCAGGCGGCCGTCGGCGTCCAGCAGCAGGGGCGGCGGATGGCCCCGGTTGACGACGCGGGCCACTCCGTCGCCGTGCGGGAGTTCGACGAGGACGGCGGTGGTGAACCCCTCGAAGGCGTCCAGCCCCTCGCGCCGGGTGCCCTCCCGGGCCAGCGCCCGCTCCAGCCGCTGCGCCACCGCCTCCAGCGTCGTCTCCTGCTCGGCGGCCTCCCGGAACGCCCCGATGACGACGGCGACGGCCGCCACCGCGCCCATCCCCTTGCCCCGGACGTCCCCGACGATCATCCGGACCCCGCGCGGGCTGTCCTGCACCGCGTAGAGGTCGCCGCCGATGAAGGCGTCCGCCTGCGCCGCCTCGTAGCAGGCGGCGATCTCGAAGCCGCCGAGCCGTTCGGCGGGCTCGGGCAGCACCGCGCGCTGGGCGGCCTCGGCGATCTCGCGGGCGGAGGCGAGCCGCTCGTCGGTGCGGCGGACCAGGGAGTTGACGAGGACGGCGAGCCCGGCGACGGTCGTGATGGTCACCAGTTCGGTGACGGAGTCGATGTAGTGGGCGACACCCTTGCCGAACTGGAGCCCGACCACGGCGGCGACCACGGCCAGCCCGGTGAGGAGGGTGCCGCGCCGGGAGTACAGCGGGGCGGCGACCAGGGGGGCCGCCGTGTAGAGGGGGCCGGCGGTGAAGTACCGCGGGGTGACGAGGTCGTAGACGACGGCGACGGCGATCAGCACCGGCGGGAGCAGGCGGACGAGGGCGTGGTCGTGGGAGAGCCAGCGGCGCCGCGCGGCCGGCGCGGGCGGCGCGGGCGGCGGGGTGTCGCCGAGGCCGGGGTCGGGCACCGGGTCGCCGGGCAGCCGCCCGCCGGCCCGCGCGTACGGCCCCTCCTCCACGTCACCAGGCCGCACCACTCGTCTCCCGCCAGCCATGCGCGTCCGCGTCGCTTTCGTCCCGTCCCGTCCGTCCAGGGTTCCCGGAACGGGGACGGGCGGCGAGCGGGGGCGGGCCGATCGGATGACGCGGGGGCGCCGGGCCGGGAAACACCGAGGGCCGGAACCCTTTCGGATTCCGGCCCTCGGTCTTCAGTAGCGGGGACAGGATTTGAACCTGCGACCTCTGGGTTATGAGCCCAGCGAGCTACCGAGCTGCTCCACCCCGCGTCGTTGTGTGTCCAGTGTACGTCATGTCCGGACCGCTGGGCACACGGGTTTCCCGGGGCCGGGTCAGTCCCCGGGATTCTCCGCGTGGGTGAGGGTCTCCCAGGAGACGAAGAGGTCGTCGGTGCCGGCCGGGCGGGTGCGGACGGCGAGCCGGTGCGCGGCGGGGACGGAACCGCCGAGCCGGTTCTCCAGGTGGTTGAGCGCGACCTCCAGGTCCGGTCCCAGCTTCCCCTCGACCTTGCCGCCGCACAGCCACCGCGGGGTGCCGCCGGCCTGCTGCCCGCGGGCGTGCAGGGCGAGCGCGGCCGTCAGCCGGTCCTTGACCTCGCCGTACAGGTCCACGCCCTGGTGCCAGGCGGTCTCGGCGATGTGGGCGGTGGCGGCGATGGAGTGGCCGACGTGCGCGAGCCCCCGGCAGGTCTCCTGGGCGACGCCGTCCCGGAACGTCCGCTGCCCGTGCCAGTACGTCAGCAGCCGCTGCCGGGTGGCGATGCTGCTGCCGGCCGGGGTGAACGGCAGCTTGCCGTCCTCGCGCAGGTAGAAGTAGGCGGGCACGCGGTCCCGGAAGCGGCGCAGGGCCCGGTCGAAGGCCGTGCGGTCGTCGAGGAAGACGGCCACGGAGATCGCCCCGTCGGTGACGACGAGGTCCCAGTTGCCGTTGTGGTCGGGGGTCCGCTCCGCCAGCCGGGGCAGGTGCGCGGTGCGCAGCATGTGCGCGAAGCGCCGTACGCGCTTCTCGGGCCAGCCCGCGTCCGGGGTGTGCCGGACGAGTTCCGCGGCCCGTGCCCAGGTCGACGCGGTCCACCCGGCCTGGAGCCCGGCGTTCTCCCCGGTGTGCCGGGTGAGCCTCGCCGACCAGGCGTCCATGATCTGCCGGGCCTTGACGGCGTGCTGCCGCTTGCCGGTGACGCCGAACAGCAGGGCCTGGGTGTAGGCGGCGATGGCGTCCCGCCGCTCCTCCTCGCAGCCCCGCCCGGCCGCCTGGCCGCCTGGGCAGTGGACCGTCGCGTAGGGCCGCGCCCGGTACCGGTACGACCCGTAGGGGCTGTCCCGCATGGTCAGGTACGACGAGAGCCATGGCTGCCGCCCGGCGGTGGTGTTCTCCCGTACGGTCTTCAGTTGGGCCGCGCTGACGAGCACGCCGGGGTGGGTGAACTCCGCGTCGGCGGGCAGCGCCGCCGCCCGCATCCGCCCGGACTCCTGGCCGCACGCGCCGGCCGTTCCCGCCAGCAGCACCGCCGCCAGCAGCGCCGCCGCCCGCCTGCGCACTGCCCTCATGCCCACCTCCGCGTCGCGTCGAGCACTGTCGCGTCGATCACTGGCAGCGTGCCCGGGGAGGCGGCGGGCCGCAGGGCGGGTTGGGCCGATCGGCCCCGTCCGCGTCCCCCGCCGCGCGGTCAGCCGGGCAGGTGGCGGTTGGGCGCCTTGGCCCGCTCCTCGTACTCCGGCAGGACGACGACCGCGGCCCCGCCCGCGGTGAGCACTCCGCTGCCGTCCGCGCCGGGGACGAAGGTGTCGGGCTCCCGCCAGGCGGTGACCACCCGGCGGACCCCGGCGTCGAGGATCAGCCGGGCGCAGGGCGCGGGCCGGGAGGCGCGGCGGGCGCAGGGTTCCAGGCTGCTGTAGACGGTGGCGCCGGCCAGCCTCGGGTCGGTCGGGTCGATCTTGGCGAGGGCGGCCTCCTCGGCGTGCGCGACGGGGTCCGTGCCCTCCCGGGAGTGGCCGCGCGCCAGCTCCGTGCCGTCGGCGGCGACCACGACCGCGCCGACGCTGAACGCCGTCGCCGAGGGCGGGCACCGTTCGGCCAGTTCGCAGGCGAGGGCCAGCCAGTGCCGGTCGGCGGCGGCGGCCCGGTCGCCGGTGCCGGGCGCGGTGGGCTCGTAGCGGGTCAGCACGACGTCCTCGATCCGCCGGGTCTCCACCAGTCGCAGGCGGCCGCGCTGGTAGGCGCCGGGGCCGAAGAGGCGGGGCGCGGCCGGGTCGCCGACGAGCACCGGGGCGACGACGAGCTGGAGTTCGTCGGCGAGGCCGTCGCGCAGCAACTGGGTGTGGACGCTGCCGCCGCCCTCGACCATGAGCCGCCGTACGCCGTACCGCCCGTACAGGCACTCCAGGGTGCGGTCCCAGTCCAGCGCGGGGCCGAGCGGCACGATGTCGGCGGCGAGGGCGCGGGCGCGGGCGCGTCCGGCCCCCTGGTCGGTGGTGAACAGGACCTTCTGCCCGCCGGTGTGCCAGAAGGCGGCGGCCGGGTCCAGGTCGCCGGTCCCGCTGACGACGGCCTTCAGCGGGAACTCCGGCCGCCCGGCGGCGATCCGCGCGGCCCGCCGCTCGGCCGACCTGACCAGCAGCCGGGGGTTGTCGGCGCGGATCGTGCCGGCTCCGACGAGGATCGCGTCGGCGGACGCGCGTACCGCGTCGACCCGGTCGAAGTCGGCCGGGGAGGAGAGCAGCAGCCGTTCGGGTCCCGTGTCGTCCAGGCAGCCGTCGAGGGAGACGGCCGCGGAGAGGAGGACATGGGGGTGGGGCATGGGCGGGCTCCAGGGGAGGCGGGTCGGGCGGGCAGGGCAACGCTACGGGAGCGGTGCCGGCCGGCCCGTCCGCCTCACATCGCCGGGGTCGGGCTGGACGCCCCGTAGGTCCGGCGGTACTCGTCGTTCATCCGGCGGGCCTCCTCCAACTGGTCCTCCAGGACGATGATCCGGCACGCGGCCTCGATCGGGGTGCCCTGGTCGACCAGTTCGCGGGCGCGGGCCGCGATGCGCAGCTGGTAGCGGGAGTAGCGGCGGTGACCGCCCTCGGAGCGCAGCGGCGTGATCAGCCGGGCGTCGCCGAGGGCGCGGAGGAAACCGGGGGTGGTGCCGAGCATCTCGGCGGCCCGGCCCATCGTGTAGGCGGGGTAGTCGTCGTCGTCGAGACGGCCCAGCGACTCGTCTGCTGTCATCTCACCTCTCTGGGACCAGGGGCTCGGGTCGGGACACGGGGAACTGGAGGACCGGGGAAACGCACGCGTCGAGGGGCCTTGGTGCCGTGCGGCACCAAGGCCCCGAAGGAACTGCAACACCATCTACCGGCCCTGTCGAGGCGCCGGCCTTCTGTGTCCGCACGGCCGCCCGGTACTGCGACGGGGGTGCGGGGATCGCGGATGCGTGACCGGAGACCACCTGCCTATCGATGTCCTGCGGTACCCGGGCTCATGCATGCGGCCCAGGCGATCCTGATGGCGCTCGACTCCTCCGTTTCTTCCTCCGAACCGTTCTCTTTCACGTGGTCCTGCCGACGGCGGCCCCTCATCACCTCGGGCCACCCGGTCCGGCCGTCAGCCTCGTCACCGTCGTACGACAACCCTGGCTTCGAGACTCCACGGCCGCACCGTCATGCGGGGTACTGCTGCCCGGCAGTTCGTGTCTGCCGGGCTTCACTTGATCTCGGCTACAAGAGAAACGATAGAGACTGCGGAACCAAATGTCTACTGCGGCGATCACAGATTTTGGCGCACGCGGCGATGAGGTATCCGTATCCGCGGATCTACGACGACGAGGACCCCGCCCGGCGGGGTGCCGGGCGGGGTCCTCGTGGTGGTCGTCCGGCGGTGCCGGCGGGGTCGGTCAGGCGGGCAGGGGCGCGCCGAGCAGCAGGGAGGCCCGCTGGAGCGGGCTCTGGGCAGGCGCGGGCGCGGGCTCCGCCGCGGGGAGGGCGGTGCGGCAGGTGAAGCCGAGCCGGACCATGGCGCGGACCACTTCGGCGGCGCTGAAGTCGCGGCGGTCCTGACGGGTGAGGACCTGGCCGACCTGCTTGACGGGGTAGTGCCGCCGTCCGATGATCACGGACTCACCGGTGACCGGCTCGGGCTTGACGCCCTTCATCGTTTCCAGCACGCCGCTCTTGGTCAGTTCGAACGGGAAACGGGCGATGACACAGCGCATGACGCCTCACAGGGAGAGGGGGAAGACGGTTCAGCGGGAGAGGACGAAGGGGCCGTGGCCGTCGGTGAGATCGCTCAGCCGGACGCGGTCCGTGTAGCCGGCGCCGTCCCGGACGGCCGTGAGCCGGGCCCGGGTGACCAGGCCGACGCGGAGGCCGTCCTCGTCGCAGACGACGAGGTGGGCGGCGCGGGCGGCGGCCATGACGGAGAGCGCCACCTCGACGGTCATGGTGAGCCAGACCCGCGGCCCGGCCGGGTCCGCCCCGCGGGTCCGGGGCTGCGTCGGTGGCGTCGGTGACGGCGTCATGGGGTGCCTCCTGCGGGCGTCGGGGCGGCGGCCTGTCGGGTCACTGGCACGCGGGCGCTACGCCGCCGCACCGGAGGAGGACTGCCGTACGGGCCCGCGGCCGGCCGCCGAGGCGGGGCGGCGGCGCCGGCCGCGCGAGGTGCCGGCGCGCTTCTTGGGGCGTTCGACCACCGGCGCGGCGATGACGACCGGGACGCCGGACGGGGCCTGGGCCCCGGTGATGCGGTGCAGTTCGGCGTCACCGGCCCGGACCTGGGTGGTCTGCGGGACGATGCCGGCCGCCGCCATGAGGCGGGTCATGTCGCGGCGCTGGTTGGGGGTGACCAGGGTGACGACGCTGCCGGACTCGCCGGCGCGGGCGGTCCGGCCGCCGCGGTGGAGGTAGTCCTTGTGGTCGGTCGGCGGGTCGACGTTGACGACGAGGTCGAGGTGGTCGACGTGGATGCCGCGCGCGGCGACGTTGGTCGCGACCAGCACGTTGACGTGACCGGACTTGAACTGGGTCAGTGTCCGGGTCCGCTGCGGCTGCGACTTCCCGCCGTGCAGGGCGGCGGCCCGCACGCCGCTGTTGAGCAGGTGGTCGGTGAGGCGGTCGACGGCGTGCTTGGTGTCGAGGAACATGATCACGCGGCCGTCGCGGGCGGCGATCTCGGTGGTGGCCGAGTGCTTGTCGGCGCCGTGGACGTGCAGCACGTGGTGCTCCATCGTGGTGACGGCACCGGCCGAGGGGTCGACGGAGTGCACGACCGGGTCGCTGAGGTAGCGGCGCACGAGCAGGTCGACGTTGCGGTCGAGGGTGGCGGAGAACAGCATCCGCTGGCCCTCGGGGCGCACCTGGTCGAGCAGGGCGGTGACCTGCGGCATGAAGCCCATGTCGGCCATCTGGTCGGCCTCGTCCAGCACGGTGACGGCGACCTGGTCGAGCCGGCAGTCGCCGCGGTCGATGAGGTCCTTGAGCCGTCCCGGGGTGGCGACGACGATCTCCGCGCCGCCGCGCAGCGCGGAGGCCTGCCGGCCGATCGACATCCCGCCCACCACCGTGACCAGCCGCAGCCGCACGGCACGGGCGTACGGGGTGAGCGCGTCGGTGACCTGCTGCGCCAGTTCCCGGGTGGGTACGAGGATCAGCCCGAGCGGCTGCCTGGCCTCGGCGCGCTGTCCGGCCGTACGGGCCAGCAGCGCCAGCCCGAAGGCGAGGGTCTTGCCGGAGCCGGTGCGGCCCCGGCCGAGGACGTCCCGGCCGGCCAGGGAGTTCGGCAGGGTCGCGGCCTGGATGGGGAAGGGGACGGTGACGCCCTCCGTGCCGAGCGCGGCCAGCAGTTCCCCGGGCATGCCGAGGTCGGCGAAGGCCGCCACGGCGGGCAGCGCGGGGGTGACCGTCGTGGGGAGGGCGAACTCGCCCTGGACGGCGGCGGGCCGACGGCCCCGGGCGGCGGCGGGCCGGCCACCGCCCCGCCAGGACCCGCCGGTACCGGCGGCACTCCGGGTGCGGGCGTAACGGTCGTTCGTACGTGTGCGGTTCATGCGGAACCTTCCTCGATGCGGCACATATCAAGGAATTCCCGCAGCGATGAGCCGCATGAAATCGCCGGACTGGGCCGATGGAATACAAAAGCGAAAGCGACCGGCGGGCACCACGACGGGAAATGAGGCGTGGCACACAGCAAGCACGGACGCTGAAGAAAAGAGTGGCGCGGAGACGCGATCCTGCGGTCCCCGCAGCCCCGAAAACGCAAGCAGCTGGGGCCCGCACCCCGAAGGATGCGGGCCCCAGCTACGAAGTACGCGTCAGATCAGACGAGAACGATGTTCTCGGCCGTCGGGCCCTTCTGGCCCTGCGCGATGTCGAAGTTGACCTTCTGGCCCTCGAGCAGCTCGCGGAAGCCCTGGGCGGAGATGTTCGAGTAGTGCGCGAACACGTCCGGGCCGCCACCGTCCTGCTCGATGAAGCCGAAGCCCTTTTCCGCGTTGAACCACTTCACGGTACCAGCAGCCATGTTATTTCTCCTTTGGGGCAGTGCATCGGGACCGCACCGTGCGGACACCGTGTCGCCGCGATGATCACCCCATCCGGAAAAACCGGAAAGTTTGGGAACCACAACTGCAACTGAGAACGACAGTAGCACGCCCCGCCCCCCGACGCGCGAGGGAAAATCCCGCCTCATTTATTGAGGCAGAAAACCTGCGAGCGCGTTCCGCCTAAACCTGATCCGGCGAACACAGCTATTCGCTCGACCCGAGACACGAGACCCGTCACCCCGAGGCGCCCCGCCCCCCGAGGCGCCCCGCCCCCGAGAAGGAGCGAGCCTTCCGGAGGAGCTCCTTGGCCGCGTCGCCGTGGGCGGCACCCCCCAGCGGCGACGCCCCTCCCAGTCCGGGGGAGGAGCAGCGGGGGCGAGTCCGGCGGGGAGGAGCAGCGGGGCGCGCAGGGCCTCGGACAGACTTCGACCCCCGGTCGGACAGCTTCTGACCAGGGGTCGCGCGGTAGGCCCTGTGGGACTCGAACCCACAACCAATGGATTAAAAGTCCACTGCTCTGCCAATTGAGCTAAGGGCCCAGGGCGATGTCGCCCCCACGAGCATAGCCCCACGTGGCCGTGGAACCGATCGGGTATCGGGGACACGGCCGCGTCGGGGGCCTGCCGCGGGGGGAGTTGTCAGGGATCGACCGGCTCGGGGGCGCCGGCGTGGGCCGCTGTCCTGGCCCGGGTGCGGGGGTGGGCCGGGTTGAGGAACCAGTGGCGGGCCGAGGCCAGCCACCAGGTCGCCGCGAAGCCGAGGACGACCAGGACGGCGACCGGGGCGTAGTTGAAGGTCTCCCAGGTGACCGGGGAGACCTGGGGCAGCATGAAGAGGACCGTGATGACGGCGACCCAGGCCACCGCCGCCACGCCGACCGCCCGCGACCAGCGCCCCAGGTGCCACGGCCCCCGCTCGAAGGCGGCGCCCTTGCGCACCCGCAGCAGGGTCGGGACGACGTAGGCGATGTAGAGGCCGATGACGGCGATCGAGGTCACCGCCGCGTACGCCGTGACGTTGATCAGGTACGGCAGGCCGAGCGCGAGGGCCGCCAGCGCGGCGAGCCAGACGGCCGCCACCGGGGTCCGGGTGCGGGGGCTGACGGTGTGCCACACGGACGAGAAGGGCAGCGCGCCGTCCCGGGAGAAGGCGTAGATCATGCGGCTGTTGGCCGTCACCGAGGCCATCCCGCAGAACAACTGCGCCCCGATGACGACCAGGAGGAGCAGTTCGCCCGCCGTGGCGCCGAGGGCGTCGAGGAGGATCTGCGCGGGCGGCACGCCGGTCGGGGAGGTCAGGGCGCCCTCGTAGGACTGGATGGCGAAGGTGAAGCCGAGGAGGAGGACGAAGCCCGCGATCCAGGACGTCCAGATGGAGCGGACGATGCCCTTGGGGCCGGCGGTGGCCGCGTCCCGGGTCTCCTCCGTCATGTGGGCGGAGGCGTCGTAGCCGGTGAAGGTGTACTGGGCCATCAGCAGGCCGAGGAGGACGACGTACGGGCCGCTGCTCCAGCCGGTGTTGTTGACGAACTCGCCGAAGACGAAGGACGCCGGCCGATGGCGGTCCGGGGTGAAGGTGAGCGCGCCGACGATCACCGCCACGCCGGCCACGTGCCACCACACGCTGACGCTGTTGAGCAGGCCGACGACCCGGACGCCGAAGGTGTTCAGCAGGCCGTGCAGGATCAGGATGGCGGCGAAGAGGAGCATCGTGCGGCCGGGGGTGACCCCGAAGCCGAACTGGAGGTTGAGGTACGCCCCGAGGAACGAGGCCGCGCCGAAGTCGATGCCCGCGGTCACCGCGACCTGGCCGAGCACGTTGAACCAGCCGGTGAACCACGCCCAGGCGGCGGCCGAGCGCGGGGGCGCGAGGCGGTGGGCCCAGAAGTACAGCCCCGCCGAGGTCGGGTACGCCGAGCAGATCTCGGCCATCGCCAGGCCCACGAGCAGGGTCATCAGACCGACGCCGACCCAGCCCCAGGTGATGACGGCGGGGCCGCCGGTGTTCATGCCGAAGAGGTAGAGGGTCAGGCAGCCGGAGAGGACCGAGATGATCGTGAAGGAGACCGCGTAGTTGGAGAACGCCGACATGCGCCGGGCCAGGACCTGGGTGTAGCCGAGCTGAGCCAGCCGTTCCTCGTCGGACTGCGGTGCGGTCGGGCCGGCCGGGCCGTTCGCTCTGGCGTCATCTGTCATGTCCCCAGCGATTCCCAGCCATCGAGGGTGACATGCCCCACAGGGAGACGGGACACGCGTACGAAACGCCGTGGCCCCCACCGGTGTCGGTGGGGGCCACGGCGTTCACTCAGGCGCTGCGGGCGGGGTCAGCCGTTGCGCTTCCAGCGCGGCTTGTCCTCGCGGCGGCCGAAGGAACCACCACGGTGGTCGTCCCGGCGGCCGAAGGGCCGGTCGGTACCGCCCGAGCGGTAACCGGGGCGGTCGCCCTGGCGGTCACGGTTGAACGGGCGGTCGCTGCCCCGGTGGCCGGTGTGACCGGCGCGGTCGTCACGGCGGAAGCCGCCACGGTCGTCACGGCGCTCGAAGGTACGGCCACCCCGGTCGCCGCCACGGTCACCGTCGCGGCGGTCGTCCCGGCGGTCGTCGCGGCGGAAGCCGCCACGGTCGTCACGGCGCTCGAAGGTACGCCCACCGCGGTCGTCCCGGCGGTCGAAGGAGCGGTCGTCGCGGCGGAAGCCGCCACGGTCGCCGCCCCGGTCGTCGCGGCGGTCGAAGGAACGGCCGCCACGGTCGTCCCGGCGGTCGTCACGACGGAAGCCACCACGGTCACCACCACGGTCACCCCGGTCGTCGCGGCGGAAGCCGCCACGGTCGCCACCACGGTCGTCCCGGCGGTCGAAGGAACGGCCGCCACGGTCGTCCCGGCGGTCGTCACGACGGAAGCCACCACGGTCACCCCGGTCGTCGCGCCGCTCACGCCGCTCGTACGGCGCCGAGTGCGACTCGGTGCGCTCGGCCCGCTCGGTGCGGTCCGTACGCTCGGTCCGCTCCACGTCCCGCGCCGCCGGCTGCTCCGGCAGGCTGACCTCGGCCGTCCCGGCCGTCCCGGCCGTCCCCGCCGTCTCCTCGGCCCCGGCCGTGGCCGTCGCCTCGGCGATCGCCGCCGCCGGGTCCTCGCCGCGCTCGCGGGCGACCCGGGCGACCAGCCGGTCCGCCTCCTCGCGCAGCTCGGTCGCGCGGCGCTGGGCCCGCTCCAGCTCCTTGGTGAGCGCCGCCACCTCGCGCTCGGCCTGCTGGGCGGCGTTGCCCGCCGACTCGGCCTGGACCTCGGTCATCGACCGGGCGCCGGTGATGTCGGCGACCTCCGGGTCGAACGCGGTGCCGCCCTGGATGATGTGGCGCGTGGCGTCGACGCCCGCGTCCTCCATCAGCCGGAAGATCTGCCGCCGCTGGTGGGGCAGGGAGAGGGAGACGACCGTGCCGGTGCGGCCCGCGCGGGCGGTGCGGCCGGCCCGGTGCAGGTAGTCCTTGTGGTCGCCGGCCGGGTCCACGTTGAGGACCAGGTCGATGCCGTCGACGTGGATGCCGCGCGCGGCGACGTCGGTGGCGACCAGGACGTTGACGTACCCGTCCTTGAAGTCGGCCAGCGTGCGGGTGCGGGCGCCCTGGGTCATGCCGCCGTGCAGCGCGTCGGCCTTCACCCCGGCGTCCCGCAGCTGCTCGGCGACGCGGTCGGCGCCGAGCTGGGTGCGGACGAAGATGATGGTGCGGCCCTTGCGGGAGGCGATGGCCGCGGTGACCGGCGCCTTGTCCTTGGGCTTCACGATCAGGATGTGGTGGGACATCGTGGTGACGGCGCCCTGGGCGGCGTCGACCTCGTGGAGGGCCGGGTCCTTCAGGTACCGGTCGACGAGGGTCTTGATCTCGTTCTCCATCGTGGCGGAGAACAGCATGCGCTGACCGCCCGAGGGGACCTGGTCGAGCAGTTCGGTGACCTCGGGCAGGAAGCCCAGGTCGGACATCTGGTCGGCCTCGTCGAGGACGGTGATCTTCACGTCCTCCAGCGAGCAGGCGCCGCGGTTGATGATGTCGCGCAGCCGGCCCGGCGTGGCGACGAGGACGTCGACGCCCTTCTCCAGGGCGTAGATCTGGTTGCCCATGGAGGTGCCGCCGCAGACGACCTTCATCTTCAGGCCGAGGACGTCGCCGTACGGCTGGAGCGCGTCGGCCACCTGCATGGCCAGCTCGCGGGTCGGGGTGAGGATGACCGCGCGCGGCTTGTGCTTCTCGGTGCGGCCGCCGGCCAGCGTGGCCAGGGTCGGCAGACCGAAGGAGAGGGTCTTGCCGGAGCCGGTGCGGCCCCGGCCGAGGATGTCCTTGCCGGCCAGGGCGTCCGGGATGGTCGCGGCCTGGATCGGGAAGGGGGAGGTCACGCCGTTCTGCGCGAGCTTGCGCACGACGCCCTCGGGCAGACCGAGGCCCGCGAAGGTGACCTCGGGAGCCTCGGCGGTCTCGACGGCCTCGGGAGCCTCGGTGACCTCGACGGCCTCGGGGGTGGTGTCCTCGGTGCTCTCGGGCACGACGACGTGATCAGTACTGGCGATGGACATGCGAATGCGAAACCTTCCGGAGTCTCGTCGGCACGCGCCCGTCAACTCCGTGATTCGCGATTCGCAATACGACCGCCTCAATGCGGTCCACCACGGCAAGGGAGAGAGTACGCGCCACACGGCGCGCTCTGCGTTGGCGCCGGGCAAATGGGATCAAACGATCTACCACCATACGCACCCCACACCCCCTAAGGCAAACCGAGCCCCGCACACCCACACTGACCAGCCCTTTCGTCCGCGCGGTCAGGCCGGTACGCCCGCCCGGGGCGCCGGTTCCCGCTGCTCCAGCTGCGGGCCGGGCGGCTCGTGCGCCGAGGACGACGGCTCGGCGACGGTCGGCTCCGGCGTCGGGGGGGCCGGCGGTTCCCTGGTCGGCTCAGGCTCCGGTTCGGCCGTCCGGCTGGGCTCCGGATCGGCGGTCCGCGGCGGCGGCGGGCCGCCCGGCTCGCCGCGCGCGGGGGCGGAGCCGCCGCCCGGCGCCGACGGCTCCGCGCCGGCCTCCGTGCGCTTCCCCCGGTCCTCGCCCTTGCCGTCCTCGCGCCCGCCGTCCTTGCCGTCCCGGTCCTTGCCCTTGCGCTTGCCCTTGCCGTGCCCGGGCCGGCCGTCGCCCGCCGCCGCGCCGATCCCGGTGCCCGCGCCCGGGGCCGCCGGGCCGCCGCCGGGCACGTCGGCGCCGCGCTCCGCCGCGGAGTGCGGGGGCCCGCCGCTCCCGTCCGGTTCACCCTCGCCCACGCTCACGCAGCCTGCGGCGGCGGCGACGGCCACCACCGCGGCCGCCAGACGGACGGGTACGTACAAGGGGCGCACGGGCAGCCACCTCCGGGGCGTCAAGGAGTCGACGTGCCCAACTCCCGGCGCCCGCAGGAGGACACGCGCCCCCGCCGTACCGACCGGGTCCGTCACCCGTACCCGAGGGCGTGCAGCCGCTCGTCGTCGATGCCGAAGTGGTGCGCGATCTCGTGGACGACGGTCACCTCGGTCTCCGCGACCACGTCCTCCCGCGTCTCGCACATCCGCAGCGTCGGCCCCCGGTAGACCGTGATCCGGTCCGGCAGCACCCCCGCGTACCACTCCCCCCGCTCGGTCAGCGGCGTCCCCTCGTAGAGGCCGAGCAGCTCGGGATCGTCCGCCGGCGGCTCGTCCTCCACGAACACCGCGACGTTGTCCATCAGCCGCGTCAGCTCCGGCGGAATCCGGTCCAGCGCCTCGGCGACCAGTTCCTCGAACTCCTCGCGCGTCATCTCCAGCACAGGCCCATTGTCCGGTACGGCTGTCGCGTACGACACAGCCGCGCGGGCACCGCCGCGCCCGCATGGCACCCGGCCGACATGGGCATACGCGACGAATGGCCCGCGTCACCACCGCAGTCCGGCACGCCGTCCGCCGCCTCCGCCGCCCGTCCCGCGCCCGCACCCACCGCCGGCCCCCGACCGTGGCACTGATATCCGGGCCGCACCCCTGGACCCGCGCCCTGGGCCTGGTCGTCGTCGTGCTGCTCGGCGCGTGGCTCGGCCTGCTGGTCGTCGGCGACGTCCGCGCCCCCGTCGGCCCCATGAACACGACGATGACCCTGCGCCCCTCCCTCACCGGCGGCACCAAGATCAACATCTCGCCGCTGGGCGCACTGGAACTGGACAGCCACGTCGCCCCGGTCCGCCTGGACGTCAACGTCGACCAGCTCGACCCCGGCCGCGCCCAGGCCCTGGTCGACCACCCGGAACGCCTCTCCGGCCTCCAGGACGAGGTGACCGGCGACGTCGCGCGCGGCACCCTCGACCTGGCCGTGCGCTCCGGCGTCGCCGTCGTCTCCGGCGCCACCGCGCTCGGTCTCGCCGTCTACCGCTGCCCCCGCCGCGCCCTGGCCGCCGGCGGCCTCGCCCTGGCCCTCCTGGCCGCCTCCGGCGGCACGGCGTACGCGACCTGGAAGCCGGACTCCGTCCTGGAGCCGAAGTTCTCCGGCCTGCTCTCCTCCGCCCCCTCCCTGGTCGGCGACGCGCGCTCGATCGTCACCGAGTTCGACGTCTACCAGCGGGAACTGGCCCGCCTGGTCACGAACGTCACCAAGCTCTACGACGCCACCTCGACGCTCCCCGCCTACCAGCCGGACCCCAGCACGATCCGCGTCCTGCACGTCTCCGACATCCACCTCAACCCGGCGAGCTGGAAGATCATCGCCTCGCTGGTGGAGCAGTACGAGGTGAACGTGATCGTCGACACCGGCGACACGATGGACCACGGCACGGCCGCGGAGAACGGCTTCCTGGACCCGATCGAGGACCTCGGCGCCCCGTACGTCTGGGTCCGCGGCAACCACGACTCGACGGCGACCCAGCGCCACCTGGAGGGCATGGAGAACGTCCACGTACTGGACGACGGCAAGGCCCGCACCGTGGCCGGCCTGCGCTTCGCGGGCATCGGCGACCCGCAGTTCACCCCGGACCGCGACGCGCGGCCGGGCGCGGAGGCGTCCCAGGAACTGGCCGGCGCCCGGCTCGCCTCCGCCCTGCGGGACCAGAGCACGGCGGGCACCCCGGTGGACGTCGCCCTCGCCCACGAACCGTCCGCCGCCCGCGAGGTGGACGGCGCGGTGCCGCTGGTCCTGGCCGGGCACGTGCACCACGAGGAGATGGAGGTCATGAAGTACGGCACCCGGCTGCGGATCGAGGGCTCGACGGGCGGCAGCGGCCTGCGCGCGGTCGAGGGCGGGCACCCCGACCCGATCCAGGCGTCGATCCTCTACTTCGACCGGGACAGCCGCCGCCTCCAGGCGTGGGACGAGATCGAACTGGGCGGGCTGGGCCTGTCCACGGCCGAGGTCAGCCGCCACCTCCCCAAGGAGAACCAGCCCGGCGCCTCCCCCTCGCCCACCGCCGGGACCCCCTCCCCGTAAACCGTTTTGGCGATAGCTCCCGCCATCCCATATGCTTCTCACGTCCCCGACGCGCTGAGAAGCGCCCAGGCGGGCCGATAGCCCTCATCGTCTAGCGGCCTAGGACGCCGCCCTTTCAAGGCGGTAGCACGGGTTCGAATCCCGTTGGGGGCACGCAAGATCGTGTGCGACACTGTCGTACACACGCTTGGTCCTGTGGAGCAGTTTGGAGTGCTCGCCACCCTGTCAAGGTGGAGGCCGCGGGTTCAAATCCCGTCAGGACCGCTGAGGTACACGTTTCACGTGAAACCTCGTGGCTGGGTAGCTCAGTTGGTACGAGCGTCCGCCTGAAAAGCGGAAGGTCGCCGGTTCGACCCCGGCCCCAGCCACCGCAGCCCTGACCAGGGCAAGAGCCCCTCTCCCCGCACTACGGGAGAGGGGCTCTTTCGTGTGGGTACGTGTACCGCATGGTCACCGCCCCGCGCCGCATCGACCCCGTGCTGCCGGGCGACCGGCGGCCGGGGCTGGTCTGGTACACGTCGTACGGGTCCAACACGCATCTCGGCCGGCTTGCCGCGTACCTCCGGGGCGGGCGGCCGGCCGGGGCCCGGCGGAGGTATCCGGGGTGCCGGGACCGGACGATGCCCGCGCGGTCGCTGCCCGTCGAGCTGGACGGGGCGATGTACTTCGCCACCAGGTCACCGGTGTGGCAGGGCGGCCGGGCCTTCTACGACCCGGGGGCGGACGGGCGGGTGCTGGCGCGGGCGCACCTCGTCACCGCCGGGCAGTTCGCCGACATCGCCGCCCAGGAGATGTACCGGGAGCCCGGCGGGGACGGGTTCGACCTGACGGACGTCCTGACGCGGGGGCGGGCCGTGCTCGGGGGCGGGCGGTACGAGACGCTGGTCTGCGCCGGGCAGCTCGACGGGCTGCCGGCCCTGACCTTCACCGCCCCGTGGGGCATGCACGACGTGCCGTGGGTCGCGCCCTCCCTCCCCTATGTACGGTTCCTGGCCGCCGGGCTGCTGTCCGCCGGGGCGTGGGACCTGACCGCGGTCGCCGGGTACGTCGCCGCCTGCCCCGGCGCCGCCGGCCACTGGTCGGCCGGTGACCTCACCGCGCTGCTGGGGCGGAACGGATGAGGCACGGCAAAAGCGTTCGCCACTCTTTTCGCCGGGATGAGATCCTGGAGTCCGTATGTCTACGCACCCCGCCCCCGCCCTCGGCGCCCTCGCCCCCCGTCTGACCGAGCTGTCGCTGCGTGACGCGCACCGGCTCGGGCGCAGGCTGGAAGGCGCGCGGAAGATCCGCAAGCCGGAGGCCCGCGCCGCCGTCCTCGCCGAGATCGAGACGGAGGTCGACCGGGCCGAACAGCGCATCGCCACGCGCCGCGCCCACCTGCCCGTCGTCACCTATCCCGAGCAGCTGCCCGTCAGCCAGAAACGGGATGAGATCGCCGACGCCATCCGCGACCACCAGGTCGTCATCGTCGCCGGTGAGACCGGGTCCGGGAAGACGACCCAGATCCCCAAGATCTGTCTCGACCTCGGCCGCGGCGTCCGGGGCATGATCGGGCACACCCAGCCCCGCCGGATCGCCGCCCGGACCGTCGCCGAGCGGGTCGCCGACGAGCTGGACACGCCGCTCGGCGAGGCCGTCGGCTGGAAGGTGCGCTTCACCGACCAGGTGAACCCGGACGCCACCTTCGTGAAGCTGATGACGGACGGCATCCTGCTCGCCGAGATCCAGACCGACCGCGAGCTGCGCGCCTACGACACGATCATCATCGACGAGGCCCACGAGCGGTCCCTCAACATCGACTTCCTGCTGGGCTACCTGGCGCAGCTCCTGCCCCGGCGGCCCGACCTCAAGGTCGTCATCACCTCCGCGACCATCGACCCGGAGCGCTTCTCCCGGCACTTCGGGGACGCCCCGATCATCGAGGTCAGCGGGCGGACGTATCCGGTGGAGGTCCGCTACCGGCCGTTGCTGGAGGAGGACTCCGAGGACGCCGACCGGGACCAGATCACCGCGATCACCGACGCCGTCGAGGAGCTGATGGCGGAGGGCAAGGGCGACATCCTCGTCTTCCTCTCCGGGGAGCGGGAGATCCGGGACACCGCCGACGCGCTGGAGAAGAAGAAGTACCGGTTCACCGAGGTACTGCCGTTGTACGCGCGGCTCTCGCACGCCGAGCAGCACCGCGTCTTCCAGCCGCACACCGGACGCAGGATCGTGCTGGCGACCAACGTGGCCGAGACGTCCCTGACCGTCCCCGGCATCAAGTACGTGATCGACCCCGGTTTCGCCCGGATCTCCCGCTACAGCCACCGCACCAAGGTCCAGCGGCTGCCCATCGAGCCGATCTCGCAGGCCAGCGCCAACCAGCGCAAGGGCCGCTGCGGACGGACCAGCGACGGCATCTGCATCCGGCTCTACAGCGAGGACGACTTCCTCGCCCGGCCCGAGTTCACCGACGCCGAGATCCTCCGGACCAACCTCGCCTCCGTCATCCTCCAGATGACCGCGGCCGACCTGGGCGACATCGAGAAGTTCCCCTTCATCGACCCGCCGGACCACCGAAACATCCGCGACGGCGTGCAGCTCCTCCAGGAGCTGGGCGCCCTCGACCCGGCGCAGAAAGACCCGCGCAAGCGGCTCACCGAGACCGGGCGCAAGCTGGCGCAGCTCCCCGTCGACCCGCGGCTGGCCCGCATGGTCCTGGAGGCCGACAAGAACGGCTGTGCCCGCGAGGTCATGGTCATAGCCGCCGCGCTCTCCATCCAGGACCCGCGCGAGCGGCCGTCGGACAAGCAGACCCAGGCCGACCAGCAGCACGCCCGGTTCAAGGACGAGAGCAGTGACTTCCTCGCCTTCCTCAACCTCTGGCGGTACCTGCGCGAGCAGCAGAGGGAGCGCGGCTCCTCCTCCTTCCGCCGGATGTGCAAGCAGGAGTTCCTCAACTTCCTGCGCATCCGCGAATGGCAGGACATCTACACGCAGTTGCGCACGGTCGCCAAGCAGATGGGCATCCACCTCAACGAGGACGACGCCCCCGGCGACCGCGTCCACCAGTCCCTCCTCGCCGGGCTCCTCTCCCACGTCGGCATGAAGGACGTGAAGGACGCCGGGCGGGAGGGCGGGAAGAACACGGCCAAGAACGAGTACGTGGGCGCCCGCAACGCCAAGTTCGCGATCTTCCCCGGCTCGGCCCTCTTCAAGAAGCCGCCGCGGTTCGTGATGTCGGCGGAGCTGGTGGAGACCAGCCGGCTCTGGGCCCGGGTCAACGCCAGGATCGAGCCCGAGTGGGTCGAACCGCTCGCCGGGCACCTCCTGAAGCGGACGTACAGCGAACCGCACTGGGAGAAGGACCAGGCCGCCGTCATGGCGTACGAGAAGGTCACGCTGTACGGCGTCCCGATCGTCGCCCAGCGGAAGGTGAACTACGGCCGGATCGACCCGGAGGCCAGCCGCGAGCTGTTCATCCGCAACGCGCTGGTCGAGGGCGACTGGCGCACCCACCACAAGTTCTTCGCCGACAACCGCAGGCTCTTGACCGAGGTCGAGGAACTGGAGCACCGCGCCCGGCGCCGGGACATCCTCGTCGACGACGAGACGCTCTACGACTTCTACGACCAGCGGGTCCCCGACCATGTGGTCTCCGGCGCGCACTTCGACTCCTGGTGGAAGCGCAAGCACCGCGAGCAGCCCGACTTCCTCGACTTCGAGCGCGAGATGCTCATCAACGAGAAGGCCGGCGCGGTCACCAAGGACGACTATCCGGACTCCTGGCGGCAGGGGCCGCTGAAGTTCCGGGTGACGTACCAGTTCGAGCCGGGCGCGGACGCGGACGGCGTGACCGTGCACATCCCGCTCCAGGTCCTCAACCAGGTCACCGACGAGGGCTTCGACTGGCAGATCCCGGGCCTGAGGGACCAGGTCGTCACCGAGCTGATCCGCTCCCTGCCGAAGCCGATCCGCCGCAACTACGTGCCCGCCCCCGACTACGCCCGCAAGTTCCTGGAGCGGGCGGTGCCGTTGCAGGAACCGCTGACCACCACCATGGCGCGGGAGCTGCGGCGCATGGTCGGCGTGCCCTTCGAGGCCGAGGACTTCGACTGGGACAAGGTCCCCGACCATCTGAAGATCACCTTCCGGATCGTCGACGAACGGCGCCGGAAGCTGGCCGAGGCCAAGGACCTGGAGTCGCTCCGGCTCCAGCTCAAGCCCAAGGCGCGCAAGGCCCTCTCGCAGGCCGCCGCAGCGACGGCCGAGCGGCAGGGCGGCGAGTCCCTGGAGCGCACCGGGCTGACCGACTGGACGATCGGGACGCTCACCCGTGTCTTCGAGACCCGCCGGGCCGGCCAGCCGGTGAAGGCGTACCCGGCGCTGGTCGACGACGGGGACACCGTCTCCGTCCGCCTCTTCGACACCGAGGCCGAGCAGGCGCAGGCAATGTGGAAGGGCACCCGCCGGCTGATCCTGCGCAACATCCCGGTCAACCCCGCGAAGTTCGCGTCCGAAAAGCTCACCAACCAGCAGAAGCTGGGGCTGTCGGCGAACCCGCACGGCTCGGTCCAGGCCCTCTTCGACGACTGCGCGATGGCCGCCGCCGACAAGCTGATGGCCGACTTCGGCGGTCCGGCCTGGGACGAGGAGTCCTACCGGAAGCTGTACGACAAGGTCCGCGCGGAGATCGTCGACACGACCGTCCGCACAGTCGGGCAGGTGCAGCAGGTGCTCGCCGCCTGGGGCGCCGCCGAACGCCGTCTGAAGGCCGTACGCAGCCCCGCGCTGCTCGCCAACCTCCAGGACGTGCGCGGGCAGCTGGACGCCCTCGTGAAGCCCGGTTTCGTGACGGAGGCAGGCATCCGGCGGCTGCCCGACCTGATGCGGTACCTGATCGCGGCGGACCGGCGGCTCCAGCAGATGCCGGCCAACGTCCAGCGGGACACCACCCGCATGGAGAAGGTCCACGAGATGCGGGACGAGTACGCGTGGCTGCTGGAGCAGCTGCCGCGGGGGCGGCCGGTGCCGCGCCAGGTCCTGGACATCCGCTGGATGATCGAGGAGCTGCGGGTCAGCTACTTCGCGCACGCGCTGGGCACCGCGTACCCGGTCTCCGACAAGCGGATCGTGAAGGCGATCGACGCGGCGGCGCCGTGACGGGACCTCCACGGAGGGTGAGTTCGACCAGGGTGCTCACCCTCCTGTACAGTTTCGTCTCGCAGCGCAAGAGCGAGTGAAGCGCCGCGAAACCTGGTCCTGTGGAGCAGTTTGGAGTGCTCGCCACCCTGTCAAGGTGGAGGCCGCGGGTTCAAATCCCGTCAGGACCGCAGTATGAAGCCCCACGTCTTATGACGTGGGGCTTTTTCGTGCCGGTCTTGACGCCGTCACCTTCGCTGAGTACCCCGGACGCAGGGGCCCCTTCCCGTGCGGGCCGGCGGAGGTGGCACATGGCGGCATCGACGAGGCACGAGACCCGGGCGTTGCTCCGCGCGCACCTGGCGGCCGCGTCCTCCTACGGCCATCTGACGCGCCACTGCCCCGTCTGCCACCGTCTGCTGCGGCTGGCCATGGATTCCGTCCCGCAGCCGCCGACAGGCCGTCAGGAGGCCGCGGAGGGCCGACGCGCCACCGAGGACGCGTGAGCCGCCGTCGGCGTCAACACCCGTACGCGCGGGGGGCGATGGGAAGCGGCCCTTCCTCTAGCGCACCGGTGCCGTGGCCAACAACCCACCCGATGTGTGACGGGTGTCACCGCACTCATTTTTGAAAAGGGGGCACTTACACCTCCCCTACAACTGGTCAATTTAATATGTGCAATTGTACCGACCTGGGCACTGCCCCCCAGGCGGTCTTCACAGCCGCCCCGGCAGCCCTCCCCAGACTCCGACAAGGCCGCGCACAGACCGCGCGCACGACCTGTCACCGGGCACAAAAAAATCGCGCTGGACCCGGCGGAGTCCAGCGCGATCGACGACGCACCCTGTCAGTTGCCTGAGATGCCTGTGGAGCTGTGAACGGCGTGGGCGTGGGGCCTGTTGGGGCAGATCCCCGCGTCGCTTGGAGCTGTGGGTTCCGGACGCCGCGGCGGGTTGGGGGACCTGCCGTTCTGTCCGGTCATGCGGTGTTTCAGGCCTCGCTGCGCTGCTGCGGAATACCCGCGAGCAGTGCGCGCACCTCGGCCTCACGGTAACGGCGGTGCCCGCCGAGCGTGCGGATCGACGTGAGCTTGCCGGCCTTCGCCCAGCGCGTGACCGTCTTCGGGTCGACGCGGAACATGGTCGCGACCTCGGCGGGGGTCAGCAGCGGCTCGGCATCAGGGGTGCGAGCGGTCATGAGCGGCCTCCTCGGGAGAACCGAACCTTCTCGGTTCTTTCCTCTAAATTCTGCACCTTGACCCGCGTTGCCCGAAATGGCGGACGCGAGTCGAGTCGGTTATAGGACGAACGGCTTGTCCTCGGCACTACAACTACACCATCTGTCCAGCCGCGTCGGCCAAACCGATGGAATTGCCCTCCCAGGTGTCCATCAGCGACGGAAGCCGATGGACCATGCCATAGCGGACAGTCACGCCGGTGTGACGATCAGTCACACCGGCGATCAGGGGTCACGGGACCCCCCAAAGCACGCATTGCCGAGAATCCGCCTACAGTGCACCACAGTAGGACGGAAGGAGCCCTCCCCGGACTCCTTGTCCTATTTTGGCACGAGGAGGGGCAAGCGGCGCAAGGGCGGTGTACGTGCGGTCCGTCACGCTTGAGTCATACGCCCGGATCGGGACTTACGTCCCCCACCGAGGCGACAGCGGGAAGAACCGGGAATCCCCCGGAGCGAGTGACGAAACCCCAAAACGGGCGTCACGTCAAACGTCAGTTCGCCGACCGCCGGTCCCGGACCGCCCGCCACCGCTCCACGAGCCGCCCGTACGCCGCCCCCGCGGCGGCCCCGTCGCCGTGCCGCAGGGCGTCGATGCCCTCGGCCACGTCCGCCGCGGAATGGTCGTCCTCCAGCGCGCCGGCCGGGACGGTGTGCACCAGGCCCCCGTAGTCCAGCTCGACCACCGAGCGCGGGTGGAACTCCTCCAGCCAGCGGCCCACGTCCACCAGGCCGTCGATCAGCGGCCCCTCGTCCATGGCCTCGCGCAGCGCCCGCAGCCCCCGCGCCACCCGGCGCCGGGCCTGCACCATCGGCGTGCGGTAGCGCAGCACCGGCGCCGCCCCGCGCGGGTCGCCGCCCGTGTCGTACTCCCGCTCCTCGTCGGAGACGAGCACGAACCAGTTGATCGGCACCTGCCAGGTCGCCGTGCGGATCCAGGGGCGGGCGTCGGGGTGGTCCGCCAGCCAGCGTTCGTAGTCCTGGGCCGCCTGGCGGCGCAGGACCGGGGGCAGCAGGGCGTCCACGACCGGCTCCGGGAAGTCCTCGGGCAGCTCCTGAAGCGCCTGCCAGCCGCGCAGCCGGGTCCGCCAGGGGCAGACGCGGACCACGCCGTCGGACTCCAGCACGAACGCGTCCCCGCTCTCGTGCACCGGGACCGGCACCGGCGGGCTCGGCAGCAGGTCGGCCAGGGACCGGCGCAGCTCGTCCTGGTACGAGGGCAGGTCGGTCCGGCGGGCGTAGCGGGTCCAGTGGCCGCGCTCCGGCTCGGGAAAGGCCGCCAGCGGCTCGTACACGCGCAAGTACGCGGCGTACGGGACGATCAGCGAGGACACCTTGGGCACGCCTGCTCCCTCCCCCGCGCACCGCCGGGAAAACCTGCCGGGCTCCCTCGCGGGGACGCCGGAACCCACCCGAATCGTGCCATGGGGTACTCCGTGCGGAGGTGATCCCCGGCACGGTGCGGCGGGCGGGGCCGGCAGGCTCTAATCTCGTCCCACGCCCCCACCGCCGTCCCTCTGCCACAAGCGTGGGGGACCCCCGCGGGGGCCGGCCATCACCCGCCGCTACTTGCCCAGGAGTCACCACAGTGACCGACGTATCCGGCGCTTCAGCTGACGTACTGCACACCCTGTACCACTCGGACCAGGGCGGTCATGAGCAGGTCGTGCTCTGCCAGGACCGCGCGAGCGGCCTCAGGGCCGTCATCGCCATCCACTCCACCGCCCTCGGACCCGCCCTCGGCGGGACGCGTTTCTACCCGTACGCCACCGAGGCCGAGGCCGTCGCCGACGCGCTGAACCTCGCCCGCGGGATGTCGTACAAGAACGCCATGGCCGGGCTCGACCACGGCGGCGGCAAGGCCGTGATCATCGGTGACCCGGAGCGGGTCAAGACCGAGGAACTGCTGCTCGCCTACGGCCGGTTCGTCGCCTCGCTCGGCGGCCGGTACGTCACCGCCTGCGACGTCGGCACGTACGTCGCGGACATGGACGTGGTGGCACGCGAGTGTCGCTGGACCACCGGCCGGTCCCCGGAGCACGGCGGCGCCGGCGACTCCTCCGTCCTCACCGCCTTCGGCGTCTACCAGGGCATGCGGGCCGCCGCCCAGCACCTGTGGGGCGACCCCTCGCTGCGCGACCGGACGGTCGGCGTCGCGGGCGTCGGCAAGGTCGGCCGGCACCTGGTGGACCACCTGCTGGCGGAGGGCGCCCGGATCGTGATCACGGACGTGCGGGAGGACGCCGTACGGCGGATCACCGAGGCCCACCCGGCCGTCCGCGCCGTCGCCGACACCGACGCGCTGATCCGGACCGAGGGCCTGGACATCTACGCGCCCTGCGCGCTCGGCGGGGCGCTGAACGACGACAGCGTGCCGGTGCTGACGGCCAAGGTGGTCTGCGGCGCGGCCAACAACCAGCTCGCCCACCCCGGCGTCGAGAAGGACCTCGCGGACCGCGGCATCCTCTACGCGCCGGACTACGTGGTGAACGCCGGCGGGGTCATCCAGGTCGCCGACGAGCTGCGCGGCTTCGACTTCGAGCGGTGCAAGGCGAAGGCGGCACGCATCCACGACACCGCGCTGGCCATATTCGCACGTGCGAAGGAAGACGGGATTCCGCCGGCCGCCGCGGCCGACCGGATCGCCGAGCAGCGGATGGCGGAGGCCCGCGGCCGGGGCTGATCCACGAGGGCCCGCAGGGGTCCCGCGGTACCCGCCGGGGGGCAGTTGGAGAGAACTCTCACTTCTTCCGGCGGGTCGTGGCCCGATAAGTGGTTAAAATCGCCGTTGACCAGCGAGGACGGGGCGCCTCGGAGGTTGCGGTCAGGGGCACGTGCTGCGGGCGACGTACCGTATGGGCGCGGGCTCAGGTACCGTGGAAGCCCTACGGACCGGTCTCTTCGCGGAGAGCCCGTTCTGGACCATGAACGCGTGTCAAGACTCTGGGGCCGTCGAGCCCCGTCGTTGAGGGGGTCGAGCCATGGGGCGCGGCCGGGCCAAGGCCAAGCAGACGAAGGTCGCCCGCCAGCTGAAGTACAACAGCGGTGGGACTGACCTCTCACGCCTGGCCGAGGAGCTGGGCGCATCGACGTCGAATCCGCAACCGCCAAACGGCGAGCGGTTCGAGGACGATGAGCAGGACGACGACGATCTGTACTCCCGGTACGCCGACCTCTATGAGGACGACGACGAGGGGGACGAGGACGGCCAGTCCTCACCGCAGCGTCGCGGCGCTTGACCTTGTACTGAACATCTGACCGGTCGGTGGCCTCTGCCACCGGCCGGCTTCTGTGCTGTTCGACTGTTCAGGCTGTTCGGTCACCGGCCGGTTCTCACCGGCCGGTTCCCGTCGTGCCGTCTCAGGCCGTGGCGTAGTCGCCGACCAGGGCGGCTCCGCTGTCGTGCGTGCCGCGCGCGGTGATCTCGCCGGCCACCCAGGCGTCCACGCCGCGGTCGGCGAGGGTCGCGAGGGCCACGTCGGTGGAGTCCTGCGGGACGATCGCCATCATGCCGACGCCCATGTTCAGCGTCTTCTCCAGCTCCAGGCGCTCGACCCGGCCCGTCCGGCCGACCAGGTCGAAGATCGCGCCCGGGGCCCAGGTGGAACGGTCCACGGTGGCGTGCAGGGTGTCGGGGACGACACGGGCCAGGTTGGCCGCCAGGCCGCCGCCGGTGATGTGGCTGAAGGCGTGCACCTCGGTGGTGCGGGTGAGGGCCAGGCAGTCCAGCGAGTAGATCTTGGTCGGCTCCAGGAGTTCCTCGCCGAGGGTGCGGCCGAGGTCGTCCAGGTGGGCGTCGAGGGCGAGACCGGCCTCGCCCAGCAGGACGTGCCGGACGAGTGAGTACCCGTTCGAGTGAAGCCCGGACGCCGCCAGGGCGATGACCGTGTCACCCTCGCGGATGCGGTCGGCGCCCAGCAGCCGGTCGGCCTCCACGACGCCCGTACCGGCGCCGGCGACGTCGAAGTCGTCCGCGCCGAGCAGGCCGGGGTGCTCGGCGGTCTCGCCGCCGACCAGGGCGCAGCCGGCCAGGACACAGCCCTCGGCGATGCCCTTGACGATCGCGGCGACCCGCTCGGGGTGGACCTTGCCGACGCAGATGTAGTCGGTCATGAACAGCGGCTCGGCGCCGCACACCACGATGTCGTCCATGACCATGGCGACCAGGTCGTGGCCGATGGTGTCGTAGACGCCCAGGCGGCGGGCGATGTCGACCTTGGTGCCGACGCCGTCGGTGGCGGAGGCGAGCAGGGGGCGCTCGTACTTCTTGAGGGCGGAGGCGTCGAAGAGGCCGGCGAAGCCGCCGAGGCCGCCGAGGACCTCGGGGCGCCGCGTCTTCCTCACCCACTCCTTCATGAGTTCGACGGCGCGGTCGCCCGCTTCGATGTCTACGCCCGCGGCCGCGTAGCTGGCACCGGTTGTGTCAGACATGACGATGAGAACCTCTGACCTTTGTGTCGTACGGCAGGTGATGCGGACGGTCGGCTACGGGCGACGGATGGCGTCGGTTGCGGCCGTACCGGCGGGCCCGGCGGCCAGCTCGGTCTCCAGGAGCTGCTTGCCGAGCAGCTCGGGGTCGGGCAGCTCCATCGGGTACTCGCCGTCGAAGCAGGCGCGGCAGAGGTTCGGCTTGGCGATGGTGGTCGCCTCGATCATGCCGTCGAGGGAGATGTACGCCAGGGAGTCGGCGCCCAGCGAGGTGCCGATCTCGTCGATGGTCATGCCGTTGGCGATCAGCTCGGCGCGGGTGGCGAAGTCGATGCCGAAGAAGCAGGGCCACTTCACGGGCGGCGAGGAGATCCGGACGTGGACCTCGGCGGCGCCGGCCTCGCGGAGCATGCGGACCAGGGCCCGCTGGGTGTTGCCGCGGACGATGGAGTCGTCGACGACGACCAGCCGCTTGCCCTTGATGACTTCCTTCAGGGGGTTCAGCTTCAGGCGGATGCCGAGCTGGCGGATGGTCTGCGAGGGCTGGATGAACGTACGGCCCACATAGGCGTTCTTCACCAGGCCGGCGCCGAACGGGATGCCGGAGGCCTCCGCGTAGCCGATCGCGGCCGGGGTGCCGGACTCCGGGGTCGCTATGACGAGGTCGGCCTCGGCGGGGGCCTCCGCGGCCAGTTTGCGGCCCATCTCCACGCGGGAGAGGTAGACGTTCCGGCCGGCGATGTCGGTGTCCGGGCGGGCCAGGTAGACGTACTCGAAGACACAGCCCTTGGGCTTCGCTTCCGCGAATCGGGAGGAGCGCAGGCCCTTCTCGTCGATGGCGACGAACTCGCCGGGCTCGATCTCGCGGACGTAGCTCGCGCCGCAGATGTCCAGGGCGGCGGACTCGGAGGCGACGACCCAGCCGCGCTCCAGGCGGCCGAGGACCAGCGGGCGGATGCCCTGCGGGTCGCGGGCGGCGTAGAGGGTGTTCTCGTCCATGAAGACGAGGGAGAAGGCGCCGCGCACCTTGGGGAGGACCGCGTGGGCGGCCTCCTCGATGGTCAGGGGCTTGCCGTCCTCGTCGGCCTGGGCCGCGAGGAGCGCGGTGAGCAGGTCGGTGTCGTTGGTCGCCGCGACGCGCGGGGTGCGGCCTTCCTGCTTGGGCAGGTCGGCGACCATCTCGGCGAGCTGGGCGGTGTTGACGAGGTTGCCGTTGTGACCGAGCGCGATCGAGCCGTGCGCGGTGGCGCGGAACGTCGGCTGGGCGTTCTCCCACACGGAGGCGCCGGTGGTCGAGTAGCGGGCGTGTCCGACCGCGATGTGACCCTGGAGCGAACCGAGCGAGGTCTCGTCGAAGACCTGGGAGACCAGGCCCATGTCCTTGAAGACGAGGATCTGGGAGCCGTTGCTGACCGCGATTCCCGCGGATTCCTGGCCCCGATGCTGGAGGGCGTAGAGCCCGAAGTACGTGAGCTTTGCGACCTCTTCGCCCGGCGCCCAGACACCGAAGACGCCGCATGCGTCCTGGGGGCCCTTCTCGCCGGGAAGCAGATCGTGATTGAGTCGACCGTCACCACGTGGCACGTCTCCGAGTGTAGGGGAGGTCGGCGGCTGATCCGAATGGGGGATCGGGCCGCCCCCGTGTGTCACCGCTCCGCGACGGCCCGGACGGTCTCGCCGTTTGCGCTGGTCAGCGTGAGGGTCCGCTGATCGATTCGATACTCGATCCGCTGGTCGAAAAGGCCCGTCAGACGCTTCTCGGCGTCCATGAGTGAGTCTTCGCACATCATTCGGGTGGTGGTGGCCGGGCCCAGGGTGATACGTCCGTCGCCGACCGTGGCCCGCGCGGTGACGCGGTTGCAGCCGAGGCGGCCGGTGACGGTGGCGGTGTTCCCGGCGGAGCGGTCGAAGACGAGGTGCGCGCGGCCGGCCGTGCCGGGGCTGGTCACCGTCCAGGTGGTGCCGTGGAGCGGGGCGTCCCGGCGCTCGCTGAGGCGGACGGTGTCGCCGCCGGCGGTGGTGAGGGTCAGGCGGCCGTGGTCGGCCTTGGCGGTGAGGGGGCCGGCGGTGAGGGCGCGGGCGAGGGACTTCTCCAGGTCGGCGGACCGGCCGACGCAGGCGATCTCGGTCGAGCGGGCGTCGCTGAGGCGGACCCGGCCGCCGTCGACGGACGCCTTGGCGTGGAAGTCGTTGCAGCCGTAGCTGCCCTCGGCGGTGCCGTCGGCGGTGAGGGTCAGGTGGGCTCCCTGGGGGACCTGCCGGCGCTCGCCGCCGGTGGTGACGCTGTCGATCGCCCAGTGGACGCCGGTCACCTCCTGGGCCTCGCCGTCGGCCGAGGTGCTGCCGCCGGCCGCGTGTTCGCCCCCGCAGGCCGCCGCGAGCGGGACGAGCGCGGCGGCGGCCACCGTCATGATCGTGCGCTGCTTCTGCCTGTACATGACCATTCGACGGGCGTCCGGGGGAACCGGTTCCCGTCAGCCGAGGATCGGCAGCAGCCCGCCGAGGTCGGCGCGCTCCCCACTGGCGCTGACCTTGGCGTCCTTGACCGCGTCGGCCCAGGTCAGCCGCCCGGTGGCGAGGCGGAGCCAGGTGAGCGGGTCGGTCTCCACGACGTTGGGCGGGGTGCCCCGGGTATGCCGGGGGCCCTCGACGCACTGCACGACGGCGTACGGCGGGACCCGTACCTCCGTGGCGCCGCCGGGCGCCTTGAGGGCGAGCGCGTCGGCCAGCAGCCGGGTGGCGGTGGCCAGGGCCTGCCGGTCGAGGGGGACGCCGAGGCCGGGCACGGCGGCGTTCAGGTCGTCGGTGTGGACGACGAGTTCGACGGCGCGGGTGACGACGTAGTCGTCCAGCGGCAGCGCGCCCGCGTTGGTCTGGAGGAGCCGCCCGCCGGGGTGGGTGTCGAGCAGGGCGCGCAGGCTCTCGTCGACACCGGCGAGGTAGGCGTCGAGGTCGGGGTGGTCGGCGGCGAGCCGCCGGGTGAAGTCGGCGATCGCGGCGGACTTCCCGGCGGTGGCGAAGGGCCACTCGGTCACCTGGACGGTCCGCTCGGGCGGCGCCGGCCGGTCCAGGGCGCGGTGTACGGCGGTGAGCGCCATGCCGATGTGCGCGACCAGGTCCCGTACCGTCCAGTCGCCGAGCCGGGTCGGCCGGGCGAGCTGCTCCGGGGTGAGACCGCGGACGGCCTCCCGGACGTGCCCGGACTGCGCGAGGACGGCGGCGCGGGTGCGGGCGGGGTCGTAGGAGCGGGGGCGTTTCCTGGACGTCGTCGGCATGGGGGCGAGCTTATGCCGGGGTCTTCGCGGGGCGCCTACGGTTCCAGGCGCAGCGCGAGGGAGTACAGGCGGGTGATCTGGTCGCCGCTGCCGTTGTCGTCGGAGACCAGGTACAGGGGGCGCCAGCCCTCGTACGCGCCGGAGGTCCACGCCTTGCCCACGGCCATGCCCTCGACGTTGTCGACCAGCGGGTTGACCGGGTTGGAGCCGGGGGTGGCGACGGCTCCGGGGCCGCCCGAGGGGCAGGCGGTGAGGGAGAGGACGGGGGTTTCGTCGGCGAAGTTGTCCGCCGAGTCCGAGTGGAGGGAGTCCTTGTCGTTCACTGCGGGGGCGTCGCGCAGGGAGATCTGGACGACCCGGATGGAGGTGCCGAGGTCGGAGGTGTGCTCGCGCTCCAGGGCGAGCAGGTCGCCGGTGTTGTCGAGGGCGACCAGCTCCACCAGGTTCATCCCGTCACCGGCGAGATAGGCGTACTGCTCGTCCGGTGTGTAGGTGCCGGCGGGTTCCCCCGTGTACCGCTGGACGCGGATCACGGGGCGCCCGCGCTTGTCGCCGTCCTTGGCGAGGGGCGCCTCCCAGCCCGCGTAGAGGTGCCGGCCGTCCGGTGAGAGGGCGAGGGACTCGATTCCCCGGCCGACCTGGGCGCTGCCCTCGGGTGAATAGCGCAGTTCCTCCGGGATGGCGAAATCCTTGCCGAGCTGCTTGCCCGTGGCGGTGTCGAAGCGACGGATGGCCGGGCCGTCCTCGGAGGCGACCAGGACGGTCCGGCCGCCCTGTTCGATGACGAGGCCCTCGGCGTCGGGCCGCTTCTCGGGGAACGTGGTGCCGTCCGGCCGGCGCAGCGTGCGCGCCGTGTCGGCGACGGGGTCCAGGTCGGAGGGGGTGCCGAGGCGGAGGGGGAAGAGCAGCCCGGGGGAATTGTCGGCGAGGGCGAGCGCCTCGACGCCGTCCTCTCCCTCGGCGACGAGGGCGAGGGAGGAGAGACCGACGATGTTCTCGTAGTCGACGTTCCGTTTGTCCAGCGCGTCGGAGTGGTCGAGGAGGACGGCGCGGGGCGCGTCGGGGGTGGACAGGTGGCCGCCGCACTCGCCGGTCGCGGCGGCGGGGTGCGCGGTGTGCCACCAGTCGACGGCTCCGGGGGCGCCGAGGCCGACCGCGAGGCCGGCCGCCGCGGCGGCGAGCGGCCACAGGAGGGTGCGGGCGCGGCCGCGGGGCGGCTCGGCGGCGCGGTCGGCCGGTGGGGTCAGCGGCGGCAGCACCGCCACGTTGCGGACGAAGTCCAGCCCGCCGACGCCGTTGCGGTCCTCGTCCTGGGGCTGGGGCATCATGGGCCGGATCTCCGCGATCCGCTTCTTCACCTCCGTGAAGAGGTGGTGCAGTCCCAGCATGTCGGGGCCGTCCGCGACCCCCTGCCGCAGCACGTCCACCAGCGCTCCGGTGAAGACCGAGCAGCGCGTGGGGTCCGGGGCGTGCGAGGGGCGGTCCCTGGGCGCGGAGGTCATGACGTACGACCCCGAGACGTCGTGCAGCGTCCGCAGCGCCAGCTTGCCGCCCTGCTTGCCGGGGTCCTCGCCGGCCATCTCGCTGAGCACCTTGCCGCTGAAGCAGCAGTCGAGGATCAGGACGCGGCGCTGGGCGGCACCCGTGTCGCCGATGGCGGCGCTCACGTCGGCCGCCCGCACGCAGGTCTCGGGCTTGTCGTCCTCGGCGTCGGGGAGGGTGAGCAGCAGCTGCTTCTCGCGGCGCTCGATCAGGCCGTGCCCCGCGTAGTAGACGATCAGCGTGTCCTCGGCGAGTTCGGCGGCCCTGCGGACGGGGGCGATCAGCTCGCGCGCGGAGGCCGGGTTGCCGACCGTGAGGACGCGGTCCTCGGGGATGCCCCAGATCTCCGGGTCGGTGAGGGCGGCGCGCAGGTCCACGAGGTTGTGCCGGACGCTGCGCAGGGAGTCGAGGACGGTGTAGTCGTCCACGCCGATCAGGACGCAGGCGGAGCGGGCCGGGTCGATCCGGCTCCGGGGACCGGCGGGCGGGGCGGGGTCGGCGGGGGTGGTCACGTCCGCCCCTCGTCGGAGCTGTCCTCCGGGGTCTCGCCGCGCAGCGCGCGCAGCAGTTCCTCGGCCCGGGCGGGGTCGCCGCCGATGATCCGGACGGTGACCGGTGGTGTCCGGTCGCTGCGGCTCTGCCGCCACGCGAGGTACGACAGGGGCAGTTGCAGCACGCCGGCCGCGGTGGAGATCACGGCGAGGACCGCAGCGATCTCCGGGCTCATCCGCCCCGGGCTCTCCCCCTCGATCCGCTCCAGCCGGAGGTGGCCGCGGAGCGACCGGTCGTCCGCGAGCCAGTCGAGCAGGGAACGGAGTTCCTCCTCGCGCTCCGGCCCGTCCGCCTCGAACCTGATCCGCAACCGCTCACCCATCGGGGCCCCCACCCAGGTGTTCCCGTCGCACGTACGCCTTCAGGTTGGCACAACCACCGTGCCCGTCAGGACGATTCGGGAAACCCGGGCACCGCGGACGGCGACGGGCCACCGCCCCGGTCCCCCGCGGGGTGTCCGGAACGGTGGCCCGTACGGGCGCGGCGGGTCAGGCCAGCAGCGCCGGGATGGTGCCCTCGTGCGCCTCGCGCAGCTCGGCCAGGGGCAGCGCGAACTCGCCCTGGACCTCGACGGCGTCCCCGTCGACCACGCCGACGCGGGTGGCGGGCAGGCCCCGCGCGCCGCACATGTCGGTGAAGCGCAGCTCCTCCGAGCGCGGGACGGCGACGAGCGCGCGGCCGGCCGACTCGGAGAACAGGAAGGTGAACGCGTCGAGCCCGTCGGGTACGACGAGCCGCGCGCCCTTGTCGCCCAGCAGCGCCGACTCCACGACCGCCTGGACGAGACCGCCGTCGGACAGGTCGTGCGCGGAGTCGATCATGCCGTCGCGGGAGGCGGAGATCAGGATCTCGCCGAGCAGCCGCTCGCGCTCCAGGTCGACCTTCGGGGGCAGGCCGCCGAGGTGGTCGTGGATCACCTGGGACCAGGCCGAGCCGCCGAACTCCTCGCGGGTGTCGCCGAGCAGGTAGAGGAGCTGGCCCTCTTCCTGGAAGGCGACCGGGGTGCGCCGGGCCACGTCGTCGATGACGCCGAGGACGGCCACCACCGGCGTGGGGTGGATGGCGGCCTCGCCGGTCTGGTTGTAGAGGGAGACGTTGCCGCCGGTCACCGGGGTGCCGAGCTGCCGGCAGCCGTCCGCCAGGCCGCGGACGGCCTCCGCGAACTGCCACATGACGGCCGGGTCCTCGGGCGAGCCGAAGTTCAGGCAGTCGGAGACGGCGAGGGGCTTGGCGCCGGTGGTGGCGACGTTGCGGTACGCCTCCGCCAGGGCGAGCTGGGCGCCGGTGTACGGGTCGAGCTTGGCGTACCGGCCGTTGCCGTCCGTGGCGATGGCGACGCCGAGGCCGCTCTCCTCGTCGACGCGGATCATGCCGCTGTCCTCGGGCTGGGCGAGGACGGTGTTGCCCTGCACGAAGTGGTCGTACTGCTGGGTGATCCACTTCTTGCTGGCCTGGTTCGGGGAGGAGACCAGCCTCAGGACCTGGTCCTTCAGCTCCTCGCCGGACTGCGGCCGGGGCAGCTTGTTCGCGTCGTCGGCCTGGAGGGCGTCCTGCCAGTCGGGGCGGGCGTAGGGGCGCTCGTAGACCGGGCCGTCGTGGGCGACGGTGCGCGGGTCGACGTCGACGATCTTCCCACCGTGCCAGAAGATCTCCAGGCGGTCGCCGTCCGTGACCTCACCGATGACGGTGGCGATGACGTCCCACTTGTCGCAGATCTCCAGGAAACGGTCGACCTTCCCGGGCTCGACCACCGCGCACATGCGCTCCTGCGACTCGCTCATGAGGATCTCCTCGGGCGAGAGCGTGGAGTCGCGCAGCGGTACGTCGTCCAGGGTGACGCGCATGCCGCCGGAGCCGTTGGAGGCCAGCTCGGAGGTGGCGCAGGACAGGCCGGCCGCGCCGAGGTCCTGGATACCGACGACCAGCTTCTCCTTGAACGCCTCCAGGGTGCACTCGATGAGGAGCTTCTCCTGGAAGGGGTCGCCGACCTGGACGGCGGGGCGCTTCGACGGCTTGGCGTCGTCGAAGGTCTCGCTGGCCAGGATCGACGCGCCGCCGATGCCGTCGCCGCCGGTGCGGGCCCCGTAGAGGATGACCTTGTTGCCGGCGCCGGACGCCTTGGCGAGGTGGATGTCCTCGTGCCGCATGACGCCGATGGCACCGGCGTTGACCAGCGGGTTGCCCTGGTAGCAGGCGTCGAAGACGACCTCGCCGCCGATGTTGGGCAGGCCCAGGCAGTTGCCGTAGCCGCCGATGCCGGCGACGACGCCGGGCAGCACGCGCTTGGTGTCGGGGTGGTCGGCGGCGCCGAAGCGCAGCGGGTCGACCACGGCGACCGGGCGGGCGCCCATCGCGATGATGTCGCGGACGATGCCGCCGACGCCGGTGGCCGCGCCCTGGTAGGGCTCCACGTACGACGGGTGGTTGTGCGACTCGACCTTGAAGGTGACCGCGTAGCCCTGGCCGACGTCGACGACGCCCGCGTTCTCGCCGATGCCGACGAGCAGGGCGTCGGACTCGGGGGCCTTCTCGCCGAACTGGCGCAGGTGCACCTTGCTGCTCTTGTACGAGCAGTGCTCGGACCACATCACCGAGTACATGGCCAGCTCCGCGCCGGTGGGGCGGCGGCCGAGGATCTCCACGACCCGCTCGTACTCGTCCTTCTTCAGGCCCAGTTCGGCCCAGGGCAGCTCGACGTCGGGGGTCGCGGCCGCGTGCTCGACCGTGTCCAGAGGCGTCCGGCTCATGCGTTGACCAGCTTCTTGAGGATCGAGGTGAAGAAGGGGAGGCCGTCGGTGCGGCCGGTGCCGATGAGCGGCTCCACGGCGTGCTCCGGGTGCGGCATCAGACCGACGACGTTGCCCGCCGCGTTGGTGATGCCGGCGATGTCGTTGAGCGAGCCGTTGGGGTTGACGTCCAGGTAGCGGAAGGCGACGCGGCCCTCGGCCTCCAGCTCGTCCAGCGTCCGCGGGTCGGCGACGTACCGGCCGTCCATGTTCTTCAGCGGGATGTGGATCTCCTGGCCGGCGCTGTAGTCGCTGGTCCAGGCCGTCCCGGCGTTCTCCACCCGCAGCTTCTGGTCACGGCAGATGAAGTGCAGGTGGTCGTTGCCCAGCATGCCGCCGGGGAGCAGGTGCGCCTCGGTGAGGATCTGGAAGCCGTTGCAGATCCCGAGCACCGGCAGACCGGCCTTGGCCTGGTCGATGAGGGTGTCCATCACCGGCGAGAAGCGGGCGATGGCCCCGGCGCGCAGATAGTCGCCGTAGGAGAAGCCGCCGCACAGCACCACGGCGTCGACCTGCTTGAGGTCCTTGTCCTTGTGCCAGAGCGCCACCGGCTCGGCGCCCGCGACCCGGATCGCGCGCTGCGTGTCCCGGTCGTCGAGGCTGCCGGGGAAAGTGACGACGCCAATACGAGCGGTCACTTCACCGCCCCCGCGACTTCCGCCGCTTCCTCGACGCGGACGGTGAAGTCCTCGATCACGGTGTTGGCGAGGAAGGATTCCGCAAGATCGTGGATGCGGGCGAGGGCGGCCTCGTCGACCGGCCCGTCAACTTCCAGTTCGAAACGCTTTCCCTGACGTACGTCCGAGATCCCCTCGAAACCCAGCCGCGGCAGTGCGCGCTGCACCGCCTGGCCCTGGGGGTCGAGGATCTCGGGCTTGAGCATGACGTCGACTACGACGCGTGCCACTGGCACTCCCGGTGTGTGGTGCTGAGCAGGTTCCTTCAGACTACCTGGTTTAAGCCGCCGAAATTTCTACGCGTGTAGAGTTGTAGGAAAGTACGTGAGCCCTGTCACGATTCGGCATCGGGCGCGGGACCCGGGAAAAGCTTAGGGAAAGATCGCCGAGTACCTGCGGGCAGCTATTGCGCGCCGGACACGCCAAGAGTTTTAGTCGGTCTTCCCATTGCATTGCCGAGCACTGTACAAATGAAATGTCATTAGCCGATACTTTGCCCAATTGCGGGCGAACAGTCGGCATCTCCACGACGTCCCGGCACGTCAGTGAGGAGATGCCGCACGAAGGGACCGATATTCGTGGCGCAGCGTGTCGTGGTCACTCTCTTCGACGACATCGACGGCTCGGAAGCGGCGGAGACGATCGCCTTCGGACTCGACGGCAGGATGTACGAGATCGACCTGAACGAGACCCACGCCCGGAAACTGCGGGAGGCCCTGGAGCCGTACGTGGAGGCCGGCCGCAAGCGGTCGCGGTCCGGCAAGGCCTACCGGCAGACGGAGGTCGCCCCCGACCCGGCGGCCGTCCGCGCCTGGGCGCAGGCCAACCGGATGGAGGTCCCGGCCCGGGGCCGCATCCCCAAGCGGGTCTACGAGGCCTTCGCCGCGGCGCGGTGAGCCGGGGCCGACGGGCGGTCACGAGCCCCTGGCGGCAGCCGACTTGCGCGACACCCCCGGCGATCAGCTAAAGTCTGGAGCACGCCGAGGGGCGGGGCCGGAAAAGCCCAGCTCACGAGGGCTTGCGGGTGTAGTTTAGTAGTAGAACATCCCCCTTCCAGGGGGAAGACGCAGTGTGCGATCCCTGTCACCCGCTCCGCACCGCCGTACCGACCGGTTCATCCGATCGGGTAGGCTGGTGCTCGCACCGATCGGTGAACGCCGGTCGGCGGCATTGCGGACGTAGCTCAGTTGGTAGAGCGCAACCTTGCCAAGGTTGAGGTCGCGAGTTCGAGCCTCGTCGTCCGCTCGGGAAGAGAACCCCCGGTCCTTCTGGACCGGGGGTTCTCTCGTGTGCCCGTGTCTCCAAGTGGCCTGGCCCGTCTGACATTTGTCATGGCGAGTCGTGACGCCGCGCACTGCTCCGGCGCCCGTGCCGCCGGGACCCTGGAGTCATGGATGCGAACGAACACGGACACGTGATTGAGGTCACCGGCCTGCGGCGTGTGTACGGGGGCGGGTTCGAGGCGGTGCGCGGGATCGGCTTCACCGTGCGCCGCGGCGAGATCTTCGCGCTGCTCGGCACCAACGGCGCCGGCAAGACGTCCACGGTCGAACTCCTGGAGGGCCTCGCCCCGCCGACCGCCGGACGGATCAGGGTGCTCGGGCACGACCCGTACACCGAGCGGGCCGCCGTACGGCCCCGGACCGGGGTGATGCTCCAGGAGGGCGGCTTCCCCTCCGAGCTGACCGTCGCCGAGACCGCGCGGATGTGGGCGGGCTGCGTCAGCGGCGCCCGGCCCGTCGCGGAGGTGCTGGACCTGGTCGGCCTCGGCGCGAAGACCGGCACCCGGGTCAAGCAGCTCTCCGGCGGACAGCGGCGCCGGCTGGACCTGGCGATGGCGCTGCTCGGCTCGCCCGAGGTGCTCTTCCTCGACGAGCCCACCACCGGCCTGGACGCCGAAGGCCGCCGCGACACCTGGGAGTTGGTGCGGGCCCTGCGCGACAGCGGTACGACCGTGCTGCTGACCACGCACTACCTGGAGGAGGCCGAGAACCTCGCCGACCGCCTCGCGATCATGCACGAGGGCCGGATCGCCGCCACCGGGACACCGGACGAGGTGACCGCCGCGCAGCCGTCCCGGATCTCCTTCGAACTGCCCGAGGGGTACTTCGCGGGCGACCTGCCGCCGCTCGCCGGACTCGGCGTCAGCGGCCACGACATCGACGGCCGCACGGTCCGGCTGCGCACCCGGGAACTCCAGCGGACCGCCACCGGGCTGCTGATGTGGGCCGCGAGCGCGGAGGTGGAACTGCGCCGCCTCGACGTGCGGCCGGCCTCCCTGGAGGAGGCGTTCCTCGGGATCGCCCGGCGGGCCGCCGAAGAGGCCGGCGGCGGGTCGGCGGCGGACCTCTCGACGAAGGAGTGCGTGCGATGACCGTCACCACCGAGGACCGGACCGGCGCCGCGCGGGGGCCGGCCAGTACGCCGCTGCGGCGGATGACCGCCCTCGCCCGCGCCGAACTGACCCTGCTCGGCCGGGCCAAGGGCACGCTCTTCGCCGCGGTGTTCGTGCCGCTGGTCCTGCCGCTCAGCGTGCGCTCGGCGGCCGAGGAGATGGACCTCGCCGGGGCCGGACTGACACCGGGCACCGTGGTCCTGCCCGCCGCGGTCGGCTTCTCCCTGCTCTTCGCCGTGTACTCCGCCCTGGTCGGCGTCTTCGTCGTCCGGCGCGAGGAACTCGTCCTCAAGCGGCTGCGCACCGGTGAACTGCGCGACGCCGAGATCCTGGGCGGCTCCGCCCTGCCGGCCGTGGTCATCGGACTGGCCCAGTGCCTGCTGCTCACGGCCGGCTGCACCCTCCTGCTGGACCTGCCGGCGCCGCCCGCGCCGCACCTGGCCGTCCTCGGTCTGCTGCTGGGGCTGGTGATGTGCGCCGCGCTCGCCGCCGTCACCGCGGCCTTCACCCGGACCGGTGAGAGCGCGCAGGTCACCCCGATGCCGCTGATGATGGTGTCGGTGATCGGCTCGGGCATGTTCGTCCCGCTGGAACTCCTCCCCGACAAGCTGGCCTCCGTCTGCGAACTGCTGCCGCTGACCCCGGTCGTCGCGCTGGTCCGCGGCGGCTGGACCGGCGACCTGTCGGCCGGCGAGGCCCTGGGCGCCCTGGCGACGGCGGTGGCCTGGACCGTGCTCGCGGTGTTTGCTGTACGCCGGTGGTTCCGCTGGGAACCACGACGCTGAGACGGGACCGGGGAGGGCCACGGATGCGCAGGCCGGGCGGCTGGTGGCGGGGCAAGACCACGCCGGCGAAGGTGGAGACGTACACGCGGTGGTCGTTCCACTTCATCGCGCTGATCGAGGTCTCCGTGGCCGGACTGTCGGTCTTCGCGCAGGTGGGCCACGGGCCGGCGGGCGCGCTCTGCCTGGTGGTCGCCGCGCACGCCGCGGTCTGCGCGGTGACCGGCGCGCGGGCGCTGGACTGGACCTGCGGGCGGCGCGAGCAGCCGGTGCGGCTGCTGTGGACCCTCGGCGTCCTCACCGCCGTGCTGGCGGCCGGGGCGATCGCCTTCGTGCAGTTCGGACCCGTGCACGACGACGACCTCGCCACCGCGGTGGGCGGCCTCTTCGGCTGCGTCGTCACCTTCGGCATCGGCTTCATGGCGCTGGGGCTGCCCCGGCGGCGGGTCGCCCCGCTCATCGGCGGCTACGCGGCGGGCGCGGTCGCCGTCTCCCTCGTCCTGGGCGTGCATCCGCTGGCCGCGCTGCTCACCTCGGTCAGCGTGGTGCTGGGCGGCGGCTTCCTCGCCTTCACCTCGGTCTTCTCCGTATGGCTGCTGAACGCGGTCTTCGAACTCGACGAGGCCCGCGAGACCCGGGCCCGGCTCGCGGTCGCCGAGGAACGGCTGCGGTTCGGCCGCGACCTGCACGACGTGATCGGCCGGAACCTGGCGGTGATCGCCCTCAAGAGCGAACTCGCCGTCCAGCTCACCCGGCGCGGACGGCCCGAGGGCGTGGAGCAGATGATCGAGGTGCAGCGCATCGCCCGCGAGTCGCAGCGCGAGGTACGGGACGTCGTACGGGGATACCGCGAGGCCGACCTGGAGGCCGAACTGGGCGGCGCCCGGGGCGTCCTGGGGGCCGCGGGCATCCGCTGCGAGGTGACCGGTGACACGGCCGGGCTGCCCGGACCGGTGCAGTCGGCGCTCGGCTGGGTGGTGCGGGAGGCGACCACCAATGTGCTGCGGCACGGGGCCGCGCAGCGGTGCGCCGTGACGGTACGGACGACCGGGGAGCGAGTGGTGCTGACGGTGGAGAACGACGGCGCCGGGGCCGCCCCCGGCGGGACACCCGGCGCGCCGGGCGGGGGACCGGCGGGCGGGCGGGGCGGCTCGGGGCTGGCCGGGCTGCGCGAACGGCTGACCGCGGTCGGCGGGACGCTGGAGGCGGGGCCCGCTGACGGAGACGTGTTCCGGGTGGTGGCACGGGTGCCGCTGGGGGCGGGTGTGGGGGCAGGCGCCGGGGCCTCGGTAGCCGTCGGGACGGGTGCGGGAAACGGGGCCTCGGTGGCCGCCGGGACCGGTGCGGGAAACGGGGCCTCCGTGGCCGCCGGGACCGGTGCGGGAAACGGGGCCTCCGTGGCCGCCGGGACCGGTGCGGGAGATGAGGCGTGAGGGACGTCGTAGGGGTGTGGGTGGTGTTGCGGCGTGGCGTGAGGGAGGTTCGTGCGGGTGCGGGAGGCGGGGCGGGGTCGGGGTGCGAGGGACGTCGTGCGGGTGCGGGAGGCGGGTCGTGGGTGACTTCGTACGGGCGCGGGGGGTGGGGTCGTCGTGAGTGACGTCGTACGGGTGCTGCTCGCCGATGACGAGCACCTCATCCGGGGGGCGCTGGCCGCGCTGCTCGCCCTGGAGGACGACCTCCTGGTGGTCGCCGAGGCCGCCACCGGCCCGGAGGCGCTGGCGATGGCGCGGGCGCACGCCCCCGACGTGGCCGTCCTCGACCTCCAGATGCCCGGCGCCGACGGTGTGAAGGTGGCCACATCGCTGCGCACCGAGCTGCCCGGCTGCAAAGTGCTGATCGTGACCGGCCACGGCCGCCCCGGGCACCTCAAGCGGGCCCTGGCGGCCGGGGTGCGCGGCTTCGTGCCGAAGACGGTGAGCGCCCAGCGGCTCGCCGAGATCATCCGCACCGTCCAGGCCGGAAACCGGTACGTCGACCCGGAGTTGGCCGCCGACGCGATCTCCGCCGGGGACTCGCCGCTGACCGCGCGCGAGGCCGAGGTCCTGGAACTGGCCGCTGACGGCGCGCCGGTCGCGGAGATCGCCGAGCGGGCCGCGCTGGCGGAGGGGACCGTACGGAACTACCTGTCGTCGGCGGTGACCAAGCTCGGGGCGGAGAACCGTCATGCCGCGGTACGTCTCGCGCGAGAGCGAGGTTGGGTATAGTGGTGCTCGCGCCACGGCGAAAGCGGAGGCGCGAGCAGTACCTGCGAACGTAGCTCAGTTGGTAGAGCGCAACCTTGCCAAGGTTGAGGTCGCGAGTTCGAACCTCGTCGTTCGCTCCAGATGGAAAAGCCCCCGGCTCCGGCCGGGGGCTTTTCCATGTGGTCCGGGGGGTCAGGACCAGCTCAGGCCCGTCAGCCGCTCGTACGCCTCGATGTACTTGGCACGGGTCGCCTCCACGACCCGCTGCGGCAGCGGCGGCGGGGGCTGCTCGCTCCTGCGGTCCCAGCCGGACTCCGCCGAGGTCAGCCAGTCCCGGACGTACTGCTTGTCGTACGACGGCTGGGCGCGGCCCGGCTCCCACGTCCCGGCCGGCCAGAAGCGGGAGGAGTCCGGGGTGAGGACCTCGTCCGCGAGGATCAGCTCCTCGCCCTCGAAACCGAACTCGAACTTGGTGTCGGCCAGGATGATCCCCCGGTCACGGGCGATGTCCCGGGCCCGGGAGTACACGGCGAGGGTGGCCTGCCGCAGCCGGGCGGCGGTGTCGGCGCCGACCTGGCGGGCGACCTCCTCGTAGGAGACGTTCTCGTCGTGCTCGCCGACCTCGGCCTTGGTGGCCGGGGTGAAGATCGGCGCGGGCAGCTCGGAGCCGTCGACGAGGCCCTCGGGCAGGGCGAGGCCGCAGACCGTGCGGGACGCGTCGTACTCGACCAGGCCGGAGCCGGTGAGGTAGCCGCGGGCCACACACTCCACCGGAACCATGGTCAGCGACTTGCAGACCAGGGTGCGGCCCGCCCAGTCGGCGGGAGCGCCGGCGGGCAGCTCGGTGCTCAGCACGTGGTTCGGGACCAGGTCCGCGAGCTGGTCGAACCACCACAGGGAGAGCTGGGTGAGGACGCGGCCCTTGTCGGGGATCTCGGTCGGCAGCACCCAGTCGTAGGCGGAGATGCGGTCGCTGGCGACCATCACGAGGTCGCCCGCCTCGTTGCGGTACAGCTCGCGCACCTTCCCGGTGTGCAGGTGCACCAGGCCCGGAACCTCGGTCGGCTCGGGCTTTTCGACGAATCCGGACACGGTTCCTCCCCGTGGTTCTGTCCAATGCCTCCGCATTCTCCCGTACGGGGTGCGGGGCGGAGGACAGCGGGTCGGGGGTGGGGCGGGAGGGGAACCGCCGGGGGCGGCCGGGGGCGCGGGTCCGTCGGGTCCCGGTCAGTCGCGTTTGCAGATGCGGTCCATCAGGTTGGCGGTGGCGCGTTGGATCCGCGGGTCGACGTGGCCGGGACGGTCCAGGGCCGGGGACCAGGCGAACGTCCCGGACGCGAAGACCCACGCCCCGGAGGGCGACCGGTACAGGGACGTCTCCTGGTGGCGCGGGACGCCGTCGGGGTCCCGGTACGGGGAGTGCGCGAGCAGCACCCGCTCGTCGTACGGCGGCAGTGGGGCGCGCGGGAAGTAACGGTCCGCCTCGCCGGCGACCAGGTCCTCGACCGGGTCGCCCTCGTGGGCGCCGGTGGCCTCCCACAGCCAGTGGTCGGCGTTGCGCACGATCAGCGGGTGCGGCTCGGGGACGCGGCCGGCGTACTGGATGCCGAGCACCTCCTGCTCAGGGCGGTCGACTTCCCGCCACAGCACCGGCTTGCCAGGGCCTTTGCGTTTGCGGCAGGTCAGCAGGCGGTCGGGGACGCCGGACGCGGAGGGGGACAGCTCCACCTGCCAGTACATGGTGTTGGCGGAGAGGAAGACCAGGGAGGTGCCCTGCTCGCGGGCCAGCTCGGTGGTGCGGCGCATCGCCGCGGACCAGTACTCGTCGTGGCCGGGGAAGACCAGGCCCCGGTAGCGGGTCGGGTCGACGCGGCCGGCGTGCAGGTCGCGGGCGTCGGCGTAGGCAAGGTCGTAGCCGTAGCGCTCGGCGAAGCGGATGAAGTCGTAGGCGTGACCGACGTGGAGGGGCAGGCCGGCGCCCGCGTACGGGCGGTCGAAGGAGACGGTCGTGGCGGCGTCGGCCTCGCCGAGCAGCCGACCGTCCTTGTCCCAGGCGTGGTAGAGGCTGGCCCCTGCCCGGCCGTCCTCCGGGTAGAGGTTGTACGCCTGCCAGGTGATGTCCGGCAGGAGCAGCAGCAGATCGGCGGGTTGGTTGTCGCGGACGGTGAAAGGGACGTGGGAGCGGTAGCCGTCGGCGGTGGTGAGGACGGCGACGTACGCGCCGATGTTCCAGTACGTGGGGACCTGGAGCCGCCAGGACAGCCACCAGTGGTGGCAGGAGACGGTGCGGTCGGCGGCGAGCGGCGCGGGCTGCACGATGCCGGACAGCCGGGGGCTGCTGGTGATCTTCGCGGCGCCGTCGCCGCCGTAGTGGCCGATGCGGTAGACGTCGACGGAGAACTCCTGGGGCGGGTCCACCGTGATGTGGAAGTCGATCGCGTCGCCGGGCGCGACCGCGCCGGTGGAGGTGAATCCCTTGATCTGGAGGTGCACGTCGTCGGCGGCGTTGGGGCCGCCGCCGTCCGGGGAGCTGCGGGTTGTCGTGGCGCGGGTCCCGCCGCCGCGTCCGCCCGGCCGCGGGGCGGGCTCCGGATCGACGTACCAGGGGACGATCTGGCCGCTGTCGCCGAAGTAGGTCTCGCCGCCGCGCAGCCACGGCACCGGCCCTTGGCCGAAGGGGTCCGTGACGGCGTGGGCGAGTGCTCCGGATTCCCATCGGCGGATCTGCTCGGACCCCATGGGTCAATCCCCTCCCTCATGCCCCCGTGGTCGTGCGTATGACGTACGCCAATGCCATGTGCGCGATCGGTCCCAGCACATCACATCTCGCACGCGGGCTGTCACGGTTCGTCGCGGACCGAGTCGAAGTGGAATGCCGGAGTCCGCAGGGAGTTCGCTGAGGTGGCAGCGGGCGGGAGGGGGTGGAGGGGGCGCCGGGGCGGCCGGGTGCCAGGGGCGGTCGGGGGTGGCGGGGACCTGTTGTGCGGGAGGAGGGAGCGGGATGGTCTGCGGTCGGTGGCCGGTCGTGGCCGGTGACCGATCGTGGTCGGTGACCGATCGTGGTCGGTGACCGATCGTGGCCGACGGGCAGCCGTGGCCGGCGGGCAGCGGGCGGCGGTCAGACCAGGCGTACGGGCTTCTCGGGGCGTATGCCCAGGTCGGTGAGCCAGGTACGCAGCGGGCCGGGGTCGCCGGTCTCGACCAGGGCGAGGACGCGGGGGGCCAGGTCGGCGGCGCGCTCGCCGCGGATCAGCAGGGACGGGCCGTCGAGCCAGTCCAGGCCGGGGGCGGCACCGGCGGTGTCCATCGCGGCGCAGCAGACCATCGCGGTGACGTGGTCGGTGAGGATCTCGCGGCCGGTGCGCGGGGGGCGCAGCGGGAGGAGGGGGAGGGGGCCGTCGTCCCAGAGGGCCGTCTCGGGAGCGGCCGGGGTGGGGGCCGGGGGGAGGGCGGCCGGGGCCGGTCTTTCGGTGGGGTGGAGGCCGGCGGCGGCCGCGGCCTCCTCGCGGGCCAGCTCGGCGGTGAGGCCGGCGGCGAGCGCGGCGCCGCGGGCGGTGGTGCCGGACAGGTCGTCGTCATCGTCGAGGTCTGGGGCGACGTCGGAGGCGGGGGTGAAGTCGAAGACGGGTGCGGGGGTGAAGTCGACGTCGGGTGCGGGGGCGGTGCCGGGGGCGGGGGCGGTGTCGTGCGGGCCGCCGCTCGTGCCGTTCGGGTTGTGGTCGTCGTCCGTGACGTGCGTGGCGTCCGTGCCGCTCACGGTTCTGGTGGCGTCGTCCGTCGTGTCGCTGCCGGTGCCGGCGGTGGCCGGGGCCGCGTCCGTGAGGTGGTCGAGGACGCGGGCCAGGGTGGGGCCGTCGGTCTCCGGGCCGGTGTCGTCGGTGGTGCGGCGGACACCGAGGGCGTCCAGGACCCGGTGGAGGCGGGCCGCGTCGGTGCGCCAGGTGCGGTCGACGACCTCCTCCGGGTACTCGTGCCACTCCAGCGGCGCCCAGTCGGCGCCGGGCTCGGCCGGGCCGCCGTGGAAGAGGCGCGCGGCGAGGAGGGAGGTGGCCTCGTCCATCGCGCCGGGCTCCTCCAGCAGGTCGCAGGCGGGACGCTCGCCCAGCCGGGAGGCGAAGCCCTCGGCCAGCCGGTCGCGGCGGGACAGCTCGGTCAGCGCGGCGACGACGCCCGCGTCCAGCCGGGTGGGCCAGCGACCGGTGCGCCAGGCGGGCAGCGCCACCCGGGTCAGCAGGCGGTCCCAGCCCGCGTAGGCCAGCCCGACCTGCTCCTGCGCGACGATCCGGAGCCCGTAGTCCACGGCCTGGGCGCGCTCGGCGGCGGCGGTCGCCACCCCGCGCTCCATCTCGGCGGCGTGCGTCCGGCAACCGCGCAGCAGCAGGCGGGCCACCCAGCCGACGCCGGCCCGCGCGGCACGGGACAGCAGGTGCCGGCCCGGCTCCGCGGCCACCGCCACCGCCGCGTCCAGGCCCCGGACGAAACGCCGGGCGGCGGCTATGTCGGGGTGCGCGGACGGGCCCGTACCGGCGACGACCGGGGCGAGGACCGCGCGCAGCTCGCCCACACGCATCCACCACAGGAAGGGGGAGCCGATGACGAGGACGGGCGCGGCGGAGGACCGGCGGTCGGTGGGGCCGCCCGGACCCGTCCCGTCGTCGACGCCCGCCGGGGGCGGCGGACGGCCGTGCGCCCGGTGGGTGCGGTCCTCCAGCCAGCTGTCGCAGTCCGGGGTGAGCGCTATCGCGGACGGGGCGGGGACGTCGAGCCGGTCGGCGAGGTCGCGCACCATCCGGTAGAGGTCAGGGGCCGACGACTCCGCGACGGCGACCGTCGGGGTGACGGCGGGCCGCGCGCGGGCCACCACCGCGGCGACCCCGGCGGCGGCGAGCAGGACGAGGAGGGCGAGCACGGTCACCGTCCAGCGCGCGGCGTCCCAGCCCGCGCCGACGAGACGGCCGGTGGCTCCGCCCGCCAGCAGGATCACCGCCGCGGCCGCCGGGAGCAGCGCGACGGCGAGGGCCCGGCTGCGGACCCGCAGCACGGCCAGGGCCCGGGCACGCGCGCCCAGCGCTCCCCGCTCCTCCACGCCCATGCCGCTCATGCCGGACCTCATCCCCTCACTGACCCCGCACGCCTGGTGGCGGTGCGATCGCCGCTGGTGCTCACTCCCCCACTGTGGCACCCGCCACTGACATCGCAATGCGCGGTGGGCCAAGTGCCGGAATGCTTGCGCCGCACCCTAGTTGGGGGTCCGGGGTCCGTCAGCCGTATGGGGCATCGGTCACTCGATGGAATGGCTTTGGGGAAAGGTGGATGACGGACGGCGAACATCAGGCCCCGGCTCCCGGGACGTGGAGTCCGGGAACCGGGGCCTGATTCCGTCCGTGCGCGGTCCTCACCCGGTCCGTCGACGCGGGCCGGTCACGCCTCGGCCGTCACCTCGGCCGCCGCCTTCGCCGCGATGTCGGTGCGGTGCTGGGAGCCGTCGAGGCCGATGCGGGCGACGGCCCGGTAGGCGCGGTCGCGGGCCTCGGTGAGGTCGGCGCCGGTGGCCGTGACGGACAGCACCCGGCCGCCGGCGCTGACGACGGCGTCGCCCTCGCGCCGGGTTCCGGCGTGCAGCACGTAGGCGTGCGGGGCGTCCTCGGCGGCCACCTTGTCGAGGCCGGTGATGGGGTCGCCGGTCCGCGGGGTGCCGGGGTAGTTGTGCGAGGCGACGACGACGGTGACCGCCGCGTCCTCGCTCCAGCGCAGGGGTTCGAGATCGGCGAGGTTGCCGGTGGCGGCGGCCATCAGCAGGCCGGCCAGCGGGGTCTTCAGCCGGGCCAGCACGACCTGGGTCTCGGGGTCGCCGAAACGGGCGTTGAACTCGATCACGCGGACACCGCGCGAGGTGATCGCGAGCCCGGCGTAGAGGAGACCGGAGAAGGGGGTGCCGCGGCGGCGCATCTCGTCGACGGTGGGCTGGAGGACGGTGTGCACGACCTCGTCCACGAGCTTGGGGTCGGCCCACGGCAGCGGGGAGTACGCGCCCATGCCGCCGGTGTTGGGGCCCTCGTCGCCGTCGAGCGCGCGCTTGAAGTCCTGGGCGGGCTGGAGCGGACGTACGTTGTCGCCGTCGGTGATGGCGAAAAGGGAGACCTCGGGGCCGTCGAGGTACTCCTCGATGACGACGCGTCCGCAGGCGCGCGCGTGGGCGCGGGCGGCCTCGATGTCGTCCGTGACGACGACGCCCTTGCCGGCGGCGAGACCGTCGTCCTTCACGACGTACGGGGCTCCGAACGCGGTGAGGGCCGCGTCCGCCTCCTCGGGGGTGGCGCAGACGTACGAGCGGGCCGTGGGCACGCCGGCGCCGGCCATGACGTCCTTGGCGAACGCCTTGGAGCCCTCCAGACGCGCGGCCTCCTTGGAGGGGCCGAAGACCGGGATGCCCGCCTCGCGCACGGCGTCGGCGACCCCGGCGACCAGGGGCGCCTCCGGGCCGACCACGACCAGCTCGGCGCCGAGGCGCGTGGCGAGCGCGGTCACCGCCGCGCCGTCGAGGGCGTCGACCTGGTGCAGCTCGGCGACCTCGGCGATGCCGGCGTTGCCGGGGGCGCAGTGCAGCGCCGTGACGCCGGGGTCGAGGGACAGGGAACGGCACAGGGCGTGTTCGCGGGCACCGCTGCCGATGACGAGGACCTTCACGGGGTCAGCCTAACGGGAGCGGGCGGGGGCCTTTGTACGGGATGCCCAGCGGGTGGGGCGGGGGCGTTCGTCGGATCGTCCGAGGAGCAGGGGAGCGGGCGCGCGAGCGCGGGAGGCCCGTACGGCTGCACCCCGTACGGGCGGTGCGAGCCGCACGGGTCGTACGAGTCGTACGGGTCGCGGGCCCTAACGGGTCGCGGATCGGACGGGTCGCGGGTCGCACGAGTAACAGCCGTACGACCGGAGTACCGACGGCCGGAGCGTGTGCGGGCCGGAGCCCGTGCCGGCCGGCGGCGCTCACTCGTTGGCGATCTCCTCCACCACCGTCGCCCCCAGCTCGCGGACGAGCAGTTCCTTGCCGGAGAGGGCCGACTCGTCGAGGTCGGGGTCGTCGTCCTCGGGGATGTCGTCCTCGATGGAGACCGGCGGCGGCTCGGGCGCCGGGGGGCGGGCCGCGGGGGCCGGGGCCGACACGGGGGCGGAGGACGCCGGGGCCGTCGGGGACGGCGCGGGGCCGGAGGGGGCCGGGGAGGAGGCCGCTGCCGGACGCTGGGCGGGGGCGGAGGTGCCGTACCCACCACCGCCGTACCCACCACCGCCGTAGCCACCACCGGCCGGGCCGCCGCTGGAGGGGCCTGCCGGGGGCGGGGGTGCCGAGCCGCCGCCGGACGGGTCGACGACCGCCTCGATCTTCCACTGGACGTTGAACTGCTCGCTCAGCGCCTGCCGCAGTACGTCCTCGCTGCCGCTGCTCGCGAAGTTGTCCCGCGCGCCCGCGTTGACGAAGCCGAGGCGGAGGGTGGTGCCGTCGAAGCCGGTCACCTGGGCGTTCTGGCTGAGCAGGATCCAGGTGAACCGGCGGCGGTTCTTGACCGCCTCCAGGATGTTCGGCCAGAGGGTGCGGGGGTCGAGGCCGCCGGGGGCCGTGAAGGCGGGGCCGGCGGAGGACGGGGCGGGAGCCGGCGTCGGGGCGGGTGCGGGGGCCGCGGCGGGGGGCGGGGACGACGGGGCCGGCGGCTGGCCGGCGCCGCCCGCGGGGGCGGCCGTGGGCCAGCCACCGGGACGCCGGCCGCCGCCGGCGGGGGCAGCGGTGGGCCAGGCACCGGGCGCGGACGGCTGGGCGGGGGCGGAGGGCGGGGGCGGGCTCGGGGCGGCAGTGGGCGGGGGCGAGGGCCGCGCGGGCGCGGTGGCCTGCGGCGCGGGGGCGGGCCGCACGGGCGCCGAGGCGGGAGCGGGGGCGTCACCGGAACCACCCGTACCGGCACCGGCACCCGCACCGGCGTTCATGTCCGGGCCTGCGGGAACGGCCGGTGCGGCCACCCCCGGTCCCCGGACCGCCGCCCGTGCCGCAGCGACGCCGCCGCCCGGCGGCACGGGCGCGGCGGCGGGGTGGGCCTCGGGTCCCGGCACATACCCGGCGGCCGGCAGGCCCGCTCCCGAGGAGAAGCTCACCCCGCGCTCGATACGGTCCAGGCGGGCCATCACCGACCGCTCGTCGCCGTACGCCGCGGGCAGCAGCACGCGCGCGCAGATCAGCTCCAGCTGGAGGCGGGGCGAGGTGGCGCCGCGCATCTCGGTGAGCCCCTCGTTGACCAGGTCGGCGGCGCGGCTCAGCTCGGCGGCGCCGAAGGAGCGCGCCTGGGCCTGCATGCGCTCGATCACGTCGGCCGGGGCGTCGATGAGCCCCTTCTCCGCGGCGTCGGGCACGGCCGCGAGGATCACGAGGTCGCGCAGCCGCTCCAGCAGGTCGGCGACGAACCGCCGCGGGTCGTTGCCGCCCTCGATGATCCGGTCGACGACCTCGAAGGCCGCGGCCCCGTCCCCCGAGGCGAACGCCTCGACCACGGAGTCGAGCAACGAGCCGTCCGTGTACCCGAGCAGGGCCGTCGCCATGGCGTACGTCACACCCTCGGCACCCGCGCCGGCCAGCAACTGGTCCATGACGGACATGGAGTCACGCACCGACCCCGCGCCGGCCCGCACGACGAGCGGCAGCACGCCTTCCGCGACCGGGATGTCCTCCTTGGCGCACACCTCGCCGAGGTACTCCCGGAGCGTGCCGGGCGGGACGAGCCGGAAGGGGTAGTGGTGGGTCCGCGACCTGATGGTGCCGATGACCTTCTCGGGCTCGGTGGTCGCGAAGATGAACTTGAGATGCTCCGGCGGCTCCTCGACGACCTTCAGCAGCGCGTTGAACCCGGCCGACGTGACCATGTGGGCCTCGTCGATGATGTAGATCTTGTACCGGCTGCCGGCGGGCCCGAAGAATGCCTTCTCCCGCAGGTCACGCGCGTCGTCGACGCCACCGTGCGACGCGGCGTCGATCTCGATGACGTCGATCGAACCCGGCCCGTTCCTGGCGAGGTCCCGGCACGACTGGCACTCGCCGCAGGGCGTGGGCGTGGGCCCCTGCTCGCAGTTCAGACAGCGCGCCAGGATGCGGGCGCTGGTCGTCTTGCCGCAGCCGCGCGGACCGCTGAACAGGTACGCGTGATTGACCCGGTTGTTCCGCAGCGCCTGCTGCAGCGGGTCGGTGACATGCTCCTGCCCGATGACCTCCGCGAAGGTCTCCGGGCGGTAGCGGCGGTAGAGCGCGAGAGACGACACGCATACGAGGTTATAGGCGACGACTGACAACCGGCCCGGCCCCGGAAACGACAACGCCCCCCACGCACCCGCCAGAGCCGACCTACCCTTGCTGCCTTCCGGCCCTGGGGGAGTTCAGTCAGATAGCGCCGCGTGAGGGGCTGCACCCAGCGTACCTGATCGCGGCCCCCCGGAACGAGTTCGCGAGCACCCTCCGACGTCATGTAATGTCTCCAGCGGAGGATTCGCCTAGAGGCCTAGGGCGCACGCTTGGAAAGCGTGTTGGGGGCAACCCCTCACGAGTTCGAATCTCGTATCCTCCGCCAGTGCCTCACCGGGCACGATGTCGAAGGCCCCCTGGAAACAGGGGGCCTTCGACGTGTTGGGGGCGAAAAGGCCCCGACCGGGCAGGGGTCGGGGCCTTTCAGGGTGTGGGGCGGGTCACGCCGGGTCGGTGGGCGAGTCCGGGCGGGCCCGGTAGGCGTCCACCACACCCCGGGTCAGGACCGCGTTCTCCTCCAGGGTCTGGCCTGCCTTGCCGGACGTCGTGTCGCGGGTGAGGTAGGTGCGTTCGCCGAGGTAGATGAGGGTGTCGGGGGCGAAGACCCACTCGGTGGCGGTGGCGGCGCGGGTGTCGGTGCGGCGGATGCCGTAGCCGTGCCGGCCCGCCGCGTCCTCGGCGTCCGTCTCCCTGGTCACGCCGGGGATCTTCGCGGCGGCCCGGTAGAGGGCGGCGGCGTTGCGTGGGGGCATGTACGTCTCGGAGAGCAGGTCGCCGATGGTGTCGAAGACTGCCTGGGCCTTCTCCTGGCCGTCGTCCGGGTCGGTCAGGTCGTACAGGCGCTCGAGGAGTCGGTCGGGGTCGGTGGGGAGGGTGGAGAGCCAGGTGTAGGTGGGGCGGTCGAGGCCGGCGGGGACGCCCTCGGAGCCGGGCGGGACCAGTTCGTTGACGGGGAAGTAGGAGCCGTTCTCGTGGATCAGGCCGACCGTCTTCGCGGGAGCGGGGTCCTGGGACCACCACACCTCCCGTTCGGCCGGCTCGCCCGCCGCCCGGTAGGTGCCGTCCTCCTCAAGCTCCGCACCGGCGCTCAGGCTCTTGACGTAGACGTACTGGTCGTCGCGGACGGCGGTGGCCTCGGTCCGGGCCGCCACCTCGGCGACCTGCTGGAGCAGGACGGCCGCGCCGCCGCCCGGCGGGGTGGGGCGGTCGTCGCCGGTGGTGGTGAGCGTGACGGCGAGGACGCCCGCCAGGGCGGTGGCCGCCAGCGGGGTCCACAGCGCCGGGCGGCGCAGGAACGGGCGGGACCGGGACGGGCGGGGCTCACGGGCACGGTCGTTGTCGATGAGGTGCATCAGGCGGTCCTTGTGGTGGAAGTGCCGCTCGGCGGAGAGGTCCCGTTCGGGCGGGGGCGGCAGGAGGCGGAGCAGCGGGTCGCGGTCCGTCTCCTCCCGGCCGGCCCCCTCGGCGCCGTGGTGGCGGGGGGCCCGGTCGGGTCCGTTACCGGTGGCGTTCATCGGGGTGCCTCCTTCGTCCGCTGGGCTGTCGGCAGAGCCGCGAACGCGGTCTCACCGGGTATCTCTCCGTGGCGGTGGGGGAGTTCCGGGTCCACCGCCGGCTTCCGGGCGCGGGCCGTCCCGGGCGGCCCGCGCCGCTCCTCCTCCAGATACCGGTCGGTCAGGCGGCGCAGCCTGGCGCGGGCCCGGGACAGCCGGGACCGCACGGTGCCGACCGGGACGCCCAGGGCCTCGGCGGCCTGCGGGTAGTCGAGGCCGGACCAGACGCACAGGGCCAGCACCTCGCGTTCCGTACGCCGCAGCCGTCCGAGGACCTGGCGTACGGCGGCCAGCCGGCGGGCGTCGTCGAGGCGTCCGGCGCTCTCCTCGGCGAAGTCGGCCACCGGTTCCGGCGCCGGGCGGCGGGCCAGGAAGGCCAGCCGCCGGCCGGTGCCGCGGTTGGCGTTGCGGGCCTTGTTCGTCGCGATGCCCAGCAGCCACGGCCCGAGCGCGCCGCGGTCCGGGTCGAGCCGGGTCCGGCCGCGCCAGGCCTCCAGGAAGGTGTCCCCCATCACCTCCTCCGCGGTCGACCAGTCACCGGTCAGCCGGTAGGCGTAGTTGTAGACGGGGCGCGCGTACTCCTCGTACAGCTCCGCGAAGGCGTCCCGGTCGCCCGCCCGGATGCGCGCGCGCAGGCGCTCACTCATGTCCGTCGCTCATCGCCCGTCGCTCATGTCCGTCGCTCAGGTCCCGCTCGTGTCCGCACCTCACACCCTGGTCTCTCCGGAGCGAGGGAACGGTTCCGCGTGAGCTGGATCACGGGCGGGTCATCGTCCGGTCCGGGCCGGGCGGGTCGCCGTCGTCTGGTCCAGGCCGGAGGTGCGGACCGTCGCCCGGACCGTCCAGGCGCCCGGGAGGGGGAGGGTGAGGGAGCTGGTGCTCCAGTAGCCGCCCCGGTCGACAAGTCCCGCGTCGATCGGGCCGGCGTCCCGGTCGGGGAGAGTGCCGGGGAGAGTGAAGGAGAGGGGGAGCCCGGGTACGGCGGTCAGGGCGCCGTCGGCGTCGAGGACGACGGCCCGGACCGTGTTGTCGCCGGTGCGGCCCGGGTCCAGGGTGACCTGGACGGCGCCCCGGCCGCCCGGGGTGCCGACGTCGAAGGGGATCGTGGTGACGGACGCGGCGGCGCCGCGCTCACCGGGACGGGCCGGCAGGACAGGTCCGACGACGGGATCGACGGGCACGGGATCGACGGCACGGGTCGCAGGACGGCCCGGCGGGCGGACACGTCACCAGGACGGCCGGGCCGAGACTCCCCCGTCCACCACCAGGTCGTGGCCGGTGATGAAGGAGGCCAGCGGGGAGGCGAGGAACACGCAGGCGTCGCCGATGTCCTCGGGGCGTCCGAGCCGGCCGGCGGGCGCCGCCGCGAGCCAGCGTCGTACACCCTCGGGCCAGGACTCGGTCAGACCGGCCCGGTCGGTGAGGCCGGGGGAGACGGTGTTGACGCGGATGCCCCACGGGCCGTACTCCAGGGCCGCCGCGCGGGCGTGTGTCACGACCGCCGCCTTGGCGGCGCCGTAGTGGGCGTGCCCGGGGGCGGGGGCGCGGGCCTCGATCGAGGCGATGTGGGTGACGGTGCCGCCGGTGCCGGTGCGGCGCATCACCTCCGCCGCCGCCTGCGTGCACGCGAAGACGCTGGTCAGGTCGGTGTCCACCACCGACCGCCACGCGGCGGCCGGCATCCCGGGCAAGGCGCGCACCGGCTGGACGGCCGCGTTGTTGACCAGCGTGTCCAGCCGTCCGGCGCCCCAGTCGGCGGCCTCCTCGACCAGGTTCCGGCAGGCGTCCTCGTCGGTGAGGTCGGCCCGCAGCACCACCGCCCGGCCCCCGCGCCCGCGCACCAGGTCCACGACGTCGCCGGCCGCCGCCACCGACGTACGGCAGTGCACCGCGACCGCCGCGCCCTCCTGCGCCAGGCGCAGGGCGATGCCCCGGCCGATGCCGCCGCCCGCGCCGGTGACCAGGGCTGTCTGTCCGTCAAGGAGGCTCATGGGCGGCACAGTTCCATGATCCGGGCCGCTTCGGCCGGGTAGCGAGCCGTCAGCTCGTCCGCGTCGCCGTGCTCGTAGTCCGCGGCGGTGAAGCCGGGGGCCATCGTGCAGCCGAAGAGTGTCCAGGCGCCACCCGGCCCGACCCTGCCGCCCATCCAGGTGCCGGCCGGGACGGTGAGCTGGACGTGCTGGCCGCCCAGGACGTCCGGTCCCAGGACCGCCGTACGGGCGGTGCCGTCGGGGGCGAGGAGGAGCAGGTCGAGGGGGTCGCCGAGGTAGTGGTGCCAGATCTCGTCGGCGGTCAGGCGGTGCAGGGCGGAGAAGTCGCCGGGGCGGGCGGTCAGCAGCGCGACGATCGCGGTGCCCGCCGGGCGGCCGTCGGGGCGTTCGGGTCCGGCCCAGGTGCGCCGGAACAGGCCGCCCTCGCGCGGGATCGGCTCCAGCCCGTAGTGCGCGACGAGTTCCTCGGGGGTCGGCGGACTCATCTGCCTCATCCGCCGAAGGGTACGCGGGCGGCCGTCTCCTCGACGGCGGCGCGCAGCACGGCTGTCGCCCGGTGCGCGACCGTACGCCGCCCCCGTACCGGCGCGCGGCCCGCCGGCCGGCGCGCGATCATCGGGGCATGGACGTCACCCTGCACCTCGCCCAGGACCCCGAGGCCGACGAACTGCTCGGCCGCAGTCCGCTCGCCGCGCTGATCGGGATGCTGCTGGACCAGCAGATCCCGATGGAGTGGGCGTTCAAGGGCCCCGCCACCATCGCCCGCCGGATGGGCGCGGACGACCTGGACGCGCACGACATCGCCGCGTACGACCCGGAGGAGTTCGCGGCCCTGCTCGCAGCGAAGCCGGCCGTGCACCGCTACCCGGGGTCGATGGCCGGCCGTGTCCAGCAGCTGTGCCGGTACCTCGTGGAGCACTACGACGGTGCCGCCGAGGCCGTCTGGCGCGACGCCGCCTCCGGCCGCGAGCTGGTGAAGCGCCTCCAGGAGCTGCCGGGCTTCGGCAAGCAGAAGGCCCAGATCTTCCTCGCCCTGCTCGGCAAGCGGCTCGGGGTGCGGCCGGAGGGCTGGCGGGAGGCGGCGGGCCCGTACGGCGAGGACGGGTCCTTCCGTTCGGTCGCCGACATCACGGGTCCTGAGTCACTGGCCAAGGTCCGCGCGCACAAGCAGGAGATGAAGGCGGCGGCGAAGGCGGCCAAGGCCAAGCAGTAGGAGGGGACGGGCGCCCCGACCGGACCACTCCGGGATGCGGCTGCCGCGCGGCCGTCCACAGCATGGAGCATGGCCGAGTCTCCGGGCGGCTCCCGTACGCGCCGTGCGCGGTGCCCGCGTGCGGCGCGGGTGCTGGTCCTGCTGCTCGCCCTGTTCGTGCCCGGGGCGCACGCGCAGGCGTCGGTGCCGCCGTCCGCCCCGATCGCCGCGGACGCCGGGAGCGGCGGTACGGCGGCGGAGTACGACCTGCTCGACACCGCCCCGCGCGTCCCGGCCCGTGCGACCCGGCGCCCCTGCGCGCCACGGCGGCCCGCGCCACCGCCGGGCGTCCGGCACCGGCCCGCCGCCGTCGTGCCGCCGTCCGCTCCCTCCTGGCCCTTTCCTCCTGCCCGCCCTCCCGTTCCGCGCTGCGTGGTCCTGCGCTGCTGACGGGGCCGGTCCCGGCCGTACGCGACTCGGCCGGACCACCCGGCGCCCCGCACGGACCCGACTCACGGAACAGGGAGACCCCATGCCCAGAGACCCTTACGCCGTTCTGCGCGCCCTCCTGCGCGCGGAGGCCGCCCGCACCACCGCCGGCCCCGCCCCCGAACCCGCCCCCGGGCGGCCCGCCCCGGCGACCCCGGCGAAGCGGCAGCACCCCGCACGCGAGCCCGGACGCGGCTGACCCCCGAGGCGGCGGGGCGCGGCGGCCGGACACAAGAGAAAGGGGACGGGAACCGGGAGGGCGGGCGGGGGAACCGGGACGGCGGGCACGGAAACAGGGAGGGCGGACGGGGGAACCGGGACGGCGGGCACGGAAACAGGGAGGGCGGGCGCGGGGGCGGCCGGTGCGAAGGAGGGGCGGCCGATGTCCCCGTTTCCGCGTTTCCCCCTCTTTGCTCCTTCTTTTTCCGTCCCGCACTCCGCCTCCATGGCTGCGCCCGGAACGTCTGGGCCGGTAGGCTTTCCGTGTGATCTTCAAGCGCATCGGAAACGGCCGGCCGTACCCCGACCACGGCCGGGAGAGCACCCGGCAGTGGGCGGACGTCGCGCCGCGCCCGGTCCGCCTCGATCAGCTCGTGACGACCAAGGGCCAGCTCGACCTGGAGACCCTCCTCGCCGAGGACTCCACCTTCTACGGCGACCTCTTCGCACACGTCGTGAAGTGGCAGGGCGACCTCTATCTGGAGGACGGCCTGCACCGCGCGGTACGCGCCGCGCTCCAGCAGCGCCAGGTGCTCCACGCCCGCGTCCTCGAACTCGACTGACATCCGCCTCGGTGACCCCCGGCTGACGCCCCGACAGGCGTCCCCTGACCCGTCCGGGTTGCATTCCGATACCGCCCGCGGCGTCGAATGATCATCTAGTAGGCATTGCCGCTCGGGCGCACTACGCTGCGTGCATGAGCATGCTGACTCCCCCCGGCATGGGCGGCAAATACCGGATCACGGGTGACAAGTACCCGCGGATGCGGCCTCCCCGGCGGCGCGGCAGGCTCGCCACCCTCTCCGTGGCCGGCGTCGCCGTCCTCGGTCTGCTCGGCTGGGGCACCTGGCAGCTCGTCGACGTCTTCACCGGCGGCGACGAGGCGTCCGCCGCCGGGTCCGGCACGGCCCGCCGCTGTACCCCGGCCGACACCGTCGGCACGAACGTTTCGCCGTCCCCCGTGGCCGTACCGGAACCCGGCGGGATCACGGTCAACGTCCTGAACGCCACGACCCGCAGCGGCCTCGCCAAGGAGACCGCCGACGAACTGAAGAAGCGCGGCTTCCGCATCGGCGACGTGGGCAACGCGCCCGCGGAGTACGACAAGAAGGTCGACGGCACCGGCCTCCTGCTCGGTCCCGCCGCGGCCCTGAGGACCACGCTGCCCGTGCTCGGCACCCAGCTCCCGGCCGCCGAGCGGCGCACCGACGCCGGCCGCGAGGGCGCCGCCGTCGACCTGATCATCGGGGACGACTTCAAGGGCCTGGCGAAGAAGGCCGGGGCGGACAGGGCGCTGGCCGCGCTCGGCTCGCCCGAGCCCGCCGCCAGCGCCGGGAACGGCGGGAAGGGCTGCTGAGCGGGCCGGCGCCGACCGGGTCCCGCGTTACTCGGCCGCGCCGTACATGCGGTCGCCCGCGTCGCCGAGGCCCGGCACGATGTACCCCTGCTCGTTGAGCCGCTGGTCGACCGAGGCGGTCACGACCGTCACCGGGGTGCCGGCCAGCTCGCGCTCCATCACCTCGACGCCCTCGGGCGCGGCGAGCAGCACGACGGCGGTCACGTCGTCGGCGCCGCGCCGGATCAGCTCCTTGATCGCGGCGACCAGGGTGCCGCCGGTGGCCAGCATCGGGTCCAGCACGTACACCTGGCGGCCGGAGAGGTCGTCGGGCATGCGGGTGGCGTACGTGCTGGCCTGGAGGGTCTCCTCGTTGCGCACCATGCCAAGGAAGCCGACCTCGGCGGTCGGCAGCAGCCGGACCATGCCGTCGAGCATGCCGAGCCCGGCCCGCAGGATCGGCACCACCAGCGGGCGCGGGTGGGACAGCTTGACGCCCGTGGTCCGCTCGACCGGCGTCTGGATGTCGACCTGTTCGGTCCGCACGTCACGGGTGGCCTCGTAGGCGAGCAGGGTGACCAGCTCGTCGGCGAGGCGACGGAAGGTCGCGGAGTCGGTGCGGCGGTCGCGCAGCGTGGTGAGCTTGTGGGCGACCAAGGGGTGGTCGACGACGTGGAGACGCATGTCCCCCACAGTAACCGGGCCCCGTGACACCGGCGTCCCCGCGCCCGTGCGAACGCCCCGCCGCCGCACTCCGCCCACTCGCCCGCGTCGGACCGCCCTTACGGGGGAAGACGGAAAGGACGAACGCGGGGTGGTGAGACTGTGCCTGACCGGACAATCCCCAACAGGCCCTCCAGGGGCGAGGAAACGGCGACGGGACCGGACCCGGCGCATCGGGACCGGACGGAACGGGACCGAGCGGAGACGAGCCGGACGAAGACGAGCCGGACGCGGACGGACCAGAAGGGCCTGACGGACCGTACGGACCGGAGGGACCGTACGGACCGGACGGAGACGAGTCGGACGACGGCGCCGGGCCGGACGGAGACGACGAGGCGCAAGGAAACGACGACGCGCACGGAGACGAGGCGCGGAGGAACGCAGCGTACGGAGGCGAGGCGTACGGATACGCAGCGGACGAGGACGAGGACGAGGCGCGCGGCCGAGAACCCGCCGGCGCGGGAACGGACGGCGGCCGGCGAACAGCCGCCCGCACCGGCCCCGGCCCAGGACCCGGCTCCGGACCCGGCCCGCGATCCCGGTCCCGCCCCGAACGCGGATGCCGAGCGGCGCCGGCGGCGGGAGCGGTTCCTGCGGGAGCTGCGCGAGGCCCGGGAACTGCGGGACCGGGTGCAGCCGCGCAGGGCCCGGACCGCCCGGCTGCGGCGGGCGATGCGGATGCGGACCTTCCGCTGGTAGCCCGGCCGGGTTGTCCGGCCGCCGGGGAAGATCGGGCGCCGCGCCGGTGTTGCCCTGGCGCGGGTGTGCGCGGACGCCGAGGAAAAGCCGCGTACGATCCGCACGTGGCGGTGACGAGTGTGCTGGTGAGCCCCTCGTGACGCGGTTCCGGCGTGCTCGTGGACGGGACGGTGTCCAGGGTGGGCCCACGATCAGGACGGCCGGACACAGGGAGCCGAAGACGTCCCCTGACGGCCATGTTTCTGCCACGATTCCGAGTGGGTGGGGCTCGGAGACCGCTCCTGGCCCGCCCGAGACCTCCGCCGGGGGGAACCCCGACCGGCACGCCTATGACCAGTGGGAGAGTCACGGTGTACTTCGCCGCACTGCTCGCGCGCACCGAAGACGGGTGGGAAGCGAGCGACACGGAGCTGGACGATGTGGAGACCCTGTCGGATCTGGCCGACCTGGCCCGGGAAGCCTCTCCCGACGAGGACACCGTCCTCGTCCTGATCGAGCAGGAAGGCGGGTGGTTCGGTGTCGTCCGCGTGGACGGCGAGGAGGACCCCCGCATCTACGTCTCGGACGCCGCTGCCGCCGCGCGCAGCAGCTACGGCGAGATCCTGCTCACCGATGAACTGCTCGGCCGGGAACCCGACGACGTCCCCGACCTCGACGCCCTCGACCTCGACGGCACCGAGGACGGCGACGCCGACGACGAGGAACCCGGGGGCGCCGCGGACACCCCCGCCGCCGACGCCGTGCCGCACGGCCCGGTGGGGGACGCCGGGGTCCTGGACGACCTGGGCGTGAGCAGGAAGGAGCTGCTGTCGATGACCGAGGACGCGCTCATGGAGATCGCCGAGTCGCTGGGCGCCTCGGAGACACTGGAGACCGTCCGCTGACCGCACCGGGCGGCCGTCGTCCGTCGCCGGACCCGGTGCGCGACCCCTGGCGGCCCGCGATGCGGCTCGCCCTGGACGAGGCGCGCCGGGCCGCCGTCGGCGGGGACGTCCCCGTCGGCGCCGTCGTGCTGTCCCCGGACGGCACCGAGGTGCTCGCCGCCGGGCACAACGAGCGGGAGGCCACCGGCGACCCGACCGCGCACGCCGAGGTCCTGGCGGTGCGGCGGGCCGCCGAGCGGCTCGGCGCGTGGCGGCTGACCGGCTGCACGCTCGTCGTCACGCTGGAGCCCTGCGTGATGTGCGCGGGCGCCCTCGTGCAGTCCCGCGTCGACCGGGTGGTCTACGGCGCCCGCGACGAGAAGGCGGGCGCGGCCGGCTCCCTGTGGGACGTCGTCCGCGACCGGCGGCTCAACCACCGCCCCGAGGTGATCGAGGGCGTGCTCGCGGCGGACTGCGCGGACCTGCTGACCGCCTTCTTCCGCAACCGCTGAGAACCGATTACGGAGCACCCCGCACCGTGCTGTAAAGTCTCCCCCGGTAGCGTGTCCGAGCGGCCGAAGGAGCTCGCCTCGAAAGCGAGTGTGGCGCAAGTCACCGAGGGTTCAAATCCCTCCGCTACCGCTCTTTGAAGGACCCCGTCGTACGGCGGGGTCCTTCGTGCGATCATGAGCAGCGCTCGGGCAGCGGAGCAGCCGGCCGGCCGGGCGGCAGGCATGTCAGCGACAGGGGAGGCCGCGGTGGCGGTGAACGCGAAGAAGATCGCCGTCTATGTGGTCGTGGTCTTCGTGCTGTACCTGATCATCACGGACCCGGCCAAGGCCGCGGACTACGTGCAGATAGGGTTCGAGGGCATTTCCGACGCCGCCAAGGCCATCGGCGACTTCATGTCCTGGGTCGCCCACGGAGGACAGTGATGATCCGGCACCTGGTTCTGTTCAAGCTCGACGAGGGCGTCCGGCGCGACGACCCGCGGGTGGTCGAGGGCGTCGAGGCGTTCCGCGCCCTCGGCGACCAGATCGACGAGCTGCGGTTCTGGGAATGCGCCTGGAACATCACCGACCGCCCCATCGCCTACGACTTCGCCATCAACTCCGCCGTCGACGACACCGACGCCCTCAAGCGCTACCTGGAGCACCCGGCGCACCAGGCCGGCGTCGCGCTCTGGCGCGAGTTCGCCACCTGGGTGATGGCCGACTACGAGTTCTAGACCGCCGGCCCGCGGCCGCGCCCGAGCCCCCTGCCCCGCACCTCTCCGGTGCGGGGTTTCTTCTGTGACGCATGCCGGTTTTACCCACCTTGACACCCTTTCTTACCTCAACACGACCTTATGCGGTGCTTGCACACAGTGCACATGTCTTGTGATGCTATGACCGCTTTTGACGGATGAGTTGACGGATGAGCGCGACGAATCACGAGGTGGAGTTGACCGTGCCGGCCAGTACTGCGCCTCAAGCACCGCCGCAGGGACCCCAGGAGACCGCCGAGACCGCCGAGACCGCCGACTCCCCCGCTCCCGCCCCTGCCCCGGCCCCCGCACCCGCCCCGCAGCCCGCGCCCCGGCGCAGCAGCCGGGGGGCCGACACCCGGGCCCTGACCCAGGTGCTCTTCGGCGAACTGAAGGAGCTGACACCGGGTTCCAGCGAGCACACCCGGGTGCGCGCGGCGCTCATCGAGGCCAACCTCCCGCTGGTGCGCTACGCCGCCGCCCGCTTCCGCTCCCGCAACGAGCCGATGGAGGACGTCGTCCAGGTCGGCACGATCGGCCTGATCAACGCCATCGACCGGTTCGACCCGGACCGGGGCGTGCAGTTCCCTACCTTCGCGATGCCGACCGTCGTCGGCGAGATCAAGCGGTACTTCCGCGACAACGTCCGCACCGTCCACGTACCGCGCAGGCTGCACGAGCTGTGGGTCCAGGTGAACAGCGCGACCGAGGACCTGACGACGGCCTTCGGGCGCTCCCCGACCACCGCCGAGATCGCCGAGAGGCTGCGCATCAGCGAGGAGGAGGTGCTGTCCTGCATCGAGGCGGGGCGGTCGTACCACGCCACCTCGCTGGAGGCGGCGCAGGAGGGCGACGGGCTGCCCGGCCTGCTGGACCGGCTCGGCTACGAGGACCCCGCCCTCGACGGCGTCGAGCACCGCGACCTGGTCCGGCACCTCCTCGTCCAGCTCCCCGAACGGGAGCAGCGCATCCTGCTACTGCGGTACTACAGTAATCTCACCCAGTCGCAGATCAGCGCGGAACTCGGCGTCTCCCAGATGCACGTCTCGCGGCTACTGGCGCGTAGCTTCCAGCGGTTGAGGTCCGCGAACCGGATCGACGCGTAATCGCAAGCGCAAGCGGGCCATAACCCGCGAGAATGAACCGTCCACCAGGCCCTTTGCCGTGGTTTTCGGCCCGACAGGCCGTCAGACCCCCTGTTTCCAGGGGGTTTTCGCATCTCGCATGTCGACATGTCACTACAGCGTGTTGCCGACATGTGACATTCTGCGTGAGACGCGTTTGCCGGGGCTCCGGCTCCGGTATTCAGGTGAAGGCTGCGTTCCTGAAGTGGGAGCGCCAGGCCACGACCGTCCCGCGACCCAAAGGGGGTGGCATGTCCGCAGACCAGGGCAGCTCGAAGGTGCTCGCGCTCGTGGAGAGCGAGACCGCGCCCGACGCGCTCGACGCGCTCGGCTCCATCGACGAGGCCGTAACGCTCGATGCCGTGCCGGCCCAGCCTCTCCCGGCTCTCCCGCCCCTTCCGGCGCCGGAGGCCATCGACACCCGCACCCTGTCCCGCTCCCTGTTCCTGCGGCTCGCCGCGCTCGACGAGGACAGCCCGGAGCGGGCCTACGTCCGGGACACCCTGATCGAGCTGAACCTCCCGCTGGTGCGGTACGCCGCCGCGCGCTTCCGCTCGCGCAACGAGCCGATGGAGGACATCGTCCAGGTCGGCACGATCGGCCTGATCAAGGCGATCGACCGGTTCGACTGCGAACGGGGCGTGGAGTTCCCGACGTTCGCGATGCCGACCGTCGTCGGCGAGATCAAGCGGTTCTTCCGGGACACCTCGTGGTCGGTGCGGGTGCCGCGCCGCCTCCAGGAGCTGCGCCTCGCCCTGACCAAGGCGTCCGACGAGCTGTCGCAGAAGCTGGACCGCTCGCCCACGGTCGGCGAACTGGCCACCGTGCTCGGGGTGTCGGAGGAGGACGTCGTCGACGGCCTCGCGGTCGGCAACGCGTACACCGCCTCCTCGCTGGACTCGCCGGCCCCGGAGGACGACGGTGGCGAGGGCTCCCTGGCGGACCGCCTGGGTTATGAGGACACGGCCCTCGAAGGGGTGGAGTACCGGGAGTCGCTCAAGCCGCTGCTGGCCAAGCTGCCGCCCCGGGAACGGCGGATCATCATGCTCCGCTTCTTCGCCAACATGACCCAGTCACAGATCGGCGAGGAGGTCGGCATCTCGCAGATGCACGTCTCCCGGCTGCTGACCCGGACCCTGGCCCAGCTCCGCGACGGACTCATCGCCGACTGACCCCGACCGCACGCCCGGTATCGGCCGACCGCTCCTCGGCCGAGCCCTCCTTCACCGATGGCCACGCCCGCCGACCACTGTGCCGGTCACCGTCGGCCGGCCGGTCGTACCCGCGTCGGCGGTCCCTCCGGCGAACCGTTTCCGCCGTCCGCCCGCGCACCGGCCGCCCGCGACCGACACCACGCGGACACCACGCATGTACGGGTCACCGCATCGAACGCCCGTAAACCGGTCGCCGCGGCGATCGCCCACGTACCGACCGCGCAGCCGCACGCCCACCCGCCCGGTGCCGTCCGCCGCGGGACGACCGCACCGCCGCGGGCGCGCCCGAGGGCGCCGCGGCGGTGACGGGGGGGGACGGTGGGGGCGTACGCGTCCGTACGGTTCGGGTCCGCGGGCGCGTGGTCAGCTCAGCGCGAGCCAGGCCACCGCCGCGACGACCACGATGACGGCCACGACACCGACGATGAGACCGACGCGGGGGCCGGAGGAGCCGGCGGCGGCCGTCGGCCGGGTGGCCGGGCCCTCCTCGTCGACGAACGCGCGGAACATCTGGGTGCTGCCTGCGGGGTCGTAATTGCCCTGGGGGCCCTGGTTGTTCGCCATGGGCCGAGACACTAGCGAATCCGGCGGGCAGCCCCAACCGCAGGCCCGCCCCGGAGGGCCGCCCCCCGGTCGACCCCCGTCACCAGTGCGTTTACATTCGCAATACTTGCCTTTGCCAAGCTTTTAGCGCTCTCTTACCTTCTTTATTTGCCTTCAGCAACCATCAGGTCTTATGGTTGCCCTAAGCAACAAACCAGGAGGTGCAGATGGCCGGAAAGGCGCAGTACGAGGAGCTGATCCGCCAGTTCAGCGCCTTCGGCGCCGTGAAACGGGAGCTGGGCCGCATCCTGCCGGCCGACTGCCCCGGTGGCTCCGCCGCCGTACTGACGTTGCTCGGCCGCCACGGCGACATGCGCATGAGCAAGCTCGCGGAGCTGCTCTCCGTGGACATGTCGGTGACCAGCCGCCATGTCGCGCACATCGCCGATCGGGGTTGGATCGAACGGTCCCCCGATCCGGCCGACAAGCGCTCGCGCATCCTGCGTCTGACGCCCGAGGGCCAGGCGCAGCTCGACGAGCTGTCCGAACGGACCACACAGCTGCTCGCCCACCGCCTGGGCGACTGGACCGACGACGAGGTCGGCCAGCTCGCGGGGCTCATGGCCCGGCTCAGGGCGAGTTTCGACGACTGCCGGTCGGCGCCGGCGCGGACCGCCGCGCCGCACCCGGCCGAGCAGTCCACCCGTACACCCGCGATCACCACGTAAGTAAAGGAAGTCCATGGCAACGACCACACCGGCCGGTGTGCGGGCTCATGCCAAGCACGGGGGAGGCTCCTCGGGAGACGCTCCGATGACGCACCGGCAGATCATGGAGGCGCTGTCCGGGCTGCTGCTCGGCATGTTCGCCGCCATCCTGTCCTCGACCATCGTCACCAACGCCCTGCCCGAGATCATCGGGGACCTGGGCGGTGGCCAGAGCGCCTACACCTGGGTCGTCACGGCCTCGCTGCTGGCGATGACCGCCTCCACCCCCCTGTGGGGCAAGCTCGCGGACCTCTTCAGCAAGAAGGCCCTGGTCCAGATAGCCCTGATCGTCTACGTCGTCGGATCGGTCGTCGCGGGTCTCGCGCAGAACCCGGCGATGCTGATCAGCGCGCGGGTCATCCAGGGTCTGGGCGCCGGCGGTCTGTCCGCCCTGGCCCAGATCATCATGGCCGCGATGATCTCCCCGCGTGAGCGCGGCCGGTACTCCGGCTACCTCGGCGCGACCTTCGCCGTCGCCACCGTCGGCGGCCCGCTGCTCGGCGGCGTCATCACCGACACCAGCTGGCTCGGCTGGCGCTGGTGCCTCTACGTCGGCGTGCCCTTCGCGGTCATCGCGCTGATCGTGCTCCAGAAGACGCTGCACCTGCCGGTGGTCAAGCGCACGGTCAAGGTCGACTGGGCCGGTGCCTTCTTCATCAGCGCCGCCGTCTGCCTGCTGCTCCTCTGGGTCACCTTCGCCGACGACAAGTACGACTGGATGTCGTGGCAGACCGGTGTCATGGTCGGCGGCTCGATCCTCCTCGCGCTGATCTTCTGCTTCGTCGAGACCAAGGCCAGCGAGCCGATCATCCCGCTGCGCCTGTTCAGGAACCGCACCATCTCGCTGGCGTCGCTAGCCTCGCTGTTCGTCGGTATCGCGATGTTCGCGGGCACCGTCTACTTCAGCCAGTACTTCCAGCTCGCCCGGGACAAGTCCCCGACCATGTCGGGCGTCATGACCATCCCGATGATCGGCGGCCTGTTCGTCTCCTCCACGGTCTCCGGCCTGATCATCACCCGGACCGGCAAGTGGAAGGCGTGGCTGGTCTCCGGCGGCGTCCTGCTGACCGCCGGGCTCGGCCTGCTGAGCACCATGCGGTACGACACCCCGTACTGGCGGATCGCGATCTTCATGGCGCTGATGGGTCTGGGCGTCGGCATGATGATGCAGAACCTTGTGCTCTGCACGCAGAACCAGGTGGCCCCGAGCGACCTGGGCGCCGCGTCCTCCACCGTGACCTTCTTCCGGTCCCTCGGCGGTGCGGTCGGCGTCTCCGTGCTCGGCTCGATCATGTCCACCCGGATCAGCCACTACGCCTCCGACACCATCGGGCAGCTCAGCCCGCAGGAGCAGGCGGCGGCGGCCAAGACCTCCGGCGGCGGCTCGATCCCGGACATGGACCTGCTGCCCCCGGGCATCCGCGAGTGGCTGGAGAGCGCCTACGGGCACGGCATCGCCGACATCTTCCTGATCGTCGCGCCGATCGCGTTCCTCGGTCTGCTGGTGACGCTGTTCATCAAGGAGGTCCCGCTGCGCACCACGGGCGCCCTGGCCCAGGCCGCCGAGGCCACCGGCCGGACCGCCGCCCCGGTCGCCCCGGCCACCGCCGAGGCCACCACGTCGGCTGCCGCCCCGGCCGCCGAGCAGGTCCCGGCCGGTGTGGCCGCCTCCGTCGCCGAGCCGGGCCCGGACGGGACCCAGCGGCTCGCCGCGGTCGCCACGGCGGCCGGCGGCTCCGGTGCCGCCCCGGCCCCCGTCTCCGGCGGCGTCCCGGTCCGCGGTCACGTCCGCGGCGCCGAGAGCGCGCCCGTGGCGCAGGCCGCGGTGACGCTGATCTCGCTCGGCGGACGGCAGCTCGGCCGCTCGGTCGCGCAGGCCGACGGCTCCTACGCGGTGGACGCGCCGGGCGCCGGATCGTACGTCCTGATCGCCTCCGCCGACGGCTACCAGCCGCAGGCGTCGACGATCGTCGTCAACGACGAACCGGTCGCCTACGACGTGCTGCTCAGCGGCACCAGCGGCCTGACCGGCCTGGTGCGGGCCGCGGCGAACGGCGAGCCCGTCAAGGACGCGATGGTCATCGTGACCGACGTCCGCGGCGACCTGCTCGCCACCGCGTCCACCGGCGAGGACGGCGACTTCACCCTCGCCGAACTGGTGCCGGGCACGGTGACCGTGGCGGTCAACGCCGCCGGGTTCCGGCCGCGCGCGCTGCCCGTCGAGGTCGGCGGCACCGGGGTCACCCGGGTCGAGGTCGACCTGGAGGCCGGCGCCCGCGTGCAGGGCACCGTCAAGGCGCCGCACGGCCCGCTGGCCGACGCCCGCGTGACGCTGGTCGACGCGGCCGGCAACGTGGTCGGCACCGCCACCACCGGGTCGGACGGGGCGTACGCCTTCACCGACCTGGACAGCGGCGAGTACACCGTCATCGCGACGGGCTACCCGCCGGTGGCCACCTCCCTGACCGTGAGCGGCCAGGGCGCGGACGGCCACGACATCGAGCTCGCCCACCCCGGCGAGTAGCGAGGCCCCGGCCCGTGGTGGCGCGCGCGCTCTGAGCGGAGGCGCGCTCGCCGCCACGGGCCGGTTCTTCTGTGACCACTTTCTGAGCCTTTGCAGGGAGAAAACGGGATGGGACTGACCGCGAAGATCCGAACGCGGGACGGATGGGCCGTGTCGCACGCGGTCGTCACGGTGACCGACATGACCGGCACGCAGGTGCTGCGCGCCGAGGCGGACGCCGAGGGGGCCGTGCGGGACACCACGGAACTGCAGCCGGGGGCCTACACCGTGATCGTCACGGCGGTCGGGTACGCGCCGGCCGCGTCCAGCGCGATCGTCACCGCCAGCGGACGGGCCGAGGTCGGCACGGTGACGCTGGCCCGGCAGGGCGGCACCGAGCTGCCGCCGCCGGGGCCCTGGACCATCGACCCGGCGCACTCCAGCGTCGCCGCGGTCGCCCAGCACCTGGGCATCTCCAGCGTGCACGGCCGGTTCACGGACTTCGCCGGGACCGTCGAGATCGCGCCGGACGACGTCACCAAGTCACGGGTGGAGGCCGTCATCAGGGCCGCGTCCATCGACACCGGCAACGGCATGCGCGACACCCACCTGAAGTCCGCGGACTTCCTGGACGTCGAGCGGTTCCCGGACATCACCTTCCGGTCCACCGGCGTCACCGAGGCCGGACGGGACCGCTGGACCGTGCACGGCGAGCTGACCCTGCACGGCGTGGTCCGGCCCGTCGACCTGGACCTGTCCTACCTGGGCACCGGCGCCGACCCGTGGGGCGGCACCCGGGCGGCGTTCAAGGCCACCACCGAGCTGCGGCGCGAGGACTTCGCCATGAACTACAACCAGGTCCTCCAGGCCGGCATCGCCGCCATCGGCACCACGCTCCGGGTGGAGCTGGACATCCAGACGGTGCAGGGCGACTCGCTGCCGCCGGCCGCCTGAGCCCCCCGGCGGGTCTCAGCCGCCCGGCCGGCTCACCTGGTCGACCAGGTCCTGGCACAGGTCCCGCAGCTTGACGTTGCGGTTCTGGGAGACCCGGCGCAGCCGGTCCAGCGCGACCTGGGCCTCCACCCGCTCCCGCGCCATCAGGATGCCGATCGCCTGGTCGATCACGCTCCGGGACAGCAGGGCGGTGCGCACATCGGCCGCCGAGGACCGCTGCCGCTCGATGCGCAGCGCCGCGTCGACGGCGCCGACGGTCCGCGCCGCGAACGCGCGGGCCGTCTCGCGATGCCGGGCCAGCGAGTGCGGCAGGAGCCCGTAGAGGTTCAGGGCGGCGCCCGTCTCGCCCTCCAGGAGGAGCGGCAGCGCCAGCACACAGCGGACGCCGGTGGCCAGGGCGTACTCTGTGTACGCCGGCCAGCGGGTCTCGGTGGCCAGATCGGGGACGTACCGCGGGCTCCCCGTCTCCGCCGCGTCCACACAGGGACCCGAGCCGTTCTCGTACTGCCGCAGGTCGAGGCCGGCGGGCAGGCCCCGGCTGCCCGCCAGGGTGAGGAGGCGGTCGGCCCGGCGCACGGTGATGCTGCACGCGACCGCGCCGGGCACCTCCCGCACCGCGCGGTCGGTGAGATCGCGCAGCAGGGTGTCGAGGCCCTGGCTGCGCACCATGGCGTGGTCGAGCGTGTCGGGCGTCTCGGCGGTCATGACCGTACGGATATCCCGTCGCCGCCCGTTAACGCCTCGGGTGCCCGGCGGCACCCGCGCCGGCCCTCGGGGATCAGCGCTCGGCCGGGCGTCCGCCGGGGGCCTCGTGGGCGTCGACGATGCGGCGGGCGAGGTCGCGGAGTTTCACGTTCTCCCGCTGCGACGCCTTCACCAGGCTCTCGAACGCGCCGGCCGCGTCGATCTCCATGCGTTCCATGAGGATGCCGGTGGCCTGGCCGATCAGGTCCCGGGTGCGCATGGCCTCGGTGAGCTGCTCGCGTTCGGTCGCCGTGTCCAGGGCCAGGCTGACGTGCTGGGTGAACAGCCGCCCGACGCGGGTGGCGTCCTCGTCGAAGACGCGGGGGCGGCGGGCGTAGGTCGTCAGGACGGTGAGGCTGCGCCGGTCGGCCCGCAGCCGCAGCGACAGCACCGAGCGCAGCCCCGAGTCGGACAGCGCCGTGCCGGGGGCCTCCGCGAGGCTGTCCTCCAGCCGGGCCACGGGCGCCGTCCAGAGGCGGTCCCACAGCGGGTGCGGTTCCCGGCCGCCGGCGCGGGACTCGGCGGTGCGGACGGTCTCGTCGGTCCACGCGAGCGTGCGGCGCTGGCTGCCGCGCTCCACCACCGAGATGCCCGCCTGCTCGGCGCCGGGCACCAGGGACACCGCCAGTTGCACCGCGGTGCGCAGGGTGCCGTTCGGGGTGACCGTCTCGTGCAATTGCCGAGCCGCCGCGGTCAGGACCTCGGCCAGCTCGTAACCAGCCGGAAAACGCGGCACATCGGTAAATTCGGACGCAGTCACCACGAACCTCTTCGGCATGCACGGCCGTACGGCCGTGCGCAGGAGAGCTCCGCAGCACATTCCCGACTGCGAGCACAGGACGGACAGCACTCTAGCTGCTCGGTTGCCTGCCGGTGACGCCCGGTTGACCGTCCGGCCGGCCGCCTTCCGCGCCCGGCGGGCGGCATGGTGGAATGAGCGTCGGTCAGGAAGCGGCCGCCCCCCTGTGAAGCCGGACGAACGTCTGTCAGGTGAGTGACGTGACCTTCCTCCCCCCACCCGGCGCACCGTGCGAGCCGCCCGGTTGCGCCGTGCTCCGACTGCCTCCGGAGATCGACTACTGCAACGCGATGGGGCTGCTGCCGCTGATCCTCGCCGCGGCCACCCCCCGCGGTGAGTCGCTGCGGCTCCTCGTACTGGATCTGACCGGGACGGTCTTCATGGACTCCCAGGGCGTCCGCCTCATCGACGAGGTGCGCCACCGGCTGCCCCGCCGGGTCCGGCTCCGCCTGGTGGCCATCCCGGACGAGGTGCCCAGCCGGGTCCTGGAACTGACCGGCCTGCGCCGGGACGTGCCGGTCCACGACAACCTCGCCGAGGCGTTGGGCGCCGTCGACGGCATGGCGGCCTAGGCTGGCGGCATGGCACCGAACATCGCTACGAACACCCGTGTCTCGCTGGACGGGTTGCTCGACTTCGTCCGCCCCCGTCACCGCGCGCTGCTGCTGACCCGGCGGGCCGACGGCAGCCCCCAGGCGTCGCCGCTGACCTGCGGTGTCGACGACTCGGGACGGATCGTGGTCTCCACGTACCCGGAGCGGGCCAAGACCCGCAACGCGCGCCGCGACCCGCGGGTGAGCGTGGTCGTGCTCAGCGACGAGTGGAACGGCCCCTGGGTGCAGATCGACGGCACGGCCGAGGTCATCGACGCGCCGGACTCCGTGGAGCCGCTCGTGGAGTACTTCCGGAACATCTCCGGTGAGCACCCGGACTGGGACGAGTACCGGGCGGCCATGGTGAAGCAGGGCAAGTCGATCATCCGGGTGACGCCGGAGCGGTGGGGTCCGGTGGCGACGGGGGGCTTCCCGGCGCGGCTGGCCGAGGAGGGCTGACGCGTCCGCCCTCCGGAGCGGCGTGTCCATCTCTCGGGGTCGCGTGTCCGTCCGCCGGGGTCGCGAGTCCGTCCGCCGGAGTCGCGTGTCCGTCCGCCGGAGTCGCGTGTCCGTCCCCCGGAGTCGCGTGTCCGTCCCCCGGAGTCGCGCGTCCGTCCCCCGGAGTCGCGTGTCCGGCAGCCCGGTTTCCCGTCCGGCCGCGCTCCCGGGCGGCCGTCGCCTCGATGCCGCTGACCAGCAGGTCCAGGGCGTACTCGACGTCCTGCTCCGGCAGGCGGGGCGCCGCGCCGAGCCCCCGCAGGAAGCGGAGGACGCTCACGGCGGCGCCGGGGCGGCGGCACGCGGGCAGGCCGGCCCGGGCGACGGTGTCCCGCACCCGCTCCGCGAAGGCCGCCGCGTGCGGACCCGGGGCCGGGTCGGTGCCGGCCGGCCGGGCCGCCCAGGGGTGCCGGTCCAGGAGGGCCAGGTACTCCCGGGCCAGGGCGCGCAGCCGGTCGCGCCAGTCCCCGCCGGCGCCGGGCGCGGGCGGGGCCGGTTCGGCGTGGACGGCGTCCAGGGCGAGCGCCAGGAGGTCGTCCTTGGTGTCGACGTACCAGTAGACGGACGTCGTGGTGACGTCCAGTTCCGCGGCGAGGCGGCGCATGGAGAGGCCGGGCAGGCCCTCGGCGTCCAGGAGCCGGACCGCGGCGCGGACGATCCGTTCCCGGTCGAGGCCGGGCGTTCGCCCGCCGCGCCGCCGGCCACCGCCCGTCCTCGTCATCCTCCGCCTCCCGTCAGCCGGCCGGCCGGGTCAGGTCGTAGAAGGTGGCCGAACCGGCGGTGACCTTCGTGAAGTTGGCCTCGACCCAGGACGTGATCCGCGCCGACGTACCGCTGTCGGAGCCGCCGCCCATGCCGCCGGTGCCGCCGCCGGAGACGAAGTAGTGGATCTTTCCTTCCGCCACGTACTTCTTGAACTGGGCCGGCGTCGGCGCGGGGTCGGTGCCGTTGAAGCCGCCGATGGCCATCACCGGGGCGCCGGTGGCGAGCTGGTAGCTCGCGGCGTTCTGCGCGCCGATCGCGGCCGCGGCCCAGGTGTAGTCGTCGGCGTCGGCCGCCAGGAGCTTCTCGGCCGCGGCGTCGACCTCGGCGCCGTCGAGGAGGCCGCCCATGCCGCCGCCCGCGCCGCCGGGGCCGCCGGACTCGCCGCCGCCCCGCGGGCTCTGGCCGGTGCCGGTGCCGTTCCGGCCCGGGAGGCCGCCGGGGAAGCCGCCGGTGCCGCCGGGCGCGTTGCCGCCGGGGCCGTTCCCCTGGTTCCGGCCCGGCACGCCGCCGCCCTGACCGCCGCCCGGCATACCGCCACCGCCGGGGCCGCCCGTCATGCTCGTGCCGGACGGGCCGGCCGTGACGATCGAGCCGGTGTGGCCCTCGGCCAGGGTGCTGAGCGTGTACGCCGTCGGACCGGCCAGCGCGGCGGCCAGGCCGAGCGCCGCCGTCGCGAACGTGAGCCGCTGGGTCAGCCGTCCGGTGAAGACCAGGCCGAGGGCGGCGACCAGGCCGCCGACCAGGACCAGCCACTTCAGCCAGGGCAGGTAGTCGGGCGTGCGGTTGAGGAGGACGTATCCCCAGGCCGCGGTCGCCGTGCAGGCGGCGGCGAGGACCAGCGCGGCCCACGGCTCGCGGCGCCTGCCCCACAAGGCCGCGGCGCCGATGCCGACGACGGCGGCCAGATAGGGGGCGAGGGCGACGGTGTAGTACTGGTGGAAGATGCCGGCCATGTAGCTGAAGACGGCCATCGTCATGACCAGCGAGCCGCCCCAGGCGAGCAGCGTGGCGCGGGCCGCGTCGGTACGGGCCGCCCGCCGGGTGAGGACCAGGGCGCCGGCCAGCAGGATCAGGGCCGCCGGGAGCAGCCAGGAGATCTGGCCCCCGATCTCGGAGTCGAACATCCGGTCCCAGCCGATCTCGCCCCACTGCCCGGTGCCGCCCCCGCCGCCCCCGCCGCCGACGCTGCCGGTCTCCTCGCCGTTGAGCCGGCCGAGGCCGTTGTAGCCGAAGGTCAGCTCCAGGAAGCTGTTGTTCTGCGAGCCGCCGATGTACGGCCGTGACGACGCCGGCCACAGCTCGACGACCGCCACCCACCAGCCGCCGGCGACGACCATCGCGACGGCCGCGAGGCCCAGCTGCGCGAACCGCCTGCGCACCCGCACCGGCGCGCAGACCGCGTACACCACGGCCAGCGGCGGCAGGATCAGGAACGCCTGAAGGGTCTTGGCGAGGAAGGCGAAGCCGACGGCCGCCCCGGCCCAGACGAGCCACTTGGTCCGGCCGTCCTCCAGTGCCCGGGTGGTGAAGCAGACGGTGAGCGCCATCAGCAGCGCCAGCATCGCGTCCGGGTTGTCGAAGCGGAACATCAGCGCCGCGACGGGCGTCAGCGCCAGCACGGCACCCGCGAGCAGACCGGCCGGCGCCCCGAACCGGCGGCGCACGCCGGCGTGCACGACGGCGACCGTGCCGACGCCCATGAGCACCTGCGGGGTCAGGATCGCCCAGGAGTTCAGCCCGAAGATCCGCACCGACAGCTCCATCGGCCACAGGAACGCCGAGGGCTTGTCCACGGTGATGGCGTTGGCCGCGTCCAGCGAGCCGAAGAAGAACGCCTTCCAGGACCGGCTGCCCGCCTGTACGGCGGCGGAGTAGAAGGAGTTGGCGTAGCCGGAGGCGCTCAGGTTCCAGAGGTAGAGCAGCGCGGTGACCAGGAGCAGGGCGAGGAGGGCCGGGCGCGCCCAGCGGGGGTCCTCGGGACGGCCGCGCCACAGTCTTCGGAGGAGGGGCCGGTCCCCGGCGGCCGGTCCGGCCGGGGGCTCGGTCATGGGCGGGGCCGGGGGCGGGGTCGGGGGTGCGGCCGGGGGCGGGGTCGGGGGCGGGCCCCAGGTGGCCGGGGCGTCGGCACCGGCCGTGTCCGGCGTCCGGTCGTGGTGCGTGGTCATCGCGGGTCCCTCGGGTCGGGGTCGGCCGGGCGCGCCGGCTGGAGGCGCATCGTCGCGTCCCGGTGGGTCTCGTACGGGACGGCGCCGCGCCGGGGCAGCGATGGGTGGCCGTACGGGTCCGGGTCGTAAGGGTTCGAGCCGTAGGGCTTCGAGCCGTAGGAGTTCGCGTCGTACGGGTTCGCGTCGTACGGGCCCGGCCTGGGGGTGGCCGCCACGGTCGACGGCTCGGGGGCCTTGGGGAGGTCCTCGTGCCGGAGATCCTCGTGACGGAGATCCTCGTGGCGGAGGTCCTCGTGGCGGAGGTCCTCGTGGCGGTCCGGGAAGACCCACGCCCGGAAGAGCAGGAACCGCAGCACCGTGGCGGCGAGGTTGGCGGCGATGAGCACCGCCAGTTCGGTGGAGTGCGCCGCGCCGTCCGTGGCCGCGTTCAGCGCGGCGAGCGATCCGCTGGTGAGGACCAGGCCGATGCCGAAGACGACCAGCCCCTGCGCCTGGTGCCGTACGGCCCCGCCCCGGCCGCGTACCCCGAAGGTGAGCCTCCGGTTGGCGGCGGTGTTGGCGACCGCCGAGACCAGCAGGGCGAGGGCGTTGGCGAACTGCGACCCGGCGAAGGTCCGGAAGCCGCTGTAGAGCAGCAGGTAGAAGAGGGTGGACAGGGCGCCGACGACGCAGAACCCGACGAGCTGCCGGGTCAACCCGCGCGGCACGTCCGTGATGTCCCGGTCACGCGGGTCGTCCCCGAACGGCCGGGCCAGCCGGTCCAGCGGCAGCGAACCGGTGGCCAGCGCCCTGCCGACCCGCCAGACGCCCTTGAGGTCGTCGGTCGCCGTCCTGACGATGTGCACGGTGGAGTCGGGGTCGTCCACCCAGTCGACGGGGACCTCGTGGATGCGCAGCCCCGCGCGCTCGGCGAGCACCAGCAGCTCGGTGTCGAAGAACCAGCCGGTGTCCTCCACCAGCGGCAGCAGCACCTGGGCGACGTCTCGGCGGATGGCCTTGAACCCGCACTGGGCGTCGGAGAAGCGGGCCTGGAGCGAGCCGCGCAGGATGAGGTTGTAGGTGCGGGAGATGAACTCCCGCTTGGCGCCGCGCACGACCCGGCTGCTGCGGCTGAGCCGGGAGCCGATCGCCAGGTCGGAGTGGCCGGAGATCAGCGGGGCGACCAGCGGCAGCAGCGCGTTGAGGTCGGTGGACAGGTCGACGTCCATGTAGGCGAGGACCGGCGCGTCGGACGCCGCCCAGACGGTCCTGAGGGCCCGGCCCCGGCCCTTCTGTTCCAGCCGGAAGGACCGCACCTCGGCCAGCTCCGCCGCCAGCCCCGCCGCCACCCGCGGGGTGGTGTCCGTGGACGCGTTGTCCGCGATCGTGATGCGGAAGGCGTACGGGAAGGTGCGCGCGAGGTGCTCGTGCAGTCGGCGCACACACGGCTGGAGGTCCTTCTCCTCGTTGTAGACGGGGATCACTACGTCCAGGACAGGCGTGCCGGCCCCCGCGGCCGGGAGGTGCTCCCGCGCCGGAAGGGTGCCCGGAGAAGAGTCGGTTCGCATGGCACCGACTTTTCTCAACCGCGCTGTCGCCCCTGTGTGGTGGCGCTGTGCTGCACCTGTGAGTGCGATGCCCGGTTTGTCCATGGGTCGGGCGGTGCGGGCTCCGGCGCGGACGGAGCGGAGAGCGCGGGCAGGTACACGGTGAACACCGTGCGTCCCGGCACGCTGTCCACGGTCACCGCGCCGCCGTGCGCGGTCGACACGGCCTGCACGATGGCGAGGCCGAGACCGGTCGAGCCGGTGGCCCGGGACCGGGCGGAGTCGCCGCGCGCGAACCGTTCGAAGACGTGCGGCAGCAGACCGGCCGGGATGCCCTGCCCGTTGTCCTCGACGTCCAGGCAGAGCCAGGGACCCCGCCGGCGCACCCGGGCGGTGACCGTCGTACCGGGCGGGGTGTGGTTGCGGGCGTTGCCGAGCAGGTTGACCAGCACCTGCTGGAGCCGGGCGGCGTCGGCGGAGACCAGCGCCGGTTCGTCGGGCAGGTCGAGGCGCCAGACGTGGTCCATGCCGGCCGCGCGGGCGTCACTGACGGTGTCCACGACGAGGGGGACGAGGTCGGTCCGCCCGAACTGCAACGGCCGCCCCGCGTCCAGCCGGGCGAGCAGCAGCAGGTCCTCCACGAGCAGGGTCATCCGGCCGGCCTCGGACTCGATGCGGCCGAGCGCGTGCCGGGTGTCGGGGCCGACCTGTTCGCGTCCTCTGCGGGTGAGTTCGGCGTATCCGCGGATGGAGGCGAGCGGGGTACGCAGCTCATGGCTGGCGTCCGCGACGAACTGCCGGACCCGGGTCTCGCTCTCCTGCCGGGCGTGCAGCGCGCCGTGCACGTGGTCGAGCATGCGATTGAGCGCGGCGCCGACCCGGCCGACCTCGCTGTGCGGGTCGCACTCGGACTCCGGGACCCGTTCGTCGAGGTTGACCTCGCCGGTGTGCAGGGGGAGTTCGGAGACGCGGGTGGCGGTGGCGGCGACCTTGCGCAGGGGGCGGGTGGCGACACCGACGATGACCAGTCCGGCGAGGGATGCGGCGATCAGGCCGGCCGCGGTGACGCTCACCTCGACGATGATCAGGGTGTTGATGGTGTTGTCGACGCCGGCGGTCGGGACGGCGACGTAGTAGGCGCCGCTGGGGCCCGACTTGTAGGTGACGCGGTAGTCACCGAGGCCGGGGACCTCGACGGTGTGCTTGTCGCCGTCCCGGGGGACGGAGGCGAGCGCGGCGGTCTGCCCGGCGTCCAGCGACGTGCCGTCCAGGGAGAGGTCCTCGTCGGACTTCTTGCCGTACGCGGCCTCCGTGACCTCGCCGTCGACGACCTTCGCGGCGATGGTGCCGCCCGGCTGGGGGCCGTGCGAGACGAAGTCGGCGACGTCGGTCGGCTCGACCGGCTTCTGGTCACCGCCGGCGCCCCCGACGCCGCCGGTGGCCTTTCCGGCGTTCGCGCCCGCGTCCTTCGGTCCGCCGCCCGGCATCGAGAAGTCGCCCGAGGCGCGCATGGCGACCTCGCCGAGCTGCCCGTCCAACTGCTCGTACAGATGCGACCGCAGCGCCAGCGTGGTCACGCTGCCGATCACCGCGCACACGACCGCGATCAGCGCCACCGACGCGACGACGAGCCGCGTCCGCAGGGTGCGCGGGCGCGGCGGGCGCGGGCGCGGTCGCCGGCGCGATCGCGGTCGCCGGCCCGTCATGACGCCGCGGGCTTGATCAGGTAACCGGCGCCGCGCCGCGTGTGGATCATCGGCTCCCGCCCGGCGTCGATCTTGCGCCGCAGATACGAGATGTACAGCTCGACCACGTTGGCCTGGCCGCCGAAGTCGTAGGACCACACCCGGTCGAGGATCTGCGCCTTGCTGAGCACCCGCCGGGGGTTGCGCATGAGGAACCGGAGCAGTTCGAACTCGGTCGCGGTGAGGTGGATGTTGTCCCCGCCCCGCGTCACCTCGTGGCTGTCCTCGTCGAGGGTGAGGTCACCGACGACCAGGACGGAGTCCGACCGCCGGTCGGCCGCGCCGGAGCGGCGGATCAGCCCGCGCAGCCGCGCGACGACCTCCTCCAGGCTGAACGGCTTGGTGACGTAGTCGTCGCCGCCGGCCGTCAGCCCGGCGATACGGTCCTCGACCGCGTCCTTGGCGGTCAGGAACAGCACCGGCACGTCGGGCAGCTCGCGGCGCAGCCGGCCGAGCACGCTGAGGCCGTCCATGTCCGGCAGCATCATGTCCAGCACCACGGCGTCGGGGCGGAACTCGCGGGCGGTCTGGATCGCGCCCTGCCCGTCCCCGGCGCTGCGGATCTGCCAGCCCTCGTACCGCAGGGCCATGGACAGCAGTTCGGTGATCGACAGCTCGTCGTCCACCACCAGGACTCGGACGGGGCTCCCGTCCGGCCTCAGCAGTTCGGTGCGCCCCTGGGGCGAGGTCGTGGTCATGCTGGACACCATGTCGGGGTCCTCTGAGAACACGCTTTCCCCGACCTGTGATTTCTCTGAGAAACCCACAGGCACCTCTCAGGAACCCGGCCACGCCGCCGCACGGGGCGTCCGCGCCGGAACGGCCCGGCCCGGCCCGGCCCGGCCCTCCGGTCAGAACAGCCCTTCCTGCCGCCCCTCGTCCACCGCCGCCCGCAACGCCCGCACCGGCACGTCGACCCGGCCGCCGCCGGCACCGGCCGGCACCAGTCCCCACCCCGTCATCAGCCGGGTGTCCAGGACGACGACCCCCCGTCCCGTCGCCAGATGCAGGTCCGGCCCGGCCGCCGCCACCAGCTCACCCTCGACCACCCCTCCTCCGGCCAGCTCGGTCACCTCCGCGACGGCGGTCCCCCCGCCCGCCTCCCCCAGCCCGAACGCCCGGACGTGGTCCACGGCCCGGAACGGCTCCGGCGTCAGCGCCTCCGGCCAGCCGCCCAGCGCCACCGCCCGGCCGTGCAACTCCGCGATCTCCGCCGCGCGCTCCGCCTCCGTGCCCGGCAGCACCGCCCGCACCGCGCGCTTGCGGGCGTACGGAATCCGGTCGGGCACGCCGAGCGCGGCGCGCAGCAGCTCCTCGGTGCGCCGCGCGGCCATCAGCGGTCCGCCGCCCAGCCAGCTGAAGCAGACCGCCCCCTGCTCCAGCAGCCGGGCCGGCCCGCGCTCCAGCGCCGTGATCCCGACCTTCACCAGCCCCGGCCCGAACCAGGCCAGGTACACCCGGTAGGGCCGGGGATCGTCCGCGATCGTGTCGGCGGCCACGGAGTGCGCCCGGTCCAGCCGCGCGCACTCCTCGCACCGGGCCCCCGTGCTCCGCCCCGGCACGGCCGCCCCCAGCGGGCACGCGTACCCCCGTGCTCCCACACATGTCCGTCCACCCCCGTCCCCGTCCGCGACCCCGAAGGCCACGCGTTTCCCCCAGGTCAGCGCCGTGCGCCGCCCGCCGTCCCAGACCAGCTCGGGCCCCCGCGCCGTCCACCGGAGCCCCGAGCACCGCCACATCCGTGCCATCTCTGCCGAGAGTAGGGGGCACCACTGACAACGCCCCCGGCCTCGGCGTTTCCTCCCCGCAGCCTCAGCGCCGGCCCCCTTGGACGGCTCGGACGAGCCCAGCCTCACCCGTCTCCCCTGCATCCCGCCCCGGCACCCGCCGCCGCGCCCCGGCCCGCGTCCAGGAGGTCCGCGAGCCCCACCGCGTCCCGTCCGCGTACGCTTCTCGACGACTGCTCGGCGAGTGCTCGGCCGCCGAAGTGGCCGTCCTCCACGACTGGCCGTCCCGCGCGAGCGCCCTGACGACGGACCGTCCGGGGACCCGCCGCCGCATCGCCGCGCCTGCGGCGCGGCCACGGACGAGGGAGGGATCGTCATCGACCGGGTGGAAGTGAACGGCGTCGAGGCGGACGCCGAGGACCTGAGGCGGCTGGCGGGGGCCGGCTACGCGCACTTCACCTCGATGCAAGTGCGGAACGGCGCGGTCCGGGGTCTGGACCTGCACCTGAGGCGCCTGGACGAGAGCACGCGCGCGCTGTTCGGCACCGGACTGGACACCGAGCGGGTGCGGGCCTGTCTGCGGCACGCCCTCGAAGGAGGCCCGGCGGCGGCGTCGGTCCGGGTGACCGTCTTCGGCCGGAGCCCGGACGCCGTGCTGCGCGGCGAGGCCGTGGAGACGGATCTGGCGGTGGCGACGAGCGCCCCCGTCGAGGCGCGGTCCGCACCGGTACGCCTGCGGACGACGGTGTACGAGCGGGACCTGCCCCACGTCAAGCACACCGGGACGTTCGGCCTCCTCCACCACCGGCGGCAGGCGGTCCTCGCCGGGTACGACGACGCGCTGTTCACCGACCGGCACGGCCGGATCAGCGAGGCGTCGGTCTGGAACATCTGCTTCTACGACGGCGAGCGCTTCCTCTGGCCCGAGGCCGCCGTGCTCCCGGGCATCACGATGCGGCTGCTGCAACGGGGGATGGCGGCCGAGGGCGTCCCGTCCGAGCGGCGCCCCGTCCGGCTCGGCGACCTCACGACCGCTCCGCCCGGTGCCCCGGCCCTTTCCGCCTTCCTGACCAACTCCGTCTCACCGGCCGTCCCGGTCGCGGGCATCGACGGAACGGCCCTGACCGTCGACCCGGCGCGTACGGCCCTGCTGGTGGGCTGTTACGAGTCCAACCCGTGGCAGACCGTCTGAGGCGGCCCGCGCGCACAACCCCCCCGCGCACCCGCCGTCAGCCGTGCGAGCCGGCGCTCAGCACGGCGAACACTCCCCGCGCCGGAGTCCCGTCCGGGGTGCGCCACGCACCGGCGACATGACCGACCGCCTCCGTGGGCGCGTCCTCGGCGGGGCGCAGTACCCGGTGCAGGCGGAGCGTCAGGCCCTGCGGGGCGGGCAGCACGGTGCCCTCGGGGTCGTCGGCGGCGGAGCCGGTGAGGTCCGCGAGACCGTCGCCCGTGAAGGAGCGGGTGACCTCCCGGTCGGGGGTGTCGCTGGTGCTCTGGGCCTGGGCCTGCGCCCGGCCCTCGATCAGTGCCGTCAACCGGGCGGCCAGGACGGGGTCATGACAGCCGTCGTAGATCCAGCGCGTCCCCAGCACGCCGTGCTCCGCCGTGCCGATCAGGGCGTGCTCCGCCCCGGCGAGCGGGGCGCCCCGGTAGGTCAGGGGCGTCAGATAGGTGGCCGGCCCGGCGCCGGCGGTATCGGTGACGATCATGAACTCGATCCCGACCTCGCCCTCGGGATCGTCGAGCCGGAACCCGCCGGCCCTGGCCAGCTCCGGCTCTCCCGCGCCGCCCCGGTACCAGGGCCGGGTCGGCAGCCAGGTGGCGAGCAGCTCCAGCTTGGACGGCTTGAGAAAGGTGCGATGAATGACAGCCATGCCGAGCATTCTCCACCGGCACGACACGAACCAGGGGCCCTGCGGATCTCTCCGCAGGGCCCCTGGTCTGCTGTGCACTCGGCAGGATTCGAACCTGCAACCTTCTGATCCGTAGTCAGATGCTCTATCCGTTAAGCTACGAGTGCTTGTCTTGCTTTTGTTCTGTTGTCGTCCCCGCTTCCGTTCCTTCCGGCCCGTCGCGGCGACAGGAAGAACATTACATGACTGCCGCCGTCATGTGAAATCCGTTCCCCCCACCCCTTGTGACCTGCGGAAACGCACGGCGGGCGGTCAGGGGACGACGAAGCCCCGGCCGCTGGGGCCGGGGCTTCGTGTGGTGATGCGGAGGCGGAGGGATTTGAACCCTCGATGGGCTTTAAAACCCAAACCGCATTAGCAGTGCGGCGCCATAGACCGGACTAGGCGACGCCTCCAGACAACACACCCTCACGCGTGAGCGCGAGCGGTGCTTGCCGATGATGACACAGTCGAGCGCGGTGTCACCAATCGGCTCCCACGGTACTAGGCGGGCGGCCCGCAGGGCAAAGCCCTTCCGTCGGCCGGGTGGGCGCAACGTTCGGCGCGTTGACGCGTTGGTCAGGTCATGCTTCAGATCACCCGACTCCTCGGCGCCGCCGCCCTCTGCGCCGCCGCCGTCTCGTCCCTGTCCGCCGCGCCGACCGTCGCCGCCACGACCCCCGCGGTCCCCGCCGGTCACCTCGCCCCGCCCCCCGTCCGGGACGAGGACCGCCCCGATCACCTGACCGTCACCGTCCGCGACGCGGGCGGGGGCAAGGACGGGACGTACGAGCTGTACTGCCGGCCCGGCGGCGGCAGCCACCCCGATCCGGCCGGCGCCTGCGCCGCGGTCGACCGGAGCACGCGGGCCGGGCAGGACGTCTTCGGCCCGGTCCCCGAGGGCAGCGTCTGCACCTTCCAGTACGGCGGGCCGGCCACCGCGCACGTCACCGGGACCTGGGCCGGGCACCGCGTCGACGCCACGTACGACCGGCGCGACGGCTGCGGGATCGCCCGCTGGGACCGGCTGGTCCCGCTCCTGCCCGACCTGCGGGGTACCGCCACCGCGTAGCCGGTACAGGAGAGGGACAGGACGGGGAACGGTTCCGCGAAGGTCTCGCAAAGGTCCCGCGACGTCAGACCGTACGCACAGGCGTTCCCCGTCACTTCGTCGTGCGACCTCCCTCTCATCCGGCGCCCCCGGCACGACCCCAGCCCTTAGACTCCCTCGGGTGACATGCCCCGGGCCGGTTGGCAAGATGGCCCGGGCGGTCGGCAAGGTGCGGTAACAGGGAGGAAGGCGTCTCGTGAGCGGCAGGCCATCCCGGGGCGCTGCTCGCCTCGCAGCCATACTGGACGCGCTGCCGGACGCGTTGGTCCTGGTCAACGCCAATGGCACCGTCGTCAACGCGAACAGCATCGCGCTGGAGGCGTTCGAGGCCCCCGGCACCGCGCTCGTCGGTCGCGGGCTGCTCGATCTGCTGCCCGAGTTCGACTCCAAGCTCATCCCCGGCTCCATGCGCCGGCCGGACCACGTCGACCCCCGGGCGCGGACGAAGCCGACCCGGATGGTCGCGCGCCGCACCGACGGCTCCGAGTTCCCCGTCGAGGTGGCCAGCGCCAACCTCGACTCCGGCCAGCAGGCCTACGACGCCTACGGCTATCCCGGCGACGAACTGCTGATGCTCGTCGTCCGCGACCTGTCCGGCACCGTCGACACCGAGGCCGAACTGGCCCGTTCGCAGCGGCAGACCGAGATGATCCTGCGGGCCGCGTCCGAGGGCGTCGTCGGCACGGACACCGACGGACGGATCGTCCTCGTCAACCCGGCCGCCGCACAGACCCTCGGCTACCGCGCCAGCGACCTCGGCGGACGCGAGCTGCACACCCTCGTCCTGCACTCCCGCGCCGACGGCTCCCCCTTCCCGTACGACGAGTCGCCGCTCGCCGACACCCTGCGCTCCGGGCGCAAGCACCGGGTGCGCGGGCAGGTGGTCTTCACCAAGAGCGGCGACCCGCTGCCGGTCGACCTGACCACCGCGCCGGTCCGCGACGGCGACCAGCTGGTCGGCGCCGTGATGACCTTCACCGACCGGCGGCCCCTGGACGCGCTGGTGCGGGAGAAGGAGGAGGCGGACCGGCTCCACGCCGAGGAACTGGAGCGGCTCGCCGGGGAACACGCCGCCGAACTGACCGCGCTGCGACGGCGGCACGCGGCCGAACTGGCCGAGCTGACCGAGCAGCACGCGGAGGAACTCGCCGCGCACGAGGAGCGGTACGCCGCCCTCGGCGAACGGGAGAAGGACCGGTACGAGGCCCTGTCGGGGCGGCACGAACAGCTGCTGACCCTGCTCGGCACCTCCCTGCGCGGCCCGCTGGAGGAGCTGCGGCGGGAGCTGGCCGCGCTGGCCTCGGACGACGCCGGGCAGCTGTGGCCCGAGGCCAACCAGGTCCTGCACCACCTGTCCGCGGGCTACTCCCGCATCACCACCCTCATCGACAACGTCCTCGGCTACCAGCGCCTCGACGCCGAGGCCGGCGAGGGCGGCGGGGTGACCCGTACGAAGGTCATGCTCGACGCGGTCGTCGCCGCCGGGGTCGACGGGGCCGTGGAACTGGTCGGGCCGGGCCGGGTGCAGTTCGCCGTGCACGCGCCGCCGATCGAGGCCGAGGTCGACGCCCGGCTGCTCGCCACCGCCCTCGCGCACCTGGTCGCCGACGTGGCCGGGGTCGACGCGACCGGCAACGCGCCCGTCTCGGCGGGCGGTTACATGGACAGCACCGTCGTGGTGGCCGCCGCCCAGCGCGGCGAGGTCGTACGGATCGAGGTGCGCGGACCGTACGCCGGGGGAGACCCGGTGCACCAGCCGATCGTCCGCGGGATCGTACGAGCCCACGGCGGCGTCCTCCAGACGCACGCGGTGCCGGGGATGAGCGGCAACGCCTATGTCCTCGAAGTGCCGATCGGGGGTGGGGCGGGGGCCGTCGCTCCCGTGCCCGCCCCCGCGGCCGTTCCGGTCGCCCAGGAGCCGGAGGGTCCGGTTCCCGGCGGGGACGAGGGCGAGCACGGTCCGGGCGGTGGCCGGCGGCGGGCGCGGCGCCCCTCGGTGGACGCGTTCCTGGAGAGCGAGGTCGCGGATGCGTCCGCGTCCGCTGACACGGCCGTCGGTACGGGCCCCGAGGCCGGCGTGCCGACCGGACGGCGCAGGCGCCGCGCGGCGTCCGCGGAGGCCGAGGCCGTCGCGGAAGCGGTGCCGGCGCCGATCCCCGCGCAGGCGACGGACGGGTCCGGCGGCACCGGGCGGCGGCGCGGGCGGCCCGCTGAGGACGCGGGCGGCGGCCCGGCGGCGCTGGAGGCGGTTCCGGGAGGTCCCGGGGTCTCCGGGGGTGCTGTCGTCACCGCGGCCGAGCACGCGGCGGGGGCCGCCGCCACGGGCAACGGCCTGGGCGGGACGGTTCCGCCGCAAGGGGTTCCGGTGTCGCCGCAGGGTGCGGCGGAGGCGTCCGGGCGGCGGGCCCGGCGGCCCGGCGGCGAACAGCACGCCCTGCCGCCGGCGCTGCCCGCGCAGGGCGGCGGGACGGCGGTGGCCGGGGCGGTGCCGCCGTCCGAGGCCGACCAGCCGACCGGGCGGCGGCGCCGCGCCCTCGCCTCCGCCGCCGAGCGCGCGGCAGCGCAGGACGCGGGACCGCGGCAGGTCTTCGCCCTGCCCCCGGCCGACGCGGACCGGCCGGCCGAGGCCGAGACCGCGGCCGTCCAGCCGGGGCAGGCGCCGGTGGCGGGCCCCGCCGGCCGGGCTACCGCCGCCGCGCCCCGGCCGCCGGTCGGCACGCCCCAGGCACCGGTCGGCATGCCCCAGGCACCGGTCGGCATGCCCCAGGCACCGGTCGGTGTGCCGCAGGCACCGGTCGGTGTGCCGCAGGCGCCGGTCGCGGGACCCCGGCCGCCGGCCGCCGCGCCTCAGATTCCCGGCCAGGCTTCGCCCGTTCCGCAGGCCGCCCCGGCTGCGCCGGGCGCCCCGGTCGCGCCGGTGGCCGCCCCCGCCGCGCCGGTTCCGCCGGCCGCCCCTCTTCCCGGCCCGGTTCCCCAGGTGCCCGGCGGCATGACCCCGCAGGTTCCCCAGGTGCCCGGCGGCCCGGCTCCGCGGGTTGCCCAGGTGTCCGGCGGCCCGGTCCCTCCGGTCGCCGGTCAGGACACGACTCCGGGGCAGGTCGCCGGGCAGACGGCCGTACCCGCTCCGGGGGCTCCGGGCCGGAGCCCCGCACCGGTCCCGGGTCAGACCGCCGTACCGGTCCCCGGGCAGGTCCCCGGGCAACCGCCGATGCCGGTGCCGGTCCCCGGGCAGGTGCCCCCCGTGCCTTCCGCGCACCCCGGTTCCGACGACGCGGTGGCCGACGGGGGCCGGCACGACACCGTCCCGCAGGACCAGGCCGGCGACCACACCCCGCCGCAGCCGCACCCCACCAGCGCGCCCACGGGCCGCCGGCGCCGGGCGGTCGGAGCGCCGCCGGAGCCGGCCGAGGCCGGGGAGGCACCGGAGGGTGCCGTTCCCGTCGCCCCCGCCGCCCAGCCCTTGCCCCCACCGCGGCTCCAGCCCCAGACCCAGCTGCCGCCGCAGAGGCAGCCGCACGCCGCCCCGGCTCCGTGGCCCGCGCCCGGTGACACCTCGGGCGCCGGGGTGCCCGCGCCGGTGCCGCCGCGCGCCCAGGCCCCCGCTCCCGGCGCCGAGACCGCCTCCACCGCCGGGCGCGGTACGCCGCTGCCCCCGGAGAGCACCCCCCGCGCGGCGCAGCCACTGCCCGCGGAGGCCCCCCCTCCGGTGGACCCGGACTCCACCCAGGGGCGGTCGATCAGCGTGCGGACGCTGGGACAGGGCGTGCCGTTCGACCGGCAGGCCGCCCAGGTGCAGCAGCCGACGGCGACCCCCGCCCCGCACCACCCGAACGGCTCCGGACGCCGCCGCAAGCTCGGTACGCCGCCCGACCCCGCCGCCGGCCGTCCGCACCCGTCGGGTGAGCAGCCGGCCGCGCCGCAGGGCCAGGTCCAGCCGCCCCGGCTCGCGCAGCCGACCGAGGGCACGGGACGGTCGTACGCCATAGGCGCGCCGGACCGGAACGCCGCCGAGGGACCCGAGCCGCTGGACGGGCCCGGCGGGGCCGTGGAGGTGGCCGATCCGCCGCGTCCGCAGCCGATGGACGACGAACTGCCGCCGGAGCCGCTGGACAACCCGCGCCGGCTGCTGGTGTGGCCCGCGCCGGACGTCAGTACGCAGCAGGCGCTGAGCGACCGGGGCTACCGGCCGGTCGTCGTGCACTCGCGCGAGGAGGTCGACGCGCAGATCGCGGCGTTCCCCGCGGCGCTGTTCGTGGACCCGCTGACCGGGCCGATCACCCGCACGGCGCTCCAGTCGCTGCGGCAGGCGGCGGTGGCGGCCGAGGTGCCGGTGATGGTCACGGCCGGGCTGGGGCAGGCGTCGCGCGACGCGGCGTACGGCGCCGATCCCGCCGTCCTGCTGAAGGCGCTGGCGCCGCGCGACAGCGAGCAGCATCCGCCGCGGGTGCTGCTGATCGAGGAGCACGCGGAGATCGCGCTGGCGCTGACGGCGACGCTGGAACGGCGCGGGATGCAGGTGGCGCGGGCCGCGAGCGACGCGGACGCGGTGGCGCTGGCCGGGCAGTTCCGGCCGAACCTGGTCGTGATGGACCTGATGCGGGTGGGGCGGCGGCAGCCGGGCGCCGGGACCGCCGGCATCGTCGACTGGCTGCGGGCGAATGGACAGCTCAACCGCACCCCGCTCGTCGTCTACACGGCCGCCGTCGACCAGGCCGACCTGCCGCGGCTGGCCTCCGGCGAGACGGTGCTGTTCCTGGCGGAGCGGTCCACCAGCGGTGAGGTTCAGGCCCGGATCGTGGAGCTGCTCGCCCGGATCGGGACCAACTGACGGCCTCGGCTCAGCGGCCCTCGACGGCGATGATCCTGCGCGCCGCCTCCTTGATGGAGGCGCGCAGGCGGGCGGCGTCGGGGGTCTCACCGCCGACCAGTATGCGTTTCATCTGGGGGACGACCATCGCCCAGTTGGTCATCGCGACCAGCAGGAAGAGCAGGTCGGGGGCGGGGATCGCGTCGGTGATCACGCCGCGCCGCTGGCCGTCCCGCAGGGCCGCGACCTTCCGGGCGTAGTGCTCCTGGCGTTCGGCCTCGTGGGGAAGTTCGGCGGCGCCGTACTCCAGGCCCTCCCAGAAGAGCAGGCGCAGCAGCTCGGGGTGGGCGGCGTGGTAGTCCATCAGGCGGTCGATCCAGCCCTCGACGTCGTCGGGGTCGACGGGGACCGAGATGGCCAGGTCGACCATCTTGCTCTCCAGGACGGTCGCGAACAGCTCCGTCTTGTTGCCGTAGTAGGCGTAGATGAGCTGCTTGTTGGCCTTGGCCTCGGCCGCGATGCGGTCGATGCGGGCGCCCGCGACACCGTGGGCGGCGAACTCGGCCACGGCCGCCTCGAAGATCCGGGCCTTGGTCGCCTCGGGGTCCCTTGCTGCCATGGGTCCAGGGTAGCCGGGAGCGGTAACCAACTGTTTGGTTGAAAGTTTCCGTCCCCAGGGGAATGCGGCGGAAGGACCGGTGGTTGTAGCCAACCAACCAGTTAGTTGCAACTGTGTGCGTGAAGGAGTCGTCCCGCCCATGTCCTCACCAGCACCGGCCACCGGGGTCCCCGCCGCCGCGACGGCCACGGACCGGCACACGCGCCCGGTCCGCCCGGCCCGCTCGTTCCGCTCCCGCCTGTTCCTCCCCCTGATAGCCGTCTGCACCGCCGTCACGGCCGCCAACATCTACCTCGCCGCCCCGCTGCTCCCCCTCATCGCCCGTGACTTCGGCTCCACCCCCTCGGCCGTGGCCTGGCTCGCCTCGGTCGCGCAGTTCGGCTACGCGGCCGGCCTGCTCTTCTTCGCCCCGCTCGGGGACCGGGTGAACCGGCGCCGGCTGGTCGCCGTCCTCACGCTGGCCGCCGCCACGGCCCTGGTCGCCGGGGCGGCGACGGGCGGGACGTACGCCCTCGCGGGCGCGGTGCTGGTGGCCTCGGCCGCCACCGTCGTACCGCAGCTCCTCGTGCCACTGGTCGCCGAACGCGCCCCCGCCCACCAGCGGGGCCGGCACGTCGCCGCCGTCATCGCGGGCCTGTTCACCGGGGTCGTGGCGGCCCGGGTGCTCGGTGCCCTGGCCGGGCAGGCCTTCGGCTGGCGCTGGGTCTTCCTCGGCGCGGCCGGACTGACCGCCCTGCTGGGCCTCGCGACCTCGGCCGCGCTGCCCCGGGAGACGCCGCGGCTCGGCGGCCCGCTGTTCGCCGGGCTCACCGCGCTGCCGGGGGTGGTGCGGCGCTCGCCCGAACTGTGGCGCGCGTGCGTGCGCCAGGCGGGCATGTACGGCGCCTGGAGCGCGATGTGGACCACGCTCGCGCTGCTGCTCACCGAGGAGGACGGCTACGGCATGACCACCGCCGCGGCCGGCCTGTTCGGTCTCTTCGGACTGGCGGCGAGCGTCACCGCGCCGCTCGCGGGCGGGCTGGTGGACCGGTTCGGCGCCGCCAAGGTCGTCCGGACGGCGTACGCGGGGGCCGCGGTGTCGGTGCCGCTGTTCTGGCTGGGCGGGCACGTCATGGCGGCGCTGTGCGCGGCGGCGGTCCTGGTGCACGCGGCCCTGGTCGCCTCGCACGTCGCCAACCAGACCCTCGCGCTGACCACCACCTCCGCCCCGGCCACCGCCAACACCGCCTATGTCGTCGCCGGCTTCGCGGGCGGCGCCGTGGCCTCGGCCGTCGCGGGGACCGCCTTCACCCACTGGGGCTGGGGCGGCGTGTGCGCGGTGGCCGGGGCCTGGCTGGCGCTGGGCTGGGGGAGCACGGCCGTGCGGGGCCGGGCGCCCCGGCGGGCCACAGGAGCGTGACCAACCCGGGCGTCCGGCGGATCGCAGGCGCGTGACCTACCGGGCTCACCGGCAGGTCACAGGCACGTGCCCCTACCAGGCTCACCGGCAGGTCACCGGTGGGTGCCCCTACCAGGCTCACCGGCAGGTCACCGGTGGGTGCCCCTACCAGGCTCACCGGCGGGTCACAGGAGCGTGACGGGCAGTTCCCCGTCGGCGTAGCGACGCCGGAGCACCTTCTTGTCGAACTTGCCGACGCTCGTCTTCGGTACCGCCTCGATGACCGTCCAGCGCTCCGGCAACTGCCACCTGGCGATTTTCCCGTGCTCGGCGAGGAAGGCGCGCAGAGCGTCGAAGTCGGCGGTGGCGCCCTCACGCAGGACCACCGTGGCCAGCGGGCGCTCGCCCCACTTGTCGTCCGGGACGGCGACGACGGCGGCCTCGGTGACGTCCGGGTGGGCCATGAGGGCGTTCTCCAGGTCGACGGAGGAGATCCACTCGCCGCCGGACTTGATGACGTCCTTGGCCCGGTCGGTGAGGGTGAGGAAGCCGTCCGGGGAGATCGTCCCGACATCGCCCGTCTTCAGCCAGCCGTCCTCGCTGAACTTGTCGGCGGGGCGGAGCGGTTCGGCGGCCGGCCCGCCGAAGTAGGCCCCGGCGATCCACGGCCCCCGGACCTCCAGCTCACCGGCGGACTCACCGTCCCAGGGCAGCCGCTCGCCGCCCGGGCCGGTGAGGCGGGCCTCGACGCCGGCCGCGAACCGGCCCTGGGTGACCCGGTAGCCGAACTCCTCGTCGGTGCCGATCGCGTGGGCCGGCGGGCGGGCCACCGTGCCCAGCGGGGACGTCTCGGTCATCCCCCAGGCGTGACAGACCCGCATGCCGAGTGCGTCGAACGCCTCCATCAGCGACGGCGGGCAGGCGGACCCGCCGATGGTCACCTGGGTGAGGGACGAGACGTCCCGGGGCTTCGCGGTCAGCTCGGCGAGCAGACCCTGCCAGATGGTGGGGACGGCGGCGGCGTGCGTCGGCCGCTCGGCCTCGATCATCGCGGCGAGCGGCGCGGGCTGGAGGAACCGGTCCGGCATCAGCATGTTCACGCCGGTCATGAAGGTCGCATGGGGCAAACCCCACGCGTTCACGTGGAACTGGGGCACTACCACCAGTGAGGTGTCCTGGTCGGTCAGCCCCATCGACTCGGTCATGTTGACCTGCATGGAGTGCAGGTAGACGCTGCGGTGGCTGAACACCACGCCCTTGGGGTCGCCGGTGGTGCCGGAGGTGTAACACATGGCCGCCGCCGTACGCTCGTCCAGCTCCGGCCAGTCGTACACGGTCGGCTTCCCCGCGATCAGGTCCTCGTACTCGTGCACCTGTACGCCGTTCCCCGCGCCGTCGGCGGCGAGCAGGGGCGAGCGGTCGCCCGCGCCGGAGACGACGACGTGCTCGACCGTCTCCAGACGCGGCAGCAGCGGGGCGAGCAGGGGGATCAGCGAACCGTTGACGATCACCACCCGGTCGGCGGCGTGGTTGGCGATCCAGACGAGCTGGTCGGCCGGGAGGCGGAGGTTGAGGGTGTGCAGGACCGCACCCATGGAGGGGATCGCGAAGTATGCCTCGACATGCTCCGAGTTGTTCCACATGAGCGTGGCCGCGCGGTCGCCGTCGCCGACACCCAGGTCCTCGCGCAGGGCGTGCGCCAGCTGGGCGGCGCGGGCCCCGATCTCGGCGAAGGAACGCCGGTGCGGTGCGCCCTCGCCGGTCCAGGTCGTCACCTGGGAGGCGCCGTGGACCGTCGAGCCATGGGTGAGAATCCTGGAAATGAGCAGCGGTACGTCCTGCATCGTGCTCTGCACGGTGACCTCCCGGGGCGACATTGCCTACGCGGCGGCATGGGTGCGCTGATTCTGCGCACGTACCAAGTGGTATGTCACTACCGGCCGATGATCGATCACGTACGAGTCCGATCGGCCGGCCACGGGGTCGCGTCCGCTCGGTTCACGGCCCTGCGCGGGGGAGGCGCCCGGCGGAGGGGCTCGGGCCGGAAAACCGGGCGAGGGCCGGAATACCGGGCGAGGGGCCCGGGCCAGGCCGCCCGGCTGGGGGCTCGGGTGTGCTCAGTCGCGATGCCGGGGGCAAGGTGCCCGGCCGCGCACCGAGGCGGGGTACGTGCCCGGGACGCTCGGCGGCGGGCCCAGGCGGGTACGTGCGGCCGGCGTGCTCAGCCGAAGGCCGTGCTCAGCTCCGCGTCGTCGCGGAGCTTGCCCAGCGCGCGCGAGACCGCCGACTTCACCGTGCCGACGGAGACCCCGAGCACCTCGGCCGTCTGGACCTCGCTGAGATCCTCGTAGTACCTGAGGACGACCATCGCCCGCTGCCGCGCGGGCAGCCGCATGATCGCCCGCCACATCGCGTCGTGCAGCGCCTGCTGCTCGGCCGGGTCGTTCCCGCCGGGCACCGGCTCCGGCTCGGGCAGCTCGTCACAGGCGTACTCGTCGACCTTGCGCTTGCGCCACTGCGACGTCCGCGTGTTCAGCAGCGCGCGCCGGACGTAACCGTCGAGCGCCCGGTGGTCCTCGATCCGCTCCCAGGCCACGTAGGTCTTGGTGAGCGCGGTCTGCAACAGGTCTTCCGCGTCGCTCGGGTTCGCGGTCAGCGACCGCGCGGTGCGCAGCAGCACCGGCTGCCGGGCCTTCACGTACGACGCGAAGGAGGGGTACGACGAGTAGGGCAGCGGCGGGTGCGGGAACGTCCGCGGCGCCGCCGTCGCGGCGTCCGAAGCCCTGGTGCAGACGGGTGTGGTCATGCCTCAACGCTAGGAGCGCCGGGTGCGCGCCGGATCGGCCGCAGGTCCCGAAGCGGACTCCGCCTCAGGTTGTAGGGGTGGGGCGAGCTGCACCTCCTGAAGGTGGACGAGGGAGGAGGACGCGTCGGGGATCACCCCTGGGGGCGGTGCCCGGCAGGGCCCGGGACACGTCCGCGCGACGGCACCGAAGTACCGCCGCGCGGACGCCATGCGACCCCATGAAGCACACCCGCACTCGGAATGAGGGGCGGCGCCGGTGCCGGGTGGGCCCGCGCCCGCGCCGTCCCTCAGCTCACCACCACAGCGGCGTGAAGTTGACGGAGACGTTGTCGTTGCCCTGGTTGATGGCCGTGAAGGCGGAGCCGTCGACCTGCGCGGTGTTGTTCTGGTTCGTGGCACCGGAGCCGACCGCCTGCTGCTGGGTGGTCGCCGAGTTGCCGTTGTTGTCGTCACCGACGCCGCTGCCGATGATGCCGGCGTAGCCCTCCGCGGCGGTCGCGTTCGCTCCGTCGTCCGCGAAGGCGCCGCTGTCGGCCGCGGCCACGCCGGCGAAGAGGGCGGCGGCCAGCGGCAGGGCGGAGACGGCGGCGATGACGCGGGCGGTACGGATGCTTGCCATGTTGTTCCTCCTGAAAGATGCGCACCGGCCAGCTGCCGACAGCGCGAGAAGTACGTGAACCAGACCTGAACAAGCCCTTTCACCAGGGCAGTTGGCCGTCCGCCCCGGCGACTTGCACGACGTCGCGTGATCAGAGTTGCCCATCGCGTCCCCCGCGAACCAGCCCGAGGACCCTGATTCGCCCTCAAGCGTGAGGACAAGTCGATAAACCCTTTTGCGCCCCTTGCGTCCCACCCAGGGGCAGGAAAGGCATCAACACCCCAAGCCCCACAAGGGGCGAAGCGTTCCGCCGCATCCGCCCTTCCCGACCCCGCCCGGCGCGTCGGCCGCACTCCCCCTTCCTTTTCTCGAACACCCGTACGACCATGAATCCATGGCCACCACCCACCGGCAGGCCAGGACGCCGGCCCTCGCACACGCCCTGTCAGCCGCCGAACGCGGTCTGGCCGTCATCCCGCTCTCCCGCACCAAGCTCCCGGCCCTGCGCTCCCCGCACCGCGACGACCCCGGCGCCGCGCCCTGCCACGGCGAGTGCGGCCGGCCCGGCCACGGGGTCCACGACGCGACGAGCGACCCCGACCGCGTCCGCGAGCTGTTCGCGGCCGCCCCCTGGGCCACGGGCTACGGCATCGCCTGCGGCCTGCCGCCGCACCACCTCATCGGCATCGACCTGGACACGAAGGCGACGGGCGACTCCTCGGCCGCCCTGCGCGAACTGGCCCTGCGCCACCTGTTCACGATCCCGCCCACGGTGGTCGTCCTCACCCCCAGCGGCGGACGCCACCTGTGGCTGACCGGCCCGCCCGGCGTCGCCGTCCCCAACTCCGCCGGCCGCCTCGCCCCCGGCATCGACGTCCGCGGCGCCGGCGGCTACCTGGTCGGCCCCGGCTCCCGCACCCGGCACGGCGCGTACACCACGGCCCCCGGGACCGCGCACCTCGCGCCCGCGCCCTGCCCGCGCGCCCTCCTGCGCCTGCTGCTCCCCGCGCCCCGCGCACACCGCTCCACGCCCTCCCCGGGCGGCGCGCACGGCCAGGGCCTCGTGCAGTTCGTCCTCGCCGCGCACGAGGGCCAACGCAACACCCGCCTGTTCTGGGCGGCCTGCCGCGCCTACGAGAACGGCATCGGCCCCGCCCTCACCGACGCCCTGATCACCGCGGCCCGCCGCACCGGCCTCTCCGAACAGGAGGCCCGCGCCACCATCACCTCGGCCGCCCGCCTGACCCGGCCGACGGACCCCGGACAGGGAACGACCCCTGACCGTGGTGCCTGATCAGGGGCCGTCTCCGGGTGCGGTGGGTGTGGGATTTGAACCCACGGTGACGTCGCCGCCACGACGGTTTTCAAGACCGTTCCCTTAGGCCGCTCGGGCAACCCACCTCGCCCCGGTCCGCTGGGAGCGGGGCGGGTACAGCGTACCGGCAGCGGGCGGAGGCCGGGTCAGTCGTCGCCCGTCTTGGAGCCCAGGGTGAGTTCCACCGTGTTCTCCTTGCCGCCGCGCTCGTAGGTGACCTCGACCTTGTCACCGGGCTGGTGGGTCCAGATCTCGCCGATCAGGGTGGGGCCGCTGTCGATGACGTGGTCGTCCAGCTTGGTGATCACGTCGCCGGGCTTGAGGCCGGCCTTGTCGGCGGGGCCGCCCGCCTCGACGGGCTCGGCGCCGCCGACGCCCTGCTCGGTGATCTGGGCGCCGTCCGTCGTCTCCTCCAGGGAGACGGACGCGCCGATCCTCGCGTACACCGGCTTGCCGGTCTTGATCAGCTGCTGGGCGACGTACTTGGCCTGGTTGATCGGGATGGCGAAGCCGAGGCCGATGGAGCCGGCCTGGCCGGTGCCGCCGAGGCCGTTGCTCGCGGACTGGATCGCGGAGTTGATGCCGATGACGTTGCCCTGGGCGTCCAGCAGCGGGCCGCCGGAGTTGCCCGGGTTGATGGAGGCGTCGGTCTGGAGCGCGCTCATGTAGGACGCCTTGCTGGTGGAGCTGCCGTCGCTGGAGGCGACGGGGCGGTCCTTGGCGCTGATGATGCCCGTGGTGACGGTGTTGGACAGGCCGAAGGGGGCGCCGATGGCGATGGTGGAGTCGCCCACGGCCACCTGGTCGGAGTTCCCGAGGGGGAGCGGGTTCAGGTTCGAGGGCGCGTTCGCCAGCTTGATGACGGCGACGTCGTAGCCCTGGGCGTGGCCGACCACCGAGGCGTTGTACTTCTTGCCGTCGGGGAAGGTCGCGGTCAGCTTGCCGCCGTCGACCGCCTCGGCCACCACGTGGTTGTTGGTCAGGATGTGGCCCTGCTTGTCGAAGACGAAGCCGGTGCCGGTGCCGCCCTCGCCGCTGGTGCTCTCGGCCTCGATGGTGACCGTGCTGGGCAGCGCCTTGGCGGCGACGCCCGCGATGGTGCCCGCGTCGCGCTTGACGGAGCCGCCGGTGTCCGAGGCGGAGACCGTGGTGGAGCCCGAGTCGTTGTTCTCCGCCAGGGTGTAGCCGAGGCCACCGCCCAGTCCGCCCGCCACCAGGGCGGCGACCGCGACCGCGGCGATCAGTCCGCCGCGGCCGCGACCGGACTTCGGCGGGGGCGGCTGGTACGCGGCTCCCCAGCCGCCGGGACCGCCTCCCGGGCCGCCGTAGCCGCCACCCGTGCCGTCGCCGCCCCCGTACGGGGTGGCCGGCGGCGCGGGCGGGGGCCAGGAGGCGTCGGGGGCCGAGCCCTGCGCGGCGGGGCCGGGCCCGTACGGGTTCGCCCCGTGGCCGGGGTGCCCGGCCTGCGCTGCCGGGGCGCCGGGCTGCGGGGCCGGCTGCTGCGGGGAGGCTGCGGGGGAGTCCACCGGCACGGGGGGTGCGGACGGGGCCGGAGGTACCGCGGTGCCCTCGTTCTCGGTGCTCACAGCTTTTCTCCTCGATCCACGGCTGTTGTTCGGTCACACTGAGTCGTACTCAGCCACGCTCGTGCACGCCGGCCTCGACGGTCCGGCGCGTTGTAGCTGTGCATGTCTTCTTGTATGCCGCCAGCTTTTCCCACGGGCCGTCAGAGCACCATAAGCCGTCGCTGTGCGTCCGTGGTTCTTTCTTACATAGGAAATGTAAGACATACCGGCCTTGATGCCCCCGACTGTGTCCCGGCTGTTCCTCAGCTGTTCCCCGCCCGCGCTCCGGCTTCCGTCCCCCGTGCGCCCCCGCGCGGTGACACCATGTCGCGGTGACCCACGCACGACAGCACCGCATCCAGGTCGTCGCCCATCGCGGGGCCTCGGACGAAGCTCCCGAGCACACCCTCGCCGCGTACCGGAAGGCCATCGAGGAGGGCGCGGACGCCCTCGAGTGCGATGTGCGCCTGACCTCCGACGGCCATCTGGTCTGTGTGCACGACCGCCGCGTCAACCGTACGTCCAACGGCCGCGGCGCGGTCTCGGCCATGGAGCTGGCCGATCTGGCGGCGCTGGACTTCGGTTCCTGGAAGACGCGCGAGGCGTGGCGGGTGCGCGGCGAGGAACCGGAGTACGAGCACCGGCCCGAGGACCGGGAGGCGACCTCCGTCCTCACCCTGGAGCGGCTGCTGGAACTCGTGGCCGACGCGGGCCGCCGGGTGGAACTGGCCATCGAGACCAAGCACCCGACACGCTGGGCGGGACAGGTGGAGGAGCGGCTGCTGGCCCTGCTGAAGCGGTTCGGGCTGGACGCCCCGGCCGACGACGCGGAGGCACGTGTGCGCGTGATGAGCTTCTCGGCGCGTTCGCTGCACCGGGTGCGGGCCGCCGCGCCGACACTGCCGACGGTGTACCTGATGCAGTTCGTCTCGCCCCGGCTGCGGGACGGGCGGCTGCCGGCCGGCGTCCGGATCGCCGGGCCCTCGGTACGGATCGTGCGCAACCACCCGGCGTACATCGAGCGTCTGCGGCGGGCGGGCCACCAGGTGCACGTGTGGACCGTGAACGAGCCGGAGGACATGGACCTCTGCGTCGACCTGGGCGTGGACGCCATCATCACCAACCGGCCGCGCGCGGTCCTCGACCGGCTCGGCCGCTGAACCGGCCCGGCTTCCGCGGGGAGCCCGGAGGGCCGGACGGTGACACGTTGTGCACCGGCGCGTCCGCTGTGTGTCCGGGTATGTCGAATGCGTCACCGGGCGGGGAGCGGCCGGTTTCCGGTTCAGGCCAATGGGGCATCCACACCGTGGCGTGGGGCAAAGGAGGTCTCGGGGGTGGCGTTGGTGGTGGCACAGGAGGTGCCGACGTCGTCGAGCATGGCCGTTCCCCATGGTCCGTCGGGCGTGGGGAAAGCGCGACACCGCATGCGCGATCAATTGCGCAGAGGCGGGGTCACCGAATCGGTCATCGACGACGCCGTACTGATCCTTTCCGAACTTTTGAGCAATGCCTGCAAGCACGGCCGGCCCCTGGGCGACGCCCTGGCCGGTGACGGGGACGTCCGGGCGGCCTGGCGGGTGGACCCCGGCGGCCGGCTCCTGGTCGAGGTGACGGACGGCGGCGGTCCCACCCGCCCGGCCCCGGCGACACCCTCGGTGACGGCACACGGGGGCCGCGGGCTCAACATCATCACGGCGCTCGCCGACGACTGGGGCGTCCGCGACGACGCCGGCGGCGAGGTCACCGTCTGGGTCGTCGTCCACGACGACGTGTACGACCCCGACGCGGGGCACCGGCGTGACGACTTCGCCGCGCGCGTGGGCGCCCCGGCGGTGGCGGACATCCCGGGCCTGGACTTCGCGGACGCCTTCGAGGATCTGGGCTGAGACGTCTTCGAGGCCGGCCCCGGCCTGAGACGTCTTCGAGCCCGGCCCCGGGCTGAGACGTCTTCGGGGATCCGGGACGAGACACCTTCGGGCTCCGGACCGGGACGTCGTCGGGACACCGGGCCGGCAGTCCTCGGGGGCGCGGGCCGAGAGGCCCTTGAGGGTCCGCACCGGCACGTCTTCGAGGCTCCGGAGCCGGGACGTCCCGGGAGCGCCCCAGGGCTGCCCCGCGGTTGTCCACAGGGACCCGTCCGCCCCGACGCGAGCGGCTAGGCTCGCGCCCGTACGAGATGAGCCGTAACCGGGAGACACCCACGATGGCCAAGAAGCGACCCCAGACGAAGGCCGAGCGGCCGCAGTTCACCGACGCGGAGGTCCCGGTCGTCGGCGCCCGCGAGCCCTGCCCGTGCGGCAGCGGCCGACGGTACAAGGCGTGTCACGGCCGGGCCGCCGCCCAGGCCGTCACCGAGCTGGTGCAGCGCCCGTTCGAGGGCCTGCCCGGCGAGGGCGACTGGGTGGCGCTGCGCGAGCTGGTGCCGGCGGCCACGGCGGAGCTGACGCTGAAGGGCGGTCTCCCCGAGGGCGTCCCGTCCGTCACCCTGGCCACGGTGCTGCCGATGGCCTGGCCGGCGCTGCGCCGCGACGACGGCTCGGTCCTGCTCGGCCTCCAGAACGACACGCCGTCCGGCGACATCAGCCGCGACCTCGCCGACACCCTCCAGCGTGCCCTGGAGGCCGCGCCGGGTTCGCCGGTCCAGTCCCGCAGGGCGCCGGCCGACGGGCCCCGGCTCCAGGACCTGCTCGACCCCGAGGGCACGTTCGAGCCGGTGGTGCACGAGGGCTTCGAGTTCTGGGTCCCGGACGCGGAGAACGCCACGCCCGAGGTGACCGCCTCCCTGGAGCGCGCCAACGCCGCGGCGATCCCGACCGTCCGGCTCCAGGGCGTGGACGCCGCCTACTGGTGCGAGACGCCGGACAAGAACCACCTGCGCTGGGTCATGCCGTACGAGGAGGAGCGGCTTCTGGACGCTCTCGCGCGGCTGCACGCGGCGGGCCGGTCCTCCCTCGGCGAGGGCACCCGGCTGGTCGGTTCCTTCCGCGCCCACGGGCTGACCGTGCCCGTCTGGGACCTGCCCGGCGCCGTCTCGGCGGCGGACATCGAGAAGCCCGCGGCCGAGTTCGCCGAGCGTCTCGCCGAGGCGCTGGCCGCCGACGCGCCGCTCACCGCGGAGGAGCGCCGGGCGCGCGGCGGACTGACGAACCGGCAGGTCACGCTCAGCTGACCGGCGGCCCGCCGTCCCGGCCGGGGCGAGTGACTCCGGTCACAACACCCGGCCGGATCAAGCCAGTCGGTGACCGGAAATCCGGAGACCGAATTTGCTAACCGCCGATCTCTTGTTACCGTTCCAGTAGCCCGGTTGCTGGTGCATCCCCCGTCGCCAGCAACCGGGTCTTTCTGCGAGCGGCTCCGGTCACCGAGCGCGAGCACGCCTCAACCGCCCGTTTCCGCAGGTGAGTTGTCTCCCGGAGGTGCCGCCGCGCGCGGCGGCACCCTTCCCGGCGGCCCTACAGCTCGGGCGCGTTCACACCCCTGCGCGTGAGGGCGTCGACCGCCGCGTCCACCACGGCCTCCACATCGGGCACCCAGGGGGTGGCCGAGCCGGGCAGCGGCGCGCGTTCCCAGCGGACGGCGCCCGCGCCGCACTCGGACGGCGGCAGCGCGAGATAGCCGCCCTCACCGTGGAAACGCAGGGAGCCGGGGACGAAGTCCTTGGCGTAGAGCAGTTCGCCGAGCTGCTCCATGGAGTACGGCTTGACCAGGATCGACCAGCGGGTCGACGAGGCGACCACCGGGCCGAGCCGCATGCCCGCCCGGTCCAGCGCGGCCAGCGCGCGCGCGGCCGGCAGCGCGGGCAGGGAGACGGCGCAGGGAGCGGCGCCCCCGGTGGCCAGGACGATCGGGGCGGCCGGCCGGTCGGTCCACCACCAGCGCACCATGCGCGCGTCGGTGGTGGCCGCGAGGAGGCCGGGGTCGAAGGGGTGCGCGCCGGGCACCGTGCACTCCGGGTCGGGGCAGGAGCAGCCGGAGCGCCCCTGTGGGTCCGCCGCCACGCCCGGGAGCACGGGCCACTGCCATCGCGTCGCGTAGGTCAGGGCCGCGCCGATCAGGTCAGGCCCTCCTCCGTCGCCACGCCGGGACAGGAGCCTGCGTCGCCTTCCGAGGATCTCGCGCATGAGCGCTCGTTCCTTTCCGTTGCACGCCTGGCAACACCGAGGTCCACATCACACCATGTGTCGATCTCTTCACTGCGCGAATCGCTTGCGCGTACTGCTCGCTTGCGCGTACTTGCACGTACTGCGCGTTCTTGCGCCCATCTGCCGGCGCGTCACACCTTGTCGACGGACAAGGGGAACCCCTATGGGTCGAGCATCGGCCGCGCGGCCGGTCCGTCCATACTGCGCCGCTCAAAAGCATGGGCGTGGCGCGGGGTGGCGGAGTGTGGCGTTTTGCCGTCCCGCGTATTTCTCTCCGCCTCCGCCACGGGAGGATGGGGCACGGTCGTCGGTGGATAGGACGCCCGGGGCCCCCGCCAGGTTCCGGATGGCCGCCGGCCACCCGCCCATCACCCCTGGCTTTCACCGGGTACGTACCCATCACGACCGCTGTGACGCTCCGTGAAGCACCACCAGTCGACCGCAACAAGCCGTCCTCCGGGGCAGTTTTCGGCCAACTTTGTTTTTTCGCACAAAGAAGAGAAGGGCGTCACTTCCGCCTCACAGACACCAGTAATCCCAGCAGGACAATGCTGGACATCTCCTTACGAGTGCGTGTACATGTGGAGACACTGCCGGCGACGCAGCATGACATGGGGGTTTGCGATGCTTTTGTGCAGTAGGAGCCGGTCGGAAAGCCGACTGCCATGAACGCCCCGCACGCCGCGAAAGTGGCCGGAATCGATTCAACGGTTCCCTCACCCGCACACACTGTCGCGTCCGTCACGCCGGACGGCACCCCGTCCGTACCCGCGGCTTCCCCCGGCGCCCCGGGCGCCCTCCTCCAAGGCCGTCTCGCCGGCTGGGTGTCGGACCTCACCACCCTGCACGAACTCACCGGGCGCCTGGCCCGTACGGGCACCCTCGGCGACGCCCTGCGCGAAGTGCTGCGCGCCGGCGCCGCCCTGCTGGGCGCGCGCCGCGGCCTCGCCGTCCTGGAACCGGCCGACGGACTCGGCCCGGACACCTCCGTCGGCCTCGGCCTGAACCGCGCCGACCTCGGCCATCTGGAGACCGTGCCGCGCGCCGCACTGGCGTACGGACGCATCCTGGAGGGGCTACCGGCCGGCGAGGGCGGGATCGCCGAGCCCGACCTGCTCGCCGGGGAGGGACTGGACCCCCGGCACCGCGAGGTGGCCGCCCGGCTCGGCTACGCCGCCAGCTACGCACTCCCGCTGCGCGGTGAGACCACCGGCCGGCTCGGCGCCGCCGTGTGGCTCTACGACGAACCCGCCGAGCCGCGCGAGCGGCAGCGGCACCTCGCCGGGCTGTACGTCCGCCGCGCCGCCGAGCACCTGGACCGGCTCCGCGAACTGGAGCGCACGCGCGCGTGCATGGCCGCCGTCGCCGAGGAACTGCTCCCCGCCCGGCTGCCGCGCACCCCCGGCGTCCGGCTCGCCGTCCGGCACCGCACCGGGCCGCGCGGCGGCGGCGACTTCTACGACGCGCTGCCGCTGCCGGACTCCGCGCTCGGCCTCGCCGTCGGCTCCGTCACCGGCGGCGGGCCCGGGGCGCTCGCCACGGCGGGCCGGCTGCGCGCCTCCCTGCGGGCGTACGCCGTGATGGAGGGCGAGGACCCGGTCGCCGTCCTGTCCGACCTGGAGCTGCTGCTGCGGCTCACCGAGCCCGCCCGCTCGGCCACCGCCCTGTTCGGCTACTGCGAGCCCGCGCTGCGCCGCATCACGCTGGCGGGCGCCGGGCACTGCCCGCCGCTGCTGACCGGGGAGCGGCGTACGGAGTTCGTGGAGACCTCCGTCTCCGCGCCGCTGAACATGCTGGCCTGCTGGGAGGCGCCGAGCGCGGAGGTGCTGGCCGCGCCAGGAGAGACGGTTCTGCTGTACACCGACGGGCTGCTGCGGCGTACCGGCGATCCGGTCGACCGCGCCTTCGCCCGGCTGCACGCGGCGGCGGCCGGTGTTCCCCGGGCCAAGCGGCAGGACCCGGAGGCCGTCGCCGACCACGTGCTGCGCGCGGTGCTGCCGGACGAGGCGGAGGGGCCGGGCGGGGCGGGAGGGGCGGACTCCGAGGAGGACGTCGTCCTGCTGGCGGTGCGCTTCGAGTAACGGCCGGGGCGGCGACCGGTAGGCGGCCGGTGTAACAGGCCCTTCGGCCCTGGGCCCCCTTCCGCACGACCGTACGATGGGGGGTGGTCCAGTGCCGTAACAAGGAGGATGACCGTGTCGGAGGAGCTGCCGGAAACCCCGGAGACCGCTGAGGAAGAACCGATCAAGCAGCGGAAGAACGGCCTGTACCCGGGCGTCTCCGACGAGCTCGCCGAGAACATGAAGTCGGGCTGGGCCGACACCGAGCTGCGCGACCTGGAGCCGATCCCCCAGGCGGCCGAGACCGCCGCCCGCCGCGCCGCGCTCTCCGCCCGCTTCCCCGGCGAGCGCCTGGTCATCCCGGCCGGCAACCTGAAGACCCGCTCCAACGACACGGAGTACGCCTTCCGCGCCTCCGTCGAGTACGCGTACCTGACCGGCAACCAGACGGAGGACGGCGTCCTCGTCCTGGAGCCCACCGCGGACGGGCACCGGGCGACGATCTACCTGCTGCCGCGCTCGGACCGGGAGAACGGCGAGTTCTGGCTGGACGGCCAGGGCGAGCTGTGGGTCGGCCGCCGCCACTCGCTCACCGAGGCGGCGAAGCTGTACGGCGTTCCCGCCTCCGACGTGCGGGAACTGGCCGGCACGCTGCGCGAGGCCACCGGCCCGGTGCGCGTCGTGCGCGGCCACGACGCCGGGATCGAGGCGGCCCTGACCGACAAGGTCACCGCCGAGCGCGACGAGGAGCTGCGCGTCTTCCTCTCCGAGGCCCGCCTCGTCAAGGACGACTTCGAGATCGGCGAGCTGCAGAAGGCCGTCGACTCCACCGTGCGCGGCTTCGAGGACGTCGTGAAGGTCCTCGACAAGGCCGAGGCGACCAGCGAGCGCTACATCGAGGGCACGTTCTTCCTCCGCGCGCGCGTGGAGGGCAACGACGTCGGCTACGGCACCATCGCCGCCGCCGGTCCGCACGCCTGCACCCTGCACTGGGTGCGCAACGACGGCCCGGTGCGCTCCGGTGACCTGCTGCTGCTCGACGCGGGCGTGGAGACGCACACGTACTACACGGCGGACGTCACCCGCACGCTGCCGGTCAGCGGGACGTACAGCGACATCCAGAGGAAGGTGTACGACGCCGTCTACGAGGCCCAGGAGGCCGGGATCGCGGCGGTGAAGCCCGGCGCCAAGTACCGCGACTTCCACGACGCGGCACAGCGCGTGCTCACCGAGAAGCTGGTGGAGTGGGGGCTCGTCGAGGGGCCCGTCGAGCGGGTCCTGGAGCTGGGCCTCCAGCGCCGCTGGACGCTGCACGGCACCGGGCACATGCTCGGCCTGGACGTCCACGACTGCGCCGCCGCGCGCACCGAGACGTACGTCGACGGCACGCTGGAGCCGGGCATGGTCCTCACGGTCGAGCCGGGGCTGTACTTCCAGGCCGACGACCTGACCGTGCCGGAGGAGTACCGGGGCATCGGCGTCCGGATCGAGGACGACATCCTGGTCACCGCGGACGGCAACCGGAACCTGTCGGCCGGGCTGCCCCGCCGGTCCGACGAGGTGGAGGCGTGGATGGCCGGTCTCAGGGGCTGACCCCCACGACGGTCACGGACCGGCGGCGGCCGGGTGCGCGGGGCGCGCCCGGCCGTTCGCGTGCCCGGGGCTCACACCGCCGCGAGCGGGGTGTCGTTGCGCCACTTGATGATCTTGTCGAAGCTGACCACGGCGCCGCCGCGGGCCGAGGCGCTGCCGATGTGGACGTGGTCGGCCAGCTCCCGGATGAGGCAGAGCCCCCGGCCGTGCTCGGCGTCGGCGGGCGCCGTACGGGCGGTGGCGGCGGACACGGCCGCCGCGCCGCCGGAGAAGCCGGGCCCGGTGTCGGAGACTTCAATGCGGCACCGCTCACCGTCCAGGTAGGCGGTGACGCGGTAGGCCGCCGAGGGGTCGTCCCGCGTGTCGTCCCCGCCGTGCTCGACGGCGTTGGCGCACGCCTCGGTGAGGGCGACGGAGAGGTCGTAGGAGATGTCCGGGTCCACGCCCGCCGTCTCCATCGTGCCGAGCAGCAGGCGGCGGGCCAGCGGCACGCTCGCGGCCTCGCGCCGCAGATGGAGTGACCACCAGATGCTCATGCTCCACCAGCCTCCTGGCCGCGGCTCGACATACCGTTACGTATTGCCCGGCGTGCCGGGCCGTAAGCGCGGGGTTGACATCAGACCGCCCATACGGCGGATGCGCCCCGGCGGGCGCCGGTGTAAGAGCGGGGTCCACCGGCCGGACACCACCTGCCGGACCGTGACCTTCCGGTCGTACGGCATCTTGTGGACCTGCCGTACCGCGCGGGTGGGTCCAGTGGGATGATGAGCCCGCCATGACTGCCCCCCACCCGCCTTCGGCACGCTCCGGGAACGACCTCCGGATACTGCGGGCCGCGGTGTTCGCCGCGGTCTGCGTCGTGCTGGCCGGCGCGGGGCACAGCCTCGCCTCCTGTGCCGGCGTCCCGCTGTGGTCGCTGGGGGCCGGGTTCCTCGGGGCGGTCCTGGTCGCCGTGCCGCTCGCCGGGCGGGAGCGGTCGCTGCCCGGGATCGCGGCGCTGCTCGCGGTCGGGCAGACGGCGCTGCACGCGCTGTTCGGGCTGGGGCAGCACGGTGCCACCACCCCGGCCGCCACCGCCACGGCCCCGGCGACCGACGCCTCGCTGGTGCAGCAGGCGGCCCGGCTGGTGTGCGGGACCACCGCGGCGGCGCTCGACCCGGCGCGGGCGCAGCGCATCCTCAGCGACGCGCGCCTGACGCCGGAGGCCGGCGCGGGGACCGCCGTACACGGCGCGGCGCACCATTCGGCGGACGCCCTGGCCGGTGATCCCGGGTCGCTCGTCTCGCTGCTGCCGTCCCTGCCGATGCTGCTGGGCCACGTCCTGGCCGCCCTGGCCGCGGGCTGGCTGCTGCGCCGCGGGGACCTCGCCCTCGCCCGGCTCGTCGACCTGTCGGCGCACTCCGCGCACCTCGTCGGTGAGGGCGCGCTGGTGCGCTCCCTGCGAGCGGCGCTCTCCCTGGTGCACGCCCTGTGCGCCGGGCTGCCGAGCGCGCCGGACGAGGCCGCGCGCCTGCCGCGTACGGCCCTGCTCGCCGTGCCGCGCCCCCGTACCACCGCGCTCCAGCACACGGTGATCCGGCGGGGACCGCCGCGCGCCGCGTTCGTTCTCGCCGCCTGACACGACGCGACCGCCGCTCCGCCCGCCGGTGGAGGGGGGACGCCGTCGTGCGGCACGCGCGCGTGCGCGCTCGTTCCTTCCTTCCCTCACCGGACACCACCAGAAGCGGAGTGCCCTTCATGAAGGCTTCCCGTATCGCCGCCGCCGGCACCGTCGCCGGCGCCACCGTCCTCGTCCTGTCCGCGCCCGCCTTCGCGCACGTCTCCGTGCAGCCGGAGGGCGAGGCCGCCCAGGGCGGTTACGCGGTCGTCGACTTCAAGGTCCCCAACGAGCGGGACAACGCCTCCACCACCAAGCTGGAGGTCACCCTGCCCACCGACCACCCGCTGGCCTCGGTGATGCCGCAGCCGGTCCAGGGCTGGGAGATCAAGACGACCAGGAGCACCCTGGACAAGCCGATCGAGTCGCACGGCGAGAAGCTCACCGAGGCCGTCACCAAGGTGACGTGGACCGCGACGGGCGACGGCATCGAGCCCGGCTACTTCCAGAAGTTCCCGGTCTCCCTCGGGGCCCTGCCCGAGGACACCGACCAGCTCGTGTTCAAGGCGGTCCAGACGTACTCCAACAAGGAGGTCGTCCGCTGGATCGAGGTGCCGCAGGAGGGGCAGGAGGAGCCCGACACCCCGGCGCCGGTGCTCGAACTGGCCGCCGCCGACGGCTCCGGCACCCACGACGCGGCCGCCTCCTCCGGCAGCGAGGCCGACGACACCGAGGCCGCGGCGCGGACCACCGAGGCCGCCGGTGACGACTCCGGCGGTTCCACCGACACCACCGCCCGCGTCCTGGGCATCGTCGGCATCGTGGTCGGCGCGGCGGGCGTGGCCTACGGCGTGCTCGCCGGCCGCCGGCGCGGCAGCACCGCCTGAGGCGCGTGACCGCCCCCTGAGGGCACCGTACGTCCGGTGCGCGCCGGGGAGCCGTGACCCACGGCCCCCGGTGCGCGCCGGAGCACCGACAACTGGGACATTTTTCGCTATGCGCAAGAAGACGTTCGCCGCGGCCGCCCTGCTCGCCGCCGCCTCCCTCACCCTGTCCGCCTGCGGCGGCGGTGACGACTCCGCCGGCTCACCCGTCACCATGGTCTCCGAGGACTCCTCCTCGCAGCGGGCCGCCACCGTCCTCGACCAGCCGTTCGAGAAGCCGGACCTGGTGCTCACCGACACCGCGGGCAAGACGTACGACCTCCGCGAGGAGACGGCCGGCAGGCCGACCCTGGTCTACTTCGGCTACACCAACTGCCCCGACGTCTGCCCGCTGACGATGAACAACATCGCCGTGGCCAAGAAGCAGCTCCCCCGGGCCGAACAGGACGCCCTGCGCGTCGTGTTCGTCACCACCGACCCCGAGCGGGACACCCCGAAGGCCCTCGGCACGTGGCTCAAGGGCATCGACCCGCAGGTCGTCGGGCTGACCGGCGACTTCGACACCATCCAGGCCGGTGCCCGCTCTCTCGGCATCTCCATCGAGCCGCCCACCAAGGACAAGAACGGCGAGGTCGTCTCCACCCACGGCACCCAGGTCATCGCCTTCTCGCCCAAGACCGACGCCGGATACGTGCTCTACGGCGAGGACGCCACGGTGGACGACTACACCAAGGACCTCCCCAAGCTCGTCAAGGGAGAGAAGCCGTGAGGCACCGCCCCGTCCTGGGCGCGTCGGTGCTGGCCGGCGCGCTCACCCTCGCCGGGTGCGGGGCCGGGGACTCCCCCGCCGACCTCTCCGTCGGCACCGCGTACATGCCGCAGCCGGTCTCCGCCACCATGGCGGCCGGCTTCCTGACCATCACCAACGACGGCGGCACCGGCGACGAACTGACCTCCGTCACCAGCGACGCCGGTGAGGTCACCGTGCACGAGACCGTCGACGGGGCCATGCGCCAGGTCGACCGCCTCCCGATCCCGGCGCACGGCGAACTCGCCCTGGAGAGCGGCGGCAACCACCTGATGTTCGAGAAGCTGAAGCGGCAGCCGAAGCAGGGCCAGACGCTCTCCGTCGAGCTGCACTTCGCCGACTCCGACCCCGTCACCGTCGAGATGCCGGTCAAGCCCGCCACGTACCGGCCCGGCGGCGGCTCCGCGCACTCCGGACACACCGGCAACTGAGGGAGGGACCACCTTGACGCGGACCACCGCCCCCCGTGCGCGGACACTGGTGCTGCTGTTCCTGGCCGCGGTCGGCGCGCTGCTCGCCACCGCCGCCCCGGCCTCCGCACACGCCGCGCTGACCGGCAGCGACCCCCGGCAGGGGGCGGTGGTCGGGCAGGCACCGGCCCGGGTGTCCCTGACCTTCTCCGAGTCCGTCTCCCTGGACGACGACTCCCTGCGCGTCCTCGACCCCAAGGGCAGGCGCGTCGAGGACGGCGCGCCCGTGAACCTGAGCGGCACCACCTACGGCGTCGCCCTGCACTCCGGCCTCCCGGACGGCACCTACACCGTCACCTACCAGGTCGTCTCCGCCGACAGCCACCCCGTCTCCGGCGCCTTCACCTTCTCCATCGGCGCCCCCTCCAAGACCTCGGTGACGGCCGCGGGCCAGGGCTCCGGCGACGGTCCCGTCGGCCTGCTCTACGGTCTCGGCCGCTACGTCGCCTACGCCGGGTTCGCCGTCCTGGTCGGCGGCGCGGCCTTCGTCCTCGCCTGCTGGCCGCGCGGTTCGGGCGTCCGGGCCGTGCAGCGGCTGGTCGTCTCGGGCTGGCTCGCGCTCACCGCCGCCACCCTCGCCATGCTGCTGCTGCGCGGCTCCTACACCGGTTCCGGCGAGGTCGCCGACGTCTTCGACCTGGAGCTGCTCGGGCAGGTCCTGCAGACCAAGACGGGCGCGGCCCTGGTCTCCCGGCTGCTGCTGCTCGCCGCGGCGGCCCTGTTCGTCGCCGTGCTCTTCGGCGCGTACGACAAGCGCGAGGACGCGGAGCGGCGGGACCTGACCTTCGGTCTCGCCGTCGGCGGAGCCGTCGTCGCCGCCGGGCTCGCCGCGACCTGGGCGATGGCCGAGCACGCCTCGGTCGGCCTCCAGCCCGGTATCGCCATGCCCGCCGACGTCGTCCACCTGCTGGCCGTCGCCGCATGGCTCGGCGGACTCGCCGCCCTGCTCGTCGCCCTCGCCAAGGCGCCCGCCGACACCCCGGTCGGCGCCGGCGCCGTACGCCGGTTCTCGCGCGTCGCCTTCGGCAGCGTGCTCGCCCTGGTGGTGACCGGCGGCTACCAGTCCTGGCGCCAGCTGGGTTCCTGGTCGGCGCTGACCGACACCCGCTACGGGCAGCTGCTGCTCGCCAAGATCGCGCTGGTGGCGGTCCTCCTCGGCACCGCCTTCTTCTCCCGGCGCTGGACGGCCCGGCTGGCCGAGACGGCACCCGCCGTGCCACGGCCCCGGAACCGGGAGCGGACCGCGGCTCCGGTGGCCAGGAGCGGGAGCAAGAGCAGCCCGGCGGGAGCGGGAGGGAGCAGGGACACCGGCACGGACGGTTCCAGGACCACCGGCGTGAAGGGTTCCACGGCCGCCGCCGGCGACCCCCGGCGCGCCGCCCAGCTCGCCCGGCAGCGGGCCGCCGTGGACGCCGCCCGGCAGAAGCGCGAGCGGGACGCCGACCCCCACCGCTCCGGCCTGCGCCGCTCCGTCCTGGCCGAGGCCGGGGTCGCCGTCGTGCTGCTCGCGGTGACCACCGTCCTGACCCAGACCGAGCCGGGCCGCACCGAGCAGGAGGCCCGGGCCGCCACCTCCGCCGCCGCCGACGCGGCCGAAGCCGCCACGGTGACCCTGGACATGCCCTTCGACACCGGCGGCCAGGACGGCAAGGGCGTGGTCCGCGTCGAACTCGACCCTGCCCGCACCGGCGCCAACGACGTCCACATCTATGTCGAGGACCCCGACGGCCGCGCCGTCGACATCCCCGAGGTGAAGCTCGCCCTCACCCTGGAGGCCAAGGACATCGGGCCGCTGCCCGTCGCCCCCGACCACATCACCACCGGACACTGGTCGGCGAGCGAGGTGCAGATTCCCATGGCCGGCGACTGGACGGTCGCCGCGACCGTGCGGACCTCCGACATCGACCAGGTGACCGTCTCCAAGAACGCGCAGATCGGCTGAACCGCACCATGGCTGACCAGTCCCTCCCGAAGGCCCGCACCCCCGCCGCCCCCGGCCTCCCGGACACCGAGGACACCACCGCCCCGGCGGGCGTCTCCCGGCGCCGGCTGCTCACCACCGCCGGCGCCACCGGGCTCGTGCTCGGCGCCGCCGGCGGAGCCGTCGGGTACGCCGCCGCTCCCTCCGGGGCCACGCCGCTGGCCTCGCTGGGCGAGGAGCGGGTGCCGTTTCACGTGAAACACCAGCCCGGCATCACCACCCCCGCACAGGCCCGCGGTCATCTCGTCGCCTTCGACCTGACGGCGGGCGCCGGGCGCAAGGAGGCCGCCGCGCTGCTGCGCCGCTGGTCGGACACCGCCCGGCGGCTGATGGCGGGCGAACCCGCCGCCTCCGGTGACACGGACGTGGCCCGGGACGCCGGTCCCTCCTCGCTCACCGTCACCTTCGGGTTCGGGAACAGCTTCTTCGCCCGGACCGGGCTGGAGAAGCAGCGCCCGGTCTCCCTCGACCCGCTCCCCGACTTCTCCTCCGACCGCCTCGACAAGAACCGCAGCAACGGCGACCTGTGGGTGCAGATCGGCGCCAACGACGCCCTCGTCGCCTTCCACGCCCTGCGCGCGCTCCAGAAGGACGCCGGCTCGGCCGCCCGGGTCCGCTGGCAGATGAACGGCTTCAACCGGTCGCCGGGCGCCACCGCCCACCCCATGACCGTCCGCAACCTCATGGGCCAGGTCGACGGAACCCGCAACCCCAAGCCCACCGAGTCCGACTTCGACCGGCGGATCTGGGTGCCGGAGTCCGGCGGGAGCGATCCCGCCTGGATGGCGAACGGCTCCTACGTCGTCGTACGCCGCATCCGCATGCTCCTCGACGACTGGGAGGAGCTGTCGGCCAGGGAGCAGGAGGCCGTCATCGGGCGGCGCAAGTCCGACGGGGCGCCGCTGTCCGCGCTGTCAGGGGGCGGCGAGACCACCGAGATGGACCTGGAGAAGACGGACGCGGACGGGAACCTCCTCGTCCCGATCAACGCCCACGCCCGGATCACCCGCCCCGACCAGAACGGCGGCGCGGCCATGCTCCGCCGGCCCTTCTCGTACCACGACGGCTTCGACGCGGACGGGGTCCCGGACGCCGGGCTGCTGTTCATCTGCTGGCAGGCCGACCCGCTGCGCGGTTTCGTGCCGGTGCAGCGCAAGCTGGACCGCGGGGACGCCCTGTCGGCGTTCGTCCGGCACGAGGCGAGCGGCCTGTTCGCGGTGCCGGGCGGCGCGGCGGAGGGGGAGTACGTGGGACAGCGGCTGCTGGAGGGCTGAACCGGGTGAGGCCCGCGCGATCGGCTCACCGGGCCGCCGCGGGGCGCATTAGGGTGAGGCCATGCCAGCCAGTTACGCGTATCTCGGCCCCGAAGGCACCTTCACCGAAGTCGCCCTGCGCACCCTCCCGGAGGCGGCGACCCGCGAATTGGCCCCGTACGTCTCCGTGCAGTCCGCGCTCGACGCGGTGCGCGTCGGCGAGGCCGAGGCCGCGTTCGTGCCGATCGAGAACTCCGTCGAGGGCGGCATCACCACCACCCTCGACGAGCTGGTCGCCGGCCAGCCGCTGATGATCTACCGCGAGGTGCTGCTGTCGATCACCTTCGCGCTGCTGGTCCGTCCCGGCACCACGCTGTCGGACATCAAGACGGTCACCGCCCACCCGGCCGCCCAGCCGCAGGTACGGAACTGGCTCAAGGCCCACCTGCCGGAGGCCGTCTGGGAGTCCGCCGCCTCCAACGCGGACGGCGCCCGGCTGGTCCAGGAGGGCCGCTACGACGCCGCCTTCGCCGGTGAGTTCGCCGCGGCCCGGTACGGCCTGGAGGCGCTGGAGACCGGCATCCACGACTCGCCGCACAACGCGCAGACCCGGTTCGTGCTGGTCGGCCGCCCCGCCCGGCCGGCCGCGCGGACCGGGGCCGACAAGACCTCCGTCGTGCTGTGGCAGCGCGACGACCACCCCGGCACGCTGCGCGACCTGCTGGGCGAGTTCGCGACCCGGGGCATCAACCTGATGCTGCTCCAGTCCCGGCCCACCGGCGCCGGCATCGGCCACTACTGCTTCTGCGTCGACGCCGAGGGGCACATCTCCGACCGGCGGATGGCCGAGGCCCTGATGGGGCTGAAGCGGATCTGCCTCCAGGTGCGGTACCTCGGCTCGTACCCGCGCGCGGACGCGGACACGGCGGAGCTGGGCGGACGGTTCCCGGGGACGTCGGACGAGGAGTTCGTGGCGGCCGCGGAGTGGGTCGCCCGGTGCCAGGACGGCCGGTTCTGACGGTCGTACGGGCCGATCTTAGTTATCCACAGGAGTTATCCACAGGTCCGCTTCTCGACCTGGGGACAAGTCGACAACGAAACACCATTCAGTCGACAAATCCCCCTACGGACCCCTTCTCGTCCACAGAGCCGCAGATCACCTCTCGTCCACCTGTTTCTTGCCCGCCATCCTCCGGAGTGACCCGTTTCCACTCGAAAGTGAGCCCGGAGCGGGTTTAGGACGGGATTCATTCATCCCGGATGCCCGAATAGGAATGATCGACTCCGGAGTCCACAGAACTTTCGCACAGCCTGTGGATAACTTTCCCGGGCTGGGGATATCTGTGGACGGCGGTACCCCCAAGTCCCCTGCCGCGCAAGGGAATCCGGTCAATCGTCCGCCGGTCGCCGACCCGTTCCGGCGAAACGGACACTCTTTCTTGACCGGTCGCCGGTCCGGCCCGCGCAATACGGAGTCGAACCCGGTCACCGGTCACCGGTAGCCTTGGCCGTGTGATTGACCTTCGTCTGCTCCGTGAGGACCCCGACCGTGTGCGCGCCTCCCAGCGTGCCCGTGGAGAGGATGTCGCGCTCGTCGACTCCCTCCTCTCCGCCGACGAGCGGCGCAGGTCGTCCGGCGTCCGCTTCGACGAGCTGCGCAACGAGCAGAAGGGGCTCGGCAAGCTCATCGGCAAGGCCACCGGTGACGAGAAGGCCGAGCTGCTGCAGCGCGCGAGCCGGCTCGCCGCCGACGTCAAGGCCGCCGACGCCGAGCGCGAGGCCGCCGACGCCGAGACCCAGGAACTGCTCCTCAAGCTCGGCAACCTGGTCCACCCCGAGGTCCCCGTGGGCGGCGAGGAGGACTTCGTCACGCTGGAGACGCACGGCACCCACCGCGACTTCGCCGCCGAGGGCTTCGAGCCCCGGGACCACCTGGAGCTGGGCCAGCTCCTCGGCGCCATCGACGTCGAGCGCGGCGCCAAGGTCTCCGGCTCCCGCTTCTACTTCCTGACCGGCGTCGGCGCCCTGCTGGAGCTGGCCCTGGTCAACGCGGCGATCGCGCAGGCCACCGCGGCCGGCTTCATCCCGATGCTGACCCCGGCGCTGGTCCGCCCCCAGTCGATGGCCGGCACCGGCTTCCTCGGCCAGGCCGCGCAGGACGTCTACCACCTCGACAAGGACGACCTGTACCTGGTCGGCACCTCCGAGGTGCCGCTCGCCGCGTACCACATGGACGAGATCATCGAGGCCGAGCGGCTGCCGCTGCGCTACGCCGGCTTCTCGCCCTGCTTCCGCCGCGAGGCCGGCTCGCACGGCAAGGACACCCGGGGCATCTTCCGCGTCCACCAGTTCGACAAGGTCGAGATGTTCTCCTACGTCCTCCCCGAGGACGCGCAGGCCGAGCACCAGCGCCTGCTGGAGTGGGAGAAGCAGTGGCTGACCTCGCTGGAGCTGCCGTTCCGCGTCATCGACGTGGCCTCGGCGGACCTCGGCGCCTCCGCGGCCCGCAAGTTCGACTGCGAGGCGTGGATCCCGACGCAGGGCAAGTACCGCGAGCTGACCTCGACCTCGGACTGCACCGAGTTCCAGTCCCGGCGGCTGTCGATCCGGGTCCGCGAGGACAAGAAGGTGCGCCCGCTGGCGACGCTGAACGGCACGCTGTGCGCCGTACCGCGCACGATCGTGGCGATCCTGGAGAACCACCAGCAGGCCGACGGCTCGGTCCGCGTGCCCGAGGTGCTGCGCCCCTACCTGGGCGGCCGGGAAGTCCTGGAGCCGGTGACCAGGTGAGCGACGCCGCCTCCGGCCCGGACGCCGCGGGCTTCCCGTACCGCCTGGTCGCGACCGATCTGGACGGCACGCTGCTGCGCACCGACGACACGGTCTCGGCCCGTACCCGGGACGCGCTCGCCGCGGTCACCGCGGCGGGCGCCGCCCACATCGTGGTCACCGGCCGCGCGGTCCCGTGGACCCGGCACGTCCTGGACGACCTCGGGTACGACGGGCTGGCGGTCTGCGGGCAGGGCGCGCAGGTGTACCACGCCGGGGAGCACCGGCTGCTCACCTCGGTGACGCTGGACCGGCAGCTGGCCGGGGTGGCGCTGGCGAAGATCGAGGCGGAGACCGGGCCGCTGTACCTGGCGGCGAGCCGCGACGGGCTGGACGGCGAGGTGCTGGTCGGCCCCGGTTACGAGGTCGGGGGCAAGCTCCCGGCGATGCCGTTCACCGACGCCCGGGACCTGTGGTCGGCTCCGCTGAACAAGATCTACATCCAGCATCCGACGCTGACCGACGACGAACTGGCCGAGGTGGCCCGGCGGACGGCGGGCGGTTTCGTCACCGTCGTCATGGCGGGCGCCGGGGTGGTCGAGCTGCTGCCGCTGGGGCTGTCCAAGGCGACGGGGCTGTCGCTGGCGGCACGCCGGCTGAAGCTGCGGGCGGCGGACACGATCGCCTTCGGGGACATGCCCAACGACCTGCCGATGTTCGCCTGGGCGGCGCGGGGCGTGGCGATGGCCAACGCCCACGCGGAGCTGAAGGCGGTGGCGGACGAGGTGACGTCGTCGAACGACGAGGACGGCATCGCGGTGGTGCTGGAACGGCTGCTCGGCGAGAGTTGAGCCGTCGGCGGAGGACGCACGGATCGAGACGTGCGCGGGCAGTCCGGGCCCGACCGCGGCTCGCCCCGGGTCTTTCGACGACTCGGGGGGGGGCGAGCCGGTGCCTCACCGGTCGGCCGATCCTCCGGGTGGGCGGTCCACGCGGGCGCCGCGCGCACCGCGTGCTCGAAGCGACCGCCCCGGGCGGCTTCCCGCGCACGGCGGGCTCGACGGACGGTGGTTGCTGCTCCGGAACCCGCCGCGGGCCGCCCTGTCCGGAGCCGGCCGATCTGTCGTACCTGGACATCGCCCCGTTCCTCTCCCGGTCCGGGGCGCCCCCGCAGGGGTGCGGCGGCTCGGACATGGCACAGGTGTGCGGGAACGGGCGGGCCGGGCGCCGCCGATCGGATCGGGCACCCGGCCGCTCCTGTCCGCCGTCGGCTCACTCCTCCCCGGCGAGGGTCAGCGTCCGCAGTTTCTGGCCCGCGTACCAGGTGGCGAGCACGGTCACCAGGACCAGCAGGACCGTCGCGGTGGTCAGGCCGACGTCGGAGGTGACGAGGTCGCCGCCGGCGATGTCCTGGGCGACCGCGAGCGACCACTGCTGGACGCTGAGGGTGCGGGCGCCGGGCACCAGGGTGCCGAAGAGGGCCTCCCAGACCAGGGCGTAGACCAGGCCGAACACCACCGCGTGCCGGGAGACCGTGCCGAGCAGCAGGAAGAGCGCGGCGTACGCGATGGAGGCGACCAGCGCGGCGACCGTGTAGGCGACGGCGACCTGCTGGCCGTTGCCGTTGAGGATCAGGCCGGCGAGCAGGGTGGGCAGCGCGGAGAAGACCATCGTCACGGCGATGGCGACGGTCAGCTTGGTGAAGATGATCGTCGGTCGCTTGACGGGCTTGGACAGCAGGTACACCACCGAGCCGTCGTCGATCTCCGGGCCGATGGCGCCGGTGCCGGCGATGACGCCGATGATCGGCACCATGGTGGCGAGCGCGAAACCGCCGAGGACGTCCGCCGCGGTCTGGTCGTCGGCGCCGGTGAGGGCGCGGACCGCGACGGCGATGACGAGCAGCAGCAGGGGCAGGGCGCCCAGGATGAGGGCCCGGCGGCGGCCGAGCAGGGCCCGGTAGGTGAGCCGGGCGACTGTGGGGTCGTACATGCTGGCCTCCTACGCCGCGACGAGGTACGAGAAGACGGACTCGAGGGACTCGTCGGACGGCGAGACCGTGAGCAGCCGGATGCCGTGGTCCCGGGCGACCTTGGGCAGCAGGGCGGTGAAGCGGGCGAAGTCGACGGCCTGGACGCGCAGCGCGCCCTCGGCGTGGTCGACCTCGATGCCGGAGGTCGACGGGTCGGCGATCAGCGCGGCGGCGAGCGCCCGGTCGTCGCTGGAGCGGACCAGGTAGCGGTGCGGGCGGTCGGTCATCAGGCGGCGGATGCGGCGGAAGTCACCGCTCGCGGCGTGCCGTCCGGCGACGATGACCTCGATGTGCCAGGCGAGCTGTTCGACCTCTTCGAGGATGTGCGAGGAGAACAGCACGGTGCGGCCCTCGTCACCCATGCGCCGCAGCAGGTCCATCAGCTGCATGCGCTGGCGGGGGTCCATTCCGTTGAAGGGCTCGTCCAGGAGGAGGAGCGAGGGGTCGTGCACGAGGGCGCTCGCCATTTTCACGCGCTGGCGCATGCCCTTGGAGTACGTGGCGATCTTGCGGTCCTGCGCGTACTCCATCTCCACGGTGGCCAGCGCACGCTGGGCGGCCTTGGCGCCGAGCCCGTGGAGTTCGGCGTTGGCGACGACGAATTCCTTGCCGGTGAGGAAGTCGTACATCGCCTCGCGTTCGGGGACGATGCCGATGTGCCGGTAGATGTCCTCGTTGCGCCAGACCGGCTGTCCGTCGAGGGTGACGGTGCCGGTGGAGGGGGCGAGGAAGCCGCCCATCATGTTGATGAGGGTGGACTTGCCGGCTCCGTTGGGGCCGAGGAGGCCGGTGACGCCGGGGCCGATGGTCATGGTGATGTCGTTGACGGCGACCACGTTGCCGAACCAGCGGGAGACGTGGTCGATGCTCAGGGTGGTCACAGGCCCACCTTCTTGTAGCGGCGGATCAGGAGGCCGTGGGCGCCGGCGATCAGGCCGAGGGTGACGAGGAGGTAGACGACGCCCTGCCCGGTGCCGGGGCCGTGGCCGCCGGGGAAGGCGGAGGTGGCGCCGAGGAAGGCGGACTGCACTCCGTCGATGAGGGTGATCGGGGAGAACAGGCCGATCCAGGCGATGGCGCCGGTGCTGTCCTGGACGTCGGCGATGGCCTGGAGCGTGGAGACCGCGCCGTAGGTGATGGTCAGGACGGCGATGACGGCGGCGATGCCGAAGCCGCGGCGCGGGGTGACGGAGGCGATGACCAGGCCGATGCCGGCGAAGAGCAGCGAGAGCAGTGCCACGGAGACGAGTCCCTGAGCGAACCCTGCCGTCTGGTCCGCGAAGTCGAGTTCGGCGAGCAGGGCGCCCGCGTAGAGGACGATCAGCGGCGCGGCGGTCAGGAGGAACAGCGCCGAGGCCAGCGCCGCGTACTTGGCGCGGACGTAGTCGGAGGTTTCGATCGGCCGTGAGAAGTAGAGCGGCACGGTCTTGAAGCGCAGGTCACGGGAGACCGACTGGGGCGCCTGGGAGGCGATGTACAGGCTGATGACCGCCTGGAGGACGATCGCGTACCGCGTGTACTCCAGGGGCAGTTCCTTGGACTTGGTGACGACGGCGACGGCGACCATGATCCCGGCGGGCAGGCACATGACGACGAACAGCAGCATCGGCAGCACCTTCGCCTTGGCCGAACGGCCGAGGCCGTAGGCACCGCGCAGGGACTGCGAGTAGAGGGAGCGGCGGGCGTAGGCGCGGCCGAGGCGGGGGCCGTCGTAGGCGCGGTAGCCGATGTTGTGGATGCGGGTCTGGTCGCCTGTGACGGCGGCTGTGGGCTGCTCAGTTGCCATGGCCGACCACCTCCTTCCGCTGCGCGTCGTCGCTGTCCTTGAAGACCTCCGCTATGTGGTGCCGGCGCTGCTCCATGCGGACCAGGCCGAGGCCGAGGCCGGCGATCACGTCGCGGATCACGTCGTAGGTCTCCTCGCCGGTGGCGGTGAGCAGCAGGACGTGGCCGGCGCCGGGCAGTCCGCTGCCGTCCTCGACGGTGATCCCGCGCGCGTGGAGCGCGTCGCGCACCGCGCGGGTGCCGTCGGGGTGCTCGTCGGTGTCGGTGACCTCGACGGCGAGGGTGGTGGTGGACTGCGTGAAGTCGGTGGTGGAGCTGGCCCGCAGCAGTGTGCCGCCGTCCACGACGACGACGTGGTCGCAGGTGCGTTCCAGTTCGCCCAGCAGGTGGGAGGTGACCAGCACCGAGATGCCGAAGTCGGTGTGGATGCGGCGGATCAGGCCGAGCATCTCGTCGCGGCCGACCGGGTCGAGGCCGTTGGTCGGCTCGTCGAGGAAGACGAGCTGGGGGTCGTGGACGAGGGCCTGCGCGAGCTTGACGCGCTGCTTCATGCCGGTGGAATAGCCGCCGATGGGGCGGTAGCGCTCCTCGTAGAGGCCGACGTGGCGCAGCGTGTCCGCGGTGCGCTCACGCGCGGCGGTGGGCGGCAGGCCGGACATGCGGGCCATGTGCACGACGAACTCGGTGGCCGAGACGTCGGGCGGCAGGCAGTCGTGCTCCGGCATGTAGCCGACCCGTTCCCGGATGGCGGCTCCCTTGGTGGCCACGTCGAGGCCGAGCACCTCGGCGCGCCCCTCGGTGGCGGGGGACAGACCCAGCAGGATCTTGATCAGGGTGGACTTGCCGGCGCCGTTGGCCCCGACGAGTCCGGTCACACCGGCTCCGATGTCCACGGACAGCCGGTCGAGCGCGGTCACCCGGGGGAACCGCTTGCTCAGGCTTTCGGTCGCGATCACAGTCACGTCCATGACAGTAATGACGGCCGCGGCACCGGTCGTCAGACCGCAGGTCCGTCTTGGCGTCCGACTCCAGGCGTACGGGACCTTAGGGGTACCCCTGCCTGAGGGCTACGACGGCCCGCCGGTTCGGGGCAACCCTGTTGACGGGTCGTCTAACAACTGGGAGATTCGGCGGCGGACGGGAGAACGGGCGGGTGGCGGACGGAGGAGACGTGGCGGATGTGACCGGCGGGACTGGTGGTACGGAGGGGACTGGCGGGGTCGGCGGGATCGATGGGGCCGACGGGGTCAGCGGTACCGGCGGTACCGATGGGGCGGGCTTCGAGGGTGCGCGGGTTCGCCGTGTGCGGAGCGGTGAGGTCGAGCTGTGCGTCGCCGAGCTGGGTGATCCGGCGCGGCCGACGGTCGTCCTCGTCCACGGCTACCCCGACAGCAAGGAGGTGTGGGCGCCGGTGGCCGCCCGCCTCGCCGACCGCTTCCACGTCGTCGCCTACGACGTCCGGGGCCACGGCCGGTCGACGGCTCCCCGGCCGCTGCGCGGCGGGTTCACCCTGGAGAAGCTGACGGACGACTTCCTGGCGGTCGCCGACGCGGTGAGCCCGGACCGGCCCGTCCACCTGGTGGGGCACGACTGGGGTTCGGTGCAGTCCTGGGAGTTCGTCACGGTCGAGCGCACCCGGGGGCGGATCGCGTCCTTCACCTCGATGTCGGGGCCGTCCCTGGACCACTTCGGGCACTGGATCGACGGCCGGCTGCGGCGGCCGACCCCGCGCCGGGCCGGCCAGCTCCTCCGCCAGGGCGCCAAGTCCTGGTACATCTGCCTGCTGCACACGCCGGTCCTGCCGGAGCTGGCCTGGCGCGGCCCGCTGGGCAAGCGCTGGCCGGGCATCCTCCGCCGCATGGAGAAGCTGCCCGCCGGTTCCTCCGCCGGCTACCCCACCGCGTCCCTGCCCGGTGACGCGGCGCACGGCGCCTGGCTCTACCGGGACAACGTACGGCCCCGGCTGCGCCGACCGCGCCCCGACGCGTACGCCCACGCGCCCGTCCAGCTCATCACCCCCGTGCACGACGCGTTCCTGTCCGAGGCGCTCTACGACGGTCTGGAGCGGTGGGTGCCGGACCTGACCCGGCGCACCCTGCCCGCCCGGCACTGGATTCCGCGGACCCGGCCGGACCTGCTGGCGGTGTGGATCACGGACTTCGCCCTGGGGGTGGAGGGCGAGCGGCACGACGGGCCTGCGGAGGTTCAGGAGACGGCGCCCCCGGGGCACGCCCGGGAGGAGTCGCCCTGGGGTCACCGCTTCGGAGGGCAGCTCGTCCTGGTCACCGGGGCGGGCGGCGGCATCGGACGGGCCACGGCGCTGGCGTTCGCGCGGGCCGGGGCGCGGGTGATCGCCGTCGACCGGGACGGCCCGGCCGCGCGGCGCACCGCCGAACGGGCCCGGCTGACCGGCGCGCCGGCAGCCTGGGCCGAGACCGCCGACGTCTCCGACGAACGGGCGATGGAGGAACTCGCCGGCCAGGTCACCGCCGCCTACGGCGTGGTGGACGTCCTGGTGAACAACGCCGGCATCGGTCTGTCGGGCTCCTTCTTCGACACCACGCCGCAGGACTGGCGGGATGTCCTCGGCGTCAACCTGTGGGGCGTGATCCACGGCTGCCGGCTGTTCGGCCGGCACATGGCCGAGCGCGGCCAGGGCGGCCACATCGTCAACGTCGCCTCGGCGTCGGCCTACCAGCCCTCCCGGGCGCTGCCCGCGTACAGCACCTCCAAGGCGGCGGTGCTGATGCTGAGCGAGTGCCTCCGCGCCGAGCTGGCCGGTCGGGACATCGGCGTGACGGCGGTCTGCCCGGGGTTCGTGGACACGGGCATCACCTCGGCGGCGCGGTTCGCGGGCGCCGACGCGGCCGGACAGCGGCGGCGGCAGCGGCGCACGGCCCGGCTGTACGGGCTGCGGAACTACCCGCCGGAGAGGGTCGCCGACGCGATCCTGGAGGCGGTGGCGCGGGACCGGGCCGTCGTCCCGGTCGCGGCGGAGGCGCGTGTCGCCCGGTTCCTGTCGCGCTTCGTCCCGGGGGCGGGACGCGCGCTCGCCCGGGTCGATCCCCCGGTGTGACGCGCCGGTTCTCCACAGACATCCCCAAGAGACCTGTGGATAACATCACTTGGCTGTGGACCAAACCTCCCGGGAGAAATCGATCGCGTGACGCGCGTCTCTTTCGGCACCCTGGTCGAATGAAGGAACGAAGTGAGAGGGGCGAGGACGAGAGACGCACCGTGAAGGTGTCGAAGTACCTCGCCAAGCATCTGCGTCACCAGCCGGAACGGATCGGGCTGACGCTGGACGAGGGCGGCTGGGTCGAGATCGACACCCTCCTCGCGGCGACCGCCGCCCATGGCTTCCGCATCGGCCGCGAGGAACTGGACCACGTGGTCGCCGCCAACGACAAGCAGCGCTTCGCGGTCGACGGCACCCGCATCCGCGCCAGCCAGGGACACAGCGTCGACGTCGACCTCGGCCTGCCCCCGGCGACCCCGCCGCCGCACCTGTACCACGGCACGGTCGCCCGCCACCTGGACGCCATCCGGGCCGAGGGACTGCGGCCGATGAACCGGCACGCGGTGCACCTCTCGGCCGACCGCGAGACCGCCACCCGGGTCGGTGCCCGGCGCGGCCGGCCGGTGGTCCTGGCGGTGGACGCCGCCGCCATGCACCGCGACGGCCACGTCTTCCGGATCAGCGCCAACGGCGTATGGCTGACCGAGGCGGTGCCGGCGCGCTATCTGCGGTTCGGGTAGCGCGCCGGCACCACGTGGTTGCTGTAGTGGCTCGGTGACCGCGTGGATTCCGTAGCGACACGGCGGCTTCGGACGGCTCCCTTAACGACACGGCGATTTCGGACGGCTCCCGTAGCGACACGGCGGCTTCTCGCGGCTTCCGTAGCGGCGTGGCAACTGCGGGCGGTGCTCGTAGCGGCGTGGTGGCCAGGGGCTGTTTCACGTGAAACGGCGGACGCCGCTTAGGCTCGGTGCCATGAGTCTGCGCCTGAGCACCGTGATCCTCCCCCATCGCCGCTGGCACCAGGGCGGCCGCGCGGCCTGGACACGGGCGGAGCAGCTCGGTTTCCACGCCGCCTACACCTACGACCACCTCTCCTGGCGCAGCTTCCGCGACGGCCCGTGGTTCGGTGCCGTACCGACGCTGACCGCGGCCGCGGCGGCCACCGAGCGGATGCGGCTGGGCACCCTGGTGACGTCCCCCAACTTCCGGCACCCGGTGACGCTCGCCAAGGAACTGATCTCCCTCGACGACATCTCCGGCGGACGGATCACGCTGGGCATAGGGGCGGGCGGCACCGGCTTCGACGCCACCGCGCTCGGTCAGGAGCCCTGGACGCCGCGCGAGCGGGCCGACCGCTTCGCCGAGTTCCTCGCCCTGCTCGACCGGCTGCTGACCGAGGACACGGTGTCCTACGAGGGCGACTTCTACGCTGCGCACGAGGCGCGCACCATTCCGGGCTGTGTGCAGCGGCCCCGGCTGCCGTTCGCGGTGGCCGCGACCGGACCGCGCGGTCTGCGGCTCGCCGCCCGGTACGGGCAGGCGTGGGTGACCACCGGCGACCCGAAGCTGTTCGAGAACGGCACGCCCGATCAGTCACTGCGCGCGCTGCGGACGCAGGCGGAGCGGCTGGCCGACGCCTGCGCCGAGATCGGCCGGGACGCGGGAGAACTCGACAAGGTGCTGCTCACCGGGTTCACGCCGGACCGCAACGAGCCGTTCCGTTCCCTGGACGCCTTCGTGGACTTCGCCGGGCGGCACCGGGAGGCGGGGTTCACCGAGATCGTCGTCCACTGGCCGATCCCGGGGTCGGACTTCGCGATCGACGAGAAGGTCTTCGAACGGATCGCGATGGAGGCGCTCGCCCAGTTGGGCTGAGCTTCACCGGGCGCCGGGCGGCGGGGCGGGGGGCGGGGGCGGCACTCATGAGGGCCGTACCTCACAGATGTGCGGACTGCCGCACGCCCGTGCGGTCCCGTACGGGACAATGACCGGGTGACCTCAGCGACTCGACAGCCCCCGCCCCCGGCCGCCGCCGCTCGCCCCCGTCTGATCGCCACCGACCTCGACGGGACCCTGCTGCGCGACGACAAGACGGTCTCGCCCCGTACGGTGGCCGCGCTGGCCGCCGCCGAGGAGGCGGGCATCGAGGTCTTCTTCGTGACCGGCCGGCCGGCCCGCTGGATGGATGTCGTCAGCAACCACGTCCACGGCCACGGCCTCGCCATCTGCGGCAACGGCGCCGCCGTGGTCGACCTGCACGGCGGTCCCGGCGCCCACCGGTTCGTGAAGGTGCGGGCGCTGGCCCGGGAGAACGCGCTGGACACCGTACGGCTGCTGCGCGAGGCGGCCCCCGGCACGGTGTACGCGGTGGAGCAGACGTACGGCTTCAACCAGGAGCCCGGTTATCCGAAGCTGCACCTGGAGGCCCCGGACGTCCTGCGGCCGGCCGAGGAACTGCTCGGCCCGGACGGTCCGGCACCGGACGAGCCGGTGCTCAAGATCCTCGCCTTCCACCCGGCCATCGAGCCGGACGCCTTCCTGACGCTGGCCCGCCTCGCCGTGGGCGACCGCGCCAACGTCACCCGGTCCAGCCCCAGCGCCCTGCTGGAGATCAGCGGCCCGGAGGTCTCCAAGGCCAGCACGCTCGCCCTGTGCTGTGCCGAGCGCGGCATCTCGCACGAGGAGGTCGTCGCCTTCGGGGACATGCCGAACGATGTGGAGATGCTCACCTGGGCGGGACAGTCGTACGCCATGGGCAACGCCCACCCGGACGCGGTCGCCGCCGCCTCGGGACGGACGGTCGCCAACAACGACGACGGGGTCGCCCGCGTCATCGAACATCTGCTGGAACGATTCTCCTGACCTTCGCGAGGGCTTCCCGGCGGGTCGTGGGGCGGATCAGACGGTCACGCCCCGCAGGGCCAGCCAGGGCACCGGGTTCAGCGCCGATCCCGTCTCCGGGGTGATCCGCACCTCGAAGTGGAGGTGCGGGCCGGTGGAGTTGCCGGTGTTGCCCGACTGCCCGATCCACTGCCCGGCGGCGACGCGGTCACCCTGGCCGACGGCGACGGCGGCCAGATGCGCGTACTGCGTGTAGTAGCCGCCGGAGTGCCGGAGCACGACCTGGATGCCGAAGGCCCCGCCGCACGACACCTTCACCACGTGCCCGGCGCCGACCGCGCGCACCGGTGTGCCGACCGGCACCGCGAAGTCCTGCCCGGTGTGCCGGTTCGCCCAGCGCGATCCGCCGCTGCCGAAGGACGCGGACAGCTCGTACGCCTCCACCGGTGCCACCCAGTCCCGCTCCGCACGCGCGTCCGGCTGGTCGAGGCGGACGGCGCCCGGGCAGGACCCCGCGGCGGCCGGTGTCTCCGCCCGGTCCCGGAGTTTCGCCCGGGCCGCCGCCAGCTTGCGCTCGATGCTCCGCTTCAGGGTGGCCAGTTCCGCGTTGTGCCGGTCCAGTTCCCGCCGGGCCGCCTCCGCCCTCGCCTCGTCGGCGGCCAGCCGCGCCTCGGCCCGGCGGCTCCTGCCGATGGCGTCGCCCAGGGCGCGGCCGGCCCGCCGGATGGTGTGCCGGCCCCGCATCAGTTGCTCCGGGTCGTCCGCGAGGAGCATCCGCGCGGTGAGCGGAAGCCCGCCTCCTTCGCGGTACTGGGCACGGGCGATGCGGCCCAGTTCCTCGTGCAGGACGGTGATCTCCGCGCGCTGCCGGTCGAGCAGGGCCGCGTACCGCGCGGCTTCGGCGCGCCGGGCCTCCGCCTCCCGTCGCCCCTCCTCGTACCGCCGGGTCGCCGTGGCGGCGTCCTGGTAGAGCCGGGCGACCTCCGTGCCGGCCTCGCCGGCGGAGCCGCCGTCCCCCTCGGCGGTGGGCCGGGCCGCGAGGACGGCGAGCGCGCACAGCAGCACCGGAACGAGCAGCGGACGGCGGCGAGGTGAGCGCATGTCAGCGATCGTGGCCCCTGCGGGGCCGCCGGGTCATGTCCGGCTCGTACGGGCGGGGGATTCCGTTGCTGCACATGGGGGAGAGCGGCCCGCTTCGACGCGAGACCGAGGCTCGCCGGCCGCCCCGGCCGGATTCAGTACGGCGCCTCCCACACGACGGTCGTGCCGGCGCCGTCCGGCCCGATGCCCGGCCCGGTGCGGCTCGTCCCGCCGAGTGCCTGGGCCCGGCGTTCCAGGTTGTGCAGGCCGCTGCGCCGGCCGCCCTCGGGGAGGCCCACACCGTCGTCGGCGACGGTCAGCCGGACGCCCAGGCGGCCGTCCGGCAAGGTCACCGTCGCGTCGACGACGACCTCGGTCCGGGAGGCGTGGGCGTGCCGGTAGGCGTTGGAGAGCGCCTCGCGCAGGGCGGCGAGGAGATTGCGGCCGGTCGCCTCCCCGACCGCGCCGTCGACCGGGCCGACGAAGCGGTGCGCGGGGGTGTGGCCGAGGGGCGCGGCGGCCATGGTGATCTCCCGCAGGACCCGGGTGCGCAGCCGGGCCGGGGTCTCGGCGGGCCGGCGCAGCGCGAAGACCGCCGAGCGGATCTCCTGGATGGTGACGTCGAGTTCGGCCACGGCCTTGGCTACGCCGTCGCGTACCTCGGGCACGGCCGAGACGCGCTCGGCGTTCTCCAGCGTCATCCCGGTGGCGAACAGCCGCTGGATGACGAGGTCGTGCAGGTCCCGGGCGATGCGGTCGCGGTCCTCGTACACGGCCAGCCGCTCACGGTCCCGCTGCGCCTCGGCCATGACCAGCGCGAGCGCGGCCTGCGCGGCGAACCGGTCGGCGAGGACGCGCTCGGTCCGGGTGAACGGCCGCTCCCCCCGCGCACGGAGCAGGACCAGCCCGCCGAGGACCCGCCCGTCGCTGCGCAGCGGCAGCACCAGGGCGGGGCCGTAGGCACGGGCCGGGCCGGTGAGCAGGCGCGGGTCGGTGGCCGCGTCGGTCACGACCTCGGACCGGCCGGCGAGCAGACCGGCGACCAGCCCGCTGTCCGGCGCGAGCACCGTGCCGAGATCCTCGGCGGGCCGCCGCCCGGCGACGGCCGCGATCTCCATGCCGCCGCACGCGGCCGGCAGCAGCACGATGCCGGCGACCGCCCCGGAGAGCCGGCGGGCCTGTTCGGCGACCACCCGCAGGGAGTCGTCGGGGCCGGCGCCGGAGAGCAGGGCGGTGGTGACGGCGACCGATCCGTCGATCCAGCGCTCCCGCGCCCGCGCGGACGCGTGGAGCCGGGCGTTGCCGAGGGCGATGCCCGCCTCGACGGCGAGCACCCGGACCAGGGCGAGATCGTGGTCGTCGAACGCCCTGCCGTCGCGTTTGTCCGCCAGGTAGAGGGTGCCGGAGAACTCGCCCTGAACCCGTACGGGAACGCTGAGGACGCCGGGCGGGGGCGGCTCGTACGCTGCCGGGAGGCCGCCGGCGCGGAGGATGCCGGTCAGGTCGCGGGGGGCGCCGGTCGGGTCACCGGGCTCGTCGGTCGGGTCACCGGGCTCGTCGGTCGGGGCGCGGAAATCGCCGCCCAAGGCGCGGGAATCGCCGCCCAAGGCCCGGGAATCGCCGGCCAGGGCGCGGGAATCGCCGCCCAGGTCACGGGAACCGTCGGCCGGGTCGGGCGAGCGGGCCGGCCCGGGGGCGTCGGTCACGGTGCCCGGCGCCGTAGGGCGGTCCGGCGGGCTGCCCATCAGGCCGGCGGTCGCCGCGCCGGCGTCGTGGTGGACGAAGTCGGCGAGGCCCTCACCGTCCTCGGCCAGGACGCCCAGCGCCGCGTACCGCGCCCCGGCGAGGTCGGCGGCGGTCGCGCAGATCCGCTCCAGCGTGGCGTGCGGGTCCAGGCCGCTGCCGACGGACCGCATCGCCGCCAGCAGCTTGCGCACCCGCACCCGCAGCTCCACCGAGGCCCCCTCCCCGGACGGCCCGGGGCCGGAAGGCGGCGGGGGCGGCGGGGTACCGGACATGCACCGAGCCTAATGAGACCCTTTTGCCCAGGAAAGCCAGAGAACGTCCGGAAGCTCGCCCTGGGGGTGCCGTGCGGCCACCGGCTCCCCGCCCGGACCGCCTACCCCGCTACCAGCAGGTCCGCCGCCGCCTCCCGTTCGGCCATCGACCGCAGCGGCCCCGGCACCGCCCTCAGCTCCGCGAACGTCCCGCGCTGCGCGACCCGGCCCTCGTCGAGCACGATCACCTCGTCGACGGCCTCCAGACCGGCGAGCCGGTGGGTGATGAGCAGGGTCGTCCGGCCCTCGGTGGCGGCCAGCAGATCCGCGGTGAGCGCGTCCGCGGTCGGCAGGTCGAGGTGCTCGGCGGGCTCGTCGAGCACCAGCACGGGGAAGTCGGCGAGGAGCGCGCGGGCCAGGGCGAGGCGCTGCCGCTGACCACCGGACAGCCGGGCCCCGTGTTCCCCCACCAGGGTGTCGAGCCCGTCGGGCAGGCCGTCGGCCCATTCCAGCAGCCGGGCCCGCCGCAGGGCGTCGCGCAGTCGGTCCTCGGTGGCGTCCTTCCTGGCCAGCAGCAGGTTCTCCCGCACCGAACTGTCGAAGAGGTGGGCGTCCTGCGCGCACAGCCCGACGATCCGGCGCACGGCGTCGCCGGTCAGGGCGCGGGCGTCCACCCCGGCGAGGGTGTACGACCCCGCGCCCGGGTCCAGGAACCGCAGCAGCACCTGGGCGAGCGTCGTCTTGCCCGACCCGGACGTACCGACCACGGCGATCCGGCGCCCCTCGGCCAGGGTCAGGTCCAGTCCGGTCAGGGCCTCCCGGTACTGCCCGGGGTGACGGGCGGCGAGCCCCTTGACGACGATCGGGAACGGCGACGCCGGGACCTGCCGGGGCCGCTCCGGGTCCCGTACGGGCTCCGGGGCGTCGAGCACCTCGTACACGCGCTCGGCGCCGCGGCGGACCCGCTGCCGGTACTGCACGGCGAGCGGCAGGCCGAGGACGGCCTCGAAGGCGGCCAGCGGGGTGAGCGCGACCACGGCCATGGCCACCCCGGAGAGCCGGCCGTCGGCGACCGCCTGGGCACCGACGAACGAGGCCGCCGCGACGGTCAGGCCGGAGATCAGGGCCGTGAGCCCGTCACCGAGCGCGGTGGCGGTGGCCGTCCGCGAGGCGATCCGGGTCAGCGCGGAGTCGGCCCGGCGCGCGTCGGCGGCGCGTGCGGGCAGGGCACCGGCCACGGTCAGTTCGGCGGTGCCGGTGAGCAGATCGGTCACCCGGGTGGCGAGCGCGCCGCGGGCGGGGGCCAGCCTGCGCTCGGCCCGGCGCGCCACGGCACCGGTGAGCAGCGGCACACCGAGGCCCGCGGCGAGCAGCCCGGCGGCGAGCACGGCACCGGCCTCCGGCAGCAGCCAGGCCATGAAGCCGGCGGACGCGGCGGAGACGACCGCCGCGGCCCCGGCCGGCAGCAGCCAGCGCAGCCAGTAGTCCTGGACCGCGTCGACGTCGGCGACCAGCCTGGACAGCAGGTCGCCGCGGCGGCTGCGGCGCAGCCCGGCGGGCGCGATCCGCTCCAGCCGCCGGTAGACGGCGACCCGGGTGTCGGCGAGCATCCGCAGCACGGCGTCGTGCGACACGAGCCGCTCGGCGTAGCGGAAGACGGACCTGCCGATGCCGAAGGCGCGGGTCGCCGTGACGGCCACCATCAGGTACAGCACCGGCGGCTGCTGCGAGGCCCGGGAGATGAGCCACCCGGAGGTGGCCATCAGACCGACGGCACTGCCCAGCGCCAGGCTGCCGAGCAGCAGGGCGAGCGCGAGCCGCCCACGCCGCGGGGCGGACATCGCCCGCACCCGGCCGAGCACCCCGCCACGGCCCCGGGCGTCCCTCGCGGCGGAGGCGACGGAGGCGGAGGCGGAGGCGACGGAGGCCGGAACGCCCGGCGCGTCCTCCTCGGCCACGGCGGCTGCGGGGCCACCCGCCGCCCCGGCGACCGGTCCGTCCACGGGCAGGCGGGCCCCCGCACCGGGGACGGCGGCCTCCGACTCGGCCGGTGACGGCATCCGGCCGGCCGCCCCCGGCTCAGCCGGCCGTACCCGATCTCCGGGCCCCGGCTCGGGCAACCGCACCACCCGGTCGGCCACCTCCAGCAGCGCCGGGCGGTGCACCACGAGCAGCACGGTCCGCCCCTGCGCGAGCCGCCGTACCGCCGCCACGACCTCCGCCTCGGTCGCCCCGTCCAGCGCCGCGGTCGGCTCGTCCAGCAGCAGCACGGGCCGGTCCGCGAGGAACGCCCTGGCCAGCGCGAGTCGTTGCCGCTGCCCGGCGGACAGCCCGGCACCGTCCTCACCGAGCACCGTCTCCGCACCCTCGGGCAGCGCGTCGACGAAGGCCAGCGCCCCGGCATCGCGCAGCGCCCGGCGTACGGCGGTGTCGTCCGCGCCGGGCCGGGCCAGCCGTACGTTCTCGGCGATCGTCGTGGCGTACAGGTGCGGTCGCTGCGGCACCCAGGCGACCCGCGCGTGCCACTGCTCCGGGTCCAGGCCGGCGAGATCGGCTCCCCCGACCGTCACCCGGCCCTCGTCCGGCCGGACGAAGCCCAGCAGCACATCGAGCAGCGTCGACTTGCCGGCCCCGCTCGGACCGACGAGGGCGACCGTCTCACCGGGCTCCACGGTGAAGCTCACGTCCGACACGGCGTCCGCCGACCGGCCCGGGTGGCGGACGGTCACTCCCTCGAAGGCCAGCGCGCCGGTCGCGGGCACGGCACCGGTCCCCGGGCGCCGGGCCGGGGTCTCCAGGACGGTGAAGATCTCCTCGGCCGCGGCGAGCCCCTCGGCCGCCGCGTGGTACTGCGCCCCGACCTGCCGCAGCGGCAGATACGCCTCCGGCGCCAGCACCAGCACGACCAGACCGTCGTACAGGTTCATGTCGCCGTGGACGAGGCGCATGCCGATGGTGACGGCGACCAGGGCGACCGAGAGCGTGCTGAGCAGTTCCAGGGCGAAGGAGGACAGGAAGGCGATCCGCAGGGTCCGCAGGGTCGCCTGGCGGTAGTCGTCGGTGATCCGCCGGATCGACTCGGCCTGGGCCTTGGCCCGGCCGAAGACCTTGAGCGTCGGCAGTCCCGCCACCACGTCCAGGAAGTGCCCGGACAGCCGGGACAGCAGCCGCCACTGCCGGTCCATCCGGGACTGCGTGACCCAGCCGATCAGGGCCATGAAGACCGGGATGAGCGGAAGGGTGACGACGATGATGGCCGCCGACACCCAGTCCTCGGTGACGATCCGGACCAGCACCGCGACCGGTACGACGACGGCGAGGCCCAACTGCGGCAGATAGCGGGAGAAGTAGTCGTCGAGGGCGTCGACCCCGCGGGTGGCCAGGGTCACCAGCGACCCGGTGCGCTGTCCGGTGAGCCAGCCGGGGCCGAGGGTGGCCGCCCGGTCCAGCAGCCGGCCGCGCAGCTCCGACTTCACCGCCGCGCTCGCCCGGTGCGCGGCCAGTTCGGTGAGCCACCCCACCAGGCCCCGGCCACCGGCGACGGCCACCAACAGCAGCAGGGGAGTGCGGAGTCCGGTGGCCGTCAGGCCGTCCTGGAAGGCGCCCACCACGATCTCGGCGATGAGCATGGCCTGGGCGATGACCAGCCCCGCGCCGACGGCGCCCAGGCCGACGACGGCCATGAGGAAGAGCCGGGTGGTGCGGGCGTACCGCAGCAGTCGTGGATCGATGGGTTTCACGTGGAACATGCCCTCCCGTCCCGAGGGTGCGTTTCACGTGAAACACGCGGAGTGAGCGTGCTCCGTGAACGTACCCCGGCCGGACTCAGTGCGTGGCGTCGGCGAGGTGCTGCGTACCGATGCGCTTGCGGAAGACCCAGTACGTCCATCCCTGGTAGACGAGCACGACAGGCGTGCCGATCACCGCGAGCCAGGTCATGATCTTCAGGGTGTAGGGACTGGACGAGGCGTTGGTGACGGTCAGGCTCCAGTCCGCGTTCAGCGTGGACGGCATGACGTTCGGGAAGAGCGTCAGGAACAGCATGGCCACCGAGGCGACGAGGGTGACGCCGGAGAGGGTGAACGCCCAGCCCTCGCGTCCGGCCTGGTTGGCGAGGAGCGCGGCGGCCAGGGCCGCCACCGCCACCACCAGCGCCACCAGGCTCGCGCCGTCGCCGTGGTCCAGCTGCGTCCACAGCAGGAAGGCCAGTGCCGCCACCGCCGTGACCAGGCCGACGCGCAGCGCCAGCTTCCGTGCCCGCTCCCGGATCTCACCGACCGTCTTGAGCGCGGTGAACACCGTGCCGTGGAAGGTGAACAGCGTCAGCGTCACCACGCCGCCGAGCAGCGCGTAGGGGTTGAGCAGATCCCCCAGGCTGCCGACGTACTCCATGTCCCGGTCGATCTTCACGCCGCCGACGATGTTGCCGAAGGCCACGCCCCACAGGAAGGCGGGGATCAGCGAGGTCCAGAAGATCGCGGTCTCCCAGTTGCGCTGCCAGCGCTCCTCGGGCCGCTTCACCCGGTACTCGAAGGCCACGCCCCGGATGATCAGGCACAGCAGGATGACCAGCAGCGGCAGGTAGAAGCCGGAGAACAGCGTCGCGTACCACTCGGGGAAGGCGGCGAAGGTGGCGCCGCCCGCGGTGAGCAGCCAGACCTCGTTGCCGTCCCAGACCGGGCCGATCGTATTGATCAGCACCCGCTTCTCGGGCCGGTTCCGGGCCAGCAGCCTGGTCAGGACGCCGACCCCGAAGTCGAAGCCCTCCAGGAAGAAGTAGCCGGTCCACAGGAAGGCGATGAGGACGAACCAGACGTCGTGCAGTTCCATGACGGTGCAGCTCCCTTACGCCTAGTACGAGAAGGCCATCGGCTTGTCGGCGTCGCGGACGTCGCCGCCGATCTTCGTGGGCGGGTTGAGGTCGGCCTCGGTGAGTTCGGGCGGTCCGGCCTTGACGTACTTCGCCATCAGCCTGACCTCGACGACGGCCAGGACGGCGTAGAGCAGGGTGAAGGCGGTCATCGAGAGGATGACCTCGGTCTGGGAGACACCGGGGGAGACCGCGTCGCGGGTCTGGAAGAGGCCGTAGACGACCCACGGCTGGCGGCCCATCTCGGTGAAGATCCAGCCCCAGGAGTTGGCGATCAGCGGGAAGCCCATCGTCCACAGGGCCAGCAGCCAGTACAGCCGGGAGAGCCGGGCGCCGAGCGGCTTGCGCAGCAGCACCAGGTGCGGCACCTCGTCGTCACCGGTCCGCCAGGCGGCCGGCAGCAGGAACTTCTTCCGCGTCAGCCACAGCCCGGCCAGACCGAGCGTGAAGGACGCCATCCCGAAGCCGATCATCCAACGGAAGCCCCAGTAGGCGACGGGGACGATGGGCTTGTAGTCGCCGGGCCCGAACTTCTCCTGCTCGGCCTTGTTGGTGTCGTTGATGCCGGGCACGTACGAGTCGAAGTCGCTGTGCGCCAGGAAGGAGAGCAGGCCGGGGATCTCCAGGGCGACCTTGTTGTGCCCCTCGTCGACGTCGCCGTAGGCGAAGACGGAGAAGGGCGCCGGCTCCTCGCCGTCCCAGAGCGCCTCGGCCGCGGCCATCTTCATCGGCTGCTGCTCGTACATGACCTTGCCGAGGGTGTCGCCGCTGATCGCGGTGAGCAGGCCGCCGACCGCCAGTGTGACCAGGCCGAGGCGGAGCGAGGTCCGCATCACCGGGATGTGCTTCTTGCGCCACAGGTGGAAGGCGGCGATGCCGACCATGAAGGCACCGCCGGTCAGGAAGGCCGCGGAGAAGCTGTGGAAGACCTGGTTGAGCGCGGTGTTCTGGGTGAGGACCTGCCAGAAGTCCGTCAGCTCCGCCCGGCCCTTCTCCTCGTTGATCCGGTAGCCGACGGGGTGCTGCATCCAGGAGTTGGCGGCGAGGATGAAGTACGCCGACAGCAGCGTGCCGATCGAGACCATCCAGATGCAGGCCAGGTGGATCTTCTTGGGCAGTTTGTCCCAGCCGAAGATCCACAGGCCGATGAAGGTCGACTCGAAGAAGAAGGCGATCAGCGCCTCGAAGGCCAGCGGAGCGCCGAAGATGTCGCCGACGAAGCGGGAGTAGTCGGACCAGTTCATGCCGAACTGGAACTCCTGGACGATGCCCGTGACCACGCCCATGGCGATGTTGATCAGGAAGAGCTTGCCCCAGAACTTGGTCGCCTGGAGGTACTTCTCCTTGCCGGTGCGCACCCAGGCGGTCTCCAGACCGGCCGTCAGGGCGGCCAGGGAGATCGTCAGCGGCACGAACAGGAAGTGGTAGACGGTCGTGATGCCGAACTGCCAGCGCGCCAGCGTCTCCGGCGCCAGAGCCAAGTCCACGTCGTCACTCTCCTCACATCGCCGTGGTCAGCGGCACATTGTGCATGTATGACACACCCATATCGGGAGCGATCCGACACGCTTGTGAACGCGTTCACATTCACAAGCAATTATGACCTACTGCTTTTCGGCTCCGGAAGGGGGGTCCCCTGTGACGTCAACCCCTCGGACGGACCTTTTCCACGGACCGTTGAACCGCACCCGGTACAGAAGGCCCCGTTTCACGTGAAACGGGCGCCCCGCAGGTGACCAACGCCACCCGCGAGACGCCCGCCGCCTCCTGGCCCGGGGTTACAGCCCCTTGCGGAACCCTTCCGCCGCCTTCAGGAAGATGTCGTTCGCCTCGGTCTCCCCCACGGTCACCCGCACCCCGTCCCCCGGGAACGGCCTCACCACCACGCCGGCGCGCTCGCACGCCTCCGCGAAGGCGACCGTGCGCTCCCCCAGCCGCAGCCAGACGAAGTTCGCCTGGGTCTCGGGCACCGTCCAGCCCTGGGCCCGCAGCCCCTCCACCACCCGCGTGCGCTCGCACACCAGGGAGCCGACCCGCCCGAGCAGCTCGTCCTCCGCCCTCAGCGAGACGATCGCCGCCTCCTGCGCGATCTGGCTCACGCCGAACGGCACCGCCGTCTTGCGCAGTGCCGCCGCCACCGGCTCGTGCGCCACGGCGAAACCGACCCGGAGCCCGGCGAGGCCGTACGCCTTGGAGAAGGTCCGCAGCACGCAGACGTTGGGCCGCTCGCGGTACAGCTCGATGCCGTCCGGCACCCGGGGGTCGCGGATGAACTCGCGGTACGCCTCGTCCAGGACCACCAGCACATCACCGGGCACCCGGTCGAGAAACCGCTCCAGCTCCTCGCGCCCGACCACCGTGCCGGTCGGGTTGTTCGGGTTGCAGACGAAGATCAGCCGGGTCCGCTCGGTGATCGCGTCCGCCATGGCGTCCAGGTCGTGCACGTCCCCCGGCGTCAGCGGCACCCGGACCGAGGCCGCGCCGCTGATCTGCGTGATGATCGGGTACGCCTCGAAGGACCGCCAGGCGTAGATCACCTCGTCCCCGGGGCCCGCCGTCGCCTGGACCAGCTGCTGGGCGACGCCCACCGAACCGGTACCGGTCGCCACATGGGAGGCCGGGACGCCGAACCGCTCTGCCAGCTCGTCGACCAGTCCCGTACAGGCCAGGTCCGGATAGCGGTTGAAGGACGCGGCCGCCGCCGTGACGGTCTCCATCACACCCGGCAGCGGCGGATACGGGTTCTCGTTGGAGGACAGCTTGTAGGCCACCGGCCCGTCCGACGCCGCGGGCTTGCCCGGCTTGTAGGTGGGAATCCCTTCCAGCTCGGCGCGCAGCTTGGGGCTCGTCTCGCTCACCGCAGTCCTCCTCGTGACCACCACCGGCATCGAATACTTCTCACCTTATGAGGATTCGGTCCCGGCGCGTACCGGCTCGGACGGGCCGCTCGGTCACACGGCACGCCGCTCGGTCGTTCCGGCGTGCCGTCCGGTCACACCGACATCAGGGGCATCAGCGGCCGAAGGCGTACGTTCCGGGGGAGCGCCCCTACATATATCTATGCGCCGGTGGCTTGCGCCGTGGCGCGCGTCCCCCGTAGTGGTGAGTTGAGACCTCTTCGCAACATCGCACTCTTGGCAGGCCCACACGCGTCGACACCCTACGTCCGGGGGTCGAGAGGTCTAACTACCTTGCGATCCAAGGAAGTTGAACCTTTTTCGCCATGCAGAAACGTGCCTGTCAATGCATGCATATGCGTCCGCCCTACCCCACCGCATGAGCCCTACTATCGGCTCGCCATGACAGCAGCAGGGAAGCACCAGGTGAGCCGCGCGGAAACCTCACGTCGAGGCAGCAGGCCGGGTCGGGCGGGCATCAGGGACGTCGCCGCCGCCGCCGGAGTCTCCATCACGACCGTCTCCGATGCCCTCAACGGCAAGGGCAGGCTCCCGGACGCCACCCGACGCCACGTCCGCGAGGTCGCCGACCGGCTGGGCTACCGGCCGTCGGCCGCCGCCCGCACACTCCGCACCGGCAAGTCGGGACTCATCGGCCTGACGGTGACGACGTACGGGAATGAACCTTTCACCTTCACGGAGTTCGCCTACTTCGCCGAGATGGCGCGGGCCGCCACATCGGCCGCGCTCGCCCGCGGCTACGCCCTCGTCATCCTTCCCGCGACCTCCCGCCACGACGTGTGGTCCAACGTCGCCCTGGACGGCACGGTCGTCATCGACCCCTCCGACCAGGACCCGGTCGTCAGCGAGCTGGTCCGCCAGGGCCTCCCGGTCGTCTCCGACGGCCGCCCGGCCGGCGCGCTCCCGGTCACCGCCTGGGTGGACAACGACCACGAGGCCGCCGTCCTCGGCATCCTCGACCACCTCGCCGACGCCGGCGCCCGCCGTATCGGCCTGCTCACCGGCACCACCACCGACACGTACACCCATCTGTCGACCACCGCGTACCTGCGCTGGTGCGAGCGGGTCGGCCAGGACCCGGTCTACGAGGCGTACCCGGCGCACGACCCGTGCGCGGGCGCCGTCGCCGCCGACCGGCTGCTCGCCCGCCCGGACCGGCCCGACGCCGTGTACGGGCTGTTCGACCCCAACGGCACCGATCTGCTCGCCGCGGCCCGCCGCTACGGGCTGCGCGTACCCGACGACCTGCTGCTGGTCTGCTGCAGCGAGTCCACGGTCTACGCCAACACCGAACCGCCCATCACCACCCTGTCGCTCAAGCCGCGCCGCATCGGCACGGCCGTGGTGCAGTTGCTGATCGACGCCATCGAGAGCGTCGAGGCGCACCAGCCGGTCGAGCAGGTGATACCGACCGAGCTGATCGTGCGCACCTCCTCGCAGCGCCGGCCGCCGCGCACGACGGTCAGCCCGCCGCGCTCCCCCGGGGGCGAGTAGGGACCGGGAGGCGGGACGGGAGGGGAAGGACGGCCGGAAGGTGACCGTGAGGTGACAGAGGGGCGGATGAAGAGCGGGCCAATCGGGGCGAAAGCCGCGTCGAGGCGGGGACCTGTTCCGATTCACCACCCCTGGGTCATCACACAGCGCGATCCGCATTCCTATGATGGGCGCACGACACCGCGGGCCGCTGCGACCAGGCAGTCCGAAGCGGTGCAGCAGCGGCGCGATGGTGGAGGGGTCGATGACTCAGGGGGCCGGTCAGGGACCCGAGGTGGAGCGGACGGCGACGTTGCGCGACTTCCGAGTGCCCGCGTACGTCCATGAGACCGGTCCGTACGCCCAGGGCGCAGACGTCGTACCGCCGCACGAGGAGGCCCTTCCGGAGGGGTACGTCCCCGCGGAGCGGGACCTGCCCGTCGTCGACCCGAGCACGGTCCAGGAACTCGTCGACCCCGCGCCCGCCCCGGCGGACGGGCCGGCCACGGGTCCCGGTCCGCTGTACGTCGTGGGCGACGTCCACGGCTACCTGGACGAGCTGGTGGCCGCCCTCCAGGAGCAGAACCTGATCGACGCGTCCGGCCAGTGGTGCGCCGGCACCGCCCGCCTGTGGTTCCTCGGCGACTTCACCGACCGTGGCCCGGACGGCATCGGCGTCATCGACCTGGTGATGCGGCTGTCCGCCGAGGCCGCCGCGGCCGGCGGCTACTGCAAGGCGCTGATGGGCAACCACGAGCTGCTGCTGCTGGGCGCCAAGCGGTTCGGCGACACCCCCGTCAACTCGGGCGCGGGCACCGCCACCTTCCAGGCGGCCTGGCTGCTGAACGGCGGCCAGAAGACCGACATGGACCGCCTCCAGGACCACCACCTGCAGTGGATGGCCCGGCTGGACGCCGTCGAGGAGGTCGAGGGCCACCTCCTGGTGCACTCCGACACCACCGCCTACCTCGACTACGGCCGCTCCATCGAAGAGGTCAACGACACCATCCACGAGACCCTCACCCGCAATGACGCGGACGAGGTGTGGGACCTCTTCCGCAAGTTCACCAAGCGGTTCTCCTTCCGGGACGAGGGCGGCGCGGACGCCGTGCGCTCCCTGCTCGACACGTACGGCGGCACCCGCATCGTCCACGGGCACAGCCCGATCCCGTATCTGCTCGGCGAGGTCGGTTCCGAGGACGGGGACGACGACTCCGGTCCGTCGGTCGAAGGACCGCACGTCTACGCCGACGGACTCGCCATCGCGATGGACGGCGGCGTGACCATGGCCGGAAAACTGCTGGTCCAGCAACTGCCGTTGGCCGACTGAGCCTTCACCGGCGCGCTTTTCTCCCGGTTTGCGCCCGGCGGCCTTCCTGCGGGCCGACACCCAATTTCTGGAAACCCCCTAACGCCCCGCACGGTCACCGCTCTACCATCGGCTTATCCGTAGCAGGCTCCCCTCCGTTTCTGCCCGACGGCTCGTTGGCATGCGAGCCCCAAGCCCTACGGAGCATCGGGGGATGCACATGAACAGCGTTCCGCAGCACCTGTTGAGCGAGGACCGCCAGGAGTACGAGCGGGTTCTCAACGAGGCGCTGCGCTCCGCACCACACCGCCCGGAACTGGCCGCTGTGGGACGGCGGCTCACCACCGAACAACTGCGCACGATGGCCCTCAGCGCCACCGCTCTCATCACCGCCGCGGCGGCGACCGAGTACCAGCACTACGTGAAGGTCCGCGAGGAGCTGCGTCACCCGGCGCCGTCCGCCTCGTCGTCCACCGCGCGCGAGCCGGAGCCGGCCGAGCCCGGTTCGGGCCCCATGGGGCTCGCCGCCGCCATGGGGGAGGCCGCCGAGACCGCGGGGGCGGGGGCCGTCGCCGTGGTCGCGGTGCTGGCGCCGGTCCTGGCGGGCACGGCCGCCGCGATATTCCTGCTCGTCGGGTACGTCCTGAGGGTGATCGCCCCGGAGCAGGCGTTCGCCCGGACCATGCTGACCACCGGCTGGGTGTTCGGCGCCGTGACCGCGCTGGCCATCCTGGTCGCCGCGGCCGGCCTGCTCACCACCGCCCTGCGCAACCGTCCCTCGGCCGAGGCCGCGGTGTACGGAGAACGCGACGGGGAGGTGCGACGGGCCAGGGACGCCTGGCGCGCGGCGTTGCTGGAGCAGGGCATCGTGCCGTTCCTGCGGGAGGCGCTGGCCGACCCCGCGGCGGCGGCCTCGGCCAGCGGCACGGGACCGTCCGCCCCGGCCGGCCGCATGCCGCACCTGGGCTACGACCGTCCGGGCTTCACCAGCCCGGACCGGGGACCCGCCGGATCGCGTCCGAGCTACTCGAGCCCGGACTACTCCAGCCCGGACTTCACAGGCCCGGAGCACCGCCCCGAGTGACCGCCGGCACGCACTCCCCGACGGGCGTCCCCGCCCCGGGGGGAGCGCATGCCGGTGGCCCCGGTGGCGGGGCCGCCGCTGCGCTGGGTCAGTCGGCGATCGGGAGGTAGACCCGGTTGCCCGCCTCCGCGAACTCCTTCGACTTCTGGGCCATGCCCGCCTCGATCTCGCCCCTGGTGCCGCCGTGTTCACGGCGGATGTCCTGCGAGATCTTCATCGAGCAGAACTTCGGCCCGCACATCGAGCAGAAGTGGGCCGTCTTGGCCGGCTCCGCCGGGAGGGTCTCGTCGTGGAACGCGCGGGCCGTGTCCGGGTCCAGGGCGAGGTTGAACTGGTCCTCCCACCGGAACTCGAACCGGGCGTCGGACAGCGCGTCGTCCCATTCCTGGGCGCCGGGGTGGCCCTTGGCGAGGTCGGCGGCATGAGCGGCGATCTTGTAGGTGATGACCCCGGTCTTCACGTCGTCCCGGTCGGGCAGTCCCAGATGCTCCTTGGGCGTGACGTAGCAGAGCATGGCCGTGCCCCACCAGGCGATCATGGCGGCGCCGATGCCCGAGGTGATGTGGTCGTAGGCGGGCGCGATGTCCGTGGTCAGCGGGCCGAGCGTGTAGAACGGAGCTTCGTCGCAGATCTCCTGCTGAAGGTCGATGTTCTCCTTGATCTTGTGCATCGGGACGTGTCCCGGGCCTTCGATCATGGTCTGTACGTGGAAGCGCTTGGCGATCGTGTTGAGTTCCCCGAGCGTACGCAGTTCCGCGAACTGGGCCTCGTCGTTGGCGTCCGCGATCGATCCGGGCCGGAGGCCGTCGCCGAGCGAGTACGTGACGTCGTAGGCGGCGAGGATCTCGCACAGTTCCTCGAAGTGCTCGTACAGGAACGACTCCTTGTGGTGCGCCAGGCACCAGGCCGCCATGATCGAGCCGCCGCGCGAGACGATGCCGGTCTTCCGGTTGGCGGTCAGCGGCACGAAGGGCAGGCGCACGCCCGCGTGGACGGTCATGTAGTCCACGCCCTGCTCGGCCTGCTCGATCACCGTGTCCTTGTAGATCTCCCAGGTCAGCTCCTCCGCCTTGCCGTCGACCTTTTCGAGGGCCTGGTAGAGGGGGACCGTGCCGATGGGCACGGGGGAGTTGCGCAGGACCCACTCACGGGTGGTGTGGATGTTGCGGCCGGTGGAGAGGTCCATGACCGTGTCGGCGCCCCAGCGGGTGGCCCAGGTCATCTTCTCGACCTCCTCCTCGATGGAGGAGGTCACCGCGGAGTTGCCGATGTTGGCGTTGACCTTCACCAGGAACCGCTTGCCGATGATCATCGGCTCGATCTCGGGATGGTTCACGTTGGCCGGGAGGACCGCCCGGCCGGCCGCGATCTCCTCGCGTACGACCTCGGGCGAGACGTTCTCCCGGACGGCCACGTACTCCATCTCGGGGGTGATCTCGCCGCGCCGCGCGTACGCGAGCTGGGTCACCGGCGCTCCGCCGCGGCCCCGGCGCGGCTGGCGCGGGCGTCCGGGGAAGACCGCGTCGAGGTTGCGCAGTCCGCCACGCGGTGCGGTGTGCTTGATGCCGTCGTCCTCGGGGCGGACGGGACGGCCCGCGTACTCCTCGGTGTCCCCGCGGGCGATGATCCAGTTCTCGCGCAGCGGGGGCAGTCCCCTGCGCACATCGGTGTCGACGAGCGGGTCGGTGTACGGCCCCGAGGTGTCGTACAGGGTGACCGACCGCCCATTGGTGAGGTGCACCTGACGGACCGGCACGCGCAGGTCGGGGCGCGAGCCCTCGACATACGCCTTGTGCCAGCCGATGGACTTCCCGGCCTCCGTGGGGGTTTCCTGAGCGGCGCTCTGTGCGGAGGCAGGCGTGCGTGCGTCCTTGATGGTCATGAGACCTACTCCCTACGCCGGCATTACCCGGTAACAGGTTCGGCGGTCGACGCAGCGGTATCCGTCTGCCGACGCTTCGTGGGGAACATCACTCGGCTTCGGTGATGTTTCCCGTGAAACATCGCTGGGACGGAGGTCAGCGCCCTCTCAGCCCGGTGCTCCGAGCTCCCGCGTGTACAAAGGTGCCTCCACGCTAGCGTCAGTTCGGGCGCGGTGAACAGAGGGCCCCCTTCGTTCTTGCGATGATCGGGCCGTGACCACGACGCAGCGTCCTCCCTTTCCCCCGCCCGAACCAGGCCGCGCGCCGCGGCCCGGCCCGCGTGCCGGAAGCGGCGACGGCAGCGCCTCCTGGGGCGGTGACGGCTCCGCTCCGGAGGACACCGGCCGCGGACACGGGCACGGACACGGACACGGACACGGACACGGACACGGGCTCGCGCAGGGTCAGGGCCAGGGCCGCGTACCGGGTCAGGAGCAAGGGCCCTGGCACGGCCAGGAGTACGGCTTCGGCGGCGGGCAGGGCACCGGTGGTCCGGGCGGCAGCGGGCACGGCGGCGGCGGTTCCGGCGGGGGCGGTTCCGGCGGGGGGCAGGGCGCCGGTGGTCCGGGCGGCGGAGGGCACGGGCATACGCACAGTCACGGCCCGGCGGCTCCGGTCTCCCGGCACCTGCGCAAGGTCATCGCGGCGATCCTGGTGCCCTTCGCCGCCGCCGTGGTCGTCGGGCTCGCCGTGCTGTGGCCGGGCGGGGCGCCCGCGCACGAACGCACCGGGGTGGGGTTCGACCGGCAGACCCAGCAGGGCACCGTCACGACGGTGAAGGAGCTGAGCTGCTCGCAGGTCAACGCCTCCGGCGTCCCCGCCACCGGGGACACGTCCACGGCGGAGGGCTCATCGGCGCAGCAGCAGGAGAGCGGGACCTGCAAGAAGGCGACGATCCGGGTCGACACCGGCCAGGACAAGGGCCGGACGTTCACCGAGATCGTGCAGCCGGACCAGTCACGGCAGCTGAGCCAGGGGCAGAAGGTCGTGGTCGCCTACGAGCCCTCCGCGCCGAAGGACCTGCAGTACTCGGTCGCCGACACCAACCGCCGGTTCCCGATGGCGCTGCTCGCCGGGATCTTCGCCCTCGCCGTCGTGGTCGTCGGGCGGCTGCGGGGCGTGATGGCGCTGGTGGCCTTGGCGATCAGCTTCCTGGTGCTGAACTTCTTCGTCCTGCCCGCGATCCTGCAAGGGTCGAACCCGCTGGTCGTGGCGGTGGTCGGGTCCAGCGCCATCATGCTGATCGCCCTGTACCTGTGCCACGGGCTGTCGGCCCGCACCTCCGTCGCGGTGCTCGGCACACTGGTCTCGCTGGTGCTGATCGGTGTCCTCGGCTCGCTCTTCATCGGCTGGGCCGCGCTGACCGGTGACACGGACGACAACACGGGGCTGATCCACGGCCTGTACCCGTCGATCGACATGAGCGGTCTGCTGCTGGCGGGCGTCATCATCGGTTCGCTCGGTGTGCTGGACGACGTGACGGTGACGCAGACCTCGGCGGTCTGGGAGCTGCACGAGGCCAACCCGGCGATGGGCCGGCGCGCGCTGTACCGTGCGGGCATCCGGATCGGCCGGGACCACATCGCGTCCGTCGTGAACACGCTGGTCCTCGCCTACGCGGGTGCCGCGCTGCCGTTGCTGCTGCTGTTCTCGATCGCCCAGAGCAGCGTCGGCACGGTCGCCAACAGCGAACTGGTCGCCGAGGAGATCGTGCGCACCCTGGTCGGCTCGATCGGGCTGGTGGCGTCGGTGCCGGTGACCACCGCGCTCGCGGCGCTCGTCGTCTCGGCCGACCGGCCGGGCGCCGGCACCACCGCGCCGACGGCGGCACCGGCCCCGGGCGCGGCTCGTGGCGGGCGGGGGCGGCGCCGTAAGCGGTGACTGCGGGGGCGTCCGGACGGGGCGCCTTGAGGACGACGACGGCCCGGAGTACGGCGTGCCAGGGGAGCAGCAGTACCTCGGAGTACGGCGATGCCCCAGAGGACGGCGGCACCTCGGAGGGCAGCGGTACCCCGGAGAGCAGCGGCACCTCTGAGGACAGCGGCACCCCGGAGAGCAGCGGCACCTCTGAGGACAGCGGTACCTGGATACCCCCGGCACGGGAAGGCACCGCACCCGAAGAATCGTTCCGGCATCAGAAGCGGCGTCCGGCGAAGCGTTACGCCACCGCTTGAAACTGCCGGAACGCTTCAGCCCGCGCTCTGTTCCTCGGCCAGGATGCGGTCCAGGGCCTCGTCGAGATGGGCGTCGAAGTCGGCGAGCACGCCCTCCTGCCCCAGCGGCACCAGCTTGTCGGTGCGGTCGAGGAAGGCCACGAGCGGGGCCGCCGAGGAGCGGAACAGCGCCTGATCGGCGCCGACCTGAAGACGGATCAGCACCTCGGCCAGGGGCTCGGGATCGACGGGAGCGATGCGCACATCGCCGTCCCCGCAGGGCCGGCCCACGCCGTCGATCAGCAGCTCCCGGCCGAAGGCCCAGGTCACGGGCGCGTCTCCGGGCAGATGGAAGGTCAGCCGCACGGCGTAGGGATCGCTGGTCTCGTAGCGCAGCTCCACGGGGATACGGAAGGAGAGCTCCTCGGAGACGAGAAAGCTCATCATGACCTCTGCCTGTACGGACTCGTGCATCGCCTACCCCGTCATTCGCCGTCGACTGGCCGGGAATCAACCTCTAACACTGATGGCATCTTGCTGAACGTACACACCAGATCACAAGGAGTTAGTTTTCACATACTGATAGAGAGCGAGAGAGTCCCCATGAGCCGGCCCGCCTCGCTCCGCAACTGCCGCACCGCGGGCAGCAGCCGGTCGGCCTGGTGGACCGGCAGGGAGACGGCCAGGGTCGCCGCCATGTCGCCGACGGTGAGCGGGATCGCCCCGCACACCGTGCCCAGGGCGTACTCCTGATGCTCGGTCACCGGCTCGTCGCACCCCAGCCGCTCCAGTCGCTTCAGCAGGGTGTGGGCGTCCCGCACGGTGTACCGGGTGATGGGCCGCACGGGGTGGCGGCCGAGGTGGTCCAGGCGGGCGTCCTCGTCCAGCTGGGCCAGCAGGCACTGGCCGACGGCGTGGGCGTGCGCGGTCCCGCGGAAGTCCGTCCATTCCTCGACCGCCGGGGTGCTCGGGGTGTCGGCGACGCACACCACGTCGATCTCTCCGGCGCGGTACCTCGCGTAGTACACGGGGACACCGATCACCTCGCTCAGGCCGGCGAGCGCGTCCGTCAGCGCGGTGCGACGTTTCTGCTGGGCCGCGCTGCCACTCAGCCGCTCGGCGGCCTCCCCGAGGAAGAACAGCCCCTTGTCGCGCCGGAGGTATCCCTCGTGCACCAGGGTGCGCAGCAGGTGGTAGGCCGTGGGCAGGGCCAGGCCGGTCTCCCGGGCCAGTTGCTTGGCGGGGGCGCCGTACCGGTGTCCGGCCACGCACTCCAGCAGGCGCATGGCCCGCTGCACGGAACCGATGAGCGTCCCGGAGGGGGGATCGGCGGGCGGGCCGTCGGCGGGGGACGACGCCGGGCGGGGCTGTACGGGGAGTGCGTGCGAGCGGGCGGATGCGGTGTCAGCCGTGGCCAAGGGTCACTCCCGGAGCGAGGGGGCAGCCGTTGCGGGGAACACGGGTGGGGGTGTACGCCGCTGCGGGGTCGCCCCCGCCTGGAGCTCCGGACTCTAATCGCCGCTCACCGCTCGCAGGCGGCCCGCCCGGCAAATGTCCCTCGCGCGAGGGAACCCGCGGTTCCCGTCATCCCCACCGGTGCCCCGCCGCTCTCACCAGTCGCCGCGGGTGGAGGAGTTGGACATGAACTTCCGCACGATGTAGATGAGCCCGCCGACCAGCGCCACGAAGACCAGCAGCTTGAAGAGCAGTCCGACCAGGAAGCCGACCACGCTGGCGATCAGGCCGCCGAACACCACCAGGGCGATGACCGGCACCGCGATCCACTTCACCCACCACGGCAGTCCCGCGAAGATCTCTCGCATCGCCCTCGTCCTCTTCTCTCCCGCTCCCGGGAATCGCCCGGCGTCCGGGGATCTTCCGATGTCCTGTCCCCGATGCTAGGCGGCGCCGCTCCCGTGCGGGGGCCCGGCAGCCCTTGTCCTCCCCTGACCGATCCCCTAGGGAACCCGGGGGCCGGGGCCTCAGCTCTCGGGCGGAGAGAAGACCACCAGCACCCTGAGGTCCTCGCTGATGTGGTGGAACTTGTGCGCGACTCCGGCCGGCACGTACACCACGCTGCCGCGCGCCACCTCGGTCGTCTCCATGCCGACGGTGATCGCGGCCCGCCCGCTGACGACGAAGTACACCTCGTCCTGCGCGTGCGGCTGCTGCGGGTCGGAGGTGCCCGCGTCGAGCGCGTAGAGCCCGACCGACATGTTCCGTTCCCGCAGAAACTGCAGGTAGGCACCGTCGTTGGCGGCGCGCTCCGCCTCCAGTTCGTCCAGCCGGAATGCCTTCATCGCCTCGTCCGCCCCTGCCTCACCCGTGATGTCCGATCGTGTCTGCCACGATCAGACACATGAAGAATTTCGTAGTCAAGACGATCGCCAACGCGGCCGCCCTCGCGGTCGCCGTCTGGCTGCTCGACAAGATCACGCTGACCGGCGGCGGCACCGGCAAGAAGGCCGGCACGCTGATCCTCGTCGCGCTCGTCTTCGGCCTGGTGAACCTTCTGGTCAAGCCGGTCGTCCAGTTGCTGACGTTCCCGTTGTTCGTCCTGACCCTCGGCCTGTTCACCCTGGTGGTGAACGCGCTCATGCTGCTGCTGACCTCCTGGCTCGCCGACAAGCTCGACCTCGCCTTCCATGTGGAGGGCTTCTGGACCGCCGTCCTCGGCGGCCTGATCGTCTCGATCGTCTCCTGGGCCCTGAACATGGCCCTGCCGGACAAGGACTAGGACCGCGCCATGACCTACCGCGTCTGTTTCGTCTGCAGCGGCAACATCTGCCGCTCACCGATGGCCGAGGCCGTCTTCCGCGCGCGCGTGGCGGACGCCGGGCTCGACGGCCTGGTCGAGGCCGACAGCGCCGGCACCGGCGGCTGGCACGAGGGCGAGGGCGCGGACCCGCGGGCCGTGTCCGTCCTGACGGCCCACGGCTACGCCGTCGACCACACGGCCCGGCAGTTCCACGCCTCCTGGTTCTCCCGCCTCGACCTCGTCGTCGCCCTCGACTCCGGCCACCTCCGGGAACTGCGCCGCCTGGCGCCCACCGAGCGGGACGCGGCCAAGGTGCGCCTGCTGCGGTCCTACGACCCCGCCGGCCACGACGGCGGCCTCGACGTCCCCGATCCGTACTACGGGGGCAGGGACGGCTTCGAGGAGTGCCTTGAGATGGTGGAGGCGGCGAGCGACGGTCTGCTCGCCGCCGTACGTGAGCAAGTGGAAGGACGAGCGGCATGAGCGACTCCGCTACCAACGGGCACGACGCGGCGCGGACGGCGCTTCCGCCCGACGCGGGTGACGGCACGCGCGCCGTGCGCGCCGGGCTCCCCGAGCCGGTCAAGCACGAGCCGACGCTGCCCGGCCCGGTCTTCGCCGCGCACTTCCACCTGCCGGGCGACCCCACCGGGCCGTACACCTACGGCCGCGACGAGAACCCGACCTGGACGCTGCTGGAGGACGCCATCGGCGGGCTGGAGGCGCCCGGCCGGGACGACGTGGAGACGCTCGTCTTCGCCTCGGGCATGGCGGCGATCTCCTCGGTGCTCTTCTCGCAGGTGAAGGCCGGGGACGTCGTCGTCCTGCCCTCCGACGGCTATCAGGTGCTGCCCCTGGTGCGCGCGCAGCTGGAGGCGTACGGCGTCGAGGTGCGCACCGCGCCGACCGGCCAGGACGCCCAGCTCGACGTGCTGGACGGGGCGCGGCTGCTGTGGATCGAGACGCCGTCGAACCCCGGCCTCGACGTGTGCGACGTCCGGCGGCTCGCCGAGGCGGCCCAGGCGCGGGGCGCTCTCGTCGCCGTCGACAACACCCTGGCCACCCCCCTCGGGCAGCGTCCGCTGGAGCTGGGCGCGGACTTCGTGGTGGCCAGCGGCACCAAGCAGCTCACCGGGCACGGCGACATCCTGCTGGGATACGTCGCCGGCCGCACCGGTGCGCCCATGACCGCGGTACGGCGCTGGCGCAAGATCGTCGGCGCGATCCCCGGCCCGATGGAGGCGTGGCTCGCCCACCGCTCGCTCGCCACGCTCCAGCTCCGCGCCGACCGGCAGAACGCCACCGCCCTGAGGGTGGCCGAGGCGCTGCGGAGCCGGCCGGAGGTCACGGGACTGCGCTACCCCGGGCTGCCCGACGACCCCTCGCACGAGATCGCCTCGCGGCAGATGCGGCGCTACGGGTGCGTGGTGTCCTTCACGCTGCCCTCGCGCGACCGGGCCGACCGCTTCCTGGACGCGCTGCGCCTGGTGGACGACGCGACGAGCTTCGGCGGCGTGCGGTCCACGGCGGAGCGGCGCGGACGCTGGGGCGGGGACGCGGTGCCGGAGGGCTTCGTCCGCCTCTCGGTGGGCGCCGAGGACCCGGAGGACCTGGTAGCCGATCTGCTGAGGGCGCTGGACGCGTCCGCCGGGTGACCCGTACGGCGGGAACCGGCCGACCGGACGTCCCCGGTCCGGCCGGCCGGTACGGCGGGCGATCCGAACCTCCCCCCCTCGTGGCTCGGACCGCCCTCGGTTCCGCGCGCGAAGAACCGCGCCCACAAGGCTAGTTGACTCTGTGTCAGTGTCCAATCACAGTAGCGACAGATGCCTATCGTCGTTTTTATGGTTGGTCGGGTACCGGGGGGCCGGGAGGCCGGGTGAAGGGCCGAAGAGGGGAAGCGTCTTTGTGGATCTGGCCTTGTTGCGCACGTTCGTCACGGTCCACCGGGCCGGTTCCTTCACCCGGGCCGCCGCGCTGCTCGGTCTCTCCCAGCCGGCCGTCACCTCGCAGATCCGCACACTGGAACGGCAGCTCGGCCGCCCTCTCTTCCTGCGTCAGGCCCGTGGTGTGACGCCCACGTCCATCGGGGACGAGCTGGCGCACAAGGCCGCGCCGCACCTCGACGCCCTGGTGGAGATAGCCGAGACCGGCCTCGACGACGGGTCGTCCTTACGGACGCTGCACCTGGCCGGTCCCCCGGAGTTCACCGCCGAGCGGGCGCTGCCCGCGCTCTCTGAACTCACCGGTGAGGACGGCCAGGGCTTCGCCCTGCGGGCCTCCTTCGGCACCGCGGACGAGACGCTGGAGGGACTGGCCTCGGGCCATCATGATCTGGCCATCAGTACGGCCCGTCCGCGCGGCGCTCTGCTCACGGCGACTCCGCTCTGCGACGAGGAGCACGTCCTGGTCGCCGCGCCCCGCTGGGCCAAGCAGACCGGCGCCGCCGGACGGCCCGGCGACGGGACGTGCCTGCTGGAGCGCGTCCCCGTGATCGAGGTGCACGAGTCGCTGCCCTTCGTGGCCCGCTACTGGGCCTCGGTCTTCGACACCTGCCCCGTCCCTCCCGGGACGGTCATCGCTCCCGACCTGCGGGCGGTGCTCGCCTGCTGCCTGGCGGGCGCCGGGCTGGCGGTGCTGCCCCGCTATCTGTGCGCCGAGACGCTGCGGCGCGGCGATCTGGTCTCCCTCCACGATCCGGCGGTGCCGCCGCTGCGGACGTACTTCCTGGCGGTGCGTACCGGCACCCTGGCCCTGCCGCATGTCGCGCGGGCCCATGAGTGGCTGCTGCGGGCGGCGGCCGACTGGAACTGAACGCGTTCGCACAGGCGGGCACCGGAAGCATCCGGGCTCCGCGTCGTGCCGCGATGTTTCACGTGGAACCAGCCGGGCCACATTTCCCCCATGACCGACCGACCCGTGGTCAAGCGCACCGCCCGTGCCGTGCTCCTGGACGGCGACGACCTGATCCTGATCAAGCGCACCAAGCCCGGTGTGGACCCCTACTGGGTCACCCCCGGCGGCGGGGTCGAGCCGGGGGACGCGACCGTCGTCGACGCCCTGCACCGCGAGGTGCACGAGGAGCTCGGCGCGAAGATCACCGACGTGGTGCCGTGCTTCGTGGACACGGTGGAGCACATCGGTGCCGACGAGGGCTCCACGGGCGTGAAGGTGCAGCACTTCTTCGTCTGCCACCTGGAGTCCATGGACCCGTCCCAGCGCCATGGCCCCGAGATCGAGGAACCGGCCGGGGAGTACGAGATCGTCCGGGTGCCGTTCACCCGGGTCGGCATCGCCACCGTCCACCTCGTCCCGCTGTCGCTGCGGCACTATCTGGACGGCAACATCGAGGGAGTGCGGGCCCTTCAGGCCCATGACCTGGGCTGAGGACGGCGCGTCCGGCCACTTTCGCACGTCCGGCTCGTCCACCGCGTCATGGCGGATCCGTTCCCGCGGAAGGCCACCGGCGCGCAGCGTGGCCAGACCCCTGCGGATCATCCCGGGCGGACCCGGCAGACAGGCGTCGTACTCGGTCCAGGACCCGTAGGCGTGCACCGCGTCGGGGAGCTGGAGGCGGGCCCGCTCGTCGGTGACCGCCCGGACCGAGAGCCACGGATGGGTCTGCTGCAGCCGGAGCATGGTGTCGGTGTCGTACAGCTCCCGTTCGGTGCGGGCGCCGCGGAAGACCTCGACCGGTCGCCGGTCCCCGTGTTCCGCGACGTCCTCGACCAGTGCCTTGATCGGCGCGATGCCGGCTCCGCCGCCGAGACAGAGCAGCCCGGTGTCGGTGGTGTGGTCGACGGTCATCGAGCCGGCCGGCGGACCGAGGCGGATGATGTCGCCGGACCGGGCGCGGTGTACCAGGGCGCTGGAGACCCAGCCCGCCGGGACGGCCTTCACCTGGGGCGTCGGCAACCCGTCGGAGCGGGGCGCCGACGCGAAGGAGTAGTGCCGCCAGACCCGGGGCCACCACGGCGTCTCCAGGCTCGTGTTACTGCCCGGCGAGGAAGGGGCAGGACTGGTCGGGCGGAGCGTGAGGACCGCGACGTCGGGGGTTCTGCGGTCATGGGCGACGATCGCGGCGTACCACCAGGCAGGGGCGCGTGGTTCGTCCTCCGCCGCCGCGTCGATCATCATCTGCGAGACGGTGGTACAGGCCCGTATCCAGGCGGCCTGCTCGGTCTCCGCGTCCCAGGTGTCGGTGGCGTGGGCGCCGAGCGCCCCGAGGAGGCACTCGCCGACCGCCGGACAGTGCTCGGGGCGGGTGCCGTCCTTGCGGTGCCCCCGGCCGAGGTCCGCCAGAAAGGCGGCGGGGGCAGGCGGGGCGTCGATGTGCTCGGCGGCCGTGAGCAGCGCCTCGACAGCCGGTCGCGCTGGACGTCCCTCGCGGGCGGGAACAGCGCGCGCAGCTCGGGACGGCGGACGAACAGCGGGGCGTAGAAGTACGAGGTGACCTTTCCGGACACGGGCGCGATCTCCGCCAGGGTGCGCCGGATGAGGAGGGCGTCCGGGGACGCGTCCATGGGTGCCTCGCCAGAACAGCTCGCGGCCGGTCTGCGTCCTTCGCCGGGACACGCGTCGCGGCGTTCCGCCCGAGCATCCCACCGTACGGAGGGGCCCTGGCCGCTTAACACGGTGAAGGAACCCGGCTGCACGACCCCGGGATCGGAAACACCGGAATTCGACCGGAGCAGCACGTTACGCTGCCCGCCTGTCCCCGGACTGTCGTCCTTCCGCGCCGCCACCACGCGTTCAGCGATGTTTCACGTGAAACGCCGAGCGCGAGCGGGCCATGAGGGCCGTCGGCCCCTTCCGGCATGGCCGAAGCTCGTCCGTCCCGGTGTTAACAGGTGGACGGCACGGCCCGCCGTCCGACAGCCTGACCCGCGTGCCGACTCCTTCCCTCGCCGCGCTGCCGGTCCGACGCCTGACCCTCCGCGACCTCCGCGCCTGCGCCGATCTGTCCGAGGACCGCGGCTGGTCCCGCGAAGAACACAAGTGGGGCCTGCTCCTGACGGCCGGACGGGGGTACGGCATCGACGACCCCGAGGGGGGACTCGTCAGCGCGTGCACCGTCACCGAGTACGGACCGCCCGAGCGCCCGGCGCTCGCGGCCGTCGGCATGGTGCTGGTCGCCGCGCGGCACGCCCGCCGAGGAGTCGGCCGCCGGCTGATGCGCCATGTCATCTCGGCGCTGGGCCCCACGCCCCTGACCCTGCACGCGACGCCGAACGGCCGGCCGCTCTACGAGGAGCTGGGCTTCAAGGTCGTCGGGCGCGCGGAGATGGTCCGCGGGCGCTTCTCGCCCGGCGGTCCCGTGCCCCGGACCGCCACCCGCGCGGCCACCGCCGAGGACCTCGCCGCGGTCCTGCGGCTGGACGCGGAGGTCTTCGGGACGGACCGTACGCACATCATCGCGCGGCTGCCCGCCTTCGCCGACCGGTTCCACGTCGCGGAGGAGGAGGGCCGGCTCATCGGCTATGCCGCGTCCTGGCCCCATACGCACGACGACGTCGTGGGCCCACTCGTCGCCCGCGACACGGAGACGGCCAAGGCCCTGGTCTCCTCCCTCGCGGCGCACACCCGACGCCCGCTGCGGACGGACATCGACGTACGGCACGAGGAACTGCTTGCCTGGGTGACGGCCCGCGGTCTGGAGCGTGTCGCCGACAACGCGGTCATGACGTGCGGCACCGCCGAGCTGCCGGGGGACTGGACCCGCCGGTTCGCTCCGCTGACGGTGGCGGCCGGCTGACTCCGTCCGGCACGCTCGGCGGCGGACGCGGACCCCGGTCCGTCAGGCCAGGGCCGTCACGGCGGCCGTGGCAAGGGAGTGGTCCTGCTCGGGGGTTCCGCCGCCCACCCCGACCGCGCCGATCAGCCGGCCGTCGCGGTGCACGGGCACGCCGCCCGCGATGAACAGCAGCGGCCGGTCGAGCGCGGTGGGCAGCGTGTGGAAGAGGCCGCCGGGCCGGACCGCCTCGACGAGGTCGGCGGTGGGCGCGTCCAGCTGGAGTGCCGTGTACGCCTTGCGGGTGCTGGTCTCCCCGGAGATCAGCACGGCCCGGTCGTCCCGCCGGAAGGCGAGCTGGTGGCCGCCGGCGTCGAGGACGGTGACGCTGACCGCCACTCCGGCGGCCTCGGCGGCCCGCCGCGCCGCGGTGACCAGGGCGTCGGCGTCCTGGGTGGTCAGCGGGGCGACGGCCGCGGTGGTGGTGCTCATGGGTGGTTCTCCTTGCTGGGGTGAGGGGTGGGGCCGGTCGGCCCCGGGAGCTGGATGAGGAGTGGGGCCGGCCGGCCCCGGTGACCGGTCGGCCGCACCGGAGGTGAGGCCGGTCGGACGGCTCAGTGGGCGGCGGTGTGCCGCCGGTCCGCGGGCAGGGAGGCCGAGCCCGTGACGACCGTGCCGGCGTCACCGACCCGCCGCCGTTCGAGGGCGGCCGAGAGGACGGCGAGGACCAGGGCGGCGGCGGCCAGGACGGCGCCCACCCAGTTCGGGGCGGTGTAGCCGAAGCCGGCGGCGATGACCAGGCCGCCGAGCCAGGCGGACAGCGCGTTGCCCAGGTTGAAGGCGCCGATGTTGACGGCCGAGGCCAGGGTCGGGGCGCCGTGGGCCTGGTCGAGGACGCGCTTCTGCAGGGGCGGCACGGTCGCGAAGCCGAGGGCGCCGATCAGCACGATGGTCACGGCCGCCGCGACCTCGTTGTGCGCGGTGAGCGTGAACAGCGCCAGCACGACGGCCAGGGCGCTCAGGGAGACGTACAGCAGGGGCATGGTGGCCCGGTCGGCGAGCCGGCCGCCGACGAGGTTGCCGCCGACCATGCCGAGGCCGAAGAGGACCAGCAGCCAGGTGACCGAGGAGTCCGCGAAGCCCGCCACATGGGTCATCATCGGCGCGATGTAGGTGATGGCCGCGAAGACCCCGCCGAAGCCGAGCACGGTCATCGCCATCGCGAGCAGGACCTGGACGTTGCGGAAGGCGGCCAGTTCGTGCCGGAGCCGTACCCCCTCGGGCTTCGGCAGGTCGGGGACCAGCCTGGCGACACCGGCCAGTCCGATGACGCCGAGGCCGGCGACGAGGGCGAAGGTGACACGCCAGCCGGCGGACTGGCCGACGAAGGTGCCCAGCGGGACGCCGACCACGTTGGCGACGGTCAGCCCGGTGAACATCATGGCGATGGCGCCGGCCTTCTTGTCCGGGGCGACCAGGTCGGCGGCGACGACCGACCCGATGCCGAAGAAGGCGCCGTGGGTGAGGGAGGCCACCACCCGGCCGGTCACCATGACGGAGAAGACGGGGGCGACGGCGGAGAGCAGGTTGCCGACGACGAACAGTCCCATCAGCAGCATCAGCATCCGCTTGCGGGAGAACCGGGTGCCGAGGACGGTCATCACCGGCGCGCCGAGCACGACGCCGAGGGCGTAGCCGGTCACCAGGAACCCGGCGGTGGGGATGGAGACCCCGAAGTCACTCGCGACCTCGGGAAGCAACCCCATGATCACGAACTCGGTCGTCCCGATCCCGAAGGCCCCGATGGCCAGGGCCAGCAGCGCGAGAGGCATGAAGGGGTACACCTTCCAAGAGATTGCGGAAGCAGCTTTAACGCGTCCACAATAGTTGCACACGCGGGCTAATGGCAAAGGCTGGCAATTGCGGATCTGGTCTACCCTGGTGTGAGCCGCTCCGGACGGAGGAGAACCGCCATGACAGCGACGGACCCCGCGCTCACCGCCCTCGCCCAGGGCTGGTGCGCCCTCTCCCTGCTGCACGGGAGGATCGAGGCCCACATCGAGCGCGCCCTGCAGGCCGGCCACGGCCTCAGCGTGCGCGAGTACTCCCTGCTCGACGTGCTCAGCCGGCAGCACGACGGCGACGGGGGGCATCTGCAGATGAAGCAGGTCGCCGACGCGGTGGTGCTCAGCCAGAGCGCGACCACCCGGCTGGTGACCCGGCTGGAGGACCGTGGCCTGCTGGAGCGCTATCTCTGCCCCACCGACCGCCGGGGTATCTACACCAACGTCACCGAGGCCGGCCTGAAGCTGCTGGAGGAGGCCCGGCCCACCAACGACGCCGCACTGCGCGAGGCTCTGGACGAAGCCGCCCGGAACCCCGACCTGGCGCCGCTGGTCCGGGTCATCGAGACGCTGAAGGCACCGGTTCCCGCCTGACCCGCTCGCCCTCCCGGCATGGGACGCCCCTGCGTAGGGTGCGGGGCATGGGAGATCTTGAGATGAGGCCCGCCGTCGCGGACGACATACCGGCGATCGTGGCGATGCTCGCCGACGACCCGCTGGGCGCCCAGCGTGAGTCACCTGACGACCCGGGCCCCTACCTGGCCGCTTTTGAGCGGATCGCCGCCGACCCCAACCAGCGGCTGACCGTCGCCGTCCGCAGGGGCCGGGTCATCGGCACACTTCAGCTGACCGTCGTCCCCGGGCTGTCCCGGCGCGGCGCGACCCGATCGATCATCGAGGCCGTCCGTATCCACGCCGACGAGCGCGGCAGCGGCCTGGGCACACAGCTCATCGCGTGGGCGATCGAGGAGTCCCGGCGCCTCGGATGCGCCCTCGTCCAGCTGACCTCCGACGCCAGCCGCACCGACGCGCACCGCTTCTACGAGCGGCTCGGCTTCTCGGCCTCGCACGTCGGTTTCAAGATGCAGCTCTGACGGAGTGCCGCCCGGGGCCGTGTTCCACGTGAAACACGGCCCCGCCGCACACCGCCCCGGTTCAGCCGATCCCCCGCCAGCCCTCCGGGTCCACTCCCCCCGGCACAGGGGCGTCCGCCTCGTAGGGCTGCCGGGTGAAGACGAACGACCCGAGGTCCAGGTGGCTCACCGTCCCGTCCCCGCGCCGTACGGCCCGCAGCAGCTCACCGGCGTAGTAGCCCTCCAGTCCGCGCCAGGTGCCGTCGCCGTTGGGCCGGAACCGCGACCGCCGGCCGCCGCCCGTCAGCGGCTCCAGGGAAACGCCTCCCCCGGCGGTGAGCCGCAGGGCGAAGGAGTTCGTCCCCCAGTACCACGGTCCGGCCAGCTCCAGGACGGACGGGTCGACGTCCGGCAGCGGCCGCCAGGGCTCGGGAATCCTGGGTTCGGCCTCCGCGACGATGCGCACCAGATCGGCGCCCACGGCGGACAGCGGCGGGCCGGAGGTGCAGTTGGCCAGGACCACCGCCGCCACATCGTCCTCGACCGCGATGGTGAGGCCGGCCAGGAACCCCGGCAGCGAACCGGAGTGACCCACCAGCACCCTCCCGTCCCGGTGCTGGATCTGGAGCCCGAGCCCGTACGTCACCCCGTCGGCCACGTCCGTCAGTTCGGCGGGAGCCGCGGGCGCCCGCATCTCCCGTACGCTCTCCGCGCTCAGCACCGTGTCGTCCCCGTGCGTCAGGAACGCGGCGAACCGCGCCAGGTCCCCGGTCGTGGACCAGAGCTGACCTGCCGGGGCCATCCGGCCGAGGTCCACGGCGGGCTCGGGCAGCATCACGTCCGCCCACGGGTGCACCGCCCAGCCCCTCGCGTGCGGCGGCTCGGGACTCGGGCTCGTCCGGCGCAACCCGAGCGGTACGAGCACCTCGCGCCGCAGCACCTCCGCCCAGGGCGCCCCGCGCACCTCCTCGACCAGCGCGCCGAGCAGGGTGTACCCCGGGTTGGAGTAGTGGTGGCGGCGGCCCGCCGGGTGCAGCCGGGGCCGTTCGCCCAGCACATCGGCGAGTTCCGGGCGGAGTGAGCCGGGTGTCCGCTCCCACCACGGTGCCGGGGACTCGGCCGCGAGGCCCCCGGTGTGCGCGAGCAGTTCGGCGATGGTGACCTCGCCCACGCCGGTGCCCGGGAGGTGTTTCTCCAGCGCGTCCCCCAGGTCGAGCAGCCCCTGGTCGCGCAGGCGCAGGACGAGGACAGCGGTGAAGGTCTTGGTGATCGAGCCGATCCGGTACTGCGTCTCCTCGTCCGGGACCTGGCCGTCCGCCGCCGACGTCCGCGCACCGTGCCAGACGGTCCTCCCCCCGCGGACCACCGCCGCGGTCAGGGACGGTGCGCGGCCTTCGGCCTGGGCGACGGCGATCCGGTGCAGCAGCGCGCGGCGGGTGCCGGGGAGCAGGTGTTCATCAGATGACGTCATGCCCCCAGTCCATCCGTGCCGGCGCCGCGCGTCGAGCCGATTTCCCCGGGACGGGTGGCTACCCGCGGGAACCGGCGGCGGGCTTGACCGCGCGTACGATCGCCGCGTGCATGCCGTCGGCCACCGCGTGCGTGGGCGTCAGTTCGATGCCGGTGAAGCCCGCTGCCGCCAGCCCCGCGCGGTACTCGGCGAAGGAGAGGGCACCCGCGACGCACCCCGCGTAGTCGCCGCGCTCCGCGCGCTGCGCGGGAGTGAGGCCGTCGTCGGCGACCACGTCGGAGACGCCGATCCGGCCGCCCGGCACGAGGACGCGGAACATCTCGGCGAACACCGCGCTCTTGTCGACGGACAGGTTGATCACACAGTTGGAGATGACGACGTCGACGGTGTTCGCGGGCAGTGGGACGGCCTCGACGGTCCCCTTGAGGAACTCGGCGTTGGTGGCCCCGGCCCGGTCCCGGTTGGCCAGGGCGAGGGCGAGCATCTCCTCGGTCATGTCCAGGCCGTACACCGTGCCGGTGGGGCCGACACGCCGGGCGGAGAGCAGGACGTCGATGCCACCGCCGGAACCGAGGTCGAGCACGCGCTCGCCCTCGCGGAGGTCGGCGACGGCGGTCGGGTTGCCGCAGCCGAGGGAGGCGGCGACGGCCTCGGCGGGCAGGGTGTCGCGCTCGTCGGCCCCGTACAGCGCGGCACCGAAGGTGTCGCCGGCCTCGATGGCCTGCGAACCGCAGCAGCCGGTGCCACCCTCGGTGGCCTGGACGGCGGCGGACGCGTAGCGGGCCCGTACGGTCTCGCGCAGCGCGTCGGACGTGGCGCTCATGGTGTGCCTCCTGGAGGACGACGGGATCGAGAGCTGTATCGATATCCCTCGATGCCAGCTTGCGTCCTGTATCGAAGTTCGTCAACATAGAGGAATGTCGAAACAAGAGGTCGGGCCACTCGGTCACGTGGCCGTCGACGACTGCTGTCCGGGGCTGCTGGCCGCGCCGCTGGGTGAGGAACAGGCCGTCGAGCTGGCCAGGGTGTTCAAGGCCCTCGGTGATCCGGTCCGACTGCGGCTGCTGTCGATGATCGCCTCGCGCGAGGGCGGCGAGATCTGCGTCTGCGATCTGACCCCGGCCTTCGACCTCTCGCAGCCGACGATCTCGCACCACCTGAAGCAGCTGCGGCAGGCCGGCCTGATCGACTGCGAGCGGCGCGGCACCTGGGTGTACTACTGGCTGCTGCCGGAGGCGACCGACCGGCTCGCCGGGCTTCTCACCCGGCCCGGACGGCCCCTCCCGGCGGAGACCTCCGCGTGAGCCCCGGTCCGGCGGCAGGTGCGGCGGGGCGGCTCTCCTTCACGGACCGCTTCCTGGCCGTGTGGATCCTCGTCGCGATGGCCGCCGGCCTGGGCCTGGGCCGGCTCGTCCCCGGTCTCGGCGACGCGCTGGCCGAGGTCACCGTCACCGGGGTCTCCCTGCCGATCGCGCTCGGGCTGCTGGTGATGATGTACCCGGTCCTGGCCAAGGTCCGCTACGACCGCCTCGGCACCGTCACCCGCGACCGCCGCCTGCTCCTCCCGTCCCTGCTCCTGAACTGGGTGCTCGGCCCGGCGCTGATGTTCGCGCTGGCCTGGGTCTTCCTGCCGGACCTGCCCGAGTACCGCACCGGCCTGATCATCGTGGGCCTGGCCCGCTGCATCGCCATGGTCATCATCTGGAACGACCTGGCCCGCGGCGACCGCGAGGCCGCCGCCGTGCTGGTCGCCCTCAACTCCGTCTTCCAGGTGCTCGCGTTCAGCCTCCTCGGCTGGTTCTACCTGTCCGTGCTGCCCGGCTGGCTGGGCCTGGGGCGGACCACGCTCGACGTATCGGTCTGGGAGATCACCCGCAGCGTCCTGATCTTCCTCGGCATCCCGCTGGCCGCGGGCTTCCTGACCCGCCGGCTCGGGGAGAAGGCCAAGGGCCGCGCCTGGTACGAGCGGGAACTGGTCCCGCGGATCGGCCCGTTCGCCCTGTACGGGCTGCTCTTCACCATCGTCGTGCTGTTCGCGCTGCAAGGCGACGCCATCACCGCGCGGCCCCTGGACGTCGCCCGGATCGCCCTGCCGCTGCTGGTGTACTTCGCCCTCATGTGGACCGGGTCCATGGCCCTGGGCAGGGCGGTCGGCCTCACCCGTCCGAAGGCGACGACCCTCGCGTTCACCGCCGCGGGCAACAACTTCGAGCTGGCCATCGCGGTCGCCGTCGCCACCTTCGGCGCCACCTCGGGCCAGGCGCTGGCCGGGGTCGTCGGCCCCCTCATCGAGGTCCCCGTCCTCATCGGGCTCGTCCACGTCGCGCTCGCCGCCCGCCGCTGGTTCCCCGCCCCGGCCGACGCCACCACCGCTCCCGAAGGGGCCACCCGTGCCTGACACCGACAAGCCCTCGGTCCTGTTCGTCTGCGTCCACAACGCCGGACGCTCGCAGATGGCCGCGGGATTCCTCACCCGTCTCGCGGCCGGCCGGGTCGAGGTCCGCTCCGCCGGCTCCCTGCCCGCCGACCGGGTCAACCCGGCCGCGGTCGAGGCCATGCGGGAGGTCGGCATCGACCTCACCACCGCCACGCCCCGGGTCCTCACGCCCGAGGCCGTCCAGGCGTCCGACTACGTGGTCACCATGGGGTGCGGCGACGCCTGCCCGGTCTTCCCCGGCAGGACGTACCTCGACTGGCGGCTCGACGATCCCGCCGGGCAGGACCTCGCCGCCGTACGCCGCATCCGGGACGAGATCAGGGCCAGGGTGGAGGCGCTGCTCGCCGAGCTGCTGCCCTGAGCCGCCCGGTCCGCCCGGTCCGGAACCCGTGGTCAGGGGCGGCTTGACCCTGACGCCGGGTCAACCCTCCATCCTTCCGGCAGGAGCTGCCCGGCAGTCGGCCGGCGCGGCTCCGCGAAGGAGGCGGATGACCGTGGTGACCCCATCGAGTGCCGGTCCGGCGATGCGTGTACGGGGGCTGGAGAAGTCGTACGGAAAGCTCGACGTGCTGCGCGGGGTGGACTTCGACGTGGCGCGGGGCAGCATCTTCGCCCTGCTCGGCTCCAACGGGGCCGGCAAGACCACGACCGTCCGGATCCTCGCCACGCTCCTGAAGGCCGACGCGGGGACGGCCGTCGTCCACGGCTTCGACGTCGCCACGCAGGCGGCGAAGGTACGGGAGTCCATCAGCCTCACCGGGCAGTTCGCCGCCGTCGACGAGGTCCTCAGCGGCCGGGAGAACCTCGTGCTCGTCGCCAGGCTGCGCCACCTCGACGACCCGGGCGCGATCGCGGACGGCCTGCTGAGGCGTTTCTCGCTGACCGAGGCGGGCGCCCGCAGGGTGTCGGCGTACTCGGGCGGGATGCGCCGCCGGCTGGACATCGCGATGAGTCTCATCGGGAACCCGCCGGTGATCTTCCTGGACGAGCCGACGGCCGGCCTCGACCCCGAGGCGCGCATCGAGGTGTGGCAGGCCGTCGAGGAGCTGGCCGGGCACGGGACGACGGTGCTGCTCACCACGCAGTACCTGGAGGAGGCCGAACAGATGGCCGACCGGATCGCGATCCTGCACCAGGGCCGGATCATCGTGGACGGCACCCTCGCCGAGCTGAAGCGGCTCTTCCCGCCCGCCACGGTCGAGTACGTCGAGAAGCAGCCGAGCCTGGAGGAGATCTTCCTCGCGATCACCGGCGGCTCCGACAAGCGCGACACCACCGGCACGAAGAGCTAGGAGACGGACATGACCGCCTACTTCCTCCGCGACACCGCCGTTCTCACGGGGCGGACCCTGCGCCATGTCACCCGCAGCGTCGACACCGTCATCACGACCGTCATCACACCGGTCGCCATGATGCTGATGTTCGTCTACGTGTTCGGCGGCGCGATCGACACCGGGTCGGTCGCCTACGTGACCTACATGCTGCCCGGCATCCTGCTCATCACCATCGCGTCCGGCGTCTCCTACACCGCCTACCGGCTGTACACCGACATGAAGAGCGGCCTCTTCGAACGCTTCCAGTCCATGCCGATCGCCCGGTCGGGCGTGCTGTGGGCGCACGTGGTCACCTCGCTGGTCGCCAACGTGCTCTCGCTCGTGATCGTCGTCGGCATCGCGCTGCTCATGGGCTTCCGCACGGGGGCGGGTCTGCCGGCCTGGCTCGCGGTCGCCGGCATCCTGCTGCTGTTCACCCTGGCCCTGACCTGGATCGCCGTGATCCCCGGGCTGTCGGCGGGCTCGGTCGAGGGCGCGGGCGCCTTCGCCTACCCGCTCATCTTCCTGCCGTTCGTCAGCTCGGCGTTCGTCCCCACCGAGACCATGCCCGGTCCGGTGCGCTGGTTCGCCGAGCACCAGCCGGTGACGTCCATCGTCGACACGGTCCGCGACCTCTTCGCCCAGCGGCCGGTCGGTGACGACATCTGGACCGCCCTCCTGTGGTGCGCCGGCATCCTCGTCGTGGCGTACGCCTTCGCGATGGCCGCCTATCGCCGGAAGATCGCCTGAGGCACCCTGAGATCCATGCTCACCATCAGCCGGCTCGCCGCGTACGCCGGGGTCACGGTGCGGGCGGTACGCCACTACCACAAGATCGGCCTGCTGCCGGAGCCCGAACGCGACCGCTCCGGGTACCGCGTCTACGACGCCACCGCGGTCGTACGGCTGATCCGCATCCGCACCCTGGCGGACGCCGGCGTTCCGCTGTCCCGCGTCCAGGAACTCCTCGACGCCCGCCCGGAGGAGTTCGCCGACGGCGTCCGGGAGATCGACAAGGAGCTGCGCGCCGAGATCCGACGGCTCCAGGGCACCCGCGACCGGCTCGCCCGGCTCGCCGCCGGAGAACACCTGGCGCTCCCCCAGAGCGTCGTCGACTACCTCGACCGGCTGCGGGGCCTCGGCGTGGGGGAACGGTACATCGAGTTGGAGCGGGACGCCTGGATCCTGGTCGCCGCCCAGGTGCCACACCTGATCGACTCCGTGATCGCCGAGAAGCACCGGCAGCTGGACGACCCCGACATGGTGAAGCTCTACGGCTTTTTCAGAGAGGCCCTGGACTGGACGGCCGACGACCCGCGGTTCGTCGAGATCGCCGATCTCGTGGAGCGCGTGATGATCCGCGCCGTGCAGGCCGGCGAGGTGGGTGCCGAGGGCTTCGACGACCAGTTCGTCGACCTGCTGGACTCCACCATGGTCGACTCCTCGCCGGGCGCCGAGCGGGTGCTGGCGATCCTGGAGGAGCGGGGCTGGAAGGGCTGGACCCGCATCGAACGGGTGCCGGCCGACCGGCTCGACACGGACCACACGCCGCCCACGGACGGGTAGGTTCCCGCGACCCGTGTCATCTGCCGGATCCCCGGTGCCGCGCCGTCTGTCTGGCTCGTCTGTCTGGCTCGCCCAGCCGAAACGGCACTCCCTTCGGGACCACCGGCCCCGCGCTTTTGGAGGCGGCCCCGCCGGCCGGGGAATCCGGGATTCCGCCCGGGAGTGACGGTCAGGTCTGCGCCATGTCCACGAATCGCGAGTAGTGCCCCTGGAACGCCACGGTGATCGTCGCCGTGGGGCCGTTTCGGTGCTTGGCCACGATCAGGTCGGCCTCGCCCGCGCGCGGCGACTCCTTCTCGTAGGCGTCCTCGCGGTGCAGCAGGATGACCATGTCCGCGTCCTGCTCGATGGAGCCGGACTCACGCAGGTCGGAGACCATCGGCTTCTTGTCGGTGCGCTGCTCGGGGCCGCGGTTGAGCTGGGAGAGCGCGATGACGGGGATCTCCAGCTCCTTGGCCAGCAGCTTGAGGTTACGGGACATGTCCGACACCTCCTGCTGCCGGCTCTCGGCCCGCTTGGACCCGCCGGACTGCATGAGCTGGAGGTAGTCGATGACGACCAGCTTCAGGTCGTTGCGCTGCTTCAGACGGCGGCACTTGGCGCGGATCTCCATCATCGACAGGTTCGGGGAGTCGTCGATGTAGAGCGGCGCGGCCGAGACGTCCGGCATCCGGCGGGCCAGCCGCGTCCAGTCGTCGTCGGTCATGGTGCCCGAGCGCATGTGGTGCAGGGCGACCCGCGCCTCGGCGGACAGCAGGCGCATCGCGATCTCGTTGCGCCCCATCTCCAGGGAGAAGACGACGCTGGGCAGGTTGTGCTTGATCGACGCCGCCCGCGCGAAGTCCAGCGCGAGCGTCGACTTGCCCATGGCGGGACGCGCCGCGATGACGATCATCTGACCGGGGTGCAGCCCGTTGGTCAGCGAGTCGAAGTCCGTGAAGCCGGTCGGCACCCCGGTCATCTCACCGCTGCGCGAACCGATCGCCTCGATCTCGTCGAGCGCGCCCTCCATGATGTCGCCGAGCGGCAGGTAGTCCTCACTGGTCCGCTGCTCGGTGACGGCGTAGATCTCGGCCTGTGCCCGGTTGACGATCTCGTCGACGTCGTCGTCGGCCGCGTATCCCATCTGCGTGATCCGCGTGCCCGCCTCGACCAGCCGCCGCAGGACCGCGCGTTCGTGGACGATCTCCGCGTAGTGCGGGGCGTTCGCCGCCGTGGGCACGGTCTGGACGAGGGTGTGCAGATACGACGCCCCGCCGACCTTGTTGATCTCGCCGCGCTTGGTCAGCTCGGCGGAGATCGTGATGGGGTCGGCCGGCTCGCCCTTGGCGTAGACGTCGAGGATCGCCTGGTAGATCGTCTCGTGGGCCGGCTTGTAGAAGTCGTGGCCCTTGAGGATCTCCACGACGTCGGCGATGGCGTCCTTGGACAGCAGCATGCCGCCGAGCACCGACTGCTCGGCATCCAGGTCCTGCGGCGGCACCCGCTCGAACGCCGGGCCCGCGCCGTCCCAGACCCCGCTGTCCCGGCCCCGTTCGTGCTGCTCGTCGCGGCCTCGCGGGCCGTCCCCGCGGCGGCGGGAAGCGGGCAGACGATCGCTTGGACCACTGTCGGCCCACGGCTCGTCCAAGGGCTCGGAAATACTCACCGAGCCACCTCCTCCCGTCCGCCGCGCGGACCTCGCCGTGCCCCTCATTTCTACGGCACGGCACTGACAAATCAGAGGCCCAACTCCACATGCGGCGCGATGGATTCATCCCGTTTCGCGAACCGGTGGACGGAGCGGGCGCCGGACCACCGTAGGCCCGTCGGCACCGTCAGCCAATCTGGTTATCCACAGGCCATGTGGACGAGCGGCCAGATGTTGTGGAGAACTTCCCGAAACCTGTGCACGACCCGGTGGACAGCCCTGTGAACAAGCCCTCGCCCCTTCCCACCGCACCCCGCTGACCTGCGCCTTCACCGTCCACCGGCTGTGCAGAAGAAAAACTTTCCCCGCCAGGTCGAGATCGTTACGGGACACGCCCGGATATCTGCGCCACCGGACAAAAGGTAAGGGTTGAAAGCGCTTTGCATCTCTTACCTGTGGAAGTTTAGATTGGTACCCATGACACAGGCCCCCGCGCGCTCCCGGTCCCCCCGCGGCCGGCACGACCGAGAGATCATCGCCTTGGCCGTCCCGGCCTTCGGCGCGCTCGTCGCCGAGCCCCTCTTCGTCATGGCCGACAGCGCGATCGTCGGCCACCTCGGCACCGCGCAACTCGCCGGCCTCGGCGTCGCCTCGGCCCTGCTGACCACCGCCGTCAGCGTCTTCGTCTTCCTCGCCTACGCCACCACCGCCGCCGTCTCCCGGCGCGTCGGCGCGGACGACCTCCAGTCCGCCATCCGCCAGGGCATGGACGGCATCTGGCTGGCCCTGCTGCTCGGCGCCGCGGTCATCGCCGTCGTCCTGCCCACCGCGCCGTTCCTCGTGGACCTCTTCGGCGCCTCCGACACCGCGGCCCCCTATGCCATCACCTATCTGCGCATCTCCTCGCTCGGCATCCCCGCCATGCTCGTCGTCCTGGCGGCGACCGGCGTCCTGCGGGGCCTCCAGGACACCAGGACACCGCTGTACGTAGCCGTCGCGGGCTTCGTCGCGAACGCCGCCCTCAACGCCGGGCTGGTCTACGGCGCCGGCCTCGGCATCGCCGGCTCGGCCTGGGGCACGGTCATCGCCCAGTGCGGCATGGCCGCCGTCTACCTCGTGGTCGTCGTCCGCGGCGCCCGCCGGCACGGCGCCTCGCTGCGCCCGGACCTCGCCGGCATCAGGGCCTCCGCCCAGGCCGGCGTACCACTGCTGGTCCGCACCCTCTCCCTGCGGGCGATCCTCATGATCACCACGGCGGTCGCGGCCCGGCTCGGGGACGCCGACATCGCGGCCCACCAGATCGTCCTGTCCCTGTGGAGCCTGCTCGCCTTCGCCCTCGACGCCATCGCCATCGCCGGGCAGGCCATCATCGGCCGGTATCTGGGAGCCGGCGACGACCGGGGCGCCCGGGACGTCTGCCGACGCATGGTGGGGTGGGGCATCGCCGTCGGGGTGGTGCTCGGTGTGCTGGTCGTGATCACCCGCCCGGCCTTCCTGCCCCTGTTCACCGGCGACGCCACGGTCAAGGACTCGGCCCTGCCCGCCCTGGTGGTCGTGGCGCTGTCGCAACCGGTCTGCGGCGTGGTCTACGTCCTGGACGGGGTGCTGATGGGCGCGGGCGACGGCCCCTATCTGGCTCGGGCGATGCTGCTCACCCTGGCGGTCTTCACCCCGGTGGCCCTGCTCGTGCCCGCCCTGGGCGGCGGACTCACCGCCCTCTGGGCGGCCATGGCACTGATGATGACCGTCCGCCTGGTGACGCTGTGGGTACGGACCCGTTCCGGCCGCTGGGTCGTGACGGGTGCGACGCGCTGACGCGTTTCACGTGAAACATCCGCCTACGCCCTTCTCGTGCGAAACGCCCTGACGGAAAGGTCACCGGTGCATGAGAAAGGGGCCGCGTTTCGGAGGACACGGCCCCTTCACTCACCGCTCAGCGGCAGTACGGCACTCAGGCCGCGACGACCTCGAGGTTGACCTTGGCGTCGACCTCGGGGTGCAGACGCACGGACGTCTCGTGGGCGCCCAGCGTCTTGATCGGCGAGCCGACCTCGATGCGGCGCTTGTCGACCTCGGGGCCACCGGCAGCCTTGATCGCCGAGGCGATGTCGGCCTGCGTGACGGAACCGAAGAGCCGGCCCGCGTCGCCGGCGCGGACGGCCAGGCGGACCTTGACGCCCTCGAGCTGGGCCTTCACCTGGTTGGCCTGCTCGATGGTCTGGATCTCGTGGATCTTGCGAGCACGACGGATCTGCTCGACGTCCTTCTCGCCGCCCTTGGTCCAGCGGATAGCGAACTTCCGCGGGATCAGGTAGTTGCGAGCGTAACCGTCCTTGACGTCGACGACGTCGCCCGCGGCACCGAGGCCGGAGACCTCGTGGGTGAGGATGATCTTCATGTTTCGGTCACCCTTCCCTTATCGCGCGGTGGAGGTGTAGGGCAGCAGCGCCATCTCACGGCTGTTCTTCACGGCCGTGGCGACGTCACGCTGGTGCTGCGTGCAGTTGCCGGTCACGCGGCGGGCACGGATCTTGCCGCGGTCGGAAATGAACTTCCGCAGCATGTTCGTGTCCTTGTAGTCCACGTACGTGACCTTGTCCTTGCAGAAAGCGCAGACCTTCTTCTTCGGCTTGCGCACAGGCGGCTTCGCCATGGTGATTCTCCTGTGTGATCAAGAAGTGTGGGTACGAACCCGACCCCGGAGGGCGTCCCTGAAGGGGCGCCCTAGAAGGGGGGCTCGTCCGAGTAGCCGCCGCCACCGCCGCCGCCGGAGTTTCCACCCCAGCCGCCACCGCCGCCGCCCTGCTGGCCACCGGCGGGAGCGCCGGTCGCCCACGGGTCGTCGGCCGGAGCGCCGCCGCCCTGCTGGCCACCGCCGGGGCCGCCGCCCCAGCCGCCGCCACCCTGGGCGCCGCCGCCACCGCCGCCGTAGCCGCCCTGGCCTCCGCGGCCCTGGCCCGAGGTCTTGGTGACCTTGGCCGTGGCGTTGCGCAGGCTGGCGCCGACCTCGTCGACGTCCAGCTCGTAGACCGTGCGCTTGACGCCCTCACGGTCCTCGTAGGACCGCTGCTTCAGCCGGCCCTGCACGATGACGCGCATGCCTCGCTGGAGCGACTCGGCAACGTTCTCCGCCGCCTGGCGCCAGACCGAGCAGGTCAGGAACAGGCTCTCGCCGTCCTTCCACTCGTTGGTCTGACGGTCGAAGGTGCGGGGAGTGGACGCGACACGGAACTTCGCGACGGCCGCACCGGAGGGGGTGAAGCGCAGCTCGGGGTCGTCGACAAGATTGCCGACGACCGTGATGACGGTCTCGCCTGCCATGGGGGAACCTCTCGGCGGGTTTGCTGCTGGCTGCTTGTGCTGCTACTCGAATCCCGGACCGGCTGAGCGGGAGCTCAGTGGGTCTCGGGACGGAGGACCTTGGTCCGGAGGACCGACTCGTTCAGGTTCATCTGGCGGTCGAGCTCCTTGACGACCGCAGGCTCGGCCTGCAGGTCGATGACCGAGTAGATGCCCTCGGGCTTCTTCTTGATCTCGTACGCGAGACGACGACGGCCCCAGGTGTCGACCTTCTCGACCTTTCCGCCACCGTCACGGACGACGGACAGGAAGTTCTCGATCAGCGGAGAGACAGCGCGCTCCTCGACATCGGGGTCGAGGATGACCATCACCTCGTAGTGACGCATGTGGAACCCACCTCCTTTGGACTCAGCGGCCACGGTCGTTCCGTGGCAGGAGGGTTGTGATGCGTTCGCCTCGGTACCTGTCAGTAGAACAGCGGCCACTGACAATCGGGGTCGACCGTCAGGGCTCACAGGGCTGTCACTGGGCAGACACCGGTGCAGACGGTACACACTACCCGCACCCCCGCTTCCGGTTGAAATCCGGCCGCAGAGGCAGACAATCTGTACACAACGGGTGCGTCAGGCGCTACGATGCGCCGCTTCTCGCAGGAGGTGCCCATGGCACAGGCAATGCGGACCGACACCGCCGGCGGCCTCTTCGCCACGGACGGCAAGCCCCACCCGCTCCAGGACGCCCTGATGGCCGTGACCCTGGTGCTGGGCGTCCTGGCCTTCATCACCGGCTTCTTCCACCATCTGCACCTGCTCAGCTCCTGGGCCGGCCTGCTCGGCCTCCTCGCCGGCGCCTACGGCCAGTGGGTCTCGGTGACCACCCGGGAACGCTTCGGCCTGATCGTGGGCATGGGAGCGGCGGGCGTCGGCCTCCTCCTGGGTATGGCGCACGGCGGTCTCTTCGGCGGGGTCATCGACTGACGCCGGGGGCACCCCGTCCGAACGGCGGGTGACGCTCCGGCCGCGGCCGGGCCCGGGGTCCGGCCGCGGCGAACGTGCCGTGCGCCCAGTCGGGGCGTCCCGCGGGCGCAGTAGGCTTCGCGCGAGAGCCGGAGCCCCTGTACCCATGGGGACGAACCAGCCCGAGGAGCGCCCCTAATGAGCCTGACCCTGAGGACCATCAGTCGCGAGCAGCATCTGGCGTACATCCAGAGCCTGCCGTCGGCGAGTCACATGCAGGTCCCGGCGTGGGCTGACGTCAAGGCGGAGTGGCGTTCGGAGAACCTCGGCTGGTTCGACGACCGGACCGGTGAGCTGGTCGGCGCGGGCCTGGTCCTGTACCGGCAGCTGCCCAAGATCAAGCGCTACCTCGCCTACCTTCCCGAAGGCCCGGTCATCAACTGGTTCGCGCCGAACCTCCAGGAGTGGCTGGAGCCGATGCTGGCGCACCTCAAGCGCCAGGGTGCCTTTTCGGTCAAGATGGGCCCGCCGGTGATCATCCGGCGCTGGGACGCGACCTCCATCAAGAAGGGCATCCAGGACCCCGACGTCAAGCGTCTGCGCGACATCGAGGCCGACTTCATCGAGCCGCGCGCCTTCGAGGTGGCCGACAAGCTGCGCAAGATGGGCTGGCAGCAGGGCGAGGACGGCGGCGCCGGCTTCGGCGACGTACAGCCCCGTTACGTCTTCCAGGTGCCGCTGGCCAACCGCTCCCTGGAAGAGGTCCACAAGAACTTCAACCAGCTGTGGCGCCGCAACATCAAGAAGGCCGAGAAGGCCGGTGTCGAGGTCGTCCAGGGCGGCTACCACGATCTGGAGGAGTGGCAGCGGCTGTACGAGATCACCGCCGTGCGCGACCACTTCCGGCCGCGCCCGCTCTCCTACTTCCAGCGCATGTGGTCGGCCCTCAACACCGAGGACCCCAACCGCATGCGGCTGTACTTCGCCCGGCACAACGGCGTGAACCTGTCCGCGGCGACCATGCTGATCGTCGGCGGGCACGTCTGGTACTCCTACGGCGCCTCCGACAACATCGGCCGTGAGTTCCGGCCGTCGAACGCGATGCAGTGGACGATGCTGCGCGACGCCTACGCGCTCGGTGCCACCGTCTACGACCTGCGGGGCATCTCCGACTCCCTGGACGAGACCGACCATCTCTTCGGCCTGATCCAGTTCAAGGTCGGCACGGGCGGCCAGGCGGCCGAGTACCTCGGCGAGTGGGACTTCCCGCTGAACAAGCTGCTCCACAAGGCTCTCGACCTCTACATGTCGCGTCGCTGACACCCCACCCCCTACACACGCAGCCACGAGAAAGGTTCCAGGTCCGGCCATGGCGCTCACGCTCTACGTCGACACCGCGCGCTGGCGGGCGCACCACAAGCACGTGCAGGAGCAGTTCCCCGGACTGGTCCCGGTCTGCAAGGGCAACGGCTACGGCTTCGGGCACGAGCGGCTCGCGGAGGAGGCGACCCGGCTGGGCTCCGACGTGCTGGCCGTCGGCACGACGTACGAGGCCGCCCGGATCAAGGACTTCTTCGGTGGTGACCTGCTGGTCCTCACGCCGTACCGGCGCGGCGAGGAGCCCGTGCCGCTGCCCGACCGGGTGATCCGCTCGGTGTCGTCCATCGACGGCGTCTACGGGCTGGTCGGCGCGCGGGTGGTCATCGAGGTGATGTCCTCGATGAAGCGGCACGGCATCTCCGAGCAGGACCTGCCCCAGCTGCACGCCGCCATAGAGAACGTCCGCCTGGAGGGCTTCGCCATCCACCTGCCGCTGGACCGCACCGACGGCTCGGACGCCGTCGAGGAGGTCATCGGCTGGATGGACCGGCTGCGCGCGGCCCGGCTGCCGCTGCACACCATGTTCGTCAGTCACCTCAAGGCCGATGAACTCGCCCGTCTCCAGCAGCAGTTCCCGCAGACCCGGTTCCGGGCCCGGATCGGCACCCGGCTGTGGCTGGGGGACCACGAGGCGACCGAGTACCGCGGAGCGGTGCTGGACGTCACCCGGGTCGCCAAGGGGGAGCGATTCGGTTACCGGCAGCAGAAGGCGGCCTCCGACGGCTTCCTGGTGGTCGTGGCCGGCGGCACCTCGCACGGTGTGGGTCTGGAGGCGCCGAAGGCGCTGCACGGCGTGATGCCGCGCGCCAAGGGCGTCGCCCGGGCCGGCCTGGCCACGGTGAACCGGAACCTGTCGCCGTTCGTCTGGGGCGGCAAGCAGCGCTGGTTCGCCGAGCCGCCGCACATGCAGGTCTCCATCCTGTTCGTGCCCTCGGACGCCCCGGAGCCGCAGGTGGGTGACGAGCTGGTGGCCCACCTGCGCCACACCACCACGCAGTACGACCGCATCCTCGACCGCTGAGGGCAGCTCCGGCGGGACACGCGGAAGGCCGTACACGATCACCGTGTACGGCCTTCCGCGTGTCCGGAACGGGACGCTGTGCCGGGGCGTTCGCTCAGAGCGGATCCGCGCTGTCGTCCTGGCGCCCGGCGCCCCACTTCACCTGGGGCCCGTCGTGGTCCTCGGCGGGCCACGACGGGCGCGCGCCGCGGCCGAGGGCGAAGACGTCCTCCGCGCCGTCGAGCACGCCGCCGGAGGGGTCGTCCTCCCCGGACCGGCGCACCGGGTCCCGGTCGGGCAGGAGGACGTCGCGGACGACCATGACGCAGAGGTAGAGCGTGCCCAGCAGATGCGCCCCGATCGCCCAGTGGTAGCCGTCGGTGGGCAGCCCCTTGTGGGCGTCCCCGCTGGTCGTGTACGCGAGGTACATCCAGATGCCGAGGAAGTAGGCCACCTCACACGCCTGCCAGATCAGGAAGTCCCGCCACTTCGGCCGGGCCAGTACGGCCAGCGGCACCAGCCACAGCACGTACTGCGGTGAGTAGACCTTGTTGGTGAGGATGAACGCCGCGATGATCAGGAAGGCGAGCTGGGCGAGGCGCGGCCGGCGGGGTGCGGTCAGCGCGAGGGCCGCGATGGCGGCGCAGCACAGCAGCATCAGCACCATGGCGAGGGTGTTGACCGTCTCGGTGCCGAGCGGGTCGTCCGAGTTCTGGGCCAGTACCAGCCAGAAGGACCCGAAGTCGACGCCCCGCTCCTGGCTGAACGTGTAGAACTTCGACCACCCGTCGAAGGCGAAGAGCATCACCGGCAGGTTCACCACGAGCCAGGCCACCGCGGCACCGGCGAGGGCGGTGCCGTACTCCCGCCACTTGCCCGCCCGCCAGCACAGGACGAGCAGCGGACCGAGGATCAGGAACGGGTAGAGCTTGGCGGCCGTGGCGAGGCCCAGGAGGACGCCGAAGGCGAGCGAGCGGCCCCGGGACCACATCAGCATCGCCGCGGCCGTCAGGGCGACGGCCAGGAGGTCCCAGTTGATGGTGGCGGTGAGGGCGAAGGCGGGCGCGAGAGCGACCAGCAGGCCGTCCCACGGGCGCCGGGCGTGGGTGCGGGTCACGCAGACCGCGATGACCGCCGCGCAGATCATCAGCATGCCCGCGTTGGCCACCCAGTACCACTGCTGCTGGTCCTGGACGCTGCCGCCGCCCGGCGTGAGCCAGGAGGCGACCTCCATGAACACGCCGGTCAGTACCGGGTATTCGAGGTACTGCATGTCACCGGGGAGCTTGTCGAAGTACGGGACGAGCCCGTCCGCGAACCCGCGGCCGGTGAAGAGGTGCGGGATGTCCGAGTAGCAGGCGTGCGTGTACTGCGAACCGGCACCGAAGAACCAGCCGCCGTTGTAGCAGGGCGCCTTCTGGACCAGGCCGAGGGCGAACATGCCGATCGCCACGAGCGCGATCACCCGGACCGGGGTCCACCAGGAGGTGCCGAGCAGGGCGCGTCGGCCGAGGGGTCCGCCGATCAGCTCACTGCCGGCCGCCGCGACCTGATCCTCGTGGGTCGGCGCCACCGGCGCCGGCTGGGCGCTCGCTTGCGTGGATTCTGCACTGGGCATGGGGCACATCCTGCCGTACGTACCTCGGAAAACACCGAGGGCCGCCGCACCAGGTCGGTGCGACGGCCCTGTTTCACGTGGAACATAGGGGTGTTTCACGTGAAACACCCATGCGGGGTGATACGGCGGCTATCTGCCGGTCATCCGAAGATGCCGCCGTTCTGATTGCCTCGTGTGTTCCCGGTCTCTTCCGATTCCGAGGGGGATGACGAGGGCGACTCGCTCGCGTCGCCGTCCCCTTCGTCGCCCGTCTCGGTGCCGCCGTCCGACCCCTCCTCGCAGCCCCAGTCCCAGGGACCGCAGGTCTCACTGGTCGTGGGCGTCGGTGACGTCTCTTCCTCGCTCTCCGACTCCGTGGGGGTCGGAGAGGGGCTCGCCGACTCCGTCTCCTCGGTCTCCGTGGGCGTGGGGGTCACCGACGGCGTGGGCTCCTCGTTGACGACCTCACCGATGGGCTCCGGCTTGGGGAACTTCACCGCCGGCTCACCCTTGAGCGCGTCCTCCATGTAGTCCTTGAAGATCTCGGACGGGAACGAGGCGCCGTGGATCTCCTTCTCGCCGCCCGTCCCGTACATCTCCAGGAACTGCCGGTTCTTGGCGTTCTCGTCGTCCGGGTAGCGGAACATGCTGATCGCGGTGGAGAGCTGCGGGGTGTAGCCGACGAACCAGGCCGACTTGTTGCCGTCGGTCGTACCGGTCTTGCCGGCCACCTCGCGGCCCGTGAGCTGGGCGTTGGTGCCCGTGCCCTTCTCGACCACGGTCTTCAGGACGTCGGTGACGTTGTCGGCGACCTTGGAGGTCCACGCCTGCTTGGTGTCGACCTCGTGCGTGTAGATGGTGCCGTCCTTGTCCGTCACCTTCGTCACGGAGAAGGGGTCACGCTGCTTGCCGCTGGCCGCGAAGGTGGCGTAGGAGCCGGCCATCCGGATCGCGCTCGGGTCGGAGATGCCGATGGAGAACGAGGGGAAGGTGGTGCCCGCCAGGCTGTCCTCCAGCAGGCCCGAGTCGGTCGCGGCCTGCTTCACCTTGTCCAGGCCGACGTCCATGCCGAGCTGGACGAAGGCGGAGTTGATCGACTCCCGCATCGCCTCGCGGAGGTCGATCATGTAGTCCGGGGCCTTGCCGGCGGAGGCGTTGGCGTTGCCGTCATTGGTCTGCAGCCACTCCTCGCCCTTCTCGTTCTGCCAGACGCTCCCGTCGTAGGTCTTGACCTTCCACTTGTTCTTGCCGGTGTACAGGCTCTTGGGCGACACCACGGTGCGCTGGTCCTCGCCCTGCACCTCGGGGCCGTCCGGGTCGCGCACGCCCCACTTCATCGCGGCCGCCAGCACGAACGGCTTGAACGTCGAACCGACCTGCGCACCGGTCACATCGGCGTTGTTGGTGAAGTGCTCGGTCGCGTCCTCGCCGCCGTAGATGGCCTCGATGGCACCCGTCTCCGGGTTCACGGAGGCACCGCCGAACTGGACGTCCGTGTCCGTGTCCGGGCGCTTCTTCGGGTCGATGTTCTCCTTGTAGACCTTGGTGACGGCCTTCTCGAGCTCCTCGATCTTCTTCTTGTCGAAGGTCGTGTAGATCGAGTACCCGCCCTGCTCCAGTTGGTTGGAGGTGACCACGTCGTTCTTGATCAGGGACGACTTGGCCAGGTCGACCAGATAGCCGATCTGCCCGCTGAGCTGGGTGTTCGAGCGCGGGTTCTGCCACTTGGGCAGCTTCGTGTACTTCGCGCGCTCGGCCGCGTCGAGGTGGCCGTACTCGACCATCTTGTCGAGGGTGTCCTGCATCTGCAGGAGGGCCCGCTTCGCGTTGGCTTCCGGCGTGGCCGCCGAGTCGATGGACGTCGCCCCGGCCGGGTCGTAGTAGGTCGCGCCCTTCAGCATCGCCGCGAGGAAGGCGCACTCGCCGGGGTTCAGGTCCTCGGAGTCCTTGTCGAAGTACGCCCGCGACGCCGCCTGGATGCCCCAGGCACCGCGGCCGTAGTACGCCGAGTTGAGGTAGCCGGCGAGGATGTCCTTCTTGTCCTTGTTGGCGCCGACCTTGATCGAAACGAAGATCTCCTTGACCTTGCGGGAGATCGTCTGCGACTGGTCGTCCAGCATCGCGTTCTTGACGTACTGCTGGGTGATGGTCGAGCCGCCCTGGGTGTCGCCGCCCCTGGCCATGTTGAACACGGCGCGCGCGATGCCCTTGGGGTCGATGCCGCTGTCGTCGTAGAAGGTCTTGTTCTCCTGGGAGATGACGGCGTTCTGCATCTCCTTGGGGATGCGGGAGAGGTCGACGATCTGCCGGTTGCGCTCGCCGCCGGTGGAGACCATCTGGGTGCCGTCGGCCCAGTAGTAGACGTTGTTCTGCGCCGTCGCGGTCTTGGCCAGGTCAGGGACGCCCACCATGGCGTAGGCGATGCCCGCCGCGGCGACCATCACGCCGAAGAAGCCGACGCACAGACCGGAGACGAGCTTCCAGGACGGCACCCAGCGGCGCCAGCCGTACCGGTCGAAGCGCGGATAGTCGACGAGCCGCTTCTTGCCGGGGCCCGGTGCCCGGCCGCGCCCGGCCGGTGTCGCGCGCCTGCCGGGGCGTCCCGGTTCGGCCGCTCGGCGCCGGCCACCACCGCTGCGCTGGGCCGCACGCCGGGCTTCCGCCCGGCCGCCGTACGGGCGGTCCTCACCTCCCCCCGCGTGCGAGCCGGACGGAGACTCTGTGGCGCCCCGCGGTGCCGCGCGGCGGCCGGAGGACGAGCCGGACTGGCCGCGTCGGGCCGCGGCACGTCCGCCTTCCTGCGGCTGCGGCGGTTTGCGACGGTGCTCGCTCATCGAACGACTACTCCTCGGGCAGGCGCACCCTGGCGCGCCTGGCAACGGCGGCTGGTTTCCGGTCCCCCCGAAGTACGGATGCGGCCGCTGCCGTATTCACCCGTACCGCACCGGGGACAGGGACGCCCCCGTGCATCACTCGGTTCCCGGTGGTCTGCATGGCGCACAGACTACGCACCGGCAAAACCCCCGAGCTCCGAAGTTCACCTCAAATCAGGCAACTTGCTTCCCATGAATCAGTGATGTGATCCCGTTCACGAATTTCCCCCTTGTCGCGCCCGGGCAGCCGTTCTATCGTCTGGATGTATCGAGTCGATACATCAGCTCGGCATAAAGACCAGACGGCACAGAGGAGGCGACGATGAGCCGGCGTTCCGGCATCCTTGAGTTCGCCGTCCTCGGCCTGCTCCGCGAGTCCCCGATGCACGGCTATGAGCTGCGTAAACGGCTCAACACGTCCCTGGGCGTGTTCCGGGCGTTCAGCTACGGGACGCTGTACCCCTGCCTCAAGACGCTGGTCGCCAACGGCTGGTTGATCGAGGAGACGGGCAGCGCGGCCGAGGCCACCGCCGCACTGGCGGGACGCCGAGCCAAGATCGTCTACCGGCTGACGGCGGAAGGTAAGGAGCACTTCGAGCAGCTCCTCTCCCAGACGGGTCCCGACGCGTACGAGGACGAGACCTTCGCCGCCCGCTTCGCCTTCTTCGGACAGACGTCGCGCGACGTGCGCATGCGCGTGCTGGAGGGCCGCCGCAGCCGGCTGGAGGAGCGCCTGGAGAAGATGCGCGCTTCGCTGGCGCGCACCCGGGAGCGCCTGGACGACTACACGCTCGAACTCCAGCGTCACGGCATGGAGTCCGTGGAACGCGAAGTGCGCTGGCTGAACGAGCTCATCGAGAGCGAGCGAGCGGGACGGGACCTGCGCGGTTCCGATTCCGAGCGGTCCGCTCGACAGGACACCACACATGGAACGCCGGGCGGCCTGCCCCGGAGCGGGGACCACCCCGGACCGGATACGCCCGACGACACCGCCACGTGAGCGCCCGGTCAGGGCCTCACTCGTACACACAGGGAGCAACCGGAATGGGTTCGGTTCGCGTAGCCATCGTCGGTGTGGGCAACTGCGCCGCATCGCTGGTGCAGGGCGTCGAGTACTACAAGGACGCCGACCCGGCGGCCAAGGTCCCGGGCCTGATGCACGTCCAGTTCGGCGACTACCACGTCAGTGACATCGAGTTCGTCGCCGCCTTCGACGTGGACGCCAAGAAGGTCGGCCTGGACCTCGCGGACGCCATCGGCGCCTCCGAGAACAACACCATCAAGATCTGCGACGTGCCGAACACCGGTGTCCAGGTCCAGCGCGGCCACACCCTCGACGGTCTCGGCAAGTACTACCGCATGACCATCGAGGAGTCCGCCGAGGAGCCGGTGGACATCGTCCAGGTCCTCAAGGACAAGCAGGTCGACGTGCTCGTCTGCTACCTGCCCGTCGGCTCCGAGCACGCGGCGAAGTTCTACGCCCAGTGCGCCATCGACGCCAAGGTCGCCTTCGTCAACGCCCTCCCGGTCTTCATCGCCGGCACCAAGGAGTGGGCGGACAAGTTCACCGAGGCCGGTGTCCCGATCGTCGGCGACGACATCAAGTCGCAGGTCGGCGCCACCATCACGCACCGCGTCATGGCGAAGCTGTTCGAGGACCGGGGCGTCGTCCTGGACCGCACCATGCAGCTGAACGTCGGCGGCAACATGGACTTCAAGAACATGCTCGAGCGGGACCGCCTCGAGTCCAAGAAGATCTCCAAGACCCAGGCCGTCACCTCCCAGATCCCCGACCGGGACCTCGGCGAGAACAACGTCCACATCGGCCCGTCCGACTACGTCGCCTGGCTCGACGACCGCAAGTGGGCCTACGTCCGCCTCGAGGGCCGCGCCTTCGGTGACGTCCCGCTGAACCTGGAGTACAAGCTCGAGGTCTGGGACTCCCCGAACTCCGCGGGTGTCATCATCGACGCCCTGCGCGCCGCGAAGATCGCCAAGGACCGCGGCATCGGCGGCCCCGTGCTCTCCGCGTCGAGCTACTTCATGAAGTCCCCGCCGGTCCAGTACTTCGACGACGAGGCCCGGCAGAACGTCGAGAAGTTCATCGCGGGCGAGGTCGAGCGCTGAGCCGCTTGCCCCCGCGAACGGAGGAGGGTCCCTGAGGCAGTGCGCCCGGGGACCCTCCCCGTATGTGAGGCTGTGCCCCATGGCCGTCGTCCGTGACCTCCGCGTCCTGCTGCGCCTGAAGGGGTTCCGGCGTCTGCTCGCCGTCCGCCTCCTCTCCCAGGGCGCCGACGGCGTCTACCAGGTGGGACTCGCCACCTACGTCGTCTTCGCCCCGGAGAAACAGACCTCGCCGGCCGCGGTGGCCTCCGCCATGGCGGTGCTGCTGCTTCCGTACTCCCTGGTCGGCCCCTTCGCCGGCGTCCTCCTCGACCGCTGGCGCCGCCGCCAGGTCTTCCTCTTCGGCAACCTGCTGCGCGCCCTGATGGCCTCGGTGACGGCCGTCCTGATGATCGCCTCGGTCCCGGACTGGCTCTTCTACGTCTCCGCCCTGTGCGTCACCGCCGTCAACCGCTTCGTCCTGGCCGGGCTCTCCGCCGCCCTGCCCCGGGTGGTCGACGCCGAGCGCCTGGTGATCGCCAACTCGCTCTCCCCGACGGCCGGGACCCTGGCGGCGACCGCGGGCGGCGGGCTCGCCTTCGCCGTCCGCCTCGTGGTCGCCGACACCGACGCTGCCGTGGTGACGCTGGGCGCCGTCCTCTACCTGTGCGGCGCGCTGGCCTCGCTGCGCATGGCGGCGGACCTGCTGGGACCCGACCGGGCGCTGATCCGTCCCCGGCTGGCCACCGCCCTCGCCGGTACCGCCCGCGACCTGGCGGCGGGGGTGCGGCACCTCGCCGCGCCGGCCCGCCGGGAGGCGGCCTGGTCGCTCGCGGCCATGACGCTGATGCGGTTCTGCTACGGCGCCCTGCTCGTGATGCTGCTGATGCTGTGCCGGTACGCCCTGTCCTCGGGCACGGACGACGGGCTCGCCCTGCTCGGGCTGGCGCTGGGCGTCTCGGGCGCCGGTTTCTTCGTCGCGGCGGTCCTCACTCCCTGGGCGGCGGGGCGGCTCGGCCCCGGTCGCTGGATGGCCCTGTGCGCCGCGGTCGCCGCGGTCCTGGTGCCCGCCCTGGGGCTGCCGTTCGCCACCGCACCGCTGCTCGCCGCGGCATTCGTCCTGGGTCTCGTCACCCAGGGCTCGAAGATCGCGACCGACACCCTCGTGCAGTCCTCGGTCGACGACGCCTACCGGGGCCGGATCTTCTCCGTCTACGACGTCCTGTTCAACATCGCCTTCGTCGGTGCCGCCGGGGTGGCCGCCCTCATGCTGCCGCCGGACGGCCGCTCCGCACCGCTCGTGGTGACCGTGGCCCTCCTCTACGCGGCGGTCGCGGCGGCCATGGCCCGGCGCGCGAGCGAGTGAGCACGGGCGCGTCCCTGCTCCGTTCCGCGCGGACCCGCTGTTTCACGTGAAACACCGCTCCCCGCCGATGCCGACGGGGCCATGTTTCACGTGAAACATGGCCCCGCCCGAGACGGTCGGGCATCCTCAGCCCTCCTGCCGGGCCCACCACTCCTGGAGCGCCGCCACCGCCGCCTCCCGCTCCATCGGCCCGTTCTCCAGCCGCAGCTCCAGCAGGTACTGGTACGCCTGTCCGACGGCCGGGCCGGGCCGGATGCCGAGGATCTGCATGATCTCGTTGCCGTCGAGGTCCGGCCGGATCGAGTCCAGCTCCTCCTGCTCCTGGAGCTTGGCGATCCGCTCCTCCAGGCCGTCGTAGGCCCGGGAGAGCGCTGCCGCCTTGCGCTTGTTGCGGGTCGTGCAGTCGGAGCGGGTCAGCTTGTGCAGGCGGCCGAGCAGCGGCCCCGCGTCCCGCACGTACCGGCGGACCGCGGAGTCGGTCCACTCGCCGGTGCCGTACCCGTGGAAGCGCAGATGCAGCTCGACCAGCCGCGAGACGTCCTTCACCAGCTCGTTGGAGTACTTCAGAGCCAGCATGCGCTTCTTCGTCATCTTGGCGCCGACCACCTCGTGGTGGTGGAACGAGACCCGCCCGTCGCTCTCGAAGCGGCGCGTGCGGGGCTTGCCGATGTCGTGCAGCAGCGCGGCGAGGCGGAGCGTCAGGTCGGGCCCGTCCTCCTCCAGCGCCATCGCCTGCTCCAGCACGATCAGCGTGTGCTCGTAGACGTCCTTGTGCCGGTGGTGTTCGTCGCTCTCCAGGCGCAGTGCGGGCAGCTCGGGCAGGACGTACTCGGCCAGGCCGGTCTCCACCAGGAGCGTCAGTCCCTTGCGCGGGTGTGCGGAGAGGATCAGCTTGTTCAGCTCGTCCCGGACCCGCTCCGCCGAGACGATCTCGATGCGGCCGGCCATCTCCCGCATCGCCTTCACGACCTCGGGCGCGACCTCGAAGTCGAGCTGCGCGGCGAACCGCGCGGCCCGCATCATCCGCAGCGGGTCGTCGGAGAAGGACTCCTCGGGCGTCCCCGGCGTGCGCAGCACCCGGGCGGCGAGATCGCCGAGCCCTCCGTGCGGATCGACGAACTCCTTCTGGGGCAGGGCCACGGCCATCGCGTTGACCGTGAAGTCGCGCCGGACGAGGTCCTGCTCGATGGAGTCGCCGTACGCCACCTCGGGCTTGCGCGAGGTCCGGTCGTACGCCTCCGACCGGTACGTGGTCACCTCGATCTGATAGCCGTCCTTCTGCGCCCCGACCGTGCCGAAGGCGATCCCGACCTCCCAGACGGCGTCCGCCCAGGGCCGGACGATCTTCAGGACGTCCTGCGGACGGGCATCGGTCGTGAAGTCCAGGTCGTTGCCGAGCCGCCCGAGCAGCGCGTCCCGCACCGAGCCGCCGACCAGGGCGAGAGAGAACCCAGCCTCCTGGAAACGGCGGGCGAGATCGTCGGCGACCGGCGAGACGCGCAGCAGTTCACTCACCGCACGCTGCTGCGCCTGGCTCAGGGCACTGGGATTGACTTCGTTGGCGTTCGGCACAACAGAAAAGGGTACGTGGCCCAGGGCGGCGCGAGCGCACCCATTCCTCCGACGGGCACCTTGTGCGGACGCTCCCCTTTATACGGGCATATACGCGGCGGCCCGAGCACCTGGCGGGTCCCGCATCCGATCTTGTGGCGCACTCCGCGGCACTTCCCCTCAGCGCGCATCGTTACCATGCGTGGACGCACATTCCGACGACCACTGACGACGAGGGACGGGCGAGCGCGTGGCCGAGGCGGCAGACATCCAGGGGACCCATCCCTCACCTGCCCGCCGCTGGGTACGGCGCACCGCGGCACTGCTCGCCTCGGCACCGCTGCTGGCGGGTCTCGTGCAGGCGTCCGCCGTCGGTCCGGCCCTCGCGGCGGAGCAGACCGGGGTCCGGGCCGCGTCCGGCTCGGACGGGGTCTCGGTGGCCGTCGACTCACTCAGCCCCGCCGCCCCCACGGACGGCGACACCGTCACGGTCTCCGGCACCGTCACCAACAACGGCAAGCAGGCGGTCACCGACGCCCAGGTCGGCCTGCGCGTGGGTCCGCGGCTCGGCACCCGCTCGGAGATCGACACCGTCGCCCGGAACAGCACCGACCTGGACGGTTCGTACGGCACCCCGCTCGACGACGATTACTCCGCGGAGTTCCCCAAGCTCACCCCCGGGGTCGCCGAGCACTTCGCCCTCTCGGTCCCGGTCGACGCGCTGGACCTCGGCGACAACGGCGTCTACGAGTTCTCCGTGACCCTCTCCGGGGAGACCTCCGCGCAGCCCTGGGAGCAGGTCCTCGGCGTGCAGCGGACCTTCCTGCCCTGGCAGCCCGACGAGGCCGGCACCAAGACCAGGACGACGTACCTGTGGCCGCTCGTCTCCACGTCCCACGTGACCGCGGAGACGGGCTCGAACGAACAGCAGACGCCGGTCTTCCGCAACGAGGACCTGGCCAAGGAGATCTCCCCGGGAGGGCGCCTCGACCAGCTGGTGACGCTCGGCGGGGACCTCGACGTCACCTGGGTCGTCGACCCGGACCTGCTGGCCTCCGTCGACGCGATGACGCGCGGCTACGAGGTCCGGGCGGCGGACGGCACCACCACCGCCGGCCGGCACCAGGCCGTCGCCAAGCAGTGGCTCGCCGGCCTCCAGAAGGCGGTGGCGGACAAGGAGGTCGTCGCGCTGCCGTTCGCCGACCCGGACCTCGCCTCCCTGGCGCACAACGGCACGGACTTCACCGGTTCGCTGAGCCAGCTGAAGGAGGCCACCGACGTCGTGGCCAACACGGTGGAGCCGATCCTCCACGTGAAACCCAGCACCGACTTCGCGTGGCCGGTGGAAGGCGCCGTCGACCCGGCCATCGTCAAGGTCGCCACCTCCGCGGGCGCCGACAAGGTGATCACCCGCAGCGACAGCCTGAAGGAGACCGGCGGCCTGTCGTACACGCCCTCCGCGGCCCGGCCCGTCGGGGGAGGGACGACCGCGGTCGTCGCGGACGCCCGGCTGTCCACCGCGTTCGAGGGCGACCTGACCAAGGCGGCCACCTCCACGGCGGCCGTCCAGCAGTTCCTCGCGCAGAGCCTCGCCCTGGATCTGCAGACCGGCGAGCAGCGCAGCGTCGTCGTCGCGCCGCAGCGCATGCCCACCGGCAGCCAGGCCCGCGCGATGGCCGAGGCGCTCACCGCCCTGGAGGGCGGTGACTGGTCCCAGCCCCAGGACCTGTCGGACGCCGCCTCGGCCAAGCCGGACCCGGGCGCCACGACGACGATCCCGTCGCGGTCCGCGTACCCCTCCGCGCTGCGCGAGCGGGAACTGCCGCACGAGGCGTTCGAGCAGCTCGCCCGGACCCAGGACAAGCTCGACCACTTCAAGGCCGTCCTGTCGGACCGGTCCCGCGTGGTGACCCCCTTCGGGCGGGCCCTGAACCGGGAGATGTCCACGTCCTGGCGCGACCGCGCCGGCGCGGCCCGCACGTTCCGCAACGGCGTGGAGACCTATCTCGACGGACTGACCGGCCAGGTCAGACTGATCGACAAGTCGGAGACCAAGCTCTCCGGCCGCAGTGCCACGATCCCCGTCACCGTCCAGAACAACCTGGTGCAGGACGCCGACCACCTGGTGCTCCGGCTCACCTCCACCAACCCGACCCGGCTGGAGATCGGCGGGGAGGCCTACCAGGAGCAGCCCGTCTCGGTCTCCGGCGGACACAGCCAGTCGGTGAAGTTCACCACGTCCGCCAACGCCAACGGACGGGCGACGGTCATCGCCCAGCTGTACACGGCGGACGGCCGGAAGTACGGCGCCCCGGTGACGTTCGACGTGAAGGTCACCGAGATCACGGCCACCGTGATGCTGGTCATCGGCGGCGGCGTGCTCCTCCTCGTCCTCGCCGGCTACCGCATGTACCAGCAGCGCAAGCGCGCCGCCGCCCGCGCCGGGGGCGACGAGGGCCCCGGCACCGGCGAGGACCCCGCGAACGGCCCCGAGGTTCCTCAGGGGCCCGCCGACCGTCCCACCGAGGAGTCCGGAGCACACCCCCGGGCAGGCGACCCGGAGCAGGCGAGTGACCCCGGAGCGGACACCGCAGCGGAAAGCGCCGACCCGTCCGGGACGGGTGAGAGAGTGGACCGTTGACATGTCGTGGCCGGTGGGCCCGGGACGATGAGGTGGGGTAACCATGAACGCGCCGTACGACGGTGACCGTGGCCAGGCCGCGGGCAGCTCGGGCCACCCCGAGGGCCCGCCACCCGAGCACGACCAGACACCGTCGCAGCCGCCTGCGGACATGTACCTCCAGGACGCCTACGACCAGGACCCCTACCGGGCGCAGGACCTCTCCGCGCAGGACCCGGTCGACGAGGCGCTCTACGACCGTGCCGCGCACCCCCCGCCGCCCCCGGGCACATACCCCCCGCAGCAGCCGCTGTACGGGCCGCCCGCCCGGTCGCCGTACGCCCCCGACCCGCAGATCTGGGCGCAGACCCCGGCGCCTGAGCCGGAGGGCCCCACCCAGTACCTGCCCTACGGCGACGACCCCCGGACCACCCAGTTCGTGGGCGTGGACGACCTGGTCACCCAGGCGGGCGAGGAGCGCCACGAGCCGGACGCCTTCGCCCACCTCTTCCGGGACCAGCAGCACGGCGGCGGCCACCCGTCCTACCAGGACGGCCCCGCGGTGCCCGGCCCGTCGCCCGCGCCGCACCAGCAGGGCACGGCCGCCGGCCCCTACGGCCAGTACGCCGCCCCCGCGGGACAGCAGCCGTACGGCACCGCGGCACCGCAGGGCGGGCAGCAGTACGTCGCCGGCGCACCGGCCGGACAGCAGCAGTACGGCCCCGGCACCCCCGTGGGCCAGGGCCGGTACGGCACGGAGCCGCCGGCCCACGACCCGTACGCGGCCGGCCAGAACCAGTACGCGGCTCCGCACCCCGGCCAGGCCCCGTACCCGGCCGGCCGACCGGACCAGAACCAGTACGCCGCGCCCCCGCCCGGCCAGTACCTGACCGCGCCGCCGCCGGCCGCCGAGACCCCCGCGCAGGGCACCGAGGCCGTGCCCCCGCCCGCCTCCGCCCCCCCGGCGAAGAAGGGCGGCCGCGCGACAGGGCTGCTGAAGTCCAGCGCCGTGATGGCGGCCGGCACGATGGTCTCCCGGCTCACCGGCTTCATCCGGTCGGCCCTGATCGTCTCCGCCCTCGGCGTCGGCCTCCTCGGTGACACCTTCCAGGTCGCCTACCAGCTCCCGACGATGATCTACATCCTCACCGTCGGCGGCGGACTCAACTCCGTCTTCGTGCCGCAGCTCGTCCGCGCCATGAAGGAGGACGACGACGGCGGCGAGGCCTTCGCCAACCGCCTGCTCACCCTGGTCATGGTGGCGCTGGGCGCGCTCACCGTCCTGTCGGTCTTCGGCGCGCCGCTGCTGATCCGCCTGCTGTCCGATCCGGTCGCCAGCGACCCAGCGGCCAACCAGGTCGGCATCACCTTCGTCCAGTACTTCCTGCCCTCGATCTTCTTCATGGGCGTCCACGTGGTGATGGGGCAGATCCTCAACGCCCGCGGCAAGTTCGGCGCGATGATGTGGACCCCGGTCCTGAACAACATCGTCATCATCGTGACGCTCGGCATGTTCATCTGGGTCTACGGCACCGCCGCCGACTCCGGGATGAAGGTCACCACCATCCCGCCGGAGGGGCAGCGGCTGCTCGGCATCGGTGTGCTGCTCGGCCTCGTCGTGCAGGCGCTCGCGATGATCCCGTACCTGCGCGAGACCGGCTTCCGGATGCGGCTGCGCTTCGACTGGAAGGGTCACGGCCTCGGCAAGGCGATCACGCTCGCCAAGTGGACCTTCCTGTTCGTCCTCGCCAACCAGGCCGGCGCAATCGTCGTCACCCAGCTGTCCACGGCCGCCGGCAAGGCCTCGCCCGTCGACGGCACCGGTTTCGCCGCCTACGCCAACGCCCAGCTGATCTGGGGCCTCCCGCAGGCGATCATCACCGTCTCCCTGATGGCCGCCCTGCTGCCCCGCATCTCGCGCTCCGCGGCCGAGGACGACGCCGGCGCGGTCCGCGACGACATCTCCCAGGGGCTGCGCACCACGGCTGTCGCCATCGTGCCGATCGCCTTCGGGTTCGTCGCGCTCGGCATCCCGATGTGCACGCTGATCTTCGGCTCCTCCGGCACCAGCGAAGCCACCAACATGGGCTACATGCTGATGGCCTTCGCCCTCGGCCTCATCCCGTACTCCGTGCAGTACGTGGTCCTGCGCGCCTTCTACGCCTACGAGGACACTCGAACGCCGTTCTACAACACCGTGATCGTGGCGGCCGTGAACGCCGGCGCCTCGGCGGTCTGCTACTTCGTGATCCCCTCGCGCTGGGCCGTGGTCGGCATGGCCGCCGCCTACGGACTGGCCTACGCCACCGGCGTGGGCATCGCCTGGCGCCGGCTGCGCAAACGGCTCGGCGGGGACCTGGACGGCGCCCGGGTGGTGCGGACGTACGCCCGGCTGGCCATCGCTTCCCTCCCGGCGGCGCTGCTCAGCGGCGCCGCCTGCTACGGGATCGGCCACGCCCTCGGCCAGGGCGTGCTGGGCTCCTTCGCCTCCCTCCTGGCGGGCGGGGCGGTCCTGCTCGGCGTCTTCTACGTCGCCGCCCGGCGGATGCGGATCGAGGAGCTGAACTCGATGGTCGGTATGGTCCGCGGACGCCTGGGACGGTGAGACGGGGGGTAGGCGCACAACCATCGTTCGTCGCCGCGTGTCGTGCATAGCGGCGGACTGTGGGCACAATTGGTTTCGGCGTCGGACGGCGCGCAGCGGGTGTTCGGCGCGCATCGATTGGGGAGGCAGGAACGACGGTGGCGGAACGGAGCACAGCTGCCGTCGACGTGGCGGACAACGGCGACGGCGAGTCGCCGACCGCGGAGGCGGACCAGTCCACGGCCGACGGGGTGGCCAACAACCGGGAGCGGGACACGGACAGCGACGAGGCACAGGTGAGCGCCGAGACCCACGGCTCCGGGAAGGCCTCGCCTCCCGAACTGCACAGCGGTCACAAGCTCGCCAGACGGTACCGCCTTGAGGAGTGCGTGACCCGTCTGGACGGGTTCAGCAGCTGGCGGGCCGTCGACGAGAAACTCCGCCGTGCCGTCGGCGTCCACGTCCTCCCCGCGGAACACGCCCGGGCCCGGTCCGTCCTGGCCGCCGCCCGCTCCTCCGCGCTGCTGGGCGACCCCCGTTTCGTCCAGGTGCTGGACGCCGTCGAGGACAACGACCTCGTCTACGTCGTCCACGAATGGCTCCCCGACGCCACCGAGCTGACCACGCTCCTCGCCTCCGGTCCGCTGGAGGTCTACGACGCCTACCAGATGGTCAGCCAGGTCTCGTCCGCCATGGCCGCCGCCCACCGCGAGGGCCTCGCCCACCTCCGCCTCAACCCCAACGCCGTGCTGCGCACGTCGACCGGGCAGTGGCGCATCCGCGGCCTGGCCGTGAACGCGGCACTGCGCGGCGTCACCTCCGACACCCCGCAGCGCGCCGACACCGAGGCCATCGGCGCCCTGCTCTACGCCTCCCTCACCCAGCGCTGGCCGTACGAGGACGACGCCTATGGGCTCTCCGGCCTGCCCAAGGACCTCGGTCTGATCCCGCCCGACCAGGTCCGCGCCGGTGTCCACCGGGGCCTGTCGGAACTGGCCATGCGGGCGCTCGCCAACGACGGCGCCACCGCCTCCCGCCACGAGTCGGCGTGCACCACGCCCGAGGAACTGGTGAAGGCGATCGGCGAGATGCCCCGCATCCGCCCGCCGGAGCAGGCGTTCACCACACCGCCCGAGTACCAGCGCACGTCCTACCAGCAGAGCCCGTACGGCCGCCCCGCCGCGCACCCCGGTGTCACCCAGCCGGTCCCGGCCCCGCCGCCACCGCTGCAGAGCCGCACCGGCAAGGCCCTGAAGTGGGGCGTCTCCGCGCTGCTGATCGCCGCCCTCGGCCTGGGCAGCTGGCAGCTGGCCGACGTCCTGATGAACCGGGGCGGCAAGGCCGACGACCAGCACCAGTCGCAGACGACGGACGACGGCGACAAAGGCTCGGGCAAGCCGGCCTCCGGCAAGCCCATCGCGATCAGCGGTGCCCGTGACTTCGACCCCTACGGCGACCAGTCCGAGAAGCCCTCCCAGATAGGGAACGTCTACGACGGCGACCCGTCGACGTACTGGCAGACCGACTTCTACCTCAGCAGCGACTTCGGCCGCCTGAAGTCCGGCGTCGGCGTCATCCTCGACCTCGGCAAGGTGCAGCAGGTCGGCAAGGTGACCGTCACCTTCGTCGGGAACACCTCGGTCGAACTGCGCAGCGCCGGCGCCGACGCCACCTCGGAGCCCGCCACCTTCGACGCCTACTCCAAGGTCGCGGACGGCAAGGGCACGACCGTGGAGCTCAAGCCCGGGAAGGCCCTCAAGAGCCGCTACCTCCTGGTGTGGCTCACCGACCTGCCGATGCAGTCCAGCGGGGAGTGGCGCGGCAGGCTGGCGGACGTCAAGGTGACCAGCTGAGTCGTCTGCCGTGAGGGAGGGGGTCCGATGACGGACGGCACCGCGTACGGCGACACGACCGACCACGACCTCCTGGCCCGCCACGTCGAAGGCGACCCCGACGCCTTCGGTGAGCTCGTCCGCCGGCACCGGGACCGGCTCTGGGCCGTCGCCCTGCGGACCCTGGGGGACCGCGAGGAGGCCGCCGACGCGGTGCAGGACGCGCTCGTCTCCGCGTACCGCGCCGCCCACACCTTCCGCGGCCGGTCCGCCGTCACCACCTGGCTGCACCGGATCACGGTGAACGCCTGTCTGGACCGGGCCCGCAAGGCGGCTTCCCGGAAGACCGCACCGGTCGACGACACCGAGCGCCTGGAGCAGTTGCTGGAGCCGCACGAGTCGGCGTCCGCCCCCGCGGAGCGCAACGATCTGCAGCGACAGCTCGTGGAGGCCCTGGAGACCCTGCCACCCGATCAGCGGGCCGCGCTCGTCCTGGTGGACATGCAGGGCTATCCCGTGGCCGAGGCCGCGCGCATCCTCGATGTGCCGACCGGCACGGTGAAGAGCCGCTGCGCACGCGGCAGAGCCAGACTCCTGCCCCTGCTGACCCATCTCCGGCCGGACGGCGGTGGCGGCACCGGCGGACCGGGCGGGGGACGGAACCGGACGCCGGGTGCGTCCGTCCCACCCGCGGCGGGCCCGCACCGGACGGACCCGCCGGAGACCGGGCCGAGCGATTCAGCCGCAGTGAAGGGCGGAGGTGGACGAGCGTGACGTCGTCGACGACAGACAGGGCGGAGCACCCGGACGTCACCGAGATCTCCGACCTCGCCGAAGGACTGCTCACGCCGTCGCGAAGCTCTGAGGTACGGCGGCACCTGGACGGGTGCGCGCCATGCGCGGACGTCTACACCACCCTGGAGGAGATCCGGGGACTGCTCGGCTCCCTGCCGGGGCCTACGCGAATGCCGGACGACATCGCCGGGCGCATCGACGCCGCGCTCGCCGCGGAAGCCCGGCCGGAGGAACCGTCCGACCGTACGCGTGTTTCACGTGAAACAACGTCTCCGGCCGATCGTCCCGGGGGACGGGCCGCCGCCTCCTCCACCGGGCCGGGCCGCAAGAGGCGTCCGCCGAACGGGCGTCGCAGGACCGCCGCCCTCGGTGCCGTGGTCGCCGTGGCCGCACTCGGCCTCGGCTCCGTCGTCGTTTCCTCCCTGGGCGGCGGGGACTCCTCGCCCGGCGATCCCGGACGGTCGGCCCGCGCCGACACCTACTCCGAGGAGAAGCTGAACACGGAGGTGGCCGCTCTCCTGGCCGATGACCGTCCGGGCCGGGGCGCCGGGTCCTCCCCGGCGCAGAGCTTCGGCGCGGAGTCCGGGACCGGCGCGCAGAACCACGTCTTCACCCAGCCCGCCGTGCCCGCCTGCATCCAGCGGGGCATCGGCCGCGACGACGCGGTGCTGGCCACGGAGGAAGGCGTCTACCAGGGCCGCGAGGTGGTGCTGGTCGTCCTCCCGGACACCACGGACGCGGACCGGGTCATGGTCTATCTGGTGGAGGCGGCCTGTGTCACGCGGCCCTCGCTCGGCGCGGGTGACGTCCTGCTGAAGGACTCCTTCCCCCGCCCCTGAGGATCACCTCGCTTCCCGGTCCGCCTGCTGCCCCCGCAGTGTGCCCGGACACAGCGGGAATGCCCGCCCCTTAGGATCGGTTGGGTGGGGTGAGAGCTCATAGAAACGCTTTCACCGGTCCTGAAGACGCAGTCCAGAGACGAGGAAACAAGCCGTGAGCGACGTCCGTAACGTGATCATCATCGGCTCCGGGCCTGCCGGCTACACGGCGGCGCTCTACACCGCGCGCGCCTCGCTGAAGCCGTTGGTGTTCGAAGGTGCTGTCACTGCTGGCGGTGCGCTCATGAACACCACCGAGGTGGAGAACTTCCCCGGCTTCCAGGACGGCATCATGGGCCCCGAACTCATGGACAACATGCGGGCGCAGGCGGAGCGCTTCGGCGCCGAGCTGGTCCCCGACGACGTCGTCGCCGTCGACCTGACCGGTGAGATCAAGACCGTCACCGACACGGCGGGCACGGTCCACCGGGCCAAGGCCGTCATCGTCACCACCGGCTCCCAGCACCGCAAGCTCGGCCTGCCCAACGAGGACGCCCTGTCCGGCCGTGGCGTCTCCTGGTGCGCCACCTGCGACGGCTTCTTCTTCAAGGACCAGGACATCGCCGTGATCGGCGGTGGCGACACCGCGATGGAGGAGGCCACCTTCCTCTCGCGCTTCGCCAGGTCCGTGACGATCGTCCACCGCCGCGACACCCTGCGTGCCTCCAAGGCCATGCAGGAGCGGGCCTTCGCCGACCCGAAGATCTCGTTCGTCTGGGACAGCGAGGTGGCCGAGATCCAGGGCGACCCGAAGCTGTCGGGTCTGAAGCTGCGCAACCTCAAGACCGGTGAGCTGTCCGACCTGGCCGTGACCGGCCTGTTCATCGCGATCGGTCATGACCCGCGCACCGAGCTCTTCAAGGGACAGCTCGACCTGGACGAGGAGGGCTACCTGAAGGTCGACGCCCCCTCGACCCGGACCAATGTCACCGGCGTCTTCGCCGCCGGTGATGTGGTCGACCACACCTACCGTCAGGCGATCACGGCGGCCGGCACCGGCTGCTCCGCCGCTCTCGACGCCGAGCGCTTCCTCGCCGCCCTGTCCGACGAGGACAAGGCCGAGCCCGAGAAGACCACTGTCTGACCCCCCATCCGCCCCACGCATCAACCAGTTAAGGAGCCCGCCGTGGCCGGCACCCTCAAGCACGTGACCGACGCATCCTTCGAAGAGGACGTCCTCAAGAGCGACAAGCCCGTTCTGGTGGACTTCTGGGCGGCCTGGTGCGGCCCGTGCCGCCAGATCGCGCCGTCCCTCGAGGCGATCGCCAGCGAGTACGGCGACAAGATCGAGATCGTCAAGCTGAACATCGACGAGAACCCGGAGACGGCCGCCAAGTACGGCGTCATGTCGATCCCCACCCTGAACGTCTACCAGGGCGGCGAGGTCGCCAAGACGATCGTCGGTGCCAAGCCGAAGGCCGCGCTCGTCCGCGACCTTGAGGACTTCATCGCGGAGTGACGTTTCACGTGAAACATGAAAGGGCCGATCCGGAAGGATCGGCCCTTTCGCTTCCCGCCTCAGACGCGGCCGGCGACCATCAGAGCGGCCTGAGCGCCGGCTCCTTCTGCACCGCGCCGAGCAGCCGGTCCAGTGCCATCTCCACGTCCTCCTTCCAGGACAACGTGGACCTCAGCTCCAGCCGGAGCCGGGGATGACGAGGGTGGGGCCGTACCGTCTTGAAGCCGACGGCCAGCAGATGGTCGGCTGGCAGGACACACGCCGGCTGCTCCCAGCGGGCGTCCCCGAAGGCTTCGATCGCCTTGAATCCCCGGCGCAGGAGATCCTTGGCCACCGTCTGCACCATCACCCGGCCCAGCCCCTGCCCCTGGTAGCCCGGCATGATGAACCCGGTCATCAGCTGTACCGCGTCCGGTGAGACCGGGCTCGTGGGGAACGCCGTGGACCGCGGGACATAGGCGGGAGGAGCGTAGAGGACGAAGCCGACCGGTACGTCGTCGACGTAGACGACCCGGCCGCAGGATCCCCAGTCCAGCAGGACGGCGGAGATCCAGGACTCCTTCTCCAGAGCGGTGGTGCCCGCCGCTGCCGCGGCCTCGCCGCTGACGGGATCGAGCTCCCAGAAGACACATGACCGACAGCGCTGGGGAAGGTCCTCAAGGTTGTCCAGCGTGAGCGGTACGAGCCGACGCCCCATGAAGGCTGTTCCTCGCTTCCTTCGCCCTGTGCGTCCAGGGCGGCTGTCAGAACATTCCGCTCCTTGAGCGTATCCACGATGCCAGGGCCTCGACACCGGTGGAAAGCAAAGAGCGGACCGTGTTCCGGCCCCCGCCGGAAACGGCCCGCTCTCCTGGCCGGACGGAACACCATCAGGCGCTCCGCCGGCGGCCGGAACTCAGGAATCGGCCTCGTCGGAGTCGCCGTCCACCAGGCTCTTCTGGAGCACGGGGCCCTCGCCCGGGGCCAGCGTGTCGAGAATCCGTCCCAGGTCGTCCATGGAGGCGAACTCCACGGTGATCTTCCCCTTCTCACGGCCCAGGTCCACCTTCACCCGGGTCTCGAAGCGGTCCGAGAGCCGCGTGGCGAGCTCGGAGAGCGCCGGGGAGACACGGGCGCCCGCCCGCGGTCCCTTGGTCCGAGGAGCCTTCTGCGGCCGGGACCCCATGAGGGTCACGATCTCCTCGACGGCCCGCACCGACAGCCCCTCGGCAACGATCCGGTGCGCCAGCCGGTCCTGCTCCTCCGAGTCCTCCACCGAAAGCAGCGCCCGAGCGTGTCCCGCGGAGAGAACCCCGGCCGCCACCCTCTTCTGCACCGCCGACGAGAGCTTCAGCAGCCGCAGGGTATTGGAGACCTGTGGACGGGAACGGCCGATCCGGTCCGCCAGCTGGTCGTGCGTGCAGTTGAAGTCCTTCAGCAGCTGGTCGTAGGCGGCGGCCTCTTCCAGCGGGTTCAGCTGCGCACGGTGCAGGTTCTCCAGCAGCGCGTCCAGGAGGAGCTTGTCGTCCTCCGTGGCCCGCACGATCGCCGGGATGGCCTCCAGACCGGCCTCGCGGCAGGCCCGCCAGCGCCGCTCACCCATGATCAGCTCGTACTGGTCGGCGTCGAGCTGCCGGACGACGACCGGCTGGAGGAGGCCGACCTCCTTGATGGAGGTGACCAGCTCGGCGAGCGCGTCCTCGTCGAAGATCTCGCGCGGCTGCCGGGGGTTGGGCTTGATGGAGTCCAGCGGGATCTCGGCGAAGTGGGCGCCCATGGGAGCCATGGGAAGCTCCGGGGCGGACGCCGAGGGCTCCTCTGTTTCACGTGAAACAGGCGGCAGGGTGGCCACCTTCGCCGCGGCCACACCGCGGTCGGTCGTCAGTCCCGGGACCGCCGTGGGTGCCGGAGCGGCATGGCCCAGGGCGGCCGACGCCACCGACTTCTCCGTCGAGGCCGGCGGGATCAACGCTGCCAGCCCTCGACCCAACCCCCTCCGTCGCTCGTTCACTGCATCCCCTCCACCGTGCTCGGGTCGTTCTGGGCACCGATGGGGGCGTGGGTCGCGTCATAGCTGACGCCTACGCCCCTCAGTGCGATCTCTCGTGCCGCCTCAAGATAGGACAGGGCACCGCTCGATCCTGGATCGTAGGTCAGCACCGTCTGCCCGTAGCTCGGCGCCTCGGAGATACGGACAGAGCGGGGGATGCTCGTCCGCAGCACCTCGTCACCGAAGTGGGTCCGGACCTCTTCCGCGACCTGGGACGCGAGGCGCGTCCGGCCGTCGTACATGGTGAGCAGAATGGTCGACACATGCAGGGCACGGTTGAGGTGCCCGCGCACCAGGTCGACGTTCCGCAGCAACTGCCCCAGCCCTTCCAGCGCGTAGTACTCGCACTGGATCGGGATCAGCACCTCCTGGCCGGCGACCAGCGCGTTCAGCGTCAGCAGGCCGAGGGAGGGAGGGCAGTCGATCAGGATGTAGTCCAGCGGCTGCTCATACGCCTGGATCGCGCGCTCCAGCCGGCTCTCGCGGGCCACCATGGACACCAGCTCGATCTCCGCACCGGCGAGATCGATGGTGGCCGGGGCGCAGAACAGACCCTCGACGTCAGGGACGGGCTGAACGACCTCGGACAGCGGCTTGCTCTCCACCAACACGTCGTAGATCGACGGGACGTCGGCGTGATGATCGATACCCAGTGCGGTGGAGGCGTTCCCCTGGGGGTCGAGGTCGACCACCAGGACCCGGCTGCCGTGCAGGGCCAGCGAGGCGGCGAGGTTGACGGTCGTCGTCGTCTTGCCCACCCCGCCCTTCTGGTTGGCGACGACGATGATCCGGGTCTGCTCGGGCCGTGGCAGACCCTCGCCGGCACGCCCCAGAGCCTCTACCGCTAGTTGGGCCGCGCGACCGATCGGGGTGTCGTCCATCGGAGGCGGTGTTTCACGTGAAACATCCGCCCCCATCGACTCGGTACGGGGACCGGGGACCGGATCGGTCATCGGGCCCGCGATATTGGCGTCGGACCGCAAGGATTCACTCTCCTCGACTTCAGGCTCGCAGTGAACAGAGCCTCCCATGCCTGCGGGGTCGCGAACCAGTGAGGCCTGCTCTTCTGTGGAGAAATCCACCGTTGTGGAAAACTTCGTGCCCCTCACGGGGGACTTGGCGGTCCTCGGGGCGACTCCTTCGCCGAGCGAGCCGAGTGGCTTGCGGTCGCGGGGTTCGGCCGCAGCGCGGCCGCGACTGATGATGCCGTGCAGCAGTGAGCGACGTTTCACGTGAAACACGATGCCCAGCGCCCGACGCCGAACTGTCGCGACACTCCGTCATGCGCGGGTTCGGGCCTTGTGTGGAGTACGTCCCGTGAGCCGGGAGTACGTCCCGTGAGCCGACCCGCCGAGTCGGCCCTGGGAAACTACCCGCGCCGTCGGCGAGCCCGCCCTGTGCGCGCGGCCTTGGCCCGCTTCGCCGCGAACCGCACACCGCCCGGGCTCTCCCCGACCTCGACGCGCACCACCGTGGACCGGGGCTCCACCACGCCCTCTCCGACGTGCAGGATCGACGTCCCGACGGCCCCCAGCTTGCTCAATGCCGTCGCCGCGCTCTTCAGCTCCTCCTCGGCGGTGTCGCCCTTGAGTGCCAGCATCTCCCCGTACGGCCGCAGCAGGGGCACCCCCCAGGTCGCCAGCCGGTCCAGCGGCGCCACGGCGCGGGCGGTCACCACATGGACGGGCGGCAGCTTCCCCATGACCTCCTCGGCCCGGCCGCGCACGACCGTCACATGATCGAGGCCGAGCAGTTCCACGACCTCGGTCAGGAAGGTCGTCCGCCGCAGCAGCGGCTCCAGCAGGGTGATCTTCAGGTCCTCCCGGACCAGCGCCAGCGGGATGCCGGGCAGGCCGGCGCCCGAGCCGACATCGCAGACCGTCACCCCCGCGGGCACGACCTCGGAGAGCACCGCGCAGTTCAGCAGGTGCCGCTCCCACAGCCGGGGCACCTCGCGCGGCCCGATCAGACCGCGCTGCACACCTGCCTCGGCCAGCAGCTCGGCGTAGCGCACCGCATCCTCGTAGCGATCACCGAACACCTCACGTGCCTGCTCGGGCGCGGGGGGAAGCTCCGCTGCCTCCGTCACGGGGGACCGTCCTTCCGTACCGCGTCGGCGCTTCGCGCACCGACACCAGAACCACCAGAACTATCAGGCTGACAAAGTTCGGCCCCGTCCGCGCGGCTGGCGCGACAGACGGGGCCGGGGGATCGCGGGGAACGATCAGGCGGGCAGTACGACGACGAACCGCTGCGGTTCCTCGCCCTCGGACTCGCTGCGCAGCCCCGCGGACTTCACCGCGTCGTGCACGACCTTGCGCTCGAACGGCGTCATCGGCTGCATCCGCACGGGCTCACCACTGCTCTTGGCCTCGGCGGCGGCCTTCGCGCCCAGCTCGGACAGCTCGGCGCGCTTCCTGGCCCGGTAGCCCGCGATGTCCAGCATCAGCCGGCTGCGGTCGCCGGTTTCCCGGTGCACGGCCAGGCGGGTCAGCTCCTGGAGAGCCTCCAGGACCTCACCGTCGCGTCCGACCAGCTTCTGGAGATCGCGGCCACCGGTGTCGCTGACGATCGAGACAGCGGCACGGTCGGCCTCGACGTCCATGTCGATGTCGCCGTCGAGGTCGGCGATGTCGAGCAGACCCTCCAGGTAGTCCGCCGCGATCTCACCCTCCTGCTCCAGGCGGGTCAGCGTGTCTGCGCCCTCGGCAGCGGCGGCGATGGTGCCTTCCGTCACGGGATGGACTCCTTCTTACTTCTTCGACGGGGACTTGGGCCGCTGCGGTCCCTTGCGCTGCCCGGACTGGGCCTTGCTGCGGGTACCGGAGCCGGGCTTCTGCGCGGCCTTCTTGGAAGCGGCGGACTGGGCGCCCGCGGACTTGGCGTCCTGAGGCTGGTCGGACTTGCTCAGCGACGTCTTGGCCGGCGACGGCCCGGAGGAGGCGGACGCCGCGTCCGACGCCGTGCCCTCGTCCTCGGACGCGGACTCCTCAGCCGCAGCCCTGGCGGCGGCCTGCCGCTGGGCCTTGGTCTGCCGCTTGGGCTGCTGACGCCTGGGCACGGCCGTGGTCGGCGTGCCCTCCTCGGTGGCCGTGGCCAGGGCGGTGTCGCTCTTCACGACGGTGCCGTCGGCCTGGGCCGAGAAGCCGGCCTTGTTCAGCCCGTTGATGAACTTGCGCTCGAACTCGTTGCGGTCCCGGCCCTTGGTGACGATGGCCTTGACGATGGCGCGCTCGCTGCGGCGACGGACCTTGCCGGTGTGGGAGACGTGCTTGTACAGGCGCTCCAGGTAGGCCGCCTGCGCCTTGGAACCCGGCGTCGGGTTGTTGCGGATGACGTACATCTGCTGGCCCATGGTCCACACGTTGGTGGTCAGCCAGTAGACGAGGACACCGACCGGGAAGTTGATGCCGAAGACGGCGAACATGACCGGGAAGACGTACATCAGCATCTTCTGCTGCTGCATGAACGGCGTCTTCACCGTGGTGTCGACGTTCTTCGTCATCAGCTGGCGCTGGGTGAAGAACTGCGACGCCGACATCAGGACGATCATGATCGCGGTGACGACCCGGACGTCGGTGAGGGAGGAGCCGAGGGCGTCGACCTTGGAGGCGCCGTCGGTGAACTTGGCCGCGAGCGGCGCACCGAAGATGTGGGCCTTCTGCGCGCTCTCCAGCAGCCGGTCGTTGATGACACCGATGGTGTCCCCGGTCGCGATGCCGTTGAGCACGTGGTACAGGGCGAAGAAGAACGGGGACTGCGCCAGGATGGGAAGGCACGAGGAGAGCGGGTTGGTGCCCGTCTCCTTGTACAGCTTCATCATCTCTTCGGACTGGCGCTGCTTGTCGTTCTTGTAGCGCTCCTGGATCTTCTTCATCTCCGGCTGGAGCGTCTGCATCGCGCGCGTCGACTTGATCTGCTTCACGAAGAGCGGGATCAGGCAGATGCGGATCAGGACCACCAGGGACACGATGGACAGGCCCCAGGCCCATCCGGTGTCAGGGCCGAAGAGGGCGCCGTACACCGTGTGGAACTGGACGATGACCCAGGAGACAGGTGTCGTGATGAAGCTGAAGAGGCTGGCAATCGTGTCCACTAATCATGCTCCTTGGGCATGGGACTGGGTCTCTGCGGCCGGGCTCGAGGGACCGGGCGGGCTCGGGTGAGCGGCCGGTCCCTCGGTGGCCGGTTCGGCGGCGGAGGGCCCGCCCTTGCGTGCCCGCCATGCGTTCCGCAGCATTTCGTGCCATCGCGGACGCTTGCGCGGCGGAACATGGTCCACCCCGCCCAGCGACCACGGGTTGCACCGCAGGATGCGCCAGGCGGTGAGTGCCGTGCCCTTGACGGCGCCGTGCCGGTCGATGGCCGTATAGCCGTAGTGGGAGCACGATGGGTAGTACTTGCAGACCGGCCCCAGCAGGGGACTGATCGTCCACTGGTACAGCTTGATCAGAGCCAGCAGCGGGTACTTCATCGCGCGCCCCCTCCCAGCAGCCGCTGAAGGGCGGCGTCCAGGTCTCGGGCCAGCTGTGCATGGTCGGCGTCACCCGCACCGGGCAGCGCTCGTACGACTACCAGGCTACCGGGAGGCAACAGATCGACTCGGTCGCGCATCAGGTGGCGAAGCCTGCGCTTCACCTTGTTGCGCACGACCGCACCGCCGACGGCTTTGCTGACGACGAAACCCGCACGCGTCGGGGGAGCGCTCTCCCCAGGCGCGTGCGGGTCCGTTGCACCGCTACGAAAGTGGACGACGAGGGACGGGCGGCCGGCCCGGCGACCTCGTCGTACCGCGGTCGCGAAATCCTCGCGCCGCCTCAGCCGGTTCTCGGTGGGCAGCACGACGTCATGACCTGATCGGGATCAGGCGGACAGACGGGCGCGACCCTTGCCACGGCGGGACGCGAGAATCGCGCGGCCGGCACGGGTGCGCATACGCAGCCGGAAGCCGTGGGTCTTCGCGCGACGACGGTTGTTCGGCTGGAAGGTGCGCTTGCTCACTCGGGGGCTCCAGAAAGAATCGGTGGTGGCGGGGTGCCGTCCTGGCTGTCACCGTGCGCCCACGAGTAGCTCGCGTTACGCCCGTGTGCACCGCTTTCCGATCACCTGACGCGATCTGTGCCCATCGGAGGCAGGCGGCAGCAGCCATCGACAACTCGACCTGGTCACGGTACGCGCGGCTACGCCAATCGGTCAAACCAGCGGCGGCCGGGAGACACTTGTCCACAGGCTGGGGACAACAACTTGAATGCTACCGGCCACGCTGACTACCGTGGCCGGACTCCGATTCGTTCCCTTCCCACCGGCCCATCTGATTCGTGCCGACCCGCCCACCCCCGTAGCGACCGTCCCTCCCTCGGATCACACCTTCGAGGGACACATGAGAGAGCGTGCCCTGTGGCTGACGTACCTGCCGATCTTGCCGCAGTGTGGCCACGCGTACTGGAGCAGCTCCTCGGGGAGGGCCGGGGCCAGGGCGTCGAGTCGAAGGACGAGCACTGGATCCGCCGCTGCCAGCCCCTCGCGCTGGTCGCCGACACCGCCCTGCTCGCCGTACCGAACGAATTCGCGAAGGGCGTCCTGGAGGGCCGGCTGGCCCCGGTCGTCAGCGAGACGCTGAGCCGGGAGTGCGGCCGTCCTATCCGGATCGCGATCACCGTCGACGACTCGGCGGGCGAGCCTCCCGCCCCGCCCGCGCGGCCCCGCTACGACGAGCCCGAGCTGCCGCCGGCCGGCCAGCAGGGCCGCGGTGACCGTGACGGACGCGACACCCGCGATGCCCGCGACGCCCGCGACGACTACGAGGGCGGCTACGGCCGGCACCGCGCCGACCAGCTCCCCACGGCCCGCCCCGCCTACCCCTCCGAGTACCAGCGCCCCGAGCCCGGCTCCTGGCCGCGCCCGTCCCAGCAGGACGACTACGGCTGGCAGCAGCAGCGCCTCGGCTTCCCCGACCGCGACCCGTACGCGTCCCCGCCGGAGCCCTCCTACGGGCAGCACGGCCCGGACGCGTACCAGAAGAACCCCTACCAGGACGGCTACTCCCAGGACTACCGGCCGAAGGCGCCCGACCGCGCACCGTACGAACCGGACCGGTACGACGCGGACCGGTACGACTCCGACCGGCCCTCCTACGACAGCGACCGCCCCCCGTACGACTCCGAGCGCCCGCCCTACGACCAGCAGCGCTCCGACTACGAGCAGGCGCGGGGCGACTACGACCAGCGCGGCGGCCGACGGGAGCCGCCCGAGCCGCCGTCCGGCTCCGGCCACGTCCACCGCGGCGGTCCCGTCGGTCCCGGCCCCGCCACCGGCGCGCCCGGTCCCCTGGCCGCGCAGCCGGCCCCGGCCGCCGGCCCCGGCGAGCCCACCGCGCGCCTCAATCCCAAGTACCTCTTCGACACCTTCGTCATCGGCGCCTCCAACCGCTTCGCGCACGCCGCCGCGGTCGCCGTCGCCGAGGCGCCGGCCAAGGCGTACAACCCCCTCTTCATCTACGGGGAGTCCGGGCTCGGCAAGACGCACCTGCTGCACGCGATCGGGCACTACGCGCGGAGCCTCTATCCCGGCACGCGCGTGCGGTACGTCAGCTCCGAGGAGTTCACCAACGAGTTCATCAACTCCATCCGCGACGGCAAGGGCGACAGCTTCCGCAAGCGGTACCGGGAGATGGACATCCTGCTCGTCGACGACATCCAGTTCCTGGCGGACAAGGAGTCGACGCAGGAGGAGTTCTTCCACACCTTCAACACGCTCCACAACGCCAACAAGCAGATCGTGCTCTCCAGCGACCGGCCGCCCAAGCAGCTGGTCACGCTGGAGGACCGGCTGCGCAACCGCTTCGAGTGGGGCCTGATCACCGACGTCCAGCCGCCCGAGCTGGAGACGCGGATCGCGATCCTGCGCAAGAAGGCGGTCCAGGAGCAGCTCAACGCCCCGCCCGAGGTGCTGGAGTTCATCGCCTCGCGGATCTCGCGCAACATCCGTGAGCTGGAGGGCGCGCTGATCCGGGTGACGGCCTTCGCGTCGCTCAACCGGCAGCCGGTGGACCTGGGGCTGACGGAGATCGTCCTGAAGGACCTGATCCCCGGCGGGGAGGACTCGACGCCGGAGATCACCTCCACGGCCATCATGAGCGCCACCGCCGACTACTTCGGTCTCACCGTGGAGGACCTGTGCGGCAGTTCGCGCGGGCGGCAGCTGGTGACGGCCCGCCAGATCGCCATGTACCTCTGCCGTGAGCTGACGGACCTCTCCCTGCCGAAGATCGGCGCGCTGTTCGGCGGCCGGGACCACACGACCGTCATGCACGCCGACCGCAAGATCCGCAATCTGATGGCCGAGCGGCGCTCCATCTACAACCAGGTGACGGAGCTGACCAACCGCATCAAGAACGGCTGAGAGCGGCCTCGTACGACGTTCTGGGCGCCTCCGGAGGAGATCCGGGGGCGCCCTTCGTCGTCCCGGGGGCGGCTTCGGAGGCGGCCGGCCGCGGGGCGGCGTCCACCCCTGTTCGAATCCACCCCGGGGTTACGGCCGTCCTCCACAGATTCGGTGACTTTTTTCCGTCCACACCTTGGGGATCGCGAAGTTGTCCCGATCCTGTCCACAGGCCAGGGTGGTGAGAGATCATCAGGCCAGGTCACCCGGCTGTGGATTCGTGGACGAAGGATCTCCACAGCCTGTGGACAAACTCGTCGTCCACAGGCTGTGCGGAAAGTTGTCCACGGGTCGCCCACAGGCTGTGGCCGGTTGTCCCCAGTGTTCGGCCGCTTCTCCACACCGCTGTCCACTGTTCGGCAACCCGACGCGTCCGGTCACCGCTCGGAGTGAAAGGCGTCACATCGGGTTGCCGGAGTGGGCTGTGGGAAAGACGGGTAAACCTGGGGACGCACCTGGGGAGAAGTCGCCTCTCCCTGTGCACGGAGTGTGCAGAACTTTCCGTTCTCCACAGAAGGGCCCGGTTGTCCACCGGCTCCGCCCACAGGCCCCGTGGACAAAATTCCTGGGCTGACCTGGGCAAACGTGGTTATCCACGGTATCCACAGGCCCTACTACTACCAACGACTAGAGAGAGCCAGGAACTCGTTTCGAAGCGGGGCCTGTGCACAACTCGCTCTCTCGGCCCCGGCCGCTCCTCGGCGCGACTTGACCCCGAAGGGCACCTACTGTCAGTGCGGTGCGTCAGACTGGTCCCCGGTGTACTGCCCCGGACAGGGGCCGACGACACCGAGTCAGACGACTGAGGCGAAGCAGGGCGACAAGCGCCGGCAACAGCAGGAGGCGGCAACGGTGAAGATCCGGGTGGAACGCGACGTACTCGCGGAGGCAGTGGCCTGGGCGGCACGCAGCCTCCCGGCCCGTCCGCCGGCGCCGGTCCTCGCGGGCCTGCTGCTGAAGGCGGAGGAAGGGCAGCTGAGCCTGTCCAGCTTCGACTACGAGGTCTCCGCGCGGGTCTCGGTCGATGCGGAGGTCGAGGAGGAGGGCACGGTGCTGGTCTCCGGCCGCCTGCTCGCCGACATCTCCCGCGCCCTGCCCAACCGGCCGGTGGAGATCTCCACCGACGGTGTACGGGCGACGGTGGTCTGCGGCTCCTCCCGCTTCACCCTCCACACCCTGCCGGTGGAGGAATACCCGGCGCTGCCGCAGATGCCGAACGCGACGGGCACCGTCCCCGGGGAGGTCTTCGCCTCCGCCGTGCAGCAGGTCGCCATCGCCGCCGGCCGCGACGACACCCTGCCCGTCCTCACCGGTGTGCGCATCGAGATCGAGGGCGACACGGTGACGCTGGCCTCCACCGACCGCTACCGCTTCGCGGTCCGCGAGTTCCTGTGGAAGCCGGAGAACCCGGACGTCTCCGCGGTCGCCCTGGTGCCCGCCAAGACGCTCCAGGACACCGCCAAGGCGCTGACCAGCGGCGACCAGGTGATCCTGGCGCTGTCCGGCTCCGGCGCGGGCGAGGGCCTGATCGGTTTCGAGGGCGCCGGCCGCCGGACCACCACCCGGCTCCTGGAGGGCGACCTCCCGAAGTACAAGACGCTCTTCCCGACCGAGTTCAACAGCGTCGCCGTGATCGAGACCGCCCCCTTCGTGGAGGCCGTCAAGCGCGTCGCCCTGGTCGCCGAGCGGAACACGCCGGTGCGGCTCAGCTTCGAGCAGGGCGTGCTCATCCTGGAGGCCGGCTCCAGCGACGACGCACAGGCTGTGGAAAGGGTCGACGCCCAGTTGGACGGCGACGACATCTCGATCGCCTTCAACCCGACCTTCCTGCTGGACGGCCTGAGCGCCATCGACTCCCCGGTGGCCCAGCTGTCCTTCACGACCTCCACCAAGCCGGCGCTGCTCAGCGGCAGGCCCGCGGTCGACGCCGAGGCGGACGAGGCGTACAAGTACCTGATCATGCCGGTGCGGCTGAGCGGCTGAGCGGCTGAGTGAGCCGGCCGGCTCGGGGCACGGGGCGGCTGGGGGTGTGGGGGGCGTCCCCCACAAGATCGCAGTATGCCGGCGGGGCTGAGCGGGGGCCGCTCAGCCGCCGGTGTCCACAGCCGGTGGACGAAGCCGCAGGTGGGTGTACGGATGAGCGCGTATGCCCACAGCTGTGCGCGGGCGTCCGGGTTTAGGCTCGGCGCCGGTGCGAAAGCGCCTGACACGCCACAGCGACCTAAGGAACGCAACTGATGGAGCTCGGTCTCGTCGGCCTCGGCAAGATGGGCGGCAACATGCGCGAGCGGATCCGCCGCGCGGGCCACACCGTCGTCGGATACGACCGCAACCCGGACCTCGCCGACGTCCACAGCCTCAAGGAGCTGGTGGACAGGCTCAGCGGCCCGCGGGTGGTCTGGGTGATGGTCCCGGCCGGCGCGGCCACCCAGTCGACCATCGACGAGCTGGCCGAGCTGCTGGAGCCCGGCGACATCGTCGTGGACGGCGGCAACTCGCGCTGGACGGACGACGAGAAGCACGCGGAGGAGCTGGCGGCCAAGGGCATCGGCTTCGTCGACTGCGGCGTCTCCGGTGGCGTATGGGGCCTGGAGAACGGCTACGCGCTGATGTACGGCGGCGACGCGGAGCACGTCGCCAAGGTGCAGCCGGTCTTCGACGCCCTCAAGCCCGAGGGCGACTTCGGCTCGGTCCACGCGGGCAAGGTCGGCGCCGGGCACTTCGCGAAGATGGTCCACAACGGCATCGAGTACGCGATGATGCAGGCCTACGCCGAGGGCTGGGAGCTGCTGGAGAAGGTCGACTCGGTGACCGACGTCCGGGAGATCTTCCGCTCCTGGCAGGAGGGTACGGTCATCCGGTCCTGGCTGCTGGACCTCGCGGTCAACGCCCTGGACGAGGACGAGCACCTGGACAAGCTCCGCGGTTTCGCCCAGGACTCCGGTGAGGGACGCTGGACGGTGGAGGCCGCGATCGACAACGCGGTGCCGCTGCCGGCGATCACCGCCTCGCTGTTCGCGCGCTTCGCCTCCCGCCAGGAGGACTCGCCGCAGATGAAGATGATCGCGGCGCTGCGCAACCAGTTCGGTGGCCACGCCGTGGAGCAGAAGAAGTAAGCAGGACCCGAAGGGTGGAGGTCGGCGCACGACCATGCACGTCACGCATCTGTCGCTGGCCGACTTCCGCTCGTACGCCCGGGTCGAGGTCCCGCTGGACCCGGGCGTCACCGCCTTCGTCGGCCCCAACGGCCAGGGCAAGACCAACCTGGTCGAGGCCGTCGGTTACCTCGCCACCCTCGGCAGCCACCGCGTCTCCTCCGACGCGCCCCTGGTCCGCATGGGCGCCGACCGCGCGGTGATCCGGGCCCAGGTGCGCCAGGGCGAGCGGCAGCAGCTGATCGAGCTGGAGCTGAACCCGGGCCGGGCCAACCGCGCCCGCGTCAACAGGTCCTCGCAGGTCAGACCGCGGGACGTGCTGGGCATCGTACGGACCGTGCTGTTCGCGCCCGAGGACCTCGCGCTGGTCAAGGGCGATCCCGGGGAGCGGCGCCGGTTCCTGGACGAGCTGATCACCGCCCGGTCGCCGCGGATGGCCGGGGTCCGCTCCGACTACGACCGTGTCCTCAAGCAGCGCAACACGCTGCTGAAGTCGGCCGCGCTGGCCCGCCGGCACGGGGGGCGCACGCTCGACCTGTCCACTCTCGACGTCTGGGACCAGCATCTCGCGCGCGCGGGCGCGGAACTGCTCGCCCAGCGCCTCGACCTGATCGCGGCGCTCCAGCCGCTGGCGGACAAGGCGTACGAGCAACTGGCCCCGGGCGGCGGCCCGGTCGCCCTGGAGTACAAGCCCTCCGCGCCCGGCGACGGGCACACCCGCGAGGCGCTGTACGAACAGCTGACCGCCGCGCTCGGCGAGGCCCGCAAGCAGGAGATCGAGCGGGGCGTCACCCTGGTCGGCCCGCACCGGGACGACCTGCTGCTCAAGCTCGGCGAGCTGCCCGCCAAGGGGTACGCCTCGCACGGCGAGTCCTGGTCGTACGCGCTGGCGCTGCGGCTGGCCTCCTACGACCTGCTGCGGGCCGAGGGCAACGAGCCGGTGCTGGTCCTGGACGACGTCTTCGCGGAGCTGGACGCGCGCCGCCGGGAGCGGCTGGCGGAGCTGGTCGCGCCGGGTGAGCAGGTGCTGGTGACCGCCGCGGTGGACGACGACGTTCCGCAGGTGCTGGCGGGGGCGCGGTTCGCGGTGGCCGACGGGGCGGTGGAGCGCGTATGAGCGTCGAGGGCCCCGGGGCCCAGCCCCCCGAGGACACGCCGAGGAAGACGCCCGAGCCCTCCGGGGTGGACCTGGCGCGGGTGGCGCTGCGCGCGGCGAAGGACGCGGCGCGGGCGCGGGGCGAGGCGGCGCAGCAGAAGAAGCAGGCGCGGCGCGGCGGGCTGCGCTCCGGCGCGCGCGCCGACGGGCGCGACCCCATGGCGCTGGGGTCGGCGATCAACCGGCTGATCACCGAGCGCGGCTGGGAGACGCCGGCCGCGGTGGGCGGGGTGATGGGTCGCTGGCCGGAGATCGTCGGCGAGGACGTGGCCAAGCACTGCGTGCCGGAGCGGTACGACGAGGACGAGCGGGTCCTGGTGGTGCGCTGCGACTCCACGGCCTGGGCGACGAATCTGCGCCTGCTGGCGCCGACGCTGGTGGCCCGGCTGAACGAGGATCTCGGACATGGCTCGGTGCGGGTGATCAAGGTGCAGGGACCGGGGGGCGCGCCGCGCCGGTACGGTCCGCTGCGGGCGCCCGGGAGCACCGGCCCCGGCGATACCTACGGGTGAGTTCGTCCCGTTTCGTTCCCTTCTCCCGCCCCCCTTTCTCCTTCCGCCTCAAGAGTGACTGACATCACATCAGGGGCGGTCGATCGCCGTTTTCCACAGCTGTGGATCTTCTTGTCGTACAACCGCGCGCGGCTGTGGATCGGGAGCTGACTCCGAAGTAGCCAAGGGTTGACGGCCGGAAGCGCTGAGTGCCGCCGTGAGCCTCTTGGGGCCCCCATCCGTATATCGGGAGTCGGGAGCGGGCGTCTCAGAGCGGCACATGCGGACTCAGGTACCGGCAAACCCCCATCAGTGTCAGTGCTACCGGTAGAATGGAAGACAATCCCGCCCCAGTCGTGGGGACCGCCCGGGAAAAGCTGAGCAACGCTGATCAAGGCTTACCAACGCACCATGCCGCAGCCGCTCCGGCAACCTGCCGACGAGCCCGGCTCGTGCCGTGCCAGAAAGGGCGCTTCGTGGCCGATTCCGGCAACCCCAACGAGAACATCCCGTCCACCGACACCGAGGCGACCTCGTCCCCGGGCGAGGGTTCCCCGTCGTACGACGCCAGTGCCATCACCGTGCTCGAGGGCCTGGACGCGGTCCGCAAGCGGCCCGGTATGTACATCGGTTCGACCGGCGAGCGGGGGCTCCACCACCTCGTGCAGGAGGTCGTCGACAACTCCGTCGACGAGGCGCTGGCCGGTCACGCGGACACCATCGACGTCACGATCCTGGCCGACGGCGGAGTCCGCGTCGTCGACAACGGCCGCGGCATCCCGGTGGGCATCGTCCCCTCCGAGGGCAAGCCCGCCGTCGAGGTGGTGCTGACGGTGCTGCACGCCGGCGGCAAGTTCGGCGGCGGCGGCTACGCGGTCTCCGGCGGTCTGCACGGTGTGGGCGTCTCCGTCGTCAACGCCCTGTCGACGAGGGTCGCGGTCGAGGTCAAGACCGACGGACACCGGTGGACGCAGGACTACAAGCTGGGTGTGCCGACGGCCCCGCTGGCCCGGCACGAGGCCACCGAGGAGACCGGCACGTCGGTCACCTTCTGGGCCGACGGGGACATCTTCGAGACCACCGACTACTCCTTCGAGACGCTGTCGCGGCGCTTCCAGGAGATGGCGTTCCTCAACAAGGGCCTGCGCATCAACCTCACCGACGAGCGCGAGTCGGCGAAGGCCACGGCCGGCGCGGACGAGGCGGGCGAGGACGAGAAGCAGGAGGTCAAGTCCGTCTCGTACTACTACGAGGGCGGCATCGTCGACTTCGTGAAGTACCTCAACTCCCGCAAGGGAGAGGTCGTCCACCCCACGGTGATCGACCTGGAGGCCGAGGACAAGGACAAGCTCCTGTCCCTGGAAGTCGCCATGCAGTGGAACGGCGGCTACACCGAGGGTGTGTACTCGTTCGCCAACATCATCCACACCCACGAGGGCGGTACGCACGAAGAGGGCTTCCGGGCCGCGCTGACCTCGCTGATCAACAAGTACGCGCGCGACAAGAAGCTGCTGCGCGAGAAGGACGACAACCTCACGGGCGACGACATCCGCGAGGGCCTGACGGCGATCATCTCGGTGAAGCTGAGCGAGCCGCAGTTCGAGGGCCAGACCAAGACCAAGCTGGGCAACACCGAGGTGAAGACCTTCGTCCAGAAGGTGGTCTACGAGCACCTCGCCGACTGGCTGGACCGCAACCCCAACGAGGCCGCGGACATCATCCGCAAGGGCATCCAGGCCGCCACCGCGCGCGTCGCCGCCCGCAAGGCGCGCGACCTGACCCGCCGCAAGGGCCTGCTGGAGTCGGCGTCCCTGCCGGGCAAGCTCTCCGACTGCCAGTCGAACGACCCGACCAAGTGCGAGATCTTCATCGTCGAGGGCGACTCCGCCGGCGGCTCCGCCAAGTCCGGCCGGAACCCGCAGTACCAGGCGATCCTCCCGATCCGCGGCAAGATCCTCAATGTCGAGAAGGCGCGCATCGACCGCATCCTGCAGAACCAGGAGATCCAGGCGATGATCTCCGCGTTCGGCACGGGCGTGCACGAGGACTTCGACATCGAGAAGCTCCGCTATCACAAGATCATCCTGATGGCGGACGCCGACGTCGACGGCCAGCACATCAACACCCTGCTGCTGACCTTCCTGTTCCGCTTCATGCGGCCGCTGGTCGAGGCCGGGCACGTGTACCTCTCCCGTCCGCCGCTCTACAAGATCAAGTGGGGCCGGGACGACTTCGAGTACGCGTACTCCGACCGCGAGCGCGACGCGCTGATCGAGATGGGCCGCCAGGCCGGCAAGCGCATCCGCGAGGACTCGGTCCAGCGCTTCAAGGGCCTCGGCGAGATGAACGCCGAGGAACTGCGCATCACCACCATGGACCAGGAGCACCGCGTCCTCGGCCAGGTCACCCTCGACGACGCCGCCCAGGCCGACGACCTGTTCTCGGTGCTGATGGGCGAGGACGTCGAGGCCCGCCGCGCGTTCATCCAGCGCAACGCCAAGGACGTCCGCTTCCTCGACATCTGAGTCGGTCTCAGCTGACCGCACCAGGAAGGACCTTCACCAGCAATGACCGACGAGAACACCCCTGTGACGACGCCCGAGGGTGACGCCCTGGCCATGCGTGTCGAGCCCGTCGGGCTCGAGACGGAGATGCAGCGCTCCTACCTCGACTACGCGATGTCCGTCATCGTCTCGCGCGCGCTGCCGGACGTCCGCGACGGCCTCAAGCCCGTCCACCGCCGCGTCCTGTACGCCATGTACGACGGCGGCTACCGCCCCGAGCGCGGCTTCTACAAGTGCGCCCGCGTCGTCGGCGACGTCATGGGCAACTACCACCCGCACGGCGACTCCTCCATCTACGACGCCCTGGTCCGCCTCGCCCAGCCCTGGTCGATGCGCATGCCGCTGGTCGACTCCAACGGCAACTTCGGCTCGCCGGGCAACGACCCGGCGGCGGCCATGCGGTACACCGAGTGCAAGATGGCGCCGCTGTCGATGGAGATGGTCCGTGACATCGACGAGGAGACCGTCGACTTCACGGACAACTACGACGGCCGCTCCCAGGAGCCGACCGTCCTGCCCGCGCGGTTCCCGAACCTGCTGATCAACGGCTCGGCCGGGATCGCGGTCGGCATGGCGACCAACATCCCGCCGCACAACCTGCGCGAGGTCGCGGCCGGCGCCCAGTGGTACCTGGAGAACTACGAGTCCTCCAACGAGGAACTGCTCGACGCCCTCATCGAGCGCATCAAGGGCCCCGACTTCCCGACCGGCGCCCTGGTGGTGGGCCGCAAGGGCATCGAGGAGGCGTACCGCACCGGCCGCGGCTCCATCACGATGCGCGCGGTGGTCGAGGTCGAGGAGATCCAGAACCGCCAGTGCCTGGTGGTCACCGAGCTGCCGTACCAGACCAACCCGGACAACCTCGCGCAGAAGATCGCCGACCTGGTGAAGGACGGCAAGATCGGCGGCATCGCCGACGTCCGCGACGAGACGTCCTCGCGCACCGGCCAGCGCCTGGTCATCGTCCTGAAGCGGGACGCGGTCGCCAAGGTCGTCCTCAACAACCTCTACAAGCACACCGACCTCCAGACCAACTTCGGCGCCAACATGCTGGCCCTGGTCGACGGTGTGCCGCGCACCCTCTCCCTGGACGCGTTCATCCGTCACTGGGTGAACCACCAGATCGAGGTCATCGTCCGCCGGACCAAGTTCCGGCTGCGCAAGGCCGAGGAGCGCGCCCACATCCTGCGCGGCCTGCTCAAGGCGCTGGACGCGATCGACGAGGTCATCGCGCTGATCCGGGGCAGCCAGACGGTCGAGATCGCGCGCGGCGGCCTGATGGACCTGCTGGAGATCGACGAGATCCAGGCCAACGCGATCCTGGAGATGCAGCTCCGCCGGCTCGCCGCCCTGGAGCGCCAGAAGATCGTCCAGGAGCACGACGAGCTCCAGGCGAAGATCAGCGAGTACAACGCGATCCTCGCCTCCCCGGTCCGCCAGCGCGAGATCGTCAGCGAGGAGCTGGGCGCGATCGTCGACAAGTTCGGCGACGACCGCAAGACGAAGCTGATCCCCTACGAGGGCGACATGTCCATCGAGGACCTGATCGCCGAGGAGGACATCGTCGTCACGGTCACCCGGGGCGGCTACATCAAGCGCACCAAGACCGACGACTACCGGGCGCAGAAGCGCGGCGGCAAGGGTGTACGGGGAGCGAAGCTCAAGGAAGACGACATCGTCGACCACTTCTTCGTCTCCACCACCCACCACTGGCTGCTGTTCTTCACCAACAAGGGCCGCGTCTACCGCGTCAAGGGCTACGAGCTGCCCGACGCCGGACGCGACGCGCGCGGCCAGCACGTCGCCAACCTGCTGGCCTTCCAGCCGGACGAGGCGATCGCCGAGATCTTCGCCATCCGCGACTACGACGCGGCGCCCTACCTGGTCCTCGCGACCAAGGGCGGCCTGGTGAAGAAGACCTCCCTGAAGGACTACGACTCCCCGCGCTCGGGCGGTGTCATCGCCATCAACCTGCGCGAGCGGGAGGACGGCAGCGACGACGAACTGATCGGAGCCGAGCTGGTCTCGGCCGACGACGATCTGCTGCTGATCAGCAAGAAGGCGCAGTCGATCAGGTTCACCGCCTCCGACGACACGCTGCGACCGATGGGCCGCGCCACCTCGGGCGTCAAGGGCATGAGTTTCCGTGACGGCGACGAGCTGCTCTCGATGAATGTTGTTCGAGCCGGTACGTTCGTGTTCACTGCCACCGACGGCGGGTACGCGAAGCGCACCTCCGTCGACGAGTACCGCGTCCAGGGCCGCGGCGGCCTCGGCATCAAGGCCGCCAAGATCGTCGAGGACCGCGGAGAGCTCGTCGGAGCGCTGGTGGTCGAGGAGACCGACGAGATCCTCGCCATCACCCTCTCCGGCGGTGTGATTCGCACGCGAGTCAACGAGATCAGGGAGACGGGCCGTGACACCATGGGCGTCCAACTGATCAATCTTGGCAAGCGCGATGCCGTGGTCGGCATCGCACGCAACGCCGAGGCGGGCCGCGAGGCGGAGGAAGTCGACGGCGACGTGGCCGTGGACGAGACCGCCGAGGATGCCGCGACCGCCGGCACGGACGAGGGCGAGGCGCCCTCGGCCGAGTAGCACGAGGAGAGAGTCATCGTGAGCGGAGCCACGGGCGCCGGATCGGCCGGTACCTCCAGGGGTACGGAAGCGGACGGCGGCGGCCGTGGCTCCGCCGCGCAGGGAACGGACCAGCGCGAACACGCGTCATCATCCTCGTACGAGACTCATGGATCCCAGGGGGGAACTGTGACGGACACCCGAGGTCCGCAGACCCAGCAGTACGCCGCTGGCGCGGGCCCGGCCGCGCCCCAGCAGGGGGCCTCCCCGCTGCCGGGCGAACGGCAGCAGCAACAGCCCGGCGGGCCCTACCACCCGCCGCAGGCGTACCAGACCCCGGCGGCCGGTACCGCGGGCGGTGCGGCCGGCGCCGTACGCCGTCCGCGCACCGGCGCGGGCCGCACCACACCCCGCGTCCGCAAGGCGCGGCTGCGGGTGGCGAAGGCCGACCCGTGGTCGGTGATGAAGGTGAGCTTCCTGCTCTCCATCGCCCTGGGCGTGTGCACGATCGTCGCGGCCTGCGTGCTGTGGATGGTCATGGACGCGATGGGCGTCTTCTCGACGGTCGGCGGCACGATCTCCGAGGCCACCGGCTCGAACGAGTCGAACGGCTTCGACCTCCAGTCGTTCCTGTCGCTGCCCAACGTCCTGCTGTTCACGACGATCATCGCGGTCATCGACGTCGTCCTCGCGACGGCCCTGGCCACGCTCGGCGCGTTCATCTACAACCTCTCCGCCGGCTTCGTCGGCGGTGTGGAGCTGACGCTCGCCGAGGACGAGTGAGGTCACGCGGGTAACCGATTTTGGGCCTGCCCCCCTCGTGCGCTAATCTTCAGGAGTCAGCGCGCGGGACACACACCGCAGAAGCGCGGCGGGGCTATAGCTCAGTTGGTTAGAGCGCATCCCTGATAAGGATGAGGCCACAGGTTCAAATCCTGTTAGCCCCACCAGCGAGAAGACCCCCAACCGATCATGGTTGGGGGTCTTTGACATCTACGGCTGACATCAACGGCGGCGATCAGCCGATGAGCGGATCTTCCAGGAGTTCGGCGAGCATGCCGACCGCTTCCCGCTCGCTGTCGCCGACCACGTGCGTGTACACGTCCATGGTCATGCTGATCTGGCTGTGCCGGAGGATCGCCTGAGCGACCTTGGGGTGCACCTTCAGGAAGGCGAGCAGGGTCCCGCAGGTGTGCCGGGCCAGGCGGACCGTGATCCGGCGGACGCCGGCACGCTTGACGAGCCGCTCGAAGGTGCGGGAGAAGCCCACCGGATCGATCATGCCACCGTGCTCGGCGGAGAAGATCAGGTCATGGTCGGGCTCCTGCGACCAGTGCTCACCGGCGATCTTCCGTTCCAGGGCTTGCAGCTCCCGCCGCTCGTCCAGGACCCGGGCGCAGAACTCGGGCAGGGGAAGCACGGCCTGTGAGGACTCCGTCTTGAGGTCCTTGAGGACCAGGCCGACGCCCTTGACCCGCTGGACCTGCTTGACCGGGGTGAAGCGGCCGGCCTCGAAGTCGATGTCCTGCCAGCGCAGCCCGAGCACCTCACTGCGGCGGAGCCCGAGGACCAGGACGAGGACGCAGGCCGCGTAGAGCCGGTGCGCGCGGACCGACCGCAGGAAGGCGATCGCTTCCCGGGCGTTCCACGCTGTGCCCCTGTCCTTGGTGACCTTGGGCATGTCGACCAGGAGCGCGACGTTGCGCGTGACCAGCTCCTCGCGCATGGCCCGGTTGAGGGCGTTGCGCAGGACGCGCAGGACCTCGAAGCGGGCCGAGGCGCCGACCTTCTCCCGTGCCAGGGCCGCCATGAAGGCGCGGATCTGTGCCGGGGTGAGCTTGACCAGCGGCTTCTTGCCGAGGTGAGGATGGAGGTACAGCCGGACCTTGGACTCGTACTTCACGTACGTGTTGTGCTCCCGCTCCGGCTTCACGATGTGCTCCAACCAGTAGGCCAGCCACTCGCCGAGCGTCCAGGACCGGGACGGTACCGGGATGCCGTTTCGCTCCTGGTCCTGGAGCTTGCCGAGCTTCTCGTTGGTCTCGTCCCAGGTACGGCCGTACACGTACTTGCGGACTCGGTTGCCGTCCGTGTCGGTCACGTACGCGGCGCCCTGGTAGCGGCCGTCCGAGCGCTTGGTGATCGTGCCCCCGCCGTTGGGGCGACGCTTCGCCATCAGGCCGCCTCCCCGATCTGACGGGCGATGAAGTCGCCGAGCGCGTGGGACGGGATGCGGCGGCAGCCGTCGACCTTGATGGAGACGAGGCGATGGGTGCGGATCAGGTCGTAGACCTTCGTCCGTCCGACCTTGAGCCGTGCCATGACCTCGGGGACGGTCAGCAGCTCGGGGGCGGCCGTGGTCATGCGGAGGCTCCTTCCAGGTCGAGCAGGGCGGGTAGTTCCTCGCGGGCGATCTCGCGGTTGTGCTGGATGTCGCGGCGGATGTTGGCGGCGAGCCAGGATTCGCCGGGGGTGTGGCCGTGGCCGGCGTAGGACCAGTGGGCGAGGGTCAGGGTGGTGGTCTGCTCGTCCTCGAGGTCGGGCAGGCCGAGCGCCCGGCGCTGCTGGGCGGCGCGATAGTCGGCACGGACCTGGCGCAGGGCGCCGAGGGTGGTCGAGTAGCGGCGGGACTTCGTGGAGAAGTGGCCCCGGAAGCCGAGCATGTGCGCCCAGTCGCGGAGCTTGCGGTCCGGGTAGAGCGGGTGGAGGTCGAGGCAGGCGGCGATGAGCCGGGCGGGGTGGTCGGGCACGCCGAGGAGGGCGAGGGCCTCCTTGTTGCCGATGCGGCGGTCCACGGTGCCGGTGGTCTCGGCGGCCTTGGTGGCGTACTTGGCGACGTAGGAGGCAACAGCCTGTTCGGTGATGTCCTGGCCGTCGCCGAAGGCACGGATGGGGCGCACGTCGAGCTGGGTGCCCCAGCGCAGGGTGCGGGCGGGCTGGTCCCCGGCGGGGTCGACATCGACCGCGACGCGGGCAGCTGCCGCGCGGATGGCGTCGGTGAGGAGGTCGAGGGTGGCCCAGGCCGGGGGCGGGGAGTCGGGGCCGTCCGGCCCGTCGAAGCGGATCACGGCGTGGAAGTGGACGGCGCCGCGTTTCTGGTACTCGGCGACCTTGCCGAAGGCGATCCGGGACTGCTCGCGGGCGGCTTTCTGCGTGAGTCCGGCGCGGCGGGCGATCTCCCGGCGGAGGTAGATCGTGAAGTAGCGCCACAGGTCGGAGGCGTGGTTGTTCCACAGCACGGAGCCCGCGTAGTCGTACGTGTCGGGGTCGAGGGGCGTGCCGAGTTCGGGGGTGTCCTCGGGGTGGTTCTTGCCGCAGCGGCAGGGGCGGGTGCCGGGGCGGTTGTGGACCGGGCCGAAGGAGGGGGCGGTGAGGGTGGCGAAGACGCGGGGGTGGTCGCGGATGGTGTCGGGGGTGCCTTTGGCCTGGTCGCCGACGAGGCCGGCGCGGATGAGGTGGTAGGTGTCGCCCGCATAGGTCCAGGCGCAGGACGGGCAGCGGGAGGCGCGGCGGTTGCCGCAGGCGATGCGGAGGCGCCCGCCGGGTTCGGTGTCGGTGGAGTAGGAGTGCAGGACGTGCCGGGTCTGGGCGTCGCGGACGACGACGGAGCCGTGCAGGTGGATCGGGTCGGAGCAGCCGCCCGTGCGCCTGATCTGCTCTTGGACGCGGTCGAAGCCGTCCGACCCGGCCAGCCTCAGCACGTCGGCGAGGGTGGCCGGGTCCAGGCCCGCCATCGTGGCGGAGTCGGTCACGCGCCGGTCACCGCCCGGCGGCAGGTGGGGGTGGTGTGGCTGGTGCCCTGGCAGGCCGGGCAGGACAGGCGGCGGGTGACGCGGCTGCCATCGCGGTGCCGGGTGCCCGTGGTGACGGCGACGACCGGAAAGCCGTCGCATGCGCCGCAAAGGCGCGGGGCCGGGGTGGGCTGGGGCATCATGAAGCGTCCCTTTCGGGTCCTTGGGATCTGATGGGGGTGCAGGCGCCCGGAGCGGCGGAAGTTTGGCGACCGAGGCCGCTCCGGGGGCCGTCAGCGCTGCTGAGCGAGGTCCTTGAGCAGCAGGCGGAGGACGACGGCGACCAGGGCGACGGAGACGCCGGTGATGGCCACGGCGAGGAGCATCGAGACCAGGACGGCGCCGACGACCAGGACCACGGCCCCGCCGCCGGCCGCGAGGGCGAGCGCGCTGCCCGGGGTGAGCTGCACGGCCGGGCGACTGGCGAGGGGCGCGGCAGGGGCCGGGACGGTGGGGGCGGGTGCCGGCACTTCGGTGGCCGGGATGGTCGCGGCCGGTACGGTGTCGGGGCGGGGGTACTTCGGAGTGAGCACGAGAGATGTCCCTTCAGGCGTGGGTTACTTGACGACCGTGTCGACGGCGGGGCCGAGGATGCTGTCCGCGACGAGGTAGCCACCGAGGAGCAGCACGGCGACCAGCCACCACGGCGGGCGGATGAGCTTGATGCCGAGGAAGCCGACGACGAGCAGGGCAAGCCAGAGCGGAACGTCCACGGAGATCTCCTGTCAGGCCGAGCAGCGGTGGGCGCGGGCGGCGAGTTCGGCGGCGGAACGGTCGTGGTAGTCGGCGGAGAAACCGCAGCGCGGGGCCGTGCAGGCAGCCGTGTGCATCTCGCGGCCACGGCCGTCGTAGTAGGTGCCGACCTCGACCGGGCCGATACGGAGGCGGTTGCGGAAGCGGCGGTAGACGCTCATGGCGGTCAGCCCTCCTGGCGGAGGCTGGCGCCGGGGAACTCGGCGAGGATGCGCGCCTTGCCGTCCGGGTCCGGGGTGAGGTCCGCGGCTTCCTCGGCGAGCAGCCGGGCCAGGGTCGGGCGGCCGGTGTCGGCCATCTCGCGGGCCGCGTCCATGTAGTCGGACGGGCGGTTGAAGCTCTGCACGATCGTGCCTCCTTGTGCTGATCAGGTGAGCTGGAGTTGTGCGGTGATGGCGTTGACCATCGGGGCGGGTAGGCCGAGCCGGGCCGAGAGCACGTCGGCGGGCATCGGCTCACCGGTCGACGCTTGGTGCGCGTCGGCGAGCTTGCGGGCGTGGTCGAGGAGAGCGGCCGGCACGACCGGGGCAACCACCGCAGGGGCAGGGGCAGGTGCGGCCGGGGCCAGCTCCGGGACCGGGTCGGGCTCGGGAACGGGCGCGGGCTCGGGCTCGGGCTCGGGGGCGTCGGTGCGCTGCACGGCGACATGCGGCGCGGCCGGTTCGTCGGCGGCGGGCTGCTCGGGTGCGGGCTGGTCGGCGGGCGAGTGGACCAGGAGGGTTCCGCCGAGGAAGGCGAGGGCGGGCCAGCCGGCGACGAGGATGCACAGCCACGCGGGTACAGCGGTCAGGTCGAGGAGTCCGGCGGTGGCGATGTTGGCGCCCAGCGAGGCGAACAGGGCGATGACGAACCAGGTCCAGGCCGAGCGGTCCCGGCGGACGGTGCGCAGCCGTCGCCAGGCGGCGACCAGCAGCAGATCCACGGAGATGGGGTAGGCCCAGGCTTTCCAGCCGGACTGTCCGGCGGCTTCAGCCAGGTCGTGCAGGTGGGCGAAGGACAGCGCACCGGCGATGACGGCCTGGACGAGGACCGCGTCCGGGCGGATCGAGCGGGGCATGGGGGTACCTCCCTTCAGGGGTTGACCGGACGCGGCTTGACCAGCGACGGGCCAGCGGCCGGCGCCGCTGGGTCGACGGGCACGGCGGGCTGGAACGGCTTGAGCGCGGGAAGATCGGGGACCAGGTGGGCGAAGGCCCGGCAGACGGCCGCGACCTCCTCCCGGGAGGTGTCCGGGGTGCGGATCTTCGACCAGCCGCCCGACGAATCCGCGGCGACCGCCGTACCGGGACGCTCCATCGGAATCAGACTGGCCACCGGCACCGCGTCCGGGGCCACGTCGTTCAGCCCCATCTCGGCGGTCTGCTTGTCGTTCACCCGGTGCACCACCCGCCCGGTGAGCTGAGCGCGGAGCATGGTGGCGCCCTTGCCCAGCTCCGAGCCGAAACGCTGCCCGCAAATCTCCAGGTAGATGCCGACCGCGCGAGCCATCTGCGCCAGCCGGATCAACGCGGTCACGATCTGCTCGCGGCGGTCCTCGTCCTTCTTGGACGAGATCAGGAACAGTTCGGCGACCTCGTCCACCAGGACCACGACCGGCACCGGCCGGGCCGAGACGGGCAGATCCCACAGGTCGGAGACGCCCTGCTGGCTCAGGAGGTCGAAGCGGTCTTCCATCTCCGCGACCAGGACGCCGAGCAGCGCGGCGGCATCATCAGGGCTGGTCACCAGGGCAGAGAGCCGAGACGCGTACGCGGTCTGCTCTACGCCGCGCTTGCAGTCGATGCCGACCAAGGCCACCGGCAACTGAGCCAGACCCTTGATCAGGTTCCGCTGATACATCGACTTGCCCGAGTGGTTCGCGCCCAGCGTCAGCGCCATCGGCGCCTTGCGGTAGTCCCGCTCGAAGGCGGTCCCGTCCTCCCGCAGAGCCACCGGCACCACCATGTCCCGGGGCACCGCCTTGCGCGGCATCCGCACCCGGCGCAGCACGTCATAGCCGGTCATGCGCAGCTCGACGTAGCCCGGCCTGGTCTCCCTCACGGTGACCGAGTGGACGCCCCAGGCGTGCCGCAGCCGCTCGGAGGATGCGATCAGGTCGGCGGGCTCCAGACCGGCCGGAAGCCGCAGGGTGACGACCAGTCCGGTCGAGGTGCCCCGCACCCGGCGGATCTTCGGCGGCACCGGCTGCACCTCGCGGCGGGCTACGTTGCGGGTTACGAACGCCCGCAGGCCCGAAGGCTGCACCGTCAGCCCGCACACATCCATCGTCGACCGGTAGGAAAGGGCGAACCGGCCCCAGGTGACCGGCATCCCGACCAGCGACCAGTACACGCGCGGGGCGCGGACCTTCGCGTAGCCGAGAGTGCCGGCACCCGCTACGACTCCCGTGGCCTCCAGCCACACCGTCAGGTCGGTCATGGTCAGACCGCCGGGGTGACCGCGACGGCGCGGAAGGCGATGCCGTGCCGCTTCTGGCCGTTGAACTCGTTCTCCCAGTCCCGCGCCTTCAGCCCGACCACCTTGACCGGCGTACCCGGCACCAGACCCCCTTCCGGGAAACCGGTCTCCGGGATCGTCACCTGGTAGAGGTTGCCCTCCCCCTCATCCGAGACCAGTAGACCCACCGTCGACAGACCCGCACCGGTCTCCCTGTCCACGGCCCGCTCCCCGGTCTTCTTGTTGGCCATCTTCGGTTCGGGCGCGGTCGCGACGAACACCACGGCGGTCGAAAGGTCGATCTTGAACGAAGGCATAGCTGTCCCCTTGCAGGTCATCTCAGGCCCATTGGACCTCTTGCTCAACTTGTTGGTACAAGCTGATGCGTAGAGAGTGACCTACCGAGAGGGAGTCGTCAAGATCTTCGGGCGAACATGTACCAACAAGTTGACCGAGTGCGTCATGATGGGCAGTATGAGCAAGCATCCGAAGTATCAGCAGGTGGCCGACGCGCTCCGCCGCGAGATCGACAACGGCACCTACGGGCCCGGCGCCCGGCTGCCGTCGGAAGCAGAGCTGGCAACCCGCTTCGAGGCCTCTCGTAATACCGTCCGCTCCGGCCTGAATCTCCTGGTCAGCCAGGGCCTCATCACCTCCAGCCAGGGTCTCGGCTACGAGGTGCGGAAGCACGAGGTCTTCGAGCTGAACGCGTCCCGCTTCGAGAACTTGCAGTTCCCGCAGAACGGCGACGCCTACTCGACCGACGTGATGAACGCGGGCCGCCGACCGCATCAGACGTTCCGGGTCGAGCTGACGACCACGACCGAGTACATCGCGCAGCGGCTGGAGGTGCCGGCCGGATCTCGGGCTGTACTGCGGTTCTGCCACCGGTTCGTGGACGATGTCCCGTGGTCGACGCAGGCGACGTACTACCCGGACTGGCTGCTCCAGGAGGCCCCGCGGCTTGCCGAGCCCGGCGACATCGCGGAAGGGACCACCCGCTATCTGGCCGGCCTCGGTGTCGAGCAGGTGGGATACGCCGACGAGATCGCAACCCGGATGCCTACCCCTGAGGAAGCACGGCTCTTGGAGATCGGGCCCGGGGTGCCCGCTCTGCTCTGGACCCGCACCGGATACACGGCCGAGCGCCCCGTGCGCTGCACCGTCACCACGTTCCGAGGCGACCTGAACCGCATGAACTACGAGATCGGCGACCTCTCCGCCCGGAACGAGAACGAGGCCCAGTGAAGATCACGCCCGCCACTCCTGCCGACCTCCAACAGTTGCTCGACTTCCGGAAGGAAGCAGCGTCTTGGATCAGCGCACTCGGCAATGACCAGTGGAGTCGGCCCTACCCCGCTGACCGGCTGCTGGTGACGATCGAGTCAGGCACCGTCTTCATGCTGAGGGACGGGGAGCAGACCGCCGCCACCATCACGCTGACCCCGGAGGCCGAGGAGGGGTTGTGGTCGGATGAGGAGCTGTCCGAGCCGTCGATGTTCGTCAACAAACTGACGGTGTCCAGGGACTATGCGGGGCGGAACCTCGGGGGCGAGCTGCTGGACTGGGCGGGAGACCGGGCGTCCCGGGCTGGCGCCAAGTGGCTACGACTCGACGCCTGGACGACCAACGCGCGGTTGCAGCGGTACTACCTGGACCAGGGTTTCCAGCACGTCAGGACCGTCTCCGAAGGCAACGCCGTCAACGGAGGCCCGCGTGTCTCGGGATGGCTTGCCCAGCGTCCTACCCAGCCAGCGAAGCCGACCTTTACCGACGAGACGCCGAGCCCGCAACCGCTTCGCGCCTGAGCTGTTACGAGTTTCTCTACCTCATCAAGCCCGGCTCCGCTCCGCTTCGCCGGGCGCGCTCCCGGCTCCGCCGCGGGCGCCGCTCCTGCCTCCGGCCCGCTCCGCCCGCGCTGCGCCTCCGCGCGCCCACGTGTGCACGACGCCGGTGGTCATGAGTCGATCACCGCGCAGAGGGGCGTGCGGTCAAGGCAATGCCTCCGGCGGGGGATCGGCCGGCACCGGGATGGAGGGGGCACCGTCGCCGACTGCGGGCCCGTGGATGGCGTGCGTGGGGAGCTCCCATCCCGTCCACCGCCGACCCAGGCAGAGCCGAGCGGACGTGGTTCAGGGCGTCAAGGTCGTTCGTACAGTGGCGCGCTCCACCTTGACGCCCTGAACCACGCCCGCTCCACGGTGTGTGGGTCGACGGCGGACGGGATGGGAGCTTGGGGTAACAGCTCCTAACGGAATGACCGAGTCAAGGCTGCGCTTGGCTTCCTCTGAAGACCGGCGTCAGGTTGGAGGGGACAAAACTCCTGGTCGCACTGGGTGTCGCGCCCGTAGGCTGCACACGTGATCGAGGAAGACGAGACCAACCCGGTTGTCCGCGTCGGAGGTGACCGGTATCGAACGATCAGCCTGCGCTTCCACCAGCTGACACGTTCCTTCCCGGAAGAGCGTGATGACCTGATGCGCGACTTCCTCGTGACAGCTCACGGTGAGTCGGCGCGGATCGAGGTCATGGTGAGGACCTGGGACGGTGACGGCCTCGACGTCTTCCTTGCCGAACTGGCAGAGGCGTTCCGAGGATGGAACGGCACCAGGACCTGGCGCTCTCTCGAGGATGACTTGACGCTGGCTGCCGAGCACGCAGGGTCGCACGTCCGGTTGACGTGGGGGCTACACGACCGTCTCCCCGACGACGAGTGGCGTTTCGAAATGACGACCATCCATGCTCCTGGAGAAGATATGCGCCGCCTTGCCATCGAGATGCGTACCTTCCTGGAGTCGGACTCGCTGTAGTAAGCGAGGGCAGCTCGTCAGTCGTCTACGGCCGGCACAGCACGCCAAGTTGTCGATAGGTGATCAAGCAACAGGCGAGTTTGAGGAATGCTTCGTGGATGTCGGCTCGCCGTTCCCAGCGGATCCGCAGACGTCGGAAGCCGTGCAGCCAGGCAAATGTCCTCTCCACGACCCAGCGGTAGGTGCCCAGTCCGGTGCCGTGCAGGGTGCCGCGGCGGGCGATCGCGGGCACGATGCCGCGGGCGCGGACCTGGCCTCGGTAGATGTCGTGGTCGTAGCCCCGGTCGGCGAACAGGGAGTTCGGCTTGCGGCGGGGGTGGCCGACCCGGCCGCGGACCGGCGGGATTGCGTCGATCAGGGGCAGGAGCTGGGTGACGTCGTTGCGGTTGCCGCCGGTCAGCAGCACCGCGAGCGGGGTGCCGTGTCCGTCGGTGATCAAGTGATGCTTGGAACCGGCTCGTCCCCGGTCGACCGGCGATGGGCCCGTGTGCTGCCCCCTTTTAGCGCCCTGACGTGGGAGGAGTCGACCACGCAGCGGGACCAGTCCAGACGTGCGGCCGCGTTCAGTTCGGCCAGCAGGATCTCGTGCAGCCGTTGCCAGACGCCGGCCTCGTTCCAGTCCCGCAGCCTGCGCCAGCACGTCATGCCCGACCCGAAGCCGAGGTCCTTGGGCAGGTACTCCCACTGGATCCCGGTGTGCAGCACGTACAAGATCCCGCACAGCACGTCCCGGTCCGGCAACGGCTTGCGACCTGGATGCCGGAACCTGCGCTCACGTTGCGGCAGCAGCGGCTCCACAAGGTCCCACAGTTCATCCGACACGATCCACGGCGACGTCCCCACACCGAACCGAACGCTCAACTCCCGTGCCGGACACGGCATCCTGGACCGATCCACCTCATTGTGTTAGCCGCTGTAAGTGGTGGGCTGAGGGCGTGCTCACCTCAGCAGCACGGGATGCCTTATCTACGGTACGCTACCCGCTACTTACTGCAGGACACGCCGAAGACCGCGCGAACCATTCTTGGCAGGAGGCCGCACGGTCAAGGCACTTCAGATTTTGTATCTCTTGACACCAAGGAGGTAGCCGTGCCCGACCGGGACGACCCCCACTTTAAATCTGAAGACGGAGTCACTGTACCGGCCTATGCATTGCCACGCAATGCATATACAGGGGTTGATCGCAGCGAGCGGCCGGCGAACCGCCCCGCCAGCCCGTGGAGGCATCCCATGAGCTGGGCAGCGCTGCTCGGATCCGCCGCCAGCGTGATCACCGCACTGGCGGCACTGGTAGCCCTGACCAAGTAACCGCGATGTGCCCCTTGCGTGCCCGAATGCAGAGGGCAACGCGGCGCCTAGTCGGGGGACCCACGTGGACCAGTAGGCTAAACACCTGGTCAGAGACCTGGCAGGTCAAACAGGAAGCCCGTACGCGATCTGCCGGACTGGAGCCTCACGACCTAAGCAGCAAGGTGCCGCCGGGTCAAGAGGCTCCTAACCGCTCGGTCAACTCACGACATCTCTGTCCAGCGCCGCACTCGCATGTTGGAGAAACTCCCGAACGCTTTGGTCCAGTTGCTTAAGCTTCTTGGGAAACGCTGAGGTGTCATAGGCAACGGTGGAGTCACCAGCCGTGTCGGAGATGCGAGCGAAGCTCTGCAAGATCCGGAACGGGACTACGAGGCCACTCGACAGCTCCGTCACCTTACTCACGAGAGGTTCGAGTTCGGCGGGTCCGTCCAGGACAACATGCCGACCGAAACGACTTACCTCGTCAGCGAGTGCAATGGCGTGGGCCACGTAGCCATCCTTGAACTCACTGTGCTTCAGGTAGGAGGCGGCGAGTGCGGCTTCGTCCCCGGAAGGCTTCACCCGGTTGATAAGCCGTCCGAAGTTCACCCAGGGCTCTAGATGGTCGTGGAGCGCCGCAACAGCCGACGAGAAAGCCTCGTAGGAGGCTCTTCGTGGTTCCCTGCGTTCACGTATTGACTCATTGCGCATCTGCATCTTGGTGGCTGACCTCGCGGTCCAGCCAGTCACGATCATGCCGATCGTTCCCACGCCCGCCCCCAACACGGCGGCTATCCCAGCATCCATGGCGACCATGATGCAGTCGACGTGTCAGCGTGAAGATGAACCAACAAGTACAACTGCATGGCACTAGTGGCGTAGGTGTCTTCGCCCCGCAGGCCGCTGTCTAATCTGAGGTCACGGTCGGTCGGCATACGGCACCAAGCCGTACTGCTCCCGGCACGGCCCACAAGCCGACTGCACACCCCCCGGCCCCGAAGCCTGTTCCACCACCTCGATGACCCGGATGCCGGCGGTGTAGCCGCGGTGCCATGAGCAGTAGCCGTAGGTCGTGGGTTCCGTCGTGGCCGCGCTCTGGCTGGTCGCGGCGTTCTGGTCCTGCTTGCCCTCGTCCACATCGACTCCTCATCAGTCGTCCGCGCCCCCGAGGCGTTCGCGTGTCCGCCAGGGTGCTTGCGTGTTCACGCAGCGTACGCCTAGGTAGCTAGGGTAGCTAGGCTAGTCAGGCAATCTCGTCTCGCCGAGCAGGCTCGTGCTGCCTAGCTTCGGATCATGGACTGGAAGCCGGACATCCCCCGCTGGAAGCAGGTGTACGCGGTCATCGAGCAGCGGATTGCCGATGGCGAGTACCCGCCGGGGAGTCAGCTGCCGGGCGTCCTCGCGATCCAGGGTGAGTTCGGCATCGCGCAGATGACGGCCCGCCGCGTGCTCACGGAGCTCCGGGAAGCGGGGTTGGCGCAGATGCAGCCCGGCATCGGGACGTTCGTCACCGAGTTGCCCAAGCGGTAGTTGTCAAGCGGCCCGCTGGTGTCTGACACCAGTGGACGACACCAACAGCCGCGTACACCGCCGGATCGGGGCGCACCAAGGCGACCGGCAGAAGGCCGCCGAGCAGGTGAGAGCCAGGGGCGACGGGGTCCCGTGATCGACCTGATAAGGATGAGGCCACAGGTTCAAATCCTGTTAGCCCCACCAGCGAGAAGACCCCCAGTCGACAGTGACTGGGGGTCTTTCGTATGCCCGGCTCCGCCTCGCCCGGGCTCACGCCTCGCACGGAGGGTCGTAGGAGAGGCGGGGCAGGTATTCGTGCCAGCGGGTGGGGGTGAGGACGTTGCGGGTGGCGGAGCAGATGCGGTGGACGGCCTGGTCGACGTCGAGGCTCCAGAGGCGGACGGTGTCGACGCCGCTGGAGACGCCGAGCATGCTGCTGCGGGGGTTGAAGGCGAGGAAGTTGCCGGTCTTGGCGTTGGGGGAGAGGGACTGGCCGATGGGGGAGGCGTCGGCCGGGGAGGTGATGTCCCAGAGGCGGACCGTGTTGTCGTTGCCGCCGCTGGCCAGGGTGTGGCTGTCCGGGCTGAAGGTCAGGGACACCACCGCCTCGGTGTGGCCGGTGAGGGAGGCGACCGGTTTCCCGGCGGGGCCGTGGACGACGTCCCAGAGACGGACGGTGCTGTCGTCGCTGCCGCTGGCCAGGGTGTGGCCGTCCGGGCTGAAGGCGAGGGCGTTCACCGGGCCGATGTGCTCGCCGAGGACGCGGCCGGCCGGGGAGGGGGCGGGTACCGGCCACAGGCGGATCCTGCCGTCGGCGCTGCCCGCGGCGAGGGTCCTGCCGTCCGGGGCGAACGTCAGGGCGTTGACGTAACCGGTGGGGCCGGTGAGCGGCTCGCCCGCGGGGCGCAGGCGGGCGGGGTCGGTCGCGTCCCAGAGCTGGACGGTGCGGTCGTCCCGGGCGGTGGCCAGGGTGCGGCCGTCCGGGGAGAAGGCGAGCGCCTCGGGGCCGGCGAAGCGGGTGCGCAGCCTGACCGGCGGGGCGTGGGCGACGGGGTGCGCGGTGTCCGTGACGTCCCAGAGCTGCACGGCGCTGCTGCCGGTGAGCACGGCCAGGGTACGGCCGTCCGGGGAGAAGACGAGGGAGCGCACATCGCCCTCCCCGGGCGTGAACGGCGCGGCCAGGGGCGCGGGGTGATCGGCGTCGGCGACGTCCCAGAGGCGGACCCGGCCGTCGCGGGCCGCGGTGGCGAGCACCCGGCCGTCCGGGCGGAACGCCCCCGTCCGGCCGACCATGTCGGAGGTCGGGATCGACCACAGCCGTACGGTGCTGTCGCCGCTCCCGGTGGCCAGGGTGCGGCCGTCCGGGCTGAAGCCGATGGCGTACATCTCCCCGCTGCTGCCCGCGAGCGGCTCACCGACCTGGGAGGGGTAGGCCGGGTTGCTGACGTTCCACAGGGTGGCGGTGGAGTCGGCGCTGCCCGCGGCGAGCATGGTGCCGGCGGAGTTGAAGGCGACGGACCAGACGGGGCCGGTGTGGCCGGTGAGGGGTGTGCCGAGGGCGGTGGGGCGCTCGGGGTCGGTGAGGTTCCAGAGGCGGATGGTGTCGTCGGCGCTGCCGCTGGCCAGGGTGCGGCCGTCGGGGCTGAACGCCACCGAATGCACGGTGCCGGTGTGGCCTGTGAGGGTGGGCCCCGTGCGGCGCGGGCGGCGCGGGTCGGCCGTGTCCCAGAGCAGGACCGTCTCGTCGTCGCCGCCCGCCGCGAGGGTGCGGCCGTCGGGACTGAACGCCACCGACCGTACGGCGTCGGTGTGGCCGGTCAGGGTGGTGAGCGGCGTGGCGTGGCCGGGGTCGGCCACGTTCCACAGGCGGACGGTGCGGTCGTTGCCGACGGAGGCGAGCGTGCGGCCGTCCGGGCGGAAGGCGAGCAGGTAGACGGTGCCGGCGTGGCCGGTCAGGGGCGTGCCGAGGGGCCGGGGGCGGCTCGGGTCCCGGACGTCCCAGAGGCGGATCGTGCCGTCGTCCGAGGCGCTGGCGAGCGTACGGCCGTCCGGGCTGAAGACGGCGGTGCTCACCCAGCTGCGGTGGCCGGTGAGCGGTTTGCCCAGCGGCTTCGGGCGGGACGGGTCGGCCACGTCCCACAGCCGGACCGTCCGGTCGTAGGCGGCGGTGGCGAGGAGCCGGCCGTCCGGGCTGAAGGAGGTCAGGTAGACGGCTCCGGTGTGGCCGGTGAGCGGGGTCGCCAGGGGCGCGTTGACGATCGAGATCAGCCGGTTCCGGGTGCTCTCGTCGTCGGGGCGCAGGGCGTGGGCGACCAGGTCGAGCTGGGCGGAGAGGGACGGGTCCGTGTACTGGAAGCGGTCGGCCTCGGCGGACACCTGGGCGAACACGGCGTCGTCCCGCTGCCGGGAGGCGGTCACCGCCGAGACCGCCGCGACGACCGCCAGCACCAGCAGGGCCGCCACCGCGCTGCGGCTGAGCCAGACGGTACGGCGGCGCAGCCGGACCGACGCGGCCAGGAAGTCGGTCGCGCCGGCCGTCAGATAGCCCGCTCCGGCCGACTTCGCCCAGGTGTGGGCCTGCTCCAGCCGGGATCCCCGGTAGAGCAGCGAGGAGTCGCGGCCGCCGCTCTCCCAGGCCCGGCTGTCCTCCTCCAGGCGCTGGCGCAGCAGATGGCCGCTGCGGTCCTCGTCGATCCAGCCGCGCAGCCGGGGCCAGGCGTGCAGCAGCGCCTCGTGGGTGATCTCCACGGTGTCCGCGTCGAGCGTCACCAGCCGGGCCCGGACCAGCGCTTCGAGGGACTCCTCGGTCTTGCCGGGGTCCTTCGACTCCTCCGCCAGGCGCCGCCGTGTGCCTCGCCGGCGGGTGGTCTGGGTGTCCTCGCTCAGCCGGACCAGCCGGAGCAGGAGCTGCCGGGCGGCGGTGCGGGCGGCTGGGTCGAGGCCGGCCCAGGCGTGCTCCGCGGTCGTCGCCACGGCCTGCTGGATGCCGCCGGCGGCGCGGTACCCGGCCAGCGTCAGCCGGCCCGACTTGCGCCGCTGCCAGGTGGCGAGCAGGGCGTGCGAGAGCAGCGGCAGGACGCCGGCGTGGTGGACGCCGCGGGGACCGTCTGCGCTCACCTCGCGGATGATCAGCTCCACCAGGCCGGGTTCGATCTCCAGACCCACGGCCTTCGCCGGGCCGGCCACCGCCTCGCGCAGCTCGGCCGTGGTCAGCGGGCCGAGGACCATGTGCCGGTGCTGGAGGGCGTCGGCGAGTTCGGGGTGGCCGAGGCACTGCTCGTAGAAGTCCGCGCGGACACCGATGAGGACGCAGGCGGCGGGCGGTTCGCCCGAGGCGCCGCGGGCGCACATCGCGTGCAGGGCCTGGAGGAAGGCGCGCCGCTCGGTCTCGTCGGAGCAGAGGGCGAAGGTCTCCTCGAACTGGTCGACGATGATCAGGGGGCGGGCCGGGGACGGTTCCCCGTCCGCCTCCGCCCAGGCCGCGACCGCCTCCCTGACGGCGCGGGCGAAGCCGGGGGTGTCCGCCGCCGGCGGGGGCTCCGCCGGGTCCTCGGGGCCGGTGAGGACCTCCGCGAGGTCGGGGAGACGGCGGGCCAGTTCCTTGAGGGGCGTGCTCCCCGGTACGAGGTGGAGCACCTTCCGGGAGGGTCCGAGGCCCGCCTCGCCGGCCTGGACGGCGGGCACCAGACCGGCGTTCAGCAGGGAGGACTTGCCCGCTCCCGACGCGCCGACGAGGGCCACGATGCCACCCGTCCGCTCCGCCGCGCGGATCTGGGCGATGAGGTCGTCCCGGCTGCGCTCCCGGCCGAAGAACCACCGGGCGTCCTGCGGCCGGTAGGCGGCCAGCCCCCGGTAGGGGCAGACGACGGCGGTGTCCGCGAGGTCGGCGGGACGCGGCTCCCCCGTACCGTCCGCCGCCTCGGCGCGCTCCCCGACCGGATCGGCCAGTGCCTGCTCCCACAGGCGCTGCCACTGGGCCAGGTCGTACAGGCCCGGGGAGACGGGGACCGGCCGGGCCCGCCGGGCCGCAGGGATCAGTACGTGCAGGACCGCGGCGAGGGCGGTGAACTGCGCCGGCACGTTCCGCGCCCGCCGCCAGTCACTGATCCGCTGCGCGGACACCCGTACGGGCCGTCCGCGCTCGTCGACCCGGCGCAGTCGGTCGACCGCCTCGGAGACCCGCTTGAGGGGCGGATTGCCGGCTTCCGTGTACAGCAGCGCGAGGCGTTCGGCGAAGGCCGTCCGTGTCCCCGAGTCGGCGCTCAAGGTCCCACCCCTTACCTCCCCCGCCTTCGGTACGTCCGGACCGGAAAACTCACTCTATACGTCTGACCTGCGGCGACGGGAGCGTTCGACCACCGGGACCTCCTCCGCGGGAGGGATCGGTGCCAGGATCACAGGACCCGTGAACCCGCCCGTATTCCCCGGCCCGCTCGACGGGACGGGGTGATTCCGTTCGCACTGTTCGGTACCGGTCCGCACGAGGGGAGGGACCGGTACCGGACGGTGCGGCGTGGCCGTGGCGTTCACTGGCCGGGGGACGGCTGCCGGGACGGCGGCAGCAGGAGGTCCCGCTCCGGATGCTTCTCGCCGGTGACGCTGCCCTGGATGCCGAGGTCGGCGCGGGCCGCCTCGTGGAAGACGTTGATCCTCCGGAAGGCGGTGCGGTGCCGTTCGCGCCATTCCGGGAGGGTGCCGGTGATCTGGCCGGTGGCCTGCCAGACGATCTCCGACACCACGGTGTTGAGTTCATGGCCGGCCTCGATGGCGTCGTCGCCGCCCAGCAGCATCACGCGTTCGAAGGCCGAGCCCCAGCGGCGGCTGACCTCGGCCACCTCCTCGCGGAGATCGACCTCGGGCCGGTGGTCCTCGCGCAGGCCCTCCCGGACCTCGTAGAGCCGGGCGGAGGCGGCGATGCGCATCTTCACCGCGTCGACGTACTCGCTGTAGGCGTCGATCTTCTTGTCGTCCCAGCGGGTGAGGAGCTGGTTGCGGGTCCTGGACCGCTCCAGCAGATAGTTGGCCGCGTGCGTGGTGACCGCGCCGAGCAGCACGGCGCCCACGGTCACGAACTGCTCCCCCGCCCCCACGTCCCGCTCCCCGCCGTAGCCCTGGCCCCGCAGCCGACCGGGGGATCTTACGGGGCTGACGGGGCGTGAGGGAGGCGATGGCCGAAACGGGCGGGTGTGATGGCCGGTCACCGGCCGGTGTGCCGGCGGGGCGAGGCGGGGATGACACCGTGGCCGGTGGCCTGTTTCACGTGAAACAACGGGCGTCCGGTGAGGACGAGAGGCGGAGCCTATGGGACTGACAGGGCCGATGGGGTCGATGCGGCGGATGAACGGGGGCATCACGGAGACGCTGGTGACCCTCGGGCGCCGGTATGTGCGCGACGCCCCGGGCTCCCTCGGCAAGACGGCGCTGGCCGGCCGTCTCCTCAACCCCTACCTGCGCGACCATCCGCGCCGGCGGGTCGTCGAGGACCGGTCCGGAGCCCGGTTCGCGGTGGACACCACGGACCTGATCCAGCGGTACCTCTATCTCTTCGGCGTCTGGGAACCGCACATGACGGGCTGGCTCCGGCGCCGGCTGCGGCCGGGAGACGGATTCGTCGACGTCGGAGCCAACATCGGCGTCTTCAGCGTGCTCGCGGCCCGGCTCGTCGGCAGCGCCGGCCGGGTGGTGGCCGTGGAGGCCTCGCCCGTCTTCCACGGGCACCTGCTGCGGCAGCTCCGGCTGAACGGCTGCGCCCACGTCCGCGCGGTGAACACGGCGGTGGCCGACCGGCCCCGCGAGGTCACGTTCGTACTGGCCAGTTCGCACAACATGGGCGCCAACAGCATCGTCCCGTACGACGGTCCGGCCGAGTCGGTCTTCGTGGCCGAGGCCGTGCCGCTGACGGAGGTCCTGACCCCGGCCGAGGTCGCCGCCGCGCGCGTCATCAAGATCGACGTGGAGGGCGCCGAGGGAAGCGTCGTGCGCGGACTGGCCCCGCTGCTCGGCGCGCTGCGGCCGGACGCGGAGATCTGCGTCGAGGTGACGCCGGAGCGCATGGCCCGGCTCGGGGACTCCGTGGAGGAGCTGCTGGGCACCTTCGCCGAGGCCGGTTTCCACGCGTACCGGATGGCGGGCGGCTACGCCCCGGCCGACATCCTGCGGGCGCTCCGCGACGGCCCGGCCGCGCCGGTGCGGTGGCGCGGGCCGCTCGTGGGGGAGACGGAACTGGTCTTTTCCCGGGTGGACGCGGAGACCTTGCCGTAGGGCCGGGTCGCGCCCCTTCCCGGCCAGGACAGGGAAACCCTGCCGCAGGCGACCGCCCGGTCAGTCCGACGGCGGCCGGGGGCCGGCCGGATAGGTCCACCCGGCGTCGGCCAGGGCCCGCGCGCGGGTCTCCAGGACCGTCATACGGGCGTCCCGCTCCGCCGGGTCCACATGGGCCGCCTGCCCGGTCGCCTGCCCCTCCCACTTGCGGTAGAGCAGGCCCACCTCCTCACTGAACCAGCCGCGGCTGACCGCGCTCAGGGCGAGCAGCAGCCCCGTGTCCTCCGAGGCGGGCAGGGCCATCCAGCCGCCGAGGGCGAGCAGCAGGTCCCGGCGGACGCAGAGGGTCGCCGGGTGGACGGGGGCGCGGAAGCCGTTGGCCTTCCAGAAGTCCAGGACGGCACCGCGCTCGACGGGCCCGTGGTCCGGGTCGCCGGGGAAACCGGCCGTCGACCCGTCGGGCAGAAGGTCCAGCACACGGGAGGTCGTCCAGCCGATGGTGGCGTCGGCCTCCAGCGCCGCCAGGTCGCGGGCGAGGGTGCCGGCGGGGAGCCGGTCGTCGGCGTCGAGGACCTTCACGTACTCCCCCTCGGCGTGGGCGAGCGCGATGGTGCGGGCCACACCGGGGCCGCCCGGCCGGCCCTGACGGAACGCCACCCGGGGGTCGTCCGGTACGTGCGGGCGGACCTCGTCGGTCCGGCCGTCCTCCTGGACCAGCCACTGCCAGTCCCAGCCGGCGGGCAGCTCCTGGTCGCACAGGGACCGGTACGCGTCCCGGAGGAAGGGCGCGGACGGGCTGTGGACGGCGGTGACGACGGTGATGCGGCGGCTCATTCGGCTCGCCACCTTTCCAGGGGTGTCGTGAAGAGCAGTTCGGTGCGGTCGCCGGGGAGGACCACGCGGGACGTCTCGACGACCCGGTTCCCGGTGTCGTAGCAGGTCTTGTGGAGGACGAGGACACTGGTGCCGGGCGGGAGGCCGAGTTCCGCGGCCTCCTCGGAGGTCGGCGGCCGGGCCGTGACGCGTTCCTCGACGCGGTCGATCTCGATGCCGACCGTGGCCAGTTGGTGCCAGGTGCCGCCGGGCCAGGGTTCCCGGGCCGCGTCCAGGAGGTCGGGATTGCCTTCGACCTGTGCCCTGACCAGGTAGGACGTACTCAGGTTGACCGGCACCCGCTCGCGCTCGTACCGCGTGCGGTAGGACCGCTCGACCAGCGGGGTCCCCGGTTCGACGCCCATCGCGCCGGCGAGGTCGCGGGGTGCCTCGATCTCCCGGTACACGGCGCTGAAACGCAGGTCACCGAGGTCGAGGCCGGTGTCGTGCTCCGTCGCGCCGGTCTCCAGGCGTACCGGCTCCGGTGCGCGGGCCCGGTCCTTCTCCCACTGGTGGCGCGCGTTGGTGCGGCGTACCCGGGGGCGTGGCGCGCGGACGAAGCTGCCGCGGCCGTGGACCTTCTCGATCAGCCCCTCCGACTGCAGGACGCGCAGCCCCTCGCGGACCGTCGGGACGCTGTAGCCGAACCGGTCGCTCAGCTCGTCCTCCGAGGGGAGCCGCGCGCCGGGGGCCGGCCGGCCCGAGCGGATCTCCGCGCGCAGGGTGTCCGCGATCGTCTCGTACGCCTTCGCCACCGCGCTCCCGACCCGTGTTCGTTACCCGTCGCCTCACCCTACGGGTCCTCATGAGGACGTGAGGACCCGGTGGGGGCGGGGCCGGCGAACGGCCCGTTCCGCCCGCGGTGGAGCCGCACTAGGGGCCTGTCGTTCGGATCACGCCGCGGACGCGGGGCCTGGCACGCGCACCTGCCGCGTTGTCGTCACTCGCCGACGCTCCGCGTCGACTCCCTCCTCCGCCTCGCATCCGCACGCACCAGGCCCCGCTCACCGGCGCGAGGAAGGCACAGCCGATTCCCCGCGACCTGATCCGAACGACAGGCCCTAGCCTGGGCGGCGGCCTTGCCGGTGACGCGACGCGGGAGTGCGGATGAGGGTCTCCGTCGACCAGAACCTCTGTTACGGCTCCGCGGACTGCGTGTTCCGGGTCGGGTCCGTCTTCACCACGGTGGACGGTTTCGGCGCCGTCGTCCCGGGGCGCGAGGACAGCGGGGACGACCCACGGGTGCGGGAGGCGGCCGAGCAGTGCCCCTCGCAGGCGATCAGCATCACGGAGGGCCGGGAAGAGACCCGGTGACACGGACAGGCCCGGCGCCTGTCGGGCGCCGGGCCTGGGGTGGTGCGTGGTCGGGGCGGGGACGGCCGGTGGCCTCAGCGTTGCAGCGGTGGGTCGGCCGGGGCGAGGGGTTCCGCCTCCGCCCGGCCGGCGCTCTCGCACAGGGCGGCGGTGCGGGCCGCGGTGGCCGCGTCGGTGGTGGGGCGGTGCCGGCAGCTGGGGGACGTGCCGTGGGCCTCGGCCCGGATGCGCTGCTTCATCGTCGGGGGCAGGGCGCCGGCCCGGGGCCAGGAGCGCGGTGCCGCCTCCGGCGTGCTCGGCGCCGGGGCGCTCTCGCTGTTGCGTGCGGTCTCGGTGTGCGCTACCGCGGCCGAGGCGGTCGTCGTGACCAGTCCGAGCGCCGTGCACAGCGCCAGGAAGGCGGTGACGATCGCGGTCCACAGCTGCGTGGCCTTGTTCCGGGCCATGGCCCCTCACTTTCAGGTCGGGCGATTTGCGTACTTTCCTCATGATGTGTAGAGGCGCCGCGAAGTGGTGGACCTCGGCCCGTGGCGCGTCGATCTTCAGATCAACACCACACGGATGGGTGCAAGACCGCCCAAAGATGAGGAGAAAGGAGGAGAGCGGTCGAAATCAACCGTCCGTGCGGGTGTGGTCACCCTCCGGCCGGGGCGGCCATGACCTGCTCCTACCGGCCTCCGGCGGTGGCCAGTTGGCGCCGGACGCAGGTCACCGATCGATATCGGTCGGTGTGTATAGTCGGGCGGCAGAGGTCCCCTACGTCAAGGAAAGACGAGGTCGCGCGGTGAAGAAGCTTCTCCTGGTCGCACTGGCCGCCATCGGCGGGCTCCTCGTGTACCGCCAGATCCAGGCGGATCGCGCCGAGCAGGATCTGTGGACGGAGGCGACTGACTCCGTGCCCACGGGTTCGTGAGGACGACCGGCAACCGGTCCTGAGAACACGCCCCGGCCGTACCCACGGTCGGGGTTTTGTGTTGCCCGGAACGCGGTCGGGCGCGACCGGGAGCCGCCGGGCGCGCGTGCTTCCACGCGGAACGTTTCGGACGCTCGTACGCGACCGGCGGATGGCGGCCGGGACGGCCGGGCAGGATGGGCCACGGTCCGGTCCGGCGACGGCGGTGAAGGGGTGGCGGCGATGGGGTGGCGTACGTCGAGGGCGGGGACCCGGCGTGGTTCCGGGCCGCGGACACCACCGGGGCCGCTGCTCCGCTGCCTCGCCACCGCGGCCGCCGCCCTCTGTCTCACCGCAGTCCTCCCGGCCGGCACCGCCGGCGCGGCCGGCCCGGCCGACGGGTACGCCTTCGCCGCAGGCGCGCGCCGCGTCGACGCGGCGGACGGCACCGCGGCCGCCGCCCGCCTGACGGCCGGCGCCACCTACCGCAGCTCGCTGGAACGCGACCGCACGGCCTACTACGGCATCGACCTCGACGGCGCCGCGGACGCGTACGTCTCCGTCACCGCCGTGCCCCGCTCCGGCGGTGAGGTCGTCGCCGTCGACGGCGTCCGGGTCTCCCTGCGGGACGCCGACGGCGGTTCCTGTTCCCTGGACACCGCCACCTTCGGCGCCGCCCGCAGCCCCCGTCCCGTCACCGCCTGGGCCCGGCGCGAGATCACCCCCGGCGCGACCCGCTGCCAGGAACCCGGCCGCTACTACCTGACCGTCGAACGCGCCCGCCCGCAGGACTCCCCGGCCGGCACCTGGGACCTGGAGCTGACCGCCGTGTCCGAACCGGGCCTGCGGCGGACCGCGGCCACGACCGCCCCCGGCACCTGGGACTCCGCCACGCCCGCGCCCCTCACCGGGGACCCCGTGCCCCGCCGCGCCGGCGCCGGCTTCGCCGGGGCGGTCCCCCTCTCCCAGGGCGTCTGGCGCGCCGAGGCACGGCCCGGCCAGACCCTCTATTACGAGGTCCCCCTCGACTGGGGCCGGCAACTGCACGCCACCGCCGAACTCGGCGGCAGTGACGGCCGCTCCGGCTACGCCACCGCCGCGCTCTCCCTGGCGCTGCACAACCCGGTGCGCGGCCAGGTCGACAGCGCCGCCACCGGCTACACCGGACGCCGCGCCACCGTCGGGATCGGACCCGTACCGCCGGTGGACCACGACAACCGGTACGCCGTCACCACCGAGCAGCGCGCGACGCGGTTCGCCGGCTCCTACTACCTCGTCGTCCACCTCGCGGAACAGCTCGCCGAGCGCTTCGGCGACGGCCCCTTCGAGGTGGTCCTGCGCGTCCAGGTCTCGGGGCGGGCGCGGACCGGCCCGGCGTACGCGGGGGAGCCGGTGCCGCGCGGCGTCTTCGAGGCCACGGACGACGCGCTGCGGGCGGCGGCGCCGGAGGCCGCCGGGGGCGGCGGGGCGGACGGGGACCCCGCGATGCGGGTCGTCGCGGTGGCCGGCATCGGCGCCGGGAGCGTGCTGCTGGCCGGGCTCGGCGTGTGGACGGTGGTGGCGCGGCGCAGGGGGGCGTGACCGGGGCCCTCGGCACACCCGGGCCCGGGGAAGGGTCAGATCCGGGTCAGGGCCCAGAAGCCCACCGCGTAGCAGGCCAGCGCGAGGAAGAGGAGGGGGAGCGCCACCGCCGCCGGGGGACCGGGGCGGCGCCGCCGGGGCGCGCGGTGCTGGGCGACCGGGGGCGCGGGAGGGGGGAAGGCGGGGGTCGGCGTCCCCGGCGTCAGGGTCCCTGGTGTCAGGGTCCCCGGGGTCGGGGTCGGGGTCGGGGTCGGGGGTGGGGTCGGGGGCGGGGGCGAGGCCGGCGCCCCCGGCGCCCCCGGCCCGTTCGGCGCGGTGTACGACGCGGTGGAGCCGCCGGTGTGCGGGGGCGTCCGCGGCACCGGGGGCGTGGGGGAAGGCGTCGACCCGGGTGCGGGGGGAGGCATCGGCGGAGGGGCGTTCCGGGCCTGTGCCAGCAGGGCGACGGTCGCGTTGGGGGGAGGAAGATAGAAGCTGCCGGTGTCCGACATGCCGGGCATGCGGGGTGGGGACGGCGTGGAGGGGGGCTCCTGGACGGTACCGGCCGGGCCGTCCGGGCCGAAGCCGGGCGGCAGCGGGCCCACCTGGTCGAAGACCTCGATCAGCTCGTCGTCAGGCCCCGGCTCGGGCAGCAGCTCCACGGCCGCCGCCAGCGCCTTGCGCGCCCCCGTCGCCGTACGGAACCGGGCCTGCGGATCGGGTTGCAGCAGCGTCGACACCACCTGCCACAACGGCTCCGGGATCCCCGCCGGTGCCGGCGGCGTCCCGTGCTCGGCGAAGTACTGCACCAGCGCCTTGGCGTCCGGCTTGGCCCCCTCCAGCAGGTAGAGGGCGACCAGGCCCACGGCGAAGAGGTCGGCGGGGAAGTCCGGCTCCGCGCCCAGCATCGACTCCGGCGCCAGGTACCCGGGCGTCCCGACCACCAGGTTGGTCTCCGTCAGCCGTGGTTCCCCCAGTCGCATCGCGATGCCGAAGTCCGACAGGCGCAGCCGCGGCCGTCCCGTGCCGGTGGCCTCCAGCAGGATGTTGGCGGGCTTGATGTCCCGGTGCACCACGTGCTCGGCGTGCACCGCCGCCAGCCCGGACAGCAACTGGTCGAGCAGGACGCAGACATAGCCGGGCGGCAGCGGCCCGTAGTCCCCGACCACGTGGACGAGCGAACCGCCCGTGACCAGGTCCATGGTGAACAGGACCTTGTCGTCGTCCGCGGCCCAGCTCGCGGGCGCCAGCACATGGGGATGGTCGATCCGCAGCGCCTGCTCCCGCACGAACCGCAGCAAGGAGTGCGCGTCGCGCTGCTGGAGCACCTTGGCGGCCACGTACCGTCTGCGGCGGTGGTCCCAGGCACGCCATACCGCGCCCACTCCCCCGCGCCCGATCGGGTCGACCAGTTCGTACCGGCCGGCGAAGACCTCACCCATGGTTCCCGCGTGCCCCTCCCCCTGCGTACCGCCGTGCCCCTCCGTGCCGCCGTGCGGCCCTGGCGCACGCCCGGACCCCGCCGCCGTACCCCCTCCGGCGGCCGGGTCCGGGCGCGGTCAGCTCTGGTGGGACTGGTAGTGCGCGACCGCGTCCGAGGTGCGGCCGGCGCCGTAGACCCGGAGGAACTCTGCCAGCTCCGGGTGGGTCGGGGCGAGAGTGTCGGCGGCCTCGATGATGTCGCCCGCCGCCGCCACCGACCGCAGCAGGGACTGGATCTCACGCACCACGCGCTTCACCGTCGGCGCGCCCGAACCGCTCGTGGTGTGCGTGGTGTTGCTCAGCACCGAACCCCCCTGGGACTTCTTGATCTCGTCCATGCGCTCGGTGGCCTCCGCCGCGCTGACGCTGCCGTCCGCGACCTGCCCCGCCAGGTCCTGGAGCAGCTGCACCCGCTGTACCACCGCCGGATTGCCGATCTTCGCCCGCTGACCGCTCATCAGCTGCGACAGCATCGGCGCCGACAACCCCAGCACCCCCGCGAGCCGGGCCTGGTTGAGCCCGAGGTCGTCTATGAGCCGGCGGAAGAGCGCCCCCAGCGGCTCCCCGTACCAGTTCCGCTGCAGTTCCCGCGCTCTTGCGGTGGCTTCCTGCTGTGCGGCGTCCATTGCGTCTCCCCATCGCTTCCCCAAAAACCGCAGTTCGCTCCAGCGAACCACGCCGAGCATCTTACGGAGAGTGGTCGTTCACCGGGACCCCCAATCTGTTTGGGAGATACCGGGGACGACCCGGTACTCTGGTGACCGGCGCCCGCCGGACGACCACCGCCCGGCCGGACGCTCGCTTCCGGGGCCTTAGCTCAGTTGGTAGAGCGCTGTCTTTGCATGGCAGATGTCAGGGGTTCGACTCCCCTAGGCTCCACATCCCCAGAACCCCCCTGACCGGCGGAAACGCCGGACAGGGGGGTTCTGTCGCGCGGGGCGGCCACCGGCCGCGTTCCGGGGCGCGTGACGACAGGGCGGAGAGGGGGTGAAAGGGGCTTTCACGGGTACCCGGAACGCGCCGCCCGCAGGCCCTCAACTGCCTTTGCCCCCAAGGAAATCCGTGATCCGGGGCCCGCGCGGGGCGGACCCGGCGCGAGCGGGGGCCGGGACCACCGCTCTTGATATCGTCACTCCACAAGGCACCAGCACCCCCACCCCTGCGGGGCGGTGCCACGTGACTCATCGCCACGGCAGCCGCACGGTCACCGACGGCGAGGTGGAAGGGGTAAACCATGCGGGCGAAGGTACGGGCCGCTCTCGACGCGCTCTACATGAAGCGACTCGTCAGGGAGCTGGAGGGACGCCCACGCCCTCAGCACATCGGCATCATGCTCGACGGCAACCGCCGGTGGGCCAGGATGTCGGGCATCAACGACCCCCGGGAGGGCTACCGGGCGGGCGGCGCCAAGGTGCTGGACTTCCTGCGCTGGTGCGACTCGGCCGAGATCGAGCACGTCACCCTCTACATGCTCTCCGACGACAACCTGCACCGGCCCGAGGAAGAGCTGACCCCGCTCATCGACATCATCTCCGAGGTCGTCGAACGGCTCGCCGCCCCCGGCAACCCGTGGCCCGTCGAGGTCGTCGGCGCCCTGGACCTGCTGCCCGCCGAGTCCGCCGCCCGGCTCAAGACCGCCACCGCCGCCACCCAGGGCCGCCAGGGCGGCACCAAGGTCGACGTCGCCGTCGGCTACGGCGGACGACGCGAGATCGTCGACGCCGTGCGCTCCGCGCTCACCGAGCACAGCGCGCGCGGCGGGGACATCGACGAGTTCATCGAGACCTTCACCATGGAGCACATCTCCAAGCACCTGTACTCCAAGGCGCGCTCCGAGTCCGACCTCATCATCCGCACCTCAGGCGAGCAGCGGCTCTCCGGATTCCTGCTCTGGCAGTCCGCCTACGCCGAGATGTACTTCTGCGAGACGTACTGGCCGGACTTCCGCGAGATCGACTTCCTGCGTGCCCTGCGCTCGTACTCCCTGCGAGAGCGCCGTTACGGACGGTGATCGTGCGGGACCGCGATGTTTCTCGGGGAACAACGCGGTGCGGCACAGCGGTGGGGGGCGGGAAAGCCCAAGCTTTCCCGCCCCCCACCGCTGTGTGGCTCAGCGCCGTTCGTCGCCGTCGGTCGCCTCGTCCTCGGCCTGCTTCGCCTGCACCTCCGGATCGAGCGACGCCCCACTGCCGTCCACCGACGTCAGCCGGCCCGGCTCGGGGACCTCCGTCGCCTCCGGCGGCTCCACCAGCCAGTCCGGATTGGCCTGCTTGTCCCACCACTTCCACGCCGCGAACGCTCCGCCCGCCACCACACCCAGCACCGCCAGCGCCTTCACGACCCGGCCGGCCCTGGCCCGCCGCTCGTGCTTGCGCGCCAGCTTGCGGATCTCCTCGGCCGAGACCTGACCGCGCAGCGCCGCCAGCGCGGCGGCACCGCGCAGCGCCGCCTCGTCACGGACCGGCGCGGCCGCGGCCACGGCCTGCTCCAGCTTGGGACGGGAGTACTCGGCCGCCTGCCGGGCGGCGAGGCGGGCGCGGACCGCGGCCTCGTGTGCGGCCTGGTCCACCTTCGGTGGCACATGCGAACGGGCCTGCTCCAGACGCGGCGCCACCAGCGCGCCGTACTGGAGCCGGGCCTGGTCGGCGGCGGAAGACACCTTGGGCGCCAGCCGTACGCGCGCCTCGTGTGCGTAGTGCGCGGCCCTGTCCTTGGCCGTGTCGGCGTAGGGCGCCACCACTTCCGCGGCGTGCAGCACGCTGTCCTTCGCCGAACCGGTCGCGGCGCGCACGCTGTCGATGCGGGTCACGGGTTCCTCCTCCTCGGTGGCGTACGGTAATTCGACTTTCCACCCTTTTACGGATCATGCCTGCCGGGGCACCGCCGGGCATGCGAGGGCGGGCATCCGGGTCACGACACGTAGGGGATGATCCAACGTGATAGCGGGTGAATCCAGGGCAACGGGAGCTTGTCGCCGACAATGCCACGGAATGACGCGCGGTGTCCCCGTCTCGGGTGTACTCGGCCGGTTCCGCCCGGGAGTGCTCGGCCGGTTCCGCGCGGGCGACACACGCGGAAAGGGCGCGGGAAGCGACCGCCGGGCGACGCCCGGAGCGGTCCGTGCGAGGATCGGGGGGTCACAAGGAAGACAACGGAAGGCAGATCGTGGCTGAGCAGCTCTACGCCACCCTGAAGACCAACCTCGGGGACATCGACGTCCGGCTCCTGCCGAACCACGCCCCCAAGACGGTGAAGAACTTCGTCGAGCTCGCCAAGGGCGAGCGCGAGTGGACGCACCCGGCCACCGGCCAGAAGTCCACCGACAAGCTTTACGACGGGACGGTCTTCCACCGGGTGATCAGCGGTTTCATGATCCAGGGCGGTGACCCGCTGGGCAACGGCACCGGCGGCCCCGGCTACCAGTTCGAGGACGAGTTCCACCCGGACCTCTCCTTCGACAAGCCCTACCTGCTGGCCATGGCCAACGCCGGTCCGGGCACCAACGGCTCGCAGTTCTTCGTCACCGTCGCCCCGACGACCTGGCTGAACCGCAAGCACACCATCTTCGGCGAGGTCGTCGACGAGGCCAGCCAGAAGGTCGTGGACTCCATCGCGACCGCGCAGACCAACCCGCGCACCGACCGTCCGGTCCAGGACGTCGTCATCGAGTCGGTCGTCGTGGAGACCCGCGAGGGCTGATCCAGCCCCTCCGGGACCGCCGACGGGAACGCCGGCGGGAACCAATCGCCCCGCTCGTCCGTAAGGACGGGCGGGGCGGGGTGCATCACGGGACACGACGACCTAGGGGACCTCATGGACGGCCAGGCAGCGGGAGCCAGCCCACACGACGCCGGGACCCCACCGGTCTGCTACCGCCACCCCGGCCGCCCGACCGGCGTCCGCTGCACCCGGTGCGAGCGGCCCGTCTGCACCGACTGCATGATCGACGCCTCGGTCGGGTTCCAGTGCCCCGAGTGCGTCCACGGCGGCGCGTCCCGCTCGGGCGGCGGCAGCGGCCGGGGTTCCGCTCCCCGTGCCGGGGACGCCCGCCCCCGCACCCTCGCCGGCGGCACGGTCGCCGCCGACCCCCGGCTGCTCACCAAGATCCTCATCGGGATCGACGTGGCGGTGTTCGTCGCCGTGCACGCCTGGCCGTCGTTCCTGGACGCCATGGTGCTCATCGGCCGCTGGCCGCCCCAGCCCTTCGTCCCGACCGAGGGCGTCGCGGAGGGCGAGTGGTACCGCCTGGTCACCACCGTCTTCACGCACCAGGAGATCTGGCACATCGCCTTCAACATGCTCAGCCTCTGGTGGCTGGGCGGCCCCCTGGAGCAGGTCCTCGGCCGCGTCCGCTACCTCGCGCTCTACCTGGTCTCCGGCCTCGCGGGCAGCGCCCTCACCTATCTGCTGGCCTCGCCCACCACCGCCACGCTCGGCGCCTCCGGTGCCGTCTTCGGCCTGTTCGGCGCGACGGCGGTGCTGATGCGCCGGCTCAACCAGGACCTGCGGCCGGTCATCGCCCTGCTGGTGATCAACCTGGTCTTCACCTTCAGCCCGGGGTTCGACATCGCCTGGCAGGCCCACATCGGCGGCCTGGTCGCCGGGCTCGTGGTCGGCTACGGCATGGTCCACGCCCCCCGGGAGCGGCGGACGCTCGTCCAGTCCGGGACCTGTGCGCTGGTCCTTGTGCTCTGCGTCGGGTTGACCCTGTTGAGAACGGCCCAGCTCACCTGAGCGCTCGTTTGTCCACAGCGGGTGGCGAATCTTGTGCACAGTGTGCGGGAACAGCTGTGCCCCCTGTCACCGACCCGTGTTTCCGCAGGTCAGGCAGGGGGCGAACGCGCATTCGGTTGCCGGTGCTTCTGTCACACCGGCGTCAACGTCCGGTGAGTTATCCACAGATCGTCGTTTCTTTTCCCCAGCGTGTGGACAAAATCTGTGGATAACTCAGTGGATAGCCGTGGGCAGAGCTGCCCCGGGCCGCCGCCGCGCTACTTCCACTGCGTGGAGACGCCGAACCCGGCGGCGATGAAGCCGAAGCCCACCACGATGTTCCAGTTGCCCAGGCTCTCGACCGGCAGCGAGCCGTCGGTGACGTAGAACACCACGATCCAGGCGAGGCCGATGAGGAACATGGCCAGCATGACGGGGGCGACCCAGGCACGGCTGTTCAGCTTGATGCTCGTCGCCTGCTTCGCCGGCGGCGGCGTGAAATCGGCCTTCTTGCGGATACGTGACTTCGGCACGAGGGTCTCTCCTGTCGATGCGCTGCGTGGCCGCGCAGGGAACTGGGTCCGGGCGTCCGTTAGCGTAGTGCTTCCGTGGCGCCGAAGGAGATAAGGGTACGTTGAGCAATTCCGCCGACTCCCCCCAGCCTGTCTCCGGCCCTGCCCGCCGGCGCCGTCTCCGACCCGTGCGGGCGCTGACCGCGGCCGTCTTCGCGCTCGCCGGGCTGATCTTCTTCACCAGCTTCGACACGGCCAAGGGCACCAACATCCGTACCGACGACTCCCTGTTGAAGCTCTCCGACCTCATCCAGGAGCGCAGCCGGGACAACGGGCGGCTGGACGAGGCCAACGCCGCCCTGCGCGACGACATCGAGTCCCTCGCCGAGCGCGACGACGGCAGCACCAGCGCGGAGGACGACAGGCTCGCCGCCCTGGAGGAGCGCGCCGGCACCCAGGAACTGAAGGGCGAGGCCCTCTCGGTCACCCTGGACGACGCCCCGCCGGACGCCACCGCCAAGCTGCCCGGCTACCCCGAGCCGGAACCCGACTACCTGGTCATCCACCAGCAGGACCTCCAGGCCGTGGTGAACGCCCTGTGGCAGGGCGGCGCCCAGGGCATCAAGGTCATGGACCAGCGGCTGATCTCGACCAGCGCGGTGCGCTGCGTGGGCAACACCCTGATCCTCCAGGGCCGCGTCTACTCACCGCCGTACAAGATCACGGCCGTCGGTGACCCGGGGAAGCTGAAGAAGGCGCTCTCCGCCTCCCCGGCGATCCAGAACTACATGGTGTACGTCAACGTCTACGGCCTCGGCTGGAAGGTCGAGGAGGACGGAAAGGCCACGCTGCCCGGTTACTCGGGCACGGTGGACCTGCACTACGCCGAGCCCGCCCCATGACCCCTCCTGCCGGGCCGCCGCGCCGTTAGTCTGGTGGCGTACGGCGTGGGTCTGGTGCCGTGGTTCGACGGAAGGGACGGCATGTACGGCTGGATCTGGCGGCATCTGCCGGGAAACGTGTGGGTGAAGGCGCTGCTCTCGCTCGTGCTCGTCGTGGCCGTGGTCTACGTCCTGTTCCAGTACGTCTTCCCGTGGGCCGAGCCGCTGCTTCCCTTCAACGATGTGACGGTGGACAACCAGTGAGCGCGCGGATTCTCGTCGTCGACAACTACGACAGCTTCGTCTTCAACCTGGTCCAGTACCTGTACCAGCTCGGCGCCGAGTGCGAGGTGCTGCGCAACGACGAGGTGGCGACCTCGCACGCCCAGGACGGCTTCGACGGGGTGCTGCTCTCGCCGGGCCCGGGCGCCCCCGAACAGGCCGGTGTCTGCGTCGACATGGTGCGGCACTGCGCGGCGACCGGGGTGCCGGTCTTCGGCGTCTGCCTCGGCATGCAGTCGATGCAGGTGGCGTACGGGGGCGTGGTGGACCGGGCGCCGGAGCTGCTGCACGGCAAGACCTCGCCGGTGGAGCACTCCGGCAAGGGCGTCTTCGCGGGCCTGCCGTCCCCCTTCACGGCGACCCGCTACCACTCGCTGGCGGCGGAGCCGGGGACGGTGCCCGCCGAGCTGGAGGTGACGGCGCGCACGCCGGACGGGATCGTGATGGGCCTGCGGCACCGCGAACTCCCGGTGGAGGGCGTCCAGTTCCATCCCGAGTCGGTGCTGACCGAACACGGTCACCGGATGCTGGCCAACTGGCTGGTGGAGTGCGGTGACCAGGGTGCCGTGGCGAGGTCTGCGGGGCTCGCCCCGGTGGTGGGCAGGGCCACGGCGTGACCGCGCTGCGCCCCGAGCGCGAGTCCGGCGCCCAGGCGTACGGGCCGGACGCGTCCGGTGGCCGGGAGCCCGCGGGGGCCGCGGACGACGAGACCGTGGCGCTGCGGGTGGTGGACCTCCCCGGGGCGCGGACGGCGGGCCGGGCGGGGTCTGCGGGGCCCGCTCCGGTGCCGGGGGGCCGCGCGGCCCGCAGGAAGGCCGCCAAAGGGCGTCACGGGGGCCGTGGAGGCTCCCGTCGGGCCGCCGGGCAGCAGCAGGAGCCCCAGCGGGACCCGGAGGCCCCCGCGGCGCCGCTGACGCGGGTGGAGGCCCGGCGGCTGGCCCGGGCGAGCAGACCGAGCCCGGCGACGGTGGCCAGCCGGGTGGTCGGGGAGCTGTTCATCACCACCGGCGTGCTGATGCTGCTGTTCGTCTCCTACCAGCTGTGGTGGACGAACGTACGGGCGCACGCGCAGGCGGACAAGGCCGCGAGCAGCCTCCAGGACGACTGGGCGGACGGCAAGCGGAACCCGGGCGTCTTCGCGCCCGGCCAGGGTTTCGCGCTGCTGCACATCCCGAAGCTGGACGTCGTGGTCCCGATCGCCGAGGGCGTGAGCAACGAGAAGGTGCTCGACCGGGGCATGGTGGGGCACTACGGCGAGGGGGCGCTGAAGACGGCGATGCCGGACGCCAGGACGGGCAACTTCGGGCTCGCCGGGCACCGGAACACGCACGGCGAGCCGTTCCGGTACATCAACAAGCTCCAGCCCGGCGACCCGATCGTCGTCGAGACCCAGGACGAGTACTTCGTCTACAAGATGGCGTCGATCCTGCCGGTGACGTCGCCGAGCAACACCAGTGTGCTGGACCCGGTCCCGCAGCAGTCGGGCTTCACGGGACCCGGCCGCTACATCACGCTCACCACCTGCACTCCCGAGTTCACCAGCAAGTACCGGATGATCGTGTGGGGCAAGATGGTCGAGGAACGGCCGCGCAGCAAGGGCAAGCCGGATGCGCTCGTCAATTAAGGGCGGATGACCAGTGGCAGCGACCACCGACACCGATCACGAAGAGCAGACCGACGCGCCGGGCGGACAGCCGGCTCCCCCGCCGCGCGGCCGCGGCCGGATCGCGCTGGCGGTCAGTGTCTTCGGTGAACTCCTCATCACCGCGGGCCTGGTGACGGGCCTGTTCGTCGTCTACTCGCTCTGGTGGACGAACGTCATGGCGGACCGCGCGGCGGACCGGCAGGGCGACCAGGTCCGGGACGACTGGGCCGAGGGCCGGGGCGGTTCCGGCGGCCCCGGCGCGCTGGACACCAAGGCGGGCATCGGCTTCCTGCACGTGCCGACGATGAGCAGGGGAGAGGTCCTCGTCGAGAAGGGCACCTCGATGAAGGTCCTCAACGACGGCGTGGCCGGCTACTACACCGACCCCGTGAAGGCGGAGCTGCCGATGACCGGCAAGAAGGGCAACTTCTCGCTGGCGGCGCACCGGGACGGCCACGGCGCCAAGTTCCACAACATCGACAAGATCGAGAAGGGTGACCCGATCGTCTTCGAGACGAAGGACACCTGGTACGTCTACAAGGTCTACGGCATCCTCCCGGAGACCTCGAAGTACAACGTCGACGTCCTCGGGAAGGTCCCCGAGGAGTCCGGCAAGGAGAAGGCCGGGCACTACATCACGCTGACGACGTGCACGCCGGTGTACACCAGCCGCTACCGGTACGTCGTCTGGGGCGAGCTGGTCCGCACGGAGAAGGTGGACGGCGAGCGGACGGTGCCGGACGAGCTGCGCTGAGCCGGAGCACGCGAGAGCCCCGGTCCCCCCTCCGAGGGGCCGGGGCTCTCGCGTTGCCGCGTGGGGCGGACGGGCGTCAGCCGTTGTTGCGGAACCAGTCGGCGATGCCGCCGCCGTTGCCGCCGCCGTTGCCGTTGTCGGTCTGCGGAGTGGCGATGAGGTTGACGGTGTCGCCCTTCTTGACCTCGGTTCCCTCGGCCGGGGTGCTCGCGATGACCTTGGCGTTGTCGTCCTGCGCGCCCGCGATCGACCCGAGCGCGAGGCCCTTCTGCGCGAGGACGTTCTTGGCCTCGGCGACCGTCATGTCGGTCACCTTCGGCATCGCGAACTTCTCCTCCTCGGCCGGCTTCTTGGCGATCTTCACGTTGACGGTGCTGCCGCGGTTGGCGTCGCTGCCCGGGGCGAGGCTCTGCTCGAAGATCTCGCCCTCTTCCTGGGCGGTGGACTCCTCGGTCGTCTGGGTGCCGAGGACCAGGCCCTGGGCCTCCAGGCGTGACTTGGCGTCCGCCGGGGACAGGCCCGTCACGTCCGGCACGGTGACCTGGGAGGTCTCCTTCGCCACGGTCAGGGTGACGGTGGAGCCCTTCTCCTTGGAGGTGCCGGCGTCGGGGGTCTGGGAGAGGACCGTGTCCGGCGTCTCGGTGGACTCCTCGGTCTTCTGCTCGACCTCGAAGCCCAGCTCCTTCAGCTTCGCCTCCGCGTCGGAGTAGCTGAGGCCGCTGACGTCGGGGACGTCGACCTTGGGGGCGCCGGTGGAGACGACCAGGTTGATGGTCGTGTCCTTGTCGATCTCGGTGCCGCTCTCGGGGTCCTGGGAGCAGATCTTGCCCTTGGCCTCGTCCTCGCAGGCGTCCTCGGTGAACGCCACCTTGAGATCCGCGTTGGTGGCCTGCTGTTCCGCGTCAGCCTTGGTCTGCCCGACGAAGTTGGGGGCGCTGACCGTCCCGTCGTCGCCGCCGTCCCCGCTGAACAGCTCCCGCCCGATCAGGATCGCGCCGATCAGCACGAGGATGCCGGCGACGACCAGGACGATCGTGGAGGTGTGGTTCCTGCGGGGCTGCTGGCGGCGCCGGTCGGGGCGCTCGTCGTAGCCGTGGCCGCCGTCGTCCGGGTTCATCGGCGGCAGCATCGAGGTGGCGCCGGCGCCGCTGTCGGAGCGCAGGGCCGTGGTCGGCTGGTCGTCCGGGTAGCCGCCGTAGCCGACGGCGCCCATCGCGGCCGTGGCGGCGACGGGCTGGCCGTCGAGGCATGCCTCGATGTCGGCGCGCATCTCGTCGGCCGACTGGTAGCGGTAGTTCGGGTCCTTGACCAGGGCCTTCAGCACGATCGCGTCCATCTCGGGCGTGATCTCGGGGTCGAAGACGCTGGGCGGCTGCGGTTCTTCCCGTACGTGCTGGTAGGCGACCGCCACGGGGGAGTCGCCTACGAAGGGCGGGCGTACGGTCAGCAGCTCGTAGAGCAGGCAGCCGGTGGAGTACAGGTCGGAGCGGGCGTCGACCTGCTCGCCCTTGGCCTGCTCCGGGGAGAGGTACTGGGCGGTGCCGATGACGGCCGCCGTCTGGGTCATGGTCATGCCGGCGTCGCCCATGGCGCGGGCGATGCCGAAGTCCATGACCTTGACCTGGCCGTTGCGGGTGAGCATGACGTTGGCCGGCTTGATGTCGCGGTGGACGATGCCGGCGCGGTGCGAGTACTCCAGGGCCTGGAGGATGCCGATGGTCATCTCCAGTGTCCGCTCGGGCAGCAGCTTGCGGCCGCTGTGGAGCAGTTCACGCAGGGTGGAGCCGTCGACGTACTCCATGACGATGTACGGGATGGAGACCCCGTCGATGTAGTCCTCGCCCGTGTCGTAGACCGCCACGATCGCGGGATGGTTGAGCGAGGCGGCCGACTGGGCCTCCCGGCGGAACCGGGCCTGGAAGGACGGGTCGCGCGCCATGTCGGCGCGGAGCGTCTTCACCGCCACCTGGCGACCGAGCCGGGTGTCATGCGCGTGATAGACCTCCGCCATGCCACCACGGCCGAGCACCGGGCCCAGCTCGTACCGGCCGCCTAGGCGACGCGGCTCTTCCATAGCTACCTACCAGCCCTCTCCGTCGGTCCCGACCGGCCTGCTTGTACGGTCGGAGGCTGCCGTCCGGCCTACCGTACCCGGCTCGCTCCATGCGCCCTGGCCAAGCCCGACAGCCGATACATGACCGGTATCGCAACGTGCGCCGATGCGAAGGGAACGTGACAGGAGTCACGTTCCGTTCTCCCCGTGGTCACTTCTTGCTGTCGAGGACGGCCCGCATGACGTTCTTCGCGATCGGCGCCGCGAGACCGCCGCCGGAGATGTCGTCCCGGCTGGCGTTCTCGTCCTCGACCACCACGGCGACGGCCACCGGCGCGCTGCCGTCGCTCTGCTTGGCGTAGGAGATGAACCACGCGTAGGGATTCTCACTGTTGTCGACGCCGTGCTGGGCGGTACCGGTCTTGCCACCGACGGTGACGCCGGAGAGCTGCGCGTTGGTTCCCGTGCCGTCCTTGACGACGGTCTCCATCATCGACTGGAGGATCTGGGCGTTGTCCGCGGAGAGCGGCTTGCTCATCTCCTCGGGCTCGGTCTTCTCGATGGTGTCGAGGTTCGGCGCCTGGAGCTCGTCGACCATGTACGGCTGCATCAGGGTGCCGTTGTTGGCGATGGCGGAGGTGACCATGGCCATCTGGAGCGGGGTGGCGGCGGTGTTGAACTGGCCGATGGAGGAGAGCGCGACCTGCGAGGGCTCCATGTCGTCGGAGAAGACCGACGCGGCGGAGCGGACCGGCACGAACTGCTCCTCGGTGAAGCCGAACTTCTTGGCCATCTCCAGCATCTTCTCGTTGCCGAGGTCGGAGCCGATCTTGCCGAAGACGGTGTTGCAGGAGACCCGCAGCGCCTCGCGCAGGGTCGCGTCCTTGCAGGGGAGGTCGCCCTCGTTGGGCAGTTCCTGCGTGGTGCCCGGCATGGTCCAGGGCAGCGGGGAGTCGGTCTTCTCGTCGGCGCTCTTGTAGAGGCCGTTCTCCAGGGCCGCGGCGGCGGTGAGCACCTTGAAGGTGGAGCCGGGCGGGTAGACCTCGCGCAGCGCGCGGTTCAGCGTCGGGTCGTCCTTGTTGTTCTCCTTCAGCAGGGACTTCCACGCCTTGGCGTCGGAGTCGCCGCCGCCCGCGATGGACGACGGGTCGTACGAGGGGTACGAGGCCAGCGCGAGGATCTTGCCGGTGGAGGGCTCGATGGCGGCGACGGCGCCCTTGCCGCCCTGGGCCTTCAGACCGTCGTAGGCGGCCTTCTGGGCGGCGGAGTTGAGGGTGGTGACGACGTTGCCGCCCTCCCTCTTCTTGCCGGTCAGCATGTCGAGGGTGTTGCGGAAGAAGAGGCGGTCGTCGTTGCCGGTGAGGATGCCGTCGTCGATGGCCTCCAGCTGGGTGGCGCCGAAGGCCTGGGAGACGTACCCGGTGACGGGCGCCCACATGGCGCCGTCCTTGTAGGTGCGCTTGTACTTGAAGTCGCCGTCGGTGGTGGCGTGGCCGGTGATGGCCTTGCCGTCGACGATGATGTCGCCGCGCGGAGCGGCGTACCGCTCGATGAGGACACGGCGGTTGCGGTCGTCGGTCTTCAGTTCGTCGGCCTTGACGTACTGGAGCCAGTTGTCCCGGATGAGGAGGGTGAGGACCAGCAGGCCGCAGAAGAGCGCGATACGGCGCAGGGGCTTGTTCACGGTCGGACCACCTGGGTCATCTCGGCGTCGGGGTTGGCGGGGGCGGGAGCCGGCCGGCGGGCGGTGTCGCTGATCCGCAGCAGCAGGCCGATCAGGGCCCAGTTGGCGATGACGGAGGACCCTCCGTACGCCAGGAAGGGCATCGTCATACCGGTGAGCGGGATGAGGCCCATGACGCCGCCGGCGACGATGAAGACCTGGAGCGCGAAGGCGCCGGACAGGCCGATGGCCAGCAGCTTGCCGAAGGGGTCGCGGGCGGCGAGGGCGGTGCGCACGCCACGCTCCACGATGAGGGCGTAGAGCAGGAGCAGGGCCATCAGGCCGGCCAGCCCCAGCTCCTCGCCGAAGGTGGCGAGGATGAAGTCGGAGTTGGCGGCGAACCGGATCAGGTCGGAGTGGCCCTGGCCCCAGCCGGTGCCGAGGGTGCCGCCGGAGCCGAACGCCCACAGGGCCTGCATCGCCTGCTCGGAGTGGCCGCCGACGCCCTGCTGGGAGAGCTTGTACTCGCGCAGCGGGTCGAGCCAGGCGTCGACGCGCTGCTGGATGTGGGGCTCGAAGCTGGCCACGCCGACCGCGCCGACGGCGGACATCAGCAGACCGAAGACGATCCAGCTGGTCCGCTCGGTGGCGACGTACAGCATGATCACGAACATGCCGAAGAACAGCAGCGAGGTGCCGAGGTCGGTCTCGAAGACGAGGATCAGGATCGAGACGATCCAGACGACCAGGATCGGGCCGAGGTCGCGGCCGCGGGGCAGGTAGAGGCCCATGAAACGACGGCTGGCCAGGGCGAGTGCGTCGCGCTTCACCATCAGGTAGCCGGCGAAGAAGATCGCGAGGACGATCTTGGCGAACTCACCGGGCTGGATGGAGAAGCTGCCGACCTTGATCCAGATCTTGGCGCCGTAGATGTTCTGGCCGAGGCCCGGGACCAGCGGCAGCAGGAGCAGGATCAGCGCGCCGACCATGGAGATGTAGGTGTAGCGCTGCAGGACGCGGTGGTCCTTGAGGAAGATCAGGACCACGAGGAAGAGGGCGATGCCCATCGCGGTGTACATCAGCTGCCGGGGCGCGGCGGTGCCGGCCTGCTGGATCGACTGGAGCAGCTCGGACTGGTCCAGGCGCCAGATGGCGACCAGGCCCAGGCCATTGAGGAGGGTGGCCAGCGGCAGCAGCAGCGGGTCGGCGTACGGCGCGAACTTGCGGACGACCAGGTGGCCGACGGCGGCCAGCAGGCCGAGGCCCAGGCCGTAGCTCAGCAGGCCGGCGGGGACCTCGTCGTTGACGGCCAGCCCCACGTTGGCGTAGGCGAAGACGGGGATGACGACGGCGAAGACCAGCAGCGCCAGCTCGGTGTTGCGCCGGCTCGGCGCTCCGATGGCGCCGATCGTGGACGTGTGGTGCGTCGGCGAGTTGGAAGTACTGCTCATCGTGTGACAGGGCCTCTCACGGCTTGCCTACTGCTTACCGCACCGAGAGACGACCTTCTGCTCTTCCTCCGAGAGGGTGGGGCCGGCATCGGGGGTGGGCGCGGTGGTGGACGGGGACGACTCGGGCGTCTCGGGCGTGCCGGACGCGGTGGGCGTCGGGCTCGCCTTGGACGTGTAGGAGACGGGGTCGGTGCCCGTGCCTCCGGTCTCGCCCTCGCCGGTCTTGGCGTTGCTCTCGTTCTGCGTGGTGCGCCGTTCCGCCTGCTTCTGGCAGGCGGAGGCCTGCACGGACAGCTCGTCGATCTTCTGCCGGGCGTCGCTGAGGTCGCCCTCGGCGATGGTCTCCTCGACCGACTTGCGCTGGTACGGCGGCAGGTACTTGAGTTCGATCTCGGGGTGGTCCTTCTCGACCTTCGACAGCGAGACCCAGGCCAGGTCCTGGCTGATGCCGCGGTAGAGGGCGACGTGGTCGTCCTTGGTCCCGACGTAGTACTGGGTCTGGGTCCAGCGCCAGCCGCCGTACAGGCCGCCGCCGATGACGGCGAGGGCGAGGACGGAGTAGAAGGATCTCTTCAGCCAGCGGCGGTTCTTGCGCGGCTTGGTGAAGTCCTCGTCGCCGTAGTCGAAGCCCTCGGCGGGGATGTAGCCGGTGGTGTCGCCGCTGCCGGGCGGGCCGAACTCGCCGCCGCCGGCGCCGCGCTGCCGGCCGAGCCCGGAGGCGCGGCCCGCGGGGGTCTGCATGATGCCGTTGTCGCCGAACTGGGCCTGGTTCTCGGCGACGGCGCCGACCACGACGGGGGTGTCGGAGAGCTGTCCGGCGAGGGTGTCCCCGGTGTCGAGGTCGAGGACGTCCGCGATGATGACGGTGATGTTGTCCGGGCCGCCGCCGCGCAGGGCGAGCTGGATGAGTTCCTGGACGGTCTCCTGCGGGCCCTGGTAGCTGGCGAGGGTCTCCTCCATCGTCTGGTGGGAGACGACGCCGGAGAGCCCGTCGGAGCAGATCAGGTAGCGGTCGCCGGCCCGCACCTCGCGGATGGAGAGGTCGGGTTCGACGTGGTCGCCGCTGCCGAGGGCGCGCATGAGGAGGGAGCGCTGCGGGTGGGTGCCGGCCTCCTCCTCGGTGATGCGGCCCTCGTCGACGAGGCGCTGCACCCAGGTGTGGTCCTGGGTGATCTGGGTGAGGACGCCGTCGCGGAGCAGGTACGCGCGCGAGTCGCCGACGTGCACCATGCCGAGGCGCTGGCCGGTCCAGAGCAGGGCGGTCAGGGTGGTGCCCATGCCTTCGAGGCTGGGGTCCTCCTCGACCATCTGCCGGAGCTGGTCGTTGGCGCGCTGCACGGCGGTGCCGAGCGAGGTGAGGATGTCGGAGCCGGGCACGTCGTCGTCGAGGGCGACGATGGTGGAGATCACCTCGGAGGAGGCGACCTCGCCGGCGGCCTGGCCGCCCATGCCGTCGGCGATGGCGAGCAGCCGGGGGCCGGCGTAACCGGAGTCCTCGTTGCCCTCCCGGATCATGCCCTTGTGCGATCCGGCGGCGAAGCGCAGTGACAGACTCATGCGCACCTCGCCCGTCGGCTGCTCCGGGTACAGCCGGTCGTGTCGAGCCACACTGCCCACCCTCCGGTCGGGAGCGCGCCGGGAACCGGGGTGCCGGCCGCCGCCGCGTGCTCGCTCCGCTCGCGCTCATTCATGATGCAGCACTACTTCCGCAGCTCGATGACGGTCTTGCCGATGCGGATCGGCGCGCCCAGCGCGATGGGCGTGGGGGTCGTCAGCCGGGATCTGTCCAAGTACGTGCCGTTGGTGGAGCCGAGGTCCTCGACGATCCACTGGCCGCTCTGGTCCGGGTAGATCCGGGCGTGGCGGCTGGAGGCGTAGTCGTCGTCCAGCACGATCGTCGAGTCGTGGGCCCGGCCGAGCGTGATGGTCTGGCCCTGGAGGGCGACGGTGGTGCCCGTGAGGGTGCCTTCGGTCACCACCAGCTTGGTGGGGGTGTTGCGGCCGCGGCCCCGGCCGCCGCCGGACGGACGGCCGGCGGGCGCGGGCGCCTGCCGGGCGGCCTGCTGCCGGCCTTGGCCGGTGTCCCGGCGCGATCCGCGTTGCGACCCGCGCTGGGTGACACGCGTACCGAACAGATCGCTGCGGATGACCTGCACGGCCACGATCACGAACAGCCACAGTACGGCGAGAAAACCCAGCCGCATGACCGTGAGGGTCAGCTCTGACATTGCCCCCGGATCACCCTTCGGCTTGCCTGTAGATAACGGTGGTGCTGCCCACGACGATCCGCGAGCCGTCGCGGAGCGTAGCGCGGGTGGTGTGCTGCCCGTCCACCACGATGCCGTTGGTGGAGCCGAGATCCTGGATCGTCGAGGGCGTTCCGGTCCGGATCTCGCAGTGCCGTCGGCTCACGCCGGGGTCGTCGATCCGCACGTCGGCCTCGGTGCTGCGGCCCAGCACGAGCGTCGCGCGGGAGATCTGGTGGCGGGCGCCGTTGATCTCGATCCAGTGGCGGGTGCGACCGCCGGGCGCGGGTGCGGCCGGGGGCTGCGGGGTGGCGCTCGCGGGCTGCGGATAGCCGTACCCGCCGGCCGGGCCACGGGCGCCGGGCGGCGGCACGGGCGGCATCGGCGGGGCCGGCGCGGCGGCCGGCGGGTAGCCGTAGCCGCCGGGGCGGCCGGCCGGTGGTGCGGCGGGCGCGGCGGGGGGTGCCGCCGGTGCCTGCGAGGTGGAGGAGGCGAGGGTGCGGCTGCGGACCCGGTAGAGGCCGGTGTCGAGGTCGTCCGCCTTCTCCAGGTTGACCTTGATCGGGCCCATGAAGGTGTAGCGCTGCTGCTTGGCGTAGTCGCGCACCATGCCGGCCAGTTCGTCGCCGAGCTGCCCGGAGTAGGGGCTGAGCCGCTCGAAGTCGGGCGTGCTCAGCTCCACGATGAAGTCGTTGGGTACGACGGTGCGGTCACGGTTCCAGATGGTCGCGTTGTTGTCGCACTCGCGCTGAAGCGCGCCCGCGATCTCCACGGGCTGCACCTCGGACTTGAAGACCTTCGCGAAGGTGCCGTTGACCAGACCTTCGAGACGCTGCTCGAATTTCTTCAGGACTCCCATGGGGCACCTCCTCCGTCGCTGCCGTCCTGTTCGCCGCTTCGCGTACTGCTTGCCCGCGGACTGCCTGCCTGCGTACTGCTTACCTGGTACTGCTTACTGATCGTATCCACGCGCGGGTCGATCGGCTGGTTCCCCCTTGCGGCCCGGTCGAAGGGTGTCGACTGCCTCTCGGAGTTCCCGCTGGAGCGCGTCTTCGAACTCCGTGGGGCGCGCTGTCGCGCGTACTCCTGCCCAGGATCGTAGAGCCGCTCGGCGACCAGTGTCCCGCACCGGGCTGTGGGCCTGCTCTCCCTCCCGGGAGGACGGGCCGGACCGGTACGAGGTTGATACGTGCGCGGCCCGCCCTCCGGCACCGCGCGCGGGGGCGGGGGGGCCGGGGAAGGGATGTGAATCCACCCTGGCCGGCGTGCTAATGTTCTGGGTGTCGGAAGGCGCCGGGCCGAAAGGAACGGGGCCGGAGGACACACCCAATGCGCGGGTGGCGGAATAGGCAGACGCGCTGGATTCAGGTTCCAGTGCCCGCAAGGGCGTGGGGGTTCAACTCCCCCCTCGCGCACAGACGGAAGCCCCGTAGGTCTCGGACCTACGGGGCTTTCTCGTTGCCCCGGCCGGGGGCTGTGAGGAAGGTCTCAGTAGGTTGGGGCCTTCGAACACGGTCGCGGTGCGGGGAGGACGAGGCGATGTCGGAGCTGTCGGGCGGGGGCGGGGTGCGGATGCCCGCGGTGCCGGGGTTCGCGCGGTGGGAGGGGCCCGGGGCCGGGTCCGTGAAGGCGGCGGGCAAGGCGCTGCGGCGGCGCGTGCCGCGCTCCGCGCACGCGGAGTTCGCGGCGGACGCCGGGCGGCCCGGCGCGGTCCGCGCGGTCGAGGAGTCCAACCGGGGCCGGATTCCCGGCCTGACCCCGCTACGGGCCGGGCGGATGGCGGCGACGCCCTTCGCCTTCCTGCGCGGCGCGGCCGGCCTGATGGCGTACGACCTGGCGCGGACGCCGGTGACCGGGATCGGGGCGCAGCTCTGTGGGGACGCGCACGCGGCCAACTTCGGGCTGTACGGCGACGCCCGCGGCAAACTGGTCATCGACCTCAACGACTTCGACGAGACGGTGCACGGCCCCTGGGAGTGGGACCTGAAGCGGCTGGCGGCCTCGCTGGTACTGGCGGGGCGGGAGGCCGGGGCCGACGAGGACACCTGCCGGACGGCCGCGCACGACGCGGCGGGCGCGTACCGGCGCACGGCCCGGCTGCTGGCCCGGCTGCCGGCCCTGGACGCGTGGAACGCGATCGCCGACGAGGAGCTGGTCTCCCACACCGACGCCCAGGACCTGCTGGGCACGCTGGAGCGGGTGGCGGAGAAGGCGCGGGCCAACACCAGCGGGCGGTTCGCGGCGCGGTCGACCGAGGAGACCGGGGACGGCGGGCGGCGGTTCACGGACGCGCCGCCGGTGCTGCGGCGTGTGCCGGACGCGGAGGCGGCGGCGGTGGCGGCGTCCCTCGCGGAGTACCTGACCACGCTGCCCGAGGACCGGCTGCCGCTGCTCGCCCGGTACGCGGTGCACGACGTGGCGTTCCGGGTGGTCGGCACGGGCAGCGTCGGGACCCGGTCGTACGTCGTGCTGCTCCTGGACCACCGGGGCGAGCCGCTGGTGCTCCAGGTGAAGGAGGCCCGGCCGTCCGCGCTGGCGCCGCAGCTGCCGGCCGCCGGCTTCGAGGTGCCCGCGGCGGGGCACGAGGGACGCCGGGTGGTGCTGGGGCAGAAGCGGATGCAGGTCGTCAGCGACATGCTGCTGGGCTGGACGACGGTGGACGGACGGCCGTACCAGGTACGGCAGTTCCGCAACCGCAAGGGCAGTGTCGACGCGACCGCGCTCGCCGCCGGCGAGATCGACGACTACGCCCGGATGACCGGCGCGCTGCTGGCCCGCGCCCACGCGCACAGCGCCGACCCGCGGCTGCTCGCCGGGTACTGCGGCAAGAACGAGGAGCTGGACGAGGCGGTGGCCGCCTTCGCCGTCGCCTACGCCGACCGTACGGAGGCCGATCACGCGGAGCTGGTCGCGGCGGTGCGGTCGGGGCGGGTGGCGGCCGAACCGGGGGCCTGAGGGGGCGGGGGCCCGCAGGGCCTAGGGTGGGCGTGTGACGACCCCGGAAGCTGAGCAGGGCGGTGCCGCACGGCCCGAGGAACGGCTGGAGAAGGCCGTACGGGCCGCCGAGCAGGCGCTCATCGAGTACGAGATCGCGGTGGAGACCTTCCGGGTGGAGGTCGACAACTTCTCCCGGCTGCACCACCAGCGGCTCGGCCCGGTCTACGCCCGGCTCGACGAGCTGGAGGCGCGCGTCCTGGAGGCGAAGGCCGCCCGCAGCGGTGACGCCGAGGACCGGCGGCTCGCCGACGAGGCGCGGGCCCGGCTGATGCCGCTGCCCGGGGTCGAGGAGCTGCTGCACGGCTGGATGGACGGCGACGGGCTGTTCCCCGAGGCCACGGCGATGCTCACCGGGCAGGAGGTACGGCCCCCGCAGCGGGTGCGGCCCAGCGAGGAGGCCCGCAAGCTCTACCGCGAGCTGGCCCGCCGGGCCCACCCCGACCTGGCGCAGGAGGAGGCCGAGCGGGCCCGGCGCGAGGAGTTCATCACCCGGGTCAACGCGGCCTACGCGCGCGGTGACGCGGGCGAGCTGCGCCGGCTGGCCGAGGAGTGGGACGCCGGGCCGCAGCAGCAGCGGGGCGAGAGCCGCGCCGAGGAGCTGTACGCCCGCCTGGAGTGGCTGGCCGAGCGGAAGGAACTGCTCACCCGGATTGCCACCGAGCTGGAGCAGAGCGCCATCGGCGGCATGCTGCGGCTCGCCCCGGACGATCCCGACCGGCTGCTGGAGGAGATCGCCGGGCAGCTCACGGCGCAGGTGGCCGAGCGCGAGGCCGAGCTGGCCGCGCTGCTGGGGCCGGCCGCGCCGGACGCGGGGCCGGGGTCGGGTAGCGTCGGGGCATGAGTTTCGGAGCCGGTGTACCCGCGGTCGAGGTCGCGGAGCTGAAGGACGACGCCTTCCTGCTGGATGTCCGCGAGGACGACGAGTGGCGCGCGGGGCACGCCGAGGGGGCGCTGCACATCCCGCTCAGCGAGTTCGCCGCCCGGTACGGGGAGCTGACCGAGGCGGCGCCGGACGGCGGCCGGGTCCATGTGATCTGCCGGTCCGGCGGACGGTCGGCGCAGGTCACCATGTACCTGGTCCAGCAGGGCATCGACGCGGTGAACGTCGACGGCGGCATGCAGGTGTGGGCCGCGGCCGGACGTCCCGTCGTGACGGACGCCGGCGAACCGGGGCACGTCGTATAGCTCCGGCGGACCGCCCGACCGGTCCGGCTGCGGGGGGCGCGCCGGGGTGAGTACCGTTCGCGTGCCGCGTCCCGCCGGACGGGGCGCGGGACGACGGACGCCGGTGTGCGGGAGCGGGGCGGGATGGACGCGTACGACACGGGGCCGGACGACACCGGGGGCGCGCGCCCCGGGGTCGCGGCGCTCTCCCCGCGCTACCAGGTCGGCGCGGCGGTGGCGCTGGCGGTCGTCGCCGTCGTGGTCTCGGTCCACCTCGGCATGACCTTCCTGCACGTCGCCCCGGCGAACACGGTCACCAAGCAGCACGGCGACGTCATCGACGAGTGGGTCTACCCGGAGTTCGAGCAGAACTGGAAGCTGTTCGCGCCCAATCCGCTCCAGCAGAACATCTCCGTGCAGGTCCGCGCGGAGCTGCGGACGGCGGACGGCGGCGTCCGCACCACCGGCTGGTACGACCTGTCCGCCGAGGACGGCCGGGCCATCGACGGCAATCCGCTGCCCAGCCACACCCAGCAGAACGAGCTGCGCCGCGCCTGGGACTTCTACCTCGCCACCCATGACTCCGCCGACCGCCCGGTGGGGCTGCGCGGGGACCTCGCCGAGGCGTATCTGCGCCGGATCGCCGTCCTGCGCCTCGACCGGGCGGGCGCGGCCCGCGACGGCGATGTGCTGGACCGGGTCCAGTACCGCTCGCGGACCGGCGCGGTACCGCCGCCCGAGTGGAGCGGGGAGCGGGTCTCCGGCCGCACCGAGCGCCGGGAGCTGCCCTGGTGGCGGGTGCCCGCCCGCGAGGCGGAGGGCGGCGTCGCGTGAACGGCGTCGCGCTGTCGGTCTCGCGCGGTATCGCCCGGGTCACCGAGACCGCCCTCGGCCCGTACCAGACGGCGGTGCTCCGGATCGGGTTCGGGCTGACCTGGCTGCTGTTCCTGCTCCGGGAGTTCCCCCACCGCCACGAGCTGTACGGCCCCGACGGGCCGTGGAGCTGGGGGCTGGCCCGGCGGCTGACCGGGGACAACGGGGCGTTCACGGTGCTGATGTGGTCCGACGGGCGGGTGTGGTTCGAGGCGGTCTACGCGCTGGCGGTGCTCTCGGCCACGCTGCTGGTCCTCGGCTGGCGCACCCGCACGCTGTCGGTGCTGTTCATGGCCGGGGTGCTGTCGCTCCAGAACCGCAGCGTCCTGGTCGGGGACGGCGGGGACAACGTGCTGCACCTGATGAGCGTCTACCTGGTCTTCACGCGGTGCGGCCGGGTGTGGTCGCTGGACGCCCGCCGGGCGCGGCGCGCGGCGGCGGCACGGGAGCGCGGGGAGCGGGCCGGGGACCGGACGGGGCCGGTGCTGTGGGCGGTGCTGGGGCTGGTCCTGGCCGGGGCGACGCTGTCCGGCCGGCTCGTAGGACACGACGTGGAATGGACGGTTCCGGCGCTGTTGTGGGGGATGTGGCTGGTCCAGGCGCTCTGGTGGGCCGCGGGGCGCCGGGCGGGCGGCGGGGAGCCGCGCGTCCTGCTGGACGTGATCGGCAACGTCACGCACAACGCCGCGCTGCTGGTGATCATGGCGGAGGCATGCCTGATCTACGCGACGGCCGGCTGGTACAAGGTGCAGGGGTCGCGCTGGCAGGACGGCACGGCCGTCTACTACCCCCTGCGCCTCGACTACTTCTCGCCCTGGCCCGCCCTCGCCGACCTGCTGGCGGCCAGTGGCACGCTGGTGATGCTGCTGACCTACGGCACGGTCATGGCGCAGGTCGCGTTCCCGTTCACCCTGTTCAACCGGCGGGTGAAGAACGTCCTGCTGGCCGTGATGATGACCGAGCACGCGGTGATCGCCGTGGTGCTCGGGCTGCCGTTCTTCTCGCTGGCGATGATCGTGGCCGACGCCGTGTTCCTGCCGACGCCGTTCCTGCGGCGGCTGGGCGGGGTGGTGGCGCGGGGGCGGTGGTGGCGACGGCCGGCGGCCGTGCCGGGCGGGTCGGGCGTGCCGGCCCAGGGCACGGCCGAGGACGCCGGGGCGGCCCGCGTCGGCTGAGGGTGGGCGCTGGCGCGTGTGCGGGCGGCGGGGCGGGGCCGCGGGCGGCGGCCGTACCGGCGCAGGGGGCCGCGGCCGAGGACACCGGGGCGGCCCGCGTCGGCTGAGAGCGGGCGCTGGCGCGTGTGCGGGCGGCGGGGCGGGGCCGCGGGCGGCGGCCGTACCGGCGCAGGGGGCCGCGCCCGAGGACGCCGGGGCGGCCCGCGTCGGCTGAGAGCGGGCGGCGGGGCGGGCGTACCGGGGGCCGGGGCGGCGCACATAGGCTTCGGCGCATGACCGACCATCCCCTGCGCGTCTGGCGCGGCCTCGCCGGCGACTGTGTCCTGCTGGACGGCTTCCACGCCCTCAAGCACGCGCTGCGCTTCGGGGCGGACGTCCCGGTGGCGGTCACCGCCGACCGCGCCGCCGCGCTCGCCCTCGCCGGCGAACTGGCCGAGGACGTACGGGAGCGGCTCGCCGGGCTGCTCACGGAGGTCACGGCGGCCGAGTACGCCGCCCTGGTGCCGCGCCCGCACCCCACCGCCGTGGCCGCCCTGGCCGTACGCCCGGACCGCGCGGCGGCGCTGCGGCGGCTGGCCCGGCTGCCGCGCACGGCCCCCGTGGTGGTCCTCGACGAGCCGCGCAACCTCGGCAACGCGGGCGCGGTGATCCGGCTGGCCGCCGGTTTCGGCGCGACCGGCGTGGTCACCACCGGCACCCTCGACCCCTGGCATCCGACGGTGGTGCGCGGCGGGGCGGGGCTGCACTTCGCGACCGCCGTGGAGCGGCTGGCGGTGCCGGAGCTGCCGCCGGGCCCGCTGTTCGCGCTGGACCCGGAGGGCGAGGACATCCGCGGGCTCACGCTGCCCGACGACGCGCTGCTCGCCTTCGGCTCCGAACGCGGCGGCCTGAGCGGCGCGGTGCGGGCGCGGGCCGACCACCTGGTGGCGCTGCCGATGCGCCCCCAGGTGTCCAGCTACAACCTCGCCACCAGCGTGGCGATGACGCTGTACCACTGGAGCGCCGGGGCCGGCCGGCCCGCCTAGGCCTCCCGGCGGACCTCGATGAAACGGAAGCGGGGCGCGACGAACGCGGCGTCGGTGAGGGCCGCGTTGGCCGCCGGGTTGCCGCCCGAGCCGTGGAAGTCGGAGAAGGCGGCCGTCTGGTTGACGTACACCCCGCCCGTCAGGTTCAGGGAGAGCTGGGCGGACTCCTCCAGGCAGATCTCCTCGACGGCCCGCTCGGTCTCCGGGTCGGTGGTGTAGGCGCTGACCGTCATCGCGCCGTTCTCCCGGATGCCGCGGCGCAGCAGGGTCAGGGCGTGGGCCGCCGAGTCGACGGCGACGGCGAAGGAGACGGGGCCGAAGCACTCGCTCAGGTACCCGGCGTCGGCGTCCGGCTTGGCGCCGTCCAGCTTGATGATCGCGGGGGTGCGGACGACCGCCCCGGGGAAGTCGGGGTGCTCCACCGCGCGGGAGGCGAGCGCCACCTCACCCAGGTCGGCGGCGGCCTCCAGACGGGCCTTGACGTCCGGGTTGACGAGCGCGCCGAGCAGGGCGTTCGCCCGGGTGTCGTCGCCGAGGAGGCCGTCGACGGCGCGGGCGAGGTCGGCGGTGACCTCGTCGTAGGTCTTCGGGCCCTGGTCGGTGCGGATGCCGTCGCGGGGGATCAGGAGGTTCTGCGGGGTGGTGCACATCTGGCCGCTGTACAGGGAGAGGGAGAAGGCCAGGTTGGCGAGCATGCCCCGGTAGTCGTCGGTGGACTCGACCACGACCGTGTTGACCCCCGCCTTCTCGGTGAAGACCTGGGCCTGGCGGGCGTGGGTCTCCAGCCAGTCGCCGAAGGCGGTGGAGCCGGTGTAGTCGATGATCCGGATCTCGGGGCGGGTGGCCAGGGTCTTGGCGATGCCCTCGCCGGGGGCCTCGGCGGCCAGCGCGACCAGGTCGGCGGCGAACCCGGCGGCGGCCAGCACCTCGCGGGCGACGGCGACGGTCAGGGCGAGCGGGAGCACCGCGCGGGGGTGGGGCTTGACCAGGACCGCGTTGCCGGTGGCGAGGGAGGCGAACAGGCCCGGGTAGCCGTTCCACGTCGGGAAGGTGTTGCAGCCGATGACCAGGCCGATGCCGCGCGGGGCCGGGGTGAAGGACTTGGCCAGGGTCAGCGGGTCGCGCTTGCCCTGGGGCTTGGTCCACCCGGCGGTGGCGGGGACGCGGGTCTGCTCCGCGTAGGCGTACGCCACCGCCTCCAGGCCGCGGTCCTGGGCGTGCGGGCCGCCCGCCTGGAACGCCATCAGGTAGGCCTGCCCGGAGGTGTGCATCACCGCGTGCGCGAACTCGTGCGACCGGTCGTTGATCCGCTTGAGGATCTCCAGGCAGACCGCGGCCCGGACCTCGGGGCCCGCGTCCCGCCAGGCTCCCTGCCCGGCCCGCATGGCGGGCAGCAGCACGTCCGGGTCGGCGTGCGGGTAGGTGACGCCCAGCTCGATGCCGTACGGGGAGACCTCGCCGCCCACCCAGCCGTCGGTGCCGGGCTGGCCGAGGTCGAGGCGGGTGCCGAGCAGGGCGTCGAAGGCGGCCCTGCCCGCCGCCGGGTCCAGACTGCCGTGCTCCCCGTACGCCTTGGGGTGCTCGGGGTGCGGGGACCAGTACGCGCGCGTGCGGATCGCTTCCAGGGCCTGGTCGAGCGTGGGCCGGTGCCGGGCGATCAGGGTGTCCGCGGTGAGTTCGGCGGCCATGCGGGACCAACTCCTCGTTCTCCGGAGCTCCTCGTCGAGCTCGGGGCCTGGGGGAAACCTGGGCGGGCAGGGTCGGACACGGCTAGAGTAACCGAACGATCGGTCGGGACAAGGGGGTCCGCCGCATCTGTGGACAAGCGTGTGCGGGAGGATCGCGTCCATGACAGCACTCGACCTCAGCAGCCCCGTGGCCGTCGTCGGCGCCGGCACCATGGGCCAGGGCATCGCCCAGGTCGCACTGGTCGCGGGCCACCCCGTACGGCTCCACGACACCGTCCCCGGACGCGCCCGGGAGGCGGCCGGCGCGATCGGTGCCCGGCTCGACCGGCTCGTGGAGAAGGGCCGGCTCACCGCCGCCGCCCGGGACGCCGCCCGCGGCCGGCTGGAGCCCGCCGGGAGCCTGGCCGGGCTGGCCGGCTGCGCGCTGGTGGTGGAGGCGGTGGTGGAGCGCCTGGACGCCAAGCAGGAACTCTTCCGCGCCCTGGAGGACGTCGTCGACGACGACTGCCTGCTCGCCACCAACACCTCCTCCCTGTCCGTCACCGCCGTCGGCGGCGCCCTGCGCGTCCCCGGCCGCTTCGTCGGCCTGCACTTCTTCAACCCGGCGCCGCTGCTGCCACTGGTGGAGGTGGTCTCCGGGTTCGCCACCGACGTCTCCTCCGCCACGCGCGCGTACGAGACCGCCCGCGCCTGGGGCAAGACCCCGGTCGCCTGCGCCGACACCCCCGGCTTCCTGGTCAACCGCATCGCCCGGCCCTTCTACGCCGAGGCGTTCGCCGTGTACGAGGCCCAGGGCGCCGACCCGGCCACCATCGACGCCGTGCTGCGCGAGTCCGGCGGGTTCCGGATGGGCGCCTTCGAGCTGACCGACCTCATCGGGCAGGACGTCAACGAGTCCGTCACCCGGTCGGTGTGGCGGTCCTTCTTCCAGGACCCGCGCTTCACCCCGTCGCTCGCCCAGCGCCGCCTGGTCGAGTCCGGCCGCCTCGGCCGCAAGAGCGGACAGGGCTGGTACGACTACCGGGACGGCGCCGAGCGCCCCGCGCCGCACACCGCCGAACCGGCCCGGCCGCCCGCGTACGTCGTCGCGGAGGGCGGTCTCGGCCCGGCCGGCGCGCTGCTCGGCATGGCCCGCGAGGCGGGCATCGAGGTCCGCGAGGAGGACGAGGACAAGGGGACCCGGCTGGTCCTGCCCGGCGGCGGGCAGCTCGCCCTCGCCGACGGGCAGACCTCCGTGGAGTTCCGCGACGTCGTCTACTTCGACCTCGCCCTGGACTACCGCACGGCCACCCGCGTCGCCCTGTCCGCCTCCCAGGACACCTCGCCGCGCACCCTGGCGGAGGCCACCGGCCTCTTCCAGGCGCTCGGCAAAAAGGTCAGCGTCATCGGTGACGTGCCCGGCATGATCGTCGCCCGGACGGTCGCCCGGATCATCGACCTCGCGCACGAGGCCGTCGCCAAGGGCGTGGCCACCGAGGAGGACGTCGACACCGCGATGCGCCTCGGCGTCAACTACCCGCTGGGCCCCTTCGCCTGGGACCGCAAGCTGGGCCGGGACTGGGCGTACGCCCTCCTGGACGACCTGCACCTGCGCGACCCCTGTGGCCGCTACGCGCCCTCGCTGGCGCTCTACCGTCACGCCCACGCCTCCGACCAGCGGGAGGACAGCCCCTCATGACCACGGCCAAGCGCGACACGTACACGCCCGAGACGCTGCTCTCCGTCGCCGTCCGGGTCTTCAACGAGCGCGGTTACGACGGCACCTCCATGGAGCACCTGTCGAGGGCGGCCGGCATCTCCAAGTCGTCGATCTACCACCACGTCTCCGGCAAGGAGGAACTGCTGCGCCGCGCGGTCAGCCGGGCGCTGGACGGGCTGTTCGGCATCCTCGACGAGGAGCACGCGCGGGTGGGGCCCGCCGCCGGCCGGCTGGAGTACGTGGTGCGGCGCATGGTCGAGGTGCTCATCGCGGAGCTGCCGTACGTGACGCTGCTGCTGCGGGTGCGCGGCAACACCGGCACCGAGCGGTGGGCGCTGGAGCGGCGCCGGGACTTCGACCACCGGGTGGCCGACCTGCTGCGGGCGGCGGCGGCCGAGGGGGACGTGCGCGACGACGTGGACGGGCGGCTGGCGACCCGGCTGGTCTTCGGGATGATCAACTCGATCGTGGAGTGGTACCGGCCCGGCGCGCGGGGCGCGGGCGAGCGCGAGGTGGCGGACGCGGTGGTGCGGCTGGTGTTCGGCGGGCTGCGCGAGGTGTCCTGACCCGGCTCAGCCCGGCGGCTCCAGGTCCTGTTCCTCGAAGACCAGCAGGGTGCGGGTGCTGAGCACCTGGGGGATCGCCTGGATCCGGGTGAGGACCAGCTCGCGCAGGGCCCGGTTGTCGGGGGTGTGCACCAGCAGCAGGACATCGAAGTCACCGCCGACCAGGGCGATGTGGGCCGCCCCGGGCAGCTCCTGGAGCTGCTCGCGCACCGTGCGCCAGGAGTTCTGGACGATCTTCAGGGTGATGTACGCCGAGGTGCCCTGCCCCGCGCGTTCGTGGTCGACGCGGGCGCCGAAGCCGCGGATGACGCCGTCCTCGACGAGGCGGTTGATCCGCGCGTAGGCGTTGGCGCGGGAGACGTGGACCCGTTCGGCGACCGACCGTATCGAGGCGCGGCCGTCCGCCTGGAGGATGCGCAGGATGTCCTGGTCGATGACGTCCAGGGGGCGCGGGGGCGGCGGGGCGTGGGTGTCCTCCGGGCGCCCGGACGGTGGGGGCGTGGGGTGCCCGGGGCGCCCGGACGGTGGGGGCGTGGGGTGCCCGGGGCGCGTGGACGGCGGGGTGGCGGGGTGCTCCGGGCGTCCGAGCGGTGGTGCGGGGGCGTGCTCGGGGCGTGCGGGGGCGGATTCGGGGCGCTCGGCCATTTGTTCAGCTGCCATCTGCCTCCGCCTTCGCGCCGTGGACGTACTGCGTCCATCACAGGCTGTGCAGAACCGTTTGTCCACAGCCTGGGGGCCGCTGTAGCCAGAATGTGCCGGCGACCGAACAATCGGTAGGTGAGGCCCGTCACACCCGTGGCGTGCCGTGAACCGCTCCCACGAGGAGGTTCCGACATGACGGTCCTGGAGCAGCGGGGCACGTACCGGCCGGCTCCGCCGCCCGCCTGGCAGCCCCGCACGGACCCCGCGCCGCTGCTGCCCGACGCCGAGCCGTACCGGGTCCTCGGCACCGGGGCGGCGGACCGGGCCGACCCCGGACTGCTGCGCACGCTCCACGCCCGCCTGGTGACCGGCCGCCGGTACAACGCGCAGGCCACCGCCCTCACCCGGCAGGGCCGGCTCGCCGTCTACCCCTCCAGCACCGGGCAGGAGGCCTGCGAGGTCGCCGCCGCGCTGGTCCTGGCGGACCGCGACTGGCTCTTCCCCAGTTACCGCGACACCCTCGCCGTCATCACGCGCGGCGTCGACCCCGTCCAGGCGCTCACCCTGCTGCGCGGCGACTGGCACACCGGCTACGACCCCTACGAGCACCGGGTCGCCCCGCTGTCCACGCCGCTCGCCACGCAGCTCCCGCACGCCGTGGGCCTGGCGCACGCCGCCCGCCTCCGGGGCGACGACGTGGTCGCGCTGGCGATGGTCGGCGACGGCGGCACCAGCGAGGGCGACTTCCACGAGGCGCTGAACTTCGCGGCCGTCCAGCGGGCGCCGGTCGTCTTCCTCGTGCAGAACAACGGCTTCGCGATCTCCGTCCCGCTCGCCAAGCAGACCGCGGCCCCGTCGCTGGCCCACAAGGCCGTCGGCTACGGGATGCCGGGCCGCCTGGTGGACGGCAACGACGCGGTCGCCGTCCACGAGGTGCTCTCCGACGCCGTACGGCACGCGCGCGCGGGCGGCGGCCCGGTCCTGGTGGAGGCGGTCACGTACCGCCTGGAGGCGCACACCAACGCCGACGACGCGACCCGCTACCGCGGTGACGCCGAGGTCGAGACCTGGCGCGGGCACGACCCCGTCGACCTCCTGGAGCGCGAGCTGACCCGGCGCGGCCTGCTCGACGAGGACGCGCGGCGGGCCGTCCGCGAGGAGTCCGAGGCGCTCGCCGCCGACCTGCGCGCCCGGCTGCACGAGGACCCGGTCCTGGACCCCATGGACCTCTTCGCGCACGTCTACGCCGAACCGACCCCGCACCTGCGCGAGCAGCGGGAGCTGCTGCGGGCGGAGCTGGCGGCGGAGGCGGAGGCGAACGCGGACGCCGAGGCGCAGGCCGCGCCGGAAGGGGCGACGCGATGACCACCGCCACCGCCGCCGGGGCCGCCACCGCCGCCCGGCCGGCCACCCTCGCGCAGGCCCTCACGCGCGCGCTGCGCGACGCCATGGCCGCCGACCCGGCCGTGCACGTCCTCGGCGAGGACGTGGGCGCGCTCGGCGGGGTGTTCCGGGTCACCGACGGGCTGGCGGCGGAGTTCGGCGAGGACCGCTGCACCGACACGCCGCTCGCCGAGGCCGGCATCCTCGGGACCGCCGTCGGCATGGCCATGTACGGGCTGCGCCCGGTCGTGGAGATGCAGTTCGACGCGTTCGCCTACCCGGCGTTCGAGCAACTCGTCTCGCACGTCGCGCGGATGCGCAACCGCACCCGCGGCGCGATGCCCCTGCCGCTCACGATCCGCATCCCCTACGGCGGCGGCATCGGCGGTGTCGAGCACCACAGCGACTCGTCCGAGGCGTACTACATGGCGACTCCGGGGCTCCACGTCGTCACGCCCGCGACCGTCGCCGACGCGTACGGGCTGCTGCGCGCCGCCATCGCCTCCGACGACCCGGTGGTCTTCCTCGAACCCAAGCGCCTGTACTGGTCGAAGGACGCCTGGGACCCCGAGGAGCCGACGCCCGTCGAACCGGTGGGCCGCGCGGTGGTGCGGCGCCCGGGCCGGAGCGCCACTCTCGTCACGTACGGGCCGTCGCTGCCCGTCTGCCTGGAGGCGGCCGAGGCGGCCCGCGCCGAGGGCTGGGACCTGGAGGTCGTCGACCTGCGGTCGCTGGTGCCGTTCGACGACGAGACGGTGTGCGCCTCGGTGCGGCGGACGGGACGCGCGGTCGTCGTCCACGAGTCGGGTTCCTTCGGGGGGCCGGGCGGGGAGATCGCGGCCCGGGTCACGGAGCGCTGCTTCCACCACCTGGAGGCGCCGGTGCTGCGGGTGGCGGGGCTTGACATCCCGTATCCGCCGCCGATGCTGGAGCGCCACCACCTGCCCGGGGTGGACCGCGTGCTGGACGCGGTGGGGCGTCTGCAATGGGAGGCCGAGAGCTGATGGCAGCACAGGTGCGGGAATTCCGGCTCCCCGACCTCGGCGAGGGGCTCACCGGGGCGGAGATCGTGCGATGGATGGTCGAGGTCGGGGAGGTCGTCGCCGTCGACCAGCCCGTCGTCGAGGTCGAGACGGCCAAGGCGATGGTGGAGGTGCCCTGCCCCTACGGCGGTGTCGTCACCGCCCGTTTCGGCGCCGAGGGCACGGAGGTGCCGGTGGGCGCGCCGCTGCTGACGGTGGCGGTGGGAGAGACGGGCGGGGCGGCGGCCGGGGGGACGCCCGCGGACGGCGCGTCCGCGACGGGCGCGTCCCCGGGGGGCGCCGACGGGACCCCGGCCGCCGAGGACACCGAGGGTTCCGGGAACGTGCTCGTGGGGTACGGGACCGCGCGGGCGCCCGCACGGCGGCGCCGGGTGCGGCCCGGGGTGCCGGTCTCCGCGGCGGCGGTGGCGGAGCCGGTGAACGGGCGGGCCCGGGACGCCGGGGAGGCAGCGGCCGCCGCCGGCGGCGCGGGCGGGCGCGTCCCCGAGCCGGACGGCGGGGCTCGCCCGGAGCGGGGACCTGAGCCGGCCGAGGGTCCCGTGCCGGTCATCTCCCCGCTGGTGCGCCGGCTGGCCCGGAGCAACGGGCTGGATCTGCGCGAGCTGACCGGTTCCGGGCCGGACGGGCTGATCCTGCGCGCGGACGTGGAGTACGCGCTGCGCGCCGCCGCGGCACAGGGCCGTACGGCGGCGGCGACGGGGGCGCCGGTCCGGGACGGCGGCGGGGCGGAGGTCCACGCGGGGCCGGGACCGGCCGTGCGGGAGGACCAGGCGGGGCCGGGACCGGCCGTGCGGGACGGTCACCGCATCCCCCTCAAGGGCATCCGCGGTGCCGTCGCCGACAAGCTCTCGCGCAGCCGGCGGGAGATCCCGGAGGCGACGGTCTGGGTGGACGCCGACGCCACGGAGCTGATGCGGGCGCGGGCCGCGATGAACGCGGCGGGGGAGCCGAAGATATCCCTGCTCGCGCTGCTGGCCCGGATCTGCACCGCCGCCCTGGCCCGTCATCCCGAGCTGAACTCCGCGGTCGACACGCAGGCCCGGGAGATCGTCCGGTACGACCGCGTCCACCTCGGTTTCGCCACCCAGACCGACCGGGGCCTGGTGGTGCCGGTGGTCCGGGACGCGCACACCCGGGGCGCGGAGGACCTCACCGCCGAGCTGTCCCGGCTGACCGGGGCGGCCCGTGCCGGGACCCTGGCCCCCGCCGACCTGACCGGCTCGACGTTCACGCTGAACAACTACGGGGTGTTCGGCGTCGACGGCTCCACGCCCATCCTCAACCACCCCGAGGCGGCCATGCTCGGCGTCGGCCGGATCGTGCCCAGACCCTGGGCCCACGAAGGAGAGCTGGCGCTGCGCCAGGTCGTGCAGCTCACGCTCACCTTCGACCACCGGGTCTGCGACGGCGGCACCGCGGGCGGTTTCCTGCGGTATGTCGCGGACTGCGTGGAACGGCCGGCGGTCCTGTTGCGCACCCTGTGATCACGCGTCGAGGTCCGCGCCCGGCACGCGCCCGCTCCCCCGCGTTCCCTGTGATCGGCCGGGCCCCCATACTCGGAGGGTGACCGCGTACGAGTCTCCCGGTGCCGCCGGCGACGGCGCCGCTCCCGCGACGGGGGCGGCCCCCGCCGGGTACGACGCCGTCGTCCTCGCCGGCGGGGGCGCCCGGCGGCTCGGCGGCGCGGACAAGCCCGGCGTCCGGGTCGGCGGGCGCGCGCTGCTCGACCGGGTGCTCACCGCCTGCGCCGGGGCCTCGGCCACCGTCGTCGTCGCCGGACCGCGGCCGACCGCGCGGCCCGTCCTCTGGGCCCGTGAGGACCCGCCCGGCACCGGACCGGTCGCCGCGCTCGCCGCCGGGCTGCGGCACACCACCGCGGAGCGGGTCGTCGTCCTCTCGGCCGACCTGCCCTTCCTCACCGCGGCCACGGTGGACGGTCTGGTGGCGGCGCTCGCGGCGGGCTCCGCCGAAGGCGTGCTGGTCACCGACGCCGACGGCCGGGACCAGCCCCTCGTCGCCGCCTACCGGGCGTCCGCGCTCCGCCGGGAACTCGCCGCACTGACCGCCGCGCACGCGGGCCTCGCGGGGCTGCCGCTGCGCCGGCTGACCGGGGGACTGCGGCTCGGCCGCGTCCCCGATCCCGTCGCGTCCTACGACTGCGACACCTGGGACGACATCGCCACCGCCAGGGCACGCATCAGGGAGCATGGGCACGTGTTGGATGACTGGATTTCCGCCGCCAAGGACGAACTGGGTCTCGATCTCGACGTCGACACCGCCGTCCTGCTCGACCTCGCCCGCGACGCCGCCCACGGTGTGGCCCGGCCCGCCGCCCCGCTGACCACCTTCCTCGTCGGCTACGCGGCCGGCCGGGCGGGCGGCGGCCCCGAGGCCGTCGCCGAGGCCGCCCGCAAGGCCGCGGCGCTCGCCCTGCGCTGGCAGGAGGAGACCGCCTCCGGCACGGCGGCCCCCGGTGCGGCCGGTGACGGTCCCGCCGGCCGTCCGGCGGACGCCGGATGACCCCCCGCCCCGGCGGGACGGGACTGGACGCCGAGGACCTCGACGTCGAGGAGGCGCTCGCCCTCGTGAACGACCACCGCGGCCCCGCCCCGGACGACGCGCACGGGGACGGCACCCGCCGGGACGGCTCCCGCCGGGACCCCGCCCCGCACGGGGAGGACGCGGACCAGGGGGCCGTGCGGGACGGCGGCGGCACCCCGGCCGGACCCGGCCGCCCCCGTCACCGGGCAGCCGCCTGGGCGGACGCGCGGGCGACCGCATCCCGGGCCGGGCGGGCCGCCGCCCGCGCGGCCGGCCGGACCCCCGTCTCCGTCCCCCTCGACGCGGCCCTCGGGCTCACCCTGGCCGTGCCGCTCGCCGCCCTCACCGACCTGCCCTCCTTCGACACCTCCGCGATGGACGGCTGGGCGGTCGCCGGGCCCGGCCCCTGGGCGGTACGGGAGGAGGGCGTGCTCGCGGGCCACGCCGGACAGCCGCTCCTCGCCGACGGCGAGGCCGTCCGGATCGCCACCGGCGCCCGGGTCCCCGCCGACACCACGGCCGTGCTCCGCAGCGAACACGGCCGGACCGACGCCCAGCACCGCCTGCACGCGACCCGTCCGGTCACCCAGGGCCAGGACATCCGCCCCCGCGGCCAGGAGTGCGGGCGCGGCGACCAGTTGCTGCCGGCCGGTGCCCCGGTGACCCCGGCCGTGCTGGGGCTGGCCGCGGCGGCCGGGTACGACACCCTCACCGCGGTGCCCCGCCCCCGCGTCGAGGTCCTGGTCCTCGGCGACGAACTCCTCACCGAGGGCCTGCCGCACGACGGCCTCATCCGGGACGCGCTCGGCCCCATGCTCCCCTCCTGGCTGCGCGCCTGCGGCGCCGAGGTCACCGGGGTCCGCCGGCTCGGCGACGACGCCGGCGCCCTGCACCGGGCGGTGACCGCGTCCGGCGCCGACCTGATCGTGACCACCGGCGGCACCGCGGCCGGCCCGGTCGACCACCTCCACCCCACGCTGCGCCGCGTCGGCGCCGAATTCCTGGTGGACGGTGTGCGGGTGCGGCCCGGCCACCCCATGCTGCTGGCCCGCACCGGAGAGGCCCAGCACCTCGTCGGGCTGCCGGGGAACCCGCTCGCGGCCGTCTCCGGGCTGCTCACGCTCGCCGAGCCGCTGCTGCGGACCCTGGCGGCCCGTCCGGGCCCGGAGCCGTACGCCCTGCCGCTGCGGGGCGAGGTGCACGGGCACCCGCACGACACCCGGCTCGTCCCGGTGGTCCTGCGCGGGGACGCCGCCGTGCCGCTGCGCTACAACGGACCGGCCATGCTGCGCGGGATCGCGGCCGCCGACGCCCTGGCGGTCGTACCACCCGGCGGCGCACGGCCGGGTCAGGAGGCCGAGGTGCTGGAACTGCCGTGGGCCACCAGCGGAACCGGAGCGTGTTTCACGTGAAACTTCCCGGCCACGACGCGATCGCGCGCCAGGCGGACGAGCACCTCGTGACCCACAAGGTGAAGCTGCCCAGGAAGCTGGTGGAGCACCCGATCCGCCAGGTCGGCAAACGGCTCTCCTGGGCGCTCGTCGTGCTGGTGGCGACCGCGCTCATCGTCTGGGCCGACAGCGACGGCTACACCGACAACTCCGATCAGTCCGTCGATCTCCTGGACGCCTTCTACTACGCGACCGTCACCCTCTCCACCACCGGGTACGGCGACATCACCCCGGTCAGCGACGCCGCCCGGCTGACCAACATCTTCGTCATCACGCCGCTGCGCGTGCTCTTCCTGATCATCCTCGTCGGCACCACGCTGGAAGCCCTCACCGAACGCACCCGGGAGGAGTGGCGACTGAACCGCTGGAGGTCCACCTTGCGCGATCACACCGTCGTCGTCGGCTTCGGCACGAAGGGCAGGTCGGCGGTCCGCACCGTCTGCGCGACGGGCCTGCGCAAGGAGCAGGTGGTGGTCGTCGATCCGAGCGGCAAGGCGATCGAGGCCGCCACGGCCGACGGTTTCGCCGGGGTGATAGGCGATGCCACCCGCAGCGAGGTGCTGAAGCGGGCCGAGGTGCACCGGGCGCGGCAGATCATCATCGCGACCCAGCGCGACGACACGGCGGTGCTGGTCGCGCTGACGGCCCGGCAGCTCAACAAGGGCGCCAAGATCGTGGCGGCGGTCCGCGAGGAGGAGAACGCGCCGCTGCTGAAGCAGTCCGGCGCCGACGCGGTGATCACCAGCGCCAGCGCGGCGGGCCGGCTGCTCGGGCTCTCCGTGCTGAGCCCCGCCGCCGGCATGGTGATGGAGGACCTCATCAGCCAGGGCAGCGGGCTCGACCTGGTGGAACGGCCCGTCATAAAGTCCGAGGTGGGCAAGGGCCCGCGCGAGGTCGACGACCTGGTGGTGAGCGTGCTGCGCGGGCACCGGGTGCTCGGTTACGACGATCCCGCGGTCGGTGGCCTGGAACTGACGGACCGCCTGATCACGATCATCCGGGCGTCCCCGGGCACGCAGATCGCGCCGGACGTCCGGCCGCTGCCCCAGGACTGACCCGGCCGGGCGGTCACGGCGGCTGCGGAACCGCAGGTACCGGCGGTCGTGAGCCGGAGGTCACCGGCGGTTGTAGAGCCGCATCGTGACCGGGCCGAAGACCAGCAGGAACAGCGCCGACCAGCCCAGCGTCCAGAGGAGGTCGTCGCCGGGCGGGTCGCCCGCCATCAGCCCCCGCACCGCGGAGGCCAGGTGGGTGACCGGGCTGTTGTCGACGAACCCCCGGAGCCAGCTCGGCATGGTCGCGGGGTCGACGAAGACGTTGGACAGGAAGGTGAGCGGGAAGATCACCATCATGCTGACGCTCATCACCGCCTTCTCGGTGCGCAGCATCAGCCCGAACATCGTCCAGACCCACGAGAAGGCGAACGAGAACAGCAGCAGCAGCGCGATCCCGGCGACCACCCCGGCGGCCCCGCCGGCCGGCCGGTAGCCGAGGACCAGACCGACGACGAGCATCACCGCGGAGGCGATGCTGTAACGCAGGGCGTCGCCGAGCAGATAGCCGATCATCGCGGCCGGCCGCCAGATCGGCAGGGACCGGAAGCGGTCGAAGACGCCCTTCTGGATGTCGGTGTTCACCGACATCCCGGTGTACATCGTGATCATGACGACGCAGAGCACGAGGACGCCGGGCAGCACGAACTGCAGGTACTCGGACGGCGAACCGGCCAGCGCCCCGCCGAAGAGGTACGTGAACATCAGCAGGTTCATGATCGGGAACGCGGTGACGTCGAACAGCTGCTCCGGCACGTGCTTGAGCTTGAGGACCGCGCGCCGGCCGAACGTCAGCGACGTCGACAGGGCGCCGGGTCGCGGCGGCCGTTCCCCGGCGACCAGCAGGGCGGCCAGCGACTCGGCGCTGACCGGGGCGAGGTCCGGGTCCCCGGTGCGGCCCTCGCCCTGCGCGCTCGTGGCCGTACTCATGCCGCCACCCCGTCCTTCGGGTCGTCGTCAGGGCTCGGCAGTCCCTCCTGCCCGGTGCCGTGGCCGGTCAGCGCGAGGAAGACCTCGTCGAGGCTGGGCTGCCCCAGGGAGAAGTGGTCGACGGTGATGCCCGCCCGGGTCAGCGCGGCGAGCGCGCGGGCGGCCTGCTCGGCGGCGCTGTCCCCGGCCGTCGCGGTCAGCCGGGCGGTCAGCGCCACCGGATCGCCGTCGAGCTGAACCTCGGCGGCGGGCAGCCCGCGCAGCACCCGCTCGGCGTCGGCCCGCCGCCCGGCCTCGCGCAGCCGCAGGTGCACCGAACCGGCGCCGACGGACGCCTTCAGCTCGCCCTTCGTCCCCTCGGCGATCACCTTCCCCCGGTCGATGACGGCGATCCGGGACGCGAGCTGGTCGGCCTCGTCCAGGTACTGCGTGGTCAGCAGCACCGTGGTGCCCTGGGCGACGACCGCGCGCACGATGTTCCACACCTGGTTGCGGCTGCGCGGGTCGAGGCCGGTGGTCGGCTCGTCCAGGAAGAGCAGGTCGGGGGTGTTGAGGATGGACGCGGCGATGTCGATCCGGCGCCGCATGCCACCGGAGTAGTGCTTGATCTGCCGGGACGCCGCCTCGGTGAGCCCGAAGGCCGCCAGCAGCTGTTCGGAGCGCCGCCGGGCGGCCGGCCGGCCGTGGCCGAGGAGGCGGGCCAGCAGCGTCAGGTTCTCGGCGCCGGTGAGGTCCTCGTCCACGGACGCGTACTGCCCGGTGAGGCTGACCCGGGCGCGTACCTCGTCCGCCTCGCGCACCACGTCGTGGCCGAAGACGCGGGCCTCGCCGGCGTCCGGTCTGAGCAGCGTGGCGAGCATCCGGACCGCGGTGGTCTTGCCCGCGCCGTTCGGCCCGAGCACGCCGTAGACCGTGCCGGCCGGTACCCGCAGGTCCACCCCGTCCACGGCCCGGGTCGTGCCGAACGTCTTGACCAGGCCCGCGGTCTCGATCGCGAGGCCGGACGTCTCCGTGCTCATGCTGGGTTCCTTCCGCGTCGTCGTCCACCCGGGGAGGACCCGCGCCGTCCCGCGGACTCCTCGCCCGCGCGCGGCCGGGCCCCGGCGCCGTGCTCGTCCCGGCCGCGGCCGGGGTGAGCGGGGCGGGCCGGGAGCGCGGGGCGGGCGGGGACCGCCGGGTCGGACGGGTCCGCCGGGGTGCGCGGGGGTAGCGTCCCCCTCATGCATGCGATCACGATCCCCGAACCCGGAGGCCCCGAGGCGCTGGTCTGGGCCGAGGTCCCCGACCCCGTGCCCGGCGAGGGCGAGGTCCTCGTCGAGGTGACGGCCGGCGCCGTCAACCGGGCCGACATCATGCAGCGCCAGGGTCACTACCCGCCGCCGCCCGGCGCGTCCTCCTACCCCGGCCTGGAGTGCTCCGGGCGGATCGCCGCGCTCGGCCCCGGCGTGTCCGGCTGGTCGGTGGGCGACGAGGTGTGCGCGCTGCTGGCCGGCGGCGGCTACGCCGAGAAGGTCGCCGTCCCGGCCGGGCAGGTACTGCCGGTGCCCGAGGGCGTCGGTCTGAAGGAGGCCGCGGCGCTGCCCGAGGTGGTCTGCACGGTCTGGTCGAACGTCTTCATGATCGCCCGGCTGCGGGCCGGCGAGACCTTCCTCGTGCACGGCGGTTCCAGCGGCATCGGCACCATGGCGATCCAGCTCGCCAAGGCGGCCGGCGCGCGGGTCGCCGTGACCGCGGGCAGCCGGGAGAAGCTGGAGCGCTGCGCCGAGCTCGGCGCGGACATCCTGGTCAACTACCGGGAGCAGGACTTCGTCGCCGAGGTCAGGGAGGCCACCGGCGGCGCGGGCGCCGACGTCATCCTGGACAACATGGGCGCCAAGTACCTGGAGCGCAACCTCCAGGCGCTCGCGTTCAACGGCCGGCTCGCGATCATCGGCATGCAGGGCGGCCGGAAGGCCGAGCTGGACATCGGCGCCCTGCTCGCCAAGCGCGCCACCGTGGGCGGGGCCGGGCTGCGCGCCCGTCCGCTGGACGAGAAGGCGGCCGTCGTCGCCGCCGTGCGCGAACACGTCTGGCCGCTCGTCGCCGCCGGCCGGGTCCGTCCGATCGTCGACCGGGAACTGCCGATGAGCGACGCGTCCGCCGCCCACCGGGTCGTCGAGGAGAGCGGACACATCGGCAAGGTGCTGCTGCTCGCGCCGTAGCCCGAGTCCCGTCCGCGTCACCGGCTGCGTCCTCATGGCCGGCGCAGCCGCAGGCCGAAGAAGGCCAGGCCCATGCCCAGCCCGAGGAGGACCAGCCCGCTGCCCAGGGGCAGCACCCGCGGGCCCGTCCGCCCCGGTCCCTCCTCCGCGCGGGGGAGGGACCGGGGCACCGGCCGCACCGGGACCTCGGACGCGTCCCGCCCGGCCTCCGGGGGCCCGGTGGAGGTGTCCGGGCCGACCGCGCCGCCGTGCTCCTCCGCTCCGCCGGGGTCCCGCCCCGACGCGCCGGTCCCGTCACCGGCGCCGTGCTCCCGCGCGTACGACTCCCCCGGGCCGCCCGGCCGCTGCCGTACCTCCCCGGACCGGTCCCGCGCCCGGGGCCGTTCCGGCCGGCCGGCGGGCCGGGACGCGCGCCGGGAGGGCCCGGCGGGCCGGGAGGGCCCGGCGGACCGGGAGGGCCCGGCGGGCCGCGCCGACGCGGACCGTCCGGCGCCCGAGGGGCTGGGGGAGGCCGAGGCACCCGGGGAGCGCCCGGCCGCGTCGCCGTCCCGCGACGCCGAGGGTGCCGGCGGACCGCTCCCGCCGGGACCGTCCGACGGGCCGGCCCCGTCCCGGGGAGCCCGCGGAGCGCCGGAGGGGGGCCGCACGGACGGGGAGGCGTGCGCGGCGGGGACCGGTGCCGTCGCCTCGGCGCCGTACGCCGTGGGGGCCGCCCGGTACGACGGTCCGGCCGCGCCCGTGGCCAGGAGCCCCGCCAGTCCGCAGAGTCCCGCCCGCAGGGCGGCCCCGCCCAGCCATGGAGTCACGTCGGTGACCCCCTCCCGGTACCCGTCGCCAAGACCGACGGAACAAGCGTCACACTCCGCGACCCTCACGGCATTCCGGGCGCGTCCGAACGCGGCGGCCGGGTTCGGACGGGGGCGCCCCCGGACCGCGGACCGGGTGTGCGAGAGAATGGGGGCATGGAGATGCCGAGGAACGACAGGTCGCCGGAGAAGCCCCAGATCCTGGTCGTCGGCCAGGACGGCATGGCGCTCGGTGGCGGCGGGGACGGCGACGGCGACGCCCGTGAGACGCCGGTGACCGATCAGGTCGAGCAGCCGGCGAAGGTGATGCGGATCGGCAGCATGATCAAGCAGCTGCTGGAGGAGGTGCGCGCCGCTCCCCTGGACGACGCCAGCCGGGCCCGGCTCAAGGAGATCCACTCCAGCTCGGTGAAGGAGCTGGAGGACGGTCTCGCGCCGGAGCTGGTCGAGGAGCTGGAGCGGCTCTCCCTGCCCTTCACGGAGGAGGCGACCCCGAGCGACGCGGAGCTGCGGATCGCCCAGGCGCAGCTGGTCGGCTGGCTGGAGGGTCTGTTCCACGGCATCCAGACCACCCTGTTCGCGCAGCAGATGGCCGCGCGGGCCCAGCTGGAGCAGATGCGCCGCGCCCTGCCGCCGGGCATGGGTGACGGCGAGGACGGCCCGCACCCGGGCGGCCGTTCGGGGGGCCCGTACCTGTAGGGAACCCACCGGGAGCGCACGCCCCGGTGCGCACCGCGCACAGCGAGAAGCCCGCATCCGAGGGGTCCGGCGGCCTCGGCCGCCGGGCCCCTCGGCCGTGCGGTCCGCGAAGTCCGCCCGGTGACCGCCGGCCGTTTCGGCGCACGCCGAGCAGCCCGTCAGCACGGGAACGCGATCGTGGCGAAGGTCACTCACCCCGACGCGGCCCCGGCCGGGCGCCCGCGGGGAGGGACATGATCCACTCCGCGGTTCCGCCCAGTCTGCCCGAGCCCCCCGACACGTCAAGCAGGGTGCCCGATCCGTGACCGTACGCGAAGGAAGCGTCATGGATGCGTCACGGCGCGGGCGCGCACGGTGCACAGAATTTGCACGGCAGTACGGAACCAGGGTTTCATGACCGGTCCGTCACGTGCCGGTCCCGGCCACCGTCTCGGACCGGAGGCTTGCGCGGAGGCTGTAGCGTGGCCGACGGAGACCGTGACACAACACCGCGCGTACCGCGGGCAGAAACGACGGCGAGGACTGATGGCACAGCAGCAGCGCGCTCAGGGCCCGTCCGAACCCGAGGCGACTGGCGGCGGTATGTCGGACACGCCGGAAGCCTGGGGCAACGGCGGGCTGGTCGGCGACGGCCGGTACCGGCTGACCCGCAGACTCGGGCGGGGCGGCATGGCCGAGGTGTTCGCCGCGGAGGACGTCCGGCTCGGACGCACCGTGGCCGTCAAGCTGCTCCGCGCCGACCTCGCCGAGGACCCGGTCTCCAAGGCCCGCTTCACGCGCGAGGCGCAGTCCGTGGCCGGCCTGAACCACCACGCGATCGTCGCCGTGTACGACTCCGGCGAGGACGTCGTCGGCGGCCAGTCGGTGCCGTACATCGTCATGGAGATCGTCGAGGGCCGCACCATCCGCGACCTCCTGCTCAACGCCGAGGCACCCGGCCCGGAGCAGGCGCTGATCATCGTCTCCGGCGTCCTGGAGGCGCTGGCCTACTCGCACCAGCACGGCATCGTGCACCGCGACATCAAGCCGGCCAACGTCATCATCACCCACGGCGGCGCGGTGAAGGTGATGGACTTCGGCATCGCCCGCGCCCTGCACGGCGCGTCCACGACGATGACGCAGACCGGCATGGTCATGGGCACCCCCCAGTACCTCTCCCCGGAGCAGGCCCTCGGCAAGGCCGTCGACCACCGCTCCGACCTGTACGCCACCGGCTGCCTGCTCTACGAACTCCTCGCACTGCGCCCGCCGTTCACCGGCGAGACCCCGCTGTCGGTGGTCTACCAGCACGTCCAGGACATCCCGACGCCTCCGTCCGAGGTCTCCGACGCGGTCCCGCCGGAGCTGGACGGCCTCGTCATGCGCTCGCTGGCCAAGGAGCCCGACGACCGCTTCCAGACCGCCGAGGAGATGCGCGGGCTGGTCCAGTACGCGCTCCAGATGCTCTACGACCAGGGCGGCCACACCGGCACCTGGAACACCGGCCCGGTCGACCACGACGGGCGGCAGACGCCCGCGGCCGGGATGGGCATGGCGGGCACCACCGTGCTGCCCCACCCCGACCACTCCGGCACCGCGCAGATCCCTCAGCCGATCCTGCCCGGCGGCGGCTACGGCGGCGGGGACGACGGCGGTTTCGAGGGCCACGGCAACCGGGGCAGCGGCCGGGGCAAGCTGTGGATCCTGGCCGTGTTCGCGGTGATCGCCATCGCGGCGGGCGTCGCGCTGGCGCTGAACAACGGCGAGACCGAGGGCGGCGGCGGTACGAAGACCTCGCAGTCGCCGAGCGCCACGCAGAGCACCGACGAGGAGAAGTCCTCCGCGTCGCCGAGCGACGAGACCTCCGACGAGCCCACCGGCGACACCGGCACCGGTCAGGACACCGGCACCGGCAGCGGCGGCGACAGCGGCTGGCAGCAGTCGTACCAGCCGTCCTGGACGCCGTCCGTGACGCAGTCCCAGGAGACCAGCCAGGAGCCCACCGGCGAGGAGACCGGCGGCGCCCAGCCCACGGACACCGCGACCGGTGACGACGGCGGCGGCGAGGAGACCGGCGGGACCCAGCCGTCGGCCCCCGCGACCGGTGACGACGGCAACGGCGGTGGCGGCGAGGAGGACGGCGGCCTGACCGCCGGTCTCGGCGGCTGAGCGGCCGTCCCCTCCCGGGCCGTCCCCTCCCGGGCCGTCCCCTCCCGGGCCGTCCCCTCCCGGGCCGTCCCCTCCGGGGCTGCCCGCCCGCCGGACCCGCTCAGCCGGTGAACGCCTCACACACCGCGTCGTACTCCCGGGTCCACCACACCGCCAGGGCCGAGGCCGCGGGGAACTGCGGGTCGGCCCGGCGGTCGCCGCGCTCGTAGTGCCAGCGCAGCATCCAGAAGTCGTTGAGCCGCTCCCACCACACCCGGTGCACGGCCGCCTCCAGCTGGGAGGGGGTCGCCCCCGCCGTACGCCGGTACGCGCGGGCGTACGCCCGGACCCGGAGCAGGTCGAGCGGGCCGGTGGGGCGCACGAAGAAGATCGCGGCGGCGCGGACGGCCTCCTCCGCGCGCGGGCGCAGGCCCAGGCGGTCCCAGTCGACGATCGCGGCCGGGGCGTCCCCTCGGTAGAGCAGGTTGAACGGGTGGAAGTCGCCGTGCACCCAGCCCACCGCACCGCCGCGCGGCGGGCGCCGGCCGGCGTGCCGTTCGAGCAGCGCCCGGCGTTCCAGCAGGCGGTGCCGGGCGAGGGCGTCGAAGGAGTCGGCCGGGCGGTGCCGGCGCACCCGTCCGAGCAGGTCGTCGATGAGCGCGAAGGTGTCGGCGGGGTCGGCGCTGACGCCCGCGTCGGGGACGCCGGCGGCCGGGTCCGGGCCGCCGCGGGGACGGGCGCCGCGGGCCGGCATCACGCGTTCCAGGCCGGCGTGGACCGCCCCGAGGAGGGCGCCGAGCCGACCGCACTGGGCCTCGGTGAGCTGGCCGCCGTGCCGGTGCCGGCCCTCGATCCACGGGTGCAGCGCGTAGCAGTGGCCGCCGATGACGACGACCGTGCGGCCGTCCCGGCCGGGCAGCGCGGGGGCCACCGGGACGCCGAGGCCGGCCAGGCGCCGGGTCGCCCGGTGCTGACGGCCGATCGCGGCCGGTGTGGCGGTCTCGGGGTCGAAGTGGTGCTTGAGGAAGAAACGGCCGCGGGTGGTGCACAGGCGCCAGCCGCGGTTGAGCAGGCCCTGGTCGACGGGTTCGCAGGCGAGCGCGGAACCGGCGCGGTACTGGCGGAGGAGGGCGCCCAAGGGGGGCGCGTGAGGCACGGTGGTCGGTACACATAAACGCGGCACGCCGCCGATGCTAGGGCACCAGAAGTGCTCTTGAGCTGCGCATTGTCACACACAGTCGTCGTCGGTCGCTTTCGGTCGCCACCCCGGCAAGGGGCGCTCAGAGGGCGTCCGGGACGTTTCCGAAGTGGTGCCGGCTGGCGTCGCCGTGCCCGTCCATGGCATGGACCACGCGCAGCCGCGGCTCGATGCTCAGGCGGACGGGCCGAAGGGGGCGCCGTCCGCCCGGCCCGGTGCGGGGCCGGACCGTCCGGGCTCGGCCGGGGCAGGCGCGTACGGCTCGCGGCGGCCCACGACCTGGACGCGGCCCACAGGCCCTCGCCCGGTCCGGCGGCTCCGGCGTTGCCGGAGCCGTAGGCGACTCGGCCTTCCGGCGCCGCCCGCGCGGACCCGGTGGTAGCCGCCGTTCCTGGGTACGCGCGGCAGGACCCGGCCGTCGGAGACGATGTGGCGCGCTGAGGCGAGGAGCGGCAGGGCGCGCAGGGTGGTGGCCGCCCGGCCGTAGGCGGTGCGGCCGAGCAGGCCGACGGCGCGGGACGCGTCGAGGGGCATGCCTTCACCGTGTGCCGTGGGCCGGAGGGGGGGGCAGGGCCCCCGGCCCCGCGCTCGCGGGACATGAGTTTCGGGTGAACGGAAAGGAGCCGCCCGCTCAGCGCTTCTCCGCCTGCGTCCGGGCGACGTAGGCCGCCGCCTGGGAGCGGCGCTGCATGCCGAGCTTGGCGAGCAGGCTGGAGACGTAGTTCTTGATCGTCTTCTCGGCGAGGTGGAGGCGCTCACCGATGGCCCGGTTGGTGAGGCCCTCGCCGATCAGTTCCAGGATGCGGCGCTCCTGCTCGGTGAGCCGGGCCAGCCGGTCGTCGTCGGGGCCGCCGCCCTCGCGCAGCCGTTGCAGGACGCGGGCGGTGGTGGCCGGGTCGAGCAGGGAGCGCCCCGCGGCGACGTCCCGGACCGCGGACAGCAGCTCGGCGCCCCGGATGTCCTTCAGGACGTACCCCGAGGCGCCGGCCATGATCGCGTCGAAGAGGGCCTCGTCGTCGGCGTAGGAGGTCAGTACCAGGCAGTGCACGGACTCGTCGTGGGTGCGGATCTCGCGGCACACCTCGACGCCGCTGCCGTCGGGCAGGCGTACGTCGATCACCGCCACGTCCGGGCGGGCGGACGGGATGCGGGCCAGCGCCTCGCCGGCCGTGCCGGCCTCGCCGACCACCTCGATGTCCTCCTCGCCGGAGAGCAGGTCGTGGACACCCCGCCGGACGACCTCGTGGTCATCGAGGAGGAATACCCTGATATGTCCGTCTCCGCGCACGGAGTCAGTCTCCCATACGAACCCTTCCCGCGCCCGGGGCCGCCGGGATAACGTGCCGTTGTCCCGGCCCCCTGCGACGCTGTGACCAGTGCCTGTTCCCGACTTTGCGCATTTACTAGGAAACCCAAGTAAAAACGCAGGTCAGGAGGGGTTTCACAGAAATGTGGCGCACTGGGTAACGTGCGTGGTGCAGGATGCTCGCCGGGGCACCTGTCACGCCTGTGCACGACTCCGGCGCACCCACCCCGTGCGCCCGCCGGACACAGGTGAGCCGCACCGCCTCCCGGCGAACCCGGGGGCCGGACCGACGGAGGAGCACACGTGACCGTGGAGAGCACTGCCGCGCGCAAGGCGCGACGCAGCGCCGGGAGCAAGACCGGGGACACCGGGACCCCCGGGGGCACCGGAACGGAGGCGGCCGGCACCACCGGCACCGCAGGCCCCAAGCGCACCAGCAGCACCACCGGCGCCAAGCGCGCCCCCCGCGTCGCGCGCGCCCCCAGGAAGGACGCCGAGCCGCAGCTCGTACAGCTGCTGACGCCCGAGGGCGAGCGGGTGCGGAACGCCGAGTTCGACCCCTACGTCGCCGGTGTCACCCCCGAGGAACTGCGCGGCCTGTACCGCGACATGGTGCTCACCCGCCGCTTCGACGCCGAGGCCACCGCGCTCCAGCGCCAGGGCGAGCTGGGCCTGTGGGCCTCGCTGCTGGGCCAGGAGGCCGCGCAGATCGGCTCCGGCCGGGCCACCCGCGAGGACGACTACGTCTTCCCGACCTACCGCGAGCACGGCGTCGCCTGGTGCCGCGGCGTCGACCCGACCAACCTGCTGGGCATGTTCCGCGGCGTCAACAATGGCGGCTGGGACCCCAACAGCAACAACTTCCACCTGTACACCATCGTCATCGGCTCGCAGGCGCTGCACGCCACCGGCTACGCGATGGGCATCACCATGGACGGCGCCGACTCCGCCGTCCTCGCCTACTTCGGCGACGGCGCCTCCAGCCAGGGCGACGTCATGGAGGCGTTCAACTACGCCGCGGTCTACAACGCCCCGGTGATCTTCTTCTGCCAGAACAACCAGTGGGCGATCTCGGAGTCCAACGAGAAACAGACCCGCGTGCCGCTCTACCGCCGCGCCGAGGGCTTCGGCTTCCCCGGCGTCCGCGTCGACGGCAACGACGTGCTGGCCTCCCTCGCGGTCACCCGCTGGGCCCTGGAGCGGGCCCGCCGGGGCGAGGGACCGGCGCTCATCGAGGCGTTCACCTACCGGATGGGCGCCCACACCACCTCCGACGACCCCTCGCGCTACCGCCACGACGACGAGCGGATCGCCTGGGAGGCGAAGGACCCGATCCTCCGCCTGCGCCGCCACCTGGAAGCCGCCCACCACACGGACGAGGGGTTCTTCGCGGAACTGGAGGCGGAGAGCGAGGCGTTGGGCAAACGAGTGCGCGAAGTGGTCCGTGCCATGCCGGACCCGGACCGGTTCGCCCTGTTCGAGCACGCGTACGCGGACGGACACGCGCTCGTCGACGAGGAGCGCGCCCAGTTCGCCGCCTACCAGGCGTCGTTCGCCGACACGGAAGCCGAGGGGGTCTGATCATGGCTGAGAAGATGGCGATCGCCAAGGCGATCAACGAGTCGCTGCGGCACGCCCTGGAGACGGACCCCAAGGTCCTGATCATGGGTGAGGACGTCGGCAAGCTCGGCGGTGTCTTCCGGGTCACCGACGGCCTCCAGAAGGACTTCGGCGAGAGCCGCGTCGTCGACACCCCGCTCGCCGAGTCCGGCATCGTCGGCACCGCGATCGGCCTCGCCCTGCGCGGCTACCGCCCGGTGGTGGAGATCCAGTTCGACGGTTTCGTCTTCCCGGCGTACGACCAGATCGTCACGCAGCTCGCGAAGATGCACGCCCGCGCGCTGGGCAAGGTCAGGATGCCGGTCGTCGTGCGCATCCCCTACGGCGGCGGCATCGGCGCGGTCGAGCACCACTCGGAGTCCCCCGAGGCACTCTTCGCGCACGTGGCGGGCCTGAAGGTGGTCACGCCGTCCAACCCGGCGGACGCCTACTGGATGATGCAGCAGGCCATCCAGAGCGACGACCCGGTGATCTTCTTCGAGCCCAAGCGCCGCTACTGGGACAAGGGCGAGGTCGACACCGAGGCGATCCCCGGCCCGCTGCACCGGGCGCGGGTGGCCCGCGAGGGCACCGACCTCACCCTGGTCGCCTACGGCCCGATGGTGAAGCTCTGCCTGGAGGCCGCCGACGCGGCCGCGGAGGAGGGCCGCTCCCTGGAGGTCGTCGACCTGCGCTCGATCTCCCCGCTGGACTTCGACACCGTGCAGTCCTCGGTGGAGAAGACCGGCCGGCTGGTCGTGGTGCACGAGGCGCCGGTGTTCCTCGGCTCGGGCGCGGAGATCGCCGCGCGGATCACCGAGCGCTGCTTCTACCACCTGGAGGCGCCCGTGCTCCGGGTCGGCGGCTACCACGCGCCGTACCCGCCGGCGCGCCTGGAGGAGGAGTACCTGCCCGACCTGGACCGGGTGCTGGATGCCGTCGACCGCTCGCTGGCGTACTGAGGAGAGGGCCGTGACGACGATGACGGAGAGCGCCGTGGGCGCGGTGCGCGAGTTCAAGATGCCCGACGTGGGCGAGGGGCTCACCGAGGCCGAGATCCTCAAGTGGTACGTCCAGCCCGGTGACACGGTCACCGACGGGCAGGTGGTGTGCGAGGTCGAGACGGCCAAGGCCGCCGTCGAACTGCCCATCCCCTACGACGGCGTGGTCCGCGCGCTGCACGTCCCCGAGGGCACCACCGTGGACGTGGGCACGGCGATCATCGCCGTGGACACCGGCGGCGGCACGGCCGCCGGGCCGGCACCGGAGACCGCGCCGGCGGACCAGGCCGGTGCCCCGGAGCCCGAGCAGCCCCCGGCCCGGCAGCCGGTCCTGGTCGGCTACGGCGTGGCCACCTCCGCCACCCGCCGCCGCCCCCGCAAGGGCGCCCCGGCGGACCGGACCCCCGCCGCTTCCGCCCCCGCCGCCTCCGGAGGGCAGGCGCCGGCCGCGCTCCGGGCGGAGCTGAACGGCGGCGCGCCGGCCCGCCCGGCCACCGCCGGGCGTCCGCTGGCCAAGCCCCCGGTGCGCAAGCTCGCCAAGGACCTCGGCGTCGACCTGACGACCGTGGTCCCGTCCGGGCCGGACGGCGTCATCACCCGCGAGGACGTGCACGCGGCCGTGGCGCCGCCCGCCTCCCCGGAGCCGGACCTGGCCGCCGGCCGGGCCCCCGCCGCCGCGCCCGCCCCCGTGGCGTACGACGCGGCCCGCGAGACCCGGGTCCCGGTCAAGGGCGTCCGCAAGGCGACGGCGGCGGCGATGGTCGGCTCGGCCTTCACCGCGCCGCACGTGACCGAGTTCGTGACGGTCGACGTGACCCGCACGATGAAGCTGGTCGAGGAGCTGAAGCGGGACAAGGAGTTCGAGGGGCTGCGGGTGAGCCCGCTGCTGCTCGTCGCCAAGGCCCTGCTGGTCGCGATCCGCCGCCACCCGGACATCAACGCGTCCTGGGACGAGGCCGCCCAGGAGATCGTGCTCAAGCACTACGTCAACCTGGGCATCGCGGCCGCCACCCCGCGTGGCCTGATCGTGCCGAACATCAAGGACGCGGACGCCAAGACCCTTCCGGAGCTGGCCCGTTCACTCGCCGAGCTGGTCGCCACGGCCCGGGAGGGCAAGACCTCCCCGGCCGCGATGCGCGGCGGCACGGTCACCATCACCAACGTCGGCGTCTTCGGCGTCGACACCGGCACGCCGATCCTCAACCCGGGCGAGTCCGCGATCCTCGCGGTCGGCGCGATCAAGCCGCAGCCCTGGGTCCACAAGGGCAAGGTGAAGCCCCGACAGGTCACCACGCTGGCGCTCAGTTTCGACCACCGCCTGGTCGACGGCGAGCTGGGCTCCCGGGTGCTGGCCGACGTGGCGGCCGTACTGGAGCAGCCCAAGCGCCTGATCACCTGGGCGTAGCGGGCACGCGGAAGGGGGTCCACCGCCCGCCGGCGGTGGACCCCCTTCCGTCGCGCCGGGCGCGTCAGCTGATCTTGGCGTAGCCGTAGTTGACGAGCTTCTTCACGTCCGAGGTGCGGTTGGCGGCCGAGGACGAGGTGAGCACCGCGCCGACGACCGACTCGCCGTTCTTGGTGGCGGCGAACACCAGGCAGTACTTGGCGGAGGTGCCGGAGCCGGTCTTCACCCCCAGCGTGCCGTTCCAGCCGAGCAGGGTGTTGGTGTTCGACCAGGTGGCCATCGTGCGGGTCGAACCCGACTTGGTGATGGTCTTCGCCTTGTACGACTTGGCCTTCACCACGGTCTTGAAGGTGGAGCTGCCCATCGCGCTGCGGGCGAGCTTGGTCAGGTCGCGCGGCGTCGAGTAGTTGGACCCGTTGCTGATGCCGTCGAACGAGTCGAAGTGCGTCTTGGTCATGCCCAGGCTCTTGGCCATGGAGTTCATCTTGCCGATGAAGTTCTTGGTGCGGGCCGAGACGGTCGAGCCCGATCCGAACTTGTCGGCCAGCGCCATCGCCGCGTCGCAGCCGGACGGCAGCATCATCCCGTAGAGGAGCTGGCGGACGGTGACCTTGTCGCCGACGATCAGCCGGGCCGACGAGGCGCCCTTGGAGACGATGTAGTCGCTGTAGGCCTTCTTGATCGTGACCTTGGAGTCCAGGTTCAGGTTCTTCTGCGAGAGCACGACCTTCGCGGTCATGATCTTCGTGGTGGAGGCGGTCAGCCGGGTGGTGTCGGCGGACTTGCTGAAGAGGGTCTTGCCGTTGGCGCTGTTCATCAGGAACCCGCCCTTGGCGGTGATGGTCGGCGTCGCGACGGCCTGCGCGGGTGCCGCGGTGAGCACACCGGTGGCCAGCATGGTGCCGCTGGTCACCGCGACGGCTACGGCCCGGCGGAGGCGCATGCCTTGGATAGCGGTTTTCACGTGAGTTACCCCGATTACGTCTTATGCCCCTGCGGTGCGGCCGAGTTGAGGTCTGGGCAGCAAGGGGGCCACGTCTGTGCGACACGTGACGGGGGTGGATGGTTGCACGGCGGAACCAGGAATCCTCCGGCCGTGCTCCTCCGTCCGCATGGCGGACGGTCCGTTTCATGCGTCCCTGTTGTATCTATCCTGTGGGCATGAGCCTGGCCGTGAAGCAAGCCCCAGCCGCCGACCGCGTCTACACCCATGTCAAGCAGGGCGTCCTCGACCGCCGCTACGAGGGCGGCACCCTGCTCACCGAAGGCGAGCTCGCCGAGGCCGTGGGGGTCTCCCGCACCCCGGTGCGCGAGGCGCTGCTGCGGCTGGAGGCGGAGGGGCTGATCCGGCTCTACCCGAAGAAGGGCGCGCTGGTGCTGCCGGTCTCCGCGCAGGAGATCGCGGACGTGGTGGAGACCCGGCTGCTGGTCGAGGAGTACGCGGCGCGCAAGGCCGTACCCGCCCCGCCCGCGCTCATCGAGCGGCTGGAGGAACTGCTCCGGGAGCACAAGGAGCGGGCCGCGGCCGGGGACCTCGCCGCCGCCGCCGTCGCCGACCGCTGCTTCCACGCGGAGATCGTGCGCAGCGGGGGCAACGAGATCCTCTCCCGGCTCTACGACCAGCTGCGCGACCGCCAGCTGCGGATGGGCGTCGCCGTGATGCACTCCCACCCCGACCGGATCGCCAAGACCATCGTGGAGCACCAGGAGATCCTGGACGCCCTGCGCGCGGGCGACGCGGAGGCGGCCGTCGGGGTCGTCGGCCGGCACGTCGGCTGGTTCTCCCACCTGGCCCGGGGGGAGGTCCGATGAGCAGCGCCGGTACGACTCTGCCCGGTGACCCGCCCGGCGGCCGGCGCGCGATCGCCGTCTGGGGCGTCGGTGTCGCCGTCTACTTCGTCGCCGTCATCTTCCGCACGTCGCTGGGCGTGGCCGGCCTGGACGCCGTGGAGCGCTTCCACGTGGGCGCCTCCGCGCTGTCCACGTTCTCCATACTCCAGCTGCTGGTCTACGCCGGCATGCAGATACCCGTCGGCCTGCTGGTCGACCGGCTCGGCACCAAGAAGGTGCTGGGCATCGGAGTGGTGCTGTTCACGGTGGGCCAGCTCGGCTTCGCCTTCTCCCCGTCCTACGGCACGGCGCTGGCCTCGCGCGCGCTGCTGGGCTGCGGTGACGCGCTGACCTTCATCAGCGTGCTGCGCCTCGGCACCCGCTGGTTCCCGGCCCGGCGCGGCCCGCTGGTCGCGCAGCTGGCCGGCCTCGCGGGCATGGCCGGCAACCTGGTCTCCACCCTCGTCATCGCCCGGTTGCTGCACGGCATCGGCTGGACGGCGGCGTTCGCGGGCAGCGCGCTGGCCGGCGTGGTCGTCCTCGTCCTGCTGCTGCTCTTCCTGAAGGACCACCCGGAGGGCCACGAACCCGAGCCGGTGCCGCACCAGGGCGCGGCGTACGTACGCCGGCAGATCGCCGCCTCCTGGCGGGAGCCGGGGACGCGGCTGGGCCTGTGGGTGCACTTCACCACCCAGTTCCCGGCGATGGTCTTCCTGCTGCTGTGGGGCCTGCCGTTCCTGGTGGAGGCGCAGGGCCTGACCCGGGCCGCGGCGGGCGAACTGCTCACCCTCGTCGTGCTGTCGAACATGCTCGTCGGCCTGGTCTACGGCCAGATCATCGCCCGGCACCACGGGGCGCGGCTGCCGTTGGCCCTGACCACCGTGGGCGCCACGGCGGTGCTGTGGGCGGCGACGCTGGCCTACCCGGCCGAGCACGCGCCGATGTGGCTGCTGATCGTGCTCTGCGTGGTGCTGGGCGCCTGCGGCCCGGCGTCGATGATCGGCTTCGACTTCTCCCGTCCGGCCAACCCGCCGGAGCGTCAGGGCACCGCCTCCGGCATCACCAACATGGGCGGTTTCGTCGCCTCGATGACGACGCTGCTGGCGATCGGGGTGCTGCTGGACGCGACCGGTGACGACTACACGGTCGCGTTCTCGGCGGTGTTCGTGCTCCAGACGCTGGGGGTCTCGCAGATCCTGCGGCTGCGGCGGCGGGCGGCGAAGCGGGAGCGGGAACGCCTGGTGGCCAGCCGGGTGTCCTCCGTGCACGTGCCCGTCTAGGGCCTGTCGTTCGGATCACGCCGCGGACGCGGGGCCTGGCACGCTCACCGGCGCGAGGAAGGCGCAGCCGATTCCCCGCGACCTGCTCCGAACGACAGGCCCTGGCCGCGGGCCGCCCCGGCTACTTGGTGACCGTGAAGTGGCGCAGGATGGCCGTCGTCAGTTCCGGGTCGCCCTCGGTCTTCACGCGGTCCGACACCGCCTCCGGCGTCACCCGGCCGCAGGCCAGGCGGACGTACGTCTCCCAGTCGAGGGCCAGGGTCGCGGCGGGGCCCAGCGCGGGGGCCGTCTCCAGGGTGCCGCGGCCCTGGATGTCGACGCGGATCGTGCGGAGGAACTCGACGGGGCCGTGGACGTCGAGGACCACGGCCGAGCTGCGGGGCGCGTCCGCGTCCTCGGCGACGATCCGGGGGAGTTCGGCGAGCAGCACGTCCCGGGCGACGTACGCGCCGGGGGAGTCGAGGTTGCCGGGGCGGCCGAGGGCGGCGCGCAGGTCCTGCTCGTGCACCCACACGTCGAAGGCGTGCCGGCGCATCGACTCCTCCAGCGTCAGCTCGGTGCCGAGCGGGCCGCGCACCTTGTGACCGGGGTCGCGGGACTCGTTGCGCAGCTGCCGGTTGCGCCGGATGATCATGTATTCCAGCTCGGCGGTCATCTCCGGCGCCGTGTGGTGGCGGCGGACGTCGACCTGCATCTCCATGTACCGCTGGTGGTCGTTGGTGACGTGGAACAGGTCGCGGGGCAGCGTGTGGATGGGGCGGGGGTCGCCGAGCATCTCCGAGTCCAGGCCCATGACATGGGAGACGACATCGCGCACGGACCAGCCGGGGCACGGCGTACGACGGTTCCACTCGGCTTCCACGAGCGGCTGGACCAGCTCGGATATCGCTTCGATGGAGTGAGTCCAGGCGTCGGCGTAGGGCTGGAGGGTGGGATGCAGACTCACGGAACGGGACCCCTCGGCGGTCGGTACAGGCGGGATGGGCGGCGGTCGGCGGGCGTCTTGGGAGGCTAAGTTACGCTGCTGTGCGGTACCCCGGCAGTGCTTTCGTGTGACGATCGTAGGCCCGTACCGGCCCCTGTGACGCCACGGTGGTGGTGCGCCCGCCGGCGCGACGGCCGGTCAGCCGTCTCCCTTGCCCGTCTCCCGTTCTCTCTCCCGTTCCTTCTCCGCCAGATGGATCACGCACACCGTCAGCGCGATCAGCAGCGCCGGGTCGGCGTCGTCCCGGACGACGTCGAGGCCGTAGGTGTCCCGGACGGTCAGCCACCGCCGGGAGACGACGGCCAGCAGCTCGCCGTCGTACTCGATGGCGAACTCGCGGTCGAGGACGCGGCCGCTGATGTCGAGCCCGGTGCCGTCGGCCAGGGTGACCCGGTAGTGGTCGCGCAGCAGCGACAGCCGCTTGCGCCGGAGGGTGGCCAGGGGCTCCCCGGCCCGCTCGATCACCATGGTGTCGCGCAGCGCGAACATCTTCTGGTGGATGTCGATCAGGACCTGGCCCCGGGCGTCCTTCAGCTCCCAGGTGTCCCGCAGCCGCATCGCCTTGCCGTCGACGAGGAAGACCTTGTTCCCGCGGTCGTCCTCGATCCAGTAGTCGTCGCCGAAGCCGAGCAGCCGGTCGTACACGAGAAATCTCATACGGCGATCGCTTCCCCGGCCGCCGGTCGCCGTCACGCGGCCGGGCGCCGGGTCACGCCGAGGTGGCACCGGGCGTGCCGCGGCCGGACGCCGTCCCGCGGGCGTCCGCCGGCCGGCGGACGGGCACCCGGCACCCCCCGGGCACCCGGCACCCCCCGGTGACCCGGCTCCCCGCCCGCCGCGTCGCGGTGCCGGCGGGTACGGACGCCCGGGTCACGCCGGGGCGGTCAGGCGCCGTAGCCGTTGTGGTAGCCGTCGTGCGTGTGGGGCCGTTCCTCGACGACCGGCGTCGTCGGCGGGACCACGACGCGCCGCCTGCGGGCGATGCTGCTGAAGGTCGCGACACCGATCAGGCCGACGATCATGAAGATCACGCCGACGAGGTCGAGGTTGACGCCCTGCATGTCCCAGTCGGTCGCGAACGTGAGGATGGCTCCCACGGCGATGAGGATGATGCATCCGCCGAGGCCCATGACTGTCGCCTCCCTGTAGATCCGGTCGGTTCCGGTCCTTCCGGTCGATCCGGTTCCGTCCGGTTACCCCGGGAGGCAACACCCATGCGGCGCCGGGCCCTTGCGGCCGCGGGATCAGCCGCGCAGGAACGCCGTCAGGGCGTTCGCCAGCAGGTGGGGGTCGTCCGCGCCGCACAGTTCGCGGGCGCTGTGCATCGACAGGATCGCGGCGCCGATGTCGACGGTCCGGATGCCGTGCCGGGCGGCGGTGATCGGGCCGATCGTGGTGCCGCAGGGCATGGCGTTGTTGGAGACGAACGACTGGAAGGGCACGTCGGCCCGCTCGCAGGCGGCGGCGAAGACCGCGCGGCCCGAACCGTCGGTGGCGTAGCGGTTGTTGACGTTGACCTTGAGGATCGGGCCGCCGTTGACCCGCGGGTGGTGCGTCGGGTCGTGCCGCTCGGCGTAGTTGGGGTGGACGGCGTGGCCGGTGTCGGAGGAGAGGCAGACGGTGCCGGCGAAGGCGCGGGCCCGGTCCTCCAGGGTGCCGCCGCGCGCGAACACCGAGCGTTCCAGCACGGTGCCGAGCAGCGGGCCGTCCGCGCCGGTGTCCGACTGGGAGCCGGTCTCCTCGTGGTCGAAGGCGGCGAGCACGGGGATGGAGGACAGCCGGGCGCCCGTGCTCGCGGCGGCGGCCAGGGCGGCCGTACCGGCGTGCACGGAGAGCAGGTTGTCCATGCGCGGTCCGGCGACGAGGTCCTGGTCGCGGCCCAGGTATGCGGGCGGCTCCACGGAGTGCGTCATCAGGTCCCAGCCGGTGACCGAGCCGGCCGCCAGGCCCGCCTCCTGCTCCAGGAAGGCGATCAGATCGCCGTCGCGGACGTCGGAGCCGAGGCCCCAGACGGGCTGGAGGTGGCGCTGCTTGTCGAGCTTGAGGCCGTCCGCGGTGACGTTGCGGTCGAGGTGGATGGCGAGCTGCGGGACGCGCAGCAGGGGGCGGTCGACGTTCACCAGGCGGCTGGAGCCGTCGCGCAGGCTGAGCCGGCCGGCCAGCCCGAGGTCGCGGTCGAGCCAGGAGTTCAGCAGCGGGCCGCCGTAGATCTCCACGGCGACCTGGCGCCAGCCGTGGGCGCCGGTGTCGGGCCGGGGCTTGACGCGCAGGTTGGGCGAGTCGGTGTGCGCGCCGACGACGCGGAAGGGGGTGTGGGCGTCGGCGCCCTCGGGGACGTACCAGGCGATGACCGCGCCGCCCCGCAGGACGTACGCGCCGCCGCTCACCGCGTCCCAGGCGTCCGTCTCCGCGACCTGCCGGAACCCTGCCTTCTCCAGCCGCTGGGCGACGTTCGCCACGGCGTGGTACGGCGTCGGGGAGGCCGCGAGGAAGGTCATCAGGTCGTCGGTGTGGCCGCGGTCGAAGCGGGGGGGTTCGCTCATGGGTTCACCTTAACGACGGCCGAGGGCCCGCTCCCCGTCGTCCACCGGGAAGCGGGCCCTCGTCAGGGGGCTCAGAACGCGGACTCGTCCAGCTCCATCAGGTCCAGCTCGACGCCCTGGGCGACCTTGCGGGCCAGGGTGACGCCGGGCAGGACGTTCGCCGCGAAGAACTTCGCCGCGGCGATCTTGCCGGTGTAGAACGCCTTGTCCTTGGCGGAGGCGGTCGGCAGCTTCTCGGCGGCGACCGCGGCGCCCTTGAGGAGCAGGTAGCCGACGACCACGTCACCGGAGGCCATCAGCAGGCGGGTGGTGTTGAGGCCCACCTTGTAGATGTTCTTGACGTCCTGCTCGGTGGCGGCGAGGTCGGTGAGCATCAGGCCGACGATGGCCTCCAGCTCGACGGCGGCCTTGGCGAGGTGCTCGCGGGCGCCGGACAGCTCCTCGCCGCCGGTGCCGAGGGCGAGGAACTTCTTGATGTCCTCGGCGAGCGAGTTCAGCGCGGCGCCCTGGTTGCGGACGATCTTCCGGAAGAAGTAGTCCTGGCCCTGGATCGCCGTGGTGCCCTCGTAGAGGGTGTCGATCTTGGCGTCCCGGATGTACTGCTCGACCGGGTACTCCTGGAGGAAGCCGGAGCCGCCGAAGGTCTGGAGGGACTGGGCGAGCTGCTCGTACGCCTTCTCCGAGCCGTAGCCCTTGACGATCGGCAGCAGCAGGTCGTTGAGGGCGTGCGCGGCGGCGGAGTCCTCGCCGTTCGCCTCCTTGACCTGGATCTCGTCCTGGATCGAGGCGGTGTACATCACCAGGGCGCGCATGCCCTCGGCGTACGCCTTCTGCGTCATCAGCGAGCGGCGGACGTCGGGGTGGTGGGTGATGGTGACCTTGGGGGCCGTCTTGTCCATGAAGTTGGCCAGGTCGGGGCCCTGGACGCGCTCCTTGGCGTACTCCAGGGCGTTGAGGTAGCCCGTGGAGAGGGTGGAGATCGCCTTCGTGCCGACCATCATGCGGGCGAACTCGATGATGCGGAACATCTGGCGGATGCCGTCGTGCTTGTCGCCGATCAGCCAGCCCTTGGCGGGGTGGCGGTCGCCGAAGGTCATCTCGCAGGTGTTGGAGACCTTCAGGCCCATCTTGTGCTCGACGTTGGTGGCGTAGACGCCATTGCGCTCGCCCAGCTCGCCGGTCTCGACGTCGAACTCGTACTTCGGGACGAGGAAGAGGGACAGGCCCTTGGTGCCGGGGCCGGCGCCCTCGGGGCGGGCGAGGACGTAGTGGAGGATGTTCTCCGACATGTCGTGCTCGCCGGACGTGATGAAGCGCTTCACGCCCTCGATGTGCCAGGAGCCGTCCGCCTGCTGGACCGCCTTGGTGCGGCCGGCGCCGACGTCGGAGCCGGCGTCGGGCTCGGTGAGGACCATGGTGGAGCCCCACTGGCGGTCGACGGCGAGCTTAGCGATCTTCTTCTGGACCTCGTTGCCCTCCTCGAAGAGGATGCCCGCGAAGGCCGGGCCGGAGGAGTACATCCACACGGCCGGGTTGGCGCCGAGGATCAGCTCCGCGTACGCCCAGATCAGGGAGCGCGGCGAGGTGGTGCCGCCGATCTCCTCGGGCAGGCCGAGCCGCCAGTACTCGGAGTCCATGAAGGCCTGGTAGCTCTTCTTGAAGGAGGCCGGGACCGGTGCCGTGTTGGTCTGCGGGTCGAAGACCGGCGGGTTGCGGTCGGCGTCCTCGAAGGAGGCGGCCAGCTCGTTCTCCGAGAGGCGGGCCATCTCCTCCAGGATGCTCCTGGCGGTGTCGACGTCCATCTCCGCGAACGGGCCGGTGCCGTACAGCTTGTCGCGGCCGAGCACCTCGAAGAGGTTGAACTCGATGTCTCGGAGATTCGGCTTGTAGTGCCCCATGGCGACAGCTCCGTTAAGCGATCGGCGAGGCACTGACTCCTCGCGCCTGTTCCCGTATCAGCCATGTACCGGCTGGTAGCTACGATGATGCTACCCGTCGGTAATAAGTCGCAACCCCGGCCGCTCCATCTGTGACTCTTCACTCGCTACTCTTTGCGGCATGTACGGCTACGACCAGACCGCGGGCCAGCAGCAGTACGCGCCGCCCCAGCAGCCGATGTCCGGCGGATACGGGCAGCAGCCGCTGTACCCGGAGCCGTCCCCGCCCTCGCTCGCGGACGCGGTGCGCGCCTTCACCACGGGCCAGCTGGCCGCCGAGGACTTCCAGCAGATCTTCGCGACCTCCAAGGTCTACTGCCCGCGCGGCGACAACCCCGGTTTCCTCGCCCTGCACAACACCCAGCAGCCGGTGATCCCCATGTTCACCACGCTCAAGGAGCTGCGCCGGTACGCGGGCAAGGAGTCCAAGTACTTCGTGATCACCGGTGCCGAGGTGCTCGACCTGCTGCCGACCGGCTACGGGTTCGTCCTCGACATGGAGGGCGAGCACCGGATGGTGTTCGACGCGAAGGCCGTCGAACAGATGGTCGACTTCGCGATGCGGCGCATGTACGGCTGAACCGTGCGCGGCTGAATCAGGCGACCGCGCCGACTGCCGGCGGAGCCCGGAGGGAATGCCCTCCGGGCTCCTGTGGTTCCGGGTAGCAGAAAGTTCAACGCTCAACTAAAGTGGGACGCACGCCGCCCAAGGAGGCTTGCTCCCCCGTGTGACCGCGCCCGCGGACGCGGTGGCCCGCATCGACGGCATCTTCGACCACCAGGACAGCCACGGTGGCGGCGGCACCATCACCAACGGCGACACCCAGTGGATGACGGCGGGCTCCGGCCTGCTGCACATCGAGGCGCCGCCGGAGTCCCTGGTGATGTCCGGCGGACTCTTCCACGGGCTCCAGCTCTGGGTGAACCTGCCGGCCAAGGACAAGATGATGGCCCCGAAGTACCAGGACATCCGCGGCGGCAGCGTGGCCCTGCTGACCTCCCCGGACGGCGGCTCCCTGGTCCGCGTGATCGCCGGCGACCTGGACGGCCACCAGGGGCCCGGCTCCACCTTCACGCCGATCACGATGATCCACGCGACCCTCGCGCCGGGCGCCGAGCTGACCCTGCCCTGGCGGGAGGACTTCAACGGCCTGGCGTACGTCCTCGCCGGGCGCGGCTCGGCCGGCACCGAGCGGCGGCCGGTGCGCACCGGGCAGGCGGCCGTCTTCGGGGCGGGAGGCTCGCTCACCGTGCGGGCGGACGAGAAGCAGGACGGGAACACCCCGGACCTGGAGGTCGTCCTGCTGGGCGGACGGCCGATCCGCGAGCCCATGGTCCACTACGGCCCGTTCGTCATGAACACCCGTGACGAACTCCAGCAGGCCTTCGAGGACTTCCAGAAGGGCCGGCTGGGCACCGTGCCGGCGGTGCACGGGATGACCGCGGAGGGGCCGCGGGCCTGACCGGGCACCCGGCCGGGTCGGTCACTGACGAACGACTCGTCCGTCGTTGACCGGCTCGGCCCCTTCGCGTCCGGAGCCCAGGCGCAGGACGGCGATCTGGGAGTCGGATCGAGTCGGGTCCACCTCGGCGCATCTGCCGGACGACGGAGCCCGGGAACGCGATCGGGGTGTGCTCCCCGCGGGGCCGTCGGGAGCAGCCCGGTGACGACGACCCGTGCGTCCTCGCCGGCATGGCCCGGCAGACGCTCCACCGCGACCGGTCGCGGGATGCCCTCGCACTGGTCCGCCTCGCCCAGGGCGGCGCCCGCCACGTCACCGGGCCTCGTGTGCGGGCCGTGCTCCACACCCGGGGGACCGCCGGGCGTAGGAAGGCGCCAAGGCCCTCCGCATCGACCGCGCCGACCGCCTCGCCGCCGTATGGAACGGCGAACCGCCCACCGGTACGGGCGGGGGCACCGCCGACACCGTCCTCGGAGCCCGTGAGGCCGGAATCCCGGTCGATGCCATCCGGCCCGCAGGGGCTGCTCGGAAGGGCTGACCTGTCACCGCACGAGGCGCAGGACCGGGCGCTGCTCCTGGACGGCGAGCAGTTCCCTGACCCGCGGAACCGTCCAGGCAGGCTCATGAGCCGGCGTCACCACGGACAGGTCCGCGGGCCCGGCCCCGCGCCTCACCCGGGCGGGCCGTCCCGGCGGGACGGTCAGCCCGGGGCGTGGTCGGCTGGGGGCGTGCTGTTGCTTCCCGTTCCGGTCCGTAGGTTCGCCGCCTGGTGTGCCGTTCTCCTGCTCGCCACCGGTCTCGCCTGGGTCGCCGTCCGGCTCTGCGTCGAGCTGCGCACCGCCGTGGCGCCCGCGCTGCTCGCCCTGCTCGGCACGGCCCTGCTGCGCCCGCTGTACCGGCGGCTGGTGGCGGCGCACGTCCAGCGGTCCCTGGCCGCGGGGCTCACCTGCGCCGCCGTGCTGGTGGTGGTCGGCGGGGCCGTGTACATCGTGGTCGCCGCGCTCGTCGACAGCGGCGACCAGATCGTGGCCTCCCTGAAGACCTCCGCCCAGGACCTCGCCCGCCACTTCGGGGCCGCGGGCACCTCGCTGGACGACCTCGCCTCCAACGCCCGCGAGCTGCTGGGCAAGTTCGGCTCGACGGCCGCCTCCGGGGTGATCAGCGGGGTCAGCGTCGTCGGCGAGACCATCGCCATGGCCGTCCTCGCCCTGCTGCTGGTCTTCTTCTTCCTGCGCGACTCCGACCGGGCGGTCGGCACCGTGCGCGCCCTCGTCCCGCGCAGCGGCGGTGACATGGCCGAGGCGATGGCCCGGCGGGCCTTCGGGGCCGTCGAGGGCTTCATGCGGGGGACCACGATCATCGCGCTGATCGACGCCGTCTGCATCACCGTCGGCCTGCTCGTCCTGCGCGTCCCGGGCGCCCTCGGCCTCGGCGCGCTGGTCTTCGTCGGCGCCTACATCCCCTACCTCGGCGCGTTCATCTCCGGCGCGGTGGCGGTGCTCGTGGCGCTCGCCGACCGCGGGTTCGTCATCGCGCTGTGGGCGCTCGGCGTGGTGGTCGCCGTGCAACTGCTGGAGGGGCACGTGCTCCAGCCGATGGTGCAGAGCCGGACCGTGCGGATGCACCCGGCGGTGGTGCTGCTCGCGCTGACCGCGGGCGCCTCGGTCGCGGGCATCCTCGGCATGCTCCTCGCGGTGCCGCTGGTCGCCGCCGGAGTCGGCATCGTCCACGAACTCCAGGAGCGCTACGCCGCCGAGTCCTCCGGGACCGACGGGCCGGCCGGCGGCTCGTAGAAGTCGAACCAGATGCTCTTGCCGTCGCCGCGCGGGGCGACGCCCCACTCGTCGGCGAGCATCTCGATCAGCATCAGGCCCCGCCCGGAGGACGCCATCTCGCCCGGCCGGCGTTTGTGCGGCAGTTCCTCGCCGCTGTCGGTGACCTCCACCCGGATGCGGCGCCGCCCCGGGGCGCCGGTCACCTCCGCCACGACCAGCGCGTCGGCGTCGGTGTGCACGAGGACGTTGGTCAGCGTCTCGGAGAGCAGCAGCACCGCCGAATCCTTCTGGTCCTCACTGGGCCAGTCGTGCAGCAGGGCGCGCAGATGCCGCCGGGCGGCGCCGATCCGCTCCGGCTCGGCCTGGGCGACGGTGATGATCGTGCGCCGGGCCGGCGGCCGGCCGTCCGCGCCGTCGCCGTCCCGGTCCGGCCGGCGCAGCAGCAGGAGGGCGAGGTCGTCCTCCCGGCGGTCGGCGAGCGGACCGGTGGTGTGGTGCGAGGGCGGCCCGCTGACGGCCTGGACCATCGCGTCGGCCAGCTCCTCCGGGTCGCCGACGGGCAGCTTCTCCAGGACGGCGCTCAGCCGCCGCCAGCCCGACTCCAGATCGTGGCCGCCGGTCTCCAGCACGCCGTCGGTGATCAGCATCAGCGTCTCGCCGGGCTCCAGGGTGAGCCGGGTGGTGGGATAGTCGCCGTCCGGGTCGATGCCCAGCGGCAGCCCCCCGGCCGTGGCCCGCACCAGCACCGTCCCGTCCGTCATCCGCACCGCCGGGTCGAGATGGCCGGCGCGCGCGGTCTCCACGGTGCCGGTGGCGGGGTCGACCTCCACGTAGAGGCAGGTCGCGAAGCGGGAGTCGCCGAGGTGCTCGGCGGACTGGGCGAGCCCGTGGAAGAACCGGGAGGCGCGGGCGAGCACCGCGTCGGGGCGGTGGCCCTCGGAGGCGTAGGCGCGCAGGGCGATGCGCAGCTGGCCCATCAGCCCGGCCGCCCGTACGTCATGGCCCTGGACGTCGCCGATGACCAGGGCGAGCCGGTCTCCTCCGGAGGGAGTACCCCCGGGCAGGGGGATCACGTCGTACCAGTCGCCGCCGACCTGGAGTCCGCCGCCGGTGGGCACATAGCGGGCGGCGATCCGCACGCCCGGGATCTCGGGTCCCACGGCGGGCAGCATGGAGCGCTGGAGCCCGTCGGTCAGCTCCCGCTGGGTCTCGTCGGCACCCGCCCGGGACAGGGCCTGGGCCATCATCCGGGCCACCGTGGTCAGCACCGAGCGCTCGTCCGGGGTGAACACGACGGGGTAGGAGAAGGCCGCCATCCAGGCGCCCAGCGTGCGGCCCGCCACGGTCAGCGGCAGGAACGCCCAGGAGCGCCGGCGGTAGCGCTGGGCGAGCGGCCAGGTGAGCGGGTAGCGGGCGGCGTACTCCTCGGGGGAGGAGAGGTAGACGGCGCGGCCGGTGCGGACCACCTCGGCGGCCGGGTAGTCCGTCTCCAGCCCCATCCGCGCGAACGGGCTGTCCCCCTGCTCCGGCTCCGTGCGGTGGCCGATGATGCGCAGCTCGTCGCCCTGCACCTTGAAGACGGCCAGCCCGTCCGGGGAGAAGCCGGGCATCGACAGGCCCGCCGCGACCCGCAGCACCTCCTCGGTGGACCGCGCCTCGGCCAGCGCCCGGCCCGCGTCCAGCAGGAACGCCTCCCGGGAGCGCCGCCAGTCACCGGTGACGGCGCTGCGCCCGGCGGGGGTGCCCGGCGCCGGTTCGGTGACCTCCTGGAGGGTGCCGATCAGCCGGTACGCCTGCTCCTCGGGGTCGAAGGAGGGCTTGGAGCGGCTGCGGACGACACGGACGACGCGGCCCTGCTCGTCCATGACCCGGACGCGCACCTCGGCGACGGTGCCCTCGGTGGCGGCGAGGCGGATCACGCCGGTGATCTCGTTCCAGTCGACCGGGTGGAGGCGGGCCCGGATCTGGGCCTGGTGGACACTGGCCCGGCGGGCGGGCAGCCCGAGCAGCCGTGCCGCCTCGGCGTCGACCGTGACGAGCCCGGCGGCCGTGTCCCAGTGCCACAGACCGGTCGCCAGGGCGGCCAGGACATCCCCCACGGCGGGCAGGGGCTCACCAGTGCGCATTGCACCACTCTATGAAGAGGGGATCGCAGGCTGCCACCGGTCGCGGTGCGGGTGGCGGGGCGGCGGCGGTCCCGGCAATGGGGAGGAAGGGGGGCGGGACCGCCCGGTACGCTGGGGGTGTTTCACGTGAAACACCCACGGTGAGACACCCACCCGATCCGCGAAGACTGGATGAACGACGATGCATCGGTACAGGTCCCACACCTGCGGCGAGCTCCGCGCCTCTGACGTCGGCACCGACGTCCGGCTGAGCGGCTGGCTGCACAATCGGCGCGACCTGGGCGGCATCCTCTTCATCGATCTGCGCGACCACTACGGCATCACCCAGCTCGTCGCCCGTCCGGGCACGGACGCGTACGCGGCGCTGGACAAGCTGACGAAGGAGTCCACCGTCCGGGTGGACGGCACCGTCGTCTCCCGCGGCACGGAGAACGTGAACCCGGACCTGCCCACCGGTGAGGTCGAGGTCGAGGTGGGCGAGGTCGAGCTGCTCGGCGCCGCACAGCCGCTGCCGTTCACGATCAACACCGAGGACGGGGTGAACGAGGAGCGTCGCCTGGAGTACCGCTTCCTCGACCTGCGCCGCGAGCGGATGCACCGCAACATCATGCTGCGCACGCAGGTGATCTCCGCGATCCGCAGCAAGATGGTGGCCCTCGGCTTCAACGAGATGGCGACGCCGATCCTGACCGCGACCTCCCCCGAGGGCGCCCGTGACTTCGTCGTCCCCTCCCGGCTGCACGCGGGCCGCTTCTACGCGCTCCCGCAGGCCCCGCAGCAGTTCAAGCAGCTGCTGATGATCTCGGGCTTCGACCGGTACTTCCAGATCGCGCCCTGCTTCCGCGACGAGGACGCCCGCGCCGACCGCTCGCCGGGCGAGTTCTACCAGCTCGACGTCGAGATGAGCTTCGTCGAGCAGGAGGACGTCTTCCAGCCGATCGAGAGGCTGATGACGGAACTCTTCACCGAGTTCGGCGGCGGCCGCGAGGTCACCTCGCCCTTCCCGCGCATCCCCTTCCGCGAGGCGATGCTGAAGTACGGCTCGGACAAGCCGGACCTGCGCGCCAAGCTCGAACTGGTCGACCTCACCGACATCTTCGCGGGCTCGGAGTTCAAGGCGTTCGCCGGCAAGCACGTGCGCGCGCTGCCGGTCCCGGACGTCGCCGCCCAGCCCCGCAAGTTCTTCGACCAGCTCGGCGACTACGCCGTGTCGCAGGGCGCCAAGGGCCTGGCCTGGGTCCGCGTCGGCGAGGACGGCACGCTGACCGGCCCGATCGCCAAGTTCCTCACCGAGGAGAACGTCGCGGAGCTGACCAAGCGGCTGGGGCTGGCCGCCGGACACGCCGTGTTCTTCGGCGCGGGCGAGTTCGACGAGGTCTCCAAGATCATGGGCGCGGTCCGGGTCGAGGCGGCCAAGCGCGCCGGGCACTTCGAGGAGAACGTCTTCCGGTTCTGCTGGATCGTCGACTTCCCGATGTACGAGAAGGACGAGGAGACGGGGAAGATCGACTTCTCCCACAACCCGTTCTCGATGCCGCAGGGCGGCATGGACGCCCTGGAGAACCAGGAGCCGCTGGACATCCTGGCCTGGCAGTACGACATCGTCTGCAACGGCGTGGAGCTGTCCTCCGGCGCGATCCGCAACCACGAGCCCGAGATCATGCTCAAGGCGTTCGAGATCGCCGGGTACGACGCGGAGACCGTCGAGCGGGAGTTCGCGGGCATGCTGCGCGCGTTCCGCTTCGGCGCCCCGCCGCACGGCGGCATCGCCCCCGGCGTCGACCGCATCGTCATGCTGCTCGCGGACGAGCCCAACATCCGCGAGACCATCGCCTTCCCGCTCAACGGCAACGCCCAGGACCTGATGATGGGCGCGCCGACCGAGCTGGACGAGTCCCGGCTGCGGGAGCTGCACCTGTCGGTGCGCAAGCCCCAGCCGAAGTAGGCGCGGCAGGGGGAAAGGGGCCCGGGAGACGATCCCGGGCCCCTTTCCGCGTGTGTGCGGGGCCTACCGGCCGGTCCGGTCCCGCAGCCGGCGCAGGCGGGGGTTCCCGGCGAGCGCGTCGAGCAGCCGGCGTCCGGCGCCGGCCGTGTAGGCGGGGCCCTCCAGCCGCAGCAGGGCGCCGTCGCTGACGACGGCGTACGCCGCCGGTTCCGTCGCCTTCGGGAAGGTGACCGGGTGGCGTCCGGAGGGCAGGTCGAGGCGCTCGGGCAGCCTCAGCCGCACCGAGGTGCCCTCGGCGGCGGGGACCAGCCGGGCGGTGACCGTGCGGGCCGCCACGGTGACCTTGACCTTGACCGGGCCGCCGGACGCCGCCGTGACGTAGGGCAGGGGCAGCGCCCGGCCGGCGCGGGCGTCGTTGGCGGCGGCGGCCTCGGCGGTGTCGGGACCGAAGCGGCGCAGCCGCTGGTCCACGTCGAGGGCGAGCTGGTGACCGGCGGTCCAGTACGGCAGGGCGATCCGGCCGCCGGACAGCGCCGGGCCCACGGCCGCCGGGCTCTTGGCCTCGGGGGTGCCGTCGGCGTCCCGGGCGCTGAGCCGGACCAGCCGGTCGACGCCCAGCAGCCGGACGAAGCCCCACACGTCGTAGACGCCGCGTTCCAGGGGTCGGCCGCCGGCCAGCCGCTCCGGGTCCAGGCGCAGCTGCCCGGAGGCGACCAGCCGGGAGCGGCCCTCACCGGCCGGTTCGAGCCGGACCTCCAGGTCGCCCTCCGGGTACCACCAGTCCTCCCGGTCGCGGTCCTTGACCACGATCTCCGCGTAGGCGTGGCGGAGCGGGTCGGGGACCTCGTAGCCGTCCTCGCCGCCCGGTACGCCGTCCAGCAGGGCCGGGTCCAGCCACCAGGTGCCGTCCCGTTCGAGCAGGACGAGCGGTTCGCCGTCGCCGCGCAGCAGGTCGAGGGTGACGTCGGCGGTCAGGCAGCCGTCCGCCCAGCGCAGCGGCCCGCTGCGGTAGCGGGCGGTCACGGCGCGGACGTGCTCGGCGAAGGCCCGCGCGCCCTGGTAGTCGCCGCGCTCCAGCAGGCGGTCGCGGACCCGGGACACCCCGGGCAGGCCCTCGCGGACGGCCTGCGGGAACTCCTCCAGCGCCACCGCGCGGGCGGCCTCGAACCGCGGTATCTGCTCGGCCGGTTCCTCGCGCAGGATCTCCGGCTCCCGGGTCCGGGAGAGGACCTCCACGTGGTAGAGGCGGTGCAGCAGCCGGTTCTGCAGCGCGTCGATGTCGTCGGAGGGGGTGGTGCCGTCCTTGATCTGGCGGACGATGGTGCGGGTGTTGTCCCAGAAGCCGTACCGCGGGTCGAAGCGGTGCCGGGTGTTGTTGCCGCCGTCGTCCCGCTTCATCCAGTAGTAGCAGGGGTAGTCGGCGAGGATCGCGATGCGCTCGGCCTTCAGGTAGGCGGCGCTGACGAAGAGCATGTCCTCCAGGAAGTACGGCCCTTCCGGGAACCGCAGCTCGTGCTGTTCGACGAACGCCCGCCGGAACATCTTGTGCGGGGTCATGCTCTGCATCAGCTCGTCGTTCTCGATGGTGCAGGAGTCGACCGTGTGCCGGAACAGCCGGCGGGGGCGCACCATCGTGCTGGACATCTTGCCGACCACCACGTCGGCGTCGTTGCGGACGGCGTGCTCGTACAGCCGCTCCAGGGCCTCGGGCCCGAGCTTGTCGTCGTGGTCGACGAACTGCACGTACTCCCCCTTGGCGTGGCGCAGGCCCAGGTTGCGCGGGGCGCCCGGCCAGCCCGAGTTGGGTTGGGTGTGCACCTGGACGTTGGGGTGGTCGGCCGCGAGCTTCTCCAGCCGGGCCAGGGTGTCGTCGGTCGACCCGTCGTCCACGTAGATCACCTCGTACGCGTCGGCCGGCAGGCTCTGGCCGAGCAGCGACGGGGCGCACTCCTCGATGTAGTGACCGGTGTTGTGGACGGGGACGATGACACTGACCTTGAGTCTCGGCATCCCCGGACTGTATCCGGGGGCGCGTCAGCGGGCCGCGAACTGGGTCAGGATCGCCTGGACCTCGTAGATGTCGACGCCCTTGGTGAAGGTCTTCTGGATCGGGGTCTGGCTGCCGGAGAGCCAGATCTTCAGCTCGGCGTCGAGGTCGAAGTGGCCGGCGGTCTCGACGGAGAAGTGGGTGATGCTGCGGTACGGCACCGAGTGGTACTCCGTCTTCTTGCCGGTGAGGCCCTGCTTGTCGATCAGGATCAGCCGGCGGTCGGTGAAGAGGATGGTGTCGCGGATCAGCAGGAAGGCGGCGTGCACCTGCTCGCCGTGGCCGAGGAGACGGGCGTAGTCCTGGGCGGCCTGGGCCGGGTCGATGGTGTGGGCGTTGCCGAAGAGTGCCATGGGGTCCCCCGCGTGGGCTGCGGCGGCGTCGGACACGGCCGCCTCGGAGGCGATCGTGACAGAACGCGGGGCCGGGGAGAAGGTCTCGCCCTCCCCGGCCCCGATCTTGTGGCAGGCGCGTTACGCGGCCGGCTTCTCCTCGAGACGCGGGAACAGCACCGCGCCCTTGGTGACGGTCGCGCCGGCCGGCAGCCGGCCCCAGTCCGCCGCGTCCTGGACCCGCTGGTCGGCGAGGGCGCCCAGGGCGGCCTCCGCGCCGAGGGAGTCCCACAGCTTCTGCGAGGTCTCCGGCATCACCGGGTTGAGCAGCACGGCGACGGCGCGCAGGGCCTCGGCGGCCGTGTAGAGGACGGTGGCCAGGCGGGCCCTGCCCTCGTCGGAGGTGTCCTTGGCGACCTTCCAGGGCTCCTGCTCCGTGATGTAGCCGTTGACCTGCTTCACGAAGTCGAAGACGGCCAGGATGCCGCCCTGGAAGTCCAGCTCCTCGCCGATCCTCCGGTCGGCCTCGGTGACGGCCCTGGCGAGACCGTCCTTGATCGCCTGCTCGGCCGCGCCGTCCGCCGTGGCCTCGGGCAGGGCGCCGTCGAAGTACTTGCCGACCATGGCGGCGACGCGGGAGGCGAGGTTGCCGTAGTCGTTGGCCAGCTCGCTGGTGTAGCGGGCGGAGAAGTCCTCCCAGGAGAACGAGCCGTCCTGGCCGAAGGCGATCGCGCGCAGGAAGTACCAGCGGTAGGCGTCCACGCCGAAGTGCGAGGTCAGGTCCTGCGGCTTGATGCCGGTCAGGTTCGACTTCGACATCTTCTCGCCGCCGACCATCAGCCAGCCGTTGGCGGCGACCTTGCCGGGCAGCGGCAGGCCCTGCGCCATCAGCATGGCCGGCCAGATCACCGCGTGGAAGCGGAGGATGTCCTTGCCGACCAGGTGCACGTCGGCGGGGAAGGTCTCCTCGAACTTCGCCTGGTTCTCGTTGTACCCGACGGCCGTGGCGTAGTTCAGCAGGGCGTCGACCCACACGTAGATGACGTGCTTCTCGTCCCAGGGGATCGGGATGCCCCAGTCGAAGGTCGAGCGGGAGATGGAGAGGTCCTGGAGGCCCTGGCGGACGAAGTTCAGCACCTCGTTGCGCGCCGACTCGGGCTGGATGAAGCCCGGGTTGGCCTCGTAGTGCGCGAGGAGCTTCTCGCCGTAGGCGCTCAGCTTGAAGAAGTAGTTCTCCTCGCTGAGGATCTCCACCGGCTTCTTGTGGATCGGGCAGAGCTTCTGGCCCGCGTACTCGCCCTCGCCGTCGAGCAGCTCGCCAGGGAGCTTGTACTCCTCGCAGCCCACGCAGTACGGGCCCTCGTAGCCGCCCTTGTAGATCTCTCCCTTGTCGTAGAGATCCTGCACGAACTCCTGGACGCGGTCGGTGTGCCGCTTCTGGGTGGTGCGGATGAAGTCGTCGTTCGCGATGTCCAGGTGCTCCCAGAGGGGCTCCCAGGCCTCGGTGACGAGCTTGTCCGCCCACTGCTGCGGGGTGACGCCGTTCGCCTCCGCGGTGCGCATGATCTTCTGACCGTGCTCGTCCGTGCCGGTGAGGTACCACACCTTCTCGCCGCGCTGACGGTGCCAGCGCGTGAGCACGTCCCCTGCGACGGTCGTGTAGGCGTGGCCCAGGTGAGGAGCGTCGTTGACGTAGTAGATGGGGGTGCTGACGTAGAACGCCTTGCCACCCTGCTTCTCGGTTCCAGTGGCCGCCATGGGCGAAATCCTACTGGTCCGGTGAAGACCGACCCACCCGCGTTTCGGCGAGTGGACGGAGGCGTTCCGTCCACTCGCCGGGTCGTCGTTACGGGCGCCAGGCGGCGAGGACGCCCTCGTACAGTTCCTTGTCCGTCAGCTCGCGGGGGGTCTCGCCGGCGAGGAAGTACGAGGTGTTGGGCGTCTTGAGCTTGCGGAGGTAGTCGAACGCCTTGTTCTCGGGGTCGCCGAAGGCGACGAAGGAGAAGAAGACGCCGGGGTGTGTCTTCGCCGCCTCGGTGAGGGCCTGGGTGGCGGGGGTCTTGGCGTCGGGGGCGCCGTCCGTCTGGAAGACGACCAGGGCGGGGGCGGTGGGGTCGTCCGACGCGTCGTGCAGGGAGAGGACCTCGGCCACGGCGGCGTGGTAGCTGGTGCGGCCCATGCGGCCCAGCTCCGCGTGCGTGGTGTCGATCTTGTTCTCGTGGTCGGTGAGGGTGAGGGTGGTGGTGCCGTCGATCTCCGTGGAGAAGAAGACGACGGTGAGGGTGGGGTCGGGGTCCACGTGGGCGGCGAGGGCGAGGGTCTGGTCGGCGAGGGCCTGCGCGGAGCCGTCCTTGTAGTACGGGCGCATGCTCGCGGAGCGGTCGAGGACGAGGTAGACCTTGGCCCGGGTGCCGGTGAGGTCGTGCTTGCGGAGGGTGGTCGTGGCGGCCTTGTAGGCGGGGGAGAGGTGGGGGGCGCGGGAGCGGACGCGGGGGGCGGGGGTGGCGGGTTTCGCGGTCCCGGCTTCGCCTTCGGCCTGCGTCGTGTTCCCACCCGCACCACCCGTGCGGCTCTCGTCCTCGGGTGCGGCTGGCCCCTGCGGGGCGTCCTCGCCGTCGCCGGGTGCGGGTTCCGGGGTGGGTTCCGGGGTGGGTTCCGGTGCGGGTGCGGGTGAGGGTTCCGGGGTGGGTTCCGGTGCGGGTGAGGGTTCCGGGGCGGGCCGCTGTTCCGCCTTCGGCTCCGGCTCCGGTTCCGGTTCCGGTTCCGGGTCGGGTTCCGGTGCCGGTTCCCGTTCCGGGGCGGGGGTGGGTTCCGGCTCCGCGTCCAGTGCCGGCTCCGGTTCGGGCTTCGGCTCTGCGGCCGGTTCCGGCTCCGGTCCGGGCTTCGGCTCCGCCTTCGCGTCCGGTCCGGGCTTCGGCTCCGCCTTCGCGTCCGGTCCGGGCTTCGGCTCCGCCTCCGGCTCCGGGTCCGGCTCGGGGGTCCGCGGCTCGGGGGTGGTGGCCGGGGGCTCCGTGGGCTTCGGTGGGGTGAGTTTGTCGAAGGCCGCGGTGACCAGTTCGTGGACGTCGGCCTCGGGGGTGTCCTCCGTCGACGTGCGCGGCTCCGGGACCACCGGATCGGGGGTGGGCTCGGGGCGGGTCTGGGCCGGGACCTTCGGGTCCTCGGCGGGCGCCACGGGGGCCGGCGCCGGGTCCGGCGCCGGGGCCGTCTCCTCGGGGGCCTCCTCCGGCTGGGCGGACCGCGCTTTGCGTGAGCGGCCGAACGCGTTCCGCAGGAGAGTGAGAATGCCCATGTGCGCAACCCTTCGCATGAGTTGAAGCCCGTCAATCCCTGGCCAGGACGGACACGTAAGGTTAGCGGCCTCCGCCGCCCTCCCCGGGCCGGGTCTGGCACAGCGGACGCGCCCGCGTCAAGGGTCGCATTCGGCCCCCGTGCGGAACGCACCGCGATCCCGGTCGACGTCCCCCCGGACGCCGTGGGTTCACGCCCTGTTCATTCGGGCGCCCGGCAGCCGCACATATGTACCCCTACGGTCACGCTGACACCAAGGAAACACCAGGGCATCCACATGGGAGTGCGAAGTGCGCAAGCTGTTGCCGTTGATCGGAACCCCGTCCGGTTCTCACCCCGGCGGCCGGTCCGCCATGACCTGCCGCTTCCGGTGCGGCGACGCCTGCTTCCACGAGGTGCCCAACACCAGTGACAACGAGTACGTCGGTGATGTCATTGCCGGCGCGATCGGCCGCCGCTCGATGATGCGGGCCGCCGCCGCAGTCACCGTCGTCGCGGCGGGCGCCGGCGCGGTCACCGTCGGCGGCACCGGGTCGGCGCAGGCCGCGCCGGTGGCCGGCAAGGGGCACGGCCACGGGCGCCCGGTGAAACCGAAGGGCGCGCGCGGGCTGCGGTTCACGCCGGTGGCGCCCAACAAGAACGACGCGGTCACCGTGCCGGACGGCTACCGGCAGAACGTCGTCATCCGCTGGGGCGAGCCCATCCTGCGCGGCGCGCCCGCCTTCGACCCGGAGCGGCAGACCGCCAAGGCCCAGGCCGGCCAGTTCGGGTACAACAACGACTTCCTCGCGCTGCTGCCCCTGCCGGGGGAGCGCGGCCGGCAGCTGCTCGTGGCCAACCACGAGTACACCGACGAGGTCCTCATGTTCCGCGGGTACGACGCCGCGAACCCGACCCGCGAGCAGGTCGAGATCGCCTGGGCCGCGCACGGCCTGTCCGCCGTCGTGGTCGAGGAGGACCGGCGCACCGGCGCGCTGACCGCCGTACCCCGGCACCACCTCAACCGGCGTGTCACCGCCACCACCGCGTTCCGGCTGACCGGCCCGGCGGCCGGCTCCGACCTGCTGAAGACCTCCGCCGACCGCACCGGCCGCACGGTGCTCGGCACCCTGAACAACTGCTCCGGCGGCACCACCCCGTGGGGCACCACGCTGCACGGCGAGGAGAACTTCAACCAGTACTTCGCCAACAGCTCCCGCGCCACCGACAAGCGGTACGGCATCGGCACCGGCGCCACCGAGCGCAAGTGGGAGCGGTTCGACAAGCGCTTCGACGTCGCGCGGGAGCCCAACGAGGTGCACCGCTTCGGGTACGTCGTCGAGCTGGACCCGTACGACCCGGACTCCACGCCCCGCAAGCACACCCTGCTCGGCCGGTTCAAGCACGAGGCGGCCACCGTGCGGCTCACCCCGGACGGGCGTCCCGTCGTCTACACCGGGGACGACGAGCGGTTCGACTACTTCTACAAGTTCGTCGGCGGCAAGCGGATGAAGAAGGGCTCGTCGCGGGCGGCGCGCGAGCACAACCTGTCGCTGCTCGACGAGGGGACGCTGTACGTCGCCAAGCTGACCGGCGACTCCCCGGCGATCGAGATCGACGGCACGGGGAAGCTGCCGGCCGACGGCGAGTTCGACGGCAGCGGTGTCTGGATCCCGCTGGTCACGGCGGACGCGGACGGTGCCGTCTCGCACGTGGACGGGATGAGCGCCGAGGAGGTGTGCGTCTTCACGCGGCTCGCCGGTGACAAGGTCGGCGCGACCAAGATGGACCGGCCCGAGGACATCGAGCCGTCGCCGAAGACCGGCAAGGTCTACGTCGCCCTGACCAACAACAGCAACCGCGGTGCCGGCTCCAACGCCCCGGCCGACGAGGCCAACCCGCGCAACGCCAACAAGCACGGGCACGTCCTGGAGCTGACCGAGCACCGCAACCGGGCGGACAGCCTGGAGTTCGGCTGGTCGCTGTTCCTGGTCGCCGGTGACCCGGAGGACCCGGCGACGTACTTCGCGGGCTTCCCCAAGGAGAACGTCAGCCCGATCTCCTGCCCGGACAACGTGGCCTTCGACGATCACGGCAACCTGTGGATCTCCACCGACGGCAACGCGCTCGGCACCCACGACGGCCTCTTCGGCGTCGCCACGGCCGGGGAGCGACGCGGTGAGCTGAAGCAGTTCCTGACCGTGCCGACCGGCGCCGAGACCTGCGGTCCGCTCGTGCAGGACCGGCGGGTGCTGGTCGCCGTGCAGCACCCGGGCGAGGTGGACGGCGCCTCGGTCGAGAAGCCGGCCAGCACCTGGCCCGACGGGCCGGGGAAGATCGTGCGGCCGGCCGTCGTGGCGGTGTGGCGCGCGGACGGCTCCGACATCGGCGTCTGACGGACCGGTGACCACCCCGGGCCGGCCCGGCGGGTCAGCCGGCCCGGCCCAGGGTGAGGTCGACGAGCAGGGCCCGGTGGTCGGTGCCGTCGAGGTCGAGGAAGCGGGCGTCGCGGGAGGTGAAGTCCTCCGAGACCAGCACGTGGTCGATCTGGACGCCGAACGCCGGGAGGGTCGCGGCCGGCCAGCTCGGGGTGCGGCCGGAGCCGGCCAGCCGGGCCGCGTCGCGCAGGCCGGCGTCGAGCAGCGGGCGGAACGCGGCGTGGTCCTGGGAGGCGTTGAAGTCGCCGGCGACCAGGGTGGGGGTCTTGTCGTCGCGGGCGACGACGTCGTGCAGCGCGTCCAGTTCGCGGGCCCAGACGCCGGTCTGTCCGGGCAGCGGCGGCATCGGGTGGGCGAGCTGGAGCCGTACGTCGAGACCGCCGATCTCCGCGACGGCGGCGGGCATGCCCAGGGTGGCCTCGACGCCCTTGGCGGAGGTCAGCGGGAAGCGGCTGAGGATGACGGAGCCCTTCGAGCCGTCGCCCTCGACGGCCCGCCGGTGCGGGTAGGTCCCGCCCAACTCGGCCCGGAGCAGCGTGGCGCAGGTGCTCTCGCACTCCTGGACGAAGACGAGGTCGGGTTTCTCCCGGCGGACGGCCCCGACCAGGGCGCCGGTGCCCTTCCCGAACTCGACGTTCGAGGTCAGTACGCGCAGCTCGGCGACGGCCGGGCCGACCGGGTCGCCGGTCCTGCCGTAGGGCTGGAGGAACCAGGCCAGCAGGCCGAGCAGCACCACGGCCCAGAGCACGCCGCTCCACCAGTGGGTGTAGAGGGCGATGACGAGCGCGACGCCCAGGGGTATCAGCAGCCAGGGCAGAAACGCGAGCAACTGCGGTACGGGCGTGACGCCGTCGGTGTCGGCGGTACGGCAGCCCAGGACCACGCTGAGGCCCGCGAACAGGAGGAACGCGCAGGTGAGGGCGGCCCGGCGGCCGGCCCGTCTGCGACGTACGTGACGGGGGACCGCCCAGGCGGCGGCCCTGGTGTCCGTGTTCAAGTCCCGGCCTTCCGCTCGGTGCTGCGCGTCGTACGTGGTCAGGGGGCGGCGGGCGCGGCACAGCGCGGTGGGGGCCCCGGGTCCCCAGTCAAAGACGGGGAGCGCGATCGGAAAGTTCCCCGACTTCCCCCGATGAGGAAACCACGGACGGCCGGCGGCGGGCGAGGCGGCCGGTGAGCCAGGAGACGAGGGCGGTGCCGAGACCGAGGGCGACCAGCAGCCAGGCGGCGCTGCGCAGGCCGGCGGTGAGGGCGTCGTAGACCGCTCCGGCTGCCGGGCCGTGGACCGCGCCCGGCAGCTCGGACAGGGTGAGCCGGCGGCCGATCGTCACGGCGAGGCCGAGCAGCGCGCCGCCGAGGGCGGTGCCGAGACCGGCGGCGGTGACGGCGTGCCGCCGGCAGGCGGCGACGGTGATCCCGGCGAGGGCGCAGGCGACGGCGGCGAGGGGGAGCCAGCGGGCGGCGACGTCGAGCACGCGGTAGCCCTTCCTCAGCCGGTCCGTCTCGGCGGCGCCGAGCACGGTGACGGTGGTGTGCCGTACGGGGATGCGGTGGGCGAACGGGACGTGGTCGAGGGCGAGCTGGTGCTTGACACGGGCGGTGACGGGGGCGAGGTCGACGGTGACGGGGCGGGAGCGGCGGGGCCCGGGATCGCGCAGGGCGCGGACCAGGGCGGCGTGGACGGTGCGGTGCGCCGTGTCCCAGCCCGCGCGGAAGGCCCTGGTACGGGTGAAGGAGCGGGCGGCGTCGTGCACGAACGCGCGGGCGGTCTGCCGCGGGGCGCCGGCGCCGGTGGCCACCGCGTCGGGGTGGGCGCCGAGCTGGGCGAAGACGGCGTCCCGGACGGTGTCCGCGACGGCGTCCCGGACGCGGGGGTCGGTGGCGAGGGGGGCCATGGCGTCGGCGTGGCGGCGGGTGTCGGTCAGCCCGTGGACGGCCCAGGCGGCGAGGGCGGCGCAGGGGGTGAGGAGGCAGGCGAGGGTGAGGAGAACGGCCGCGAGGGTGGTGCGGAGGCGGGGGGTGCGGGTGGGTGGGTGCACGGTTCCAGGGAACGGGGGGCGAGGGGTGAGGGCCAGCATGGTGCGTGCAGGTGGGCGTACGGCTTGAGCCGGGAGGGGGGCGCCGCGCGGCCCGGCGGGTGGGGGCGTTCGCGGGACGCCCGGGACCGGGGCGGCCGGCGGCTCCGGTGGAGGGTTCACCCGTACGGGTGTTTCCTGGAGCGGGGGAGAATGGAGGCGATCATGCGCAGTACCCCGGTTCTGCGGGCCCTGGTCGCGGCCCTGTTCAGCGGCGGTGTCCTCGCCGCCACCACCACGGGCGCGGCGGCCACGGGCGCGGTGACCGGTGACGGACCCGTGCTGGGCACCGTCACCTCACCCACCGCCCTCGCCGTGCGCGAGGCACCCACCAGTCACTCCGCCGCCGTCGACCGGCTCGCGCCCGGCACCCGGGACCGCGTCCGGTGCGCCGTGGAGGGACAGGACGTCAGCGGCAACCCCTACTGGTACTGGCTGGAGGCCACCGGAGGCTGGGCGAGCGCCGCCTGGATCGACACCCACGGCCGGTGGGTGCCGGACTGCCCCCGGCCCCTGCCCACCGGCCACTGAGCGCGCGGACGCGGCCGGTCAGGTGAGACGCCGGCCGGTCGCGTCCTCATGGGTGTAGTAGCGGTAGAAGGCCATCAGGAACATGCCCGCAGCGACCGCCAGGCCGATCCCCGCGGACTGGATGAGGCTCCGGCCCGACTGGTAGACCAGGAACCCGACGGCGGAGCCGGTGAACGCGGCCCAGAGCAGGGCGTGCTGTTCGCGCCGCAGCCGTACGGCGATCTCGCGGACGGCGACGTAAAGGATCAGGAACACGAGGGCGCTCAGCCAGCCGAAGAGCATGTTGCCGCCGGTTATCCCGGTGCCGTGCCGCCGGTTGGCCGCGGCCCACCAGCCGAAGACCAGCGCGAGCAGGACGGGCACCAGCCACTTCGCCACCAGGTGGGTCCGGGGGCCGAAGACGTCCGGCGTCGACGGCGTCGTACGGCCCTGTCCGGTCCGGCTCGGCGTCGGGTCGGTCGTGGTTTCCGCGTGCGCCATGAGGGCGCTCCTCTCTCTCCTGGCCCCCGTGTACCAGGGCACACCCGCTCCCGCGCGCGGGCAACTCAGGATGCGGGGGGCAGGGGCGCGTGCTTCGCTGGGCGGGTGAGGGGTCGCGTCCGTTTCAGGCCGTCCGGCGGCCGGCCGGGAGGACTCGGCCGGCTCTCCGCCGACCCGGACGCCGTGCACCGGCACCAGCTGGTGCGGGTGGGCGGCCGGAGCGTGAGCTGGGTGCCGCCGCTGCTGCTGCTGGTGGGCGTCGCGGTGGCCGACGCCAACACCAGCGGGCAGTTCCGGATGATCTCCTGGATCGTGCTGGTGCCCGGGATCGCCGCCGCGCTCTGCGGGGTGTGGGGGACGGCGGTCTACGCGGTCCTCGCGGTCGTCACGTACTACAGCGTGGACAGCGCCTGGCCGCACCAGTACCAGAGCGGGCTGCCCGACTTCATCCTCGTGGCCGTCGGCGGGCTGCTGGCCGTACTGGCCTGTGTGCTGCGGGTGCGCGGCGAGCGGCGCATGCTGCACATCCGGGACGTCGCCGACACCACCCGCCGGGCGGTGCTGCGTCCGCTGCCGCCCGGCTGGGGCGGCCTCGACCACGCCGCCGTCTATCTCGCCGCGGACGCCGAGGCGCGGGTCGGCGGCGACTTCTACGACATCCAGCCCGGCCCGCACGGCACCCGCGTCCTCATCGGTGACGTGCAGGGCAAGGGGCTGGGCGCGGTGGAGACGGCGGCGGCGCTGCTCGGGGCGTTCCGCGAGGCGGGATACCACGAGCCGGACCTCGCGACGGTCGCCGAGCGGCTGGAGGCGCGGATGACGCGGCACCGGACGCACACCGCGGCCCTCGGGCGGTCCGACGGCGACCGGTTCGCGACGGCCGTGCTGGTCGGCTTCCCGCCGGACGCGCCGGGCGCGATCGACACCGTCGTCTTCGGGCACGAGGCACCGCTCGCGGTCGGCCCGCACGGCGTGCGGGAACTGCCGGTCACCGGCGGGCTGCCGCTGGGCTTGGCCGAACTGGGCACCGGCCCGCCGCCGGTGTGCCGGCTGCCGCTGGCCGCCGACGAGACGCTCCTGCTGGTCACGGACGGGGTGACGGAGGCGCGGGACCGGCAGGGCTGCTTCTACCGGCACGCCGAGGAGGTCGCCCGGGGCGTCGCCCTCGACGCCAAGGTCACCGAACCGCGCCGCCTGGTACGCCTCGTACGCGACGGCACGCTGCGGCACTGCGGGGGCCGGCTGGACGACGACACGACGGTCTTCGCGGTCCGTCGCGGCGGCGACGGCAGACAACCCCGACGCCGGCAGCCCCCCTGGACCCCCCAACGCCGCCCGGGAACGGCCGAGAAACCACCGGAACCCCTCAACGCCGCTGAGGGCACGCCCCGGGGCCGCGGGGAGGGCTGGGGCGCCCCCGGCACACCGCCGGGGACGCGCCGCCAGGGGCGCGGGGAACGGCGCGGTCAGCCCCGACGGAACCCGGGGCCGGCCGACGGAGCACCGCACAGGCAGGCCCCGCAGGGAACCGTACTTTCCCGCCGGATACCCCCCTTCGCACCCGCACCGGTTACCGTGCTGACGTACGTGATCGACAGGGGGAGGGGACATGCCCGGAACCGTGCTGCTGCTCGCGGCGTCGCCCGTGGGCAAAGGACGCCTGGTGGACGCGGCCTCGGTGCTCCCCGTCCTCGCGGCGGTGCCGCCCCCGGTCCTGTCGGGGACGGACACCGCCAACGTCATCGAACTGGCCGACCCGCTCGACCCGCAGGCCGTCCTCACCCGGCTCCGGGCCGCCGCCGCGGCCCCCGGCCCGCTGACCGTGTACGTCACCGGGCAGCTCCAGACCGACCGCCGCCAGCACCTGCCCCACCTCGCGCTGGCCCGCACCACCCCGGCCACCGTCCGCTACACCGCCCTGCCCTGGCACTGGATCAAGGAGGAGCTGCGGCTGCGGCCGACCGGCGCGACCACCCTGCTGCTCGATCTCCACGCCGACCAGGAGACCTGGGAGTGGCTCCGGCGCAACCCCCTGGACTGCGGGCGCGACAACGCCGTCTACGGCCGGGTCGCGCCCCCGCCCCGGCGCGGCCCGGCCGTCCCGACGTACATGCGCGGCGTCGCGACGATCCTGCGCAGCGGGCACCGGCCGCCGCCCGGCGACCTGCACCAGCAGGCGCTGGCCCGCAGCGCCGCCGAGGACGGCGGCCGGAGCGCCGACCTGGTCCTGACGGTGCCGGGCCCGGCGGCCGGTGACCCGCACGCCGCCGTCGCCGCCGCGGTGCAGGCCGGCCGGCACGCGGACGCCGACGCGCTCGCCGCCGCCCACGAGCGGGACGCCGTCTACGCGCACGGCCCGGCCTCCGAGGACGCCCTGCACTGGACGGAGGTCCGGGCCGACCTGGCGATGTTCGCCGGGGACCCGGTGCGCAGCTGCCTGGGCTGGCTGACGGTGGCGCGGTCCCGGCTCAACGCGGGGCAGGCGGCGGACGCGCCCGCCGTGGAGGCCGCCGTGGACCGGGCCCACCACCAGTGGGGGCAGATCCGCGACCCGCGCCGGGCCCGTGAGCTGGGCCAGGTCCTCGCCGAGCTGCGGAGCCGGGTGCCGGGCCGGCGTGCGGGCGCCCTGGACCACGTACGACGGCAGTTGGACCAGTTGCAGACGCAGGGCTGATCCCGCGCGCAACAGTGGTGCACGGACCCTCCCCCGAACGCAACCCCGCTGCCATGATGGTGAGTTATGGCTGAGGGGGACGAAGTGGCCACACGGGACATCCGGGTACGGCTGGACGGGACCGCCACCGAGAGTGACATCGGGGCGCTGCGCAAGTGGCTGGAGCGGGAGAAGCCGCTGGACGAGCTGGTCCGCGCGGGCCGGCTGCGCATCCATGAGCGGCCGAGCGCCGACGAGTCCGGGGCGCCGATGGGCGTCGGCATGGAGATCGTCGTGGCGGTGGTGTCGGGCGCCGCGTCCGTGGTGATCCGGGACCTGCTCGACCAGGTCAAGGGAGCCGTGGAGGCCTGGCGGACCAACCGCCGCGAGGTGGAGGACGGCGAACCGCCCGAGGGGCGCGTCGACCCGGTGAACCCCGACGACAGGTAGGCCGGTGGCCGGTTTCGACCCGCGTGAGCTGGTGAACCGGGCGCTGCTGGTCGGGGTGTCCGAGTACGACTTCACGGAGCCGCCGCACGGTGTGCCCTGCGACCTGCCCGCGGTCAAGCACCACCTCAACCGGCTGCGGGACGCGCTGCTGCGCGGCCGGGTCTTCGGCGACCGGGAGATCACGCTGTCCCGGTCGCCGACGCTGGACGACTTCAGCCGGTCGCTGCGCGCCGCCGCCGACGAGGCCGAGGGCGTCCTGCTGCTGTACTTCGCCGGGCACGGGGCGATCCCCAGCGCGGGCGACGAACTGTTCCTCCAGATGCGCAACGCCAGTGTGGTGGCGGGCGGGCACGCGGTGTTCCCGGGCGCGGAGATGTTCACCACCGTGCTGACGGTGCTCGCGGCGAGTCCGGCCCGGCGGATCGTGATCGTCCTCGACTGCTGTTTCGCCGGCAACGCGGCGTGGCTGTGGGAGACCTTCCGCGACAAGCGGCGGGTGCTGCTGCTGATGAGCGTGCAGGCCAACCACCGTACGGACGCGGGCGATCCGCGCACGCCGACGCCGTTCACCGCCGAGCTGCTGCGGGCACTGGAGGAGGAGGGCGGGGCGGAGCTGTGGTTCGGGGGGCTGGCGGAGCGGCTGCGGGAGCGGATGGCGGCCGGCGGGTACCGGACGGTACGGGGCGCCCCCTGGGAGCCGCAGAGCCGGGCGGAGCCGGGGGAGGACGTCCTGCTGTGGGCGCCCGCCCCCGCGCCCGCCCCCGCCCCCGCGCCCACGCCGGCGCCCACGCCGGCACCCGCCCCCACACCGGCGCCCGCGTCCACGTCGGCGCCCGCGCCCGCGCCCGCCCCGACCCCGACACCCGTAGGGCAGCCGGCCCCAGAGCCCTCCGAGCCCACCCCCGATCCCCCCGGGCCCACCCCCGACCTCCCGCCCGAGGAGCCCCGCCCCCGCCTCCCGGCCCCCCTCACCCTCCTCCTCGCGCTGCTGCTCCTCGCCGCCGCCGGCGTCGGCGCGTACCGGGTCCTCGCCCCGGCGGGGTCCGGCACTGTCTGCGTACCGCCGCCGGAGCTGCGCGTGCTGGCCGACCCGGATCTGGAGCCGACCGTGCGCGCCGCCGCCGACGCCTATCTGGTCTCCGACGAGAACACCACGGACGACGGCTGCCGCCGTGCCGGTCTCACCGTCTACGGCGCGGGCACCGCCGACGCGGTCACCGCCCTGCGCCGGCAGACCGGTGCCTGGAAGGAACCGGGTGACGACCCCAACCCGCAGCGCGACGTCGGCCCCCAGCCGGATGTCTGGATACCCGGCTCGCCCGCCGACGTCGCCCGGGTCACCACCGGGCGGGACACCGACGCGGTGGCCGCGCTGGAGGCGGACCGGCAGCCGTTCGCGTACTCCCCCGTCGTCCTCGCCGTCCCGCAGGAACTGGCCGCCGAGTCGCAGGAGGAACGCGTCTCCGTCGACCTGAACCGGATGATCGACACCCTGCGCGGCCGGCACCCCGGGGCCGAGGTGCGCCGCCCCGACCCGGAGTTCGCCGACACCGGGCTGCTCGCCACGATCGGCCTGTACGGCACCCACTCCGGCGCCGCCGCCCGGGACGCCACCGGGGCCGAGCGCCGGGTCGCGCAGTCCGGCCCGCCCGCCCCGACCGCCGCCGAGCTGCTGTGCGCGCTGCCCGACGACGACGCCGTCGACGACCGCACCGCCGCCCTGGTCCCCGAGTTCCTGCTGAAGAGCGGGGTGTCCTGCGACAGCGCGCGGCGCGTCCCGCGGATGGCCCAGTACCCGGGGGACGTGCCCGGTCTTGAGCCGGTCTTCGTCCGGGTCCGCTGGCAGGGCGCCGACCGCGACGCGGAGCAGCGGGACGCCGCCGCCGAGGGGTTCCGCCGGTGGCTGGCCGGGCCGGGCGGACGGGCGGTGTTCGCCGGCGCCGGTTTCCGCTCCGCGGAGGGCGAACGCCCGCTGCTCGCCGAGGACGACCGGGCCTACGGGGTCCTCGCGGCGCCCTCTCCGCTGATCGAGCCGGCCGGCCGGGACGCGATGGAGGCGGCGCTCACCGCCTACCGGGGCGTCAACGGGCCGGGCCGGGTGCTGTTCCTGCTGGACAGCTCCCGTTCGATGCGCGACGTGTGGGACGGGCCGAGCGGCGGCCCCGGTCTGCTCGCCCGCTCGCTGGGCGGCCTCGGGGCGCGCGACGAGTACGGCGTGTGGGCGGTGTACGGCTCGGGCGACGACCCGTACGACACCCTGCTGCCGACCGGACCGCACCGGCGCCGGGACGCCGAGCGGACCCTCGCCAGGGCCGCCGTCACCCACGCCGCCGACGCCGATCCGCACCGGGCGCTGCTCGCCGCCGTCGACCACATGGAGCGGCGGGCCGCCGAGCGGGCGCGGCCCGGCCTGATCGTGTACGTCACCGACGACGAGGACGCCGGGCGGCTCACCGGCGACCGGCTGGCGGAGGTGCTCGCCGCGGCCCGCGCCGCCGACGTGCCCGTGACGACGGTGTCGCTGGCGGGCGGCGGCTGCGACCCGGGCCGGCCGGACGCCCGGATCGCCGAGGTGAGCGGCGGGCGCTGCCTGGACGCCGGCGACGACCTGGGCTCCGCCCTGCACGACGAGGTCGCCCGCACCGGGACGGGGGCGGACTGATGCCCCGGCGCCGCCTGCTCGGCACGCTCCTGGCCGCTCTGCTGCTCGCGCCCGCCGCCTGCACCGGCGGTGGCGGCGGGGACGGCACCGGACCGGCGCCCTCCGGTGACGTGCCCGGCGACATCGTGGTGGCCAGCGGCCGGGACGTCACCGGGCAGAACGGGGTGCGCCGCCGCCTGATCGACGCCTGGAACGAGCGGCAGGAGAAGGCGGGCCACGAGTTCCGGGCCCGTCTGGTGGAACTCCCCGGCAGCGCCGACGAACAGCGCGGCCAGCTCCTCGGCGCCCTCCAGTCCGGCAGCTCCGCCTACGACGTGGTCAACCTGGACGTCACCTGGGTCCCGGAGTTCGCCGCCGCCGGACTGGTCCGCCCGCTGCCCGGGGCCCTGGTCGACGACCCGGACGTCATCGGCCCGGTGGCCGGCACCGCCCGCTGGGACGGGCGGGTGTACGCGGTGCCGTTCAACAGCGACGTCGGCCTCCTCTACTACCGGCGCGACCACCTCGAACGGGCCGGCCTGACCCGGACGGAGCTGGACGGCTTCGGCACCTGGCGGACGCTGGAGAACCTGATCGACGTCCTGGACGAGCAGGACGACATCCCGGGCTACGAGAAGGGCTGGACCACCCAGCTCGCCGCCTACGAGGGCCGCACCGTCAACGCCGTGGAGGCGTTCGCCTCGGCGGCGGGCGGGATCACCCTCACCGACGAGGAGGGCCGCTACACCGCGACCGTCGAGGAGCTGACCCGGGGCATCGCCGAGCTGCGCCGCCGCACCGCCACGCCGTACACGCTGCCGGACGCCGCGCAGTCCGACGAGGCGGCCTCCCTCGCCGACTTCGCGGACGGCCGTACGACGTTCCTGCGGCACTGGCCGTGGGTGTACCGCACCCTGCACCGGACCTTCCCGGCCGGCCGGCTGGGCGTGACGGCGCTGCCGGGGCGGGCGGTGCTGGGCGGCCAGAACCTGGCGGTGGCCGCCGGGTCGCGGCGGGCGGGCAAGGCGGCCGAGCTGATCGAGTTCCTCACCGGCAAGGAGAGCGAACGCTGCCTGCTGGACGCCGGGTTCGCGGCGACGCGCGTCTCGGCGTACACCGACGACCGGCTGCGGTGCCCGGCGGACGTCGCGGGGACGCCCTCGGCCACGCCCAGCGGGGAGCGCTCCGACCGGATGCCGAGGGACGGCGCCGACCGGCCCGCCTACGCCCGCACCGTGCTGCTCCCCGCGCTGCGGCGGGCGGCGCACCGGCCCAGGACCCCGCTGTACGGGGCGTTCACCCAGACGCTCACCGCCCGGCTCGGCCCCCTCTTCGGCACCGATCCGCCCGACGACGCGACCCTGGCGAGGACACTGGACGCGGCGCTGCGCCGGGTGCTGCCGGGGTAGACCCGCGCGGCCTAGGGACGGCGGTCGGTGAGGTCGTCCTGGGCCGAGGGGCCGGGCGGGGCCGGCGGGTGCTGTGCCGAGTGCGCCGGGCCGGTGTTTCCGGCCAGCAGCAGGCAGGCCGTGGCGACGGCGGCGGCGACGGCGGCCCGGACGTAACGCTCGGCGGTGCGTGGGCGTTCGAGCACGGCGACCTCGCGGCAGCGGGCGGACGGGGAGGAGCGGACGGGACCAGGGGGACGAGAGGGACGGGAACGACTTACAGCGAACTGTTAAACACGCTTAACTCTCGGTTTAACCTAGGGCCGGACATGCCGAACGGCAAGGGGCCATGGGGGAGTTGGCAGTGGGAGACCGGGACGATCCGGCCGTCATCGGACGCCGGGTGCAGCGGCTGCGGGCCGACCGCGGACTGACCCAGCGGCAGCTGGCGGAACCGGCGTACACGCCCGCCTACGTCTCGACGCTGGAGGCGGGCCGCGTCCGCCCCTCCGACGAGGCGCTGCGGCACATCGCCGGACGGCTGGGCGTCGCCTTCGAGGAACTGGTCACCGGGCGCCCGCCGCACCTCGCGACCGACCTGCGGCTGCGGCTGACCGAGGCGCAGCGCGCCCTGGCCACCGGCGCCGCCGAGGCCGCCGCCGAGAGCTACGCCGCACTGCGCGCCGAGGCCGCGGCGCACGGGCTGGCCGAGCTGGAGGCCGCCGCGCTGCTCGGGCTCGGGGAGTGCGCGGTGGAGCAGGGCGAACTGACCGCCGGACGCGAGTACTTCGAGCGGGCGGAACGCTGCCTGGCCGACGCCCCGCTGCCCGCCCGGGTCCCGGCCCTGCGCGGCCGGGCGCTCGCCCACTACCTCGCCGGGGAGCTGCGCTACGCCGTCTACCTCCTCGAATCCACCCTCGACGAGCTGAACCGCACCGGCCTGCACGACCCCGACGCGCTGCTCCTCCTCTACGCCAGCGCCATCGGCCCGTACATGGACCTGGGCGCCCACGCCCGCGCCGCCCAGGCCGCCGAGCTGGCCCTCGCCCTCGCCCCGCGGGCGGGCGACCCCGCGCTGGTCGCCCGGATGCACCGGTCCGTCGCCCGCACCCTGCTCGCCGAGGGCCGCCTCGCCGAGGCCGACGCCTCCCTGGCGAAGGCGGCCGAGCTGTACCGCACCCTCCAGCTCCGTACCGAACTGGCCAACTGCCACTGGATGCGCGGCTACGTCCGCGCGCAGGACGGCCGCCTCGCGGAGGCCGAGGCCGAGCTGCGGCAGGCGCTGGACATGCTGTCCGCCAAGCGTGCCGCCCTCTACACCAGCCAGGTCGCCGTGGAACTCGCCGACGTCCTGCGCCGGCGCGGCAGATCAGGTGAGGCCGCGTCGCTGCTGCGCGCGGTGACGGACGACCTCACCTCCGAGCGGGGCGCCGTGCACGCGGCCGGCGCGCACCGGCTGCTCGGCATCATCGCCGAGGACGCCCGGGACACCGAGGCCGCCGAGGAGCACTACGTCCGCGCGCTCAGCCTGCTGGAACGGGCGGGCGCGGCCGGCGACCTGGCCGACCTGTGCCGGCTGCTGGGCGACCTGCTGCGCCGCACCGGCCGGGTGGAGGCCGCCCTGGACGCGTACCGCACGGGACTGGGCCACCGTACGGCCCCGGGCACGACGACGCTGGGGCCCGCGCCCGCACAGCCTCCTCTGTGAGGAGTGCGGGGCCGCGCACAGGGGGCGTGGCTAGGTTGCGCGGATGGAGAACCGGTACCGGGCGCGGCGGACGGCGGCCGACGCGCTGCGGCTCGCGCTGCGCGCGCTGCTGTACGCCGTCGTCGGCGGGGCCGCGCTGATCGCGGTCGCCACCGTCGTCTCGGTGCTCGGCCCGGTCGTCGCCCTCGATCTGTACACCCCGGCGGTGGCGGCCTGGTGGACGGTGTTCACCGCGGTCGTCGTCCAGGGGGTGCCGTTCCTGCTGCTGGGCACGGTGGTGTCGGCGGCGCTCGGCGCGTTCGTGCCCGACCGGGTCCTCGCCCGGCTGCTGCCCCGCAGCCCGGCGCTGGCGGTGCCGGTCGCGGGCGCGGCGGGTGTCGTGCTGCCGGGGTGCGAGTGCGCGTCGGTGCCGGTGGCCGGGTCCCTGATCCGGCGCGGGGTCGCCCCCGCGGCGGCCCTCGCGTTCCTGCTGTCGGCGCCCGCGATCAACCCGGTCGTCCTGGTCGCGACGTCGATCGCGTTCCCCGGGCAGCCGTCGATGGTGCTGGGCCGGCTGGCCGCCTCGCTCGGCACGGCCGTGCTGATGGGCTGGCTGTGGGCCCGGTTCGGCAAGGAAGCGTGGCTGCGCCCGCCGCGGCGGCCGGCGGGGCCCGGCACGTCGTACGGCCTCGGCGGGTTCCTGGCCGGGCTGCGGCACGACTTCCTGCACGCGGGCGGGTTCCTCGTGCTCGGCGCGGGTGCGGCGGCCACCTTCGGCCTCGCGGTCCCCCGTACCGTCCTCGACGTCTTCACGGGGTCCGCCTGGCTGTCGGTGCCGCTGCTCGCCCTGCTCGCGGTGGTGCTGTGCGTGTGCAGCGAGGCGGACGCGTTCGTCGCGGCGTCGCTGAGCGGGTTCCCGCCGACGGCCCGGCTGGCGTTCATGGTGGTCGGCCCGATGGTCGACCTGAAGCTGATCGCGCTCCAGGCGGGGACCTTCGGGCGGGCCTTCGCGGTGCGGTTCGCGTCGGTGACGTGGGTGGTGGCGGTGGCGTGCAGCGCGTTCGCGGGGTGGTGGCTGCTGTGAGGCGTTTCGGGCCCTCCGCGCTGCTCGCGCTGACCGGCGCGGCGGTGCTGCGCGTCTCGCTCTTCTCGGAGCTGTACCTGCGGTACGTGCAGGCCGGGCTGCGGCCGTACCTGATCGTCTCCGGGGTGGTGCTGGTGCTGCTGGCGGCGGCGTCGGCGGTCGCCCGGCGCACGGAGGCCGCGGACGACGGTCACGGCCACGCCCATGGCCCCGCCGGCCCCCGCGTCGCCCGGCTCCTCACCCTCCCCGCCCTCGCCCTGCTCCTCTTCCCGCCGCCCGCCCTCGGCACCTACAGCGCCGAACGCGAGGCGGCGGCCCGCGCCGCGCAGGGCGTCGGCACCTTCCCCGCGCTGCCGTCCGGGGACCCGGTGGAGCTGACCCTCGCCGAGTTCTCCTCCCGCGCGATCTACGACAGCGGACGCTCCCTGGCGGGCCGTACCGTCCGTCTGACCGGTTTCGTCACCCGGGACGACGACGGCACCTGGTACGTCACCCGGCTCCTCGTCACCTGCTGCGCCGCCGACGCCACCACCGGCAAGGCCGAGGTGCGCGGCGTCGCGGCGGCCGGCGCCCCGGCCGACGGCGCCTGGGTCACCGTCACCGGCACCTGGCACCCCGAGGGCGGGCTCGGCACGGACGCGGCGTGGCCGCCGGTGGTGGACGCGGACCGGGTACGGCGCACCACGCAGCCGGCGAACCCGTACGAGCGGCCCTGACGGCCGGCCCCCGGCCCGCTCGTGCCGCGCTCCGCGAAAGCTGGTTTCGCCTGGTCGGACCCGGGTAGTCGGGGCTTCGCCCTGGGGCCGGTCGTCCGGATCGGGTCGCGGGGTATGGACGGTGACGTGCCGGCGCGGTGAGTCCCGCGTCCTCGGCGTGATCCGCAGGACAGGCTTCAGGGCCTGTCGTCCGGATCAGGTCGCGGGGAATCGGCTGCGTCTTCCTCGCGCCGGTGAGGCCCCGCGTCTGCGGCGTGATCCGAACGACAGGCCCTAGTGGTGAAGGAGGCGGTGGCGTGCCGCCCAGCGACGAGGTCCGGTGGCCCGCCGGCCGGCCGGAGCGGCGCCCGGAACCGGGTGCGGGCGATGTCGCCGACCTGATCGCCCGGGGCGTCGGGGACGCCCCGCCCGACGAGGTGCCGGGGCGGCTGTGCGGGGTGCTGGTACGGCTGCTGCCGGTGTCCGGCGCGAGCGTGTCGCTGCGCAGCGACGGCGTGCCGGTGCGGCTGTGCGCCAGCGGCGAGCGGGCCGACCGGGTGGCGGAGATCCAGGCCACCCTCGGCGACGGGCCCTGTGTGCACGCCGCGCGGACCGGCGCCCCGGTGCTGGTCCGCGATCTCACCGAGGACGCGGCGGTGGGACGCTGGCCCGTGTACGCCCAGCAGGCGGCGGCGGCCGGGGTGCGGGCGGTGTACGCGCTGCCGCTCGGCAGCGACACGGTGTGCCTGGGCACCCTCGACCTGTACCGCGACATCCCGGGCGGGCTCACCGACGAGCAACTGCGTACGGCGTGGCTGATCGCCGGCGTGATGACCATGGCCCTGATGGCCCTGCCGCACGGGGAGGACGACGAACGGCCGGGCGGCCGGTCCTGGCTGAACGGCCCGGCCGGCGGCCATGACCGCGTCCACCAGGCGGTCGGCATGATCATGGCCCAGCTCGGCATCGGCTCCGAGGAGGCCCTGGCCCGCCTGCGCGGCCACGCCTTCTCCCACGGCCGTACGGTCCAGGAGGCGGCGGAGGACGTGATCAGCAACCGCCGGCGGCTGAACCCGGACGACTGAACCCCGTACCGGGCCGGACCCCTCCCGCACGCCGGGGGACCGCGCCTCGGCCGGCCGGCGCCGGCGCATAGGGTCACCGGGCGACCCCGCGCGTGGAAGGAGAACCCCGCCGTGACGACGACCGACCGGCCCGACCGGGTGACCGACGACCGGCCCATCCCGGTGATCATCGACTGCGACACCGGCATCGACGACGCCCTCGCCCTGCTGCTGGCGGTCCGCCACCCCCGTCTCGACCTGCGGGCCGTGACCTGCGTCGCCGGCAACACCGACGTGGACGGCGTGGTCCGCAACACCCTCACCGTGCTGGAGCACGCGGGCGCCCCCGGTGTCCCGGTCGCGCGGGGCGCCGAGCGCCCGCTGATCGAGGCGGTGCGCACCGCCCGGCACGTGCACGGCCAGGACGGCATGGGCGACCTCGGCCTCCCGGCGCCCACCCGCACCCCCGTCGACCTGGACGCCGTCTCCCTGCTGCGCCGGGAGATCCTCGCCTCCCCGCGCCCGGTCACCCTGATCCCCACCGCGCCCGCCACCAACATCGCGCTGCTGCTGCGCACCCACCCCGAGGTCACCCGCAACATCGAGCGGATCGTCTTCATGGGCGGCGCGGTGGCCACCGGCAACGCCACGCCGGTCGCCGAGTTCAACGTCTGGCACGACCCGGAGGCGGCGGCGATCCTGCTCACCGCCGGGGTGCCGATCACCATGTACGGCCTGGACGTCTTCCAGCGGGTCGTCGTCCCCGGCGCGGACGTCCGCCGGCTGCGCGCGAGCGCCGACCCCGGCACCCGCCTCGCCGGCGACCTGCTCGCCCACCGCGGCCCCGCCACCGACGAGGCGGACCCCGGCGGCGGCCTCGGTGACGCCGGCGCGGTCTGCGCGGTCGTCGACCCGGCGGGCCTGACCACCCGCCGCCTCCCGGTCGAGGTCTCCCTCGCCCCCGGCCCGGCCCGCGGCCAGACCCTCGTCGACCGCCGCACCCGCCCCGGCGAATCGGAGCTGCACACCGGCCCCCGCGAACAGCCCCTGGTGGACGTGGGCCTCGACGTGGACGTGGCGCGGTACGTGGCGGTGTTCCTGGGGGCGGTCGAGGGCTGACCGCACATCCGACCGGGCACCGCGGAGGGTTCACTTTCCCGGCGATCTGGACAGACCTACTCGTGTCGCCCGTCCGCAGAGCGAAGGGAACCGAGTGTCCGTACGTACCGTCTCCGGCACGCCCGACCTGTCGTCCCAGGACCCCAACTGGTGGCGGCAGGCCGTCATCTACCAGATCTATCCGCGCAGCTTCGCCGACGCCGACGGGGACGGGCTGGGTGACCTCAGGGGCGTCACCCAGCGGCTCACCCATCTGGCCGCGCTCGGCGTGGACGCGCTGTGGCTCAGCCCGTTCTACCCGTCCGAACTGGCCGACGGCGGCTACGACGTCGACGACTACCGGGACGTCGACCCGCGCCTGGGCACCCTGGACGACTTCGACGCGCTGGCCGCCGAGGCGCACCGGCTCGGCCTGAAGGTCATCGTCGACCTCGTGCCGAACCACACCTCGCACCGGCACGCCTGGTTCCGCGAGGCGCTGGCGGCGGGGCCGGGATCGGCCGCCCGGGACCGGTACGTCTTCCGGGACGGGCGCGGTGAGCGCGGGGAACTGCCGCCCACCGACTGGCAGTCCGTCTTCGGCGGCAGTGCCTGGCAGCGGGTGCCCGACGGGCAGTGGTACCTGCATCTGTTCACCCCCGAGCAGCCCGACCTGAACTGGGAGAACGAGCAGGTCCGCGCCGACTTCCGGACCACGCTGAAGTTCTGGTCGGACCGGGGCGTCGACGGCTTCCGGGTCGACGTCGCGCACGCCCTCGCCAAGGACCTGGCCGAGCCGCTGCGCGACCTCGGCGCCCCCGAGCTGAGCGACGAGGCGTCGCTCGCCCACCTGCCGCCCGGCTCCCACCCCTTCTTCGACCGGGACGACGTCCACGAGATCTACCGCGACTGGCGCAAGATCCTCGACGCCTACCGCCCGCCCCGGATGGCGGTCGCCGAGGCCTGGGTGCCCGGTGCGCGGCGGGCGCTGTACGCGCGGCCCGACGAGCTGGGGCAGGCGTTCAACTTCGAGTACCTGAAGGCCGGCTGGGACGCGGCCGAGCTGCGCCAGGTCATCGAGGACTCACTGGCCGACGCGGCCGCCGCCGGGGCCTCGGCGACCTGGGTGCTGGCCAACCACGACGTGGTCCGCCCCGCCTCCCGGCTGATGCTCCCGCCGGGCACCGACACCGACGCCTGGCTGCTCGCCGGCGGCGCCGCCCCGGCGGTCGACGAGGCGGCCGGCCTGCGCCGGGCCCGCGCCGCGAACCTGCTGATGCTGGCGCTGCCGGGCTCGGCGTACCTCTACCAGGGGGAGGAACTGGGCCTGCCCGAGGTGGCGGACCTGCCCACCGAGGTCCTCCAGGACCCGATCTGGGAGCAGACCGGGCACGTCCGCAAGGGCCGCGACGGCTGCCGGGTGCCGCTGCCGTGGACGACGGACGGACCCTCGTACGGCTTCGGCGCGGCGGGTGCCTGGCTGCCGCAGCCGCCGTCCTTCGCGGCGTACTCCGTCCAGGCGCAGGACGGTGTGGAGGGCTCGACCCTGGAGCTGTACCGGGCCGCGCTCAAGCTGCGCCGCAAGCTGCTCGACGGGGAGACGCTCACCTGGTCGGAGGAGGCGCCGCCGGGCGTGCTGCGGTTCGACCGCTCGCCGGGCTGGCGCTGTGTCGCGAACCTCTCCGGCCGGCCGGTCGACCTGCCGGCCGGAGAGGTCCTGCTGACCAGCGCGCCGCTGGAGGACGGGCGGCTGGGGCCGGACACCACGGCCTGGCTGGGGCTGTGACCCCTTGAGGCCGAGGGGGGCGGCCCGGCCCGGTCACAGGCCGCGGGGCAGGCCGCCGCCTCCGAAGGAGCCGGTGGAGCCGGGCAGCCAGCGGCGTCTGGTCTGGTCCTTCCCGCGCCGGGTGCTCGCGCGGTGCAGCTCGTAGGGCATGAGCCGGGAGCCGCCCGGTGCCATCACGGGGACGTCGTCCGGTTCCCGCATCTCCCGTTCCTCGCGGACGGGGCCGGTGGCCGGCATCTTCGGCTGTTCGTCGGGGCGCGGGTGGCCGGTCTCCCGGTCGAGGACGCGCAGCCCGACGCGTACGGCCCAGATCAGCGCGCCGGCGATCACCAGCCCGCCGAGGAAGGCCGCGGTCATGTTGAGCGTGTGCTGTGTTGCGGCCAGCAGGTCCGTCGTTGCCGTACCCATGCTGTGATTATGACCCCGGAAAGGATGAAAAGCGACAAAAACGGATTAAGGGGTTGAACGGGTGCGCGGCTGGTACCCGGGCGGCGGAAGGAGGGCCCGTATGACTGAGCCGCCGCTCACCGCCGACGCCCGCGCGTACGGCCTGGCCGGGGACGGCCGGACCGACGACGGGCCCGCGCTGCAGGACCTGGTGGACACCCTCGGGGACGCGTGCGCCGCCGACGGGCGGCCGCGGACCGTACGCGTCCCCGCCGGGCGGTACGTGGTCCAGGACCGCCCGGTGCGCTGGCGCAGCGGCGTCTCGCTGATCGGGGAGGGACGCGGGGCGACCTGCTTCGTGCTGCGCAACCCGGGTGCGCCGGCCGCGCCCGTGCCGCTGGCCTGGTTCACCACCGCCCAGCACGGCGCCGGGCCCGGCAACTGCCTGGCCGACCTCACCTTCGCGCACTTCGAGATCGACGGGTCCGAGGTGCGCACCGACGACTACGAGGTGCTGGCGAAGGGGCTGGGGCTCCAGTACGTGCTGCGCGGGCGGTTCAGCGACCTCTACATCCACGGCACCGCGGCGACCGGTTTCGGCTGCGACTTCCTCCAGGACACCGTGGTCGAGGGCGTGCTCGCCGACCGGTGCGGGCGGCAGGACTCCGGCACGCTGATGGGCGGCGCGGGCATCGGCATCGGCGTCGGCGGCTGGGGGCCGGTGGAGCGGCTGACGGTGACCGCGTGCACCGCCACCGGCAACGGCACCAACGGCATCTTCCTCGAACTCCAGCAGGACGACTGGACACCCCCGCGCGGCATCCGGATCACCGCCTGCCACACCGAGGGCAACACCTGCGGCATCTCCGACTGGGGCGCCGACGGGCTGCTGGTCACCGGGTGCGCGATGATCGGCAACCGGACCGCCGGGTTCGACGTGTCCGCGCAGGGGACCACCCGCGTCGGCGGCCGGGGCGGGATCGTCACCGGCTGTGTCGTCGACGGGAACCCGGGCGACGGGATCGCGCTCGGCAACACCCCGGGTCCGTACGCCTTCCACGGCAACCGGATCAGCCGCAACGGCCGGTACGGCTACTGGCAGCACAACCTCGCCGGCGGTGACCAGGAGGACGCCGTCGACATCGTCCTGGACTCCAACGACATCCGGGACAACGCCCTGGACGGCGTCCGGATCGACGCCCCGCTGCGCGAGCCCGCGCTCCTCGGCAACCGGGTCCGCGGCAACGGCCGCCGGTGCGCGCCGGCGGCGCGGGGCGGCGGGGGCGGGGTGACGTACGGGCCGCTGTCCCTCACCGACGCGGGTGCCGACTGGCCGCCGGACGGGCACCTGGGCAAGCGCGTGACCGTCGGGGACGGCACCGCCGTCGTCACCGGCAACACCGCCACCGGGCTGAGCCTCGCCCCGTGGCGCCCCGGCGCCGACCGCGCCTGGCCGGACGGCGTCCCCGCCGCCGGGACCCCCTACGCCCTCCCGGACGCCCCCGGCCCCCGGGCCGGGATCACCGCCGCCGCCCCGGTCACCCACCCGTACGTGCACGGCAACCGGGTCCGCGACGACGGGCACCCCCGCACCCAGACGCACGCCCTGTGGATCACCGACGCGGGGGCCTGGACCGGCGGCCGGGTCTCCGGCAACGACTTCGGCGGCAACGCCTCCGCGGCGACCCGCTTCGACTCCGCCCCGGCGGGCGGCCGGTGGCGGGACAACGACGGCTGACCGGCCGGCCCCGGACGTCAGGCCGCCGCCCGCAGCGCGTCCACGGCGACGCGCGCGGCCGTGCCGATCACCGCGTCGGCCGCGGGGAGGACGGCGGCGGTGCGGTCGGTGCGGGTGAAGACGGCGACGGCGTACCGGCCGCCGTCGGGGTACTCCACGACCCCGACCTCGTTGCGCAGGGTCGGCAGGGTGCCGGTCTTGCCGGCCACGTGCACGTCGTCGAAGGGGAAACCGGCGGCCAGCCGGTGCGGCCAGACCTGGAGGCCCATGACCCGGCGCATCGCGGCGCCGTGCTCGGGCGGGCCGGTCTCGTCCCGCCACACCGCGCCGAGCAGCCGGGTCATGTCCCGGGGGGTGCTGCGGTTGGTACGGGCCGGGTCGAGCGCCCGCAGCCGCGTGATGACGTGCGGGTCGGCCAGGGCCCGGGCACCGTCCGGCCCGGCGTCCTCCCGCATCAGGGCGAGCATCTCACCGAAGCCGTGCGCCGCGTGCGTACGGGTCAGGCCGAGCCGGGCCGTGCAGCGGTTGACGGTGTCCAGGCCGACCCGGGCGAGCAGCAGGTCGGCGGCGGTGTTGTCGCTGACGGCCATCATCAGATAGGCGGCGTCGCGCAGCGAGAGCCGGGCGGTGTCCAGCATGGCCGCGAGCCCGGTGGGCCCCGGCGTCCGGCCCACCGGCGGGCACTCGACCTGCTCGGTCAGGTCCAGGCGGCCGGCCGCGGCCTCCTGGTGCAGGGCGACGAGCAGGCACAGCTTGTGCACGCTGGCCGTGCACACCGGCTGGTCCGCGCCCGCCTCGACCTGCGCGCCGGTGTCGATGTCGACGGCGTGCAGCCAGCCCGTCACCCCGGCGTCGGCGAAGACCGCACGGAGGCGGGAGGGGGTGTCGGTCACAGCCAGAACTCCGATGCGGGGCGCAGGTGCAGCGGGCGGTCGGGAGCCTCGGGGCGGGCGCCGGCGACGGTGCGCAGGGCGTGGGTGGCCGCGTCCGAGAAGGCGGCGACGGCCGCGTCCCCGCGTCCCCGGGGCCAGGCCGCCGAATGCCGCCAGGCCGGCGGCGCCCCGGCGAGCGGGCGCCAGACCAGGGCGGGGTCCCGGTCGCCGGCGGCGGTGAGCCGGGTGTCACGGGGCGCCAGCGCCACCGCGCCGGCGGACAGCACCAGGCCGCGGACGAAGCTGGCGCCCTGCCCGTGCCGTACGGCGGCGGGCGTCCAGCCGCCCCGGGCGCAGGCGGTGAGCAGGTCGTCGTAGACCGCGGGGGCGTCGTCGCGGGGGAAGAGGACCAGGCCGTAGCCGGTGAGGGCGGGCAGCGGGACCTCGTCGAGCCGGGCCGGCGGGCTGTCGCGGGGCAGCAGGACGCCGAGGTCGCGGCGGAGGACCGGGCCCAGTTCCAGGCCGGTGACGTCGCAGGGGTGGTGCAGGACCCCGACGTCCAGCTCGTGCGCGGCGAAGGCGGCGAGCTGCCCGGCGGTGGTCAGTTCGCGCAGCTCCAGTTCGAGGCCGGGGCGGCGGTCCCGGAAGCCGGCGAGCAGCGCGGCGACGGTCTCGCCGGGCACGTCGGGGGTGAGCGCGGCGCGCAGCAGCCCGGTCTCGCCGTCCCGGATGCGGCGGGCGGTGGCGCGGAACGCCTCCGACCGGGCGAGCAGCTCCCGGGCCTCGGCCAGCAGCAGCGTGCCCGCCTCGGTGATGGTCACCTGGCGGCTGGTGCGCTCGAAGAGGCGGACGCCCAGCTCGCGTTCGAGCCGCGCGATGCGCTGGGAGAGGGGCGGCTGGGCCATGCCGAGCCGGGCGGCGGCCCGGCCGAAGTGTGACTCTTCTGCAACAGTCACGAAGCACTCCAGGTGCCGCACCAGGTCCACGAACAGGAAGCATATCGGGAATTGATCGATCCGGCATCGATAGGAATCTTGGACAGGAGTGCGGTGGCTTGCTTGCCTCGGGGCACGGTCCCCGGCCTCCCGCGAGGCCCCGACGAGAGGCAGCGCATCCATGTCCCCCACCGGAGACGACATCACCCGCGGCCGCCGCGCGCCCCGTACCGCCCTGCGCGCGGGCGTCGCGGTCGCCGTGGTGCTGGCGGTCGCGACGGGCGGCTCCTGGGCCGCCGGGCTCGGCCCCTTCGCCCGCGACGAGGGACCCGACCCCGAGGCCCTGGCCCAGGCCCGTGCCTTCCTCGCCGACTGGTCCGCCGACCGCCTCGACGCCGCGGGCGGCCGGACCACCGACCCGGCCGGGGCGGCGGAGATCCTGGAGAGCTTCACCGCCGGCCTGGAGATCAGCGGGCCGAAGCTCACCGCCGCCCCGCCGGAGCAGGCGACGGAGGGCGAGGACGGCACCGTCACCGTGCCGTTCACCGCGAAGATGCCGGTCACCGGCCTCGGCACCTGGACCTACAGATCCACGCTGCCGCTGCGCGAGCAGGACGACGGCGGCTGGAAGGTGGACTGGCGGCTGTCGCTGGTCCACCCGCGGCTCAGCGACACGGAGAAGTTCCGCCTGGAGCGGGCGGAGACGGACCAGGCCGAGGTCACCGACCGGCGGGGCCGCACCCTGTCCGCCGGGAAGTTGCCGTCCCTCGCGCCGATCACCGCCCACCTCGGCGGCACGGCGGGCGGCGGGCCGCGCGGCGCGGTCCGGCTCGTCGACCGGGCCACCGGAGAGGTCGAGCGCACGGAGGCCGAGTTCGGCGACGAGAGCGCCGGGGCCGCGTCCGACGGGCCGGTACGCACCACCCTGGACGCCGACTGGCAGGCCGCCGCCGAGCGGGCGCTGGGCGAGGCCGGCGGCAAGAACGCGGCGCTGGTCGCGCTGCGCGTCGACGACGGCGAGGTGCTCGCCATGGCCAACAACCCCGCGTCCGGCTTCAACCGCGCCGCCTCCGGCACCTACGCGCCCGGCTCCACCTTCAAGATCGTGACCAGCAGCGCCCTGCTGCTGAAGGGCGCGGTCGCGCCCGGCGACGTCGTGGACTGCCCGCAGAAGCTGACCGTGGGCAAGGAGTTCACCAACGTCGGCGACTCGTCGTACCCGGGCGCCACCTTCCGCGAGGACTTCGCGCGCTCCTGCAACACCGCCTTCATCAGCCTGCGCGGCAAGCTGGCCGACGGGGAGCTGGGCGAGGTGGCCCGGAAGTACTTCGGGGTGGGGCAGGAGTGGCACGTCGGTGTGCCGACGTACGACGGGGCGGTGCCGGTGCCGGGGGACGAGACGGAGAAGGCCGCCGCGATGATCGGGCAGGGCCGGGTGCAGGCCAACCCGCTGATCATGGCGTCGGTGACGGCGACCGCGGTCTCCGGGCGGTTCCACCAGCCGTCGGTCACCGCGGGCACCGAGGACGGCACGTCGACCGAGCCGCTGCCCGAGGAGGTCGTCACGCGGCTGCGCGACATGATGCGGGCCACCGTCACCGAGGGGTCCGCGACCATGCTGGCCGACCTGCCCGGCGAGGTCGGCGCCAAGACCGGCACCGCCGAGGTCTCCGACGACCAGGAGAACAACGGCTGGCTGGTCGCCCACCGCGGCAACGTGGCCGTGGCCTGCGTCGTCGAGGAGGGCCTCACGGGGGGCGGCGGGGCGGGGCCCGTCGTGCGCAGCCTGCTGGCGGCGATGCCGGACGACCCGGCCTGAGCCCGCACGGGGAGCGCCCCCCGCTCCGGGGCGGGAGCGGGGGGCGCCGTCGGGAGGGCCTCCGCCGAGGAACCCCGTTGAGGGGTCCCGCGGGAGACCCCGTGCCGTCAGCTCCGCCCGGCCGGTCCCTGGTCGCCGGCCGCCGGGGGGTCCCGGCGGACCGCCTCGCCCTGGATGACGCGCGGCTCCCGGCCCGCCGCCTCCGGCCCCGGCTCGCTCTCCTTCATCGCGCGTGCCTCGGCCTTGAGGATGCGGGCCGACCTGCCCGCCGAGCGGGTCAGTTCCGGCAGCTTCCTCACGCCCACGACGACGGCGATGACGATGAGGATGATCGCCAGCTCGCTCAGTCCGAACACCGCGCCCCCCTGTCCCCTCTTGGTCGGATCGGTCAGAGATCGAACTCGTGCGGCGGCAGGTCGAGGGCGTAGCACGCCTCGCGCACCACCGCCTGCTCGTCCTTGTCGAAGTCCCCGTCGGCGCCGCCGATGACGATGCCGATCTGGACCACCGCACGGGCCTCGGCGGGCTTCTTCTTCGCCTTGGCGATCTCCTGCAACACGCTGACCTTGCCGAACGCGAAGTCGGCCGTCAACTTGTCCAGGTTGGCCTCGAAGCGGCGGCGCAGGTCGTCGGCGGGGAAGTTCTGGAGCACGTCGTTGGAGGCGATGAGCTGCGCCACCCGCTGCCGCTCGGACGGGTCGACCGTACCGTCGGCCGCCGCGACCAGGGCGCACATGGCCATGCTCGCGTCGCGGAAGGCGCCGCTCCTGAGGTCGTTCTTCTTCGCCACGAGCTGGGTCTGCATCTGCGACGCGGACTCCTTGAGACGGTCCCACAGGGCCATGAGCACTCCGTTCCTCTACAGTTGTGTAGAAGCTATCAGGGATCGCCGGGGAACATTCCGCGAAGGCGCGCCGTTCTCTACAGTCAAGTAGAGCCGTTGGCGCGGCTTTGCTCTTCCTTTACCATGGGACCCGACCCTCTGACTCAAAAGGAGCCCCGTTCCGTAATGGAGCCTCCCAGTACCGGCCCTGTCCCGACCCGTGTCGGAGCGGGGGTGGCACGGTGACCGAGGTCCTGCTGCTTCTGCTGGCCGTCCTCCTCACCCTGCTCTGCGCCGTGTTCGTCGCGGCCGAGTTCTCCCTCACCACCGTCGAGCGCGGTGACCTGGAGCGCGCCGCCGAGAACGGCGAGCGCGGCGCCGACGGCGCCCTGAAGGCCGTACGCCGCCTCACCCTCCAGCTCTCCGGCGCCCAGCTCGGCATCACCGTCACCTCCCTGGTCATCGGCATGCTCGCCGAGCCGTCGCTGGCCGCGCTGCTGCGCGGGCCGCTGGAGGCGATGGGCCTGGGCGGCGCCGCGTCCACCGTGGCGTCCGTGCTCGGGGTGGCCCTGTCCACCGTCGTCCTGATGGTCGTCGGCGAGCTGGTGCCCAAGAACTGGGCGATCTCCCGCCCGCTGGCCGTCGCCAAGGTGGTCGCCACCCCGCAGCGCGGCTTCACCGCCGCCTTCGGCCCCTTCATCGGCCACCTGAACAACACCGCGAACCGCGTCGTACGCCGCTTCGGCCTGGAGCCCGCCGAGGAGCTGGCCTCCGCCCGCAGCCCCGAGGAACTGGTCGCGCTCGCCCGGCACTCGGCCGCCGAGGGCGCCCTGGAGGCCGACTCCGCCGAGCTGTTCGTACGCACCCTGCACCTGAGCGAGCTGACCGCGGAGAACGTGATGACGCCCCGCGTGGACGTCAAGGCCCTGGAGGCGCACGCCACCGCCGCGGACGCCGCCAACCTGTCGCACGCCACCGGCCTGTCCCGCTTCCCGGTCTACCGGGACAGCCTGGACGAGGTCATCGGCACCGTCCACATCCGTGACGTCCTGGCCCTTGAGCCGCAGAAGCGGGCGGTCACCCCGGTCACCGCGCTGGCCACCGCGCCCCTCCTGGTCCCCGACAGCCTGCCCGCCGACCGCCTCCTGGAGCGCATGCGCGCCGCCCGCACCATGGCCGTCGTCATCGACGAGTACGGCGGCACGGCCGGCGTGGCCACCGTGGAGGACATCGTCGAGGAGGTCGTCGGCGAGGTCCGCGACGAGCACGACCCGGTGGAGGCCCCCGACCTCCAGCCGGCCGGCGAGGGAACCTGGGAGGCGGACGGCTCGGTCCGCATCGACCAGCTCGCCCCGATCGGGCTGAGCGCGCCGCAGGGGCCGTACGAGACGCTCGCCGGCCTGGTCGCCACCCACCTGTCCCGGATTCCCGCCAAGGGCGACACGGTCGAGCTGGACGGCGGCTGGCGGCTGGACGTCCTCGACGTCGACCACCACCGCGCCGACCGGCTGCGCGTCACCGCGCCGCCCGCCCCGGCGGCCGTGCCCGAGCAGGACCGCCAGGACCGCCACGCGCACGAGGAGATGGCCCGATGACCGCCGTCCAGCTCCTCATCGGCGCGCTGACGCTGGTGACCAACGCCTTCTTCGTGGGCGGCGAGTTCGCCCTGATCTCGGTGCGCCGCAGCCAGATCGAGCCGCGCGCGCAGAAGGGCGACAAGCGGGCCCGGATGACGCTGTGGGGCCTGGAGCACATCTCCGCGCTGCTGGCCACCGCCCAGCTCGGCATCACCGTCTCCTCGCTGGTGCTGGGCGCGGTCGCCGAACCGGCCATCGCGCACCTGCTGGAGCCCGCCTTCGAGGCGGTGCACATGCCGCACGCCCTGGTCCACCCGATCGCCTTCGCCATCGCCCTGGCCCTCGCCACGTATCTGCACATGCTGATCGGCGAGATGATCCCCAAGAACATCGCGCTGGCCGCCCCGGCCGCCACCGCGATGGTCCTCGGACCGCCGCTGGTCGCCCTCACCCGGGCGCTCAAGCCGGTGATCTTCGGGATCAACGCCTTCGCCAACACCCTGCTGAAGCTGCTGCGGGTCGAGCCGAAGGACGAGGTCGAGGCCGTCTTCACCGACGACCAGCTCGCCCGCATGGTGGACGACGCCAGCGAGGCCGGACTGCTCGCCCCGGCCGACGGCGAACGGCTGCGCGACGCGCTGGAGCTGGGCACCCGCCCGGTCGGCGAGATCCTGGTCCCGCCGCAGCGGATGCGCACGGTCACGCACACCGTGACCCCGGCCGAGCTGGAGCGGCTGGCCGCCGAGGCCGGGTTCTCCCGCTTCCCGGTCAGCGGGCCGGGCGGCACCCTGCTGGGCTACCTCCACATCAAGGACACCCTGGGCCGGGCCGACCGCGACCGTCCGTTCCCGCGCACGGCCCTGCACCCGGTCACCCGGGTCCGCATCGACACCCCGCTGGACGACACCCTCACCGCCCTGCGCGCCACGGGCAGCCACCTGGCCGCGGTGACCGGCGAGACGGGCACGGTCCTGGGCTTCGTCACGATGGAGGACGTCCTGACCGAACTGGTGGGCCCGGCGGCCGAGCCGGTGGGCTGACCTCACCGCCCACCGCCCACCGCACACGGGCCGCCGCAGGCCGGGAAACCGGCCGGCGGCGGCCCGCCGCCCTGTCCGGCGCCGCTACCCGGCGGTCCCGGCACCGGCGTGTCCGGGACCGTCCCTTCCGGGGCCGTCGTCCCCGTCGTCCCCGTTCCCCCCGCCGTCCTGCCCGTCGTCCGCCTCGGCCGCGGCCCGCCGGTACGCGGCGTTGATGCGCTGTGCCTCCTCCAGCTGGTCCTCGAGGATGACGATCCGGCAGGCGGCCTCGATCGGGGTCCCCTGGTCGACGAGTTCGCGGGCCCGTGCCGCGATCCGCAACTGGTAGCGGGAGTAGCGCCGATGACCGCCCCCGGAGCGCAGCGGGGTGATCAGCCGAGCCTCCCCGAGGGCCCGCAGGAAGCCGGGAGTGGTGCCGAGCATCTCGGCGGCCCGGCCGATGGTGTACGCGGGGTAGTCGTCGTCGTCCAGCCGTTCGCTGAGCGGATTGCCTGCTGTCATGTCACCTCGTAGTGCAACGCGTCCAGGGGCCCGGCGCCGTACGGCGCCGGGCCCCTGGACGATTCAACACCATCGGGGCGTCCGGCCGCCGCGGCGGCCGGGCCTCTTCGGGTGACCCATAGACTCGATCTCATGCCGAACACTGATGGGCTGCTCGTCTCCATCGCCGAGATGGTGGAGTCGGAGTCGAGCAATCAGATGTCACTGACCGTGGTGACCGGGGGTGCCGTCATCACGGGCCGCCTGGCCCCTGAGGCCACCTGGAGGGAGCGGGTGGCGGAGGTGCTGCGCACCTCCGACCGGTTGAGTCCGTTCGCCGACGCTTTCGTCCGGCAGCGGGACCGGCCCCAGGACCAGTCGCCCACGCATCTGCACTTCCACCTCGCGCGCATCCTCCAGGGCAGTCTCGGGATTCCGGAGACCGGCGGGATGTACCGCGTGGCGATCAGGGACGTCAGCGCCTGGACCGTGGGCGACTTCAGCTACTCCGACCAGTAGGACCCGCGGACCCCGGGGGAGGGGGTCACCGGGCGCCGCCCGTGCCCTGGCGGCGCGGCGCCCCGCCTCCGCCGGACCGGCCGGTGCCACCGCCCGTCCGGCCCGTGCCGGAGGAGCGGCGACGGCCCCGGCGGGAGGAGGACCCGGCGCCGCGCGGACGCTCCGCGGCGGGCGCGGGCACGGGGATGACGACGGGGATGCCGGAGGGGGCCTGGGCGCCGGTGATCCGGGTCAGCTCCTCCTCGCCCGGCCGCACCCGGGTGACCTGCGGGACGATCCCGGCGGCGGACAGCAGCCGGGTCACCTCCCGGCGCTGGCCCGGGGTGACCAGGGTGATCACGCTGCCGGACTCGCCCGCGCGGGCGGTACGGCCGCCGCGGTGCAGGTAGTCCTTGTGGTCGCCCGGCGGGTCGACGTTGACGACCAGGTCCAGGTTGTCGACGTGGATGCCGCGGGCCGCGACGTTGGTCGCGATCAGCGCGGTCACCTGGCCGTCCTTGAACTGGGAGAGGGTCCGGGTGCGCTGCGGCTGGGACTTGCCGCCGTGCAGGGCCGCCGCGCGGACGCCGCTCCTGAGCAGGTGCTTGGTGAGCCGGTCCACCGCGTGCTTGGTGTCCAGGAACATGATCACCGAGCCGTCGCGGGCGGCGATCTCGGTGGCGGTGCGCTGCTTGTCGTCGTCGTTCACGTGGAGCAGGTGGTGTTCCATCGTGGTGACCGCGCCCGCGGACGGGTCGACGGAGTGGACGACCGGGTCCGTGAGGTAGCGGCGCACCAGCAGGTCGACGTTGCGGTCCAGGGTGGCGGAGAACAGCAGTCGCTGCCCGTCCGGGCGCACCTGGTCCAGCAGGGCGGTGACCTGGGGCAGGAAGCCCATGTCGGTCATCTGGTCGGCCTCGTCCAGGACGGTGACGGCGACGTCGTCCAGCCGGCAGTCGCCGCGGTCGATGAGGTCCTTGAGCCGGCCCGGCGTCGCGACGACGATCTCCGCGCCGGAGCGCAGCGCCCCGGCCTGCCGGCCGATCGACATGCCGCCGACCACCGTGGCCAGCCGCAGCGCGACGGCACGGGCGAACGGGGTGAGGGCGTCGGTGACCTGCTGGGCCAGTTCCCGGGTGGGCACGAGGACCAGGGCGAGCGGGTGCTTGGGCTCGGCGCGCAGCCCCTGCGTACGGGCCACGACCGCGAGACCGAAGGCGAGGGTCTTGCCGGAACCGGTCCGGCCGCGGCCGAGGACGTCCCGGCCGGCCAGCGAGTTCGGCAGGGTCGCCGCCTGGATGGGGAACGGGACGCTCATGCCCTCGGCGGTGAGCGTGGCCAGCAGCTTCGCGGGCAGGTCCAGTTCGGCGAAGGCGTCGACCGCGGGCAGGGCCGGCGTCACCGTCTTCGGCAGCGCGAACTCACCGCCCGGGGACGCGGCCGGACGGCGCCCGCCGCCGTTGCCCTGGGGGCGGCGGCGGGGACCGCCGGAGCGCCGGGCGGCGGAGGAGCCGGAGCGGTCGTAGGGGCGGTCGGCACGTGCACGGTTCATGGGGAACCTTCCTCGACGCGGCGCGTGTCAAGGAATTCCCGCAGCGGTGGTACGGCGCTGAGAATCGCGAGAACGAGCCGGAAAATGACGGTACGGGCAGGGAAGTGGGCCGGGTATTCACCCGGCGTGCCGAAACGGACGGATTTCGCGTCCGTCCCGGAACGGGGAAATACCCCGGGAATCCGATCCGATGTCCCGGAAAGCAATCAGCTGGGGCCCGCACCCCACGGTGCGGGCCCCAGCTGTGAAGTACGCGTCGGTCACCCGACGGCGTCGTCAGGCAGGAGTGATGTTCTCCGCCGTCGGGCCCTTCTGGCCCTGGGCGATCTCGAACGTCACCTTCTGACCTTCCAGGAGCTCGCGGAAGCCCTGGGCGTTGATGTTGGAGTAGTGGGCGAAGACGTCGGGGCCGCCGCCGTCCTGCTCGATGAAGCCGAAGCCCTTTTCGGCGTTGAACCACTTCACGGTACCGGAAGCCATAATAAATCTCCTTCGGAGAACGGTGCACGAAGCACACCCTGTGTGTACTTCGGTCGCCGCGATGATCACCCCGTCGGAAAGACTGGCAACCAACTGCAACTGACGTCGACACTAGCACGGCACTCTCGCCGATGTCGGGGAAGATTTTCCGGCCCGTGCACCCCTCACGTGCCGTTTCCAGGAATATTCCCCGGAGGTCACGACAATTTCTTACGTGGCCGGCACAGATATTGGCCCGCCCCCGGCGCAGGGTCGCGGCACGGCATCCCGGCCGCACGGCCGTGACCTCCTGCGATGCCCGCACGGCGGGCGGTCGGCGCACGGGCGGGGCGAGATCACCCGGACGGCCCGGAGAGACGTATCCCACAGCCGGCACCACGGTTGCTCCACAGGGTGCTCCCAGCGTCGCGGGACAGGCCGACCAGTATGCCTGCCGCCCGAGAACGCTCCGCCGCCCGCCCGGCCACGGTCCGGGTGCTGATCGTCGGCGACGAGCCCCGGCCGGCCGCACCGCCGGCCCGGGCCGTCACCGGGGCCGGCCGGCGGCCGTTCCTCGCGCGCGACGGCCGCGGCGCGCTCACCGCGGCGCGCGGCTGCGCCCCGCACGCCGTCGTCCCGGACCGGATGCTGCCCGATCCGGACGGCCTCCAGGTGCCGCGCCGGCTGCGCCACGAGGACGCCCGGCTGCCCACGCGGAGCGCCGTTCCTTTCCGCGCAAGGTCTTCTTCGCCTCCGGCGCCACGGCCGTCGCCCCGATGGGCGGCGCCGGCGCCCGGTCGGCACCGGCCCGGGAGAGCACCGGCACCGCGATCGCCGACGCGTCCGCCGCGCCCAGCGGGTCCCCGGGCGCCGGGGCGGGCGGCGGACCCGGCGACCGGACCGTCACCGGGTACTTCTTCGGCCTGACCACCGACGGCAGGCGGATCGACGACCTGTTCACGGTCCGCTCCGCCAAGGCCGCCACCGCCCCCGTCATCACGGCCGCCGAGGCATCCCTCTCCCCCGCCGGCCTCACCGACCCCCGGAAGGCGCTCGGCACCGTCCTGCCCCAGACCGCGCCGAGCGCCGGCGGGCTGGAGACGACGGAGCGCGTCCGCCGGATCAGCCAGGCGGCCGGCGAGGCGATCGGCCGGACCGGCCGCTTCCACGAGGACGCCTGCTGCTGGACGGTCCCCGGCACCCCGTCGGCCACCGAACCCCGGGGCTTCCAGCTCGACGGCCACCCCCTCGTCGTCGACTGCTTCATCGCTGGGCGGCCAGGTCGTCATGAGTCCCCGCTTCCGGGGTCCGGAGCCCGCGGAGACGGAGACCGGCGGCGGGACGGTCATCCGCTGCCACCAGGAGGCCGAGGCGAGCCCCGCCTTCATCGACTCCCGGTCCAGGCGTACGAGGGGCGAAGGTCCGCCTGGCCCGAGATCACCGCCCACCTCGCCGACACCCACGTCACCTGGGCCGGCGGCACCGCCGACGACTCCGCCTCCAGCCTCGGGTACGTGCGGATACGGCCACTGCGGCCGGATCGTCGCACTCCCGGGGCCGGGACAGGCGGACGGGACGGTGAACGCACGGCGAAGATCACGTACGCCGGAGAGCAGCGGCCCGTCTCCCGCCCCCACCGCGCGTCGGGCTGCCGGACCCGCCGGGAGCCGCCGCCGGCGCCGCCGGTCCCGGCGGGGGCAGCCGCCGCCCTCGGGGGCCGGTCAGCGGCCGGACGGGTCCAGCAGCCCGGCGACCAGGGCACGGGCGTAGGACGCGTCCAGGCCGGCCGGGCGGAACAGGATGCGGTACATCAGGGGCGCGACCACGCGGTCGACGACCGTCTCCACGTCCGGGACGGCCTCTCCGCGGCCGGCCGCGCGGGCGAGGACGACCTCGATCTGCTCGGCCGCGTACGCCGAGCACTGCCCGGCGTTGCCGCCGTCCGGGTCGCCGAGCAGGGCGTCGCGGACGTAGGCGCGGCCCCCGGGCGAGGCCATCTCGTCCAGGAACAGCTCCGTCCAGGCGGTGAGGTCGGCGGCGAGGCTGCCGAGTTCCTCGGGCTCCGTCTCGGGACGCAGCCGCTCCACGGCGACGTCCGACAGCAGTTCCCGCAGGTCGCCCCAGCGGCGGTAGACCGTGGACGGGGTGACGCCCGCGCGGCGGGCGATGAGCGGCACGGTCAGGGCGTCGCGGCCCACCTCGGACTCCAGCGCGCGCACGGCGGCGTGCACGGACTCCTGGACCCGGGCGCTGCGCCCGCCGGGACGCACCATCTGTCGGGGGCTCACCGCTCCGCCTCTCCTCGGCCTCCCCGCCACCTCGGCGCGGGACCTGCCATCGTACGACCCTTAAAGCGAACGCCTGGCTTTTGAGGTGCGGGACGTGACCGGCCGCGCCTCACGCACCGGCGGGAATCCCCGCGTCGCCGCCTCCCGTACCGGGCACCGTGTCCCGCGGCGCGTGTTCCCGCGGGCGGACCGCGGGTGCCGTCCGTTCGTAGGCGTGTCCGGTCCGCAGCAGGGTCGCCTCCTCGAAGGGGCGCCCCAGGAGCTGCATGCCGATCGGCAGGCCCGCGTGGTCGTGGCCGACCGGGAGGGTCAGCGCGGGGAAGCCGGTGATGTCGGCCGGCGCGGAGAGGCGTACGTAGGCGTCGGAGACGGCCTCGACCGTGCCGTCCGGCCAGGTGACGCTCTCCCGGCCCGCGGGGACGGCGGTGAGCGGGACCGCGGGGGCGGCGATCACGTCGACCTCCGTCAGCAGCCGGGCCCATTCCCGCCGCATCAGGGTGCGGGCGCGCTGGGCGCGCAGATGGTCGCCGGCCGGCATCAGCTCCCCGGCCTCCAGCAGGACGCGGACGTCCTCGGCGTACCGGTCGGGGGTGTCGCGCAGGGTCCGCGCGTGGTAGGCGGTGGCCTCCGGGACCATCAGGCCCCACTGGGTCGCCTGGATGTAGCGGGCCAGCGGCACGCCGACCTCGGTGAGCCGCGCGCCGAGGTCGCTGAGCCGGTCGACGGCCCTCCGGACGGCGGCCTCCACCTCGGGGTCGACGTGGTCGAAGTAGTAGGTGTGCGGGACGCCGACGCGCAGGCCGGTCAGGTCCGGTTCCGGGGCCGGGCGGTGGTCCGGGGGCCCGCTCCGGACGGAGGCGGGGTCCCGGGGGTCGTACCCGGCCAGGGCCGGCAGCACCAGGGCGGCGTCCTCGACGGTGCGGGTGATCGGGCCGACGTGGTCCAGCGACCAGGACAGCGCGGTCACGCCGTGACGGGGGACGAGACCGTAGGTGGGTTTCAGGCCGACGACACCGTTGAGGGCGGCGGGCACCCGGATCGAGCCGCCGGTGTCGGTGCCGAGGGCGAAGGTGGCCGTACCGGCGGCCACGGCGACCGCCGAGCCGCCGCTGGAACCGCCGGCGACCCGGTCGGGGTTCCGGGCGTTGCGGGTCTGCGGCGTGATCAGGCCGTAGGCGAACTCATGGGTGTGGGTCTTGCCGACCAGGACCGCGCCGGCCTCCGACAGCCGGGCGGCGACCGTGCTGTCGGTGCCGGCCCGGTGGCCGTCCCGGACGCGGGAACCGGCCGAGGTCGCCGTCCCCGCCACGTCGATCAGGTCCTTCAGGCCCATGGGGACGCCGTGCAGCGGGCCGCGGTGGTGTCCGGCGGCGATCTCCTCCTCGGCGGCGCGCGCCGAGGCGCGGGCGCGGTCCGCCGTCACGGTGGCGTAGGCGCCCAGCCCGGGTTCCACCCGGGTGATCCGGTCGAGGACGGACTCCACCAGCTCCACGGGGGACAGCCGCCGGTCCCGTATCGCCGCCGCGGCGGCGGCGAGGGTCAGGTCAGCTGGCGTCATGGCGGGGCTCCTCGGCGAAGTGGTCGGAGTGGGCGGAGTAGGCGGCGGCGGGCGGGACGTCGCCGAAGTCCAGCTCGCGCAGGACCGAGACGACGGAGTGGATGTGCCGGGCGGTGGCCGCGACGCGGGCGTGCCGGTCCTCGGCCAGCGGCAGTCCGGCCCGCGCGGCCCAGCGGGCCGCCTCCGGGGGTGTGAGGTCGTCGGTGGGCATGGCTGCTGCTCCTCGGGGCGGTACGGCTAAAAGCAAAGAGTTGGCGTTAGATGACCGTAGGGCCTAGGGTCTCCTTAAGGCAAACCGATTGCTTTAAGCGACTCTCCATCGGCGAAGGAGCCGGACCCCATGCACGCCGCCCCCACCTGGACCGTCGGGGACCTCACCGTCCACCGCGTCGACGAGACCCCCCTGCCGCCCGGGACCGGCGCGTGGCTGCTGCCCGGCGCCACCGCCGGCCTGGTCCGCGGGCAGGACTGGCTGCGGCCGGACTTCGCGGACGACGCGGGCGTCCTGCGCCTGGCCAGCCACAGCTTCGCCGTCCGGACGCCGGACGGTGCGCGCGTCCTCGTCGACACCGGCATCGGCAACGGCAAGACCCGCGCCGACCCGGCCTGGCACGACCTGCGCACCGACTACCTCGACCGGCTCGCCGCGGCGGGCTTCGCCCCGGACACCGTCGACCTGGTCGTCCTGACCCATCTGCACACCGACCACGTCGGCTGGAACACCCGCTGGGCGGACGGCGCCTGGGTCCCGACCTTCCCCCGCGCCCGCTACGTCACCTCACGCGCCGAGCGTGCCTTCTGGGCCGGGTACGCCATGGACGGACCCCGGCGGCAGATGTTCGAGGACTCGGTCCGGCCCGTGGAGGAGGCGGGCCTGCTCGACCTCGTCGACGTCCCGGCCGGCGGCACCGGCCTCGTCCCCGGCGTGCGCCTGCTGCCGACCCCCGGGCACACGCCCGGCCATGTCGCCGTCCAGCTCACCAGCGGCGGCGCGACCGCCCTCATCACCGGCGACTGCGTCCACCACCCCGTCCAGCTCCCGCACCCCGCGCTCGGCGCCTGCGTCGACATCGACCCGCCCCGCTCGGAAGCCACCCGCCGCGCCCTCCTCGCCTCCCTCGCCGGCACGGACACCCTCCTCCTGGGCACCCACTTCCCGCCGCCCACCGCGGGGCGGGTGGTCGAGGAGGGGGAGGGGTACCGGCTGGTACCGGTGCCGGGCCGCTGACGCCCGCGCGGCCTACCCGGGGCCGCCGGCGGCCGGCCCCGCGGACCCCGGGGCGGCGTCCCCGCTCCGCGTACCGGCCCCGACGGCGGCGTCCCCGCTCCGCGTACCGGCCTCGACGGCGGCGTCCCCGCTCCGCGTACCGGCCCCGACGGCGGCGTCCCCGCTCCGCTCGTCCGCCTCGGCGGCGGGGCGCCGGCGTCCCAGCAGCTCGTCGCGTTCCGCGTCCGGGATCGTCATCGACTCCGCGAGCACCGCGGCGAGCGCGTCCACCGCCGCGCTGTCGATGCCGGCGCGGAAGAGCCACCGGATGCTCTCGTCCCGTGTGATGAGGTCGACCGCCCGGCGCCCGCTCCGGTCCTGCGCGGACGCCGCCCGGACGTACCGCACCTGGCCGACCGGGATCTCCTGGCGGATCTCGCCCTGTTCGAGGAACGCGTTCGCCCGGGCCGTCAGGACGCGGCGGTCCGTGACCGCGACCAGGGTCCTCGCCGGAGCCTTGTCCCGCGCCGCCGCCAGCTTCTCCATCGCGCCGCCGAGGAACGCGGAGATCGGGCCGAGGGCATCGACCTGGTCGGGGAAACCGAGGACGCGCAGGGACTCACCGCCCTCCAGGAACCAGCGCAGGACGCGGAGGTACGGCGCCGGGTCCAGCGCTTCGGGCGCGCAGACGACGTCCGGCGCGGTGAGCGCGGGGGCCGGTGGACGGAGCACGTCGGAGAGCGGCTGGATCGCCTCCAGGAGGCGGGCGGAGGTCTGGCGGGCCGCCTTCGCGTCCTTGCGCCGGCCCGGCAGCGACTGGGACAGGGTGTCCCGTCCGGGCAGTTCGGCGATGACGCGCAGCTCCCGCGTCAGCGAGCCGACGAGGCTCGTCGTGGCGGCGAGGGCGGAGTCCAGCTCCGCGCGGGTGTCGCGGGCGACGATGCCGACGAACCGTGCCTCGTCCGCGTCGTCGCGGCCGGTCGCGCGTGCCCTCGCGGCGCGGAGCGCCTGGTACCCGGTCCACGCCTTGAGGGAGGACAGCAGGGCGTAGGCGTCGAAGACGATCGCCTCGGCGTTCGCCTGGAGGTACTCGCGGCGGTGCCGGGGGCCGGCCCCGTCGATCTGCCGGACGTGGTCGCGGACGTTGCGCCGGTAGAGGTCGAGTTGCTTGTCGAGCAGCGTCTGACTGCCCGCGACGCTCTCCCACAGCGAAGTGGGGACCGTCTCGGCCTTGCGGGCCTGGTCGACGGCGCGGTCGACGGTGGTGACGAGCCCCGCCAGTTCGGACCACTGTTCCTTGCGGAGGGCCGCGAGTACCTGGCCGGTCAGCGCGATGTTGGTCCTGACCAGGCCGGTGACCTCGCTGAGCTGCATCTGCAGGCCGACCATCGCGAGCGCCGGCCCGAGCGAGGCCGCGTTCTGGGCCATGCTCACCGAGGTCACGGGAAGGAACCGGGCCTGGGCGAGGATGCGGCCCGGGACCATGACCGTCCCGAGGTTCGCGCCGTCCTTGGCGGCGAGCGTCGCGCCGGCCTTCAACAGCGCCCGGGTCGCGTCGCTGAGCCGGTAGAGGCCCTGCATGCCGGCGACGGCGTCACCGAGGGCGCCGGCCGCGGTCGCCGCGCCGCCGACCGAGGCGAGGACGGCGGCCAGCCGCGCGCGGTCGACGGCCGGTACGAGCCCGAAGTCGACCAGCTCGGGCGCGAGTTCCGGCGGCACCTCACCGAGGACGACGGCGATGCCGGGAAGTACCTCCGCCAGCACCGTGGAGGCCGCCGGCGCGCCGCTGTCCGCCGCCTCCTCCGGACCGTCGGTGCCGGGGGGCGCGGCGCCACCGTCCCGGCCGCCGGCCTCGGGCGCGGCGGTCCCCGCCGGGTCCGCAGGGTCCTGCATGCGATGTCCTCCCCCAGACGGCGCACCACGGCCGGACCGGGCCGGCGCTCAGGGGCGCAGTCTACGGTTCGGCACCCGCCGGCCGGGTCCGGCGCGGACGCCGCCCCCGACGGGACGCCGCCGGCCCGCGAACGGCCGGTACGGGAAGCCACGTGAACAGGGAAAACGCAACGTCGACAGGGCCCGCGAAGGCCGCTACCTTCACCTGGTCCCCGGCGACCGCCCACGGTCGCGCCGGAGTCGGTCCGGGCCGGGCCGCCCGCGAGGAGCCGAGCCGGCCACGCCCCAGTGGGCCACCGAGCCCCTCCGCACCGAGCCCCTCCGCACCGAGCCCCTCCGCACCGAGCCCCTCCGCACCGAGCCCCTCCGCACCGAGCCCCTCCGCACCGAGCCCCTCCGCACCGAGCCCCTCCGCACCGAACCCCTCCGCACCGGGCACCCCGCACCAGGCACCCCGCACCAGGGAGAGACGCATGCCCCAGCTCGCGCTGTACACCTTCGGCGTCCTGAAGTCCCCCCTCGCCGATCCCACGCCTCTCACGGGCGAGTTCTACGCCCTCGGGGAGTCCGTCTACCGGGAGATCGGCCGGCACCCCGGGTACCTCGCCCGTGCCGAGCCCGCGGGCGGTGACCGGGGTCTGCTCTTCGGGGCGGACTGGGGCCCGTGGGGGGAGTTCGCCGTACCGGCCTGGTACGGCAAGGGCCGGACGGTGGAGACCACCGCGCTGGCCGCGACCCTCTCCCTCTGGACCGGCCCGCGCTCCGCCTTCGACGCCGTCCACACCGGCCTGCACCGTACGGCGCTGAGCAGGCGGCACGACTGGTTCGAGCGGACGGGGCACCCGAGTCACGTGGCGTGGTGGGTGCCCGACGACGTGACACCGACCTGGCGGGAGGGGGTGCGCGGACTGGAGCACCTCCGCGACCACGGCCCCGCGCCGCACGCCTTCACCCTCCACCGCGCGTTCGCCCCGGACGGAACCCCGGCGACCGGGACCGGATGAGCGGGACCGGATGAGCGGGGCCGGGCGAGCGGGCGCGGACGAGCGGGCGCGGCGTGTCAGGACGCCCGGTCCGCCCGCAACGTCCGCCTCCGGAGGGCGCGTTGGACCGGGCTCTCGATCAGCCAGTACGAGAGCAGCGCCAGCACGCCGGTCAGCACCACCGTCGCCGCCGGCCGGCCCTCCTTCATGCCGAGGGAGGCCAGCAGGCGGACCGCCGGGTAGTGCCAGAGGTAGAGGCCGTAACTGAGGTTGCGGCCGGGCCAGGCGAGCACGGGGAGGGAGAGCAGGCGGGAGAGGCGGGCGCGGGGGCGCAGCTCCAGGTCGGTGAGGAGCGTGGCGGAGAGCGCCGCCATCGCGAGGAGCCCGGCGGTGTACCAGAGGGGGGTCCACCAACCGGTGTGCCGGGTCACCGGGACCTGCCAGGCGACCAGGAGCAGGGACCCGAGCAGGGGCCAGGCCAGCCGGCCGGTCCAGACGCGCAGCCGGGCCAGCCGGGGGTCGTCGGCGCGCAGGCGGGCCAGCAGGACGGCGACGAGCGCGCCGGCGAGGAGCTGGTCGGCGCGGGTGTCGGTGCCGTTGTAGACGCGGTGCGCGGCGTCCGGGGCCCACAGGGCGCAGCGCCACAGCACGGGCAGCGCGCACAGGACGGCCGTGCACATCAGGACCGTACGGGCCCGCAGCAGGCGCAGCAGGGTGAACAGGAGCAGCGGCCACACGAGGTAGAACTGCTCCTCCACGCCCAGGGACCAGGTGTGGGCGAGGGGCGCGGTCAGGTCGGAGTACGGGCCGGGCTCGGACGCCCGTACCAGGTTGACGGCGAAGACCGCGGCGAGGCCGGCCGCGCGCAGGGCGCCGTCGAAGGCCCACAGGGAGGTGGTGGCGTCCAGCACCGCGCAGACCGCGCAGACCGCGAGAAGCGCCGGGACCAGGCGCAGCCAGCGGCGGCGGAAGAAGGGGAACAGGGCGATCCGGCCGGTGCGGACGTACTCGGCGAGCAGCAGCCGGGTGATGACGAAGCCGCTGATGGTGAAGAACAGGTCGACGGCGACCGAGCCGCCGGGCAGCAGGTCCGGTTCGACGTGGTAGACGAGGACCAGGGCCACGGCGAGGGTGCGCAGCCCGTCCAGCGCGTCCACCCGGCCGCAGCGCGCGAGGGCCGAAGGAAAGCCCCGGCGGGCGCCCCGCGGACTGCGGGGGGCCGCCGGGGCGGGGGGTCTGCCGGGGGAGTCACCGGGCCGTGGATCGAGCGTGCGCGTGGTCGTCGAGTCCGGTGCCTCGGCCATGGACGGAGACGCTTCCCCTCTGCCGGCTTACGCGAGCGGTGACCGGGGGCGCCTGCCCGGGAAGCGCGGACGTATGCCTGCCGGGGCGCGAGGGTCAGACGTGGACGCCGAAGTCGGCGGCGATGCCGGCCAGGCCGGAGGCGTAGCCCTGGCCGACGGCGCGGAACTTCCACTCGGTGCCGTGCCGGTACAGCTCGCCGAAGACCATCGCGGTCTCGGTGGAGGCGTCCTCGGAGAGGTCGTAGCGGGCGATCTCCCGGCCGTCGGCCTGGTCGACGACGCGGATGAAGGCGTTGCGGACCTGGCCGAAGCTCTGGCCGCGGTTCTCGGCGTCGTGGATGGAGACCGGGAAGACGATCCGGTCGACCCCGGCGGGTACGGCGGCGAGGTCGACCTTGACCGACTCGTCGTCGCCCTCGCCCTCGCCGGTGAGGTTGTCGCCGGTGTGCTCGACCGAACCGTCCGGGCTCCTGAGGTTGTTGTAGAAGACGAAGTGCCGGTCGGAGAGGACGGTGCCGGACGCGTCGAGGAGGAGGGCCGAGGCGTCCAGGTCGTAGTCGGTGCCGGTCGTGGTGCGCACGTCCCAGCCGAGGCCGACCAGGACGGCGGTCAGACCGGGGGCCTCCTTGCTGAGCGAGACGTTGCCACCCTTGGCCAGGGACACTCCCATGACGTACTCCTTCTCGTGCCGTGCCGGCGGCGCCCGGTGGGGCCGCCCGCCGCGCCCCGCTGGTCGGGCCGACTCCCGACAGCCTAACTTCTACATGCTTGTAGATACATGGGGGTGTCACCCGGCCGTCAGGACGCGCCCGCCGACGCCGTCCGCCGCGAGGCCGCCGAGGAACTCGGCGTCGCCCTCGGCCCGCTCACCCCCGTCCTCGACGCCTGCATGAGCCCCGGTTCGGTCACCGAACGCCTCCACTTCTACGCCGCGCCCTGCACGCCGGCCGACCGGACCTCGGCGGGCGGCGGGGTGGCGGCGGAGGGTGAGGACATCGAGGTCCTGGAGGTGCCCTTCACCGAGGCCCTCGCCATGGTCCGCGACGGCCGCATCGCCGACGGCAAGACGGTCCTGCTGCTGCACTGGGCCGCGCTGGAGGGGCCGTTCGCCCGCCCCTGGCGCGGATGATCTCCCCTTGCGTACGGTGAGCCGCGACCGGTGGTACGCGCGCCGCCGATACCGCGGCGGCCGGAAGACGGGGGTACAGATGCAGCCGACGTTCGTCCTGGTGCACGGAGCGTTCGCGAACTCCTTCTCCTTCGCCCCCCTCCAGGCCGAACTCGGCCTCCTCGGGCACCGCTGTGTCGCCGTCGACCTCCCGGGGCACGGGTTCGCGGCGACGTATCCGCGCGCCTACCAGGCACCGCAGGACCCCGAGGGGCTCGCCACCGCGCCCGGCGCCCTCAAGGGCGTCACGCTCGCCGACAACGTCGCGCACCTCCTCGGGGTGCTGGAGCGCGCGAAGCGGCACGGGCCCGTCGTCCTCGTCTCGCACAGCCGGGGCGGCCTCACGGCCACCGTCGCGGCCGGCCGGCGGCCCGACCTGATCGACCGCCTCGTCTACGTCTCCGCCTGGTGCCCCGTCGACCTGCCGGTCGGCGCCTACTACGCCGAGCCCGAGATGGCCGGGGCCGACAGCACGGGGCTCGCCTCGGTGATGGCCGGGAACCCGGCCGAACTCGGCGTGCTGCGCGCCAACTTCCGCACCGCCGACCCCGCCGTCCTCGCCTCCCTCAAGGCGGCGTTCCTCGCCGACGGCACGGACGACGAGTTCCTGGTGTTCCTCAACACCTTCCAGCCCGACGAGAACCTCGACACCGGCACCCCCGACGACCGCGCGCGGGCCGGCACCTGGGGGCGGATCCCCCGGTCGTACGTGCGGCTGACCGAGGACGCCGCCATCCCGCTCGCCATGCAGGACCGGATGATCCGCGAGGGCGACGCGCTGACCCCGGACAACCCCTACGACGTCCGCACCCTCACCGGCAGCCACCTGAAGTGGCTGGTCGACCCGGCACCGGCGGCCCGGGTCCTGGCCGGCGTCGCCGCGCTGCCGCCCACGGGGGCGGGCGCGGCCCCGGTCACGTGACCAGGCCGTGCCGGTAGGCGTAGACGACGGCCTGCACGCGGTCGCGCAGCCCCAGCTTGGTGAGGATGCGGGAGACGAACGTCTTCACGGTCTCCCGGCTGATCAGCAGCGCCGCGGCGATCTCCGTGTTGGACAGGCCGTCCGCGATCAGCCGCAGCACCTCCAGCTCGCGCGGCGTCAGCGGCACCTCGGGTGCCGCGCCGTCGGCGGGGCGGATGCGGGCGGCGTACCGGCCGACCAGGCGGCGCGTCACCTCCGGGTCCAGCAGCGCCGAGCCGGTGGCGACGGTCCGGATGCCGTGCAGCAGCCGGTCCGGGGGCGCGTCCTTGAGCAGGAAGCCGCTGGCGCCGGCCCGCAGCGCCTCGTAGACGTACTCGTCGAGGTTGAAGGTGGTCACCACCAGGACCTTGACGGGGTGGGCGACACCGGCGCCGGCTAGGCGGCGGGTGGCCTCGATGCCGTCGAGGCCCGGCATCCGGATGTCCATCACCACGACGTCCGGGCGCAGCCGCCCGGCGAGGTCGACGGCGCTTCGCCCGTCACCGCACTCGCCGGCCACCGCGAGGTCGGGCTGGGCGTCGATGATCGTCACCAGTCCGGTGCGGATCAGCATCTGGTCGTCGCAGACCAGGACCCGGGTGGGCGCCGCGGCCGTCATGCCGGGCCCCCCGCGGGGATGCGGGCCCGGACCAGGAAGCCGCCGTCCGGGCCGGCGCCCGCGCCGAACTCGCCGCCCAGGACGGCCACCCGGTCCCGCAGCCCGGCCAGTCCGCGCCCGCTGCCGCCGACGGGCGTGCCGCCGGTGCCGGGGGGCGCCGCCGTGGCGACCTCCACGGTGATCTCCTTCTCGCCGTGCCGCACCAGGACCGAGGTGGGCGTGCCGTGCGCGTGCTTGAGGGCGTTCGTCAGGGCTTCCTGCACCACCCGGTAGGCGACCAGTTCGGCGCTGCCCGCCGACGCGGGCGGACCGCCCTCCTCGGTGAACTCCACCGGCTGGCCCGCCCGGCGGGTCTGCTCCACCAGCGTACGGACCTGTCCGACGGGCGGGGTCCGGGCCCCGGCGCCCTCGGGGGCGGGATCGGGGTCGAGCAGGTCGAGCAGGTGCCGCAGGTCGCCGATGGCCTGGCGGCCGGTGTCCGAGACGGCGGTCAGGGCCTGTTCCAGGCGCTCGGGCGCCGCGGTCAGATAGCGGGCCGCCTCCGCCTGCACCACCATCGCCGTCACATGGTGGGTGACCACGTCGTGCAACTCACGCGCGATCCGGGTGCGTTCGGCGGTACGGGTCTCCTCGGCGAGCCGCTCGCGCCGCTCCGCCTCCGCCCTGCGGGCCGCGCGCATCACCGTGCCCACGCCCCAGACCAGGGCGAGCACCAGGTAGAACATCACGAACCCGCTGACCGCCTCGCCCGTGCCGAGCCGGGCGAGGACGACCGCGAGCGGCACGTACGCCGCCGAGAGGGCCAGCGCGGTGACGCCCCGGTGCCGCTCCAGGCGGGAGCCGGCGCCCAGCAGCGCGAGGGCCAGGGCGGTGCCCGCCAGGGAGTGGTAGCCGAGCAGCTGGTCCGCCGCGAACCCCGCCGACACCAGGGCCAGGCAGAGCGCCGGCCACCGCCGGCAGAGCGCCAGCGGGAGGCACTCCAGGGCGAGGACGAGGACGGCGAGCACGTCGAAGGGGCGGTCCGGCATCCCGCCGAGCTGGGTGCCGTGGTTGCGCAGCGTCGGGATGAAGGAGGTGGCCAGCAGGATCGGGGCGAGCGGCACGTACCAGGGGGTCACGTCGAACTGGCGCCAGGTCTCCGGGACCCAACGGTAGGTCAGGCGCAGGGCGTTGGAGAGCGCGGTCACCGGACGAGGTTAACGGGGCCGGTGGTCCGGTCGGCGCGGCGGCGGGGGACGATCAGGCCGCGCCGGCGGGCCAGCAGCAGGAACACGGCCGTCACCATCAGGCCGAACAGCACCGAGTAGACGCTGCCCTCCGGGCCGAAGGCACCGCCGGTGAGCGCCGTCGGGCCGTGCACCGTGGCGTCGAGCAGGCCCTGCTGGGTGTCGTTGCCGGAGACCTCGGTGCTGAAGACGCCGGACTCGGCGAAGTTCCAGCCGAAGTGCACGCCGATCGGCACCCACAGCCTGCGGGTGGCGACGTAGGCGGCGGTGAGCATGCCACCGGCCTCGACGGCGATGGCGAGCGCGCCCCACAGGGTCGCGTCGGGGTTGAGCAGGTGCGACGCGCCGAACAGCAGGCTGGTGAGGGTCAGCGCGATCCAGGTGCCGGTGAGCTTCTCGACCCAGCGGAACAGCACGCCCCGGTAGAGCAGTTCCTCGGTCACCGCGGCGGCGGCCATGAAGCCGAACAGGCCGACCGCGCCGGCCGGCGAGCCCAGGCCGTGGACGTCGTAGTACCCGGCGGTCCAGAGGTTGGCGACGACGGCCGCGAACATCGCGGCGCCGATCAGCACGCCCCGGCCGAGCGCGGGCGCGGCGCCCTCGCGGGACACCTCCGTCGGCGGGCGGTGCTCGGTGCGCCGCACCACCCAGCCGTAGCAGAGCACGGCGAGGACGGCGGCGAGGGCGCCGACGGCGCACTGGAGGTACGGGCTGCTCTCCAGCGCGGCGGCGGCCTGGCCGCCGACGAGCGACACCGCGGCGACGGTCAGCAACTGCCAGACGAATCTCATGGGGAACCTCTCGGTACGAGGGAGGGCGGGCTCTCTGGGGGCGTGTTCAGTGCCGGTCGTCCGCGACCCGCGCGGTGGCGTCCCGGACGGTGGCGCCGGCGGGGCCGGGCCGGTCGGCGTGGCGGGGGTGGCCGCGGCGCGCGGCGGTGGTGGGGCGGTCGCGGGGGAACAGGCCGCGCCGCTGCCACCGGCCCCCGGTCCCCGTCGCCTCCGGCGCGGGCCCGCAGCCGGGGTTTCCGGCGGACCGGGAGGCGTTCAGGACGATCCGTACCGGGACGCGCCCGGCGGACGGGAGGGCGGCGAGGCCGGTGGCGGGGAGGGGCCGGGCGCTGCCGGAACGCGGCGCGGGAACGCCGGCGTCCAGCGGCACCGGGCCCGTGGTCCGGTCCCGGTGCGCGGGGGCGTGGCGGGCGGCGAGGCGGCCGTCGAGCGGCCGGCCGGCGGGCACGGCCGGGCGGTCGCCGGTGACGTGGTCCGGCACGCCGGTCGGGGCCCGGCCGCCGCCGGCGACGGGCCGGAGGCCGCGCGGCCGGTGGTCGTGGGAGCAGTCCCGGCCCCGCTCGCCCGGCGTCCGCGGCGAGGGGGCGGTGGGGTCCGGGCCGTCACCGGCGCCGGCCGTCGGGAGCACCAGCGGCCCGCGCCGGGCCGGAGCGTCCGTGCCGGAGCCGGCGGCGGAGTCCTGGCCGGCCCGGGTCCGCGCCGCGCCGGCGGCGCGGTCGGCCGGGTGCCGGGCGGCGGACACGGCGGCCCCCTCGGGGGCGGTGCCGGGCATGGCGGTCCCGGTGGGGGACCCGCCGGCCAGGAGTGCGGCGCCCGCCGCGGCGGAGCACACGGCGGACAGGGCGGTCGACGCGGTCCGGCGGTTCAATTCCTGCCTCCAGCGGGTCTAGTTCCGTCTACGGGGGCCTTCCGGCCACGGACAGAACGCTAGGGAGGATCAGGCGCCGGATCGTCACCGCCGGGAGCGCACTTCGCTGTCGCTCACCTGGGGGACAGCGGGGCGGCGGGCGGGGTTCAGCGGGTCGCGGCGTATCCGGCGAGACCCTCCGCCATCCGCCGCATGAACCGGGTCAGGTACCACTGCCAGAACGGGCCGGTGAAGCGCGGCTTCGGCTCGAAGACCGCCGACCAGGTGAGGTCGGTGCCGCCGCCGGGGGCCTCGGCCAGGTCGACCGTGCCCCGGTAGGAGCGGAAGGGGCCGCCGAGGTTCTCGTAGACGAAACGGCGGTCGGGGACCAGTTCGACGACGCGCTCACGGGAGACGGCCCGGCCGGTGCGGAAGACGCGGATGTCACCGACGCCCTGCCGCCGGTCCGGGTCGCCTCCGTCGGCCGGTGCGGCGGCGTCGATCGGTGACCACGACGGCCAGGTCGAGGCGCGCAGCAGTACGTCGAAGACGGCACCGGGGGCCGCCGGGGAGTGGGCGGTGACGGAGTAGGAGTACGGCATGCGGTCACGCTAGGGCGGAGCCGGGCGGGCGGCCACGCTCCCGATTGCGCACCCGCCGGTCCGATCCTGCGGCGCCCTGGTCACCTCGCGCGGTACGCCGACGGGCGGACGCCGACGTGTCTGAGGAACGCCGCGGACAGGGCGGCGGCGGAGGAGAAGCCGCAGCGCGCGGCGATGTCGTCGAGGGGGAGCCGGGTGCCGTCCAGCAGCCGCCGCGCCTGCGCCATGCGCAGCCGGGTCAGATACCGGTGCGGGGTCTCGCCGGTGGCCTCGCGGAAGACACGGAGGAAGTGGTAGGGGCTCAGGTGCGCCTCGGCGGCCAGGTCGGCGACGGTCAGCGGATCACCCGGCCGCTCCCTCATCAGCGCGATCGCCGCGCGGACCCCGGCGTGCTCCGGCCCCGGCAGCGGCCGGTCCCGGCCCCGGGACAGCAGGTGCGCGGTGAGGAACGCGGCGGCCGACTCCGCGTACAGGTCGCCCGCCGGCCCGGACACGGGCAGCGCCCGCATGATCTGCTCGACGACCGGGTCACCGGCCCCGAGGGCGGCGCGGAGTTCCTCGAAGTCCGGTTCCGGGTGGCCCAGTTCGGCGGCGGCCCGTCGCACGGCGGCACGGGGCAGGTGGACCTGGACGCTGCGCAGCGGGGCGGCGGCGCGGTAGCCGCGGACGGTCGCCCGGCCGGGGAGCATCAGCTCCAGCCGGCCCGGGACCCAGCGCCGCCGGGTCTCCCGGCCCCCGTCGCGGGTGCGCATCACCGCGTCCCCGGCCGTGCAGAGCACCAGGTGCAGATCGGCCGTGCCGGGCAGCGGCAGCTCCTCCGCCCGGGGCGCGTGCGTGAAGCTCTGCACCAGCAGCGAGCGCCAGCCCGCCTCCTCCCAGCTGCAGAACGTCCGCCGCACGGACCGCTCCCGCCGGTCCGCGCCGCTGCCCGCGTACGGCGCGAGATCGAAGTCGGGCGAGTCGAACACGGCTTCAGACTAGGCGGCGTCCACGGGGAACGGCGGGCCGGGCGCGGGGCCCGGCGGCGCCGGCGGAGCAGGGCGGCCGTCCGGGCGGTGAGGACCGCGCCGGCGGCGGGGGCGCCCGCCGCCGCGCAGACGGTGGGGGCCGGCCGGGCGCAGGCGGTCCGGGGCAGGGTGCCGGCGCGGCGCATGGTCAGGCCGGCCGTGGGCGAGGTGGGTGGGGAAGAGGACCGGGAGCGGCCTGGGGAGGAGGCGGAGTGCCGTCCGTCACTACGGGCGGCGCGCGTCGAGGCGCACGCCCGGCCGCACGCGGACGTCCTCGTCCTCGTGTCCAGCCAGTACATCGAGCAGTCCCCCGCCGCCCATCCGCTCGGCCTCGGCGGCGGCACCGGCGTCGGTCACCTGCTCCAGGACCGGGTCAGCGCGGCCGGCGAGTCCGCGGCCGCGGTCGTGCGGGTCGCCGGGGGCGCGGCGGTCGTGGACCCCGAGGTGGTCCGCCAGCTCCCGCACCGCCGGCACGACGCCCTCAGCCGCCTCACCCCGCGCGGGCGCGAGGTCCTCGCGCTGATGGCCGGGGAACGCGCCGACACGGGCATCGCAGGCCCTGTTCGTCACCGAGGCGGCGGTCGGCAAGCACGTCGGCGACATCCTCCAGACACTCGGACTCCCCGTGGACGGCCAGGGCCGCCGCCGGGTCCTGGCGGTGCCGGCGTGCCCGCGCGGCGGGTGACCGGACGGCCCCGCCGGCCCACCGGCCCGGGTCCCGGGGCAGACGCCCGGCTCCGCGACCGCCCGCTGACGAGGGACGGCGCCCCCGTGGAGTCCAGGTCCCTCGTCACGTGCGGCGGTGCCGGTCTCCTCTCGGGGCGGCCCCTGACAGCGGGGCGGTCGCTCACCGGGCGGACTCCGGCCACGGCCGGTTCCTCCGCCCGGGCCGTGTCCACGGTCCGTTCGGGACGGGTCCCGCCCTCGTCACCCGCGGCGAAGCCGCGCTGCTCGGTCGCGGTGACAGCCGCTGCGGACGACCTCCGCGACCCGCCGGACGGCCTCGGGCGACCCGGCGACGGTCAGGAGACTCCGCCTGTGCGACGGGAACGGAGCGCCCGTCACTGCGCTCCGCAGCGCCCCTCGGGGACCAGGGCGTGGCACGCGCGGCACAGCCGTCGCCCGTACGGTCCGTTCGGCCGCCGCGAGGAGTAGGCTCGAAAGACCGAGGACACGCCGCGCACGGGCATTCGCGCCTGTGTCGTCCACGGTGATCGACTACGCCGGGCCGGCTCGGCCGGCCCGGGGCTGGGTTCGCGTCATGACTGCGACCGTCTTCCCCCCGATGACCTCCGAAGGCCGGCGCCCCGCGTCCGCCGTGCGGCTGTCGCTCGCTCCCGCCGGTTCGGCCCCGGCCCTGCTGGACGGCGCCTGGTGGCCGCGCTCGCGTGATCTCGCCGCGGAACTGCCCGCCCTGGCGTCCGTGCTCGATCCGCTGTGGGGACGGATCACCCGGGTCACGGTGCATCCCGGGGAGTGGCCGGTCGTCCCGCGCAAGGTGCCCGTCACCGGGCACGTGGTCAAGGTGGGCTGGTTCCGCTTCGAGCAGGACCCGCACGAGTTGCTCCTGCTCTCCTACCACCTGGGCCGCTGGAACCTGCTGGTCATCCCCCCGGAGACGTCCCCGGCCGCGGCCGCCTGGCTGCTGGCCGCCGCCGGGGACCCGCGCCGCACCGCCACCGCGAGCCGCCTGATGGCGGACGCCGCGCACCTGACGGCGACCGCCGAGGCCGACGGCGCCGGGGAAGCGGCCTGGGAGTCCGAAGGGGGACAGGAAACCGGTGGTCCCGCCGTTCCCCCGCGAGGGGACGGAAACCGCCCGGAGAGGGTGTGAGGACGATGGACATCTTCCTGACGGTGCTCGTGCTGCTGGCGGTGATCGCGGTGGGCGCGTTCCTCATCCACCGGCTCAACGCGCAGCACGGCGTTCGGATCGCGGCCTTCCACTACGGACGCCGCGGTACGGCCGTACCGGACCGGAAGCCCCCTGACGGGCGGACCGGATGACCCCGGAGCCCTGAGAAGCCGGGGTGATCCCGCCCCGGACCGCTTGGCGAGTGCCTTCGCGGGACCCACCGAAAGAGGAGCCATGCCCCCTTCACGGTTCAGTGTCCGGCACCAGGACCGCGGAACGCGCGTGGCGATCACCGTCGTGGGCGACATCGACCTGACCACGGCACCGCTCGTGCGCGGCGCCCTGGCCCGGTGCCTGCCCGCCCGCACCGTCGACGTCGACCTCACGGGGATCGGCTTCCGCGACGTCAGCTCGCTGAACGTCTTCGTCGCGGCCGCGGAGGCCATCGGCCGGACCGGGGCGGTCCTGCGCCTGCACCGCCCGCCGGACTCCCTCGTCCGTGTCGTCCGGATCACCGGCTGCGCCCTCCACCTGAGCTCGCCGCGCCCAGCCGGCGAGGGGCGGGGGGAAGCCCTCCCCTCGCCCCTCGCCGGCTGAGCGGACCGGCTCAGGTCCCGGCGCGGGCCCGCCGCAGCGGTGCGCCGGCACGGTGCAGGCTGGTGAGCGCCAGCCGGTACGAGGCGATCAGCCCCGTCTCCGTGTAGTCCACGCCCAGTTCCCGGCAGTACCGCCGGACGATGGCACGGGCCTCGCGCAGGTTGGGACTGGGCATGCTCGGGAACAGGTGGTGCTCGATCTGGTGGTTCAGGCCGCCGAGCGCCAGGTCCGTGAACCGGCCGCCGTTGACGTTGCGGGAGGTGAGCACCTGGCGGCGGAGGAAGTCGGGCCGGTCGTCGGCCGACAGGATCGGCATGCCCTTGTGGTTGGGCGCGAAGACGGAACCGAGGTAGACGCCGAACAGGCACTGGTGGACGGCGAGGAAGGCGACCGCCATGCCGGGCGGCAGGACCAGGAACAGGGCGGTCAGGTAGAGCGCGCAGTGCGCGAGCAGCAGGGCGCCGTCGAGGGTCCGGTGCTTGAGCCGGCGGTCGGCGAGCGCCCGGCCGCTCGACACGTGCAGGTTGAATCCCTCCAGCGTGAGCAGGGGGAAGAACAGGAACGCCTGCCGGCGGCCGAGCAGACGGGGCAGACCGGTGGCGGCGCGGGCCTGGTCCGGGGACCAGACGAGCAGGTCGGGGCCGATGTCGGGGTCGAGGTCCTCGGTGTTGGGGTTGGCGTGGTGACGGGTGTGCTTGTCCTGCCACCAGCCGTAGCTCATGCCGATGGACGACGCGGCGATCCGCCCGGACACCTCGCTGGCCCGGCGGCGACGGAACACCTGGCGGTGGGCCATGTCATGGGCGACGAGGGCCACTTGCCCGTACAGGACGGCCATGAAGGCGGCGACCGCCAGGGTCCACCACGAGGGGCCGATGAGGACGAGCGCGAGCCATCCGGTGGCGTAGAGGCCGGCCACCGAGGTGATCCGTGCCGTGTAGTAGCCGGGGCGGCGCCCCAGCAGGCCGGCGTCCGCGATCTTCCTGGACAGCCGGGCGAAGTCACTGCCGGGGGTGCCGGAGCGTGGGGTGGTCGTGACCGTGGTCATGGGGGGAACTCTCTGAGGAGAAGGCGGAGGGCTCGCAGCGGCCCTCCTGGGCGGGGCCGGCGCGGGGACAGGGCGCGGGCGCGGGTGGGCCGGCGTCGCTACGGGTTCCGCCGCCGTGGGGAACGGGGAGCCGCGGCGCTCAGGCTTCTCCGTCGGTGCCGGGCGCGCGGTCGTCCAGCGCGGCGGTCATGAGGAGGCCCGCGGCTTCCTCCGTCGTATCGGGAGGGATCACCAGCAGGTCCCGGCGACCGTGCCCGGGGGAGAGCAGGATGACGGTGTCCGGGACGTGCGGAGTGGTGGCCTTGTGCAGGCGTACGACCTGGCCGGCGACGAACGTGCGCCCCGGCGCCGAGGACCAGGCCGTGGCGTCCACGGTGATGCCGGTGATGTCACCCCATGCGCTCGGCAGCGCGGCGAGCAGCGGCGGGAGCTGGGTCAGGAGGTCGCGGGAGTGCGGCCACCACACCCCGTCGAGCCGGCGCGGCAGCGGGCCGTGGGGCGCGAGACGCAGGCGGAGGAGGGGGTGGGACGGGGAGGAGGATGTGGTCCGGGCTGTGGTGGCCACGTGGGTACTTCCTGGTGAGGCGTGCTGTGGGACGTCCGGAGGGACGGAAGGACGCGGCCCGGTGAGGGGACGACCGGTCGGGGTGGCGGGCGCTGAGCGGTCCGGGCCGCCGGATGCCGGGAACCCGGTCACGGCGGCCGGGGGTCGGCCTGCCCCGGGCGTTCCGTCGGTGGGTGGCGTGGTGGAGGCCGGGCCTGCCTCGCCGGGGAGAGCGGCGCTCGCGTCCACCGGGAGTGCGCGGGGGCGGGCGGGTGCGGCGGAGAGAAGGGCCCGTGCCGGGTGACGAGCCGCCGGGGGGCACCGGGGCGGAGCCGGTCCGCCACCGGCGTACGTGATGCCCTCGGTCCCCTCAGCCTACTCCTCGGCGTGTAAAGGCGGCGTGACGGTCGGTCAGCGGCGCCCGGGGACCGGCGGACGCGTGCCCCCGGTCGCTCCGGCGGGTTCACGGTTGCCCTTGCGGGGAACGCCGCCGGAGCGTGACGGTCGGTCAGCGGCGCCCGGGGACCGGCGGACGCGTGCCCCCGGTCGCTCCGGCGGGGTCACGGTTGCCCTTGCGGGGAACGCCGCCGCCGTCCCGGGGCGGCGGCGTGCGCAGGGCGAGCAGGGCCACGTCGTCGGCGTTGCCGGGCGGCACGTGGGCGAGGATGTGGCCGCACAGCGCGTCCAGCGGTGCGTGGGCGACCGCGAGGGCGTCCCGGCGCAGCCGCTCCAGGCCCGTGTCGAGGTCGCTGCCCGGTGTCTCGACGAGGCCGTCGGTGTACAGCAGCAGGGTGGAGCCGGGCTCCAGGGGGTGGGTGGCGTCGGGCCGGCCCGTGCCGGGGGCCGAATCCGTCCCGAGGAGCAGTCCTTGGCCGGCCTCCAGGTAGCACGCCGTGCCGTCCGGCGAGAGGAGCAGCGGAGGCGGGTGTCCCGCACTGGTCCAGTGGAGCGTCCACGGCCCCGTTTCCGGGTCGCCCTCGACCCGGGCGAGGATCAGGGTGGCGAGCGGGACGGTGGTGATGACGGGCATGGCGGCGTCCAGCCGGTCGACGACGGCACCGGGCGGCCCGGTGTGGTCCCAGGCCAGGGAGCGCAGGATGCCGTGGAGCTGTGCCATGCCGGCCGCCGCGGTCAGGTCATGGCCCACGACGTCGCCGATGACCAGCGCGAGTGCGCCGTCCTGCAGCGTGAAGGCGTCGTACCAGTCCCCGCCGACCTGCGAGCCCGCCGGGGCGGGCTGGTAGCGGGCGGCCAGCCGGAGGCGGCCGGGCCGGGGCAGCGGGGCGAGCAGGTTGCGCTGCATGGCCTCGGCGACGGCGCGCTGACGGCCGTAGCGACGGGTGTGGTCGAGGACCACGCCGACCCGGCGGCCGACGTCGCCCACCGCCGCCAGGTCGCCGTCGTCGAAGGGGTGCGCCGGGTCGGTGCGCACCACCGTCAGCGCCCCGGTGACCCGGTCGCCGGCGCCGAGCGGCACCGTGACGGCGGAGGTCGCGCCCACGGCACCCAGGAACCCGTGGTGGAGGGCGGCCAGAGGGGAGTGTCCCGCGGCCGGCGGGGCGGCCGTCACCCGTCCCTGGAGCACGGACTCACCCAGGGTCAGCACCCGGCCCAGAGGGGAGGCGTCGGCCTCACCGGGTTCCGGCACACGGGCGCGCCGGCCCTCGAACCCGGCGTGCCGCCCCTCGGGACCGGTCACCGCCACCCGGTGGATCTCCCCGGTACCGGTCCGCAGGTCCACGGCCGCCCAGTCGGCGAGACGGGGCACCAGCAGGCGCACCAGGCGGGCCAGGGCCTCGTCGGTCTCCAGGGTCTGCCCCAGGACGTCCGTGATCTCGGCGACCAGGGACAGCCGCTCGTTGAGATCCTCCAGCGCGCGTGTGCGCGCCGTCCGCTCCCGGTGGAGGCGGCGGTCCCCGGTGGCGTCCGTGAACAGGAGGGCCATGCCCCTGACGGAGCCGGCCTCCGTCAACGGGGAGGCGGACCAGGAGACCGCGAGCAGGCGGCCGTCGCCCCGCAGGTAGGTGCCGCCCTCGCCGCGCGCCCCGTACCCCCCGGCCAGCGCGCGCAGCAACGGGCACCGGTCCCGCGGCACCTCGTCGCCGTCCGCGTCCCGGTGCAGCAGGTCGTGCGCGTCCGCGCCCCGCATCGCCGTGGCCGTACGGCCCAGCAGCCGCTCGGCCGCCGGATTCGCCGCGACGACCCGTCCGGCGGTGTCGAGCACCAGCAGGGCCGCTCCGAGCTGTTCGACGACCTGCCGCCAGTACTCCGGCCCCATGCCCTCTCCCACCGCGCCACGCATCGGACCCTCCGGACCGCCTGCCTCCCACGGTCCTCCGGCTCGGGCCCGCTCGCAGGGCGAACGGGGGTGATCGTAGCGCGATACCGCGATCGTGGACCGAAGGGGCAAAATAGAACAAAGGGCTCTTGTGGGGAGGTCCCGTCATGGAACCCTGGCTGGTCTGGCTGATCGTCGCGGCGGTCCTGGCCGTACTGGAGATCTGCACCCTGACCGTCGTGTTCGGCCTGCTGGGCGTGGCCGCCGCGTTCACCGCGGGGTTCGCGGCGGCCGGGCTCGCCCTGCCCTTCCAGTTCGTGGCGTACGCCGTCCTCGCGGTGGCCTCGGTGCTGTTCGTACGCCCGGTCGCCCTGCGCCACCTCCGCCCCTCGCACACCGCGCGCTTCGGCACCGACGCGCTGGTCGGGCGGGCGGCCCGCACCGTCACCGAGGTCACCGGCACCGACGGCCGGGTCCGGATCGACGGCGAGGAGTGGACCGCCCGCTGCTACGACGAGACGCTGGCCGTCCCGGCCGGAGCGACCGTCGACGTCATAGAGATCAGAGGCGCCACCGCGCTCGTCTACCCCCGGGACTGAACGATGGACATCTCCGCTTCCCTGATCGCCGGGCTGATCGTCGCCGTCTTCGCGGTCGTCACGCTGGTACGGGCGGTCCGCATCGTCCCCCAGGCACGCGCCCGCAACGTGGAGCGGCTCGGCCGCTACCACCGCACCCTGAACCCCGGCCTCAGCCTCGTCATCCCCTACATCGACCGGGTGCACCCGCTGATCGACCTGCGGGAACAGGTCGTCTCGTTCAAGCCGCAGCCGGTCATCACCGAGGACAACCTGGTCGTCGAGATCGACACCGTCCTGTACTTCCAGGTCACCGACCCGCGGGCGGCCTTCTACGAGATCGCCGACTTCCTCCAGGGCGTCGAGCAGCTCACGGTGACCACCTTGCGCAACGTCGTCGGCTCCATGGACCTGGAGAAGACCCTCACCTCGCGCGACACCATCAACAGCCAGCTGCGGGGCGTCCTGGACGAGGCCACCGGCAAGTGGGGGCTCAGGGTCAACCGCGTGGAGATCAAGGCCATCGACCCCCCGCAGTCGATCAAGGACGCGATGCAGAAGCAGATGCGCGCCGAGCGGGACAAGCGGGCCGCGATCCTCGGCGCCGAGGGCCAGCGCCAGTCGCAGATCCTCACGGCGGAGGGCGACAAGCAGGCCGCCGTGCTGCGCGCCGAGGGCGGCCGGACGGCCGCGATCCTCCAGGCCGAGGGGCAGTCCCGGGCCGTCGACGAGGTCTTCCAGGCCGTGCACCGCAACGACCCCGACCCCAAGCTGCTCGCCTACCAGTACCTCCAGACCCTGCCCCAGCTCGCCCAGGGCGAGGGCAACACCTTCTGGGTGGTCCCCAGCGAGATCACCGCCGCGCTCCAGGGCGTGTCCCGGGCCTTCAGCGAGGTGCTGCCGCCCTCCCCGGCCACCCGCGACCGGCCCGCCGGCGACACCCCCGCCGCCGAGGCCGCGAACGACACGGCCCGCGCGGCCCAGGCCGCCGCCGAGGCCCTCGCCGACGCGGCCGAGGCCGACGCGACCGCGCCCGCGGGCACCGGCGGCACCGCTCAGCGGACGGGGAAGCCGAAGGAGTAGCCCCGCTCCTTCAGCCAGGGCAGGACGCGGCGCAGCGCCTCGACGGTCTGGGAGCGTTCGCCGCCCGCGTCGTGGAAGAGCAGCGTCGGCCCGTTGGACAGCTCCCGCTCGACGGTGGCGACGATGGCGTCCGCGCCCGGCAGTTCCCAGTCCTCGGTGTCCACGTTCCAGCCCAGCGGGCGCATGCCGCGGGAGGCGGCCAGCTCGCGGCTGTAGGGGGTGAAGGCTCCGCCGGGCGCCCGGTAGTACGCCGGCCGGACGCCCCCGGACGCCTCGGTGATCATGCGTTCGGCGTCGAGGATCTCCCGTGACTGGTACGCCTCGGACTTCCGGTCCATGGCGGTGTCGTGGGACACGGTGTGGTCGCACAGCCGGTGCCCGGCCGCGACCACCTGCTTCACCAGGTCCGGATACGCCCGCGCCTGCGTCCCCACCATGCAGAACGTGGCCTTGACGCCGTACTCCCGCAGGAGGTCGAGGACCTGCGGCGTCCACACCGGGTCCGGCCCGTCGTCGATGGTGATGTTGACGCCGCGCGGACCCCGGTCGGAGGCGTGCGCGATGGTCACGTCGACCGGCGCGGCGGCGCCGTCCGGTGTGGCGGAGGCCGTCGCCCGCCGGGGTGCGGAGCCCGCGGAGCCGGCCTGCGCCGTCCACATCGACGCGCCGGCCGCCAGCAGCGTCACCCCGAGCGCCGCCCCGATCACCTTGCCGTACCAGCCGCGCCGGCCGTCGTGCCGTGCCATGTCCGCCCCGCCTTCACCGTCGCCGTCGTCTCCCGGCCACGCCGAGATCCACTTCGCCGACGAGGACGGCGGAGGACGGCCCGGGGCTGCGTCCGTTACCGATCACGGACGGTTCCGGCGGGGTTCGGGGACACGGTGACGGCCGGGCCGGCGCCCACCGGAGGTCTCCTCCGGCACCCGGTGCGGGAAGCGCGAAGGGCGGGTGATCGCTCACCCGCCCTTCGCGTCCGTGGCTCCGGCTCCGTGCGCGCTAGGGCCGGATGACGGCGCGCACGCAGCCGTCCGTCTTCTCCTTGAACATGTCGTACGCCCGCGGGGCCTCGTCCAGGGAGAGCGTGTGGGTCGCCAGCTGGGCCGTCTCGATCTCACCGGCGGCCAGCCGCTCCAGCAGCATCGGGATGTAGCGCTGCCCGTGCATCTGGGCGCCGCGCACGGTGAGCCCCTTGTTGACGACCGCGCCCAGCGGGAACTTGTCGACCGCGCCCGCGAAGACGCCCAGGACGAAGACGGTGCCGGCCTTGCGGCAGGCGTGGATGGCCTGCCGTACGGCGGTGGGCCGGTCGGTCTGGAGCCGGAGCTGCTGCTTGGCCTGGTCGTACAGGTGCATCGGGCCGTCGCTGTGGGCCTCCATGCCGACGGCCTCGATGCAGACGTCGGGGCCGCGCCCGCCGGTGCGTTCGCGCAGCTCGGCGGCGACGTCCGTGGCGGTGTAGTCGAGGGCCTCGGACCCGGCGTACCGCTCGGCCATGGCCAGGCGCTCCGGGACGCGGTCGATGGAGAAGACCCGTTCCGCGCCTTTGAGGACGGCGGCCCTGGCGGCCATCTGGCCGACCGCGCCGCAGCCCCAGACGGCGACCACGTCACCGGGCTTCACACCCGCCAGGTCGGCGCCCATCCACCCGGTCGGCACCGAGTCGGAGACGAACAGGGCGCTGGTGTCGTCGATGCCCTCGGGGACCTTGAAGGCGCCGTAGTCCGCGAAGGGGACGCGGACGTACTCGGCGTGGCTGCCGCGCAGGCCGCCCATCGCGTGCGAGTAGCCGAAGATGCCGGCGGTCTCGTAGCCGAACAGGGCCTGTCCGATGCCGGGGTTGGTGTTGGTGTTGTCGCACAGGGACCACAGGTCGTTGGCGCAGTACCAGCAGCGTCCGCAGCCGACGAAGGAGCAGACGACGACGCGGTCGCCCACCCGGTGCCGGCGCACCGCGGACCCGGTCTCGACGACCTCGCCGACGAACTCGTGGCCGATCACGTCCCCGGCCCGCATGGCCGGGATGTACCCGCCGATGAGGTGCAGGTCGGACCCGCAGGTGGTGCCCGCGATCAACCGCACGATGATGTCCTGGTCGTTGCGCGGCTCCGGGTCCGGCACCTGCTCGACGGACAGCTTGTTCACGCCTTCCCAGCACAGCGCCTTCACAGCACTCCCTCCCCACCGGAGCGGCGGGTGACCATCCCGACCAGCTTGCCGCCGGGCGTGGGCCGGGTCGTCGGCGGCGCGTCGGGCCGCAGCACCTCACCCGCCTCCAGCAGCGCCTTCGCCTCGCGCAGCGCCCGCCGCAGCTCCTGCCGGGGGTCCTGCCCGGCCAGCCGCGCGGGCAGCGAGGCCGACGCGGGCGGCACGGGCTCCTTGTAGCGGGCGGCCAGTTCCGTGCCCCGGTCGCCCGGGGCGGGCCGCACCTGTACGTCGATCAGGTCCGCGAGGCCGTCCAGAGGCGGCGGCGGCTTGCCTTCCGATCCCACGTCGGCGGGCTGCCGGTACACGCTCACGGTCAGCCAGCGGTCACCCGCCCGGTCGTCCGTCCCGTTCCCCGCCCGAGCCCGGCGTACGGCCGCCGCACCGGCCGCGACGACCGGAACCGCCCACCACAGCTTCTTCATGGCACCCTCCGCCTTCACGCCCGGGCCCGGCGGACCCGCCTCCGGCGCCGGGTTACCCCGGCCACCGGAACGAAACGGCACCCTCCGGACGGCGAGGCGTGTCCGCCGGGCCGGTGGACGAGGCGTTTCCGCCGGGTCGGTGGACGCGTGCCCGCCGGGCCGGTACACCGCGGACCCCGCGGGTACCCGTCCACCGCCCGTGCCGCCGTACCGCCCGCCCGCACGGCTCATGAAAGGGGAGCGGCATGCCCGCCCACCACGAACAGCACCCCGCCCTTCCCTCGGTCTCCCGGCAGAGCCCGGCCGAACTGGGCGGGCCGGGCAGCGTCCTGCTCAGGCAGCGGCGCGACCACGCCGAGCTGGACCGCCTCATGAACGCCCACCGGGCGGCCGCCCCCGGCGGACCGGAACGCGACCGCCTCTGGCACGACTTCGTACGGCTCGTCTTCAGCCACGCCTTCGCCGAGGAGACGGTCCTCTGGCCGGTGCTGCGCCGGGTCGCCCCGGACGGCGAGGAACTGACCGCCCGGGTCGAGGAGGAGCACCAGGCCGTCAACGACCTGCTCGCGCGCGTCGAGAAGGCGCCCGGGGACCCGCGCCGCCAGGAGTGGGCCGAGGAGGCGTTCCGCTTCGTACGGGAGGACATCAGGGACGAGGAGGATGTCCTCCTGCCCCGCCTGCGCGCCGCACTGGACGACCGTCAGCTGCGCCGGGTCGGCGCGGCCTGGGAGGCGGTACGGCTGTCCGCCCCCACGCACCCGCACCCCGCCGTCTCCCGCCGCCCGCCCGGCAACGCCCTCGCCGGCATCCCCCTGAGCGGCTTCGACCGCCTGCGCGACCGGTTCCCGACGGCCGGCCCCACGGCCAGGCGCACAGCCCTGGCACTGGGCGCGCTCGCCGCCACGGGCGCCGTGGTCCTCGGAGCACGGCGCAGGTCCCGCCGCCGCTGACCCCCACCGCTCGCCGACGGCCCACGCGACGCGGGGCCGGCCCTCGCGCGGGGCGGGTTCATCGCGTCGAGGTCCGCGTCCGCCCGCGGCTCCGTACGGTCCGCACCGTCGAGGAGCCGACCGCGGCTCTGCCGGCGGACAGCGGCACCCGCGGGAACCGCCTGCCGCGCCCCTGCCGGCTGTCCCGGTACCGGCGGACGGGTGCGGTACTTCGATGCGTCGGGACTCGACATGCCCGATGCGGGCACGTCATGTCCCCCATGCCCCTTTCGGGCATCGGCGCAGGCGACTGGCATTCATGAAAGCGAATGAGTGAACAGCCGCACCGCCCGGTGTCTTCCGCTGGAGGGCGCACGAGGCGATGACCGCGGTGAGCGCGGCGACCGTGGTGCGGATCGTGTCCCCCAGCGCCGCGGCCGGGCCCTGGTCCTCGGCGATCGCGGCCGGGCGGTCCCCGGTCCGGCTCGGTCCCCGCGCCGAGTGCCTGCTCGGGAAGGGGAACGCGCCACCGTAAGTCGTGGGTCCGCAGACGCCCGCCCTTCACCGGCGTCGTGCGGGTGATGCCACCGGCCCCCGCCCGCGTCACCGAGTCAGCAACACGCCCGTCGCGCTCACCGTGCCGACGGTCAGCAGGAGGAGCGAGGCGCCCGCCGCGTGCCGCTTCAGCAGTTCGCGCCGCAGGGCGGCGTAGCGGGCCTCGTACTCCCGGCGCAGCGCTTCGGCACGCTCCACGGTGGCCTGGAGGGTGCGGCGGGTGAGGACGAGCCGCTGTTCCGTGTAATGGCGGGTGAGATCGTCGGCCTGGGCGGTGGTGAGCCAGGGCAGGCGCGCGCAGAGGACCGCGGCCTCCCGCTCCGCCCGTTCCCGCTCGGCGTGGACCAGCAGGTAGCCCTCGACCTGGTGTGCGAGGGCGTCGGCCCGGTGGCCGGGCGGGGTCGCGGGACGGGGCCGGTTCACGGGCGGTCGCCCTTGTGCCCCGGCGCGTCCAGGACGTCGCGCTTGCCGACGTTCTCCTCGTCGTCGAACTGCGCGATGGCGGGATGGTGCAGGTCGAAGGCGGGCGACTCGGAGCGGATCTTCGGCAGCGCGTGGAAGTTGTGCCGGGGCGGCGGACAGGACGTCGCCCACTCCAGCGAACGC
>BMSM01000005.1 GCA_014649155.1 Streptomyces griseoviridis | reverse complement strand
CGGCACCGGCCGCAACGCACCGTCCAGCACATACACCCGCGTGTTCGCCATCGGCCGGCCGATGGTGACGGGGGCGCCGGGGGCGAGGGACGCGGCCGTCGACCAGATGGTGGTCTCGGTGGGCCCGTAGAGGTTGATCACCTCGGCGGCGGCGCCGGTCAGGGCCGCCGCCAGGTCGTCCGGGAGGGGTTCGCCGCCGGTGAGGACGCGCAGGCCGCGCAGCGCGTCGGTGTGGCCGTCCGCCAGGGTGCGCCACAGCGTCGGCGTCGCCTGCATGACGGTGGCGCCGCACGTGGTGATCGTCCCGGCGAGGGCGGCCGGGTCGAGGACGGTGTCCTGGTCGGCGAGGACGACGGTGGCACCGCGGGTCAGCGGCAGGAAGATCTCCAGGGCCGCGATGTCGAAGGACACGGTGGTGACGGCGAGCAGCCGGTCGCCGGGGCCCAGCGGCACCCGTTCCCGCATGTCGGCGAGGTGGTTGGCCAGCGCCCCGTGCGGGACGACGACTCCCTTGGGACGGCCCGTCGAGCCGGAGGTGTGGATGACGTACGCGGCCTGGTCGGGGTGGGGCACGGCGGCCGGGGCGCCGCCGTCGCCGGTCTCCGCGTCCGCGGGCAGGTCCGCGAGCCGCAGCACGGGCACGCCGGCCGGCAGCGGCACGGCGGCGGTGCCGTCGGTCACCACGCACACCGGGCGGACGTCGTCGAGGACCTGGGCGACGCGCTCGGCCGGGTGGAGCGGGTCGAGGGGGGCGTAGGCCGCCCCGGTCCGCAGGACGGCGAGCAGGGTGGCCGGCAGGTCCGCGGTGCGCTCGGCCATGACCGCGACCCGCTGCTCGGGTCCGGCGCCCAGCGCGGCGAGCCGGCCGGCCAGCAGGGCGGACCGGCGGTCCAGCGCGGCGTAGGTCAGCTCCCGCCCGCCGGCCCGGACGGCGACGGCGCCGGGGTGGTCGCGGACCTGCGCGGCGAACAGCTGCGGTACGGCGGCGCCGGGCACGGGGCGGGCGGTGTCGTTGCGGGTGACCAGCAGGTCCCAGCGTTCGGCGGCGGACAGCACGTCGACCGTCGCGGCCGGGCGGTCCGGGTCGTGGGCGAGGAGTTCGAGAAGCGCGGTGAGCCGCTCGGTGAGCCGGGCGACGGTGTCCCGGTCGTACAGGTCGGTGCGGTAGCTCAGCCGCAGGCGCAGCCGGGCGCCGGGCAGCACCATCAGGCACAGCGGGTAGTGCGTGGCGGCGTGTTCGCTGACCTCGGTGAGCCTGATGTCCCCGGCGGTGACCTGGAGGGTGTCCGGGTCGAGGGGGTAGTTCTCGAAGATCACCATCGTGTCGAAGAGTTCGGCGGGCTCGACGAGGCTCTGGATGGTGCTGAGCCCGAGGTGCTGGTGGGGCATGAGCGCGCCGCGCGCGTCCTGGAGCCGGCGCAGCGCGGTGGTCAGGGACTCCCCGGGCGCGACGGTCATCCGTACCGGCAGGGCGTTGGCGAACATGCCGATCATCGTCTCGGCACCGGACAGGTCGGCCGGGCGGCCGGAGACGATCTCGGCGAAGGTGACGTCGTGCCGTCCGGTGAGTCCGCCGACGAGGAGCCCCCACGCGCCCTGGACCAGGGTGTTGAGGGTGAGGCGGGCGGACCGGCCGCGGGCGATGAGGGCCGCGGTCAGCTCCTCGGACAGGTCGGTGACGAGTTCGGCGGGGGCTCCGGTGGCGCGTCCTCGTTCCTGGCCCGCGACGAGCGTCGGCTCCTCGACGCCGGCGAGCGCGTCGCTCCAGGCCCGCCGGGCGGCGGTGTCGTCCTGCCGGGCCAGCCAGCCGAGGTAGTCGCGGTAGGGGACGGGGGCGGGCAGCCTGTGCCGGTCGGCGGGCCGCTCGTACAGGGTGAACAGCTCTTTGATGAGCAGGCCCATCGACCAGCCGTCGAGGAGCAGGTGGTGGTGGGTGAAGACCAGGCGGTGGGTGCGCGGGCCCAGGCGGAGCAGCGTGAACCGCATGAGCGGCGGGCGCGCGAGGTCGAACCGGCGTGCCCGGTCGGCCGTGAGCAGCCGGTCCGTCTCCGCGGCGCGTTCGGCGTCGGGCAGGCCGGACAGGTCGACCTCGTCCCATGGGAGGCGGACCGTGCGGGGCACGACCTGGACGGGGCGTCCCTCGCGGCGCTGCTGGCGGAAACCGGCCCGCAGGTTGGGGTGGCGTTCGAGCAGGGCCTCGGCGGCCGTCCGCATCCGGCCGCCGTCCAGGGGGCCGTCGATGTCGAAGCGGAACTGCACGACGTAGACGTCGTCGCTGCCGCTGTCGTCGTACCGGGAGAGGAACAGCAGCCCCTCCTGGAGGGGGGAGAGCGGCAGTACGTCGTCGATCCGGGACCTGGTCACTGCGTTGCCTCGTCTTCCTCGCCCAGTTCGCTCTCTAGCAGGTCGATGTCCGTCTGGCTCAGTTCCACCATCGGCAGGTCGGAAGGGGTGCGGCCGCCCGCGCCCCGGGCGCCGGTGTGCCGCACCAGCGCCCGGAGCACCGTGGACCAGCCCTCGGCCAGTTCCTCGATGTCGGCCGGCGTCCACAGCGCGCCGGGCCACGACCACAGGGCCGTGAGCCGCGGCCCGTCGGCGTGGTCCCGGGTGAACGCGTTGAGGGTGAGCGACCGGCCGAACGGCAGGCCGGGGTCGACGCCGCCGCCCAGCGGGGGTGCCTCGGGCGCGGGCGACCAGTCGGCGTCCACCGGTTCCGGGAAGCGCCCGAGGTAGTTGAAGAGCAGCTCCGCGCGGGCCCCGCCGGCGAGCCGGGGCGCGGTGTCCTCGTTCAGGTAGCGCAGCAGGCCGTGGCCGAGGCCCTGGTCCGGTACGGCGCGCAGTTGCTCCTTGACGCGTTTGACGGCGCGGCCGAGCGCGGGGCCGCCCGTCCGCAGCTCCCGGTGGTCGACGTGGCCGATGTCCAGGCGCACCGGGTACAGGCAGGTCAGCCAGCCGACGGTGCGGGACAGGTCCAGGTCGTCGCCGGCCGTGTCCCGGCCGTGGCCCTCGATGTCGACGAGCAGGTCGGTCGCGTACGAACCGCGGGCCCGGCGCCAGTCGGTGACCGCGGCAGTGAGGGCGGTCAGCAGGATGTCGTTCATGCCCGCGTGGAACGCCGCCGGCACCGAGGTCAGCAGCGCCCGGGTGAGGTCGGCGGGCAGTTCGGCGGTGACGAGCCGGGCGGTGCCCGCGACATCGCGCCGGGGGTCCGGCGGCACCAGGGACGGCAGTGGTTCCGCGGGCCGGGTCACGCGGCGCCAGAACGGCTCGTGCGCGCGCTGGTCCGGGTGCCGGGCGAGTTCCTGGAGCCGGTGCGCCCACTGCCGCAGGGGGGTGGCGACGGGCTCCGGCTCGGGCGGGCGTCCGGCGGCGACGGCCGGCCAGGCGGCGGCGAGGTCGGCGAGGAGGACCCGCCAGGAGACCCCGTCGACGGCGAAGTGATGGGCCGTCAGCAGCAGTCGGCCGGGCCGGTCGCCGGCGTCGCACCACACCGCGCGCAGCACGTCGCCCAGGGCGGGGCGCAGCAGCCGGTCGGCCGCGGCGCCCTCCTTCTCCAGCACCTCGCGCAGTGCCTGGGCGTCGAGCCCCCGGACGTCGACCCGGCGGACGCGCCGCGCGGCGTCCACCGAGCCGGCCGGCAGGATCTCCGGGGCCCAGGTGCCGTCGGGGCGGGTCGTCACACGCAGCCGGAGCGCGTCGTGCCGGTCCACGAGGCTCTGCAGCAGCGTGGCGAGCCGGGGCTCGTCCAGGGCGGCCGGGACCCGCAGGACCACGGACTGGCTGAAGCCGTCGGCGGGGCCGTCGAGGGTACGGAACCAGTGCATGATCGGTGTCACCGGGAAGGGGCCCGCGGCTTCCGTGCGTGCTCCGGCCGGCCGCGCGCCGGTGTCGTCGCCGGCCGGGGCGGCGGCGGCGAGCCGGGCCGCGGTGCGCCGCTCGAAGACGTCGCGCGGGGAGATCGCCAGGCCGGCCTTGCGGGCCCGCCCGGCGAGCTGCATCGACATGATGCTGTCACCGCCGAGGGCGAAGAAGTCGTCGTCCACCCCCACGCCGTGGACGCCGACCACCTCCTCGAAGAGCTGGACGAGCAGGGCCTCGCGGGGGTCGCGGGGCGCGGGCCCGCCGCCGTGGCCGGTGACGTCGGGGGCGGGCAGCGCCTGCCGGTCGATCTTGCCGTTGGCGTTGCGCGGCAGTTCGCCGAGGACGACGCAGACCGCGGGGACCAGCGCGGTGGGCAGGGTGCGGGCCAGTTCGTCCCGGAGCGCCGCCGGGTCGGGGGTGTGGCCCGGCGCGGGAACGGCGTAGGCGACCAGCCGTTTGGCACCGGGGGTGTCCTCGCGGACGAGGACGACGGCCTGGGCGACACCCGTCAGGCGTTCCAGGGCGGCGCGGGTCTCCCCGGGTTCGACCCGCTGGCCGCCGATCTTCACCTGGTCGTCGGCGCGTCCGAGGAAGTCCAGGGCGCCGTCGGGGCGCAGCCGTACCAGGTCGCCGGTGCGGTACAGCCGGGCGCCCGGCGGGCCGAAGGGGTCGGCGACGAACCGGGCCGCAGTCAGGGCGGGGCGGCGCAGATAGCCCCGGGCGGGCATCACCCCGCCGACGTACAGCTCACCCGCGACGCCGGGGGGCGAGGGGCGCAGCCACGCGTCGAGCACGTACAGCCGGGTGTTGGGCACGGGCGTGCCGATGGGCACCTCGGCGGGCCAGTCGTCGGGGTCGCCGGTCAGGACGGCGGCGGTCACCACGTGCGTCTCGGTGGGCCCGTAGAGGTTGTGCAGCCGGCGGCCGGGGTGCCCGCGGAAGAGCCGCTTGAGGTCCTCGCCGGGGGTCAGGGCCTCTCCCGCCTGGACGACCTCCAGGAGCGCGGGGAGGTCGCGGTCCCCGGTGGCGGCCGCGTCGGCGAGCGCCTCCAGCACGGTGTGGGTGGTGTAGAGGTGGCGGGCGCCGTCCCGCTCCAGCCAGTGCAGCAGTTCCTGCGGGTCGTGGCGGGCGAGGTCGCTCGCCACGGTGACGGTCTGCCCCTGGGTGAGGGCGCAGAGCATCTCCAGCGGGGCGGGGTCGAAGGCGAGGGTGGAGAACTGGGAGACGACCGAGCCGACCGGGCCGGGTATCGCGCCGGTGTACCAGGCCATCAGGTTGAGCAGCGGCTCCGCGTGCATGACGACCCCCTTGGGGCGGCCGGTGGAGCCGGAGGTGTACAGCGCGTAGACGGGGTGCCCGGTGGTCAGCGGACGCAGCCGGTCGGCGTCGGTGAGGCCGGTGTCCGGCAGGGCGGCCAGTTCCCGGGCGCACGCGGGGCCGTCCAGGACGACCGGGTCGGTGTCCGGGGGCAGCAGGCGGGCCTCGGCGGTGGTGGTCACGACGGCCGCCGGTGCGGCGTCCGCGAGGAGGAAGCGGACCCGCTCGGGCGGGTAGGAGGTGTCGATGGGGGTGTAGGCCGCGCCGGACTTCAGTACGGCGACGAAGGCGACGACCTGGTCGGCGCCGCGGGGCAGGGCGAGGGTCACGAGGTCCTCGGGGCCCGCGCCGCGCCGGACGAGCAGCCGGGCCAGGCGGTTGGAGCGGGAGGCGAGTTCGCGGTACGTCAGCCGGACGTCACCGTCGACGACCGCGGTGGCGTCCGGGGTGAGCGCGGCCTGGCGGTCCAGGAGCCGGGGCAGCGGCTCGCGGGGGAAGGGCCGTTCGGTGGTGTGCGGCGTGGGCAGCACGGTGGCGCGTTCCCCGGCGGAGAGCAGTTCCACGCGGGCGGTGGGGATGTCGAGGTCCCGGGCCATGGTGCGCAGGAGGCGTTCCAGGCGCGCGGCGAGGCCGCGGGACACCTCGGGGGCGCACCGGCCGGGGTCGTGCTCGACGCGCAGGCGCAGCCGTGGTCCGGGGATGGCGACCAGGCTGAGCGGGTAGTGCGTGGCGTCCCGCACGTCGAGGCCGTGCAGCCGGACACCGGCCGCGGCCAGGTCGAGGGCGTCGGCTTCGAGCGGGTAGTTCTCGAAGACGACGAGGGTGTCGAAGAGTTCGGGGAGCCCGGCCGCGCGCTGGATGGCGGGGAGGTCGGCGTACTGGTGGTCCGTGAGCCTGGCCTGGGCGTCCTGGAGCCGGCGGAGGTTGCCGGCGAGGGTCCGGCCGGGGTCGAGGCGGACGCGTACCGGGACGGTGTTGATGAACAGCCCCACCATGGCCTCGGACCGCTCGACCTCGGGCGGCCGGCCGGAGACGACGGCGCCGAACGTGACGTCGTCGCTGCCGGTGAGCGCGCCGAGCAGCAGGGCCCAGGCCCCCTGGACGAGGGTGTTGAGGGTGAGGCGGTGGTGCCGTCCCCGGGCAGCGAGCGCCGCGGTCGCCGTCTCGTCGAGTTCGACGTACTCCTGCCGCTGGGCCGGGGTGGCGGCGGGGTCCGGTCCGGGCGCCGGGGTGGCCGGGGCGGGGGCCCGGGTCACCGTGGTCGGCTGTTCCAGTCCGGCCAGCTCCGCCCGCCAGGCCCGGGTGTCGACGGCGGTGTCCCGGGCGCCGAGCCAGGCCAGTTGGTCGCGGAACGGGGCCGGCGGGGGCAGCGCCGTCTCGTCGCCGCCGTTGTCGTACAGCGCGAACAGGTCGGCGAGCAGCAGGGGCATGGACCAGCCGTCGACGAGCAGGTGGTGGTGGCTGAGGACGAGCCGGTGCTCCTCGGGTCCGAAGGCGACCAGGGTGCACCGGGTCAGCGGCGGACGTGCCGGGTCGAAGCGCTGGGCCCGGTCCGCGGCGAGCACCCGCTCCAGGGCGGCGGGCCGCTGGTCCGCCGGCACCCCGGTGGCGTCGTGCTCCGTCCAGGGCAGGCGCACGGACCGCGGGATGACCTGGACGGCGCGCTTCATGCCCTCCTGCCAGAAACCGGCCCGCAGGTTGGGGTGGCGGCGCAGCAGGGCCTCGACGGCGCCCCGCAGCCGTCCGGCGTCCAGCGGGCCGCGCAGGTCGAGGACGAACTGGACGACGTACACGTCCGCGGCCCGCTCGTCGTACAGGGCGTGGAACAGCAGGCCGTTCTGAAGCGGCGACAGCGGAAGCACGTCCGTCAGTCCCGTACGCGTCACTACGTCTCCTCACGTCGCGTGCCCCGGCGGTGCGCACCAGCCTCCGCGCCGTTCCCAGAATTGCGGTCGCCCGTAGCTTTACAAAGGGATCTGACCCCTCGCTGACGGACTGCTGACGAAACGTCACCGGGGCCGGGGGCGCCGCCGGGCACACCATTTACGCCTCTTTCCCGGCATGAACCGGCTGCTAGTCTCCGAAATGACGGGGCGGCAGCCGCGGCGGCCTTTTCTGACCTCCGCCGACGGTCGGCACGCCGCTCCGTTCCGGCCGATCAGGTTTCCCACGCCGCGGTCTTCCCGTGCTTCCCACGGGCGTCCCGTCGGCCACCGCAAGTGACCGGACACAATGGGGTGAGGACCATGCTGAGGAATACGCGGAAAGCGCTGGGCGAACCACTCGGACGTTTTTATGGACCGCCTGCCGCGGAATCCACGAGGCCGGCCGCTCCGCAATTCCCGGAGCGGGGAATGCGCACCGCACCGGCGAGGACGCGGCACGGGGGCGTCGCCCCGGCCGCCCGACCGCTGCCCACGGCGCACCGGGGGCTGTGAGATGCCCGGCATCGAGCAGAGCGGCACGGCGCGCGACGCGGCGGCCCCGGCGGCCTGGCGGCCCGGTGCGGCGGGACCGCTGCGCGATCCCGCGCCGCTGCTCCCGGACACCGCGCCGGTGCGGGTGATCGGCACCCCGGCCGCGGCCGGCGCCGACCCGGAGACGGCCCGGCTGCTGCACCGGTCGCTCGTACGCGGCAGGCGCTTCAACGAGCAGGCCACCGCGCTCGCCCGCCAGGGGCGTCTGGCGGTCTATCCGTCCTCGACGGGCCAGGAGGCGTGCCAGGCGGTGGCCGCGGCCGTCCTGCGGCCCGGGGACTGGCTGTTCCCCACCTACCGTGACACGCTCGCGGTCCACCTCAGGGGCGTGCCCGCCGCCCAGGCCCTGGCCCTGCTGCGCGGTGGCGAGCACGGCGGCTGGGACCCGCGGCGGTGGCGGACGGCGCCGCTGTGCACCCCGCTGGCCACTCATCTGCCGCACGCGGTGGGCCTGGCGCACGCGGCCCGGCTGCGGGGCGACGACGTGGTCGCGCTCGCCCTGGTCGGTGACGGCGGCACCAGCGAGGGCGACTTCCACGAGGCGCTCACCTTCGCCGGGGTGCTGCGCGCGCCGGTCGTCTTCCTGGTGCAGAACAACCAGTTCGCCATCTCCGTGCCGCTGGCCCGCCAGAACGCGGCGCCGAGCATCGCCCACAAGGCGGTGGGGTACGGGGTCGCCGGCCGCCTGGTCGACGGCAACGACGTCCTCGCGGCCCACCAGGTGGTCGGCGACGCCGTGGCGCGGGCGCGGGGCGGCGCCGGGCCGGTCCTGGTGGAGGCGGTGACCTACCGGATCGATCCGCACACCAACGCCGACGACCCGCGCCGCTACCGCTCGGACGCCGAGCGCACGGCCTGGCGCGCGCACGACCCGGTGGGACTGGCCGAGGACCATCTGCGGGCCGCCGGGCTGCTCGACGAGGAGACCGCCGCCGCCGCGGCCGGGGCCGCCGAGCGCACGGCCGCCGAGCAGCGTGCCGCGTTCCCCGACACGCCGCCCCCCGGCAGCCCGGAGGACCTGTTCACGCACGTGTACGCCCGTCCGACCGCCCAGTTGCGCGAGCAGGCCGCGGCCGCTCGGGCCGGGGCGGCGGCCGCACCCCGGGAGGTCCCGGCATGACCACGCTCAAGGACACCGGGGCCCCGCCGGGCACCGCGGAGAACTCCGCACCGCTCCCCCGCCCGGCCGCCACCCCGATGGCCCGGGCCCTCAACCAGGCGCTGCGGGACGCGATGAGCGCCGACGCCTCGGTCCATGTGCTCGGCGAGGACGTGGGCGCGCTCGGCGGGGTGTTCCGGGTCACCGACGGGCTGGCGGCGGAGTTCGGCGAGGACCGCTGCACCGACACGCCGCTCGCCGAGGCCGGCATCCTCGGGACCGCCGTCGGCATGGCCATGTACGGGCTGCGCCCGGTCGTGGAGATGCAGTTCGACGCCTTCGCCTACCCGGCGTTCGAGCAGGTGGTCAGCCATGTGGCGAAGATGCGGAACCGGACCCGGGGCGCGCTGCCGCTGCCCTTGGTCGTGCGGATGCCCTACGGCGGCGGCATCGGCGGTGTCGAGCACCACAGCGACTCGTCCGAGGCGTACTACATGGCGACTCCGGGGCTCCACGTCGTCACGCCCGCGACCGTCGCCGACGCGTACGGGCTACTGCGCGCCGCCATCGCCTCCGACGACCCGGTGGTCTTCCTCGAACCCAAGCGCCTGTACTGGTCGAAGGACGCCTGGGACCCCGAGGAGCCGGACGCCGTCCCGCCGATCGGCCGCGCGGTGGTGCGGCGCCCGGGCCGCGACGCCACGCTCCTCACCTACGGGCCGTCCCTGCCGGTGTGCATGGCCGCCGCCGAGGAGGCGGTCCGGGCCGACGGCTGGGACCTGGAGGTCGTCGACCTGCGGTCGCTGGTGCCGTTCGACGACGAGACGGTGTGCGCCTCGGTGCGGCGCACCGGCCGCGCGGTCGTCGTCCACGAGTCGTCCGGTTTCGGCGGGCCGGGCGCGGAGATCGCCGCCCGGGTGACCGAACGCTGCTTCCACCACCTGGCGGCGCCGGTGCTGCGGGTGACCGGGTTCGACGTGCCCTATCCGCCACCGCTGCTGGAGCACCATCACCTGCCCGGCGCGGAACGGGTGCTGGACGCGGTGGCACGGCTCCAGTGGGAGCAGGGGTGAGCGCCGTGCGGCGGGAGTTCCCGCTGCCCGACCTCGGCGAGGGCCTCACCGGGGCGGAGGTCGTCCGCTGGCTGGTCCGGCGGGGCGACCGCGTCGGTGTGGACCAGCCCCTGGTGGAGGTGGAGACGGCCAAGACCCGGGTCGAGATCCCGAGCCCGTACGCGGGCGAGGTCCTGGAGTGCCGGGGCGTGGCCGGCGAGGAACTGCCGGTGGGGGCGCCCCTGGTGGTGATCGCGGAGGACGACGCCTCCGGTGCCGGTCCCCGGCCGGAGCCGGTGATGCCGGGCGCGGCGGAAGCCTCCTCGGCGGCACCGGTCTGGGAGGACCCCGCCGAGCGGGAACCGGTGCTCGTCGGCTACGGCAGCCGGGGCGCCGCCCCCGCCGCGGGGCCGCCCGCGGGGCCGGCCGCGTCTCCTGCCCCCGCCCCGGACTGGGCTCGCGGTGGGCCGGTGCCGGTCGTGTCGCCGCTGGTGCGGCGCCTCGCCCGCGACCACGGCATCGACCTGCGGACGGTGTCCGGCACGGGCCCCGCCGGACTCGTGGGGCGCTCGGACGTGCTCAGGGCCGTCGAGGCGCTCGCCGGGGCCGCGCACGGGTCCGGCCCGGACGGCGGCCCGCCCGCCGCCCCTGCCGCCCACGCCCCGCCCACCGGACCCGCCCCTCGGGCCCCGGCCGCCTTCCTCTCCGGGGTCCGGCCGGAGGACGACGTGCTCCTCTGGCCCGGTGCCGGCCGGGCGGCCGCCAGGAAGGTGACGGACAGCCACCGGGAGATCCCGGCCGCGACCTGCTGGCTGGAGGCGGACGCCACCGGGCTGCTCGACCTGTGCCGGGACGCCGCCGACACGCCGTCCGGTCCGCGCGTCGGTGTCCTCACGCTCATCGCCCGGATGTGCGTGGCCGCCCTCGGGCGCTACCCCGCGCTGGGCTCCCGCGTGGTCCACGACGCGGACGGCACGGCCGTGGGCGTCCGGCCGCCGCGGTCGATCGGGCTCGGCATCGCCACCCGTACCGACCACGGCGTGGTCGTCCCCGTGGTGCACGACGCCGCCCGGCTCACCACCGCCCGGCTCGGCGAGGAGATCGCCCGGCTGACCGCGGGCGCCCGGGACGGCACCCTCGCCCCGCACGAACTGACCGGTGGCTGCTTCACGCTCAACAACCACGGCGTCCTGGGCACGGACGGCGCCGTCCCCCTCATCAACCACCCGGAGACGGCCATGCTCGGAGTGGGCCGCATCGCGCGCAGGCCCTGGGTGGACGGGGACACCGTGGTGCCCCGCAGCACCGCCCCGCTGTCGCTGACCTTCGACCACCGGGTCTGCGACGGGGCCACCGCGGCAGGCTTCCTCGAGCTCGTGGCCCGGGCGGTGACCCGCCCCGGCACCCTGGCGCTGCACCTGTGACGTCCACCACGACCGGCGGCCGGTCCCGCGACGGGCCGGCCGCCGACCCGCCCCGACGGCGAACCGCTGTCGCTGGGCGGAGCCGGCCGCTACACTGAAAGGCATGATCTTCTGACCGGTCGGCGGGATGTCCCAGTCCCCCACAGCCCCTCGCCCGCAGGCGCGTCCACCGCGCCGGAGCCGCTCGGCGGCCAGGGCCGGGCTGTGGCGTACCCGTCTCCGGAGGAAATCTCTACGTATGCCTTCTCAACTCACGCTTTCCCACGTCTCCAAGGCGTTCGGCGACCACCCCGTGCTCGACCAGGTCTCCTTCAGCATCCGTCCCGGCGACACCGTCGGCGTCGTCGGTGAGAACGGGGCCGGCAAGACCACCCTGCTGCGTCTGATGGCGGGCGTCGAGCAGCCCGACGAGGGGACGGTCACCCTCGACACCGAGGGCGGCGTCGGGCTGCTGGGGCAGACCCTCGACCTGCCCGCCCACTACACCGTGCGCGACGCGGTGGACTGGGCCCTGGCCGACCTGCGCGAGACGGAGGCCCGGCTGCGCTCCCTGGAGTCCGGCATGGCCACCGCGACCCGCGCCGAACTCGACGCCTACGGCGAGCTGCTCCACCGCTTCGAGGCCCGCGGCGGTTACACGGCCGACGCCCGTGCGGCGGCCATGCTCGACGAACTCGGCATCGGCCACATCCCGTTCGACCGTCCGCTCGGCGCGTTGTCGGGCGGCGAGCAGAGCCGTCTCGCGCTCGCCTGCATGCTGGCCACCGAGCCCGGCCTGCTGCTGCTCGACGAGCCCTCCAACCACCTCGACGACCGGGCCATGGCCTGGCTGGAGAACCGGCTGCGGGACTTCCCCGGCACGGTCGTCGCGGTCTCCCACGACCGGGTCTTCCTGGAGCGGGTCACCGAGACCATCCTGGAGGTCGACGGCGACCGGCACACCGTCAACCGCTACGGCAACGGCTACGCGGGGTACCTGGAGGAGAAGGCGGCGGCCCGCAGGCGGTGGGAGGAGGCGTACCAGAACTGGCTGGACGACATGGAGTTCCAGCGGGTGCGCAGCGTGACCACCGCCCACCGGGTGGGCTACGCCAACCGCTTCCACTCCAACAAGCTCCAGTACTTCAACCACGGGCTGCGGGCGGAACGCCAGGTCGGCAGCCGGGTCCGCAACGCCCTGGAACGGCTGCGCCGGCTGGAGGAGGACCCGGTCCCCCGGCCGCCCGACCCGCTGCGGTTCACCGCCGGACTGGCGGGCACCGGCCGGACGTTCGAGACGCCCCTGGTGACGCTGACGGACGTGGTGGTGGGCGACCGGCTGCGGGTCGGCTCGCTCAGCATCGGCCAGGACAGCCGGCTGCTCGTCCAGGGGCCCAACGGCGCGGGGAAGACGACCCTGCTCGACGTCATCGCGGGCGTCCTGGAGCCCGACGAGGGAGAGGTGGTCCGGCAGGGCCGCATCAGCTACCTGCCGCAGGAGGTGAGCGTCGGCAAGCCGCAGCAGCCGCTGCTGGCGGCGTTCGCCGAGGGCCGGGCGGGCACGGAGGAGGAACACCGTGAACAGCTCGCCTCGCTCGGCCTGTTCGACCCGGACACGTTCCACGTGCCCGTGGGTGAGCTGTCGGTGGGGCAGCAGCGCCGGCTGGTCCTGGCCCGCCTCGTGGTGGAACCCGCGGACCTGCTGCTGCTCGACGAGCCCACCAACCACCTGGCGCTGACCCTGCTGGAGGAACTGGAGGACGCGCTGGCGCTGTTCCCGGGCGCCGTGGTGATCGTCTCGCACGACCGCCGGCTGCGCTCGCGGTTCCGCGGCGAGCCGGTGGACCTGCGGGACGGGGTGCTGCGCCGCGCGCAGGCGGCCGGTACGTCACCGGCCGCCGCACCCGACGCCTGACACGGGGCCGCGGTCCGCACCCGCCGGTGGGCGGTGCGGACCGCGGCCCGACGCCGCCGTGGACCCACCGGGGTACCGGTGGACACCGCCGGCCGGTGGACCGGCCGGGGCGACGAGCGGGATGCCACCGGGGTACGGCGGGGCGGCGCCGCCGCGGCTCACCAGGTGACGGGGATCTCGGCGAACCCGCTGAGCATCGAACCGGGACTCGACCAGCGAAGCCCCGACTCGTCGGTGGCGAGGGCCAGCCGCGGGAAGCGGCGCAGCAGCGCACCGATGGCCACCTGGAGTTCCACCCGGGCCAGTGCCGCGCCGAGGCAGAAGTGGATGCCGTGGCCCAGCGCGGTGTGCTGGTTGTCCGGCCGGTCCAGCCTGAGCCCGGTGGGGTCGTCGAAGCGGCGCGGGTCCCAGTTGGCGGCCTGGGTCGAGGCGAGGACCGCGCTGTTGGCGGGGATGTGGGTGTCCCCGATGGTGACGTCCTCCAGGGTGACGCGGAACAGGGCGCCGTCGCCGGCGGGGGCGTACCGCATCAGTTCCTCCACCGCCGACGGCAGCAGACCCGGGTCACGGCGGAGTTCCGCGAGGCGGTCGGGGAAGCGGAGCAGCGTCAGCACGCTGCTGCCGAGCTGGTTCGAGGCCGGTTCGTAACCGGCGAGCAGCAGGATCAGCGAGAGGGAGCGGACGTCGTGGTCGGTCAGCTCGTTGTCCTCGGCCGCCGTGGCGACCAGGGCGCTGAGCAGGTCGGAGCCGGGGTTCTCGCGCTTGGCGGCGACGAGCCCGTCCAAGTAGCTTTCCAGGGCGTCACGGGCGGCGGTCCAGTCCTCCATGGAGTAGCCGGTCAGCGAGACCATGGTGTCGGCCCAGCCGCGGAAGCGGGCGACGTCCACCATGGGCACCCCGAGCAACTCGCAGATGACGGTGATGGGGAACGGCACGGCGAGTGACTCCACGATGTCGGCCGGCGCTCCCTTCTTCTCCATCTCGTCGAGCAGGCCCTCGGCGATCTCCTCGAGGCGCGGGCGCATCCGCTCGATCCGCCGCGCCGTGAAGTCGCGGGAGAGCAGCCGCCGCAGCCGGGTGTGGACGGGCGGGTCCGTCGTCATGACGCTCTCGAAGGTCATCTCGGTCAGGCGCGGCGCCCCGGGGAGGTCCTGGCGGACGCTGAACCTCGGGTCGGACAGCACGAACCGGACGTCCTCGTAACGGGTCACCAGGAAGCCGGGGTCACCGGTCGCCATGGTGATCGCGGCGACACGCTCGGTCTCGCGGAGCTCCTCGTACAGCGGTGGGATCGCGGTGGGGACCGCTCGGTCGAAGGGGTACGGGTGGCGCGTGGCGCTGGCTGCCATGTCTCTCCCTGTCCATCGTCGTGCATCGTCGCGGACCGTCCGGTGAGCCGTCCCGGCTCGTCCCCGGTGAGTCTGCTCACCCGGCGGTGACGGTGAGCGGGGCCGTGGCGGACCCGTCAGGTGACCGTCATGGCCGCATCAGGTGCGGCGCCCATAGTGGACCGGGCAGCGGCGGTACCCGGCGAGGAGGCCTTATGGGAGCGGGCACGACGGACGGCAACCGGGAGGACCCGGCCGGCGACTGTACGGGCGCCGCCTCGGCCGTGCGTCTTCCACGGTTGTCGGAGGACGTCGCCGAGGCACGGCTGCTGAGGTGTTACCGGGCGGCCGGCGAGCGCGTCACCGAGGGCGAGCCGCTGTACGAGTGCGAGACGGACAAGGTCACCGTGGACGTCGACGCCCCGTTCAGCGGGCGGTTGACGCGGTGGCTGGTCGCGGAGGGCGACGTGGTCGCCACCGGTACGCCGATGGCTCTGGTCCAGGCCGACGACCCGGCTCCCCGGGTGCCGGAGCCCGGTCCCGAGCGGGACGCCACGGCCGAGCCCGCCCCGGACGGTCCCGAACCGGGCAGCCCCCTTCCGGACGGCCCCGCTCCTGACGCCCCCACGGACGCCGTACCGGGCGAGCGGGACACGCCGGCCGAGCCGGACACGCCGGACGCCGGGGCCCCGCCCGCGGACCTGCGCATGTCGCCGCTGGCACGCAAGCACGCCCGGCTGCGCGGCCTCGGCCCGCGGGAGCTGTCCCGGATACCGCGCCGGGGTTCGATGCTCACCCCCGCCGACATCGACCGCCACCTGGCGGCGACGGCCGCGCCCGCGGACGGCCCCGGCCATGAGGGGACGACCGCGCCCGCGGACGGCCCCGGCCATGAGGGGACGACCGCGCCCGCGGACGGCCCCGGTTACGACGACGTGCCCCTGTCGGCCCCGCAGGTCCGGCTGAACCGGGCGCTGGACCGGTCGCGTGCCGAAGTGACGGCCGGAACCGTCACGGTGGCCCTGGACGCGGCGGCCCTGCGGCGGGCTGCGGCGCGGTTGCGCGCCGGGACGGACGTCGGGTTCGTCAGCGACTTCCAGGCGCTGGCCCGCCTGGCGGCGCTCACCGCGCGGACCCACCCCCGGCTGCGGGCCCGCCGCGTGGGCCGCGACACGCTGCGGGTCTTCCACGACGTGACGCTCGGGCTGGCGGTCGCCACGGACGACGCCGACCTGCTGGTGGCGGGCCTGCCGCGCGCCGATGACGACGACTTCGCCGCCTTCGCCCGGCGATGGGTGGAGGGCATCGACGCGGCGCGGGCCGGGCGGTCCACGGTGGACGGCACCGCCACGCTGCTGGTGTCGGCGCTCGACGACGACGGCGCCCTGCACGCCACGCCCGTCGTGGTGCCCCCGGCCGTCGGCACCCTGCTGCTCGGCGCGCCGTCCGGGGCGGACGGCCGGCGCCTGCTGACCCTGGCCTACGACCACGGCGTCCTCAACGGCAGGGAGGCGGCACGCTTCCTGGACGCCGTACGGCACCGGGTCGTGGAGACGGGCGCGGAACGGCCGGACCCCCTGCCCGCCACCCCCGCTCCCCCGGCGTCCGGGCCGGCCGGGTCCGTGGGCCCGGACGACGGGGTCCTCGCACGCCTGACCGCCCTGGCCGGACAGGTGATGGGGCACGCCCCGGCGCCGGACGCCCCGCTCGGCGAGCACGGCCTGACCTCCCAAGGCGCCGTGCACCTGGTCGCGCTCGCCAACGAGACCTTCGGCTGCCGCCTCCCGGAGACCGCCGTCTGGCACCACCCGACCCTGCGTTCGCTGGCGTCGGCCGTCGGCGAGCCGGCCCGCTCCCCCGCCGCCGCCAGCGGCCTCACGACGCCGCGCCCCGCCGAGGACGACCGGGCGGCCGTCGTCGTCGGCCTGGCGTGCCGCTTCCCCGGCGCGGAGGGACCCGACGCCTTCTGGGACCTCCTCGTACGGGAGGAGTGCACCGTCACCGAGGTGCCGGCCGGGCGTCTGGGCCCCGTCCCGGGCGGGGACGCCGCGCGCGGCACGCACCGCGCCGGGCTGCTCGCCGAACCGGACGCGTTCGACTCCGAGTTCTTCGGCATAGCGCCGCGCCAGGCACGGTCGATGGACCCGCAGCAGCGGGTCCTGCTCGAACTGAGCCGGCACGCCCTGGAGGACGCCGGCCTGCCGCCCGCCCGGCTGGCCGGCACCCGCACCGGCGTCTTCGTGGGCGCGTCCAGCTACGACTTCCGGGAGCGCACGGTCGCCGCGGGCGCCGCCGACGGATACGCCACGCTCGGCACGCTCCCCACCTTCCTGGCCAACCGGATCTCGTACCACTACGACCTGACGGGTCCCAGCATCACGGTGGACACCGCCTGCTCCGCGTCGCTCACCGCGCTGGTGCTGGCGGTGAGCGCGATCGAGCGCGGCGAGTGCGACACCGCTCTGGTCGGCGGGGTGAACCTGCTCGGCAACGGCTTCAACCAGGCCGCGTTCCAGCAGGCCGGCATGTTGTCCCCGCAGGGCCTGAGCCGCGCCTTCGACGCGGGCGCCGACGGCTACGTACGGGGTGAGGGCGCGGCCTGGCTGGTGCTCAGGTCCCGGCACCGGGCGCTGGCGGACGGGGACCCGCTGCGCGCCGTCGTGCGGGGGGCCGGCGCCAACCACGGCGGCCGGGCCAGCGGCCCCACCGCCCCCAATCCCCGGGCGCAGACCCGGCTGATCCGGGACGCGCTGGACCGGGCCGGGCTGAGCGGCCGGGACCTCGGGTACGTGGAGGCGCACGGCACCGGCACCCCGCTCGGCGACCCGATCGAGCTGGAAGCGCTGCGCGCGGCCGTCGGCACCGGTACCGCGGCCGGGCCCGGCGGGACGCTGCCGGTGGGCTCGGTGAAGGCCAACATCGGGCACCTGGAGGCCGCCGCCGGGCTCGCCGGGGTGGTGAAGGTCCTGCTGGCCATGCGGCACGGGACGATCCCGGGCACCCCGCACTTCACCCGGCTCAACCCCGCCGTCGACCTCTCGGACAGCGCGCTCACCGTCGCCGGGCGGACCGTGCCGTGGCCCTCGGGAGGGACACCGCGGCGGGCCGCCGTCAGCTCGTTCGGCATCGGCGGGTCCAACGCCCACGTCGTGCTGGAGGAGTGCGGAGAGGAGTACCGGAAGACGTACGGAGCGGAGCCGGGAGCGCCGGTCGCGGAGGACGTGCCGTACGTCCTGCCGCTGTCGGTGGCCACGCCGCGGGCCCTGCCGGTCCTGGCCCGGACCCTGCTGGACCACCTCGACCGGGCCACCGCCGGGGGCCGGCCGGTCGACCTCGGGGCCTGGGCCTGGACCCTCCAGACGGGCCGTGCGGCGCTGCCGGTGCGGACGGCGGTGACGGCGCGCTGCCCCGGCGAGCTGCGCGCCGCGCTGCGGGCGGTCGCGGCCGGGACACCCCACCCCGCGCTCGACGGCGCCGGCGACCCGGACGGCCCCGCCGCACGGTGGCCGGCGGGGCAGGACGTCGACTGGGCGGCGCACTGGCCGGGTCCGGGCCGTCCGCCGCGGCGCGTACCGCTGCCGGGGCATCCCTTCGACCGCCGCCGGTTCGCACCGCCCTGGGAACGGGACGACGCACCGGCCGCCGCCGCGTCCCGCGCCGCCGCCCCTTCGGTCCACGTGCCGCGCTGGGTGCACGCCCCGGCGGTCGGGGCGCGGCCGGACACGGAACGGTCCGGGGCCGCCGTCACGCTGCTGTTCCACGACCACGGGACCGGGGATCTCGCCCGTTCCTGGGCGGACCGTGCGCTGCCCGCCCCCCGGCTGGTCGGGTACGACGAGGAGCCTCCGGAGCTGCCGGACGGGCCGGTCCCGGTGCGGGTGCTGTTCGTCGTGGGCGGGGCCCGCTGGGACCTCGACGCCTCGGGCAGCGCCCGGCTGCACCGCTGGCTGCGCACCGTGGTGCGGACGGCCGCGGCGCTGGACGCGCGCGGGTCGGCCGCGGCGCTGACGCTCGTCACCACCGGCCTGGCCGCGCCCGGCGGCCGGGCCGCCGAGGGCGCCGCGTTGCAGGGAGCGCTGCTCGGCGCGGTGCGTTCGCTGCCGCTGGAGTCCCCGCTGCTGTCGGTGGCCGCCGTCGACCTGACCGGTCCGGGGGCCGCCGGAGCGCCCCCGCTCGCGGCGGTCCTGGCCGAGCCGTGCGGTGTCCGGGCGCCGCTCGTGTCGCTCGGCGCCACCGACGGGGAACGGCGCGTGGAGTGCCTCGTCCCGGCCCCCGACACCCCGTCCGCCACGGCCGGGGACGCCCTGTGGCCGGACCGGTCACCCGTGCTGATCGTGTTCGGCGGCGCGGGCGGCGCGGGCGGCGCGGTCGCCCGTGACCTCGCCGCCCGGCGGGCCGCCCGGCTGGTCCTGGTGGGCCGCTCCGCGCCCGACGCCACCGTGCGCTCGCTGCTCCGGGACGTCCGGGACTCCGGCGGGGACGCCCACTACGTGCGGGGCGACGTCCGGGACGAGGCCGACGTGGCCACGGCGTTCGCGCGCTGCGCGGAGCGGTACGGGCCGCCCGACGCCGTCCTGCACGCGGCCGGGGCGGCGCACGACGCGCTGCTGTCCCAGCTCACCGACGAGGCACTGGACCCGCTGCGCGACGCGAAGCTCGCCGCCATCGGGCCGCTGCACCGGGCGCGGGCCCGTCACCCGGGGACGGCCCTGGTGCTGTTCTCGTCGTTCCTCGGCACCTTCGGCAGCCAGGGCGGACTCGTGTACGCCGCCGCCAACGCCTGCCTCGACCGGGTCGCCGCCGCCCTGGACGGGCCGGAGACACCCACCCGGGCGGTGGCGTGGGGCCTGTGGCGGGACACCGGGCTCGCGCGGCGCTACACCGGGCCGGTGCGGGCGGCCCACCCCGGGCTGGAGACCTTCGACGCCGCCGACGCCTGCGCGGCACTGGAGCGGTGCGTGCGCTCGCCCCACCCGTACGCGCTCGTGCTCGGCGGGCGGCCCCGGGCACTGGACGCCTTCCGGCCCGACGCGGTGGGCGCCGTCACCGCCGGTGCCGCCGCGCGCCGCACGCCGCCGGCGGCCACCGACGACCACGACGACCGCGCGGACCCCCGCGCGCGGGGCGAAGGGGAGGGAGCGCACGTGCCGGAGCAGGCCGAGACCGCGACCGGACGGGACGGGCGGACGGCACGGGCCGCGCTGGAGGAACGCATCCGTTCCGTGGTGCGGGACGTGCTGCCCGGGGACCGGCCCCTGCCCGCCGACCTGCCGTGGCGGGAACTGGGGGTGGACTCGCTGCTGCACGTGGAGCTGACGACGGCCCTCAGCGGCGTCTTCGGGCCCCTGCCCGGCACCACCCTCCACGAGTACGGCACGATCGGCGCGCTGGCCGGCCGTCTCGCGTCCGCCCCCGGAGCGGACGGAGCGGGCGGCGCAGACGGCGCAGGCGGCGCAGACGGCGCGGACGAGCGCCCGGCCGTGCGGAGCGCGCCCCGCGCCGAACCGCCCGCCGCCCCGCCGCCCCGCCCGCGCCCGGTCCCGGCCGCTCCCCGCGGTGCGGCGGCGCAGCCGCCCGTGGCGGTCGTCGGCCTCGCGGGCCGCTACCCCGGCGCGTCCGACGTGGACGGTCTGTGGCGGCTGCTGTCCGAGGGGCGTACGGCCGTCCGCGAGGTCCCCGCCGACCGGTGGGACTGGCGGACGGCCCACGTCCTGGACCCGAACACGACCCGATGGGGCTGCTTCCTCGACGACTGGGACCGGTTCGACGCGGAACTGTTCCGCATCCCGCCCCGCGACGCCGCCGTGCTCGACCCCCAGGAGCGGCAGTTCCTGGAGACGGCGTGGGAGGCGTTCGAGTCGGCCGGGTACTCCCGGTCCCGGCTCTCCCAGCGGGTGTCGGCGGACCGCGTGGGCGTGTACGTGGGCGTCACCTCGCACAGCGGTCTGCTGGCGCAGCGCGACGCCCGCCTGGCGGGCGCGGACAACGCCGAGTACGGCATCACCGCCTACTCCTCCGTCGCCAACCGCGTCTCCTACGCCTTCGACCTCAGCGGGCCGAGCCTGGCCGTGGACACCATGTGCTCCTCCTCCCTGACCGCCGTCCACCTGGCCTGCCAGGCGCTGGCCGCCGGGGACGCCGACCTGGCCCTCGCCGGGGGCGTGCACCTGTTCACCCACCCGGACCGGTTCGCCGCGCTCGCCTCGGTCGGCATGACCTCGCGCGGGCCGCTGAACCGGGCGTTCGGCGCCGGGGGTGACGGCTTCGTGCCCGGTGAGGGCGCCGGGGCCGTGCTCCTCAAGCCGCTGGAGCGGGCGCTCGCGGACGGGGACACCGTGTACGCGGTCATCACCGGCAGCGCGGTCAACCACGGCGGCCAGGGCGGCGGTTACACCGTGCCGAGCCCGGTCGCGCAGGCCGACCTGATCGGCCTGGCGCTCGACCGCGCGGGGCTGCTCCCGCACGACATCGGCTACGTCGAGGCGCACGGCACCGGCACGGAACTGGGCGACCCGATCGAAGTGCGCGCCCTGGCACGGGCGTTCGGGACCGATCCCGCGGTGCGGCCCGGTTCCGTGCGGATCGGCTCGGTGAAGTCGAACATCGGGCACGGCGAGGCGGTGGCCGGCGTGGCCGGGCTGACCAAGGCCATCCTGCAACTGCGGCACCGGCGGCTGGTACCGAGCCTGCACGCCCGTCCGGAGAACCCCCGTCTCGAACTGGCCGGCGGCCCGCTGCGGGTGCAGCACGACGCGGAGCGGTGGAGCGCCGGCGAGGGCGTCCCGGACGTGCGGCGCGCGGCCGTCAGCTCCTTCGGCGCGGGCGGGTCCAACGCGCACGTGGTGGTCGAGGAGTTCACCGGTCACCGGCCCGCGCCCGCCCCGGCCCCGGGGCCGCTCGTCGTCCCGCTGGGCGCCCCCGACCCCGGGCGGCTCGCCCGCGTCGCGGACCGCCTGGCCGCCCTGCTCGACGCCACCGGCGAGACGCTGACGGGCCCGGTGTCCCTGGCCGACGTGGCCGGCACCCTGCGCGAGGGGCGTGACGAGTGGCCGTGCCGGGCCGCGGTGCTCTGCGCGGGACCCGACGACATCGGCACGGCCCGCGCCGCGCTGCGGGCGCTGGCGGCCGGGGAACGCCATCCCGCCCTGGTCGTCGCGGACGGTGACGACCCGTCGCCGGCGCCGGGCGCGGACGGGTCCGGGGACGCGGGTGAACCGGGCGGGGCGGGCCCGGCGGCGGCGCGCCTGGCCCGTGCCTGGGTGGCGTCGGGGGCGAGCGCCTGGCACGCCGAGGAGCCCGCCCCGTACCGGAAGGTCGCCCTGCCCACCACCCCGTTCGCGGGGCGGCGGCACCGGGTGGCGGGGCCCCCGGCCGGGGCGTTGGAGACCGCCGCGCTGCCGTTGCGGACCGGCCGGCTGCTGCCCGTGGTGGCCGCCGCGCCGGCCGGTGACACGGTGCGGGTCGGACTGCCCGACGGACACCCGTGGGTGACGGATCACGTGGTCGACGGCGCCCCGCTGGTGCCCGCCGCGCTGGCCCTGGAGTCCGTGTGCGAGTCGCTGCTGGCCCGGGGGACCGATCCGTACGCCGTCGCCGTCGAGGACGTCACCTTCGTCAGCCCCTGGCGGGGCGCCGACGGGGACGCCGACGTGGTGTTCGGGGACGGGCCGGAGGCCGGCGGGCCCGCGCCCGGGGGCCGGCTCCCCTTCGTCGTCCGCTGCGCGGACACCGCCGTGGTGCGCGGCTCCGTCGCCCAGGGACCGCCGGACGGCACGGGCACCGGTCCGTTCGCCGGTCTGCTCGCCTACCTCCCGGAGCGGCTGGACGCCGCGCTGGCCGGCGCCGGCGCCGGTTCCGCCGACGCCTTCTACCGGGTCCTGGCCGCCCATGGTTTCGCCTACGGTCCCGGCTACCGCCGCGTCACCGACGTGATCCGCCGCGGTGCCGAGGTCCTGGCCCGGATCGACGCCGACGGCCCGGCCGGGCCCGCCGGGCGGCCGGTGCTGCACCCGGCCGTGCTGGACGGCGCGTTCCAGGCGGCCGGCTACGCGGTGATGGCTCCGGACGGGCAGCCGCCGGCGGAACGGCTGCGGCCCCTGTCCGTCGACCGGTTCAGGGTCCACCGCCCCGCCGTCGGACCGGTGTACGTCCATGTGCGTCCGGCGCGCGCCGGCGGCCCGCGCGGCACGCACGTCCTGGATCTGCGGCTGGTCGACCCCACCGGTGCCCCGGTCGCGGACGTCGAGGGGTTCCTGCTGCGGGCGGACCCGCTGGACCGGCCCCCGGCCGCCGCCCCGCGCCCCGTCCGCGTCCCCGCGCCGGACGGCCCGGGGGGCCCGCCCGGCCGGTCCGGGGACGACGACCGCACCGCCGCGTACGCCCTGGGGTGGTCCCCGGTGGCCGAGCCGCCCGCGGCGTCCGGCCGGGGGCTGCTGGTCATCGGCGGCCGGGGTCCCCTCGGCAATGCCCTGACGGCCCTGGCCGGCGCGGCCCTGCCCTGGGACGCCTTTCCTCCCGCCGACCCCGGGGCCGCCCGCGCCGCCCTCGACGCGGCCCTCGCCCGGCTGGACGACGACGCGGACGTCGTCCTGCTCCTGGACGAGGAGGAACTCGCGCCCGACGGCGACGGGCTGTGGGACAGTCCGCAGGACGCCCGCGACGCGTACGAGCGGTTCGCCGCCGGGGTGGCCCTGCCCGTCTTCGCGGCGCTGCGCGCGCTCGTCGCCGGCCGCCGGCCGCCGGGCGCGCAGGTTCGCCTGGTGACGTGTGCCGGACCCGGGGCGGCGCCGGCGGCGCGGCACGCGCTGCACGGTCTGGTGCGCACGGTCGCGGGCGAGACGGGCCGCTTCGGCATCGGGCTGGTCTCGGTGGACCGTCCGTGGTGCGCGCAATCGCCCGGGGACGCGGCGGCCTCGGTACGCGCCGAACTCGCCCGGTCCGCGCCTCCCCCGTGGGTGCGCCTGACGTCCGGCGGCGCCCGCCTGGCCGCCGCGCTGGAGCGATCACCGCGGGCGCGGGACCCGTTGGAGCTGCGGCCCGACGGCTGCTATCTCGTCGTGGGCGGTACGGGCGGCCTCGGCCGGGCCGTCACCGCGTCGATCCTCCGCCGTGCGCCGCGGGCCCGCGTGGTGGTCACCGGGCGGCGCACCCCGGTCACGCCGCCGGCCGGCGCGCCCGGCACGGGGCCGGACGACCGGATCGTGCCCGTGCCGTGCGACGTCACCGATCCCGGCGCGGTGTCCGCTCTCGCCGCCGAACTGGACTCCCGTGGCCTGCGGCTCAACGGCGTCGTGTGTCTGGCGGGGGTGCTGCGCGACGGGTTCCTGCGCACCAAGACGGCCGAGGCGGTGGACGAGGTATGCCGGGTGAAACTGCTGGGCGCCATGGCGCTGGACGCCGCGCTGGTCCGGCACCCGCTGGACTTCTTCGTCCTGGCGTCGTCGGTGGCCGTCCACGTCGGCAACCAGGGGCAGTCGGACTACGCCTTCGCCAACGGCTTCCTCGACGGCTTCGCCGAGGCCAGGGCCCTGCGGGTGGCGGCCGGGACCAGGGCGGGGCGCACCCTGGCCGTGGGCTGGCCGGCGCTGACCGGCGGCGGGATGCGCCCGCCCGCCGCGACGCTCGACTTCCTGCGCGACGCCTACGGGCTGGAGCCCCTGCCCGTCACGGAGGCCGCCGAGGAGCTGTGGCGGCTGCTCGCGCCCGGCGCGACGGCGGCGCACGCCGTCCTCGCCCACGGTGACCTCGCCCGCTGGGCCCGGGCGACCGGCGCCCGCACCACCGCCCCCGCCCCGGCCTCCGCCCCCGCCCCGGCCTCCGCCTCCGCTCCCGCCCCGGACCCCGTCCCCGCTCCGCGCCGTGCCGCCGGGCCACGGGACACGGCCCCGGCCCGCACCGAACCGCCGGTCGCGCCCACGGCCGAGGTCGCCCCGGCCCGCACCGACCCACCGGGAACCGCCCCGGCCCGCACCGAACCGCCGGTCGTGCCCACGGCCGAGGTCGCCCCGGCCCGCACCGACCCACCGGGAACCGCCCCGGCCGGTGCCGCGCCCCGGGGCGCCGAGGACCCGCGCGCCGCCGCGATCCGGTGGCTGACCGAGCAGGTCCACGCGGTGACCGGCCTGCCCGTGGACGATCTCGCGCCGGACGCCGGACTGACCGCGCTCGGCGTGGACTCCATCGCCCTGACCCGGCTCGGCCGGACCCTGGAGAACTCCCTCGGCCGGCTGCCGCGCAGCACGCTGTACGACCACGACAGCATCGCCGAACTCGCCGAGGGTCTGCTGGCCTCCCACGGCGACGCCCTGGCACGGGCCGCCGCCCCCGCGCGACCGCCCACCCGGCCGGGGACGGCGGACCACGAGAGGGCGGACCTCGGCACGGCGGACCGTACGGCGCCGGACCGCGGTGCCCCGGACCACTGGCCGGTGACGGAGCGCCAGATGCCGCTGTGGACCGCGGAGTACGCGGCACAGCCCCACGCCCCGTACAACCTGTCGGTGGCCTGGCGGCTTCCGGCGGGCCAGGACCGGGACGACGCCGCGGCGGCCGTGGCCGCACTGCTCACCCGCCATCCGGCCCTGACCCGGCGGATCGGCCCGGAGGACGGGTCCCTCCGGCTGCTGCCGGCGGGCACCGGCGGACCGGGGCGCCGGCCGGTGCCCGCCGGGGTGTGGAACCTCCGTGGCGTCCCCCCGGAGGACCTCTTCGACGCGCTGCGCGACGAGGCGGCCCGGCGGCTGCCGCTGGAGACCGGGCCCGCCGTGCGCGCCGTGCTGTGGGACGACGGCTCGGGGCGCGACGTGCTCCAGCTGACGGTGCACCACCTGGTCGCGGACGGCCGGTCGGTGGAGCTGCTCACGCAGGACCTGGGCGCGCTGCTGGAGCGTCCGGCGGCGTCCGGCGCCGTACCGGAGCCGCCCGCGGACGCCGACTCGTTCGGCCGGTTCCTCTCCCTGGAGGAGAGGGACACCGCGCACCGCGCGGAGGCGACGCGGGCCTGGCGCGAACGGCTGAGTACGGTGCCTCCCGCCCCGCGCTTCCCCGGCGGTACGCCCGCCGCGGACCCCTGGGCGGCCGGACACCGTGAGTACCGTATGCCCGGCGCGCTGCGCGACCGCCTGCGCGCCGCCGCCGCCGGGGCCGGGGTGAGCGACTTCACCGTCCAGCTCGCCGCCTACGCCCTCACCGTCGCCACCGTGACCGGCCGGGCCTCCTTCCTCGTCGCGGTACCCACCTACGGACGGCCGGGTCCCGAGTACGACCGGACCGTCGGGCACTTCGTGAACTCCGTGGCCGTCCGTCTCCGGCCCGACCCCGGGGGTTCGCTGCGCCACTGGCTCACGGAGCTGCACGACGAGGTCCGTTCGGCGCTGGCGCTGGCCGACCTGCCCTACCCGGCCGCCGCCGGGCTGTGCCGGGAGGCCGGCGGCGATCCGGCGGTGCCCACCCTGACCTTCGCCTACCAGAACTGGCCGCGCCCGCCCGGCGCCGGCCCCGGCCCGCTGGCGGAGCGGGTCTTCATCCGGGGTCAGGGCGGCCACTGGGACCTGGGACTGGAGCTGACCGACACGGCCGACGGCGTGGAGATCCTCGCCAACCACCGCCGCACGGCGCTGACCTCCGCGGAGCTCGACGCGTTCGTGGACACCTGGTTCGTGCTGGCCGCGGCGCTCGCCGACGACCTCGACGCTCCGGCCGGCGATCTGCTGCGGCCCGGCGCGCTGACGGTGCCGGGACGCTTCCGCGCCCTGGTACGGCGATGTCCGGACGCGGTGGCGGTACGCGACACGTCGGGCGGCACCCTGACCTACGCCGAGGCGGACCGGCGTACCGCGGCGCTGGCCCGGGCGGTGCGCGCGGCCGGGGCACGGCCGGGCGAGCCGGTCGCCGTCCTCGTGGGCCGCAGCGCCCGGCTGCCGGTGGCGCTGCTGGGGGTCCTGCGGGCCGGGTGCCCGTACGTCCCGCTCGACGCGTCCTATCCGGCCGAGCGCATCCGGACCGTGCTGGCGGACGCGGGGTGTTCGGTCGCGGTGACCGAGCGGTCCGAAGCCGGGCACCTGGCGGACACCGGGACGCGCACCGTGCTGCTCGACGAGCTCACCGACGAGGAGTCCTCCGACGAGCCGGCGGACGCCGGTGCGGGTCCGGGCGGCGACGGTCCCGCCGACCCCGGCGCCCCCGCGTACCTCATGTTCACCTCCGGCAGCACCGGGCGGCCCAAGGGAGTGGCCGTCAGCCACCGCAGTGTCCTGCACACGCTGGACGCGTTCCGGACGCTGCTGGGCTGGGGGGCGCGGGACCGGCTGCTGGCGGTCACCACGGCGAGCTTCGACATCTCGGTGCTGGAACTCTTCCTCCCCCTGGCCTGCGGCGGCGGCCGGGTCGTGGTGGCCGACCGGGACACCGTGCGGGACGCCTCCCGGCTGGACCGGGTGCTGGCGGCCGAGGAGATCACGGTGCTGCAGGCCACACCCAGTGGCTGGCAACTGCTCCTGGACAGCGGCTGGCCGGGACGGCCGGGGCTCACCGCCCTGTGCGGCGGCGAACCGCTGCCGCCGCCGCTCGCCCGCGAACTGGCCGCCCGGGTGGGCTCGCTGTGGAACGTGTACGGGCCGACCGAGGCCACCATCTGGTCCACCGCGGCCCGGCTGTCCGCCGAGGGGCCGGTGGTCCTCGGCGAGCCGGTGGGCGCCACCGCCCTCGTCGTCACCGTGCCGGGGCCGGACGGCCGGACGGCGGTCGCGGCGGACGGCGAGACCGGTGAGCTGTGGATCGGCGGTCCCGCGGTCGCCCTCGGGTACTGGGGACGACCGGAGCAGACCGCGCGACGGTTCACCGGGCACCCGCTGTCTCCGGGGCTCGGCGGACGGTGGTTCCGTACCGGCGACCTCGTCAGGCGTTCGTCCGACGGCGTCCTGTGCTTCGTGGGCCGCGCGGACACCCAGGTGAAGATCCGCGGCCACCGCCTGGAACTGGGCGAGGTCGAGACGGTCCTCGGCGAGCACCCGGGGACCGGACGTGCCGTGGTCCTGGTCCGGGGCAGCGGCGCCGCCGCGCGCCTGGTGGCGGTCGTGGTGCCCCGGGCTGGCGGTGCGGACCCGGACCCGGCGGACCTGGCCGGGTTCGTGGCGCGCCGCCTGCCCGAGTGGATGCGGCCCCAGGAGTACGTGGTGCGGGCGGCACTGCCCCGTACGCCCAACGGCAAGACGGACCGGGCCGCCCTGGCCTCCGAACTGGCCTCCGAACTGGCCTCCGGACCGGCCGCCGGACCGGCCGGCCGCGCGCCGTCCCCGGCCGGGGACGGCTCCGGGGAGAACCCGGGGAAGACGCCGTCCACCGGTGCCGGGCACGCGTCCGCGCACGGCACCGGGGACGCGTCTGCCGCCGGTGCCGGGGACGGCCCGGAGGACACCGGAGGGCAGATCGCGCGGGAGTGGCGGCGGCTGCTCGGCGTGACCGAGGTGGACCCGGACCTGACGTTCTTCGCGGCGGGGGGCAACTCGGTCCTCCTGGGCACCCTCTTCGCCCGGCTCTCGGCCCGGTTCCCGGCCGCCCGCCTGGAGATGGGCGACCTGTTCTCCCACCCCACGCCGGCCGCCCAGGCAGCCCTCGTGGCGGAACGCCTGGCCCCGGCGCACACCGCCGTCCCGCGACCGGGCACCGCACCGCCGGGACCGGGCACCGCACCGCCGGGACCGGGCACCGCACCGCCGGGACCGGGCACCGCACCGGCGCCGGTCCCGGAGGGGGCCGCCCCCGGCGCAGGTCCCGGCGCGCTTCCGGGCGCGGACGGGGACACGGCCGGGGCGCGGGAAACCACCGTCCGTCCGTCCACCGCTCAGCAGCCGTCCCCGCAGGCACTCCGCCGGGCCCGCAGGCGGTCCTTTCGCAGCGCAGTCACGGAAGCAGGATGACCATGTCCTTCGTTCAGCAGGAGACGTCACCGGCCGTGGACGACCCCACCGCGGTCGCGGTCGTGGGGGCGTCGTGCCGCTTCGGTCCGCTGTCCTCGCCCGCCGCCTACTGGGACCTGCTGGTCCGGGGGGAGACGGCGGTGCGGAGCCACGGGCGCGAGGAACTGCTCGCCCTCGGCCATGAACCCGAGCACCTGGAGCGCCCCGGGTTCGTCCCCGCGGGCTGCGCCCTGTCCGACGCGGACCGCTTCGACGCGGAGCTGTTCGGTTTCAACCCGCGGCAGGCCGAATGGCTCGATCCGCAGCAGCGGGTCCTCCTCGAACTGGCGTGGTCCGCCCTGGAGGACGCCGGGCTGGCTCCCGGCGACACCCCGGGCACCACCGGGGTGTTCACCTCCTCCGCCCGGCCGACGCTGCCGCCGGTGGGCATCACGGACCTCGACGCGGCGGGCATGGCCCGCTTCTCCTCGGCCGACCGTGACTTCACCGCGACCCGGATCGCCCACCGCCTGGGCCTGACCGGGCCGGCGCTCACCGTGCAGACGGCGTGCTCCAGTTCGCTGGTCGGTGTCCACCTGGCCGTGGAGAGCCTGCTGGGCGAGGAGTGCGACACGGCCCTGGTGGGCGCGGTGTCGCTGCACCTCCCGCAGGCGGGCTACCCGTCCTCCCCCGGCATGATCCTGTCCCCCAGCGGTGTCTGCCGCCCCTTCGACGCACGGGCCGACGGCACGGTCTTCGGCAACGGCGGCGGTGCGGTGGTGCTGCGCCGGCTCGCCGACGCGCTGCGGGACGGCGATCCGGTGCGGGCCGTCGTCCGTGGCACCGCCGTCAACAACGACGGCGCGGACCGCCAGGACTACCAGGCGCCCTCCCCCAGGGGGCAGGCCGCCGCCCTCAGCGAGGCCCTCGCCGTCGGAGCGGTGGCACCCGGCACGGTGGGCCTCGTGGAGGCCCACGGCACGGGCACCCCCCTCGGTGACCCGGTGGAGTTCTCCGCCCTCCGCGAGGCGTACGGCGACGGCCCGGATCCGGCCCCCTGCGCCCTGGGGTCCGCCAAGTCGGTGGTGGGGCACCTGAACACGGCCGCCGGCCTCGCCGGACTCCTCAAGTGCGTCCTCGCCCTCGAACAGGGCATCGTGCCGCCCCAGCACGGCTACGAGACCCCCAACCCCCTGCTCGGCCTGGCCGCGAGCCGCTTCTTCGTGCCGCGGACGCCCCAGCCCTGGCCGGTGCCGCGGGGGCCCCGGCGGGCGGCCGTCAGCTCCTTCGGCATCGGCGGCACCAACGCGCACGTCGTCCTGGAACAGGCACCCCCGGTTCCGGCGCGGGACCCGGAACCCGCCGCCGGGCCGGTGCCCCTGGTCCTGTCGGCACGGACCCCGCAGGCGCTGCGGGCGTCCGCGGAGCGGCTCGCCGGGCACCTGGAGAGCCCGGACCACACCGACTCCCTCGACGCGGTGGCCCGCACGCTCCGCGAGGGCCGCAGCCGGCTGCCCTGCCGGCTGGCCGTGGTGGCCCGGGACCCGGCGGATGCGGCACGGGTCCTGCGCGAGCGCGCGGCGGGCGGTGCCGCGGACGAGCCGGCCACCGCCGTGGAGCGCGCGGCGCGGGCCTGGGAGGCCGGCGAGACCGACGACGTACCGGTCACCGGCCCGCGGGCCGGCCGGCCGCGGCGGGCGCGGCTGCCCGGTTACCCCTTCGACCACAGCCGCAGCTGGCCCCTGGGAGCGCCCCGGGACGGCCGGGACGGTCCCGCCGGGCGCCGCGCGGACGGCCCCCGCGGCATGGTGGACCGCAACACCTCCACCCTGCGCGGGATCTCCTTCGAGCGGGATCTCGACCCGGGCGAACCGCTGCTGGCCGACCACGTGGTGGCCGGCCGGCCGGTCCTGCCCGCCGCCGCCTTCATGGAGTTCGTCCGGGCCGTGTCCGCCGCGGCGGCCGGCGCGCCGCCGCGGCGGCTGGAGGACCTCACCTTCCGGCAGCCGGCCGAGGCCGGCGGGCCGCTGGTGCTGCGGGCCGAGGTGAGCGGCGACGAGACCGCGCTGACCGTCACCGTGACCTCCGCGCCGCCGACCGCCGGCGCCGGCACGCCGGAGAGCCGCGTCCACGTGACCGCCCGCGTGCCGGCACCGACGGCCCCGGCGGCGGCGCCCGCGCCGCCCCCGGCCGCCGTCCTCGCCGCGCTCCGGGAGAGGTGCCCGTCCTCGCTGGCGCCGGCCGACCTGTACGCGCTGTTCGCCCGGCATTCGGTGCACTACGGCCCGCTGTACCAGGTCGTCACCGACTTCTCCTACGGCGAGCGGGACGTCGTGGCGCGCGTCTCGTCGGGGGCGGCGGGCGGGACGGCCGGGACGGCGCTGCCGCCGGCCCTGCTGGACGGCGCCCTGCAGACCGTGATGAGCTTCCTCGCGCACGGCGGCGGTGCGAGCGAGCGCTACCTGCCGTTCGCCGTGGAACGCCTCGACGTGTACGGGCCGTTGCCGGCCGAGGTGGTCGTGCACGCCAGGCCGCGGCGGCTGGCGGGCGGCGGCGCACGCGTCCGCAAGTTCGACCTCACCCTGTACGACCCGGACGGCGGGACGCGCGCCGAGCTGACGGGGCTCGCGCTGCGGCCCACCGTGCCGGCGGGCGGGGAGCCACCGGCCGGCGGTCCCGCCGTACGGGTGCTGGCCCCGACCGACGTACCGCTGCCGCCCGCGCGGCGGTCCGGCCCCCCGGTGGCGCCGGGGCCACTGGTCGTGCTCGGCGGCGGTCCCTCGCTGCGGGACGCGGTGGCCCGGCACCTCGGCCCCGTCACCGGCCTGCCGGAGGGCGACGCCGCGCAGGCCGGCCGCCGGATCGCGGCGGTGGCCGGCGGTGCTTCCTCCCCGGGCCGCCCGGTCGTCGTCTGGCTGGGCGCCTGCGCCGCGGCCGGCTGCGGCCCGGACACCGCTGTGGAACGGCTGCGCGACGCCGTGGCCCTGCTCCGTGAACTGCTGCGGCCCCTGGCCCGTACCGGGGCCGTGATCCGCGTCCCCTACCCGGCCGGTGACCCGGGGCACGGGGCCCTCGGCGCCGGCCTCGCCGCGCTCGGCCGCTCCCTCGCCCGGGAGAACCCGCGCTTCGACCTGTGCGCGGTGGGACTGCCCGAGGGGTTCCCGGACGACCGGACGGCCGCCGTCCTCGCCGCCGAGGCCGGCACGCCCGCGCCCGGCACCCGCCATGTGCTCGTCGACGCCGGCGGCGGACGCCGCACCCCGGTCCTCCGGCCCGCCGCCCCGCGCGCCGGCGGCGGCCCCGGACTGCGCGAACGGGGACGGTACTGGATCAACGGGCACGGACGGCTCGCGGCGCTGCTCGCCGAGCACCTGCTCACCTCGTACCGGGCCGAGGTGCTCCTCACCGGCCGCCGGGACCGGACCTCCGGCGACCCCACGTGGGAGCGGCTGCGCGCGCTCGCCGCCCGTACCGGCGGATCGGTGGAGCACCTGGTCGCGGACACCACCGACGCCGCCGCCCTCGCGGCGGTCGCGGCCCGGCTGACGGCCGAGGGCCGCCCGCCGCACGGTGTGTTCCACTGCGCGGGTGTCCTGCGCGACGGCTTCCTGCTGACCAAGGACCCGGCGGCGGCGGTGGCCGTGGCCGGGCCCAAGGTGCGGGGCACGGCCGCGCTCGACGCCGCGACGGCCGGGTTCGACCTGGACTTCTTCGTGGCGTACTCGTCGGTCTCCGCCGCGCTGGGCAGCGAGGGACAGGCCGACTACGCCTTCGCCAACGCGGCGATGGACCGGATCGCCGTGGACCGGGCCGCCGCCGTACGGGCCGGTACCCGCACCGGCCGCACGCTCTCCGTCGCCTGGCCGTACTGGGCCGACGGAGGCATGGAGATGCCGGGCGACCCGGCCGAGCTGCTCGCCCCGACGGGAGCCGTGCCGCTGCCGGCGCGGACCGGCCTCGACGTCCTGGAGACGCTGCTGCGCGCCGACCCGGACGGACCGGTGTGCCCGCTGGTGTTCTACGGCGACCCGGCCGGCCCGCCCGCGTCGCTCCTGCCCGGCCCGGACGCCCACACCGGCGCCGGCGCCGATCATGACGGCGTCGACGGCGGAGACGGCACCGCCGCCGGACCGCCGCCGGTCCGGAGCGCCACCGGTGACGGCACCGCCCCGGAGGACCCGCTGCTCGCCGTCGTCCGTGGGGTGCTGGCCGAGGTGACGGGCCATCCGCTGCGGGCGGTGGCGGCGGACACGCTCTTCGACGACCTCGGGATCGACTCCCTGACCGGTATCCGCGCCGTGGAGCGGCTCTCCGAGCGGTTCGGCCGGCTGCCGCGCACGCTGCTCTTCGAATGCCGCAGCGCCGCGGAGATCGTCGCCCACCTGCGCGCCGAAGTCCCGGAGAGCCGGCTGGAGCACGCCGCCGCGCCCGGCCCGGACGAGCAGGCACCGCCCTCGGCCGACGTCCCCGCCGGCCCCCCGGTCCAGATCCCGGTCCCGGTCCCGGTCCCCGCACGGGGTGACGGCACGGAGCACGGCCCGGCCGCGGGGGACGACGGAGCCGTCGCCGTCATCGGCATCGCGGGCCGCTTCCCGCAGGCCGACGGCCTGGAGGAGTTCTGGCGCAACCTCCTGGACGGCCGTGACTGCGTCACCGAGATACCGGCGGACCGCTGGCCGCTCGAAGGGTTCTTCCGTCCCGAGCGGGACCGGCCGAACACGTCGTACGCGAAGTGGGGCGGTTTCCTGGACGGCATCGACCGGTTCGACGCCCCCCTGTTCAACATCTCGGCGCGGGAGGCCGGCACCGTCGACCCGCAGGCCCGGCTCTTCCTGGAGAGCTGCTGGGCGGCGATGGAGGACGCCGGGTACACCCCGTCCGCCCTCGCGCCGGACGACGACCCGCGCCGCCCCCGGGACGTCGGCGTGTACGTCGGCGCCATGTACAGCGAGTACCAGGTGCACGAGGGCGAGGAGCGGTTGCGCGGCAATCCGGTGCACGCCAACAGCGCCTTCTGGTGCATCGCCAACCGGGTGTCGTACTTCTTCGGTTTCGAGGGTCCGAGCATCGCCCTGGACACGGCCTGTTCGTCGGGGCTCAGCTCGCTGCACACGGCGTGCCGGGCGCTGCGCGCGGGCGACTGCGCGGTCGCCCTGGCGGGGGCCGTCAACGTGACGGTCCACCCGAACAAGTACCTGATGCTCAGTCAGGGGCGGTTCCTGTCCAGCGACGGCCGGTGCCGCAGCTTCGGCGCCGGCGGCGACGGCTATGTGCCCGGCGAGGGGGTGGCGGCCGTCGTCCTCAAACCGCTCGCGGCGGCCCTGCGGGACGGTGACCAGATCCACGCGGTGATCCGCGGCAGTGCCGTGAACCACGGCGGCCGCACCAACGGCTACACCGTGCCCAATCCGCGCGCCCAGGCCAACCTGGTGGGCCGGGCGCTCGCCGACGCCGGCCTGACCGCGTGGGACCTCGACTACGTGGAGGCGCACGGCACCGGCACCGCGCTCGGTGACCCGCTGGAGATACGCGGCCTGGCCTCGGCGTTCGGCCGGGACGGCCGCGTCGCCGGGGCGGACCCGGGGGGCCGGGACCCGCACTGTCCGATCGGATCGGTGAAGTCGAACATCGGACACCTGGAGTCGGCGGCGGGCATGGCCGCGTTCGCCAAGGTCCTGCTCCAGTTCCGGCACCGGACGCTGGTGCCCTCGCTGCACGCGGACCCGCCCAACCCGGAGATCGACTTCGCGGCGACCCCGTTCACGGTGCAGCGGCGGGTCGCCGCCTGGGAACCGGCGCGGGCGGGCGGCCCGGCGCCGCTGCGAGCGGGGATCAGCTCGTTCGGCGCGGGCGGGAGCAACGCCCATGTCGTCGTCGAGGAGGGTCCGCGGCGCGGTCCCGCGCCGGCCGACGACGGCCGGCCGCTGGTGGCGTTCCTGTCGGCCCGCACCCCGGCCGCCCTCGCCGAACTGGCCGGCCGGCTCCGCCGGTACCTGGTGCGGGCGCGGGCCGAGGGCACCGCGCCGGCCCGCGCCGACGTGACGTACACGCTGGCCGTCGGCCGGGCGCAGCTGGGCACGCGGGCCGCGGTCCGCCACCGCGACGAGGAGGAGCTGCTGGCCGGGCTCGCCCGGATCGAGTCGGGGGGCGGTGCCGCCGGTGCCGGGGAGCAGGACCCGGCGGCCGAGGCGTGGCTGGGCGGTGGCCGGGCCGATCTGGCGGAGCTGTGCGGCGCGGCGGGGCGGGGCCGCCGGGTCACGCTGCCGCACTACCCGTTCGAACGCATCCGCTGCTGGTACGACAACCAGCTCCAGCGGCCGGACGACGCGGCGGGCCCGCGGGAGGGCACGGACGCCGGGGCCTGGGTGCGGGGCGACCTGCGGGACTTCGGACGCGCCCCGCGACCGGCCCCGGACACGCCGCCCGCCTCTCCGACGCCGCCCACCGGGCCACCGGCCCCGACATCCGCGCCGCCCACCGGGCCACCGGTGCCGACGCCCGCCCCACCCGCCGGACAGCCACCGGTGTCCACGCCCGCCCCGGAACCGGTTCCGGTCTCGGTCTCGGTCTCGCGCGAGGAGCCCGACCCCGGTCCCGGCGTCGACCGGATCAGGCGGACACTCCTGGACATCCTCGGCGAGGTTCTCTACGAGGATCCCGCCGCGATCGGCGCCGACCGCCCCTTCGAGGAGATGGGCCTCGACTCGCTGCTGACGGAGGAACTGGCCGTGGCCCTGCGCGAACGGCTCGGTCTCACCCTTGAGGTGCGGGACCTCTACGAGCACACCACCGCCGACCGGCTCGCCCGGCACCTCGCCGCCTCGGCCCCGCCCGCGCCGGACACCGGGGCGGAGTCGCCCGACGCCGTGCTCGACGCGCTGGCGAGCGGCGGCATCGGCCTGGAGGAAGCCGTCTCGCTGCTGGAGGCGAGCCGATGACCCACGACGACGAGAGGGAGCCGTCCGGTATGAGCGAGCCGTCCGGTACGGGCACACGGGAGATCCTGGGCCGGTTCGCCGCCGGCGAACTGTCGAAACGCGAGGTCCTGGCCCTGCTGGCCGCCGCACGGGCGGCCCCGCCCGCACCGGGGACCGCACCTCGGCGGCCCCCTTCCTCCCCCGGGCCCGCCGGCCAGGCCCCCGGTGACGAGGCGCGCGGGACGCCGGAGCCGATCGCCGTCATCGGGTGCGGTGCCAGGTTCCCCGGCGCCGACGGGCTCGACGCGTTCCGGCGCGTGGTCCGCGAGGGCCTGGACACCGTCGGCGAGGTGCCGCCGGACCGCTGGCCCGTCCAGCGCTGGTACGACCCGGACCCGGCCGCGCCCGCCCGGTCGCTCTCCCGCTGGGGCGGCATGCTGGAGGACGCCGCCGGCTTCGACGCGGAACTGTTCCGGATGACCCCGCGCGAGGCCGAACTCACCGACCCGCAGGCCCGGTTGTTCCTCCAGGAGTGCTGGCGAGCGGTGGAGAACGCGGGTTACGCGCCGCCGGACCTGGCCGGGACGCGCTGCGGCGTGTACGCGGGCGTGATGCTCAACGACTACGCCCACCGGATCGAGCGCTCCAGCCCGCACTCCCGGCTGCCGCAGGTGATGCAGGGCAACTCCCAGTCGATCCTCGCGGCCAGGGTCGCCTACCTGCTCGACCTCGCCGGGCCCGTCGCCGCCGTGGACACCGCGTGTTCCAGTTCCCTCGTCGCCCTGCACCAGGCGTGCCAGGCCCTGTGGCTGGGCGAGGCCGACATGATGCTGGCGGGCGGAGTCACCCTCTACACCACCGAGTTGCCGTACATCTACATGAGCAAGGCGGGGATGCTTTCCCCGACCGGCCGGTGCCGCCCCTTCGACGCGGCGGCGGACGGCTTCGTGCCCGGTGAGGGCAGTGCCGCGGTCCTCCTGAAGCCGCTCCGCCGGGCGCTGGCCGACGGTGACCCCGTCCAATTGGTGATCCGTGCCTCCGGCATCAATCACGACGGCGCGAGCAACGGGCTGACCGCGCCCTCTCCCCGCGCCCAGACGGCACTCGTCCGGGACACCTACCGCCGGTTCGGGATCGACCCGTCGACGATCGACTACGTCGAGTGCCACGGCACCGGCACTCCCCTGGGCGATCCCCTGGAGATCTCCGCGCTCAACGACGCCTTCGCCGGTGTCACGCCGGCCGCCGGGCACATTCCGGTGGGATCGGTGAAGGCCAATGTGGGGCACAGTTCGGCGGCGGCGGGGCTGGCCGGGCTGTTCAAGGCGATGGAGGTGGTCGTCTCCGGGCGGGTCCCGCCCACCCCGCATTTCACCGAACCCAACCCGCGCATCCCGTTCGGCCAGGGGCCGTTCCGGCCGGCCGGCGGGCCCGTGGCCCTGCCCCCCGTGACGGGGCGGCCGTGGCGGGCGGCCGTCAGCTCGTTCGGACTGAGCGGGACCAACGCGCACGTCGTGGTGGAGGCGCCGCCGCCGCGCGGTCCCGGCGGCGGGACGGGACCGGCGCTGGTCGTGCTCTCGGCACGCGGCCCGGAACTGCTCACCGCCGAGGCCCACGCGCTCGCCGACTGGCTGGCCGGCCCGGCCGCCGACTCGGACGTGACGGTGCACGACGTGGCCCGTACGCTCGCCCACGGCCGGGTCCACCGGGACCGGCGGCTGGCCGTGGTCGCCGAGGACCGGCGCGAACTGGCCGCCGCGCTGGCCGCGTTCGCCGACGGGCGGACGGCGGGACCGTGGACGGTCCCGGCACCGGACGGGCCCGGCGGCCCCCCCGGGCCGGTTCCGGAGCCGTCGCCGGAGCGGCTCTACGCGCGCCTGGCCTCTCCCGGCCCGGCCGCCCGTGACGACCTGCTGGCCCTCGGCCGGCTCTACACCCTCCAGCACCCCGTCGACTGGCACCGGGTGTTCCCGCCGGGCCTCGGCCGGACGGTCGCGCTGCCCGGTTCGGTGCCGTCCGCGCGGCGCTACTGGGTGGAGGAGGACACGGGAACCGCCGCCGGCACCGGCACGGGGAGTGGTACGGCGGCAGGCGGCACGACGGCAGGCGGTACGGCGGCAGGCGATCCGGTCCGTCCGGTCCCCGGCGCGCGGGCCCTCGCCGCTCCCCCGGCCGCGGGCACGCCCGCTCCGTCGCTGGACGGCGTCAGCCTCTACGTGCCCCGCTGGCGGCCCGAACCGCCACCGGAGCCCGACGACGCGCCGGGACCGCTGCTGGTCGTCACGGACGCGATGACCGCACGGGAGGACGTCCGCTCCCCCGGGACGCCGGGCGGGCTGCTCGCGGCCCTCGCCCCGGTGTGGCCCGGGGCGGTGCGGCCGGTGGGGCCCGGCGGCGAGCCGCCCCGGGCGGTGGCGGAACCGTCGGCCCACGGGCCCGGCGAACGGCTGACCGTCCTGGTGCCGCTGCCCGCCGACGCCCCGCAGCCCTGCTGGGCTCCGCTGTTCGGTCCGGTCCGCGAGATGCTCACCGGGCTGTGGAAGCGGTCGCTGCACCTGGTGGTGGCCGCCGAGGACCCATCGACGGCCCTGGCCGCCGCCGGTTTCGCGCAGAGCCTCGCGCACGAGAATCCGCGTCTGACCGGCCGGGTCGTCCTGGTGGACCGTCTCGACGCGGGCTGCGCGGTCCCGCTGGCCCGGGAGTGCGCGGGTCCCGACGCCGGGTCGGGCCGGATCGTGGACCTGCGGGCGGGCCGCCGGCTCAGCCGTCTGCTGCGCCGGATCGACGCGCCGGGCGCGACGGCCGGCCCGGACGTCCCGATCCGCCCCGGTGGCGTCCACCTGATCACCGGCGGGCTCGGCGGGCTCGGCCTGCTGACGGCCCGTCACCTCGTCGAACGGTACGGCGCCCGGGTGGTGCTGTGCGGCCGGCGCCCGCCGGAGGCCCTCCCGGACAGCGACCGTGTCGCCCTCGCCGGCCTCGGCGCGTCGGCGCGCTACGCACCGGTGGACGTCACCGACACGGCGGCCGTACGGGCCCTGGTCACGGACGTGCTGGCCACCGAGGGAGCCCTGCATGGGGTGTTCCACGCCGCCGGTGTGCTGCGCGACGCCTATCTCGTCCGCAAGCGGCCCGAGGACGCCGACGAGGTGATCGGGCCGAAGGCCGACGGTGTCCGGGCCCTGGACGCGGCGACCGCGGACGTCGCGCTGGACCTCTTCGTGCTGTACGCGTCGGTGTCGGGCACCGTGGGCAACCTCGGTCAGTCGGACTACGCGACCGGCAACGGCTTCCTCGACGGTTTCGCCGAGGGGCGCCGGGCGGCCGTGGCCCGGGGCGAACGCTCCGGGCGCACCCTGTCCGTGGGGTGGCCGTTGTGGCGGGACGGCGGGATGTCGGTACCGGACGCGGTGCTCGCCACCATGCGCGAGCGCACCGGCGCCGAGCCCCTCCCCACGGCGACCGGACTGGCCGTGCTGGAAGCGCTCCTGACCCTGCCGGACGCGCCCCCGGTCGTGGCGGTGCACCACGGGCGGCGGGACCCGTGGGAAGCGACGCTCGGCGCCTTCCGCGTACTCGACGCCACGGGACCGGAGCCGGACGGCGCCCGCGGGGAGCACGAGCGCTCCCCCGCCCAGGTGTTCCCCCCGGTCCCCCCGGTCTCCCCGGTCCCCCCGCCCGCCGCACCCGCGCCGGCCGCGCCGGCCGCGCCGGTCGCGCCGGTCGCGCCGGTCGCGTCCGCGGACCCGGACGGCGGGGACGTGCCCGGCCGGGTGCGCCGGGTCGTCTCGGAGGTGACCGGGATGCCCCCGCACACGGTGCGCATGGGGGCCGCGCTGCGCGACCTCGGTTTCGACTCGCTGACGCTGCGGGCGCTCGCCGACGCCCTCACCGCGGCCGTCGCGCGGGTCTCCGCCCCGGAGATCTTCGCCGCGGCCTCGCTGGCCGACCTGGCCGCGCTGCTCGCGCCCCGGACCGGCAAGGCACCGGCACCAGCACCGAACCATCGGCCGTCCGGGCACCCCGCTCCGGCGTCCCCCGCAGCGGCCACCGCCCCACCACACCGGGCCACCGTGCCCGCCACCGGGGCGGACCGGGCCCCCATTCCCCGGGAGGACCGGGCCCCCACCCTCCGGGAGGACCGGACGCCCGGCCTCCGCACCGCCCCCGGCGAACGGCGGCCGGCGGACGCTCTGGCCGTCGTCGGCATGAGCGGCCGCTATCCCGGCGCGCCCGACCTCACCGCGTTCCTCGCCAACCTGCGCGAGGGCCGCGACACCTCCGGCCCGGTCCCCCGTGACCGTTGGCGCCCGGGTTCGTCCGTTGATGACGTACGGGGCCACTTCCTGACTGGTGTGGACCACTTCGACGCGGATTTCTTCGGGCTGAGTCCGTACGAGTCGGCCCTGGTGGACCCGCAGGAACGGCTGCTGCTGGAGACGGCCGTGGAGGCCCTGGAGGACGCCGGGGCGCTCGGGGAACGGCTGGACGCCCTGTGCGACGACACCGGGGAACCCCGGAGCGTCGGGGTGTTCGTCGGCGTCACCTCCAGCGACTACCAGAAGGTGGGGATCGAGACCTGGGCCCGGGGTAACCGCACCGTCCCCGCCGGGCACTACTGGAGCACCGCCAACCGGATCTCCTACCTGCTGGACCTGCGGGGGCCCAGCCAGCCCGTGGACACCGCCTGCTCGTCCTCCCTGACGGCCCTCCACCTCGCGGCGCAGGCCATCGAGCGGGGCGAGTGCGGCGCGGCGCTCGTGGCGGGCGTCAATCTCTACCTCCACCCGTCACGGCTGCTGCTGCTCAAGGAGTTCGGGTTCCTCTCGCCGGACGGCCGGTGCCGCTCGTTCGGACGCGGGGGCACCGGTTTCGGCCCGGGCGAGGGAGTCGGCGCCGTGGTCGTCAAACCCCTGGAGCGGGCCCTCGCCGACGGTGACCAGGTGTACGCGGTGGTCCGCGGCACCGCCGTCGGCCACGCCGGACGCGGCCACGGCTACACCGCGCCCAGCCCGCAGGCGCAGGAGCGGGTCATCCGGCGGGCGCTCTCCCGGGCCGGGGTGGATCCCGCGACGGTCGGCCTGATCGAGGCGCACGGCACCGGGACCGAACTGGGTGACCCGATCGAGGTCACCGCGCTCACCCGGGTGTTCGGCGGCCGTTCCGCGGCGGCGGGCACCGTCGCCCCCGTGGCGCTCGGCTCGGTCAAGTCGCAGATCGGGCACGGCGAGTCCGTGGCCGGTCTGGCCGCGCTGACCAAGGTGGTGCTGCAACTGCGCCACGGCGAGCTGCTGCCGACCCTGCACGCCGACGAGGTCAATCCCGCGCTCGACCTCTCCGCGGGACCGTTCGCCCTGACGACCGGGCACGCCGCCTGGCCCGCGCCGGACCGGCCGGGCGGGAGTGCGGTGCCGCGCCGGGCCGGGGTCAGTTCCTTCGGCGCCGGAGGGGTGAACGCGCATGCCGTGCTGGAGGCGTACGACCCGGCGCTGCACGGCGCGGGGAAACGGGCGGGCGGGCCGGGCGGCGGCGCGGCGCAGGCACCGGTGCTGGTCCTGCTGCGGGCCCCCAGCGCGGCACACCTGGCCGCGTCCGCCGGACGGCTCGGGGCCTGGCTGGACGACGCCGGCGGCCCGGGGCCCGGCACCGACCTCGGCGACCTGGCGTACACCTTGCGCAGCGGGCGTGCCGAGCAGCCCTGCCGGCTGGCCTGCACCGCCCGCACGACGGCGGAGCTGGCCCGTACCCTCGCCGCCGTCGCGGCCTGCGGCGCGGCCCCCGGTGCCGCACTGCCCGCGGGGGTGCACATCAACGACGTACGGACCCACCCGGCCGACACCGAGTCCTTCGTGGACGACGAGGCGCTGCGGTCGTACCTGACCGCGTTGTGGGCCGCCGGGGAGTACGGCCGGGTCGGCCGGCTGTGGACCCAGGGGGTGCCGGTGCGCTGGAGCGAACTGGCCCCCGGCGGCCGGATCGTGCCGCTGCCGCCGCCGGTCTTCCTGCGCCGGCGGATCTGGGTGGAGGCCACGGCCCCGGACCCCGGCGCGACGCCCGGCGGTCCCCCGGCCCCGGACACCGGCCCGCTCACCGGCGGTCCGCGCGTCCCCGCCGTCCATGAGGCGCGCGCGGACCAGGACGGGGGACGGCCGTACACCGCCGCACCACCGGGCGCCGGCGCCGGCGCCCGCCCGGCCGGCCCGGCGGCCGGCGCGTCGGACGGGGCGGGCGCCGGCGCCGGCGCCCGCCCGGCCGGCCCGGCGGCCGGCGCGTCGGACGGGGCGGTCGGCGGCGCGGCGGACGGTGCGCCCGGCACCGGGGACGGCGAGCGCGCCGCGCTTCCCGCCGCGCGACCGCGCCCCGGGTACGACGACGTGCTCGCGCGTCTCGTCGCGCTCGTCCGGCCCCGGGTCCCGGACCCGGAGGCCGGCGTCGACCCCGGGCACTCCCTGACCGGGCTGGGCATGGACTCGCTGAACCTGATGAGTCTGCGTTTCGCGGCCGAGGAGGAGTTCGGGGTGGAGCTGCCGCTCGACCTGCTCGGCGGCGACGCCCCGCTCACCGCCCTCGCCGAGCGGATCGGCGCCACTGCCGCCGGCCTGCCCCGCGCCCACCCCCGCAACCACTCCTGAAGGAGCCGCAGTGCAGCCGACCCGAACCGACAGCGTGGCCTCCGCCCCGGCGGGCACGGCGTCGCCACCGGACGCCTTCCCGCTCACGGACATGCAGGAGGCCTACTGCGTGGGCCGTTTCTGGGAGGCCGGATCGGCGGCCCGGGTCTACGTGGAGTTCGACGTCGCGGACGTCGACCCGACGGCGCTGGAGGACGCCTGGAACGCGGTCGTCGCCGAGACCGGGATGCTGCGCGCCGTCATCCTGCCCGACGGCCGGCAGGCCGTGCGGCCCCGCGTACCGCGCCACCGGCTGCCCGTCACGGACCTGCGCGCCGCGGGTCCCGACGACCGCGACGCCGCGCTGGAGCGACTGCGCGAACGCTGCCACGGGACGCCCCTCGACCCGTACGACGGGCCGCTGTTCGTCATGGCGGTCGCCCTGCTGCCCGGTGGCCGCGCACGGGTCCATCTCGCGCTCGACGAACTGGTGGTGGACGGCCCGAGCGTGTCCCTGCTGCTGCACCGCTGGTACGCGCTGTACCGGGGCGGACCGGTCCCGCCCCCGCCCGCTCTCGGTTTCCGCGACTACGTCGAGGCGGTGCGCGCCCGCGAGAACCCGGCGCGCACCGAGGCCGCCCTGGCCTACTGGCGGGACAAGCTGTCCGGGGTGCGGATGCGGCCGGCCCCGCGCGCGGGCGGCGGACACCCCGGCGCGGCGGGCACCCGCGGCGTCCGGGGACCCGCGGCGGCGGGCGCCGCGCGGCGCCGGCTGACGCTGCGGCTCCCCGCCGACCGCTGGCGGCGCGTCACCGGGCACGCGGCGGCACTGCGGGTGACCCCCTCGGCGCTGCTGCTGACCCTGTACGGAAGTCTGCTGCACCGGCTGCTGCCGCCGGACGGCGCCGGGCCGCTGCCGCTGGTCATCACCACGTACAACCGGCTGCCCGTGCACCCGGACGTCCCCCGCGTCGTCGGTCCGTTCGTGTCCACGTCGGTGTTCCTCGCGCCGCCGCCGACCGCTTCCCTCGCGGTGCTCAGCGGCGCGGTCCGCGACCAGTTGTGGGCCGACCTGGAGCACGGCGCGGTCAGCGGGGTGCGCGCGCTGCGGGAACGGGCCGCGCGCGACGGCGACGGACCGGGGGCGCCGCCGTACGTCTTCACCAGCATGCTCGGCACCCTCGGGAACGGTCTCGGGACCGCGGGGACGGCACATGGCGCCGGGGACGACGTCTGGGCGTCCGCCGCGCGCACGGAGGCCGGCCGGACCCGCACCCCCGGGGTGTGGCTGGAGTGCATCGTGCACGAACGGGCGGGCGAACTGCACGTCGTCCTCGACCACGACGAGGAGGCGATCGGCCCTGACCTCGCCGACCGGCTCCTCTCCGCCTGGTCCACGGCGCTCGGCACCCTGGCGGACCTCGCCCCGGACGAGGCGGCCGGCCTGCCGGACCCGGCCGCCCTGTTCGAGCCCCGGCCCGCGCCGGAGGCCGGGGCCGCCGAGGAACCGGAGGACGCCCGGACGAGACTGCCCCTGACGGCCATGCAGACCGCGTACCTGGTGGGCCGCCTGACGACGCCCGGCGTCGCCGGGGAGACCCGGGTGCACCAGGAGTTCCGGCTCACCTCGCCCGACCTGCGGCGCCTCGGCGACGCGTGGCGGCTCCTCGTCCGGCGGCATCCGGCGCTGCGGGCACGCATCGGCGAGGACGGGACGCTGTCGGTGGACCCCGCCCCCGCGGACCCCGCGGCCCCGCGCATCCCGCACCACGACCTGACGCACCTGTCACCGGCCGGGGCGGAGCGGGCCGAGACCGAGCGGCGCGGCCGGCTCGCCGCGACCTCCCTGCCGCTCGACGAGGGCCCGCTGTGGCGGTTGGAGACCAGTGCGCTGCCCGACGGTTCCGTCGTCCTGCACGTCCTGTTCGACGCCCTGGTGGCGGACGCGCGTGCGGTGGCGACGCTGTTCCACCAGCTGTTCCGGCTGCACGCCGGGGAGCCGCCCGAGCGGGTGCTCCCCGCGGCGCCCCCGCCGTTCGGCCCCTTCCTCCGGGCTCGCGAACGGGCCCGGCAGGGCCCCGCCGCCGACGCGGCGCGCGCCGCGTGGGACGAGGTGCTCGCCCGCGTGCCGGACGGCCCGGGGCCCGCCCGCCGCGCGGTGGCGCCGGCGACGGCGGGCAGCGAGCACCGGCGGCTGGACGTGCCGGGGTGGCGGGCGCTGCGGGCCCGGGCGGACGAGTGGGGGGTGGCCCCGGACATCGTCCTGCTCACCGTCTACTGCGACGTCTGGCGCCGGGCCTGCGCTCCGGGCGAGCCGTTCACCGTCGTGGTGGTCTCCTGGGACCGGCCGGAGAACCCGCCGGGTGCCGGGGAACTGGTCACGGACTTCACCCGGCTGAGCTGGCTCGTCGTGGACGACTCGCTGCCGGCGGAGTTCGGGGCGCGGGTGCGGGCGGTGGACGCGCGGCTCCGCGTCGACCTGGAGCGCTCGGCGGTGGCGGACGGCCTGGCCGCGGCGCGCGCCCGGACCCGGCCGGGCGCCGTCCCGCCGTTCCCGGTGGTCTTCACCCGGCTGCCGGCCGAACAGCCCGACGGCATCCCTGGGGTGGAGCTGCGTCACAGCCAGTCGAGGACCTCGGGGGTGGCCGTCGACCACGTGCCGATGTTCGTCGGCGACACCCTGGTCTGCCAGTGGGACGCCCGCGCGGGCGTCCTGCCCGACGGCCTGCTCGACGCCCTGTTCGCCGACTACGCGGCCGTCGTACGGGACCTGGCCGGCGCGGAGACGCGTCCGGTCCCGGACCCGGCCGGCGCGGACACCCGTCCGGCTCCGGGTCCGGCCGGCGCACCGGCCGGTGGTGCCGTCCAGGCCGCGCTGCGGGGTCCGGCGCGGGACTTCCGCCCGGAGCTGACGCTCGCCGACCGCCTCGAACGCGCCCTGGCGGCCCACGCCGACCGCCTCGCCGTGCGCTTCGAGGACGAGGAGCTGACCTACCGCGAACTCGGCGCCCGCAGCGCCCGGCTCGCCCGGTTCCTGCGGGCGTCCGGCGCCGGACCGGGCACCCGGGTCGCGGTGCGCATGGACCGCTCCGCGGCCCTGGTGACGGCGCTGCTGGCGGTGGTACGGGCCGGTGCGGCGTACGTCCCGCTCGACCCCGCCCACCCGCCGGCCCGTACCCGGTTGCTCGCGGAGGACTGTGAACCGGTCCTCGTCCTCACCGACGAGCGATGTCGGACCGGCCTGGAGGGGAGCACCGCTCCGGTGGTGGCCGTCGACCCGTCCGGCGCCGCCTACCGGCACCTCGACGACGGCCCGCTGGAGTCCGGGGCCACGCCCGCGGACCCGGCGTACATGATCTACACGTCGGGCACCACGGGCCGCCCCAAGGGCTGTCCCAACGCCCACCGGGCCGTCTCCAACCGGCTGAACTGGGCTCAGGAGACGTTCCGGCTCAGGCCCGGCGACCGGGTCGCGCAGAAGACGCCGTACGGCTTCGACGTGTCGGTCTGGGAGTTCTTCTGGCCGCTGCTCGCCGGGGCCGCCGTGGTGGTGGCGCGGCCCGAGGGGCACCGGTCGCCCGCCTACCTGGCCCGCTGGTTCCGGGAGAGCGGGGTGACGGTCGCCCATTTCGTCCCGTCGATGCTCGCGCTGTTCCTGGCCGAGCCGGAGGCCGCGCGGGCCGGTTCGCTGCGCCTGGTGCTGGCCAGCGGCGAGGCCCTGCCGGCCGCCACCGCGCACGCCTTCGGGCGGGTGCTGCCCGGTGCGGAGCTGCACAACCTGTACGGGCCCACGGAAGCCGCCATCGACGTCACGCACTGGGCGGTGCCCCCCGGCTGGTCCGGCACCGACGTCCCGCTGGGCCGGCCCATCGACAACACCGTCATCCGGCTCCTGGACGCCCGGCTCAGCCCCGTCGCCGCCGGTGAGCCCGGGGAGATCTGCGTCGGCGGACCCGCGGTGGGGCTCGGCTACCACCGGCGCCCCGAGGAGCAGGCCCTGCGTTTCGTGCCGTCGCCGTTCGCGGAGGACGGGGGCGGCCGGCTGTACCGCACGGGCGACCTGGGCCGGGTCGGCCCCGACGGCCTGCTGCGCTATCTGGGACGCCAGGACGACCAGTTCAAGATCCGCGGGCTGCGGGTGGAGGCGGGCGAGGTCGAGGCGGCGCTGCTGGCGGTGCCGGGGATCGCCCAGGCCCGGGTCCTGCCGTGGCGGGGACCGGGTGACGAGCCGCAGCTCGCGGCGGTGTGCGTGGCCGGGGACGGGGGCCCCGTCCCGGTGGCCCGGCTGCGGGCGGAGCTGGCGCGTACGCTGCCCGCGCCGCTCCTTCCGTCCCGGACGGTGTTCACCGACGCGCTGCCCCTGACCCCGAACGGCAAGCTCGACCGGGCGGCGGCCGGCCGGCTGCTCGACGCGCCGGGGCGCACCGCCGCCGCGCCCGCGCCGCGGGACCGCCCGGGGCCGGCGGCGGCCTGCGCGCCGGACGCCGAGGCCGTCGCCCAGCTCGCCGCCTCGCTGCTGGACGGGACGGCGGTCGACCCGGACGACGACCTGTTCGCGCTCGGCGCCACCTCCTTCACCATGATCCGGCTGGCCCGGGAGATCGAGCGGCGCCACGGCACCCGGGTGCCGGTCGACCTCCTGGTGACCCGCCCGACCGCCCGGGGCGTGGCCGAGGGGCTGGCCGCCGCGCCCGCCGGCGCCGGCGCCGCCGACGGCGCCGGCGCGCGGGGCGGCCCGGCAGGACCCCGGGACGCCGCGGACGTGCGGATCGCCTTCGACCCGGAGGCGAAGGCCGCCTTCAAGGCGGAACGGCGCTCGTTGCGCCGGTTCCCCGAGGACCGGCCCAGGGTCGCCCTCGACCTGCCGGCGGACGACGGGCCGGCCGGCGGGTGCGGGGGCTCCGTCCGGGAGTTCGACCCGGCGCCGCTGTCCTTCCGCGGGCTGTCGCTGCTGGTCCGCTCGTTCACCCAGCCGGGCCCGGGGCACGGGACCCGGCGGCCCTACCCGTCGGCGGGCGGCTTCTACCCGGTCCAGGTGTACGTGTACGTGAAGCCGGGCCGGGTCACCGGCCTCGGACCCGGCGTCTATTACCTGGACCCGGCGGAGCGCGCCCTGGTCCCCGTCACCGAGGGCGCCGTGCTCGACGAGCGCAGCCAGGTCCGGTACAACCGGCCGCTGTTCACGGGCGCCGCCTTCGGTCTCTTCCTGGTCTCCACGCCCCGCGCCATCGAACCGGCCTACGGCCGGGCCCTCGGCACCCGGTACACCGCGGTGGAGGCGGGGCACATGTGCCAGGCGGCCATGGAACGCGCGAGCGGACTGGGGCTGGGCCTGTGCCCCATCGGCGACATGGACTTCACCGCGGTGCGGGAGCACTTCGCGCTGGACGACGGCCAGGACCTGGTGGTCTCGCTGTGGGGCGGCGCCCTGCCGGACTCCCCGGCCGCGCCGGAACCCGCCACGGCGACACCGGCCACGTCGACGGCGGTCCTTCCTGCGTCGGGCATCTCTCCGCCGGCCCTCCCGGCGTCGGGCGTCTCGCCGTCCCCCCCGCCGGCGTCGGACGTCTCGCCGACGGGCACCGCGCCGTCACCCTGCTCGGCGGCGTCCGCTGCGGGTGAGGTGCCCCCGGGCGCGGTCGCGGTGATCGGGTTCGCCGGGCTGCTGCCGGGCGCGGACCCCGCCGACAGCGTCGCCGGGCTCGGGCGGCTGCTCGCCGAGGGCGGCACCGCGATCGGCCCGCCGCCCCCCGGCCGCGCGCCCTCCCCCGCCCCGCGTGCCGCGCGCGGCGGTGCCACCGTGGGCGCCTATCTGCCCGATGTCTCCGCCTGGGAGCCGGACGAGTGGGGCATCCCGCCGCAGGAGGCCGCCGCCGTCGATCCGCAGGAACACCTGCTGCTCGCCGTGGTGCGGGGCTGTCTGGAGAACGCCGGGACACGCCCCGAGACGCTGTCCGCGGCGGGCCCCGTCGGGGTGTTCACCGGGGCCATGTGGCACGACCACGGACGGCGCGGGGGCGGCGGCGGCACCGCGCCGCGCGCCGTGCCGACGATGACCGGGCTGGCGCACCGCGTCTCGCACGCCTTCGACTTCCACGGGACGAGCCTGGTGGTCGACGCGGGCTGCGCCTCGGGGCTCGCGGCGGTCGACGCGGCGCTGCGGGCCCTGCGCGGCGGTCAGTGCACCACGGCCGTGGCGGCGGCCGTGAACCTCGTCCTGGACGGTGCGCACCTCGAGTTCCTGGCCGAGACGGGACTGCTCGCCGCGTCGGCCGGCTCCCGTCCGCTGTCGGGCCGGTCCGACGGCTGGATCCTGGGGGAGGGCGTCGGCGCGGTGCTCCTGAAGCCGCTGGAGCGGGCGCTCGCGGACGGCGACCCCGTGCACGCGGTCCTGCGGGGCGGCTCCTGCCGGCACGCGGGGACCACCCGGGGGTACGGCATGCCGAGCCCCCGGCGCCAGGAGGAGACCATGCGCGCGGCCCTCGACGACGCGGGCGTCACCGCGGACGACATCGGGTACGTCGAGTCGTCGGCGACCGGCGCCGCCGTCGCGGACGCCCTGGAGCTGGAGGTGCTCGGGCGGGTGCTCGGCGACCGGCCGCAGCCGGTCCCGGTGGGCTCCGTCAAGGGCGTGCTCGGCCACATGGAAGCGGCCTCCGCCTTCGGGCAGCTGGCGAAGGTGCTGGCGCAGTTCCGGCAGGACCGGCTGCTGCCGACCCCGCTGCCGCCCGACGCCTCGTCCCCCGGTGGTGACGGCCGGGTGCGGGTCGTCGGGGCCGTGGAGCCCTGGCCCGCGCGGCGCCGGGTCCTGCTCAACAGCTTCGCGGGCACGGGCGGCTACGCCAGTGTGGTGCTGGAGGCACCGCCGGTCCGGGCGTGCGGCCCGGTGCCCGCCGGACCCGTGACGCTGCCGCTGAGCGCCAGCTCCCCGGCCGCTCTGGCCGCGTACGCCGGCCGCCTCGCCGACCACCTGGAGCGGGAGGCGCCGCCGCTGCACACCGTCGCGGCGGCGCTGCGCGGCGGGCGCCGCGACCGGCGCTGCCGGGCGGCGGTGGTGGTCACCGGGGACGGCGCCGTACCGGCGCTGCGCGCCCTCGCGGAGCGGGTGTCGCGCCAGGGCGGCGGCGTCGTGGTGACCGGTGCCGGGGTCCCCGAGGACCGGGAGCCCGACCTGCCGTCCGGGTGGCTCGACGGCGCGGACGCCCCGTGGCCGCCCGCGCCTGGGGGCGTACCCCGGGCCGCGCTGCCCCCGACCCCCGTCGACACCGCCCCGGTCGCCCCACGGGGACAGGAGGCTCCCGCACCCCCGGACGCGGCCAGCGGCCCCACGCCCACGGTTCCGGGACCGGCCCCGGAACCGGTCCTGCCCGCCGACGCCCAGGACACCGCCGCGCAGGACGCCGGCTCCCGGGAAACCGGTGCCCGCGACGCCCCCGCCCAGGACGCCCCCGCCCGGAGCACCACCGCCGGGGACCTCACCCCCCGGGATGTCCCTCCGGCGGAACCCGCGCCCCGTGACCCCCTGCTCCGCCTGGCCGGCATCGTGGCGCGCGAGACCGGCCTGCCCGCCGCCCGCCTCACCGAGGGCACCGATCTGCTCGCCCTGGGCGTGGACAGCCTGCGCCTGGTGCGGATCGTGCACGCGATCTCCGCCGCCGGCGGCCGTGCCCCGTCCCTGACGGAACTGTACGAGCGGCCGGTGCTCGGCGCGCTCGCCGCGGCCGCGTTCCCGCCCGCCGCGCCGCGGTCCGTTCCGCAGGACGCCTTCGCCCTGTCCGAGGACGAGATCGACGCACTCGACGAGTCCGTCCTCGACGCCCTGCTGGCCCGGCACACCGCCGCCCTCCGACCTGCCGAGGAGTCATGAGCGCACCCACGAGCACCCGCACGGACGGCACCCCGGACGAGACCGTCGAGGCCAAGCGGGAGCGGCTGAAGTCCCTGCTGCGCCGGGGCGGGGACACCGCCCCGGGGCCGGGCCCCGCGACCACCGCCCCGGAACGGCCGGAGCAGCCCTCGGAGATCCCCCTGACACCGGAGCAGCGCGGTCTGCTGTTCCTGCACCGGCTCGACCCCGGCACCGGGCTGTACGACATCCCGGTCGCGGTCGAACTGCGCGGGCCGCTCGACGTGCCCCGCCTGTCGCGGGCCTTCGACGCGCTGACGGCCCGTCACCCCGTGCTGGCCACCCGGGTCGCGGCCCGGCCGGACGGCCCGGTCCTCGTGGCCGCGCCCGCCCCACCGCGCCTGGAGGTGCGGGATGCGGCCGGCGGTGCGGACGCGCCGCCCGAGTCGTACCGGGCGGCCCCGGCGCACGAGGCGGCACGGCCCCTGGACCCCGAGCGGGGCCTGCTGCGCGCCGTGCTGTTCGCGCACGCCCCGGACCACCACCACCTGCTCCTCGTCGTGCACCACCTGGTCTTCGACGGGCATTCGTCGGTGGTGGTGCTGCGGGACCTGTGGGCGCTGTACCGGGCGCCGGACGATCCTGGGGCCCCGGGGCCCGCAGGGCCGTCGTTCGCCGACTACGCCGCCCTGCGCGCCGAACGCGCCGCACAGGACCAGGAGCGGCTGACCGGCTTCTGGCGCGAACGGATGTCCGGGGTGACGGGAGCACCGCTGCTCCCCTTCGACCGGCCCGGGACCACCCGGCGGACCCGGGCGTCGGCGAGCGTCCCCGTCCGGTTCGGCACCGGGGAGACGGCGGCGTTGCGGTCGTTCGCCGCGCGGAGCCGCTCCAGCGTGTTCGCCGTGCTGCTCGCCGCCTACCTGCTGGCCCTCGGCCGGCACGATCCCGGGCGGCGGCTGGCCGTGGGCACCCCGGTCGCCATCCGGCACGACGCGCGCTTCGACCGGACCGTCGGCTACCTCACCAACCTGATACCGGTCCGCTCCCCGCTCCCCGCGGGCGACGACGGCGGCACGACGACGGCCGCCGGATACGTCCGTGCCGTACGCGCCGAACTCACCGCCGGTCTCGACCACTGCGACCTGCCCTTCCCCCGCATCGCGGAACTCCTGGACGACGGCTTCGACCCGGAGGACGGCTCCCCGTTCACCTGCCCGTTCGCCTTCCTGCACGAGCAGGCGGACCCGGCGGGCGACATCGCCCCCGGCCTCACGGCCGCGATCGTGGAGGAGATCCAGCAGCCGGGCGTGGGGCACGTCAACCTGACCCTGGTGGAACGCGACGGTGAGATCCGGGGCCTGCTCAAGTACGACCGGGAACGGTTCGACCGGCCGTCGGCGGAGCGCTGTGCCGCCGAGGTGGCCGCGGTGGCCGGGGCGCTGGCGGCAGCCCCCGACGCTCCGGTCGCCGAGGTCCTCGGCCGGGCGCTGCGCGAGGCGCCGGGTGCGGCCCGGCCGCTCGGAGCGGCTTCCGTGACGGGCACGGCCACCCCCGCCCGGGCCTCCGGCGGCGCCGGTCAGGACCGGTCCGGATCCGGCGTCCCCGCCCCCGTGGACGCGCGGGCGCTGGCGGCGTGCCGGGAGGCGTGGGCCGCCCTGCTGCCGGGACTCTCCACGGACGAGGGGGGCGAGGGGGCGGACGCCGGCCCGGACGGGCCGAACTTCTTCGCCGCGGGCGGCGACTCCATCCTCGCCGTGCAGTTGGTGACCCGGTTGCGCGGGGCCGGGTTCTCGCTGTCGGCCCGCGACGTCTTCCGCGACCCCACACCGGGCGCGCTGGCCCGCCTGCTCACCGGCCGGGCGTCCGCGCCGCCGCCCCCGGACGACGGCGGGGACGCCCCGGCGCCCGTACCGCCCCGGACGGGCGCCGCGCCCGCCGTCCCCGGCCCGTCACCGGTCCAGTCGTGGTTCTTCGAGCGCGTCGCAGGGCCGGAACGCCGGCACTGGAACCTGTCGGCCGCCGTACGGCTGCGGCAGCCGGCCGACCCGCTCCTCGTACGGCTGGCCCTTCAGTGCGTCCTCGCCGCCCACCCGGCTCTCACCTGCCGGATCGCCATCGCCGGCGCGGACCACCGGGTACGGCCCGCGCCGGCGCCCTCCGGCCGAGCGGTACGCGACCTGCTCACGGTCGTCGACGCCGGCGGGGACGACGGCGAGGCCGAGCGGCGCTGGCAGGACGTGCAGCGCGGCCTCGACCCGGAGGCGGGCCGGGTCTTCGGCGCCCTGCTGGTCCGCGGCGCCACGGCCTCCCCCGACTCCGGCGAAGCCGGCTCCGGCGATGCGGAGTCCGACGAACCGGCGTGTGAGGACATCCTGCGCCTGACCGCGCACCACCTGGTGATGGACGCCGTCTCCTGGGGGATCGTCCTGTCCGACCTGGACACGGCGCTCGGCGCGCTGCGGGAGGGCGAACTGCCCCGCCTGCCGCCCGAGCCGACCGGGGAGCGCGCCTGGGCCGCCCTCCTCGCCCGCGCCGCCGCCGATCCCGAGGGTGCCGCCTACTGGCGGGCGGTGGCCGAGGCCCGGCACGAGTGCGACGGTCTCCTCGCGTCCCTGCCGCCGGGCCGCGAGGAGGAGGGGCGGCACGAGGAGTTCGTCCTGGCCGCGGACCCGACGAAGCTGCTGCTGACCGACGTGCCCCGGCGGCTCGGCCTGCCGGTGCACACGGTCCTCACCGGCGCGGTGGCGCTCGCCCTCGCCCGGTGGCGGGGCTGCCGTCTGGTCACCCTGGACGTGGAGACGCACGGCCGCCTCGACAGCGCGGCCGGGCCCGGTCCGCGGGCGTGTGCGGGGGCCGACCTGTCCCGTACCGTGGGCTGGCTGACCTCTGTCGATCCGGTGGTCGTCAGCGGCCCGCGGCAGGCCGGGGCCGAGGAGTTCCTGCGCGAGGCCGCCGGTGCGCTCGCCGCCCCCGCCGGCCACGCGGGTTTCCTGGCCTACCGTCACCTCTCCCCGGACGCGGACCTGCGTGAGGAGCTGGCCGCGGTGCCGCCGGCCCTAGTCTCGTTCAACTACCTGGGGCAGACCGACCGGCTGGCGGTCTCGGACCGGTTCGCACCGGCCGCGCCGCCGCCCGGGGACCGTTCGCCGCGGGCGCGGCGGCCGTATCCGGTGGAGGTGTACGCGGTGGTCCGCGACGGGCGGCTGCGGGTGGGCGTGGTGTGGAGCCCCGCGGCGGCCGACGGCCTCGACGCCGGCAGTGTGCGCTCCCTGAGCACCCAGGTGCGCGCCGCCCTGACCGAACTGGCCTGCCCCGGCGGTGGCACGGCGGACGGCACCGGCACGTCCGGCGCCGTGAGCTGGCCGCTCACCCCCCAGCAGTACGGCGTGGTGGCGGAGGCCCTCGCGGCGGCGGCCGGACGGCACGTGGAGCAGTTCCACTGGTGGTGGCGGGGGGCCTTCGACCGGGAGCGGTTCGCCCGCGCCTGGCAGGTGCTGACGCGTCGTCACATCGTCCTGCGCGCCCGGGTGGCGGACGGCACGCCCCCGTGCCTCACGGCCCCGCCCGAGGACCGGCCGCCGCTCACCTGGCTCACGGCGGACGGTCCGGACAGCACCCCGTGGGAGGAGGTCGTGCGGGCCGAACGCGACCGGGGCTTCGGCACGGCCGGCGAGCCCCTGCTGCGGGTGACGGTACGGCGGGAGGCGGACGGCCACCGCGTCCTGCTGACGTTCCACCACGCGCTGCTCGACGGCTGGAGCGTCGCCCTGCTCCTCGGGCAGCTCTACGAGGCATACCTGGACGGCACCGACCCGGCGGCGGCCCGGCCGCGGCGGCCCGATGCCCGCGACCACGCCGCCTGGGTGGCCGGCCGGGACGAGGACCGGGCCCGCGCCTACTGGTCGGAGAGGCTCGCCGGTCCTCGCGCGGCCGTCCTGCCCGGGGTGCTCCGGCCGGTCACCGCACCGGCCGCGCCGGCCCCGGCCGCGGAGGTCCGTACCGAACTGCCCGGAGACGCCGCCGACGCGCTGCGGGTGTGGGCGGCCCGGCACGCCGCCACCGAGAGCAATGTGCTGCAGGCCGTGTGGGCCGCCCTGCTGTGGCGCTGCGCCGGGGGCGGCGGCACGGGCCGGGCCCGGCTCGGAGTGACGCTGTCCGGCCGCGCGAACGGCCCCGACGGGGTACGCGGCATCCCCGGCATGCTCGCCACCACCCTGCCGCTGGACCTGGCCGTGGACCCGGACGACCGCGTCGCCGACCTGGTCGAGCGGGCCCGGGAGGCGACGCTCGACCTGCAGGACTTCGAATGGGTGAGCACCGGCCAGATCCACGGATGGGCCGGGCTGCCGGGCCGTGAACCGCTCTTCGACAGTCTCCTGGTGGTGGAGAACTACCCGGCCTCACTGGGCGATGTCGGGGAGCGGCTCGCGGCGGCCGGCTGCGAGGTGGAGGTGCCCACGGCCACCGGGGCGCGCACCGGCTACGCCGTGACCGCCGTCGTGCACCGTGCCGCCGGAGCGCTGGTGACGGTGTTCGTGCCGGACCCGGGCCGCGTCGAGAAGGGGGACGCGGACCGGCTCGCCGAGCTGTGGGACCGTTCGCTGCGCCGGCTGGCCGACGACCCGGACGGCCTGACCGTGCGGGACCTGGTCGGCCGCATCGGGGACGAGGACCTGCCCGGGCTCGCCCCGCGCGGCACGGGCGGGGTCCTCGCCCGGCCCGCGGACCGGCCCGTGGCCTGGCCGCCGTCGGCGCGCGACGCCGGCCTGGTACGGGACGCCTTCCGCGAGGTGCTCGGCGTCGGGGAGGTGGCACCGGGCGACCACTTCTACGAACTGGGCGGCCACTCGCTGCTCTCGGTCCGGTTGCTGCGGGCCCTGGCGGATCTCGGCGCCCCGCCCCTCACCCTGGGCGACCTGGTACGGCACCCGGTGGCCGGGGAACTGGCCGCGTTCCTGGCCGGACGCCGCGCGGACGACGTGCGGGGCGACGGGCCACCGGAGGCGTCGGACGCGCCGGACGCCGTGGACCCGCTCGTTCCGCTGCGCGAACCCGGTCCGGACGCCGACGGCACACCGGTGACGGTGTACCTGGTGCATCCGCCGGGCGGTCAGGTCGCCTGCTACGGCGCGCTGGCCGCTCACTTCCCCGGCCCGGCCCGCCTGGTCGGCGTCCAGGACGTGCGTACGGTCCTGACCGGTGAGCCCCCGGCCCGTACCGTCGAGGAACTCGCCCGGGCCTACGCGCGGGCCGTGCCGCCGCCGGCACCCGGCGAGCGGGTCGTCCTCGGCGGGTTCTCCGGGGGCGGGGTCATCGCCTACGAGCTGGCGCGGGCCCTGCGCGCCGAGGGGCGGGCGCCCGACCTCGTGGTGATGCTGGACGCGGCGGCGCCGACCGGGCAGCGGACCGACACCACGGCCGACGGGAGCTTCCTGCGGCAGGTCGAGGCGTACGAGCGGACCCGCGCCGGGGCGGCGTCCCGCGCCCCCGGCTCCGGCGGTCCCGACGCGGCCGAGCTGGCACCCGACGAGTACCTCGACGAACTCGCCTCGGTGGCCGACTGGATGGGCACCACGGGCGCCGACCCGTTCGCGCTGCTGCGCGAGACACTCGGCGCGGTCGAGTCGTACCGGCCGGGCCCCTATCCGGGTCCGCTGCTCGTCCTGCGGGCCGCGGAGACGGATTTCGGCCGGGGCAGCGCCTTCGACGCCTCGGACACCTACTACGCGCGGCCCGCGATGGGCTGGGCGGAGCACTGTCCGCTCGTCACGGTGGAGGAGATCCCCGGCAACCACATCAGCCTGCTCTCGCACCGCCACGCGCCCGCCCTCGGCGAGCTGCTGGCCGCCCGGGTCGCGGGAAGGGAGGAGACGGCATGACCACGGTCCACATGTTCGCCGGGCAGGGCAGCCAGCGACGGGGCATGGGAGAGGGGCTGTTCGACCGCTACCCGGACCTCACCGCCGAGGCCGACGAGGTGCTCGGCTACTCGATCCGCGACCTCTGCCTGACCGGCGGCCGGGACGGCCAACTGAACGACACGCGCTACACCCAGCCCGCCGTCTACGTCGTCAACGCGCTGGCGCACCACGCGCTGGCGGACCGGGGCGAACACCCCGACGCGGTCCTCGGCCACAGCCTCGGCGAGTACAACGCCCTGGTCGCGGCCGGGGTGCTCGGCTTCACCGAGGGACTGCGCCTGGTGTCGGCGCGCGCCGCGGCGATGGCGGCCGTGACCGGCGGCGGCATGAGCGTGGTCGTCGGTCTGCGGGAGTCCACGCTCCGTTTCCTGCTGCACCGCTCCGGGTTCGCGGCCGTGCACCTGGCCAACCTCAACGCCCCCGACCAGATGGTGCTGGCGGGGCCGCGCGAGGACCTGGAGATGATGGAGCTGATCCTGACGGACGCGGGGGCGAAGCTGGCGCGCCGGCTGCCGGTCAGCGGCCCGTTCCACTCCCCCCACATGAGCCCCGCCGCACGGGAGCTGGGCCCCCTGCTGCGGGCCACGCCCTTCGGTCCGCCGCGGTGCCCCGTCATCGCCAACCGGACGGCCCGCCCGCACCGGCCGGCGGAGCTGGCCGCCGCCCTGACCGAGCAGATCGACCACCCGGTGCGCTGGACGGAGTCGGTGGAGTACCTGATCGGCCTCGACGAGGACCGCCCGCCGCACTTCGTGGAGGTCGGCGGGGGCACCGCCCTGACCGGCATGGTCGACCGCATCGTCAAGGAGCGCGACCGGCACGCCGCGCGAGCGGCCCGCACGTCCCCGGCACCGGAGCCGCACCGCCCCGGTCACCGCGAACTCATCGCTCAGGAGGCATGGTGACGTCCCCCTTCCCCGCCGGCGTGGTGACCGGCCACCTGGCCGCCGTGCTCGGCGTGGACACCCGGCGGATCGATCCCGACCTGCCCCTGACGGCACTCGGGCTGCAACCGTGGACGGCGGTGCTGCTGCGGGACCGGCTGCGCGCGGCCGACGGCGTCGACGTCCCGCTGCGGCGGCTGCTCGACGGGGGCTCGGCGCGCGCGGTCGCCCGTCTGGTGGACCGCCGCACGCTCCGGACACCGCCGGCGCACCGCCCCGGCGCGGACCCGGACCCGCCCGGCGTGCACCTCATGCCGCTCGACGCCGTTCTCGTGGACCGCCTCACCGCCCGCGCCCGCGACCACGGACTGGCCCTGGCACAGGCCCTGGCGGCGGCGGCCACGCTCACCCTGGCGCGCTGGTCCTGCGGCACGGCCCCCCTGGAGCTGACCGTCGGGGGGACGGACGCCCCGGGCACCGTCCGGTTGCCGGGACCCGACCCGCTGCACTGGTCGGGCTTCGCCGCCTACGCCCGGGACCTGCGGGCCGTCGCCCCGCCCGCCGCCGGCCCCGTCGTCCGCCTCGGGCTGGGCGCGCCGCTGCCGCGCGCCGGGGAGGACCGGCTGGAGTACCTCCTCGTCGTCGACCCGTCGGGCCCCGGACCGTACGCCCGGTGGGAGCGGCGGGGCGCGGTACCGGAGCAGGGCGGCGACCCGCTGACCCGCGGCCTCGGCACGGCGTACGCGACGCTGCTGGCGGCACTGTCCGGCACGGCGGACGCCTGGCTGCGGACGGACCTCGGCTGGGACCCCACCTTCGCCTTCCGGGAACCGCTCACCGCACGCCCGTTCCCCGCGGCCGGGCCGCAGCTCGACGCCCCGGCGCGGGCCGCCGCCCGCCGTGCACCGGACGCGCCCGCGCTGCTGGGGGCGTCCGGCTCGCTGTCGCACGGGGCGCTGGCGGACCGGGCCGAGGGGATCGCACGGCTCCTGCACCGGGCGGGGGTACGGGCGGGCAGCACGGTCGCCGTCACGCTGCCCAAGGGGTTCGACCAGATCGCGGCGGTACTCGCGGTCGCCCGGCAGGGCGCGGTGTACGTGCCGGTGGACCCGGCGTGGCCGGGACCGCGGATCGCAGCCGTCTGCCGCAGGGCGGACATCGCGTACGCCGTCGTGGCACCCGGTGTCCGGCCCGGACTGCCACCGGAGGTCACCGAGGTGCCGATCAGCCCGGACCCGGAGCCGGACCCCGCCGAGGCCGCGCGGGTGCCCGGCGAGCCGTCGCCGGACACCGGTGCGGCCCCCGACTCCCCCGCGTACGTCATCTTCACCTCCGGTTCGACGGGGGAGCCGAAGGGCGTGGTCGTGGACCACGCCGCCGCCCGCGTCACCGTGGACGACATCACCGACCGCCTGGGCGTCGGCCCCCGCGACCGGGTGCTGGGTCTCTCGGCGCTCAGCTTCGACCTGTCCGTGTACGACATCTTCGGGGTCCTCGGCGCGGGCGGGGCGCTGGTCCTGCCCGAACCGGACGGCGAGCGGGACCCGCAGCACTGGCTCGACCTCGTGGAGCGGCACCGGGTCACCTTGTGGAACACGGCACCCGCCCTGATGCAGATGCTGCTGGACCTGGCCGAGTCCGACCCCGGCGGCGCGGCGCGGCAACTGGCGTCGCTGCGCTGCGTCCTGCTGTCGGGCGACTGGATCCCGGTGACCCTGCCGGACCGGCTGCGGGCGCTGGTGCCCGGCGTGCGGGTGATCAGCGCCGGCGGCGCGACGGAGGCCGCGATCTGGTCGATCTGCCAACCGGTGGGGACCGTACCGGACCACTGGCGGAGCATCCCCTACGGCCGTCCGCTGCGCGGGCAGTCCTTCCACATCCTCGACGACGAGGGCCGTCCGGTGCCGGTCGGCTGCGCGGGGGAACTGCACATCGCCGGACAGGGCCTGGCCCGCGGGTACGCCGGCGACGAGGAGCAGACCGCTGCCCGGTTCCCGGTCCACCCCGCACTCGGCGAACGGCTGTACCGTACGGGCGACCTGGGCCTGTGGCGGACCGACGGCGCCATCGAGTTCCTGGGGCGCAAGGACCGCCAGGTGAAGATCAGGGGGCACCGGATCGAGCTGGGCGAGATCGAGTCGGTGCTCGACCGGCTGCCGGCGGTCCGGCGCGCGGTGGCGTCGGTGGACCGCGCGGCCGACGGCCGGGCCCGGCTCGTGGCCCACGCCGCGCTGGCTCCCGAGGCGCTGGCCCGCGACGCGGCGGTGGTCCGGGACGAACTGCGGGACGCGCTGCGCAACGCCGTACCGGCCTACATGGTGCCGCAGCGCATCGTGCTCACCGACACCCTGCCGGTCACGGCGAACGGCAAGATCGACCACGCCCGCCTCCCGGAGCTGACGGACCATCAGGGAGGTGCCGGGAGCGCTGGACCGCGCTGAGGGCGATATGAAACACTACGGAACGTTCTGCGTCGGCCGAACGCAGCGTTCCGCGGGGGCCGGCGGACGACCGGACCACCGGGCCTCCGCCGCCGCCACACCTTGCGAAGCGAGCTTCCACCCCGATGCACTTAGCCCGGCCTCCTCCCGTGAGCCGTCGCCCCGTCGCGCCCGTCCCCCTTGCGGACCGCGCGTACGCCGCAACGCCCCCTTTCGACTTCTGTCCGTCACGAGAGGACCGCTGAACCCATGACGAGCACGTCGCAGGAAGCGCCCCGGACGACCACCTCGCACCCGCGCGTGGTCCTGGCCATCCTCTGCCTCACCCAGCTCCTGCTGACCCTGGACGACAACGTCGTCAACATCGCCCTGCCCACCATTCAGCGGGAACTCGGCTTCTCCGGACCGTCCTTGGTGTGGGTGGTGAACACCTACATGCTGGCCTTCGGCGGTTTCCTCGTCCTGGGCGGCCGGCTCGGTGACCGCTACAGCCTGGTGCGCACCTTCGCCGCGGGCACCGCGGTGTTCGCGCTGGCCTCCTTGCTGAGCGGCCTGGCCGCCGAGCCCTGGCAGCTGATCGGCGCCCGCGCGCTCCAGGGCCTGGGCGCGGCCCTGGTGGCGCCGGCCGTCCTGGGGCTGCTGACGCTGGTGTTCACCGAACCGGCGGCGCGGGCCAAGGCGTTCGCGGTGTGGGGCGCCACGGCGGTGACCGGTGCGCTGGCCGGTCTGATCCTCTCGGGTGTCATCACCGAGTACTGGTCGTGGCGCTGGGTCTTCTTCATCAACCTGCCGGTCGCGGCGCTGGCCCTGGTGCTCCTGCCCAGGCTGCTGCGCGGCATCCACCGCCCGCACGGCGACCAGGCGCTCAACTGGGGCGGTGCCGCCCTGCTCACCTGCGGTCTCGCGCTCCTGGTGTACGCGCTGCTGTCGTTCGGCGGCGACGGCGGCCGGCCGGCCGTGGCCGCGGCGTGTGCGGTGCTGTCGCTGGCGCTGCTCGCCGCGTTCGCCGTCGACCAGCGCCGTTCGGCCAACCCGCTGGTCACCAAGGGGGTCTTCGCCTCTCCCGTGCGGGCGCGGGCGCTGGTGGCGGCCGTGCTGCTGTCCGCGGCGACGTTCCAGGGGTTCCTGGTGCTGACCCTGTACCTGCAGAACGGGCTGGGGTTCACGCCGCTGGAGGCCGGGCTCGGTTATGTGCCGTTCGCCCTGGGGTCGCTGACCGGGGTCAAGGCCGGTGAGCGCGCCACGGTGCGGTTCACGGCCGGCCGGGTGCTGACCGTGGCGTGCGCGGGCACCGCGGCGGGCGCGCTGCTGCTGTCCTGGGCCGCGTCCCGGGAGTTCGGCTACGCCGGGCTGCTGCCGGGCATCCTGCTGTTCGCGATCGGGGTGGGGGCCGGGCTGCCGGCCGCGGCGTCGGCCGCGGCGCGGGACGTCGACGAGCGGACCTCCGGTGTCATCGCCTCGCTGGTCAACTCCAGCCAGCAGCTCGGCGGCGCGGTGGGCCTCGCCCTGACGGGCCTCTCGCTGGGCGGCTCGGGGCACGGCTTCGGCGCGGCCCTGGCGGTGTGCGCCGCCGCCGCGCTGCTGGCCTGCGGCTGGGCGGCCGTCGTGGCGCGGCGCGAGCCCCTCGTCTCGCCGTCGTCCTGACGGCCCGGGGCGGGGCCGCGGGTCCCGCCCCGCTCAGCGCGGCGTCAGCCGCACCAGTTCCCCGCTCTCCGTCGCCGTCCAGACGGTGTCCGTCCCGGCCGTGACGATCCCGTGCGGCTCGCTGACACCGGGGGGCAGCTCGTACGTCCGTACCCGCCCGGCCGGGGTGACGCGGCCGATCCGGCGGGTTCCCCACGCGGTGAACCAGCAGCCGCCGTCGGCCGCGGCGGCGACGCCGTGCGGCCGGGTGGCGGCGCCGCCGGGCAGCGCCACCTCGTCCACCTGTCCGTCGCCGGTGATGCGGCCGATGCGGCCGACGCCGTTCTCGGTGAACCACAGGGTGCCGTCGGGCGCCGCGGTGATGTCCACCGGCCGGGCCCCGGGGGTGGGCAGCCGGTGGAGGCGGACGGAGCCGTCGGTGCCGACGCGTCCGATGGCGTCGGCCTGGCTGAGGGCGAACCACATGGCGCCGTCGGCGCCCGCCGTGATGCCGGCGGCTCCGGCGGCCCGCACCGGCAGCGGGAACGTCTCGACCGCCGGGGGACGGCCGTCCAGGGCGGGTCCGGGGTGCGGGAGCCGTCCGACCCGGTCCGCGGTCAGCTCGGTGAACCACATCGCGCCGTCCGGTCCGGCGGCGATGCCGAAGGGTCCCGCGCCGCGGTCCAGCGGCACCCGCACGGTGCGGCCGTCGACGGTGTCGATGCCCGTGATCGCGTCGCCCAGGAACTGGGTGACCCACATGGTCCGCGCGCCGGGCCCCGGTGCGACGACGGTGGGCCGGGCCGAGACGCCGCCGGCCGGGTGGCGCCGTGCCGGTTCCCCGTCCTTGATCCGGGCCAGCTCACCGGAACGGGCGAGCGTCACCCACAGCGCCCCGTCGGCGGCGACGGCGACGGCGTAGGGGCCGTCGCCCGGGACGGGGACCACGGTCGTTACGCAGGCGGGGGACGGATCGCCGGGACGTGCCGGGGCATCCGCCCCGGCGCCGGATCGCTCGGTGGGCAAGACGGGGTTCCCCTCGTGGCGCGGTGGCCCCGTCGGGCGGCGCTCGGGAACGCGCCGCGCTGCCGTACGGGGGCGTGGACTGATCCCGCGATCATGTCCGCTTCCCACCTGCCGCGCGCACCGTGTTCACTCCGGAGAGTGAGGGTCGCGGCGGATTCACCCGACGGTGTCAGCGCAGGGCCGCCCGGTCGGGTGAGGCGAAGTCCAGGGGCATCCGGGGGGTCCCGCCGGTGACGAGGTCGCCCAGCGCCTCGCCGATGCCGGTGGCGTGCTTGAAGCCGTGGGCGTTGCAGCCGCCGGCCAGCACCAGCCGGGGGTCGCCGCCGGGGCGGCCCAGGACGAACTGCCCGTCGGGGGTGGCGGTCAGCATGCACACCGAGACCTTCGCGGGGGCCGGCTCGAGACCGGGCAGGCGGGTGTCCAGCACGGCCGCGAGGTCGGTCCAGTCCTCGGCGACGACGGAGCGGTCGTCGGTGCGCGGGTCGAGCGGCCGGCCGGGGCGGCCGTGGATCTCCAGGCCGAGTTTGACCGGGTGGGGGCCTTCGCTGCCGTTGCCCCACAGGACCTGACCGCCGGGCAGGTCGCGCATGAACACCGGGAACCGGTCGAGCGTGTACCGGTCGTCCCCGGTGCCGGAGCGGAACCAGGTGATGGGCATGCGCAGGGTGCTCAGCGGCAGGCCGGGGACCAGGCCGTCGAGCCAGGAGCCGACGGTGACGACGGCCTGGCGCACGCGCAGGGTGCGGGCGGCGGTGCGCAGTTCCACGCCCCCGGGCACCAGGTCCACCGCGTGGACCCGGGTGCCGGTGAGCACGGGCGCGCCGGCGGAGCGGGCGAGGCGGACCGCGGCGCGTACGGACTCCTCGGGGCGCAGGATGCCGGCGGACGGTTCCCACACGGCGATGTCCTGGGGGCCGAGGGCGGCGTGCTGGCCGTACCGCTCGGTCAGCTCACCGTGGGAGAGCCGGTGCACGGTGATGCCGTGCCGCCGCGCCGCGCGCAGGGTCCCGCCGACGATCCGGCCGTCCTCGGGGCCGATGAGCAGACCGCCCCGGTTGTCGAAGAGGGGGCGGCCGGCGGCGTCGGCGAGTTCGTGCCACAGCTCCAGGGAGCGCCGGGCGAGCGGGACCAGGCCGGGGTGTTCCAGGCAGGTGACGCGGAACATCCGGGAGCCGCCGTGCGAGGAACCGAGGGGGTGCCCGGGCTCGAACTGCTCGACGCCCAGGACGTCCAGGCCCCGGTCGGCCATGCGCCACAGCGCGCACGCGCCCCAGGCGCCCAGGCCGACGACGGCGACTTCGGCGTCCCAGTTGCTCACGCCCGCTCCTTCTCGATGGTTCGCCCCGCCACGGGCGGCGGGGCGGCACAGGGGTGGTCCGAGGGGTGGTGCGAGGGGTGGTGCGCGCTGCTGCGGGGCCTGCGGTCCGTCAGCCGGTGTGGGCCAGTCGTACGCCCAAGTCGCCGTGCCGGGCGGGTTCCTCGGGCCCGGCCATGAGGATGGAGTGCTGCAGCCTGCGCAGGTGGGCGGAGGGCTCCAGGCCCAGTTCCCGTACGAGAGTGCCGCGCAGGCGCTGGTAGGTCTCCAGCGCCTCGCCCCGCCGTCCAGAGCGGTGCAGGGCGATCATGAACTGGGCGTGCAGGTTCTCATGGGTGGGGTGGCGGCTGGCCAGCACCGTCAGCTCGGGGAGCAGTTCGCGGTGCCGGCCCAGGCGCAGGTCGGCCTCGATGCGCTGGTCGAGGGCGCACAGCCGGCTCTCCTCCAGGCGGCGGATCTCCGTCTCCAGCTGCGACCCGGCCTGTACGTCGGTCAGCGCGGGGCCCGACCACAGGTCCAGGGCCGTCCGCAACTGCTGCGCCGCGCGCGGGTAGTCCTCGGCGTCCATGGCCCGGTACCCGGTGCCGACGAGCCGGTCGAACTCCCTGACGTCGTGCGAGCCGCCGCCCGTGTTCAGCATGTATCCGCCCGGCGAGGTGACCAGGACGTCCTTGGGGCTGCACCGCTCGGCGCCCGGTGCCGCCTCGGGCCTGCCGCCGTGCTTCAGGGCCTTCGCGATCAGTTCGCGGATCTGCAGGACGTACGTCTGGAGCGTGGTGCGCGCGCTGCGGGGCGGCGTGCCGGCCCACAGCTCCTCGGTCAGGACGGACACCGGCACCACCCGGTCCGCGTGCAGCGCCAGCAGAGCGAGCACCTGCCTAGGTTTGGGGGCGGTCGGTGTGATCGAAAGACCGTTCTCCCGCACCGCCAGCACGCCCAGTACACCGATGTCCACGCTGTCTCCCCTGTTGACGCCACGGTCGGAACGCGTCGCACCCGCCGGCACCCGTCGCCCGGCACGGAAATGTGACCGTCCTGGTCCTGGTCCCGGACGAGTTCGGTCACCCGAGCGATGTCGGCTCACAGCCGATTAAAAGACAGCACGAACGGTCTGTCAATGGAAAACCGCGTGACTGGTTTTTTCATGGGGTTCCGACGGCGCCGATCGCCGGCCCGTTCCCGGCGGAACTTCCTTGACCTGCTCGTTCCTTGAAGCGGAAAGGTGCGATCCGCCACTGCACGCGCCCGTTCGACGGTGATTTCGTCGGCCCACTCGGGCAAAAACCGCACGGAAGCGCTTACTCCACCATGCGAACAGACCACGAACAAGACCGGATCGGCTGTTTACGGCAGGCGCTTTCCCCTCCGGTCGCCCTGTGGGTCGGCCCCGCGGATGTCCAACTCCCGCAGGACGCCCGGCCGCGACAGGCGGGGCAGCACCAACTCCCAGAAGCGGGTGAGCCGTTCCCGCGCGATCCAGGTACGGCTTCCCGTGCCCAGCACCTCGAAACCCACCGTCGCCGCGACCACGACCGTGGCCGCGTCGGCGGGTGACACCCCGTCCGCCAGGGACCCGTCCGCCGCGGCGTCCCGGAGGACGCTCTCGACCCAGTCCTGCCACTGCCCGCGCAGGCCGAGCCCGGCACGCCTGCGCGCCGGGGAGCCGGACAACGCGAACCCGGCGCGTACGACCACGTCCCGGTCGAGCCCGTTCATCAAGCGGTGCGAGGCGTCGACCAGCCGCTGCAGCGCGCCGTCGCCCGACTCCCCGTCCGGCAGCATCCGGCGCAGGGCCGCGGCGGCACTCTGCTCCACGGCGTCGGCGAGCGCGTCCTTGGTCTCGAAGTGGAAGTGCAGCGCGCCGTTGCTCACCCCGGCCTGCCGGCTGATGGCGGCGATCGAGGCGCGCGTGAAGCCCTTCTGCACGAACGCCTCGGCGGCGGCCTGGATCAGCAGCCATCTGGTACGTGCCGCGCGTTCCTGTTTGACCATCGGCTGACTCCTGGTGTCGGGAGCCGGCCGGCCGGACCCACGGCCGCAGCCGGGGGCCCGGCCGGCTCGCCCCATCGATGAGCGGATCACTGCGGGGGTGCCGTGTCCGCGGGGCGCGGCGGGGCCGGGCACGCCGCCGCCCGCACACACCCCACGCACGGTTCGGGCGTCGCGAGTTCACGCGTGAGAAGCAGGGGAAGATTAGCAAACCGCTCATGCGGTTTGAAGGTACGGGTGGCAGCGAGGCACACATCGCCCCTCTCCATCGACGGCCCCGCCCCTGTCGTCGTCGGCACCGCCTGCCGGTACGCGGCCCGCGCGGCCCACGCCGTACCGGCGCTTGAGAACGGCTCGTGACCCGGTGGAGAGGACGGTACCGAGGGTGCCCCGCCCCACCGGGCCACCTCGTGCGGCACGCGTACGATCAACGCGACACGTCGGCCCCAGGCGGCCCGGCGCGGCGGCGCGAGGGAGAGATGACATGGGTGCCCTCACGGGCAGGACGGCTCTGGTCACGGGCGCGGGACGGGGCATCGGCCGGGGCATCGCCCGCCGCCTGGCGGCGGACGGCGCGCTGGTCGCCGTCCACTACCGGGCCGACGAGGCCGCGGCCCGCGAGACCGTCGCGTCGATCACCGGGAACGGAGGGCGGGCCGTTCTCGTGCGCGCCCCGCTCGGCGTGCCCGACGACGCGCGGCGGCTGTACGAGCGCTTCGACGCGGCGCTGGCCGAGCGGGGCGAGGAGCCGTGCCTCGACATCCTGGTCAACAACGCGGGCTTCAACAGGCGGGGTTCCGTGGCCGACGTGCGGTCGGAGGACTTCGACGAGCTGATCGCCGTACACGCCAGGGCACCGCTCTTCCTCGTCCAGCACGGACTGGGACGGCTGCGCGACGGCGGACGGATCGTCACCATCAGTTCCGCCGCGACCAGGGTGGCGCTTCCCGAGTCCATCGCCTACTCCATGGCCAAGGCGGCCGCCGAGGCCATGACCCGCGCGCTGGCCAAGGATCTCGGCCGGCGTCGCATCACCGTGAACGCGGTCGCACCGGGCTTCGTCAAGACGGACATGAACGCCCGGCGCTGGGCCACCCCCGAGGGCGAGGCCGCACACGCCGCCCTCTCGGTGTTCTCGCGGATGGGCGAGGCCGCCGACATCGCCGACATCGTGGCCTTCCTCGCCTCGGACGACGCGCGGTGGATCACCGGCCAGTGCCTGGACGCCTCGGGTGGCGTCGGCCTGTGACGGCGGGAGGTGAGGACCGGGGCCGGGAACCGCGGCGCCGTCTCGGATCCTCCGGCGGGGAAGGTCCACCACCGTAGAAGTTAAACCGGGTGGTATGTATCTTCGCTTGTCAGAACTGCCGCCGCGCGTCCCACCCACGACGACTCAGGGAGATCAGACATGTCTGCGAGCGCGTTCCGTGTCGGGAAAGTGATGTCGGGGGCCCCGTACAGCGAGGACGGCTCCGCAGCGCCGGCCGGACTCGGCGCACCGCGCCGGCCGGCCCTGACCACCACGGTCCCGAGGGAGTTGGTGCACCGTGCCAGCGTCGCCGAGGTCCTGCTGACCGGCTGGGACCGCGTGGACGACGCCCGGTTCACCGTGACCGCGCAACTGCCGCGGCAGCACGGTTTTCACGTGTCCGTGGGCGGCTGTCACGATCCCCTGCTGATCACGGAGACGGTCCGTCAGGCCGGCCTGCTGCTGGCCCACGCGGAGCTGGGGGTGCCGCTGGAGCACCAGTTCCTGATGTGGGACCTCTCGGCGGACGTCGTGCCCGAGGCGCTGCGGGTCGGCGGGGCGCCGGCCTCCCTGGACATCGATGTCGCGTGCGAGGACGTCAAGCGACGGGGGGCGCAGGTCGCGGGGGCCCACTACGACATGGTGATACGCCGTGACGGCGAGGTGGCGGCGCGCGGCGGGGCCACCTTCACCTGTACCTCTCCGGCGGTCTACCGGCGCCTGCGCGCGGCGGCCAGGGCCGGTGCCGGCGCTCCCGTCCCGCTCCCGCTGCCCAGTCCCGCGCCGCCGCGGGAGGTGGGCCGCGTCTCGGCCGCGGACGTCGTCCTGTCCCCGTCGCCCGCGGCGGGCAGGTGGCGGCTGCGGGCGGACACCACGCATCCCGCCCTCTTCGACCACCCGGTGGATCATGTGCCGGGCATGGTGCTCCTGGAGGCGGCCCGTCAGGCGACGACGGCCTTCCTGCGCCGCCCGTGCCTGCCCGTGGGCCTCACCGGCGAGTTCAGCCGCTACGTGGAGCTGGACCGCGAGTGCGCGATCGAGGCATGCGCGCTGCCCGGCGGCGCGGCGGAGGGGAGGGAGCGGGTGCTCGTGACCGGACGTCAGGACGGCGGCCAGGTCTTCCGGGCCACCGTCACGGCGGCCCCGGTGCCCCTGTGAACACGGGTCGCGCCGGTCGCCGTGCTACCCGGCCACGAGTGCCGGGTCGTCCGTGAGGCTGCCGCCGGTCACGTCCGGCGCGGGTCCGAGACCCGCGAGCACCCGGCTGCCCCGGTCCGGCGCGATGTCCAGGTGCAGCAGCACCGAGGGCAGGGCGATCGACGGCAGCAGGTGTTTCAGCAGGACGGAGACCCGGCGCTCTATGTCCTGGAAGTCGGTTTCGAGCTGGGCGTAGAGCTGCACCCCGTTGAAGGCGCTGACCACCAGCTCGGCGATCTCCCGCGGCACCACGTGCGGGAGTGTCTCCCCTCGCTGCCTGGCCACGGTGACGATCTCCGTGAGGACGTCGACCCACATCGGCCAGGCGCTGCCGTAGTGCCTGCGCCCGATGGGGTCGGCGGACAGCCGGGCACCCGCCTGCACCACGGGGTCGAAGACCAGCCGGTGGGCCACCGTCATGGCGACGTCGATCATTTCCTGGAGCTTGGTGTCCTGTTCGGGCAGCTCCTGCAGCCCCTGGGCCTCCAGGACGCCTTGGGCCAGCGCCTCCTTGGAGTCGAAGTGGAAGTACAGGGCGCCCTTCGTCACGCCGGCGGCCTTGAGGATGTCCGCGACCGTCGCCGCGGTGTACCCCTGCTTGGCGAAGACCTCCGCGGCGGCCATCAGTACCGCGCGCCGGGTCCTGATCGCCCGCTCCTGCTGTGCCATCGGCCCCTCATTTCCCCGAACCACATCGATCCGCTCGAGTGCGGCGCCCCGAGAAAGAACAAACCGTCCGTGAGGTATCTTACCAGTTCGGTGCCGGACCATACGGTCACGGAACGGGCACTCTTCAGCCCGCCGGCGGCCAGGAACGGCCTTCGGCGGCCTCGGAGTCGACCAGGCGCAGCAGGCGCTCGTCCACCTCGTCGAGCGAGCCGACCACGTGCCGCACGCCGGCCTCGCGCATCAACGCGCGCTGGAAACCGTGCGGGTAGGCCGTGGGATGCCCGATGAAGGCCGCGCCCCGCGACCGTGCCGCCTCGGCCACCCGTGCCACGTCGTCCAGGAAGAGGACCTGGTCGCAGCGGAGCCCGAAGACGTCCTCGGCGATCTCCCGTACGCCGGGCCTGAAGGAGTCGGTGCACACGTACCCGGGTTCGTCGAAGCAGTCCCCGTAGGCGGCCAGGTGCCGGTCGAAGTGGGCGCGGGCGAGCCCTCCGTAGCAGACGACGGACGCCCCGGTGGCGCGCAGCCGCGCCAGCAGGGCGCCGGCTCCGTCGAGGAGCCGTACCGGTTCTTCCGCGAGATACTGCTCGCGCTCCCGGAAGTAGGCCTCGATCACGTCCTCGGGCCGCTCCCCCGGCTCCGCCAGGACGGTCGCGGCCCGCATCCGGGGCTGCGAGAACACCGCTCGCTCCAGCTCGGCCGTGTAGGTGCCGCCGCGTTTCACCACGAACCGGTGAATGACCGGGCTGAAGGTGTCGTTGAGCAGCACACCGTCGATGTTCACTGCGATCAGCCGCAGATGCCGAAGACCCACCAGGACCGCCTAGCGTCGAGCCGCCCGGCTTCCCGCCGGGCGGCACTGATAGTAGGAGCAATCCTGGCAGGTGGCCATGGCGTGTCCGGGGACCGGGACGAACCGCCTGAGTGGTTTCTCCGGACGCGGGCCGGCGGCCGGGCGACGCGTGGAGGCGGGCCGCCCGGCCGCCGGCGGCGAGCGGTGTCACGCGGTGTCGGTGTGCCATCCGCCGCAGTCGAACGCGCCCTTGGAGCTGTTGTGCTGGCAGGCGCGGTAGCGGACGGCGGTGCCCTCGGCGATCTCGTAGTCGACGGTCACCGGGGCGGCGTCGTACCCCTTGGCGTTGACGACGTCGTCGTACGGGTACCACACGCCACCGGACTTGATGTCGAACTGCCCGATGGTGCCGACGCCGTTGGAGGCGTAGTCGTGGACCACGAAGACCTCTCCGTACGACTGGAAGTCGACGGCGGCCTCGCAGCCCGGGTTGCACACGCTGCCGTCCGCGGACGCGGTCGGTGCTCCGACGAGCAGGCTGGTGCCGATCGCCCCGGCGGTGCCCAGTGCGGCGGCGAGATACCTGATGCGCACGGTGTTCTCCTCTTCCTCGATGCGGCTCTGCGGGGGCCGGTGGGTGAGGCCCGGGTGACCGCCCCCCGTCGCGGTCACCCGGTGCCCCACAACGTACGGAGCCGTTCCGGCCGTCACATCAGGGCTGGCCCTGAGAGGCCGTGGCGTCCTGCCGGCGGGCGGGTCAGACGCGCAGCCAGGCCAGCACCGCCAGGACGCGGCGGTGGTCGTCGGGCGCGGGTTCCAGGCAGAGCTTGCCGAACACGCTGCGCACATGGGTCTCCAGCGTCTTGCCGCTGACCCGCAGGCGGCGGGCGATGGCCTCGTTGGAGCGGCCCTCGGCCATCAGCCCGAGCACCTCCCGCTCGCGCGGGGTGAGCGCGTCGAGCGAGTCCCCGGGCCGGGGCCGGTTCATCAGTCGCTCCACGATCCGGGGGTCCACCGCCGAGCCGCCCGCGGCCACCCGCCGCAAGGCGTCCAGGAGTTCCTCCGCGTCCGCGACCCGGTCCTTGAGGAGGTAGCCGAAGCCGCGCGGGTCACGGGCCAGCGCGCGCACCGGGTCACCGGTCTCGGCGTACTGCGACAACAGCAGCACACCGGTCCCGGGGCAGCGGGCCCTGACGGCGTGCGCCGCGCGCAGCCCCTCGTCGGTGTGGGTCGGCGGCATCCGGATGTCGAGCAGCACGGCGTCGGGGCGATGCGCCACGACCTGCTCCAGGAGGCTGTCGGCGTCCGGCAGTTGGGCGGCCACCTCGACGCCGAAGTCGTCCAGCAGGCGGGCCAGTCCCTGGCGCAGCAGCGCGGAGTCCTCGGCGACGATCACCCGCACGGCAGCTCCGCCCGTATCCGGGTTCCGGCCCCGGGCGCGCTGGAGACCTCCAGGGTGCCGCCGAGCGCGCCCACCCGGTCGGCGAGGCCGCGCAGGCCGCCGCCTCCGGGATCGGCGCCGCCGGTGCCGTCGTCGCTCACCTCGACGACCAGCCGGCCGCGGTCCGGGCGGACCGTCACCCCGACGGCCCGGGGGGAGGCGTGCCGCGTCGCGTTCCCCACCGCCTCGCACACCACGAAGTACGCCGTGCTCTCCACGAGTGCGGGGTAGCGTTCGGGTCCGGCCGCCACCACGACCGGTACGGGACAGCGCTCGGCCAGGGCGGTGACGGCGGGCCCCAGCCCGGAGCGGGCCAGGACCGCCGGGTGGATGCCGTGGGCCAGGTCGCGCAGTTCCTCCAGTGCCTCGCGCAGGGTGCGTTCCGTCTCGGCCACGTCCGAGCGCAGGGCCGCGTCGCCGCCGGCGAGCCGGGCGCGGAGCCGGGCCAGCCCCATCAGCGCGAACACGAGTCTGGCCTGGGCGCCGTCGTGGAGGTCGCGTTCCAGCCGCCGCCGTTCCTCGTCGGCCGCGCGCAGCAGCCGCCGGCGGCTCTCCAGGGCACGGGTGGCGAGGGCGTCGTTCTCCCCGCGCAGGCGGCTGTCGCGCAGGCACAGCCGCAGCGCCGCGCTCACCGCTCGCATCAGCTCCGGATCGCTGTGCAGCGCGCTGTCGTGGACGAGTACCGCCTCCGGGGTCTCGCGCCCGTCGCGCACGACGGTCACGGCCTGCCCCCGCCGTCCCGTCCCGTGGGGGACGGCCGTCGCGGGGACGGGGGTCGTGGGGGCGGTCGCAGGGGCGGTCGTGGGGAGGGGGTCCGCCGCTCCGCCGGCGGCCCGGGCGGCGGTGCCGGTGGTGACCGCGCCGGACGCGATCCGCAGGACGGCACCGGCCGGGTCGGTGAAGACGGGGCCGTGCCGCCCCTCGCTCCCCGAGCGCAGTCCCAGCCGGAGCGTCGGGTCACCGAGCGCCCGGCGCAGTTCCTCCTGGAGCCGCTGGGGCGTGGGGTCGTTGCCTGCCGCGATCACCAGCCCGCCCACCGAGGCCCGCCGCAGCCGCATCCGCAGCAGACCGGTCAGGAAGGCGACGGGCACGGCGACCTGGCTGAGATCGGAGGGTACGGTCAGGTAGGTGCCGGCGCCGGCGAGGGTGTCCGGGGCCAGCACATGGAGGATCTCCCAGCCCACGAAGGCCACGGCCAGGGCGACGGCCACCCAGGCCGGCAGCAGGACGCGGCGCCGGGCGGGCCCGCTCGTCCGCCACCGCCGTACCAGGGACAGGACCACCGCGACGGTGAGCGCCACCCCGGCCCACCGGTACGTCAGGTCGACCGCCGCGAAGAGCCGGTGGTCGTGGACGAGGAGCAGCGCGTTGGGCCCGCACCGGCCGCAGGCCAGATAGCTGGCGCCGGCCCCTTCCACGGCCGGGTCGTAGGCGAGGGTGCGGACCAGTCCGCCCACGGCGACCAGCCCGTACCCGGTGCGGATCACCCCTCGCTCGGCCGGGCCGCCGGGCACTCCCTCGGGGTAGACCAGCAGCAGGTGGGCCAGCACGGCGAGGTTGAGGGCCTCGCCCCAGGCGCCGAGCGCGAACACCACGGGCTGCCCGGAACCCTGGAGGTTGCCGACGAACCAGGTGATGCCCTCGGCGAGCATGAGCCGCCCGGTGGGGTTGGCGGGCCGCAGCCGCCAGGCCACCAGCCCCGCGACGGCGAACGACCAGCCGACCGCCAGGTCCCGTGCCACGTCCGCGGGCCCGGCCCCCGCCCGCAGGTACGCCCAGGAGCCCGCGAGGCCGGCACCGGCCGCCCCGGCCGCTCCCGCCGCCCATGTCCCCACGGCCGCCCGGTGCTCCCCCGCTGCCCGCACCGTCACCGTCCTCACCCCCGCCTTCGACGCACCCGTCATCATCCGAACCAGGGACGACGTGGGGCGAGGCGCTTTTCAGACCGCTTGGCGCGCCGCCGGGCAGCCGGCGAACGTCCGCCGCACGGAACGGCGGCGGCGGGGCATGCGGAGAGGGCAGCAGCCGTTCGACAGGGAGGGGGTGCCCACGATGGGGACCGCTGTGCACGTGCCGGAGACCAGGGACATGATCGGGGAGGAGCTCTCCGGTGACGAGGCGTACACCGCGCTGCGCCGCTACGGCGGACTGCGGCTGCTGGCCGACGCCTTCGCCCGGTTCCGGTACGCGGACGGTTTCACCAACGCGCGGGCCCTCGCCTTCCAGGTGGTGCTCGGGCTGCTGCCGTGCCTGGTGGTGCTGGTGGGGCTGGCGACCTCCGTGCACACGGAAGGGGCCGGCCGGGTCATCGAGCTGACCTTGAGCCGGATCGTGCCCGGTGCCAGTGAGGGGGTGGTGGCCGACGTGTTCGACAGCACGCGGCGCACCGCGGACGGGGACGTGTGGGGCGCGCTCGCCCTGTGGCTGGGCCTGGGCATGGCGGTGCTGAACCTCGCGTCGGCCATGGGGCAGATCGAGCGCGGTGCCAACCGCATCTACGGCATCGAGCGGGACCGTCCGCCGCTGCGCAAGTACGGGCGGGCGTCGGTGCTGGCGTTCGCCGCGGGGCTGCCGCTGGTGCTGGGCTTCGTCGTGCTGGTGGCCGGGGAGGCCGTGGGGGACGCGGTCGCGGAGTTCTCCGGGAGCGGGGGCGGCGGGCCGAGGTGGTGGGACGCGCTGGACGTGCCGGTGGGCCTCGCCCTGGCCTGGGTGGCGTCGGCGGTGATCTTCCGGTGGTCGCCGCGGCGGGTCCAGCCGGGCTACACATGGCTGGCGTTCGGCTCGGCCGTGCACCTGCTGCTGTGGGTGTCGGCGACCTGGCTGCTGGCCCTGTACGTGGAGAAGAGCGGGGCCTTCGGTGCCGTGTACGGGCCGCTGACCGCGTTCATCGCCCTGCTGCTGTGGGCCAATCTCACGGCGGTCGCGCTCTTCCTCGGCATCGCCTTCGCCGCCCAGCTGGAGGCGGCCCGCGCCGGACTCACCCGCGCCGTCCGGCCGGACCCCGTGCCGGGCGGCGCGGCGGGCGACGCGCGCCGCGTCAGTTCGTGAGGGCGACGCCGCGGACGGAGACCTCGGCCGTGCCCTCCTCGGGCCGGCCGGCGTCCGGGCGCCAGGCGACCGTGGGCACGATGCCCGGCTCCACCGGCTCCAGGCCGGTGAGGAAGGACGCGGTCCGCTCCGGGGACCGCAGGAGGTAGGCGTGGGCGGACTGCGTGGTGCAGGCCGCGACCGTGTCGAGCGCCTCGTCGGTGCCCGTGCCGTCGCTGAGGGCGAGTCGGCGGCCCGCCGTCTGGAGCCCGCGCTCGGCTGCGGACTGACGCAGGTCTTCGGCATGGCGGAGGGCCTGGTCAACTACACCCGGCTGGACGACGACACCGAGACCGTCGTCACCACCCAGGGCCGCCCCATCTCCCCCGACGACGAGATCCGCATCGTCGACGACGAGGACGACGACGTCCCGGAGGACGAGTTCGGACACCTGCTCACCCGCGGCCCCTACACCATCCGGGGGTACTGGCGGGCGCCCGAGCACAACGCGCGGTCCTTCACCGGGGACGGCTTCTACCGCACCGGCGACATCGTCCGCCGCCTCCCCGGCGGCCACCTCGTCGACGAGGGCCGGGCCAAGGACCAGATCAACCGGGGCGGCGAGAAGATCGCCCCGGAAGAGGTCGAGAACATCATCCTCGCCCACCCCGCCGTGCACGACGTGTCCGTCGTCGCCGTACCCGACGCATACCTCGGCGAACGCTCACTCGCCTACGTCATCCTGCGCAAGAACGCCGAGCCGCTGAAGGGCGCCCGGATCAGGGCGTTCGTGCGGGAGCGCGGGGTCGCCTCGTACAAGGTGCCCGACCTGGTGGAGTTCGTCGGCGCCTTCCCGAGCACCGGCGTCGGCAAGGTGAGCAAGAAGGGGCTGCGGTCTGCCGCCGAGGGGCGGTGACGGGCCCCTCGGACCGCCTCCGTCTTGATGCAACATCAACTTCCTTCGGGAAAGCGGTGGTTGCCTCTTGCGCGACACCAGAGGACTTAGGTTAGCCTTACTTTGCTCACTCGACAGGTCCTCTTGATCGGCGGCACGTCCCGCGCCGGCCGGAGAAAAGGATTCGCCGACGTGTCCCTATCAGCAGTGGTACGACCCCGTCCCGTCCACCTGTCCGCCGATCTCCTGGCGGCCTATCTGACCGGCTCGTTCTACTTCTCCTCGGCGCGCGGCACCCTGCTCGCCGACGGGGTCCGCGCCCATGTCCGCGCCACCGGCGGCACACACGCCCCGGCCGCCGCCGAGGCGCTGGAGGCCGCCGCGACGGCCGGGCTGCCGGAGCCGGTGGTCGTCGGGGCCGTGGGCTTCCGTCCCGGTGCGCGGGCCGGCCTGGTGGTGCCGGCCGTCGTACGCCGCGCGGGCGCCCCCGCCGACCCCCGCCCGCCCGCCGTGGCACCCGGCACGGACTGGCGGGTCACGCCGCGTCCCGGCCCTGCGGCCTACGCCGAGGCGGTCCGCCGGGCGCTGGAGCTGATCGACGGCGGCGAGCTGCGCAAGGTCGTGCTGGCCCGCTGTCTGGAGCTGACGTCCGCCTCCCCGGTCTGGGTGCCCGCGCTGCTGGCCCGGCTGGTCCACGCGGACCCCGCCTGCTACGCCTTCGCCGCCGACGTCACCGCGCCCGGCGACCCCGCGCCCCGCACCCTGGTCGGGGCCAGCCCCGAGCTGCTGGTGTCCCGGCGCGGCGCGACCGTGACCGCCAACCCGCTGGCCGGGTCGGCGCCCCGCTCCGGTGACGACGCGGTCGACCGGGAGCGGATCGCCGCCCTGCGCGCCTCCGCCAAGGACCTCGGCGAACACGCCCACACCGCCGACCGGGTGGCCGAGGTGCTCGCCGGTTTCTGCACCGACCTCCGGGTGCCGGAGCGGCCCGAGGTGATCGGCACACCGACGATGTGGCACCTGTCCACCCGGATCACCGGACGGCTGCGCGACCCCGCCGACCCGGCCTCCTCGGCCCTGGGCCTCGCCGAGGCACTGCACCCGACCCCGGCGGTCTGCGGGGTGCCCACGGACGGGGCGCTGGCGGCGATCGAGGAGCTGGAGCCCGAGGACCGCGGGTACTACGCGGGAATGGCCGGCTGGACCGGCCTGGACGGCGACGGCGAGTGGGCCGTGGCCATCCGCAGCGCCGAGGTCTGCGACCGGACGGTCCGGCTGTTCGCCGGTGCCGGGGTCGTCGCCGGCTCGGACCCGCGGGCCGAACTGGCCGAGACCGCCGCCAAGTTCCGCACCCTGCTGCGGGCCGTGGGCCTGACGGACGTGGTGTGACCACGGACGCGGGGCCCGGCACCCGGCACCCGGCACCGCCTTCCCGCCCGACCCGCCGGCCCCGCCGCCGGCCCCGACCCCACCAGGAGCACCCCGATGAACGAGCCACTGTCGCCCGACCGCATCCGCGCGGACGTCGCGGAGCTGCTCGGCTGCGACCCTGCCGAGATCGAACCCGACGAGGACCTGCGCGACCTCGGCCTGGACTCGGTGCGCCTGATGACCCTGGTGGAGCGCTGGCGCGCCGAGGGCGCCCCCGAGCTGGAACTCCCCGACCTCGCGGAGAAACCCGAACTCGCGCACTGGACGGCGCTGCTGACGGGCGCCGCCTCGTGATCCGGACCGGCCGCCGGCACTTGGACCGGATCGCGGAGGTCCGGGCGGGCCGCCGCCCGGAGAAGGTGCGCTATCCGATCCGGGTCCGTGAGACGCGGGTGGTGCGCACCGCCATGGTGGGCACCGGGCTGCTGCGGGTCACACTGGGCGGGCCGGGCACCGCCGGGTTCGAGGCGCACTCCCCCATCGACCACGTGCGGCTGCTCTTCCCCGACCCGGACGGCTCGCTCCGCCTGCCCGAACCCGACGGCGACCTGCTGCGCTGGCCGCGCCCGGCACCGGTCTCCCGGGAGTACACCGTCCGCCGCTACGACCCGGCGGCCGGCGAGATCGACATCGACATCGCCCCGCACCCGGGCGGTCTCGCCTCGGACTGGGCGCTCGCCGCCGAACCCGGGGACGTGGTCCATGTCGCGGGCCCGCCCGGCGGCCTGTTCGTGCCGCCCGCCTACGACCGCTACCTCCTCGCCGGCGACATCACCGCGCTGCCCGCGATCGCGCGCTGGCTGGAGGAACTCCCCCGCTCCGCCCGGGGCTGGGCGTTCGTCGAGGTCGCCGACGCAGGCGAGGAGATCGACCTCGACGCGCCCGCCGGTGTCGAGGTGCGCTGGCTGCACCGCGGCGACCGCCCGCCGGGCACCGGCGGTGCCCTCGCCAGGGCCGTGACCGGGGTGGAGGTGCCCGGGGGAGAGCGGCTGTACGCGTGGATCGCGGGCGAGGCCGGCGAGATCAAGCCGCTGCGCCGCTGGGTCCGCGACGTGCTGCGCCTGGACCGGGCCGACCACGTCGTCAGCGGCTACTGGAAGCGCGGCGTCGCCGACTTCGACGACGAGGACGAGCACCCCCACGAGCACCCGCACCCGCGCCCCCACGAATCCGGACCCGAGCACTGAGCGAGCACGAGCACGTGCACCAGCACCGAGACCGTGCAGGAACCGAAGGAGCAGCGCATGCTGGCACACAGATCGGCGGCCCTGGCCGGCGCCCTCGCCCTGGCCCTGGCCCTCACCGCGTGCGGGTCGTCCTCGGACGACGCCGACACGGCGGGAGGGTCCGGGGAGAAGGGCGGCACCCGGGTCTTCACCGCCGACAACGGCAAGGTGACCATCCCCGCCCGTCCCGAGCGCGTGGTGGCCACCGGGTACGCCGTGCCCGCCCTGATCGAGGGCGACGCGCCGCTCGTCGGGATCTCCTCGTGGCAGCGCGGTGAGCCGCTGCTGAGCGACGAGGACCTCGCCACGTACAAGAAGCTGACGAAGGTCGCGGGTGAGTCGGCGGCCGAGACCAACTACGAGGCCATCGCGGAGGCCGAGCCGGACCTGATCGTGCTGGGCGTGCCGACGCCGGTGCTCGGGGACATCGACATGGACCGGCTGAAGTCCATCGCCCCGGTCGTGGCGGTCGGCCCGACCGTGCCGTCCCAGTGGCGGGAGGTGTCCCGCAAGCACGCCGACGCCGCCGGGGTGCTGGCGAGCCACGAGGCGGACAAGGCCGCGTACGAGGCGAAGGCGGCGGAGCTGAGGAAGAAGTACCAAGGGGTGCTGTCCGGGCTGGAGTTCGGGCACATCGGCGCCTACGGCGACACCTCGAAGGGCACCTTCCAGCGGGAGTTCGGCGGGTCCTGGGGCACCAGTGTCGCCCAGGACGTCGGCGCCGCCTACTACGGCAAGGTCAAGAAGGCCGGTCCGGGCTCGCAGTCGGTCAGCGAGTACCCGTCCGTGGAGGAGCTGTCCGACTCGCTGGGCGAAGCCGACGCCATCACCTACTCGGTGAACCCGGACGGCAGTGTCCCGGAGTCGGTGAAGTACGCCATGGAATCGAAGCTGTGGAAGAACCTCCCCGCGGTGAAGGACGGCAGGACCTTCCCGATCGCCTACACCGAGGCGGCGACGTACCAGGACGCCATGAAGACCCTCGACGCGATCGACACGTCGTTCGCGCCCCTGCTGGACCGGTGACGGTCGCCGACCGCGTCGCGGAGGTGACACGCGGCGGGCGGGAGACGCCGCGGGTCGCCCTCCTCCTCGGCGGGCTGGTGCTGCTGGCCGTCACCGCCGTGCTCAGCGTCGGCGTCGGCGCGCACGCGGTGCCGCCCACCGAGGTGGTGCGGGCCCTGTTCGACCCCCGGGGCACGGACGACCACGTGATCGTCCGGGACGTACGGCTGCCGCGGGCGCTGCTGGCGGTCGCGGTGGGTGCCGCGCTGGCGGCGGCGGGCGCCCTGATCCAGACACTGGCCCGCAATCCGCTGGCCGAGCCCGGGGTCCTCGGGGTGACGGCGGGCGCGGGTTTCGCGGTCACCGTCGGCTCGGCGCTCGGTCTGGCCGGCGCGCAGACCGGCCAGCTCGTGTTCGCCGTGGCCGGCTCGGTCCTGGCGGCGCTGCTGGTGATGGCGGTCGGGCGGCGCTCGCCGCTGCGGCTGGTGCTGACCGGCGTGGCGCTGACCGCCGTACTGAACGGCATCGCGCTGGGGCTGCGGCTGATGCTGCCGGACACCTTCGACGCGTACCGGTTCTGGTCGGTGGGGACCCTGGCCGGTCGTGAACAGGCGCCGCTGGCGGTGCCGTTGACTGCGATCGTGCTGTCCCTGGCGGGTGCGCTGCTGCTGAGCCGGCCGCTGAACGCGCTGGCGCTCGGCGAGAGCGTGGCGCAGACGCTGGGCGCGGGCGTGGCCCGGACCCGGACCGCCGCCCTGGTACTGATCACCGTGCTCAGCGGGGCGGCGACGGCGGTGGCCGGGCCGATCCTGTTCGTCGGGCTGATCGTGCCGCACCTGGTGCGCCGGATCGCGGCGGGGTCGGTGCCCTGGCTGCTGCTGTACTCGATGGTGCTGGGCCCGGTGCTGCTGCTGGCCGCGGACATCGGCTCACGGGTGCTGCTGCCCACCGGCGAGGTGCCGGTGGCGATCGTGACCGCGTTCCTCGGGGGGCCCGCGCTGATCTGGGCCGTCCGCCGGTACGGGGCGGGGTCGCTGTGAGCGCGGCGGGGGTGCGGGTGGCCGCCCGGGTCGCCGTCGGGCTGCGCGCGGAACGCCGTACCGTCCTGGTCTGTTCGGTGCTGGTCGCCCTGATGCTGGGCCTCGGTCTGCTCGGGCTGTGCTACGGCGCGTCCTGGGCGTCCCCGGGCAAGGTGCTGGCGGTGCTCGCCGGGTCGGAGCACTCGGTGGTGATCCGGGACTGGCGGCTGCCGCGGGTGACGGCGGGGCTGGTCTTCGGGGCGGCGCTCGGCGTGTCCGGGGCGGTCTTCCAGAACCTGACCCGCAATCCGCTGGGCAGCCCGGACGTGATCGGCCTCGACGCGGGCGCGTACACGGGGGCTCTGGTCGCGCTGACCGTGCTGTCGGGAACGTCCGCGCAGCTGGCCGGGGCGTCCGTGCTCGGCGGGCTGCTGGTGTCGGCGGTGGTCTATCTGCTCTCCGCCGACCGGGGGTTCTCGGGGCTGCGGCTGGTGGTGATCGGCATCGCGGTCAACGCGATGGTGACCGCGCTGAACTCGTGGATCGTGCTCCGGGCCGAACTGGAGGTGGCCATCGCGGCGGTGGGCTGGAGCGCCGGTTCGCTCAACGGCGTGGACTGGGCGGACCTGTGGGTCCCGTTCTGGGTGATCGGGGTGCTGCTGGCGCTGGCGGCCGTACGGTCCCGGGCCATGCACCAGACGCTGCTCGGGGACGCCCTCGCGGTGACCACCGGGGTGTCGCTGAACCGGCTGCGGCTGCTGATGGTGCTGGTCGGGGTGGGATGCACGGCGACGGTGACGGCGGTGGCCGGGCCGATCGCGTTCATCGCGCTGGCCGCCCCGCAGATCGGCCGCCGGCTGGCGGGCGCGCCGGGCATCCCGCTGCTGCCGGCCGCGCTGGCCGGGGCGGTCCTGCTCCAGGGGGCCGACCTGATCGCCCAGATGCTGCTGGCGCCGGTGGCGCTGCCGGTGGGCGTGGTGAGCACCGCGATCGGCGGCTGCTATCTGATCTGGCTGCTGACCAAGGAGGTGGGGCGGGCGTGAGCGCACGTCTGACCGCACGGGAGATCACCCTGCGCTACGGCGACCGGGTCGTGTCCACCCGGCTGAGCCTGGACGTCCCCGACGGCGCGTTCACGGCCGTGGTGGGCCCCAACGCGTGCGGCAAGTCGACGCTGCTGCGGGCGTTCGTACGGCTGCTGCGGCCCGACGACGGGCGGGTGGAGCTGGACGGGCGGGAGGTCGGCGGGTATCCATCGAAGGCGCTGGCCAAGCAGCTCGGTTTCCTGCCGCAGGACCCGGTCTCCCCCGACGACATCAAGGTCCGCCAGCTCGTGGCGCGGGGACGCTTCCCGCACCAGTCGCTGCTGACGGTGTGGTCGGCCGGTGAGGAGGACGCCGTCGAGGAGGCGATGGACGCGGCGGGCGTCTCCGGGCTGGCCGGGCGGCCGGTGCGGGAGCTGTCCGGCGGGCAGCGGCAGCGGGTGTGGATCGCGATGGTGCTGGCCCAGCGGACGCCGTACCTGCTGCTGGACGAGCCGACGTCCTTCCTCGACATCACCCACCAGTACCAACTGCTCGCTCTGCTGGCCCGGTTGCGTGACCAGGGCCGCACGGTCGTCGCCGTGCTGCACGACATCAACCAGGCGTGCCGGTTCGCCGACCACCTGGTCGCCATGCGGGACGGACGGGTGGTCGCCGAGGGGAAACCGGCGGACATCGTGGACGCCGCGCTGATGAAGGACGTGTTCGACCTGCCCAGCGTCATCGTGCCCGACCCGGTGACCGGCACCCCCATGGTCGTCCCCACACTCCAAGGAGAGTGAGTTGAGCACTGCCCGTGTGCCCTCGGACCGTCCGCTCCCCCTGACCGGCGCCCAACTGGGCATCTGGAACGCGCAACGCCTGGAGCCGGACTCCCCGTACTACGTCGTCGGTGACGTCATCGAGATCCGCGGCGAGGAGCCCGTCGACACCGGGGCGCTGGCCGAGGCGGTCCGGGCGGTCCACGAGGAGGCCGAGACGCTGCGGCTGCGGGTGCACGACACACCGGACGGGCCGCGGCAGACGGTCAGCGACACGCCGGTGCCCACGCCCCGGCTGTTCGACGTGGCCGGCGAGGCCGATCCCCGGCGGGCCGCGGAGGCGCTGGTGGAGGCCGAGCGGGAGCGGGCGGCGCAGACCTGCCGGGACATGGTGGACCGGCCGCTGTACTCCCCCGTGCTGATCCGGGTCTCCGACCGGGAGGTCTGGTACACGCAACTGGGCCATCACCTGGTCATCGACGGCTACAGCGGCGCGATGCTGGCCCGCCGCACCGCCGCCCGCTACACGGCCCTGGTGCGCGGCGCCGAGCCGCCCCGGCCCGCCTTCGGCACGATCGAGGGGCTGGTCGCCGCCGACCGGGCGTACCGGGAGAGCGCGCGGGCGGCCGAGGACCGGGCGTACTGGGTGGACCGGTTCACGCCGCTCCCGGACGTCGGGGAGCCCGGCACCGCCGCCGGGCCGCCCGGCCCCGCGCTGACCGCCCGCACGGCGCTCACCCCGGACGAGACGGCCCGGCTGCGGGCCTTCGCCGACCGGGAGGGCGTCACCTGGGGCGAGGCGGTGATCGCCTGCTACGCCGCGTTCCTGCACCGGGTGCTGGGCCGCGCCGACGTGGTGTTCGCGCTGCCGCTGATGTGCCGTACCGAGCCGGTGGAGCTGCGCACCCCGGCGATGGCGGTCAACGTGCTGCCGCTGCGGGTGACGGTGCGCCCCGGTGACGGCTTCGGGGAGCTGACCCGGCGGGTGGCCGGCGTGCTGCGGGAGACCCGGAGGCACCAGCGGTACCGGGGTGAGGACCTCCCCCGTGACCTCGGGGTGCCCGGCGCGGGCGCGCTGCTGCACGGGCGCGGCATCAACCTGAAGGCGTTCGACCTGGCGCTGGACTTCGCCGGGGCGCGGGGCGTGATGCGCAATGTGGCGGGCGGCCCGCCGGAGGACATGGGCCTGTCGGTGCTGCCCGCCCCCGACGGCGGGCTGCTCCTCGGCTTCGAGGTGGACGCCCGGACCAACGACCGGGCGTCCGTCGACGGCAAACTGGCCGCGCTGCGGGCGCTGCTGGCCGGGCTGCTGGACGGCACGGCGGTGGGCGGCGTCCCGCTGGGCGGCGCGGTGCCGGCCGACTGGACGCCCCGGGCGGTGCCGGGCACGCCGCTCGCGGTGCCGGACGCGTTCGACGCGATGGCCGCCGCGGGTCCCGGGCACACCGCGCTGGTCTGCGGGGCGGAGCGGCTGACGGCGGCGGACCTGGCGGACCGGGTGCACCGGCTGGCCCGCGCGCTGCGGGCCCGCGGCATCGGCCCCGACGACGTGGTGGCGCTCGCGCTGCCCCGCTCGGCGGACCTGGTGGCCGCGCAGCTCGCGGTGCTGGACGCGGGCGCCGCGTTCCTGCCGCTGGACCTCGCCCATCCGCGCGAGCGGCTGCGCGCGCTGCTCGCGGACGCCCGGCCGGCACTGGTGCTGACCGGCGGCACGGTCGAGGGACTGCCGTGGGAGACGCTGCTCGGCGAGGCGAAGGCGCTGTCCGGCGCCCCGCTCGGCGCCGGTGAACTGGCCGCGCCCCGGCACCCCGAGCACCTGGCGTACGTCATCCACACCTCCGGGTCGACCGGCCGGCCCAAGGGCGTGCTGGGCCGGGCCGGCGGTCTCGCGGCGCTGCTGCACCACCACCGGGCCACGCTCGTCGCGGACGCCGAGCGGGCGGCGGGCCGGCGGCTGCGCACCGCCCACACCTACTCCTTCGCCTTCGACTCCGCCCTCGACCACCTGGTCTGGCTGCTGTGCGGGCACGAACTGCACGTCTACGACGCCGAGACCGCCCGCGACGCCGACGCCCTGCTCGCCGCGTACGCCCGGGACGGCATCGACGTCGTCGACACCACCCCGTCGATGGCGGCGCCGCTGATCGACGCCGGCCTGCTCGGCCTGCGCCCGGCGCTGCTCGTCCTCGGCGGCGAGGCGACCCCGCCCGCGCTGTGGCGCCGGATCGCCGCGTCCGGGGTGCCCGCCCGCAACATGTACGGGCCGACCGAGGCCACCGTCGACAGCACCAGCGCCCCGCTCACCGGTGACGAGCCGTCCGCCGGCCGGCCCCTCGCGGGCACCCGCGCCTACGTCCTGGACGCCGCCCTGCACCCGGTGCCGCCGGGCGCGGCCGGCGAACTGTACCTGGCCGGGCCCCAGTTGGCGCGGGGTTATCTCGGGCGGCCCGGCGCGACGGCGGACCGGTTCGTCGCCGACCCGTTCGGCCCGCCCGGCAGCCGGATGTACCGCACCGGCGACCTGGCCCGCTGGGTGCCGGACCGGGGCCTGGTGTACCTCGGGCGGGCCGACGGGCAGGTGAAGATCCGCGGGCACCGGGTGGAGACCGGCGAGGTCGAGGCGGCGCTGGCCGCGCTGCCCGGGGTGACGGCCGCGGCGGCGGCCGTACGGGCGTCCCGGCTGGTGGGGTACGTGGTGCCCGCGTCCGGCGCCGGCGCGGACCCGGTCACCCCCGACGGGGTGCGTACCGCGCTCGCCGAACGGCTGCCCGACCACCTCGTGCCCTCGTCGGTGGTGGTGCTGGACGCGCTGCCGCTCACTCCCAACGGCAAGCTGGACCGCGCTGCGCTGCCCGCGCCGGCGGCGGCCGGGGGCGGGCGGGAGCCGGGCACCGAGCGGGAGCGGCTGCTGTGCGCGGCCCTCGCCGAGGTGTTCGAGGTGGACCGGGTCGCCGTGGACGACGACTTCTTCGCCCTCGGCGGGGACAGCATCACCGCGATCAGTGTCAGCAGCCGGCTCCGCGCGCTCGGCCTGGAGCTGCGGCCCCGCGATCTGCTGGCCCGGCGCAGTTTCGCCGCCCTGGCCGCCGCGGCCGGGCAGATCGCCGCGGACGCCGACGAGCCCGCCGACGAGCCGACCGGGCCCGTGCCCGCGCCGCCGATCGTGCGCCAGCTCCTCGACGCCCACCCCGACATCGCCGTCGTCGCGGGGTACGCGCAGTGGACGGCGCTGCGGGTGGACGGGCTCGCCGTCGACGCCCTGCGGGCGGGCGTCCGCGCGGTCCTCGCCCGGCACGACGCGCTGCGGCTGCGGGCCGGCGCCGACGGGAGCCTGGAGGTGCTGTCCGAGGACGCGGTGCGGGCCGTCGTGCGCGAGGAGCACGGTGCGGACGCCGGGGCGGTGGCCCGGCGGCTGGCGGGCGAACTGGACCCGCGCTCGGGCGAGCTGCTGGGGGCCGCGCTGGTCCGCGCCGGCGACGGGGGACCGGACCGCCTGGTCGTGGTCGTGCACCACCTCGCCGTGGACGGCGTGTCCTGGCGGGTGCTCCTGCCGGACCTGCACACGGCATGCGCGGGCGGCACCCTGCCCCGCACCGGCGCGTCCTGGCGGCGGCACGCGCTGCTCCTCGCCGAGCAGGGCGCGTCGGGCGCCCGCCGGGACGAACTCGGCCACTGGCGTACGGCGCTGGAATCCGCGACCCGGCTGGGCGACCGCCCGCTGGACCCGGCGCGGGACACGGTGGCCACCGCCCGCCGGTCGCTCACCGTCGCCTCCCCGGAGGTCACCGAGGCGGTGCTGACCACGCTCCCCGCCGCCTACCGGGCGGGCGTCGACGAGGTGCTGCTCGCCGCGCTGGTGCTGGCGCTGCGCGCGTGGGGCGCGGGCGGCGAGGCGGTGACCGTCACCCTGGAGGGGCACGGACGCGAACACCTCGACCTGGCCCGCACGGTCGGCTGGTTCACCAGCGAGTACCCGGTGCGGGTGCCGGCCGCCGGGGACGTGGCGGACGTCCTGCGCGCGGCGAAGGAGGCCAAGCGCGGCGTGCCCGGCGCCGGGATCGGCTACGGCATGCTCCGCCACCTGGACCCGGTCGGCGGCGCCGCGCTGGCCGCCGTACCGCCGCCGGACGTGCTGCTGAACTACCTGGGCCGGTTCGCGCCGCTGCCGGGGACGGGATGGCGGCTGCCCGAGGAGGACGCGTTCTCGGTGCACGAGCCGGAGGGCAAGGCGCTGGAGCAGGTCCTCGCCCTGAACTGCTTCGTCCACGAGGGCCGCGAGGACCACGAGGGCGGCGCGGGGCACGAGGGCGGCGCGGCGAGCGGGCCCCGGCTGGCCGTGGAGTGGACGGCCGCGGGCGGGGTGCTCGGGTCCGACGCCCTGGCGGCGCTGCGCGCCCGCTGGGCGGACGCGCTGGCGGCGCTGGCCGCGCACGCGCGCACCGCCGCCGGCGGGCTCACCCCCTCCGACCTGCCGCTCGTCACGCTCGGCCAGGAAACCATCCAGGCCCTGGAACGCTCCGGGCGGATCGCGGACGTCTGGCCCGCCACGCCGCTCCAGATCGGCCTGTCCTTCCACACGCAGGTCCGCGACGACCCGGACACGGACGTGTACGTCGTCCAGGCCGTGACGACCCTGGAGGGAGCGGTCGACCCGGAGCTGATGGCCGAGGCGGCGCGTGAACTGCTGCGCCGCACGCCCTCGTTGCGGATGCACCTAGCCCCGGCCGGGGACGAGGTGGTGCAGGTGGTCCCCGCCGAGGCCGCCCTGGAATGGCGGCGGGACGACCGGTTCGCCGAGGCCGTCCAGGAGGAACTGCGGCGCCCGTTCGACCCGTTCCGTCCGCCGCTGATCCGGTTCCTGCTGTCCCGTACCGGCCCCGCCGCGCACAAGCTGGTGATCACCAACCACCACGCGCTGCTCGACGGCTGGTCCATGCCGCTGGTCGGCCGGTCCCTGCTGGGCATCTACGCCGAACTGAGCGGCACCGGACCGGCCGTGCCGGCGGCCACCGACGTGACGCCGTACTACCGGTGGCTGGGCGCCCGGGACCGCGAGGCGTCGCTGGCGGCCTGGCGCGAGGCGCTGGCCGGTGTCGACGAGGGGACGCGGCTGGCGCCCGCGAGCGCCGGCACCTCGGTGGAGCGGCCGGGGCGGGTGACGGTCGAGCTGGGCCGGGAGTTCAGCGACCGGCTGCGCGCCTTCGCCCGCGACCGGGGCGTCACCCTCACCACGGTCCTCCAGACTGCCTGGGGGCTGCTCCTGGGCCGGCTGACCGGGCGGCGGGACGTGGTGTTCGGCTGCCCGGTGTCCGGACGGCCCGCCGAGGTGGACGGCGTGGAGTCGATGATCGGCCAGCTCGGCACCACCGTCCCGGTGCGGGTCCGGCACACCCAGGACGAGACGGCCCGCGAGCTGCTGGCGCGGGTGCACGCCGAGAGCGTGGCGCTCGCCGACCACCACTGGGTGGGCCTGCCCGGCATCCAACGGGCGGCGGGGGCCGGCGACCTCTTCGACACCATGCTGGTGATGGAGAACTTCCCGCTCTCCAGCCGCGACCGCACCCCGGTCGCCCCCGGTCTCGCACTGGCCGGGGTCGACATCACCGACGCCACGCACTACGCGCTGACGGTGATCGTCCTGCCCGGCGACGGCATCACGATCGGCCTGGGCCACCAGCCGCGCGCCTTCGCCGAGGAGACCGTCCGCGACGTCGGCCGGTGGCTGGAGCGGCTGCTGCGGGAGATCGTCGCCGACCCGGACCGGCCCGTGCTCGCCCTGCCGCTGCTCGGACCGGCCGAGCGGGACCGGATGCTGCGCACCGGCACCGAGGTGGTCGCGGCCCGGGAACGCGGGCCGTGGCTGGAGGAGTTCGCCGCGTGGGTGCGCCGCAAGCCCGACGCCGAGGCCCTGGTCTGCCGCGACCGCACCCTCACCTACGCCGAGCTGGACCGGGCGGCCAACCGGCTCGCGCACGCGCTGATCCGGCGGGGGGTCAGGCCGCAGGACCCGGTGGCGGTGCTGCTCGGCCGGGACATCGAGATGACGGTGGCGTTGTTCGGCGTGGTCAAGGCGGGCGCGGTGTACGTGCCGCTGGACCCGGCGCACCCGCGGGACCGGCTGGCGTACATGCTGGACGACCTCGCCCCGGCCGCCGCCGTGACCACCGGTGACGGCGGCCTGCCCGCCGAGCGCGGCATCCCGGTGCTGCGCCTGGACGACCCGGCCGCCCTCGACGGCGTACCGGACACCGATCCGGCCGGGGCACGGGCCCGGCTCACCGAGGACGCGCTCGCGTACGTCATCTACACCTCCGGCACCACCGGCCGGCCCAAGGGCGTCGGTGTCACCCACCGCGGCGTGCCGGACCTGATCGCGCTCCAGGAGGAGGTCGTCGGGGTCACCGAGCACGACCGGTACCTGCACTTCGCGTCGACCGGGTTCGACGTGGCGTTCTGGCAGACGATGGTGCCGCTGCTGTCCGGCGGTACGTCCGTGATCGCGCCGGAGGAGGTCCGGGTCCCCGGCGACGAACTCCTCGACTACATCGTCCGGCACCGGGTCACCGGCGTGAACCTGCTCCCCTCGTTCCTCGCGGCGATGCCCGACGACCGCACCGTCGACCCGGACGTGTTCTTCGTCGTCGGGGCCGAGCGCCTCGACCCGGCACTCGCCCGCCGCTGGGGCGCGGGACGCCGGGCGCTGTTCAACGCGTACGGCCCGACCGAGGTGACCGTCAACTCCGTGACCTGGCGGTACGACCCGGACGACCCGGGCCCGCTGCCGATCGGCCGTCCCGACCCGAACGTCCGCGCCTATGTGCTGGACGGCGGGCTCCAGCCGGCCGGCACCGGGGTGACGGGCGAGCTGTACCTGGCCGGGCCAAGCCTGGCCCGCGGCTACCTGGGGCGGCCCGGCCTCACCGCCGCCGCGTTCGTCGCCGACCCGTTCGGGCCGCCGGGGACGCGGATGTACCGCACGGGCGACCTGGTGCGGTGGCGCCCGGACGGGCAGCTGGTCTTCCTCGGCCGCGCCGACCACCAGGTCAAGATCCGCGGCTTCCGGGTCGAACTCGGCGAGATCGAGTCCACCCTGACCCGCCACCCCGGAGTGCGCGCGAGCGCGGTGCTGGTGCGCGAGGGCCGGCTCGTCGGCTACGTCATCCCCGTCGACGGCGCCGGGTGGGACCCGGCGGGCCTGCGGGCGTACCTGGCCGAGCGGCTGCCCGACCACATGGTGCCGGTGGCGCTGGTGCCGCTGGAGCGGCTGCCGCTGGGTCCGGGCGGGAAGCTGGACGCGGCGGCGCTGCCCGCGCCGGAGACGTCGGCGGCCCGCCGCCGGGAGCCGGCCACCGAGGCGGAGGCGGTGCTGCTCGGGGTGTTCCGGGACATCCTCGGCCATGACGACATCGGCCCCGACGACGGCTTCTTCGCCCTGGGCGGGGACAGCATCGTCTCCCTCCAGGTGGTGTCACGGGCCCGGCGCCGGGGGCTCGGGCTGACCGCCCGGGACGTGTTCGAGGGCGAGACGGTCGCCGGGATCGCGGCCCGCGCCCACGCCCTGGACGAAGGGGACGCCCCCGCCGTGGGGGACGCGCCGCTGACCCCGGTCATGCGGGACCTGCTGCGCCGCGCGGGCCGGGCCGCCGACGGGTTCTGCCAGTGGGTGGAGGTGGTGGTGCCGCCCGGCGGCGACGAGGCCCGCTGGCGGGCGGTGCTCGACGCGGTGCTGGCCCGCCACGACGTCCTGCGGGCCCGCCTCGCGGGCGACGTGCTGCGCATCCCCCCGGCCGGGACGGTGACCGGCGCCGACATCCTGACCCGCCGGCCGGCGGAGCCGGACGTCCGCGCCCTGGTCGACGCGTGGACCGCCGCCGTGCGGGCGGCGATGGACCCGCGCACCGGCCCGCTGCTGCGCGCCCTGTGGGTGGACGCCGGGCCGGACGCGCCGGGCCGGCTGGTGCTGATCGCCCATCACCTCGTCGTCGACGGCGTCTCCTGGCGCGTCCTGCTGGACGACGTGCGCCACGCCCACGAGGGCGGGACACCGGCCCGGCACGGGCAGTCGTTCCTCGGCTGGGCACGCGCCCTGCGGGAGGCCGACCGGCGGGACGAACTCCCGCACTGGCGCCGGATGTCGGCCACGCCCGCCCTGGCGGCCCGGCCGCTCGACCCGGCCCGGGACACCGCCGCCACCGCGCGCCACCACGAGTTCCGCCTCCCCCCGGACCTCACCCACGCCCTGGTCACGGCCCTGCCCGCCGCCCTGCGGAGCACGCCGGACGCGGTGCTGCTCGCGGCGCTCGCCCGCGCCGTACGGGCCTGGCGGGGGACGCCGCGGCTGCTGGTCGCGCTGGAGAGCCACGGCCGGCCCCCGGCGGTGGACCTCTCCCAGACCGTGGGCTGGTTCACCGCCGTGCACCCCGTGCTGCTCGACGCCGACGACGGTCCGGGCAAGGTCGGGGAACGGCTGCGCGCCCAGGGCGACGGCCTCGGGTACGGCGTCCTCACCACGGCCGGCCTGCTGGACCCCGTCGCACCGGAGGTCTCCTGGAACTACCTCGGCCGCTTCCCCGCCGCCCCCGGTACGGAACGGCCCTGGCAGACGCCGCCGGACGCGGACCCACTGGGCTCCGGCGGCGTGGACGCGCTGCCGCTGCCGTCCGCCCTGATGGTGAACGCGCTGGTCCGGGACGACCGGCTGGGCGTCCGGCTGACCTGGCCGGACGGGCTGTTCCCGGCCGGTGACGTCGAGGAGCTGGCCGGGCACCTGCGGGAGGCGCTGGCCCGGACCGCCGACGCGCCCGAGATCGCGGGGCTCGGCGACGGCCGGACGGTGGCCGAGGTGCAGCCGCTGACGCCGTTGCAGGAGGTGATGCTGCGGCACTCGCGCACCGAGCGCCCCGATCCGTACACCGTGCAGTCGGTGTTCTCGCTGGCCGGTCCGCTGGACGTCGGCGTGCTGCGCGCCGCGGGGGCCGATCTGCTGGCCCGGCACCCGAACCTGGGGGCGGTGTTCCCCGCCGCCCTGGCGGTGATCCCGAAGGAGCCGCGGCCGGGGTTCCGGGTGTGCGACGGGCCCGCCGAGGAGGTGCTCGCCGCCGATCTGGCCGAGCCGTTCGACCTGGCCGCGGGCCCGCTGCTGCGGCTGACCGTGATCCGGCTGGGCGCCGACCGCGCCGACCTGGTGCTGACCAGCCACCACGTCCTCTCCGACGGCTGGTCGGCGCCGCGCCTGCTCGGCGAGCTGTTCGCGCTGTACACGGCACGGGTGCGGGGCGGGGCCCCGGAGCTGCCCGCGCCGGTGCCGTTCGCCGGCTACCTGCGCTGGCGCGCCGCCCACGAGCCCGATCTCTCCGTCTGGGCAGCCGAGTTGGCGGGGCTGCCCGAGGGCGACTACCTCGGCGGCGGGGCGGCGCCCGGCCCCGCGTGGCAGGAGCCGGCGGTCATCTCCTTCGAGCCGGAGCTGGTGGACCGGCTCTCCCGGCTCGCCGCGCGGCGCGGCCTGACCCGGAACACGCTGGTGCAGGGCGCCTGGGCGGTGCTGCTGGCCCGGCGGTCCGGCCGGACGGACGTGTGCTTCGGCGCGATGGTGGCCTGCCGTCCCCCGGAGCTGGCGGGCGTGGAGGAGATCATCGGGCTGCTGGCCAACACCGTGCCGGTACGGGCCCGGCTGACCGGCACCCTCGCCGAGAGCCTCGCCGCGCTCCAGGCCGGCCAGCGGGCGCTGGCCGAGCACCAGCACGTGGCCCTGGCCGACCTGGAGCGGCTGACCGGGCGGCACCGCCTCTTCGACAGCCTGGTGGTGTTCGAGAACTATCCGGTCGACCCGGAACGGCTGCGCGCGCCCGCCCCCGGTCTCACGGTCGTCGGCACCCGCTTCCGCGAGGCCACCCACCACCCGGTGACGCTGACGGTCATGCCCGACGGCGACGGCTGGACCGGCGTCCTCGCCCATCGCGCCGGGGTGCCGGTGGCCGGATTGGCCGAGGAACTCATCGCCCTGCTGCGCGCCTTGGGCGACCATCTCGACACCGACGTCCGCACCCTTCTGGAGCATCCGTGAGCAAGGAGCAGGTGGCACCCGCCGAGGCGGGGCGGCAGCGCATCGACGCGGCGCTGTGGCGGGTGGCGTTCGTCCTGGTGCTCGGCACGTTCATGGCGTCGGTGGACGCCACCATCGTCAGTGTCGGCATCGACACCCTGGCCGGGGAGTTCGGCGCCTCCGTCGCCGGCATCCAGTGGGTCAGCACGGCCTATCTGCTGGCCGTCGTCACGGCCGTGCCGGCGTCCGGCTGGCTGGCCGACCGGTACGGCGCGCGCCGGGTCTGGCTGGTGGCGGTCGGTGTGTTCCTGCTGGGGTCGGCGCTGTGCGCGCTGGCCTGGTCGGCGCCGAGCCTGATCGTCTTCCGGGTGGTGCAGGGGCTCGGCGCGGGACTGCTGCCGGCGACCGGGCAGGCGCTGCTGGCCCGGATCGCCGGTCCGGACCGCACCGGACGGCTGATCAGCGTCGTCGCGGTGGTGCCCCTGCTGGCGCCGGTGCTCGGGCCGCTGGCCGGCGGCGGGCTGCTCGCGGTGGCGTCCTGGCCGTGGCTGTTCCTGGTCAACCTGCCGGTCGGGGCGGTGGCTGTGCTGCTCGCCCGCCGCCATGTGCCGGTGGTGCCCGCGTCGCCGGGCCGGCCGGCGTTCGACGTCCAGGGCGCCCTGCTGCTCTCCCCCGGCCTCGCCGTGCTGGTGTTCGGCCTGACGGAGGTCGCCCACGGGCGTGCCCTGACCGCGGGGCTCGGGGTGGCGGCGGGCCTGCTGATGCTGGCCGGTTTCGCCGTGCACGGGCTGCGGACCCGCCGGACGCCGCTGGTCGACCCGCGGCTCTTCGCCCGGCCGCCGTTCGGGGCCGCCGCGCTGGCGCTGCTGATGCTGGGCGCGTCGGTGTTCGGCACGATGTTCCTGCTGCCGCTGTACTTCCAGACCGGCCGGGGCCTGTCGGCGTGGGAGTCGGGGCTGCTGCTGGCGCCGCAGGGGCTGGGCGCGGCGGTGGGGACGGTGCTGGTCAACCGGACGATCGACGCGGTCGCGCCGCGGACCCTGGTGGTCACCGGGATCGTGCTGGTGCTGGCCGGGACGGTGCCGTTCACCCAGCTCGGCCACGGGCTGCCGGACGCGGTGACGGCTGCGTCGCTCGCGCTGCGCGGCGTCGGCATGGCGATGACCGGCGCCCCCGTGATGAACATCGTGTACAGCCGGATCGAGCCCGAGCGGGTCCCGCGTGCGGCGGCGGCGCTCAACCTGCTCAACACGGTGGGCGGTTCGCTCGGCACGGCCGCCCTCGCGGTGGTCGTGCAGAGCCGGCTGACCGCCCGTCACCAGGACGTGCCGGCCGCGTTCGCGGACACCTTCTGGTGGGTGGTCGCCCTGGGCGTGCTGGCCGCCGCGGGCGCGACGCGGCTGCCGCGGACCCGGGCGGTGCGGCGGACCTAAGAAGGTACGGTCGTACGCTCTTGGGTGTAGGGTCGGGGCATGCCGATGACCGAGCACTTCACGGACGACCCCCGCAGCAACCTGGAGCGCATGCAGGCCGGCGAGCTGTACGTCGCCGACGATCCGGAGATCGTCCGCCGCCAGCAGCGGGCCGTGCGCCTGGCCGCCCGGTACCAGGCCGCCTACGCCGAGGACGCCGACGCCGCGCGGCCGGTCCTCGCCGAACTGCTCGGCTCGCTCGGCGAGGAGGCGCACGTCCGCCCGCCGCTGTACGTCGACTACGGCAGCAACATCACGATCGGCGCCCGCACCTTCGTCAATTACAACCTGACCGCGCTGGACGTCGCGGGTGTCACCATCGGCGCGGACTGCCAGATCGGCCCGAACGTGCAGCTGCTCACCCCGACGCACCCGCTGGAGCCGGGGCCCCGCAGGGACAAGCTGGAGGCCGCCCGGCCGGTCACCATCGGCGACAACGTGTGGCTGGGCGGCGGTGTGATCGTCCTGCCGGGCGTGACCATCGGGGACGACTCGGTGGTCGGCGCCGGTTCCGTGGTGACGAAGGACGTGCCCGCGGGCGTCGTCGCCGTGGGCAACCCCGCCCGCGTGGTCCGGAGTCTGTGACCATGTCCCCATGGCCACCGGACACACCGACCCGCGGCGCCGCGAGCGCATCCTCGACGCGACCCTCGACCTCATCGCCGACGAGGGGGTCGCCGGCGTCTCGCACCGGAAGATCGCCGCACGCGCCGGCGTGCCCCTGGGGTCGATGACGTACCACTTCAGCGGCATGGACGAGGTGCTGCGGGAGGCGTTCCGGCGGTTCACCGACCACATCGTGGAACTGTTCGACGCCCGGCTCAGCGCCCCGGCCGACCCGGACGAGGCGAGGGCGGCGGTGACCGACCTCGTCCACACCCTCTCCGAGGGCAGCCCGCGCGACCTCGTGCTCACCCAGGAGCTGTACACGCTCGCCGCCCGCCGGCCCGCCTACCGTGAACTGACCCACGCGTGGATGGCCCGCAGCCGCGTGCACCTGGAGAAGCACTTCGACCCGGACACCGCCCGCCAGCTCGACGCCCTCATCGAGGGCCTCACCCTGCACCGGGCCCTGGCCCAGCAGCCCCACGACCGCGCCCTCACCCTGGAAGCCGTCACCCGCATCACCGCGCCGGGCACCCGCCCCTCCTGACCGCCCGTGCGGCACGGAACCTGACCTCCGTGCCGCACGGGCCACCCGCCGCCGTGCCCCGCCTCCGGGCCCCACGGGCCGGGGGCCCTAGGATCGGGGACGGCCGCGCCTCGTACGGGTGTGCGGGCCGGCGGGGGTCCGGGCACGGAGGGGGAAGGGGTCGGTGACGCCTTCCCGGAGGGAGCGGGAATGGCGGAGAGTCCGGCGGTCGGGCGGAAGGACGGTCCGGCGGCGCCCCGGCTGCGGCTGGACGAACTGCTGGAGGGCCTCCAGGCCCAGGTCGCGCAGGTGCGTGCCACCCGGGACCGGGTGCACACCCTGCTCGACGCGGTCCTCGCCATCGGCTCCGACCTCGACCTCGACGTGGTCCTGCGGCGCATCACCGAGTCCGCGGTGGCCCTGGTGGACGCCCGGTACGGGGCGCTCGGGGTACTCGGCGAGGAGGGGCGGATCAAGCAGTTCATCGTGGTCGGCGTGGACGAGGGGGCAGTCGAGGAGATCGGCGACTACCCCGAGGGCCACGGCATCCTGGGGCTGCTGATCAAGGAGCCCCGGCCGCTGCGCCTCGCCGACCTCGGCGGGCACCCCGCCTCCGTCGGCTTCCCGCCCGGGCATCCGCCGATGACCACCTTCCTGGGAACGCCGGTACGGGTGCGCGAGCGGGTCTTCGGCAACCTGTACCTCACCGACAAGCGGGACGGCGCCCAGTTCGACGACGAGGACGAGGCGGTACTGCGCACACTGGCCGCGGCGGCCGGGGTGGCCGTCGACAACGCCCGGCTCTACGAGGACACCCGCCGCCGGGAGCAGTGGCTCGCCGCCAGCAGCGAGCTGACCCGCGGTCTGCTCTCGGGCACCGATCCCGACCAGGTGCTGCACCAGGTGGCGGCCACCGTACGGACGCTGGCCGGGGCCGACCTGGTGACCGTGGCGGTGCCGCTGGACGGCGGGGACGAGCTGGTGATCGAGGCCGCCGACGGCGAGGGCGCCGGACGGGTGCGCGGGCTGGTGCTGGCGCCGGACACGCTGGCCGCGCGGGTGTACCGGACCAACGAGCGGATCAGCAGCGCCCGGCTGTCGGAGATGGCGCAAGGGGGTGGCGGTTCGGCCGGGCTGGTCGGTCTCGGGCCGGGGTTCCTGCTGCCGCTCGGCGGCCGGGAGCACGCCCGCGGAGTGCTCCAGGTCGCCAACCTGCCCGGGGCGCCGGAGTTCTCCGAGGCCGCCATGGCGATGATCAGCGGCTTCGCCGACCAGGCCGCGCTCGCCCTGGAGATCGCCGACCACCGGCGCGAGGCCGAGCGGCTGATGGTCCTCTCCGACCGCGACCGGATCGCCCGTGACCTGCACGACCTGGCCATCCAGCGGCTGTTCGCCTCCGGGCTGACCCTGAACTCGGTGCTGGGCCGGATCGCCGACCGGCCGGAGGCCGCCGAACGCGTCCAGCGGGTGGTCGACGACCTCGACGACACCATCAAGACGGTACGCGGCACCATCTACGCGCTGCGCGAGCGGGACCGCCCCGGCGGGCGCGGCGCGCTGCGGGCCGGGCTGCTGGCCGAGACCGACCGGGCCGCCGCCGCGCTCGGCTTCCCGCCCGCCCTGCGGATGACCGGCCTGCTGGACACCTGCGTGCCCGAGGAGTACGCCGGGCACCTGCTGGCGGTGGTGCGCGAGACCCTCTCCAACGCCGCCCGGCACGCCGGCGCCGGCCAGGTCGAGGTCACCGCCGAGACCGACGGGAGCCGGTTGTCGGTGCGGGTCACGGACGACGGCCGGGGCATCGGCCCCGCCGTCACCCGCCGCAGCGGCCTCGACAATCTGCGCCGGCGCGCCGCCGACCTCGGCGGCACCTTCACCCTCCGGCCGAATCACCCGTCCGGGACGGTGGCGGAGTGGACGGTGCCACTGCCGGCCCGGGAGGCACCGGACGCCTGACCGGGGCCCGGCGGGGGCGCTCCACTGCCGTCACGTCCGGGGCGAGGGAGGGGCCGTCCGGCCCTACCCGGCCGCCGGGCCGCGCCGCGACGATGGGCCGATGCACCAGAACGACGCCTTCGGCGCACTCGGCCGCCCGGAGTGCCTGCGCCTGCTCGCCGAGGTGCCGGTCGGCCGGGTGGTCTACACCCGGCAGGCCCTGCCCGCGGTCCTCCCGGTCAACTTCGCCCTGGACGCGGACGGTTCCGTCGTGCTGAGCACCTCGCCGGAGTCCGAGCTGGTGCGGGCCGTCGACGGGGTCGTGGTCGCCTTCGAGGCGGACGAGTTCGACGCCCGGACCCGGTCCGGGTGGAGCGTGGTCGTCACCGGCCGGGCCGCGCTGGTCACCGACCCCGCCGAGCACGCGCGGCTGGTCCAGGACGGCCCCGCCTCCTGGATGCCGCTGCGGGACGTGGTGTTCCTGCGGATCGAGTCGGAGATGGTCACCGGGCGCGACCTCAGGGGCGCGCGCGGCGTGCGCTGACCCGGCCCGGCGCCCCGCACCCTCACCGGGCCCGCGGGACACCGGCCGCGCGGCGGGGGTGCGCCCGCCCTCCGGGCCGTAGCCGTAACCGAACCGGATCAGCCGCTGCGGGAAGCGCCACGGCGGCCTGGGTCCGGCCGCCTGCGCCCGCGGGTCCGGCCACTCCGTCACCTGGTGCGGCACCGACGTGCGCACACCGTGCCGGGTCGCCGCCAGCGGGGCGCGCTCCGGTGCCTGCCCGGCCCGCAGCCAGTCGGCCCGCCGGTCCCGGGTGGTCCCCGACAGGCCCGCCTGGACGTGCCGTCCGAAGGGCGGCGCGGGCCGCCGTCCGCCGTCGCGCCCGCCCGTGAAGTCCCGGACCGGCATCCGCCCGGACGCGTCCCGCGGGCCGAGCGCGGTCAGGGGGACGCCGTACGGGGTGTCCGCTCCGGGAGCGGTGAGCCACCGGCGGTTCTCGGCCGTGCGGGCCGGGTCGCGGGCGGTGCGCGCCTCCGCCTCCCGGGGGAGCCGCGGCAGGCGCCGGGTGGCCGGGATGCCGGGCACGTCGAGGCGGGCGCCCTCGGTGCGGGCCGCGCCGGACAGGTCCGCCACGACGGGGTCCGCGACCGGCCGTCCGGTGATCGGCAGCCGGCTGGTGTGCCGCCGCTGGACCGTCTCGTACAGGTCGGGCAGGGGCAGCGGGGCGCCGGTCCCGGGGCGGGTGAGCCGGACCGCCGGCCAGCACGCCGGGGTCGGCCGAGACGGGCGGCAGCCGGACACCGGGGAGGAGACCAAGACAGGCGGCAGCCGGACACCGGGGAGGAGACCAAGACGGGCGGCAGCCGGACACCGGGGAGGAGGCCGAGACGGGCGGCAGCCGGACACCGGGGAGGAGGCCGAGACGGGCGGCAGCCGGACACCGGGGAGGAGGCCGAGGCGGGCGGCGGCCACCTGGAGGTCGAGGACGGCGGCCCCGACGGACAGGTACTGGGCGCGCAGGCCGGGGCCGGTCCCCGGCAGGGTGCCGCCGCCGGTCCGCGCGGACCTCGACCCCGATCCGCTCACCGGGTCCAGCGCGAACCGCCAGGGCTGGGTGCTGTGGATCGACGGGGCGGCCACGGCGGCCGTCAGGAGAAACTCCACGGTGGCCGCGTCCAGCGGCGATCGGGCCGGCCTGACGTCCTCGCTTCCTGCCCGCCGGTCCCGCCGGCGAGCCGCGCGCCACCGGACGGGCGCGGAACGCGGTCCGGCCACTCCTCAGCATGCCGGGCCCGGCCCGGCGGAGCACCGGCCGGACTGTCCCGGCCGCCGGGACCGGCGGCCCCGCTCACGGGGGCCGTCCGGGGTCCCCCGCGCCCGTTCAGCGGGGGTCGCGCCGGAGCCGGTCCTGGGCCTGGGTGGCGATGACGGCGGCCTGGATGCGCCGCTCCACGCCGAGCTTGGCCAGCAGCCGGGAGATGTGGTTCTTGACGGTCTTCTCGGCGAGGTAGAGCCGCGCGCCGATCTGACGGTTGGTCAGTCCTTCGCCGATCAGGGCGAGGATCTCGCGTTCCCGGTCGGTGAGGCCGGGCAGGGCCTCCGGTTCGGGCTCCGGGTCGGGGCCCTGCCGCAGCCGGGCCATCAGCCGGGCGGTGGCGCTCGGGTCGAGCAGGGACTGCCCGGCGGCCACGGTCCGGACGGCGGAGACCAGGTCGGAGCCCTGGATCTGCTTGAGCACATATCCGGAGGCCCCGGCCATGACGGAGTCCAGCAGCGCCTCCTCGTCGTCGAACGAGGTGAGCATCAGACAGGCCAGTTCCGGCATCCGGGAGCGCAGTTCCCGGCAGAGGGTGACGCCGTCGCCGTCCGGCAGGCGGACGTCCAGCACCGCGACCTGCGGGCGGAGCGCGGGGATTCGCACCAGCGCCTGTACCACGGTGGCGGCCTCGCCGACGACCGTGATGTCGGGCTCGTCGGTCAGCAGGTCGTGCACCCCGCGCCGGACCACCTCGTGGTCGTCCAGCAGGAAGACCCGGATCGGCTGGTCGGGTCCGGGCTGCTCGCCGTCGGCCATGAATTCGCTCCTCGTTCCGCGCTGTCCGGTACGGCACGGGACCGCCCGCGAGGTCGCGGACGGTCCGGGTGTCCGCGCAGCAGTCTCGGTGACCGGAGGCCCTGATGACCAGGGCCGATCGGCCCTACCGCGGTCACCGGGCCGGGTGGGCGCGGCCGGCCGCGAGGAGGAGGGTCAGCCCGGTCAGCGCGGCGGGGACCAGGCAGGCGGCCCCGGGGCGGCCGGTGCCGGCCAGGGCGAGCGCCGCGCCGGCGGAGGCCGCCAGGCCGGTGCCCAGGAGGGCGGCGCAGCGGTACCGGGGGTGGCGGGGCGGGCGGGCCGGGGGCCGGCCCCGCGTCAGGGCGGTCCAGGCGCGGACGGTCTCCCGGCGTTCACGACGGCGCCGTACGGCCGCGCGGACCAGGAGGGCGGCCGTGAGCAGGGAGCCCGCCTCGGCCGCGCCGGCCGCCGGCCACCAGGAGCCGGCCGCCGGGAGCAGGACGGCGACGCCCGCGAGTGTGCCCCAGCCGGTCAGGCAGGCAGCGGCCCGGTCGCGCCGGGAGTCCGGGCGGTCGGCGCCGGCCCGCAGCTCGGCGAGGGCCGGCAGGTACCAGACGCAGCCGGCGGCGGTCAGCAGGGCGGCGCCGAGGGCGAGTACGGGGTGCGCCATCGTCAGACCGCCGTCCGGTCGGCCGCGGTGATCTCCGGGTGGTGCAGGTCGAAGGCGGGGGCCTCGGAGCGGACGCGGGGCAGGGCGGTGAAGTTGTGCTGGGGCGGCGGGCAGGAGGTCGCCCACTCCAGGGAGCGGCCGTACCCCCACGGGTCGTCGACCTCGACGGGCTTGCCGTACTTGGCGGTCTTCCAGACGTTGTAGAAGAAGGGCAGGACCGACAGGCCCAGCAGGAACGAGCCGGTGCTGGAGAGGGTGTTGAGGGCGGTGAAGCCGTCGGCGGCCAGGTAGTCGGCGTAGCGGCGGGGCATGCCCTCGGCGCCGAGCCAGTGCTGGACGAGGAAGGTGAGGTGGAAACCGGCCGTCAGCGTCCAGAAGGTGATCTTGCCGAGGCGTTCGTCGAGCATCTTGCCGGTGAACTTGGGCCACCAGAAGTGGAACCCGGCGAACATCGCGTACACCACCGTGCCGAACACCGTGTAGTGGAAGTGGGCGACGACGAAGTACGAGTCGGACAGGTGGAAGTCGAGCGGCGGTGAGGCGAGGATGACGCCGGTCAGGCCGCCGAAGAGGAACGTGACGAGGAAGCCGGTGGTCCAGAGCATCGGTGTCTCGAAGGAGAGGCTGCCGCGCCACATGGTGCCGATCCAGTTGAAGAACTTCACCCCGGTCGGCACCGCGATGAGGAAGGTCATGAAGGAGAAGAACGGCAGCAGCACCCCGCCGGTGGTGTACATGTGGTGGGCCCACACGGTCACCGACAGGCCCGCGATGGCGATGGTCGCGCCGATCAGGCCCATGTAGCCGAACATCGGCTTGCGGGCGAAGACCGGGATCACCTCGGAGACGATGCCGAAGAACGGCAGCGCGAGGATGTACACCTCGGGGTGGCCGAAGAACCAGAACAGGTGCTGCCACAGCAGGGCGCCGCCGTTGGCCGCGTCGAAGACATGGCTGCCGAACCGGCGGTCGCACTCCAGGGCGAACAGGGCGGCGGCCAGCACCGGGAAGACCATCAGGATCAGCAGCGCGGTCAGGAGCACGTTCCAGGTGAAGATCGGCATCCGGAACATGGTCATGCCGGGGGCGCGCATGCAGACGACAGTGGTGATGAAGTTGACCGCGCCGAGGATCGAGCCGAACCCGGAGAGCGCCACGCCCATGATCCACAGATCGGCGCCGACCTGCGGCGAGTGCACGGCGTCGGAGAGCGGCGCGTACAGGAACCAGCCGAAGTCGGCGGCGCCGCCCGGCGTGAGGAGACCGGCCGCGGCGATGGTCGAGCCGAACAGGAACAGCCAGTAGGCGAGCATGTTCAGCCGGGGGAAGGCGACGTCCGGGGCGCCGATCTGGAGCGGCATGATCCAGTTGGCGAAGCCGGTGAACAGCGGCATGGCGAACATCAGCAGCATGATCGAGCCGTGCATGGTGAACGCCTGGTTGAACTGCTCGTTCGACATGATCTGGAGTCCGGGCCGGGCGAGTTCGGCGCGCATCATCAGCGCCATCACCCCGCCGACGACGAAGAACGCGAACGCGGAGACCAGGTACATCGTCCCGATCCTCTTGTGGTCGGTGGTGGTCAGCCACTCCACCCACGACGCCCGGCGTACGGCCGGCCGTACCGGTCCCTCCTCGGTGGGCCGCACCTGCTGTATCTGCGTTCCGTCCACGGGACGACGTCCTCCCCATCCGTTCGGGTCGCTCACGGGCCGGGAGGCGCCGTCTCGACGGGGGATGTGCCGCGGCGCCTCCCGGCCGCCGCCCCATGATCGTCGCGGCGGCCCCTCCCCCGGACAGGGCCGAACGGTCCCGGGAGCGGCCCCCGCACGGGCCGAACGTCCCTCGCCGGCAAGAGAAAAGCCCGAAAACGGTCTTATGTGCCGGGCGGCGGATGGACTATGACATTCGGTGTGGTCCGGTACGGCCCATACGGCGGCCCGGCGGGGCCGGCCCGTCAGCGCCCGTCGAAGGGAGCGCCGCGTGCCCGAGCAGCGCACGTATGTCCTGGACCCCACCGGCTCCGACCGGCACGCCGAGGACCGGGCGCTGCGCGCCCGCGGCCCGGCCACCCGGGTGGACGTCCTCGGGGTGACCGCCTGGTCCGTCAGCGACCCCCGGCTGCTCAAACGGCTGCTGACCAGCCCGCAGGTCTCCAAGGACGGCCGGGCACACTGGCCCGACTACGCCGAGACCGTCGCGACCTGGCCGCTGGCCCTGTGGATCGGGGTGAACAACATGTTCACCGCGTACGGCGCCGATCACCGCAGGCTGCGCCGGATGGTCGCGCCGGCCTTCGCCGCCCGCCGGGTCCGGGAACTGCGCCCGGCCGTGGAGGGAATCGTCGCCGACCTGCTGGACGGGCTGTCCGCGCGGCCCGCCGGGGAGGTGGTGGACCTGCGCGAGGAACTCGCCTATCCGCTGCCGATCGCGGTGATCGGCCGGCTCCTGGGCGTCCCCGAGAACCAGCGGGAGGGGTTCCGGGCACTGGTCGACGGGGTCTTCGCCACCACGCTCACCGCCGAGGAGGCCACCGCCAACACCGCCGCGCTGTGGGAGGCCCTGGAGCGGCTGATCGCGGCCAAGCGGGCCGCGCCGGGCGACGACACGATCTCCCTGCTCATCGCCGCCCGGGACGAGGAGGGCGACGGCGGCGGCTTCACCGGCGACGAACTGCTGGGCACACTGGTGCTGATGATCAGCGCCGGGTACGAGACCACCGTCAACGTCATCGACCAGGCCGTCACCGCCCTGCTGTCCGACCCCGGGCAGCTCGGCCTGGTGCGGTCCGGGCGGGCCGGCTGGGAGGACGTCGTCGAGGAGACCCTGCGCTGCGAGCCCGCGGTCAAGCACCTGCCGTTGCGGTTCGCCCTCGCCGACATCCCGCTGCCCGACGGCCAGGTGATCGCGCGGGGCGAGGCGATCCTCGCGTCGTACGGCACGGCGGGCGGCCACCCGGACTGGCACGGGCCGACCGCGGGCCGCTTCGACGTGACCCGGCCGGACAAGGAGCACCTGGCCTTCGGGTACGGGGTGCACTTCTGCCTCGGCGCGCCGCTGGCCCGCCTGGAGCTGGTCACCGTGCTGCGGGACCTGTTCACGCGCTTCCCCGACCTGGAACTCGCCGTGCCGGCCGAGGAGTTGGTCCCGCTCCCCTCGCTGATCAGCAACGGGCACCGGTCGCTGCCCGTGCGGCTGCGGCGGGCCGCCGGGTCAGGCGCCGGGGCGGTCGCTCACGCGGACGCCGAGGAGCACCACGGCCAGTGAGACGGCGCCGACCGCCGCCGCGCTCCACACGCCCGCCCGGACGCCGAGCGGCAGCAGGACCGCGGCGGCGAGCGCGGCGCCGAGTTCCCGGCCGCCCGCGGTGACGCCGGAGGCGACGCCCTCCTTGCCGCGCCGGGCGCGGGCCAGTCCGGCGGCGGAGGTGGTGGGCACCAGCAGGCCCCAGCCGGCGCCCATCAGGACGAGCGGGGCGACCAGCGCGGCGTAGTGGCCGAAGACCAGCGGGATGACGGCGAGGGCGGCGATCAGCAGGACCGAGCCGAGGACCATCGTGCCCCGGACGCCGAGGCGGCCGATGACCCGGCCGGCCGCGAGCGCCGCGACGATGTTGCCGCCGGCCAGCGGCAGCAGCGCCACCCCGGCCACGAACGGCGCCATGCCCAGTTCGTCCTGGAAGCCCATGCTGGTCAGGTACAGGGTGCCGAAGAAGGCGGCGGTGCCGACCACCGTGACGACGGCGTTGGCGCTGAACGGCACGTCCCGCAGCTGGCTCAGCGGCAGCATCGGCGCGGACGAGCGCCGCTCCACCCGGGCGAACAGCCACACCGCCGCGCAGCCGAGGAGCACCCCGGCGGCCAGCACCGGCCGGGGCAGCGAGCGCCAGTCGTGCGCGAGGAAGGCCACGTCGCCGAGGAGCACCACCATGACCAGCAGGCCGGGCAGGTCCAGCCGGGCCCCGCCGCCCCGCAGCCGCGGCAGGACGGGCCGTCCCACCAGCGCGAAGACGACGGCGAGGACGGCGACGGCCAGGAACATGGCCCGCCAGGACGCGACCGACACCAGCGCGCCGCACAGCACCGGACCGAGGGCCGCGCCCAGCGCGTTGGCGCCGGCCCAGATGCCGATCGCCCAGGAGAGCCGGCCGGGGAGGTCCTGGTACACGGACTGGATCAGCGCCAGCGCGGACGGCAGGACGAGGGCCGCCCCGACACCCTCGCCGAAGGTGCCGGCGACGACCAGGCCCACGGAGGGCGCCGCGGCGGCGACCAGGCTGAACAGGGTGAAGACGCCGAGGCCCGCGAGGAAGACCCGGCGGGCGCCGAACCGGTCGGTCAGCGCCCCGCCGGTCAGCGACAGCATCGCGAAGGCCAGGGTGTATCCGGAGAGCACCCAGCCGATCGCGGTGCCGCTCGCGTCGAAGGAGGAGCGGATCTCGGGCGAGGCGATGTTGAGGCCCGAGGTCAGCAGGATCACCAGCAGGGTGCCGAGGCTGGTGCAGGCGAGCACCAGGTGGGGTGAGCGGCGCCGGGGGGCCACCGCCTCGCGGGCGGCGGACCCGGTGGCCTCGGTGGCGCCGCCGGTCATGTGCCGCTCCCCGCCGCCCCGCCGGTACCCGCGCAGCGGCGGGCGAAGGCGAGGGTACGGGCGAAGCAGTCCGCCGCGTCGGCGTCGGACAGCCCGACCCACAGGTGGTCGCCGCCGTCGACGAGGCAAAGGTCGGGGTGGTGACCGGCGGCGCGCAGCGCCTCGGCGAGGCGGACGGACTGCCGGGGCGGGACCAGGCTGTCGTCGGTGCCGTGCAGGAGGAGGAAGGGCGGCGCGCCGGCGCCGACATGGGTGACCGGGCTGGCGTCCCGGGCGGTGTCCGGCCGGCCGGCCGGGGCGCCGCCGAGCAGCAGCGCCTCGAAGGAGGCCGGGTCGTGGGCGTCGTACGTGCCCTCGGGGCGGTCCTCGGCGAGGCCGGGCAGGTCGGTGGGGGCGTACCAGGTGACGCAGCCGGCGACGGTGCCCGGCGGCTGGGTGAGGGCGGTCAGCGCGGCGAGGTGTCCGCCGGCCGACTCGCCCCACAGGACGGTGCGTGAGGGGTCGAGGCCGAGATCGCCGGCGCGGGTGCGCAGCCAGGCCAGTACGGCGGCCAGGTCGTCGCGCTGGGCGGGGTGGGGTGCCTCGCCGCTGAGCCGGTAGTCGGGGCAGACGACGGCGAACCCGGCCCGCGCGAGCCGGGCGAAGGGGCCGGGCCGCCAGGCACGGAAGCGGGGGCCGGGGTCGTCGCGCAGGCCGGTGTGCCAGGCACCGCCGTGCACGAAGACGACGACCGGCACGGGTCCGGTGGCGTCCTCGGGCAGCCAGAGGTCGGTGGTGAGCGGACGTCCGCCGTCGGGGACGGCGTACACCGCGCCGCGCAGCAGCGTCACCCCGTCGGCCGGGCGGGCCGGGTGGGGCAGGGGCAGGGCCGCCGGGTCGGGCGGGGCGAGCAGGTGGAAGGGGAAGGGCACGGGGCGGCCTTACGTCAGCGGGCGGTACGGGGCAGGACGCGGTGGGCGTTGGCGGTGGTGAGGGTCCGCCAGTCGGGGGCGCCGCCGGGCGCGGGGGCGGCGTCCAGGCCGGCGATGTGCGCCTCGACCCCGGCGGCCGGTGTCCAGCAGTGGTCGCTGCCGTACAGCAGCCGGTCGGCGCCGACCAGGCCGAGCAGGGCGGGGAGCTGGCGGGGCAGGGCGGGGCCGGCGAGGTCGTAGTAGAGGCGGCGGAGCTGTTCGACGGCGCCGGGGGCCTCGGTGCCGGCGGGCATGAACATCTTCATGAAGCCGTCGATGCGGTCGGCGAGGACCGGCAGGGCGCCGCCGCAGTGCGGGACGATCACGGTGAGGTTCCGGTACCGGTCGAGGGTGCCGGCCATCAGCAGGTCGGTGACGGTACGGGCGGTGTCGAAGACGAACTCGACCATCGGGCGGGGCCGGCCGAGCGCGGACCGCTCCCAGCACACCGGGGAGGTGGGGTGCAGGAAGACGACGGCGCCGCGCCGGTCCAGTTCGGCCCAGACCGGCTCCAGGTCCGGGTTGCCGAGGTAGGTGCCGTGGGTGTTGGTCTCCAGGACCACGCCGTCGGCGCCGAGGGTGTCGAAGGCGTACGCGGTCTCCGCGAGGGCGCCGTCGACGTCGGGCAGCGGCAGGGAGGCGAACAGGCCGAAGCGGCCGGGGTGTTCCCGGACGGCGGTGGCGCCGTCCTCGTTGACCTCGCGGGCCAGGCGGCGGGCGGCGGTGTCGTCGCCGAAGTGGATGCCGGGCGACGAGACCGACAGCATCGAGGTCTCGATGCCGCAGCGGTCCATCAGCTCCAGGTGGGCCGCCGCCGACCAGGCGGGCCAGGCGGGGACGCCGTCGGGGTGCTCGTGCCCGGCCGCGCGGGCCTGCCGGACGTAGGAGTCGGTGACGAAGTGGGCGTGGACGTCGAGGTAGCCGGGGCTGCGGCTGGTCATGTCGCGGCTCCCCCTCAGTTCCCGGTGCGCCACTGGTGGTCGGGCAGGAACGTCACGTCGTACCGCTGCGGCACGGTGCCGAACTTCCGCGGATCGGGAACGAACGGCCGCTGCGGCGGGGAGAGTTCGTCGGTGGGGGTGCCGAGGTTCTCGAAGAACCGCTCGAAGGTGCCGCCCGGTCCGGCCGCCACGCCGACGATGCGGCTGTGGTGGCGCTCGATGCGGTAGGCGTGCGGGCAGTTCTTCGGCACGAAGCCGAAGTCGCCGACGGTCAGCAGCTTCTCGTACTGCTCGCCCTCGGTGTCCTCCACGAACAGCCGCACCGCGCCGTCGGTGATGTAGAAGACCTCGTAGGTGTCCGGGTGGGAGTGGGCGGGGATGATGTCGCCCTTGGGTCCCTCGCAGGTGAAGAAGTTGAAGGTGTTCTCGGTCTGCTCGCCGCCGGCGTAGATCGTGAACATGTCGGTGAAGAGGTGGGCGCGGTCGCCCATGCCCTTCTCTATGAAGTACGGCTTGCCCGGCTCCGGCGGGATGTGGGAGCGCTGCCGGTAGCGGGTGGCGAACTCGATGGTCATCGTGGTCCTTCCTGCGGCTCGTACGACTCCGGCCAACGTAGGACCGGTCCGGGGAAGGGGTCCGCATACACTCGGGCACGCGATGAAGAAAAACGGACAGTTCGCGGCCGGTGGTCCGGCGGGCGGCGTTCCGGCGGTGTCCTACAGCCCGACGCCGGGCCGGCCGCCGGGTCTGGAGGTGCTCGATCTGCCGGGCCTCGCGGCCCGCGCGCGGCAGCGGCAGCGCCCGCTCACCGCGCCGGTGCGGCCGGCCTTCCACCTGGTCGTCGCGGTGCGCGGCGGGCGGCTGGAGTGCGCGGTGGACTTCACCGCGTACACGCTGGGCGCGGGCGACTGGCTGTGGGTGTGGCCGGGGCAGGTGCTCCAGTTCCCGGACGGCGGCGGGGACGGCGCCGACGCGACCGTGCTGGTCTTCCCGACCGGTTTCCCGAGCGCCGCGACGGACGCGCTGATCCGGGCCTGGGAGCATGCCCCGTACCGTCTGATCACCCCGGACCCGGCGCGGCAGGCGGCGCTGCTGCGCCTGCTGGACGCGCTGGTCGAGGAGCACGCGGGGCTCGGCGACCTGTCGCTGGAGGCGTACGTCGAGACGCTGCGCGACCTGCTCGCGGTGATCCTGGTGCGGCTGGTCCACCTGGCCGACCCGCGCCGCCGCGGCCGGGCCGGCGGCGGGGAGCCGTTCGAGCGGTTCCGGCGGGCCGTGGAGGAGGACTTCGGGCGGACCCACCGGGTGGAGGACTACGCCGCGCGGCTGGGGTACAGCGCGCGCACCCTCACCCGTGCGACCCGGGCGGCTCTCGGGGTCGGGGCCAAGCGGTACATCGACGACCGGGTGCTGCTGGAGGCGAAACGGCTGCTGATCCACACGGCGCTGCCCCCGGCCGCGGTCGGCGAGCGCATCGGCTTCGCGTACCCCACCGCGTTCAGCGCGTTCTTCCGCCAGCACACCGGCATGACTCCGACGGATTTCCGAACCCTGACCAAGCCCTGACACCTCCCTCAGCGGCGACGCCCCCAGGGGCGCGGGAAACCGCGCGACCAGCCACGACGCACCCGCGCCCCACGACCGGACCCCGACGACCACGACCCTCAGGGGCGCGGGGAACTGCGCGACCAGCCACGACGCACCCGCACCCGCCCACCACCATCAGCCCGACGGCGCGATATAGGAGTACACGTCCGCGATCCGGTGCCGCTCGTCGTAGTACACGACCGTGTCACCACCGGTGTTGTTCAGCATCCCGCTGCCGTACCCGTTGTAGTACGCCGTGGGCGAATCCGTACCCCCGCCGACATAGACGTCCAGAAGGCTCCCCGGCTGGATGACATAACCCTCACCGATGAACAACCGGAGGTTCCCCGCGCCGTCACGCAGATAGTGACCGCCGACATCGATCGGACGCCCCGTGGTGTTGCGCAGCGTGACATGCTCCCCGTGCTCGGGCTGCACGTCGTCACCCGCGGGGTTCTCGATGACATGGTCGACGACCACCCCCGGCTCCCGCGGCGCGGGACCACGCCCGTCCCGCACCCGGACGGCGGTGCCGGTGAGGTTGCTGACGAGGTGGTCGTACCCTGGTCGAGGGCCATGTCGAGTTGCTCGGGGCTGTCGACCGGGTCGTTGTAGACGACCAGCCCGGCGTCGTGCGCGCGCCGCACGTCGGACGCGGTGGTCAGCCGGGGATCGGCGAAGACACCCTCGGTCCAGGCCGCGAGGTCCCGCAGCTCCGCGTCGGGCAGCATCGCGCCGCCGGTCAGGTACACCAGCGGGACCTCGGGGAGGACGGAGGCGAACTCCCGCAGGGCGTCCTCGTCCCGCGAATGGACCATGATCTTCCAGGCGCCGGAGCGGGTGCGGGCGGCGTCGTCGTAGCCGTACCGGCCGAGCAGCGCGGCGAGCTTCCCGGCGACGCCGGGGCTGTACGCCGGGGACTTCAGTTCCAGGGTGAGGCCGGCCCGGCCGCGGTTCAGCCGGAGCAGCTCCTCGACGGTCGGGACGCGCGCGCCGGCGAACTCCTCCCGGTGCCAGGAGCCGGCGTCGAGCCGTCCGATCTCGGCGAGGGTGAACGCGCCGACCCGCGCGTCCGCCCGGTCGGGGAACACCTCCGCCACGTCCGTGGTGCGCGCCGGCGTGTCGTCGTGCAGCAGTACCGGCTCACCGTCGGCGGTCAGCTGGACGTCGCCCTCCAGGACGTCCGCGCCCTGGGCGAGCGCCGTCCGGTAGGAGGCGAGGGTCTCCTCGGGCGCGTCGCGGGGCGCCCCCCGGTGGGCGACCACCGGGACGTCGCGGTGGTCGCCGCCGAGGCCCGCGGCGAGACCCACGGCGGCGGTGCCCCGGAGGGGCGCGGCGGTGCCGGGCGCGGTGCCGGCGGTCCCGGCGACCAGGACGGCGGCCGACAAGGCGGCCACCGCCGGCAGCAGGGCGGGGTGCGGGCGTACGCGCATGGTTCCTCCGTGTCCGGCGGCCCGGCCCCGTGGGCCCGGACGCGTGCGGCGGCCGTGTGTGGCATGCGCACGCTAGGTGGCGTCCGGATACGGGGAGTGAACGCCGGATGACACATCCTGCCCCCGGCTCACGCCACCGCGCCCGCGGGCGCGTCCGGCCGCCCGGCGAACTGGGTGCGGTACAGCTCCGCGTACCGGCCGTCCGCGGCGAGGAGCGCCTCGTGGGTGCCGCGCTCCACGACCCGGCCGGCCTCGATCACCAGGATCTGGTCGGCGGTGCGGACCGTGGACAGGCGGTGGGCGATGACCAGGGCGGTCCGGTCCGCCAGTGCCTCGGTGAGCGCCTCCTGCACGGCCGCCTCCGAGGTGTTGTCGAGGTGGGCGGTGGCCTCGTCCAGGACGACGACGCGCTGCCGGGCCAGCAGCAGCCGGGCGATGGTCATGCGCTGGCGCTCCCCGCCGGAGAGCCGGTAGCCGCGCTCGCCGACCACCGTGTCCAGGCCGTCCGGTAGGGACCGTACGAGACCGTCGAGGCGGGCACGGGCGAGCGCGTCCCACAGGTCGGAGTCGGTGGCGCCGGGCGCGGCGAGCAGCAGGTTGGCCCGGACCGTGTCGTGGAAGAGGTGGCCGTCCTGGGTGACCATGCCGACGGTGGCGCGCAGCGACGCGGCGGTCAGCTCGCGGACGTCCACGCCGCCGACGCGCACGGTGCCCACGTCGGCGTCGTACAGCCGCGGCAGCAACTGGGCGACGGTGGACTTGCCGGCGCCGGAGGACCCGACGAGGGCGACGGTCTGTCCGGGCTCGGCGCGGAAGGAGATGCCGTGCAGCACCTCGGCGCCGCCCCGCGTGTCCAGGGCGGCGACCTCCTCCAGGGAGGCGAGGGAGACCTTGTCGGCCGAGGGATAGCCGAAGCGGACGTCGTCGAACTCCACGGCGACGGGGCCGTCGGGGACGCGGCGGGCGTCCGGCCGCTCGGCGATGAGCGGTTCGAGGTCGAGCACCTCGAAGACCCGCTCGAAGCTGACCAGCGCGCTCATCACCTCCACCCGGGCCCCGGCCAGCGCGGTGAGCGGCGCGTACATGCGGGTCAGCAGCAGGGCGAGGGCCACGACGGCGCCCGGTTCGAGGGCGCCGCGCAGCGCGAACCAGCCGCCGAGACCGTAGACCAGGGCGAGGGCCAGCGCGGAGACCAAGGTGAGCGCGGTGAGGAACGCGGCCTGCGCGGTGGCGGTGCGCACCCCGATGTCCGCGACCCGGCGGGCCCGCTCGGCGAACTGCGCCGACTCCTCCTCGGGCCGACCGAACAGCTTGACCAGGGTGGCACCGGGCGCGGAGAACCGCTCGGTCATGCGGGTGCCCATCGCCGCGTTGAGGGCGGCGGCCTCCCGTTGCATCCGGGCCATCCGGCCGCCCATGCGGCGGGCCGGGACCACGAAGACGGGCAGCAGCACCAGCGCGAGGAGGGTGATCTGCCAGGAGAGGGTGAGCATGACGGCGACGGTGAGCACCAACGTCACCAGGTTGCTGACGACGCCGGAGAGGGTGTTGCTGAAAGCCCGCTGCGCGCCGATGACGTCGTTGTTGAGACGGGAGACCAGCGCTCCCGTACGGGTCCGGGTGAAGAACGCGACCGGCATGCGCTGGACATGATCGAAGACGGCCGTCCGCAGATCCAGGATGAGTCCCTCACCGAGCCGCGCCGACAGCCTCCGGGAGAGGATGCCGAGCGCGGCCTCGGCGACGGCGATCACGGCGATCAGCAGGGCGAGCCGTACGACGGTGTGCTCGTCGGCACGCCCGTCGCCGCCGCCGGTGACGATCGCGTCGACGACGCGTCCGGCCAGCACGGGCGTGGCGACCGCGAGCAGCGCGCTCCCCACCCCGAGCAGCACGAACACCGCGATGCGGCGGCGGTGCGGACGGGCGAAGGCGGCGATGCGGCGCAGCGTGGCGCGGGCGAAGGGGCGGCGGTCCCGCTCGGCGTTGAGGATGCCGTGCAGCTGGGCCCAGGCGGTGGTCTCCATGCTCATGCCGGAGAAGCTAGAACCTCCACCAATCTTGAGGTCAAGGCGTCCGGTGCGCGTCCGGGCGAGCCGCTGCCCTCCCGCCGTCCGGCACCGGTCGGTGCTCGCCGAGGGGTTCGCGCACCTGGCCACCGGCCGCCGGCCGTGGCTGCCGGCGGCGGCCGGCGCGACCTGCCTGACCTGGATGGCCGCCGCCTGCACCCGGCAGGGCGCGGTGGTGGAGCGGCTGCCCGGACGGCGGCTGCCCGCCACCCAGTTCGCGGCGGGCGCGGCCAACCACCTGCTGCCCTCGGGACTGGGCGCGGGCGCGGTCGACCTGCGGTTTCTCACGGTGTGCGGGGTGCCGCCGGCCCGTTCCTCGGCCGCGCCGGCGCTGTATCTGCTGGCGGAGAGCGTGGGCCGGGTGGTCCTGCCGGGCGCGCTCCTGCTGGCCCTTCCCGGCGCGCTGCGGCTCGGGGCGCTGCTGCCCGAGGGGTTCCTCGGTCCGCTCCCACTGAGGGGCGTGGCGGTACTGGTGGGTGCCGTGGTGGTGCTGGCGCTGGCCTGCCGGGTCCGCCGGGCGGTGACCGGTTTCCTGCGGACGGCGCTCGGCGAGGCCCGCTCCGTGCACAGCCGTCCGGCGCGGGCGCTGGCGCTCTGGGGCGGTTCGCCGGCGTTCCCCGCGCTCCGGGCGACGGCGCTGGTGCTGGTCGGACGGGCGCTGGCGCTGGCGCTCTGGGGCGGTTCCCCGGCGTTCCCCGCGCTCCGGGCGACGGCGCTGGTGCTGGTCGGACGGGCGCTGGGGGCTGCCGGTGCCGGCCGCCCACATGGCGCCGGCCTGTCCGGCGGCGACCGTGGCGGTCGCGCTGGTGCCCACGCCGGGCGGCATCGGCTCGGTCGAGGCGGCGCTGGTCGTGGCGCCGGTGGCGGCGGCCCGGCGGCCGTGGCGACGGCGGTGGTACTGGCGTACCGGATCATCACGGTCTGGCTGCCGCTGCTGCCGGGGGCACTGACCCTGGGGCGCTGGTCCGGCTGAAGGTGATCTGACGCCGCGAGGCGACCCGGCGCGTCATCCCGGCCGCGTCACCCACCGCGCCACCGAGCAGCGGTGGAAGCGGGCGAGGACGGCCGGAAGACGGCCGAAGCCCCGCCATGTCCCCCTGTCCCGGTACGGTCCACCGTCGCGGATACGGCAGGATGAACGCTCGCGCCGTTCGAACTGCCGTACTGGAGCGACGCGACCGCACATCAGGAAACGAGCAGGTGACGACGTGACGCGACTCCCCCTCCCGCCGTCGGCGAGCTTCCTCGCCGCCGCTCCCCACCCCGGAGGCGACCGGTGACCCGTGACCTCACCGTGGACGACCTGGTCATCGCGGGCATCGCCCTCGCCGCCGGGCTGCTGGGCGCCTTCCTGCTGCGCGCGGTGCTGCGCTGGCTGGCCGGGCACGCCGACCGCACCCGCTGGAGCGGCGACGACGTGATCGTGGCCGCGCTGCGCACGGTGGCACCGTGGGTGGCGGTCTCGGGCGGCGTCGCGGGCGCCGCGGCGGCGCTGCCCCTGAGGGGCGCGCTCCAGCACACCGTGAACCAGGTGCTGACGGTCCTGCTGATCTTCGTGGTGACCGTCTCGGCGGCCCGGGTCTTCGCCGGTCTGGTGCGGACCGTCACCGCGTCCCGCTCCGGCGTCGCCGGGTCGGCGACGATCTTCGTCAACATCACCCGGGTCCTGGTCCTGGCGATCGGCTTCCTGGTGGTGCTGCAGACACTGGGCATCTCCATAGCGCCCCTGCTCACCGCGCTCGGCGTCGGCGGCCTCGCGGTCGCCCTCGCCCTCCAGGACACCCTGGCCAACCTCTTCGCCGGCATCCACATCCTCGCCTCCAAGACCGTGCAGCCCGGCGACTACATCCGGCTCAGCAGCGGCGAGGAGGGCTATGTCGAGGACATCAACTGGCGCCAGACCACCGTCCGCGACCTCTCCAACAACCTGGTCGTGATCCCCAACGGTCAGCTCGCCAAGACCAACATGACCAACTTCATGCGGCCCGAGCAGCAGCTGACCATCACCGTCCAGGTCGGCGTCGCCTACGACAGCGACCTGGAGCAGGTCGAACGGGTGACCGCCGAGGTCGTCACCGAGGTGATGAAGGAGATCACCGGCGCCGTCCCGGAGCACGAGCCGGCGATCCGCTTCCACACCTTCGGCGACTCCCGGATCGGCTTCACGGTCATCCTCGGCGTCGGTGAGTTCAGCGACCAGTACCGGATCAAGCACGAGTTCATCAAGCGGCTGCACCGGCGCTACCGCGACGAGGGCATCCGCATCCCCTCGCCCGCCCGCACCGTCGCGCTCCAGCAGGGCGCGGTGGTCCTCCCGCAGCAGCGCACGACCCCGCCGGGGCCGCCCGCCGGGGTCCGCGCCGGAACGCGCGGGGATTCCACAGCGGACCCCTGTCGAGACGAGCCCGATCACGAGATATCTTGATGTCGAGCAATGTTGCAGACGTGGAGCGGAGCACCGGTGACTGACTCGACCATCATCTATACGCACACTGACGAGGCCCCGGCCCTGGCAACGTATTCCTTCCTGCCGGTGGTCCGGGCGTACGCCTCGCAGGCGGGCGTCCCCGTGGAGACCCGCGACATCTCGCTGGCCGGACGCATCATCGCCGTGTTCCCGGAGTACCTCACCGAGGACCAGCGCATCCCGGACGCCCTCGCCGAGCTGGGCGAGCTGGCCAAGACGCCGGCCGCCAACATCATCAAGCTGCCGAACATCTCGGCGTCCATCCCGCAGCTCAAGGCCGCCGTCGCCGAGCTGCAGGCCCAGGGCTACGCGCTGCCGGACTACCCGGACGACCCGAAGACGGACGAGGAGCGCGACATCCGCGCCCGCTACGACAAGGTCAAGGGCTCCGCGGTCAACCCGGTGCTGCGCGAGGGCAACTCCGACCGCCGCGCCCCCGCCTCGGTCAAGAACTACGCCAAGGCCCACCCGCACCGCATGGGCGCCTGGACCTCCGAGTCCAGGACCAATGTGGCGACCATGGGCGAGAACGACTTCCGCTCCACCGAGAAGTCCGTGGTGATCGCCGAGGACGGCACCCTCCGCATCGAACTGGTCGGCGACGACGGCACCACCACGGTGCTGCGCGAGTCCGTGCCCGTGAAGAAGGACGAGGTCGTCGACGCCTCCGTGCTGCGCGTCGCCGCGCTGCGCGAGTTCCTCACCGCGCAGGTCGCCCGCGCCAAGGCCGAGGGCATCCTGTACTCCGTGCACCTGAAGGCCACGATGATGAAGGTCTCCGACCCGATCATCTTCGGCCACGTGGTGCGCGCCTTCTTCCCGAAGACCTTCGCGCAGTACGGCGAGACGCTGGCCAAGGCCGGGCTCACCCCGAACGACGGTCTGGGCGGCATCTACAAGGGCCTGGAGTCCCTGCCCGAGGGCGCGGAGATCAAGGCGTCCTTCGACGCGGAGCTGGCCGAGGGCCCGGAGCTGGCCATGGTCGACTCCGACAAGGGCATCACCAACCTGCACGTGCCCTCCGACGTCATCATCGACGCCTCCATGCCGGCCATGATCCGCACCTCCGGCCACATGTGGGGCCCGGACGGCCAGGAGCACGACGCCCTCGCGGTCATCCCGGACTCCTCCTACGCCGGCGTGTACCAGGCCGTCATCGACGACTGCCGCGCCAACGGCGCCTACGACCCGTCCACCATGGGCTCGGTCCCGAACGTCGGTCTGATGGCGCAGAAGGCCGAGGAGTACGGCAGCCACGACAAGACCTTCGAGATCCCCGCCACGGGCACCGTCCGCCTGGTCGACCAGAACGGCACCGCCGTCATCGAGCAGACCGTCTCCGCCGGTGACATCTTCCGCGCCTGCCAGACCAAGGACGCCCCGATCCGCGACTGGGTGAAGCTGGCCGTCACCCGCGCCCGCGCCACCGGCGACCCGGCCGTCTTCTGGCTGGACGAGACCCGCGCCCACGACGCCAACCTGATCGCCAAGGTCGAGGCGTACCTGCCGGAGCACGACACCGAGGGCCTGGACATCCGGATCCTCAACCCGGTCGAGGCGACCAAGCTGTCGGTGGAGCGCATCCGCCGCGGCGAGAACACCATCTCGGTCACCGGCAACGTGCTGCGCGACTACCTCACCGACCTCTTCCCCATCCTGGAGCTGGGCACCAGCGCCAAGATGCTGTCGGTGGTCCCGCTGATGGCGGGCGGCGGTCTGTTCGAGACCGGCGCCGGCGGCAGCGCGCCCAAGCACGTGCAGCAGCTCGTCAAGGAGAACTACCTGCGCTGGGACTCCCTCGGTGAGTTCTTCGCGCTGGTGCCGTCCCTGGAGCAGTTCGCCGAGGCCACGGGCAACACCCGGGCCAAGGTCCTCGCGGACACCCTCGACCGCGCGACGGCGACCTTCCTCGAGGAGGACAAGTCCCCGACCCGTCGTGTCGGCGGCATCGACAACCGCGGCAGCCACTTCTACCTCTCCCTCTACTGGGCGCAGGAACTGGCCGGGCAGACCGACGACGCGGACCTGGCCAAGGTCTTCGCGCCGCTCGCCGAGACGCTCTCCGCCAACGAGGCGAAGATCGTCGAGGAGCTGAACGCCGTCCAGGGCGAGCCGGCCGACATCGGCGGCTACTACCAGCCCGACCCGGCCAAGGCCGCCGAGGTCATGCGCCCGTCGGCGACCTGGAACGAGGCGCTGGCGTCCCTCGCCTGATCCGGTCACCCCGGGTGGGCTCCGCGGGCACCCCGTCTCCGCAGCGGCGGAGGCGGGGTGCCCGTCTCTCACCACGCGCGCGGCGCGATCAGCTCCTCGACGTCGGCGTCCGGGAAGCCGTACGCCCGGGCGACGAACCAGAAGTCCTCGGCTATCAGCTCCCGGGCGACCGTCTCGATCTCGCTGCCGGCGTCGGCGAACGCCTCCTCCAGCGCGTTGAACTCCTCGGTGGCCGCGTGGGTCAGCGCGTACAGCGCGGTGACGTCGGCGGGGCGCTCCGCCTCGATGCGCTCGCACAGCCGGCGCAGGACGTCCCTGCCCCGGTCCACCACGTGGTCCGGGTAGTACCCGTCCTCGTACATCCCCTTCAGGAACGGGTGTGCGGCCACCCGCTGTTCGGTGATCGGCATGATGCCCCCTCGGTCGTCCCGGTCCTCCGGTCCCGCACACCCGATCTTGCCGCACCCCACTGACAACGCCCCCGGAGCAGACCGTGACCGACGCCCCGCCCGCCTTCGAGCTGCTCCCCGGCGCCGACGCCTCCCCGGTCGTCCTGCACGTGCCGCACGCCGCCCGGCGCGTCCCGCCCGAGGTCCGCGCCGGCCTCGTCCTGGACGACGACGCGCTGGCGCGGGAGCTGGACCACCTCACGGACGCGCACACGGACACGCTCGCCGAGGCCGCGGCCGGCCTGGCCGCCGTCCCGCCGTGGCGGTTCGTCAACCGGCTCTCCCGGCTGGTCACCGACCCCGAGCGGTTCCCGGACGAGCGGGAGGAGATGACGGCCGCCGGAATGGGCGCCGTCTACACCCGGACCACGCACGGCGACATGCTGCGCCCCGCCGGCACCGACCCGGAGCCGCTGCTCGAACGGTACTTCCGCCCGTACGCGCGGGCGATGACCGAGGCCGTCGCGGACCGGCTCGCCGCCACCGGACGGGCGGTGATCATCGACGTGCACTCCTATCCCACCGCCCGGCTGCCCTACGAGCTGCACGGCGCGGGCCCCCGGCCGCCGGTCTGCCTGGGCACCGACGCCTTTCACACCCCGCCCGGCCTGCTCGCCGCGGCGCGGGCGGCGTTCGCCGGGTGCGGCGGGACGGGGCTCGACAGCCCGTTCGGCGGGACGTACGTACCGCTGGAGTTCTACGGGCGGCGGGCCGAGGTGGGGGCGCTGATGGTGGAGATCCGCCGGGACACGTACATGACCGAGCCGGGCGGTCCGGCGGGGGCCGGGCTCACCCGGCTGGCGAAGGCCCTGGCCGGCCTCGTCGACGCGGTCTCGGGCTGACGGCCGCCGCCCGCGCGGGCCGGGCCGGCGCGGCTCCCCGTCCGCGTCCACCGGCCGGCGCACTCCCGCGCGACAGACCCGTACCGGCCCGCCAGGGTGGGGGGATGACGCAGGAGACCACCACGCTCACCGACCGGACCCCGCCCCCGGTGCGGGACTGGCCCGCGCTCGATCTGGACGGGACGGAGTTCGACCCGGTCCTCGCCGAGCTGATGCGGGAGGGGCCGCTGACCCGCATCCGGCTGCCGCACGGCGAGGGCTGGGCGTGGCTGGCCACCCGGTACGAGGACGTGAAGCTGATCACCAACGATCCGCGGTTCGGCCGCGCGGAGGTGACGAAGCGTCAGGTGACGCGGATGGCCCCGCACTTCAAGCCCCGCCCCGGTTCGCTCGCCTTCGCCGACCAGCCCGATCACAACCGGCTGCGGCGGGCTGTCGCGGGGGCGTTCACCGTGGGCGCGACGAAGCGGCTGCGCCCCCGCGCGCAGGAGATGCTGGACGCGCTGGTGGACGGCGTCCTCCGGGACGGGGCGCCGGCCGATCTGGTCGAGCGGGTCCTCGAACCGTTCCCGATCGCCGTCGTCAGCGAGGTGATGGGGGTACCCGACGCCGACCGGGAGCGGGTGCACTCCTGGACCCGGGAGATCATCTCCACCTCGGGCGGCGTCGAGGGCGCCGAGCGCGCCAAGAACAGCCTCTACGGCTGGATCACCGAGACCGTCCGGGCCCGCGCCCAGGCGCCGGGCGAGGACGTCTACTCCCTGCTCGGGGCCGCCGTCGCCCGCGGCGAGGTCGCCGAGGAGGAGGCGGTCGGCCTGGCCGGGCCGCTCCAGATCGGCGGCGAGGCCGTCACCCACAACAGCGGGCAGATGCTGTACCTGCTGCTGACCCGCCCCGAACTGATGGCCCGGATGCGGGACCGGCCCGAGGAGCGCGGCGCGGTCCTGGAGGAGCTGTTGCGCTACATCCCGCACCGCTCCTCGGTGGGCCTGGCCCGGATCGCCCGCGAGGACGTCGAGCTGGGCGGCCACCTCCTCCGCGCGGGCGACCCCGTCTACGTCTCCTACCTGGCCGCCAACCGCGACCCGGCCGTCTTCCCCGACCCGGACCGCGTCGACCCCGGCCGGGACGCGGGCGCGCACCTGTCGTTCGGCAACGGGCCGCACTACTGCACGGGCGCCGTGCTCGCCCGGATGCAGACCGAACTCCTCATCGGCACCCTGCTGGACCGGCTGCCCGGACTGCGGCTGGCCGGCGGTCCCGGCCAGGTCGCCTGGCGGCACCGGACGATGATCCGCGGCCCGCGGACGCTGCCCTGCGCCTGGTGAGGCACCGGACCGGCCGGCGGTTCAGGCGCGCAGCCACTCCGTGACGACGACCTCGCCGCCGGCCCGCAGGCGCAGGGCGAACGGGCCGGACGGCGGGGTCTCCCCGGTGAACCGCCCCATCTCGTCGGCGGTCAGCGACCGGGCCGGGCGCAGCCCGCTCAGCACCTCGATCCGGGCCGGCTGCGGCGGCATCACCTGCCCGAACAGCCCCTCCGCGCTCACCTCCACGTCGAGGCTCACCTCCCCGGCGCGGAAGGTCAGCATCCGCGCCGGGTCCGTCTCCCCCCGGATCGGCAGGGCGTCGACGAGCGAGTCGAAGGTCAGCTCGGCGAGCCCGGCGTCCAGGTCCCGCAGCGCGAACGCCTCCACGGCGAGCCGGTCCAGCTCGGCCGGCACCGGGTCCAGGATGCCGGCCGCCTGCCGCAGTTCCTCCTCCAGCAGAGAATCGTCGAACCCGTCGCCCGGGCCGTCCCGGTCCGTACCGCCGTCGTGTGTTCCGCTCATGCCGCCCCCCGGGCTTCCAGTCGCGCCCGCAGGCGCCTCAGACAGCGCTGGCGCATCGGTCCGATGCTGCCGACGGCGATACCCAGCGCCGCCGACACCTCCTGATAGCTGGGCGGCGGTGACGCGATCAGCACGCGCAGCAACTGCCTGCACCGCTCGCCCAGTTCCTCGAACTCCTGCCACAGCCACCGGACCCGCTCGCTCTGCGCGGCGGCCTCCTCGGAGTCGAGCACCGACTCCTCGGGCGTGCGGTCCTCGCTCACCCGGTCCAGCAGCTGCGGATCGTCGGTCGGCGTCCACCGCCGTGCCGCCTTGAGCACCTTCAGGCTCTCGTTGCGCGCGGTGCTCGCCAGCCAGGAACCGGCCTTCTCCGGCTCCCGGATGCGCCCCAGGTGCTGGGCGAAACGGAACCAGGCGGTCTGGTAGACCTCGTGCGCGTCGGCGTCGGACAGCCGGTGCGCCCGCGCCACGGACCAGACCAGCGGGCCCAGCCCTTCCACCAGCGCCTTCCAGGCCGCCGCGTCTCCGTCGGCGGCGGACTGGACGAGCGCCCCGACATCTCTACGGTCCACGGCCCCACCCCTCGTGTACGACACGCCATCGTACGCCGTGGAGAGGGCCGTTCCGCCCGTCATGCCGCGCCGTCCGGCGGGCCGACGGGGACCGGCCGCCAGGTGGGCGGCAGCAGCGCCGGCACGTGCGCCCCGCGCACCTCGGCGTACTCGGTGTTCGCCGCCAGCAGCGCCTTGCGGGCCACGCGGGCGTCGGTCTGCCGATGGGCCGTCATGTGGGAGGCGATCAGCCCGGCCACGACGGGTGTGGCGAACGAGGTGCCGCTCCACTGCGCGTACCCCTCGAACATCACCTGGTCCGGCTTGGCGGGGGCGTCGCCCGGCTCGCTGAGCAGGCCGGTGTGGCGGGGCGTCTGGCAGGTGCAGGCGTAGCCGAAGCCGAACCGGCAGGCGTCGAAGGTGGAGTGCTGGTACACGTACGGCACGGGCGTCTCGATGCCGGTGAGGGCGGAGGTGAGGCGCTCGCCGGGGGCGTACACCTTCACCCATCCGCCGTGGTTGCTGAAGCAGGCGCCGTGCTCGCCGTCGGCGCGCAGCGCGCCCACCGACAGGACGGAGTCCTCCCAGCCGGGCAGATCGGCGTAGGCGGCGGGCCAGAACGGGGTGGCGCTCGCGTTGTTGCCCGCGGCGGCGACCAGCAGGGTGCCCCGGGCGCGCAGTTCCTCCATGAAGGCGTGCACGCCGAGCAGGCCGTCGGTGCGGCCGTTGGAGGTGCCGGCGGAGAGGCTGATGACGTCCGGCCAGCCACCCTCCTCCACGGCGTCGAACAGCTTCTCGCCGAACTCGGACTCCAGGATCGCCCCGGCGTCGTTCAGCGTGTTGCGCACGGTGATGTCGGTGTTGGGCGCGACGGCCGCGAGCAGCCCGGCGATGAAGGTGCCGTGGCCGACGTACTGGCACAGCACGCCCTCGTCGTCGCACTCCTTGACCTGGAGGTCGCCCCGGGTGTGGGCGAGCAGCGGGTAGGAGCGGTGGTCGGCCATGAGGCCGGTGTCGACGACGAGGACGCCGACCGCCGAGCCGGGGTCGTACGGCGCGTCGGCCGGCGCCGGGTTGGGCCGCTCGGTGCGGGGAACGGGCACCGGCTCGTCGCCGGGGCAGGAGTTGACGGCGATCGACACGACGTGGTTGCGGCTGACCAGGCGCCGCCCCGCCCGGCCCTCGAAGGCGCGCAGCGACCGCAGGGCGTGCGCGACGGCCGGGTCGCCGCCGGTGCCCTCACCTGGGTCGCCGACCTGGATGCGGGTGATGCCGGAGCGGTTCGTCTCGGGGCCGGCGCGGCGCACCCGGCCGGCGTCCAGCCCGGCGAGGGCGGTGAAGTGCTCCCGGACGGTGTCCTCGACGACGCGCGCCTCCTCGCCGTCGCGGGCGAGGACGACGCCCTTCTCGTAGAGGAACTCGGCGGCGTCGTCGGGCCCCATCGCCAGTGGGACGTCGGGCATCGAACGCTGGATCTGGTCGAACTGCTCGCGGAATCGCTGTGGTGCCATGGCGGATCCTCCCCCTGAGGCGGCGTTCGTCAATCAGAGTCCGCCGGCGGCCGATTGATACAGACCCGCACCTGTGTGACGTGGTGCGCTGCCACTACCATCCATGGGGTGACAGCGGGAAGCGACTCGGTTCACGATCTGCTGCCGATGGTGTTCGCAGCCCCGAACGAGGCTCTGGCGCGGGCGGAAAGGCTCCTGGACGCCGCTCCGCCGCCGCTGCACGCCTCGATCGCCCATCAGGTGATCGGCATCTGGCAGCGGGACTTCGGCGACACCCGGCTGGCGGTGTCGCACCTGCGGCGGGCCCGGGATCTCGCGGCCCGGGGGAATTCACCCGATCGGGAAGCGGACGTGCTGGCCACGCTCGGGGTGGCCCTGGTCCACACGGGCCGCACCCGGCAGGGCCTGGCCGCCTTCGAGCGGGGCGTGGCGCGCGGGACGGGGCTGACCCGCGCCCGGGTGCTGTACCGGCGTGCGTACGTGTGGTGGGTGCTGGGCCGGCACGGGGAGGCGCTGGAGGACGTACGGCGGGCGATCGCCGTCCTGCGGCAGGCCGGTGACGTCATCTGGACGGCGCGGGCGCTGACGCTGCGGGCCACGGTGCACCTGGCGCAGGGCGCGGTGGAGCGGGCGGAGGCCGACTTCGCGGCGGCGGAGGAGCTGTGGGGCACCACGGACCAGGAGCACGACAAGGCGGACGCGGTGGAGAGCCGGGGGCTGGCGGCGTTCCGGTCCGGGGACATCCCGGCGGCGCTGCGGCTCCTGGACGAGGCGAGCGAGCGGTACGCGGCGCTGGGCACGCCGATGTTCATGCTGAACATCCGCCGCAGCGAGGTGATGATGGCGGCCGGGCTGGCCCCGGAGGCACTGGCCGAGGTCGACCAGGCGATCGGGGTCCTCGACGGCATCGGCGGGCAGTCCACGCGCAAGGCCGAGCTGCTGCTGGTCGCGGCGCGCGCCGCGCGGCTGGCGGGGGACGCGCAGACCGCGATAGCGCGGGCGGCGGTCGCGGTACGGCTGTTCGCGGCGCAGCGGCGCACCTGGTACGAGACGCATGCCCGGCTGGTGCTGATCGAGGCGCGGGTGGCGGCCGGGCGGGGTTCGGGGCGGCTGGTCGCGGACGCGGCGGCGGTGGCGGAGAAGCTGGCGTCGTTCGGCGCGCCGGCCGCGCCCGAGGCGTCGCTGCTGGCCGGGCGGATCGCGCTGGACCTGGGCTGGACGGCGGACGCGGAACGGCACCTGGCGCTGGCCGCCCGGGGCCGGCACAGCGGGCCGGCGCTGGCCCGGGTGACGGGCTGGTCGGCGCAGGCGCTGCGGGCGTGGGCGGCGGGGTCGACGCGCGGGGTGCTGGAGGCGTGCCGGCGCGGCCTGGACGTGCTGGACGACCACCGGATGACGCTCGGCGCCTCCGAACTGCGGGCCCGCGCCACCGAGCAGGGCGCGGAGCTGGCGGCGCTGGCGCAGCGGGCGTCGCTGGCCTCGGGCGGGCCGCGCCGGCTGCTGGTGTGGAGCGAGCGGTGGCGGGCGACGGTGCTGGCGGCGCCGCCGACCCGGCCGCCGGCCGACCCCGTGCTGCTCAGCGACCTGACCGCGTTCCGGGAGATCGCCGCGCGGGCCGAGGAGGCCCGGATGGAGGGCCGTCCGGTGGCGGCGCTGGAGCGTGAACAGCGGCGCCTGGAGCGGGAGATCCGCGCGCGGACGCTGCACATGCGCGGGGAGGCGCCGGGCGGCGGGGACCGGTTCGACGTCGGCCGACTGCTGGCGGCGCTGGGCGGGGACGTCCTCCTGGTGGAGCTGGCGGTGCTCGACGGGCGGGTGCAGGTGCTGCTGTGCGGGCAGGGCCGGGTGCGGCGGTTCGAGGCGGGGCCGCTGGCGGAGGCGGAGCGGGAGGCCGAGCACGTCCAGGCGGGGCTGCGGCGCCTGGCCCATCCCGGTGCGGAGGCCCGGCTGCCGCTGGTGGAGGCCGCCGGGCGCCGGCTGGAGGAGCTGCTGCTCGGTCCGGCGGCGGCGCAGCTGGGCTCCGGTCCGGTGGTGGTCGTACCGCCGGCGCGGCTGCACCGGGTGCCGTGGGCGCTGCTGCCGGCGCTGCGCGAGCGGGTGCTGAGCGTCTCCCCTTCGGCGTCGAGCTGGCTGCGCGCCCACGCGACGACGCCCCCGCCGGGCGGCCGGCACGTCCTGGTCCGCGGTCCGGGTCTGGCCAGCGGCGGCGCGGAGGTGCCCCTGCTGGCCGAGGGGTACGCCGACGACGGCCGCGCGTCCCTGGTACGGCGGCCCGGCCTCCGCGCCGAGGCCGGGCACCGGGACCGGATCGGGGCCGGGGCCGGGCGGACGAGGGGCGTGTACCGGGGTGAAGGTGGGCTCGGGGATACCGCCGGGGGGCCGGTGGAGCCGGGCGGGCACGGGTTCGGGGACGGTGCCGGCGGGCCGGTGGAGCGGGGCGGGCGTGGGGTGCCCGTCGTGCTGGAGGGGGACGGGGCCCGCGTCCCGCGGGTACTGCGGGAGCTGGACGGCGCGGCGCTGGCGCACATCGCGGCGCACGGCACGTTCCGGGCGGACAGCCCGTTGTTCTCGTCGTTGCGGATGGCGGACGGGCCGCTCATCGTGCACGACTTCGAGCGGCTGGACCGCAGCCCGTACCGGATCATCCTGTCCTGCTGCGACACCGCCCGGTTCGCCTCCGTGGGCGCGGACGAGCTGCTCGGGCTGGTCACCGCGCTGCTGCCGCTGGGCACGGCCGGGGTGGTGGCGTGCACCGCGCCGGTCAACGACGCGGCGGTGGTGCCGTTGATGCTCGCGCTGCACAAGGGCCTGGACGCGGGGCTGTCGCTGGCGGAGGCGCTGCGGGACGCGCGGGCGGCGCTGCCGGGCGACGCGGTGCACCAGGCGACGGGGTGGGCGTTCTCGGCCTTCGGGGCGGCCTGAGCCCGGCCGCCCCGGTGCCGGGGGCCGGTCAGGCCGCCGCGTCGGTCCGCGGGGGTTCCACCAACCAGGGCAGCGCGCCGCGGTCGCCGCCGCCGAGGCGGGCGTAGGCGCTGTAGAGGTGGTTGCCGACCGTGCGGACGGAGAGCGTGAGCCGCTCCGCGATCTGCCGGTTGCTGAGGCCGGCGGCGGCGAGGGTGACGATCTGCCGCTGCCGCGCGGTGAGTTCGCCGAGGACCAGCCCGGCCAGGGCGGGCGTACGGGCGCCCTGGCAGCGGCGGGCCAGGCCGACGGCGCGGGTCCGGGCGGTCCGGGCCGCGCCCGCGTCCCGGTGGGCGCGTACCGCCTGGGCGTACGCCTCGGCCGCGAACAGCAGGAAGCCGCGCCGCTCCAGTTCCCCGGCGACCCGGTCGAGGGCCGGGCCGTCACGGCGGGCCAGGGCGTCCGCGTGGGCGGCGAACACCCCGGTCAGCCGCCCGGCGGCCGGCTCGGGCGCGCCGAGCCGGACCGCGTCGTAGGCGTCGGGGAGGTCGGTGGCGGCGAGGGCCGGGGCCAGGTCGCCGCGCGCGGCGGCGGCCCAGACGGCGGCGGGACCCGCGCCACCGGACACGGGCTCGCCGGACTGGGCACGGACGAGGGCGAGTTCGGTGCGGCAGGCCGGGTCGCCGGGGGACGTGCGCAGTCCCTCGCGGGCCCACGCCGCCGCCTCCCGCAGCCGGCCCCGCAGCCGGGCGAACCGGGCGCGCACGGCGGCGTCCCCGGCCGGCAGCCGGGCGCCCTCGGCGACGAGCCACTCCCCCACGGGCATGACGGCGTCGCGTACGTCGGCCCGCTCGACGCGCCGGACGAGGGCGGCCGTCTCCGCCTCCAGGGCGCGACCGCAGCCTCCGGGGGCGCGGGTCAGGCGGCGGGCCCGCAGCCGGCCGGCCGTCGCGCGGAGCACCGGGCCGTGCAGGGGGTGGGCGAGGCGGACCGTGCCCTGTGCGTCGTCGACCTGGATCAGACCTTCGGTCTCCAGCCGCTCGGCGACGTCCAGTTCGAGGTCGTCCAGGTCCAGCGGGAGGGGTTCGGCGAACGCCAGCCGTTCCAGGGTCTCCCGCTCCTTCGGGGCGGAGCGGCCCAGCACGGGGGCGGTGCGTTCGCGCAGCGTCGCGGTGACCGGGACGGGGCCGCGCCAGGCCCACTCCCCCGTGTCCGGGTCCGTGCCGAACGGGCCCTGTTCGCGGAGCGCGCCGAGGAGTTCGCGCAGCAGCCGCAGATCACCGCGGCACAGGCGGTGCAGCCGGTCGGCGGTGAGCGGCTCGGGGGCGGCGCCGACGGCCGCCGTGAGCAGCTCGGCCGTCTCCTGCGGGGGCAGCGGGTCGAGGATGAGACGGGGCAGCAGCTCGCCGGTCCACAGCCGGGAGACCGCCTCGGGCACGGCGGTGCCGTCGGTCACGACGACCAGCAGCCGGGTACGGCCGTGCACGGCGAGCTGGTGGATCAGCGCGGCGGAGGCGTCGTCGAGCAGATGGGCGTCGTCCACCAGCAGCAGCCGGGCACCGGAGAGGAGCTGGACCGCGCGGTGCAGCGTGACGGGTTCCGGCAGCAGGTGCGCGAAGGCGGCGAAGGGGAGGTGGCGGGTCTCGGGCGTGCCGGCCGCCCGGACGTGGTCGGTGCCGCGAAGGGCCTCCGTGACCAGCCGGGTCTTGCCGCGGCCCGCCGGTCCGGTGACCACGAGTCCGGGCCGGCCCGCGGCCGACGACCGGCGCACCCGCTCCAGTTCGTCCGCCCGGCCGGTGAACGGCCAGGCCCGGCCGGGGGACTTCGTACCCTGCGCGCCCGGTTCCCCGGGCCTCGTGTCGATGCTCGTCACACCAACAGGAGCCCGGGTACTCAGTCCTGATACACGGGCAGTTGAGTAGCCCCTGACTCAGGCGCCGGGGCGGTGCGGGCGGCACGCTGATCACATGACCGCCCGCTACTGCTCGCTGCCGCAGCAGCCCGCCCCCGCGTATCCGCCGGGGCTGGCCGCCGAGCGGCTCGGCGCGCTCGCCGGGGGGCGGCGGATGTGGGTCAACGGCACGGTGCTGCACTACTACTTCTTCGACGGCGACGCCGACGGTTCGGTCATCACGGTCCCGGGGACGGGCCGTACGCGCCGGGTGCCGTGGGCCGGCGGCGAGGAGCAGCGGGGTCTGGTGCGGTCCTGTTTCCGCGAGTGGCAGGACCTCGGGATCGGCCTGGTCTTCGCCGAGGTCGGCGACCGCTCGGAGGCGGAGCTGCGGATCGGCTTCCAGGCGGGCGACGGCTCGTGGTCGGCGGTCGGCAGGGACGCCCTGCGGACCGGGGTGCACGAGCGCACCATGAACTTCGGCTGGGACCTGGTGGCGTTCGGCGACCGGGCGACGGCGCTGCACGAGATCGGGCACGCGCTGGGGATGCTGCACGAGCACCAGAGTCCGTTCGCCGGCCTCCACTGGGACGACGAGGCCGTCTACGCCGAGCTGGCGGGTCCGCCGAACCACTGGAGCCGGGACCGGACGTACGTCAACATCCTGCGCAAGCTGGACGCGGACGAGGTCAACGGGGCCGTCTGGGACCCGCAGTCGATCATGGAGTATCCGTTCTCGTCCGGGCTGGTCCTGGAGCCGGAGCAGTACCGCGGGGGGCTGCATCCGCCGGGGACGCTCTCGGCGGCGGACAAGGAGTTCGCGCTCCGCTGGTACCCGCCGGCCGACCCCGCGGGGGCGTCGGCCCTGGTGCCGTTCCGTTCGGTGCCGCTCGGCCTGGGCTCGGGGGAGCAGGCCGACCTCGTCATCGAACCGCCGGAGACCCGCGACTACACCGTGGGGATCTTCGGCGAGGCGGACGCCGTCGTCGTGGTCTTCGAGGAGCGGGACGGGGAACCCCGCTACCTCGTCGGGCGGGACGACGGCGGGACGCCGCACAACGCCACACTCCGCGCGCGGCTCGTCAAGGGCCGCCGCTATGTCGTCCGGGTCCGCCTGTACTCCTCGTGGGGTTCGGGCGAGACGGCGGTCATGTGCTGGTGACAGCACCGGCCGCCGCACCGGCGGGGGGGCGCCCTGGACCGGCGCCGGGGGTGCGGCCGGGTCGCGTCGCCTTCGGGGGAGGGAGACGCGGCCCGGCCGCCTGGCGCCGGGTCCGCCGCACGGGGGTCGGCGGACCCGGCGCCCTTTTTCCACGGGCGCCGTACTTCCGGGCCCGACCGTGTCGTACGCCGATCAGCGCGACGGCGATTCGGCGCCGCCGCCGGCGGGCCGGTGACGAACAGCGGCACGGGGGCGGTCCGGCTCGTCGGCCCGCCGGCGACGGGCGCGGTCGGCGACCGGTGCCGGCACCGGTGAGCGCCGGCCCGGCGCGGGCCCGGACGACACCGCCGGCGGTGAGGCGGACGGCGGAACCGGCGCGGAAGAACGCCGGACCGGCGACGTGGACCGTCTTGCGTCCGTACCGGCGCCGAGGGCCTCGTGCGGGACCGGCAGGGCCGCCGGGGCCCCGACCACCGGCGGACAGGAGACGAAGACACCGAGCGCAGGCCAGGACGACGGTGGCCGGGGCGGACCGACCGGGAGGGCCGGCCCGGACGCTTATCCGTGGGGCAGGTGGGAACCCCGAGGTGGACAGTCCGGGGTTCTTCGTCCTCCGCGCGGGGCCTCCCGCCGGTGGACGACCGGAGACGTACCCGTCCGTCACCAGGAGTCGTCGTGACCGTTCGCATCGGCGTGGAGGAGGAGTTCCATCTCGTGCGGGCCGGCACGGGCCGTCTCGCGCCCTGCGCCGGCCCGGTGCTGGAGGGACTGCCGCAGCGGAGCTTCACGACGGAGCTCCAGCGGGCGGCCGTCGAGACCAACAGCGCGGTGCACACGTCCCTGTACGGCCTGTACAGCGATCTGGTCGCCGCCCGGCGCACCCTGGACGCGGCGGCCGCGGCGCACGGGCTGGCCGTGGTGGCCGCCGGCACGGTGCCGCTGGGACGCCCGGAGGACACCCTGACCACGGCCGGCCCGCGCTACGCGCGGATGGCCGACGACTACCGGCGGGTCGCCGACGAGCAGCTCATCTGCGGGGCCCACGTCCACGTCGACGTTCCCGACCGGGACACGGCCGTACGCGTCATGTGCGAGGTGTCACCGTGGCTTCCCGTGCTGCTCGCCCTGTCGGCGAGTTCCCCGTTCTGGTCGGGCGCCGACACCGGTTACGCGAGCTGGCGCACCATGCTGTGGCAGCGGTGGCCCACCGCGGGGCCGGCCGGCTGCTTCGCCGACGCCGCCGCTTACGACGCGGCCGTGCGCGGCCTCGTCGGCTCGGGGGTCATCAGCGATCCGGGAATGATCTACTACGACATCCGGCCCTCGGCCCATCAGCGGACCCTGGAACTGCGCGTCTGCGACTCCTGCCCGCGGGCGGAGACGGTCGTGCTCGTCGCCGGTCTGTTCCGGGCGCTGGTCACCGAGGCGTGTCTGCGGCAGGCGGGCCCGTCCGCTCCCCGCTGCGACGGCCGGCACGAGTGGCTGCGCGCCGCCACCTGGCGGGCCGCCAGGTCCGGGCTGGAGGACGGCCTGGTCCACCCGGTCACGCGCCGTGAGGCGGCGGCGGCCGATGTCGTCCACGCGCTGCTGGACAAGGTGCGCCCGGTCCTCACGGCCGACGGCGACCGGCAGACGCTGCGGACGCTCGCGGAACAGGCGCTGGCGGACGGCGGGGCAGCCCGCCGGGCGCGCCGTGCCGCCGCGGCGGGGGGCCTGGCGGCCTGCACGGACCATCTGGCGGCCGAGACCCGGGGCGGTGGCCGCGGCGCCCGCCCGGCAGCCGGACGCACGCCGCCGCCCGCCGTACCCGCCGGCGCCCTCCGCGCCCGGCGGGCCGGGGTACCCGGCCGCTGAGGACGGACGTCACCGGACGGACCTCCGCCCCGCCCACCACCCGGAAGGAGTCACACCCTCATGTCGACCAGCCCGGCCCAGGACCTGATCGGCGGTCGCCCGCCCGGAGCGGCGCCACGGACCCCCGGCGCACACCGGGGAGGTGGTGCGCGATGTGCGGCCTGAGCGGTGAAATACGCTTCGACGGCGGACGGCCCGACGTCGGGGCCGTGCGGCGGATGAGCGACCGGCTGACCGCCCGGGGGCCCGACGGACAGGGCATCTGGACGCGGGACGCGGTGGCCCTGGGGCACCGGCGACTCAAGATCATCGACCTGTCCGAGCAGGGCGCCCAGCCGATGACGGACGCCGACGAGCAGGTCACCGGTGTCTTCAACGGGTGCGTCTACAACTACCAGGAGCTCCGGGAGGAGCTGCGGGGGCTCGGCCACCGCTTCACGTCGACCTCCGACACCGAGGTCGTCCTCGCGGCGTACCGGCAGTGGGGCGTCGAGTGCGTCGACCGTCTCCTCGGCATGTTCGCCTTCGCGCTGGTCGAGCACCGCACCGGCCGGTTGGTCCTGGGCCGCGACCGGCTCGGCATCAAGCCGCTGTACCTGGCGCGGACCCCCGGGCGGCTGCGGTTCGCCTCGTCGCTCCCGGCCCTGCTCGCCGGCGGCGGCGTCGACACCTCGCTGGACCCGGCGGCCGTCCACCAGTACCTCAGCTGGCACGCGACGGTGGCCGCGCCCCGCACCGTGCTGAACGGCGTGCGCAAACTCCCGCCGGCGACCGTGCGCGTGATCGAACCGGACGGCAGTCACCGCGACCGGCACTACTGGCAGCCGTCGTACACCCGCCGCCCCGAGCACGCGGACATGACCGGCGCCGAGTGGCGGGACGCCGTCCTGGACGCGCTGCGCACGGCGGTGCGGCGCAGGATGGTCGCCGACGTGCCCGTGGGCGTGCTCCTCTCCGGCGGCCTGGACTCCAGTCTGATCGTGGCGCTGCTCGCCGACGAGGGCCAGCGGAATCTGGCGACGTTCAGTGTGGGCTTCGAGTCGGAGGGCGGGGCCCAGGGCGACGAGTTCGCGTATTCCGACCTGGTCGCCGGCGAGTTCGCCACCGACCACCACCAGCTCCGGGTCCCCTCGGAACGGGTGTCGACGGCCCTCGACGGGGCGGTCGCGGCGATGAGCGAGCCGATGATCAGCCATGACGTGGTCGCCTTCCACCTGCTCTCCGAGCAGGTGGCCAAGGAGGTGAAGGTCGTGCAGAGCGGGCAGGGCGCCGACGAGGTCTTCGCCGGCTACCACTGGTACCCCGACCTGGCGTCCGTCGCCCGCGCCGAGGCACCCGCCCGGTACGCCGAGACGTACTTCGACCGCCCGCACGCCGACCTGGCCCGGATGCTGCACCCGGACTTCCTCGCGCCGGACGACGTCTCCGGCCGTTTCGTCCGCGCGCACATGGCCGCGCCGGGGGCGCCGACCGCGCTGGACGCCGCGCTGCGGCTGGACACCCACGTCATGCTCGTCGACGACCCGGTGAAACGGGTCGACAACATGACCATGGACTGGGGTCTGGAGGCCAGGGTGCCCTTCCTGGACCATGAGCTGGTGGAGCTGGCCGCCGCCTGCCCGCCGGAACTCAAACTGGCCGACGGCGGCAAGGGCGTCCTCAAGGACGCGGGCCGCAAACTGCTGCCGCTGGAGGTGGTCGACCGGCCCAAGGGGTACTTCCCCGTCCCCGCGATCACCCACATGGCCGGGCCGGTCCTGACCAGGGTCCGCGAGGCCCTCGGCGCTCCGGAGGCGCGGCGGCGCGGACTCTTCCGGGAGTCGTACGTCGCCGAGTTGCTGGCGGCGCCCGACGCACACCGTACGAAACGCGGGGCCAACGCCCTGTGGCAAGTGGCGCTGTTGGAGATATGGCTGCAGACACACGGCGTATGACCCGGGACGGTTCCCCGTACGGGACGCGGGGCTCCGGCGGCACGGTGTCCGGCGGGCGGGACACCGGCGGTGAGCGGGGGGCCGCGGCCTCCGTGCCGTTGCCCGCCCCGGCCCGGGTGCCGCTGCCCGACGCCTCCGGACCCCGGGACGCCACGACACGGCTCACCGCGCACGGGTGCTGGTACCCCTCGGCGGACCCGGCCGGGGCGCACCTGGCGTTCATCTGCGACCGAGGGGGCTCGCCCCAGCTCTGGACCGGCCCCGTGGACGGCGCCGAGGTGCGGCTGCTGGACTCGACGCCGGACCCCGTACGGGAGGTGTCCTGGTCGCCGGACGGCCGCTGGATCGCGTACACCACGGCCCCCGGCGGCGGTGAGCTGCAGCGGGTGCTGTGCGTACGGCCCGACGGCACCGGCCGCCACGTCCTGGCGGGCGCCGAACCGGGCACCTCGGCCCACCTGGGCTGCTGGGCCCACGACGGATCGGCCCTCGCGGTCACCGTGGCCGTGCCGGCGCTCGCCCCCGGTCCCCGGGGCACCGCCCTCCACCCGGACGAGACGGGCGGGACGGGCGGGGGCGCCGGGCCGGCCGCCGGCTGGTCCGGGCGGGACGGGCACGCCGTACTGCTCGGTGCCCCGGCCGTCGCCGGGGAGGAGCCCGGGCCGGTGTCCGGCGGCGGACCGGGCGGGGCGGCGCCGGACGCCGGCCGGACGCCCTCGGTGGCCGGTTCCGGGGACGGCCTGTCCGCCTACCTGATCGACCCGGACGGCTCGGCCGCGCCGGTGCTCCTCGCCACCGAGCGGGACGCGGCGACGCTCCGCGTGTGCGACCTCAGCTCCGACGGACGGCTCGCGCTGCTGCGCCGCGGTCCGCGCGGACGGCGCGCGGCGGTCGTCGTCCGCACCGCCGATCTCGCCACCACCGGCATCGTGCCGGTGGCGGACGGTGACCCGTGGATCGGCGCGTTCTCACGCCGGGCGGACACCGTCTGGCTGCGCAGCGACGCGGGGCGCGAGTTCGCGGCCCTGGTCGCCGTCGGTCTCGACCCCGAGGGGCGTCCGCTGGACCGGTCCGTGGTGGCCGCCCGCGAGGACAGTGACCTCGAACTGCTGCGGCTCGCCCACGACGGCCGCGCCGCCGTCCTGGCCTGGAACGTGCGCGGCGCGTGCGAACTCGAGGTCGTCGGCGTGTCCGGGGCGCGAGGGGCCGAGGGGGAGGCCGGGGCGGCCGGACCCGGCCTCGCGCGTGCCGTGTCCCTGCCGCACGAGGTGGTCACCCGGATCACTCCGGCGGGTCCGGGGGCACTGGGGCTGGCTCTGTCGGGCTCGCGGCGCCGGCCCGGCGTGTGGTGGCTCGCCGAGGACGGGACCCTGCTGCGGACCCCGTGGTCGTCGAGGGACGAGGACGCCGTCCCCCCGGGCCGGCCGCCCGTACGGCCGGTGCCGCTGAGCCTCACGGCCCGGGACGGTCTGCCCCTGAGCGGCTGGTACTACCGTGCGCCGGGCCGCGGCCCCGCGCAGCCGGCCCCGTGCGTGATCCACCTGCACGGCGGTCCGGAGGAGCAGGAACGCCCCGTCTTCGATCCGCTGTACCACGAGATCCTGGGCCGGGGCATCGATGTCTTCGCACCCGACGTGCGCGGTTCGTCCGGCCACGGACGGTCGTTCGTCGACGCCGATCTGGGCGCGGGCCGGTTCGCGGCCCTGGACGACGTCGCCGACTGCGCCGCCCACGCCGTACTGGCCGGTCCGGCCGACCCGACCCGGCTGGCCGTCATGGGACGCTCGTACGGCGGTTACCTGACGTTCGCGGCCCTCGTCCGGCATCCCGGCCTCTTCCGTACCGGTGTGGCGGTCTGCGGGATGTCCGACTTCGCGACCTTCTTCGAGGGGACGGAACCGTGGATCGCGCAGTCGGCGGCGCACAAGTACGGCCATCCCGAGCGGGACCGCGAGCTGCTGCGCGCCCTGTCGCCCCTGAACAGCATCGACGCGCTGCGCGTGCCGGTGCTGGCGGTGCACGGGGAACACGACACCAACGTCCCGCCGCGGGAGTCGGAGCAGTTCGTCAGGGCGGCGCGCGCCCGCGGCCACGCCGCCGAACTGCTCACGCTCCGCGACGAGGGGCACGAGTTCCAGCGCGCGGACAACCGGCGGCTGTTCCGCCGGACGGCCGCGGACTGGCTGCGGCGGCATCTGGGCGGCTGACCGGCCGTCGCGGCGAACCCGGCGCCGGTGCGGGGCGGGTGCGCCGTTCCTTCCGCGACCTGGTCGTGAGTTTCCCCGGGCGCCGCTCGCCCGCCTCGTGCGGCCCGGGGCGTCTCGGGATGCGCGGGGCGGCGTCGCGGACCGGCCGGTTCCGCCGCCTGGACGTCCCTGGTCGCCAACGGCCCCGCCATGACCTGCAATGGGGACGAACACCTTTCCCCTCCACAGGAAGCGAGCCACTGATGATCGTCAAGAAGCTGCACGAATCCGGTCTCCGCGCGGAGCACGCCTACGCCGCCGGCTTCGCCTCCATCGGTCTGTCGGTCCTCTCCTGGTGCGCTTCGCGCGGCGTGGAGAAGAAGGGCGAGGAACGAGCCGACCGCTGGGGCATCTTCGTCGGCGAGTGGGCGCCCACCTTCTTCGGCCTGGGGCTGGCCCTCGCGACCTACGAGAAGTAGCCGTCCACGGGTGACCGGCCGCCGTCCGGGCACCCGACCGTCGGGACCGGCGCCCGACGCGGCCGTCCGGTCACCGTGCCGGGCGAACCGCCCGGTGTCCAGCGGGTCGGAACGTAACGCACGACCGGTATCAGGAGGAGGCGATCATGCCGGCGGGATCCAGCCCCAAGCGGGAACGCCAGTACGAGCACATCAAGGACAGCGCCGAGCAGCGCGGGGCGTCCCAGGGCCGGGCGAAGGAGATCGCCGCCCGGACCGTGAACAAGGAGCGGGCGCGGTCCGGCGAGGCCGGTTCCGCGAGCCGCAGCTCCCTGAAGGGCAAGTCACCGTCGCAGCGCGGCGGCGAGAAGTCCCGTTCCTCCCGCGGCGGCGGCTCCGGCGGGGGCCCGACGCGGGAGCAGCTGTACCAGGAGGCGAAGAAGAAGGGGGTCGAGGGCAGGTCCACGATGAACAAGGACCAGCTCGCGAAGGCCCTCGGCCGGAACTGACCCGTCCGGGACGGCGCCGGCACCTCCTCGGGGTGTGCGGCGGTCCACAGCGGGGCCAGCGCGTGCAGCGTGAGCAGGAACGGCCGTGCCCCCGCGGCAGGCGCCGTTCGCGCGGGGCCGTCCCGACGGCGGCGGGTGAGCGCTCTGCGGGCGGGGATCGTCCGGTCGGCAGGCCGCCCGCCGGTTCCCGCCCGCGCCGAGGCCGGTATGCCCTGGGGCGTGACCGGCCTGACGTGCGGCGGTGAGGTGCCGAGCGGAAGCGGGTCAGCCGGGCAGATCGCCGGTGTGGCGGTAGATGCTGCCGGCCGCGTTCACACCCCACACGGTCCCGTCCGCAGCCGCCCCGATGTCCGTCAGGCCCCAGGGGACCTGCTCCAGGACTGGCGCCGTTGTCGGCGTAGCGGTAGATGTCTCCGCCTGCGTTGACATCCCACACGTTGGTCCTGGACCCGGCCGAGATCCGGACGAGCGCACCGCTGATCTGCCTCCGGTCGCCGATTTCGCGGCTTCCTTCCGTCTGGGATCGATGCACCGTCCCGCGCGTCAGCCGCCGCCGCTCGGCCGGACAAGGCAGCAGCGTCCCCATGTGCGCCTCGGCTCCCCGACTGGTCCCCGAGAATGATCAAAGGCCGGTTTCGGATCACTCCGAAACCGGCCCTCACCCGCGACTGTCTCCAGTCGGGACGACAGGATTTGAACCTGCGACCCCTTGACCCCCAGTCAAGTGCGCTACCAAGCTGCGCCACGTCCCGATGCGCTCGCGCACGCGGTGGGTGCCGTGCGATCACGCGGTCAGTACCTTACCGCACACAGCGGGGTGGGTCCGAAACGGCTCCGCGCGGGACAATCGGCTCATGGAGAGCACACGGGACCGGGACAGTGAGGGGCGGGCGCGCAACGCCCGGCCGCGGGACGGGCTCGGCAGGCCGCTGCCGTACGGCGCGGACGGGGTGCCCCGGCAGCCCGAGGGCGTCGTGCGGGCGCCCGGTGAGACGGTCGCCGAGGCGCAGCGGCTGCTGGACGAGGGGAAGCCGTTCCACGCGCACGAGGTGTTCGAGGACGCCTGGAAGTCGGGGCCGTCCGAGGAGCGGGAGCTGTGGCGGGGGCTGGCCCAGCTCGCCGTGGGGCTGACCCACTGTGCCCGGGGGAACGTCGCGGGCGGTCCCCGGCTGCTGCGGCGCGGCGCCGGGGCCGTCGAGGCGTGGGCCGCCGGGGCGGCCGAGCGGCGGCCGTACGGCATCGACCTCGGCTCGGTCGCCGGGTGGGCGCGGGAGCTGGCCGGAGACGTGGAGCGCGGCGGCACGGCCGTGGACGCGGCGGCACGCGCCCCCAGGCTGCGCGGCTGACCCCGGCGGCCCCGCGCCCCGGCCCGACCCGCCGGCCCGGTCCGCAGGGGCGGCAGGGACGACCGGTGCGGGGGCCGGTACCGGAACCGCCGGAGGCGTACGGCAGACTCGGGACGTGCGGAAGATCCATGTCATCGGTATCGGCGCGGGCGACCCCGACCAGCTGACCCTCCAGGCGGTCCGGGCGATGCGCGGCACCGACGTGTTCTTCGTCCTGGACAAGGGCGAGGTGAAGGCCGACCTCACGCGGCTGCGCCGGGACCTGCTCGACGCGCACGTGCCGGACGGGACGTACCGCGTCGTCGAGGCGCGCGACCCGGAGCGGGACCGCACGGCGGGCGGTGCGGCCTACTCCCCCGCCGTCGAGGACTGGCGCGTCGCGCGGGCCGGGATCTACGAGCGGCTGATCGCCGGGGAGCTGGGCGAGGACGAGACCGGCGCGTTCCTGGTGTGGGGCGATCCCGCCCTGTACGACAGCACGCTGGGCATCCTGGAGGAGGTGCTGGGGCGCGGGACGGTGGAGTTCTCCTACGAGGTCGTGCCCGGCATCAGCAGCGTCTCCACGCTGGCCGCCCGGCACCGCACCGGGCTGAACCGGGTCGCGCGGCCGGTGCAGATCACCACGGGCCGGCGCCTCGCGGAGGAGGGGTTCCCGGACGGGGTGGACGACGTCGTGGTGATGCTGGACGCGCGGCAGGCGTTCCTGCGGTACCTGGACGAGGACGTCGACATCTACTGGGGTGCCTACCTCGGCACGCCCGACGAGATCCTCGCCTCCGGCCCGATCGCCGAGGTGGCGCCCCGCATCGAGCGGCTGCGCGCCGAGGCGCGGGAGCGCAAGGGCTGGATCATGGACACGTATCTGCTGCGCCGCAACCCGTCCGGGCGGTAGGCGTACCCGGGCGGACGGCCACCGCATGCGTGGCCGGGCCACCGATGTGATCGTGGCCGTGTGACAGTCGCCGAGGAAACGCCACGGACCGCCGCCGCCCAGCCGCCGGTACTGGACCGGCGGCGCCGCAACGTCGTCTTCGTCACCATCGTCCTGGGCATGCTGCTGGCCGCTCTCGACCAGACGATCGTCGGCACCGCGCTGCCGACGATCGTCTCGGATCTCGGCGGCGCCGAGCACATGTCGTGGGTCGTCACGTCGTACCTGCTCGCCGAGACCGTCGCGACGGTGCTGGTCGGGAAGTTCGGCGACCTGTTCGGGCGGAAGATCGTCTTCCAGGTGTCGGCGATCGTGTTCATCGTGGGCTCGTTCCTGTGCGGGCTGGCCACGAACATGACGCTGCTGATCGTCTGGCGGGCCATGCAGGGCATCGGCGCGGGCGGGCTGATGGTGACCGCGATGGCGCTGATCGCCGATGTCATCCCGCTGCGCGAACGCGGCAAGTACCAGGGCGCGATCGGGGCCGTGTTCGGGGTGTCCACGGTGATCGGGCCGCTGCTCGGCGGCCTGTTCACCGACCATCTGACCTGGCGCTGGGCGTTCTACGTCAACGTCCCCATCGCGGTCGTCGTGGTGATCGCCGCCGCCCGGACCATCCCGGTGGTGAAGTCGGCCGTCCGCCCGGTGATCGACTATGCGGGCATCGCGCTGGTCGCGATCGGGGCCGGCGCGCTGATCCTCGCGACGAGCTGGGGCGGGAACCAGTACGCCTGGGGCTCGCCGGTGATCATCGGCCTGTTCGCGGGCGGGGTCCTCGCGCTCGCGCTGTTCTGCCGGGCGGAGACACGGGCGGCCGAGCCGATGCTGCCGATGCGGCTGTTCGCCAACCCGGTGTTCACGGTCTGCTCGATCCTCAGTTTCGTCGTCGGCTTCGCCATGCTGGGCGCGATGACGTATCTGCCGAGCTACCTCCAGTACGTCGACGGGGACTCGGCCACCGTCTCGGGGGTGCGGACGCTGCCGATGGTGATCGGGCTGCTCGCCTTCTCCATCCTCAGCGGCACCGTGGTCAGCCGGACCGGGCGGTACCGGTTCTTCCCGGTCGTGGGGGCGCTGGTGATGGCGCTGGGGCTGTACCTGATGTCCCTGATGGGGCCGGACACCGGCGCGGCGCTGGAGTCGCTGTACATGTTCGTGCTCGGCGCGGGGATCGGGCTGTGCATGCAGGTGCTGATCATCGCCGTGCAGAACACCGTCGACTACGCCGACCTGGGCACCTCCACCTCCGGTGTCACCTTCTTCCGTACGCTCGGCAGTTCCTTCGGCACCGCCGTCTTCGGCACGATCTACGCCAACTCCCTCACCCCCAACCTGCGGGACGGGATCGCCGCGGCGGCGGCGACGGGGGCCGCCGATCCGGCCACGATCGCGCGGGCGGCGACCAGTCCGGAGGGCGTGCACGAGCTGCCTGCCCGTGCGGCGGCACCGGTCATCGGTGCCTACGCGGACACCATCCAGACCGTCTTCCTGTGGACGGTGCCGGTCGCGGCCCTCGGGTTCGTGGTGGCCCTCTTCCTCAAGCAGGTGCGGCTGCGGGACAGCGCGCGAGCCGGGTCCACCGACATGGGCGAGGGTTTCGCCTCACCGAGCGACGCCGACTCCCGGCGGGTGCTGGAGTCGACCGTGGGGAAGATCATCGGCAGTACGCGGCTGGACACCGCGCGGCGGATCGTCACGGAGAGCGACACCCGGCTGGACGTGGCGGGCGCGTGGGCGGTGATGCAGGTGGAACTGTTCACGCGGCTGGTCGGGCACGCCAGCCTCGGCCTGATCGCCGCGCGCCGGCGGATGCCGCCCGAGGTGCTGCTGCCGGTCTTCGACCGCATGGTGCAGGAGGGGTATCTGACCCGGGACGGTTCGCTGCTGTCGCACACCGGGGCGGGCTCCCGTGAGGCGGCCGTGATCACCCGGGCGTGGACCTCGTGGCTGGAGGAGCGGGTGGAGCGGGACATCGGGCGGCCGAGCGACGCGGAGGTGCGGGTGGCCGTCGACGCGATCGCCAAGCGGCTGCTGGTGGAGGACCTGAGCAGCGGGCTGCCGCAGCGGACCCGGCCGCCGGCCGGCGCGACCGCCGGTGCCTGAGCCCCTGCGGCTCACCAGCCGCCGGCCGCTCACCCGCCCGCTGCCCGCTGCCCGCTGCCCGCTCAGCGCAGCAGCAGTTGCAGGCCGCCGAGGACCGTCGCGGCGATGACCAGCCGCTCGAACAGCTTCTGGTCGATCCGGTGCACGGCCCACTTGCCCAGCAGCGCGCCGGGCACCACGAACAGCACGAGGGCGGCGTCGAGGAGCAGCGAGTCCCCGTCGACCAGGCCGAGGCCCACGCTGAAGGGCAGCTTGGAGACGTTGACGATCAGGAAGAAGAAGGCGGAGGTGCCGAGGAAGCCCAGTTTCCGGAAGCCCGCCGAGAGCAGGTACATCGACATCACCGGTCCGCCCGCGTTGGCGACCATGGTGGTGAAGCCGCCCAGGACGCCGTACGAGCGGGCCTTGAGCCGGCCCGCACGTGACCCGGTGTCCTCCGCCGGCTCCCCGGTCTCCGCCGTGCGCCGCCGCCACACCGTCACCCCGGACATGACCAGCAGGATCACCCCGATGGAGATCCGTACGGCACCGTCGTCGGCCCACAGCAGGAACAGCGTGCCGACGACCACGCCCGCCCCGACCGCCGGGAACAGCCGCCAGAGCGTGGGCCAGTGGGCGTGCCGCCGGTAGGTGAGCACGGCCAGCACGTCCCCGGCGATCAGCACGGGCAGCAGGACGCCGGTGGAGGCGCGGGCGGGCAGGACCGCGGCGAAGATCGCGAGGCTGACCGTGTTGGCCCCGCTCACGGCGGTCTTGGAGAAGCCGACGAGCAGGGCGGCGCAGGCGAGCGCGGCGAACTCCCAGCCGGTGAGGTGCGTCATCATGTCCATTACGAGGGCTGATGCTATGCGCACCCGGCCGGCACCGTAGGGACCGTCTCGCCGGACGGTCCCTACCCGGCGGCGGTGTACCGGGCGCGCAGTTCCCGCTTGAGCACCTTCATGCTCGGGCCGAGCGGCAGGGCGTCGGTGAACTCCACGCGGCGCGGGTACTTGTGCCGGCCGAGGTGCTCCTTGGACCACTCGGTGATCGCCGCCGCGTCCGGGGCCGCCTCGGCGGCGGGCACGACCACCGCGCACACCTCCTCGCCGTGCAGCTCGTCCGGGAGGCCGATGACGGCGACCTGCGCGATGCCGGGGTGCCGGGCGAGGACCTCCTCGACCTCGCGCGGGTAGACGTTGTAGCCGCCGCGGATGATGACGTCCTTCTTGCGGTCGACGATGCGCAGGAAGCCCTCGTCGTCCTTGGTGCCGAGGTCACCGGTGCGGAACCAGCCGTCGACCAGCGCCTCCGCAGTGGCCTCGGGGCGGCCGAGGTAGCCGGAGAAGACGTTGTGGCCGCGGATGACGACCTCGCCGAGTCCGCCGGCCGGCAGCAGTTCGATCCGGTCCTCGACGTCGGCGCGGGCGATCTCCACGTCGACGCCCCACAGGGGGTGGCCGATGGTGCCGGGCCGGGCGCCGAACACCGGCTGGTTGACGGCCGCCGCCGGGGAGGTCTCCGACAGGCCGTACCCCTCGTAGATCCTGGCGCCGAAGGCCGCCTCGAACCGCTCCAGCACGGCGACCGGCAGCGAGGCGCCGCCGGAGACGCACACCCGCAGCTCGGGCAGTCCCCCGGCGCCGGCGGCGGCCGCGGCGAGGGCGACGAACATGGTCGGCACGCCGTGGAAGGTGTTGACCCGCTCCGCCACCATCAGCTCGATGGCGCGGCCCGCGTCGAAGCGGGGCAGCAGGACGAGGGTGGCGCCGGCCCGCCAGACGGAGTTCATGGAGACGGTCTGGCCGAAGGCGTGGAAGAGGGGCAGCGCGCCGAGCGCGATGTCGTCGGGCCGGATGTCGTTGGCGTCGAAGGCGTTGACGGTGGCGTTCATCACCAGGTTGAAGTGGCTGAGCACGGCCCCCTTGGGGACGCCGGTGGTGCCGCTGGTGTAGAAGACGACGGCCGGGTCGTCGGCGTCGCGGGTGACGTACGCGGGCAGCGGCTCGGCGTCGGCGGCCAGCTTGGCGAACTCCTCGCCCAGGGTGACGACGCGGACGCCGGCCGCGCGGGCCGCCGCGGTGCCGGTCTCCGCCTGCGCCGGGTGGCACAGCAGCAGGGTGACGCCGCTGTCGGTGAGGACGTGCTCGACCTCTTCCGGCGACAGCAGCAGATGGACCGGTACGACGACCGCGCCGGCCGCGGCGACGGCGTAGTACGCCTGCGGGAACTCGGCGGTGTTCGGTGCCATCAGCGCCACCCGGTCCCCGGGGCGGACGCCGAGGTCCCGGAGCGCGCCGGCGCGGGCGAGGGCCCGCTGCCACACCTGGGCGAAGGTGAGCCGCAGGTCGCCTTCGACGAGGGCCTCCTTGTGCGGGCGGCGCCGGGCGTTCTCGGCGAGGATCGCGGCGACGGAGAGGGTTGCCATGGAGTGTTGCTCCGTTTCCTTGCGGCTCTGCAGGGTCGGGAAGGGGTCGTACGGCGGGGGTTCAGGGCCGTTCGACGAGCACCGCGCTGCCCTGGCCGACGCCGACGCACATGGTGGCCAGCCCCCGGGCCGCCCCCGTACGCCGCATGCGGTGGAGCAGGGTGGTGAGGACGCGGGCGCCGGAGCAGCCGAGGGGGTGGCCCAGGGCGATGGCGCCGCCGTCGGGGTTGACGCGGGCGGGGTCGATGCCGAGCTGGTCGACGCAGGCGAGGGCCTGGGCGGCGAACGCCTCGTTGAACTCGGCCTCCTCGATGTCGGCGACGCTCCAGCCGGCCCGGGCGAGGACCTTGCGGGTCGCGGGGACGGGGCCGAGGCCCATGACGTCGGGGTGGACCCCGGCGGAGCCGCCGGCGACGTACCGGCCGAGGGACTCCAGGCCGAGGTCGCGCAGGGCGTCCTCGCTGACCAGGAGGAGGCCGGCGGCGCCGTCGTTCATCGGGGAGGCGTTGCCCGCGGTGACCGTGCCGCCGGCCCGGAACACCGGCTTCAGGCGGGCCAGCTTCTCGGCGGTGGTGTCCTCGCGGACGCACTCGTCGGTGGTGACGGTCACGCCGTCGGGGCGGGTGACGGGGAGCAGTTCGGCGTCGAAGCGGCCGTTCTTCCGGGCCTCGGCGGCCAGCCGGTGACTGCGCAGGGCGAACGCGTCCTGCCGCTCGCGGGTGATGCCGTGGCGGGCGGCGACCTCCTCCGCCGTCTCACCCATGGCGAGCACCCCGTGCAGCTCCTCCATCGCGGGGTTGACCAGGCGCCAGCCCAGCCGGGTGTCGGCGGTCTCCATGCGGTGCGGGAGCGCCTCGTCGGGGCGGGGCAGCACGAACGGGGCGCGGCTCATCGACTCCGAGCCGCCCGCCAGCACGATGTCGGCCTCGCCGGCGGCGATGGCGCGGGCGGCGGTGGTGACGGCCTCCATGCCGGAGGCGCACAGGCGGTTGACGGTGGCGCCGGGGACGGAGTCGGGCAGGCCGGCGAGGAGGGCGGCCATGCGGGCGACGTTGCGGTTGTCCTCGCCGGCCTGGTTGGCGGCGCCCCAGTGGACGTCGTCGACGCGGGCGGGGTCGAGCGCGGGCACGTCGGCCATCAGGCCGCGGATCACCATCGCGGCGAGGTCGTCGGGGCGCACCGTGGACAGGGCGCCGCGCAGCTTGCCGATCGGGGTGCGGCGGGCGGCCGCGAAGTGGACGGGACGCACGGGGACTCCTGACCGTCGACGCTCGGCCGCCGGCGGCCCGCCCAGGCGGGCGGTCCGGTCCACGGCGACCATTAATTAGCACTGCTAGTTTCGGACTATAGACCGCCCGGCGGCTCCCTGGGAAGATCCCCCGAGACCCTTCACCGGCCCAGTTGGAGGACCGATGCCCGAGGCCCGTGAGCACACCCTGTCCGGCACCCGGGGGCGGATCGCCGTCCGCGAGTGGCCCGCCGCCCGGCCGCGGTACGTGGCGCTGCTGGCGCACGGCTACGGCGAGCACATCGGCCGCTACGAGGAGGTCGCCGGCGTCCTGACGCGGCACGGCGCGGCGGTGTACGGGCCCGATCACCTCGGGCACGGCCGCTCGGCCGGCGAGCGGGTGCTGATCGAGGACTTCGAGGACGTCGTCACCGATCTGCGGGCCGCCGCGGACCTGGCCCGCGCCGCCCACCCGGGCCTGCCCGTCGTCCTGGCCGGGCACTCCATGGGCGGACTGATCGCCGCCCGGTACGCGCAGCGCCACCCGGCGGACCTCGCGGCCCTGGTGCTGTCCGGACCGGTGATCGGCGACTGGGAGCTGCCGCGCCGGCTGCTCGCCCTGGAGGAGATCCCCGACACCCCGGTCAGCCCGGCCGCGCTCTCCCGGGACCCGGCGGTGGGTGCCTCGTACGCGGCGGACCCACTGGTGTGGCACGGGCCGATGAAGCGGCCGACGGTGGAGGCGTTCGTGCGGACGCTGGAGACCGTGGCCGACGGCGGTCCGGCCGGCCGGTTCCCGGTGCTGTGGCTGCACGGCGGCGACGACCGTCTGGTGCCGCTCGCGGGCAGCCGGCCCGGCGTCGAGCGGCTGGCGGGCGGGGAACTGACGGCGCGGATCTATCCGGGCGCCCGGCACGAGGTGTTCCTGGAGACCCACCGCGACGAGGTGTTCGCCGACCTCACGGGCTTCCTGGACGGCGTGCCGGCCGGCTGAAACGGCGCGGGCCGGGCGGGCGGGCCGGCCCGCCGCGGGGCGCCCCCGGCCGGGTTTGCGCAGGTGCCGCCGGGGCACCCGGTGGGTCATGGAGCGGTCGCGCCGTACGGCCCCGCAGGGGAGGGCATCGACCCGCAGGACCCCGCGGGCCCGGTCGTGCCCGGCGCCCGGTGTCCGTCCCCCGTCCGGCAGCCACGCCGGCCGGCGGACGGCCCCCGGACCCGCGGCACGCGGCCGGGGCGCGGCGCCGCTCCGCCACCATCGTCGACGCCGCAAGGAGCAGCACCGTATGACTGTCGTGAAGAGCACGATTCCCGAGTCGGCCCGTCAGGTCACCGGGGAGGCGTTGCAGAGCACGCTCGTGGATCTTCTCGGACTCTCCCTGATCGCCAAGCAGGTGCACTGGAACATCGTGGGGCCGCGGTTCCGCTCGATCCACCTCCAGCTCGACGAGGTCGTCGCCTCGGCCCGGGAGTTCGCGGACACCGTCGCCGAGCGTTCGTCGGCCCTGGGAATCCCGGCCGACGGGCGCCCGGAGACCATCGCCACCGCGTTCACGCTGCCCTCCCCGAAGGACGGCTGGGTGCGGGACGAGGACGCCGTCGCCCTGATGACCGAGACGCTGGGGGCCGCCATCGCCCGCCTGCGCGAGCGGATCAAGGTCACCGACGAGCCCGACCCGGTCACCCAGGACCTGCTGATCTCCATCACCGCCGAGCTGGAGAAGCAGCGTTGGATGTTCGACGCGGAGAACTGGCCGAAGGGGGACTGACCGGCCCCCCGGCCGGTACCGCACGTACGCACCACCCGAAGGGGCACCTCATGGCCGACGCCCTCGAACTCGACACGCTGTGGGAGGACTTCCACCGCGTGGTGAACATGACCTCCGCCGAACTGGCCGCCTGGCTGCGGGTCAGTGACGCCGGCGAGACGGCCGAGCCGCTGCCGGACCGGGCGGGTCCGTCCGCCGGGCAGCATGTCCTCGCCATCCTGCAGAAACGCCGTACCGACCTCACCGAGGCCGATCTGGGCGTGATGCGGGACGTGGTGGAGACGGTCACCGAGGAGACGGACGCGGAGAACGAACCGGTGGCCGAGGACACCCGCCGCCGGCACCGTCTCATGACCCTCGGCCACGACCCGCTCAAGCCGTAGCCGTGGACCGCGACCCGCGCGACGCACGGGACGTCCTGCGGGAACTCGTCGCCGCGCACGGCCGGACGTACGCCGAGGAGGCGGGCATCCGGCTCGCGGACACCCCGCAGCCGCTGTACCAGTCGCTGGTGCTGGCCCATCTGCTCAGCGCCCGCATCCGGGGCTCGGTCGCCGTGGCCACCGCCCGCGCCCTGCGCGAGGCGGGGCTGCGCGACCCCGCCCGGATGGCGGGCGCCTCCTGGCAGGAGCGGGTGGACGCGCTGGGCCGGGGCGGTTACCGGCGCTACGACGAGCGCACCGCCACCCAGCTCGGCGAGGAGGCGGAGCTGCTGACCGACCGCTGGGGCGGGGACCTGCGCCGGCTCCGCGCGGAGGCCGGCGGCGACGTGTCCGCGCTGCGCCGGCTGCTCCAGGAGTTCCCCGGCGTCGGCCCCACCGGTGCCGGCATCTTCCTGCGCGAAGTACAGCGGGTGTGGCCGGAAGCCGCCCCCTACCTGGACCGCAAGGCGCTCCAGGGCGCGGGGCGGCTCGGCCTGCCCGAGGACCCCGGCCGTCTCCTGGCCGCCGCCGGCCGGACCGAACCGGCCGTGCTCGCCGCCGCGCTGGTCCGCGCCTCGCTCGACAAGAACCTGGTCCGGGACGTGACCGGGAGGGTCCGGGAACGGGCGGGCTGACGGCCGGGACACGCCGGTGCCCGCCACCCGGACGGACTCCCCCGCGACGGGTCCGGAAAGTATGATCAAGCGATGGCTGACATGACCGAAACCACGCCGGGCTGGCTGACCACCGACGAGCTCGAGTCGGCGCGCGCCCGCATGCCCATCCTGTACGTCGAGGCCGTGCCGGTGCGGGTGGACGACAGCGGCGAAGTCACCAGCGTCGGCCTCCTGCTGCGCATCGGACCCGACGGGACGGTCAGCCGGACCCTGGTGTCGGGCCGGGTGCTCCACCACGAGCGGGTCCGGGACGCCCTGCTGCGGCACCTGGAGAAGGACCTCGGCCCGGTGGCGCTGCCGCGGGTCCCGGCCGCGCTCCAGCCGTTCACGGTCGCCGAGTACTTCCCGACCCAGGGCGTCACCCCGTTCCACGACCCGCGCCAGCACGCGGTCTCCCTCGCCTACGTCGTGCCGGTGACCGGCGACTGCCGGCCCCGGCAGGACGCGCTGGACCTGGTCTGGTTCAGCCCGCAGGAGGCGCTGTCACCCGCGGTGCAGAGCGAGATGCCCGGTGGCCACGGCGTCCTGCTGAAGCAGGCCCTGGCCCACGTGGGCTGCGTCCTCTGAGACGCCGTACGGGCGCCCGGTGGACTCCGGCGGATGCCGTACGGGGTTCAGCGGGCGCCCGCCCGGCCGTCCGGTCCGCCGTCCGTCCGCCCGGGGCGTCAGCGGCCGTCCTCGTCGCTGAGCTGGGGGTCGAGGTCGTCGCGGAGCAGGCCCCGGCTGCCGGTCTGCCCGGTGCGGTAGGCGGAGCGGGCCACCAGGTGGGAGGCGACCGGGCCGGTGAGGAACTGGAAGAAGGCGATCAGCGCGAGGGTGCCGAGGTCGATGCCGTCGCGCAGCCGCAGCGCGACGCCGGCCAGGACCAGCAGCAGGCCGAGGGTCTGCGGCTTGGTCGCGGCGTGGCTGCGGGAGAGCACGTCGGGGAAGCGGAGCATGCCGATGACGCCGAGCAGGCTCTGGAAGCAGCCGAGCAGCAGCAGGAACGCACCGGCGAGATCGGCGGCCTCCGCCCAGGCGTTCACCGCGTCCACCGCGTTCACCTGTGGTCCTCCTTGCCGTCCGGCCGGACGGTGGGCCGGTCGCGCACGGCGATGAACCGGGCGATGCCCACCGAGCCGGTGAACCCCAGGAAGGCCAGCACGAGCATGACGGGGAAGTAGAAGGCGTCGCCGTCGTGGGCGGCCTTGGCCCCGATGCCGGCGATGATCAGCGCGGCGGCCACGTCCAGGGCGACGGCGCGGTCCAGCATCGAGGGGCCGCGCCAGATGCGGAACAGCAGCAGGACGCCCGCCACCAGGACCATCACGACCGAGGCGATCAGCATGCCCTCCTCGACGGCGTGCAGGGTGTTCACGGCGACGGGTCCCCTTCCGGGTCCGGGGCGGGGCGGGCGACGCGGGCGATGTCCTCGGCGGTGCCGAAGGCGCGGGCGACGAGTTCCTCCGTGCGCCGCACCGACCGCCGGGCGCTGTCGATCGCGCCGGGGTCGTCGGCGTCCAGGACGTGCAGGAACACGGTGGCGGTCGCGCGCCGCACCTCGATGATGGAACCGCCGGGCACGTTGGAGACGGCGACGGCGGTGGCGGTGAGCATCAGGTCGCTGCGGCTGCGCAGCGGCACGGCGACGACCGCCGCGTGGTACGGGTCGTCGGCGAAGATCTGCCGGGTGACCTGGACGCTGGAGGAGAACATGTCGTACAGCAGGTAGGCGCCGAGCCGGAGGATGCCGAGGGGGCGCAGACGCAGGCCGAGGTCGACGGCGGGCAGCGGGAAGGCGAGGCAGACGGCGACCGCGACGAGGACGCCGTTGACGAGGTTGCCCCAGGACAGGGTGCCCCACAGCAGGTTCCAGATGACGGTGAGCCAGGCGATGAGCGGCAGGTCGAGGACGCGCCGGCCGGTGCCGACGCGCAGGGACCAGCTGTACGGGGAGCGGTCGCGGAAGAGGTTGCTCACCGGCCGAGCACCGCCTCGATGTAGGGAGTGCGGGCGAGGAGCTCGCCGGCGGTGTGGTCGGTGAAGGTGGTCAGCGGGCCGCCGAGCACGGTGTAGAGCAGCCCGAGGGCGACGGCGGCGCAGGTGGCGACGGTCATGGGCCACGGCAGGTGCCTGGTGGTGGTGATGGACTGCCCCAGGAAGCTCGCGGGGACCACGGCCCCGGCGGGTACGTGCCGCTGGGCGCCGGAGCCGGTCCGTCTCCTGCGCCGTCTGCGCCTGGCCCGCTCCTCGTCGTCGTCCTCGTCGGCCCCTTCCTCGTCCTCCGCCGACTCCAGGACGACGCCCTCCTCCGCGAGGCCGGGCGGGGCGTCCCGCCAGAACGCCAGGTTCCACACCTTGGCCATCACGTACAGGGTGAGCAGGCTGGTGGCGGCCGAGCCCGCGACCAGCAGCCAGGCCCAGCCGCCGCCGTCCGCGACGCCCGCCCGCATCAGGCCGACCTTGCCGATGAACCCGGACAGCGGCGGGATGCCCGCGAGGTTCATGGCCGGCACGAAGAACAGCACGGCCAGCAGCGGTGCCGACTTGGCGAGGCCGCCGAGGCGGGTGAGTTCGGTGCTGCCGGCCCGCCGCTCGATGAGCCCGGCGACGAGGAACAGGGTGGTCTGCACGGTGATGTGGTGGGCCACGTAGACGATGGCACCGCTCAGCGAGTCCCGGCCGGCGAGGCCGATACCGAAGACCATGTAGCCGATGTGGCTGATGAGGGTGAAGGACAGGACGCGTTTGAGGTCGGTCTGGGCGACCGCGCCGAGGATGCCGATGGCCATCGAGGCGAGCGCGGCCAGCATCAGCAGGTCGCCGAGGCGGTGGCCGGGGAAGAGCAGGGTCTGGGTGCGCAGCATCGAGTAGACGCCGACCTTGGTGAGCAGGCCCGCGAAGACGGCGGTGACCGGAGCGGGAGCGGTCGGGTAGGAGTCGGGCAGCCAGGCGGCGAGCGGGAAGACGGCCGCCTTGATGGCGAAGACCGTCAGCAGCATGGCCTCCAGCAGGGTCCGCACGCCGGCCGGGACCTCCTGGAGGCTTCCGGCGAGCTGCGCGAAGTTGACGGTGCCGGCGACGGCGTAGGTCATGGCGATGGCGATGAGGAACAGCAGCGAGGAGAAGAGGGAGATGATCACGTACGTGGAGCCGGCCCGGATGCGGGTGGCGGTGCCGCCGATGGTGAGCAGCACGAAGCTGGCGACGAGCATGATCTCGAAGCCGACGTAGAGGTTGACGAGGTCGCCGGCGAGGAAGGTGCAGGAGACCCCGGCGACCAGGATCAGGTAGGCGGGGTGGAAGACGCCGAACGGGGTCTGCTCGTCGCGGTCGGCCATGCCCTGGCCCAGCGAGTACAGGAAGACGAGCAGGGTGACCGCGCTGGAGACGGTGAGCATCAGGCCGGCGAGGCGGTCGGCGACGAGGGTGATGCCGAGCGGCGGCGGGAAGTCGCCGAGGTCGACGTGGAGGGGGCCGTCGCGGTCGGCGGCGATCATCAGGATCACGGAGAGCACGAAGACCGCGCCGAGCACGGCGAGGCTGATCAGGCGCTGGAAGCGCCGCAGCCGCGGTCCGATGGCGAGTTTCAGGCCGGTGACGAAGAGGGGCAGCAGGACGGGGAGGGGGACGAGCGCGTTCACGGTGATCCTTCCTGGCCGGCGCCCTCGGGGTCGTCGGGCTGGTCGGGTCCCGGCGGGGTGTCCCCCGGTTCCCGGGCGTCCTCGGCGGGTTCGTGGCCGGACTCGTCGGGGTCGTTGCAGGGGCCGGCGTCCCGGGCGGGGGCGGGGCCGGGGCGGCCGGCGGCGTCGGTGGAGCCCTGTTCCCGGCCGGCGCGGTAGTCCTCCGGGTCGGCGCCGAGGATGTCGTTCCAGAGGTTCCCGGAGACGTCGGTGGCGCGGGCCTGGTAGGCGCGCTCCTCCCGCATCCGGTCGCGCAGCCGCCTGCGGGCGGCCCGGTAGCGTTCGCGCTGCTCGCGGGTGGTGCCGCGCTCGGCCCTGGCCCGGCGGTAGCCGGCCCGCAGTTCCCCGCGCCGGTCGAGGAACTCGGCGCGCAACGCGACCAGCCGGTCCTCGGTGTCGTCGCTGATCTCGTCGGAGCCGGTGACCTGGTGGCTGCGGTAGGCCATGGAGAGCAGGAACGCGGTGGTGGCGAGGGTGATGACGATCGCGGTGAGCGCGATGGCCTGGGGCAGCGGGTCGGTGACGCGGTTGCGGATGACGTTCGGGTAGAGCAGCGGGGCGTCCCCCGCGCTGCCGGTGGAGGCGAGGACCAGCAGGTTGACGCCGTTGCCGAGGACGACCGCGCCGAGCAGGATGCGGGTCAGGGACCGGGTCAGCAGCAGCACACCCCCGGCGGCGCTGAGCACCGCCGCGGTCACCAGCAGGGACAGGCTGACGGTCATGCCGGCTCCGCCCCCCGCCCCTGCGCCCGCAGGGCCGCCGCCCGTTCGATGTGCCGGTCGATGCGGGCGCCCAGGGCGCGCACGATGTCGAGGACCACGCCGAGGACGAGCAGGTAGACGCCGCAGTCGAAGAGGACGGCCGTGGACAGGTGGGCGTCGCCCCACACCGGGAGGCGGCCGTGCCAGGTCCAGCCGTGCAGCACGGTGCCCTCGGCGAGGCCGCCGAGGGCCACGCCGGTGGACAGGAACAGGCCGAGGCCGGTGAAGAGGCCGGGGGCGAACGGCGCGGCGTCGGCGAGTTCGTGCCGGCCGCCGGCGAGGTAGCGGGTGATGAAGGCGACCCCGGCGACCAGACCGGCGACGAAGCCGCCGCCCGGCAGGTTCTCCGCGCACATCAGCAGGTAGACGGAGAGGACGAGGATCGGGTGGTAGATGAGGCGGGCCACCACTTCGAGGACGATGGAGCGGCGCTCGGGCGCGAGGGTGGAGCCGGCCGCGAGCCAGGTCCGCTCCGGTGCGCCCTCGTCACCGCTGGGCAGGCCCGCGAGGGCGCCCGAGGCCACGCTGCCGTCGGTGCGCAGGGCGGCCTCGGGGTGGTCGCCGGGCAGCGGCAGGACCGGCGGGCCGGCGGCGTCGGTGCGGCGGTGCAGGTAGATCAGGCTGGTCACGCCGACCGCGGCGACCGCCAGGACGGCGGACTCCCCCATGGTGTCCCAGGCCCGCAGGTCGACCAGGATGGTGGCGACGACGTCCTTCAGGCCGTGGTGGGCGACCTCCTGCACCATGGCGGCCCCGGCGGAACCGTCGCCCCGCCGGTGCCCTGCCATGATCCAGACGACGAGGGCGGCGGCGCCGCCGCCGGCCAGCGCCACCGGCATCCGCAGCAGGCGCCGCAGCGGGACGAAGTTCTCCTCGAAGAGCACGGGCATCCGGCGCAGCACCAGCACGAAGACGATCATCGAGACGGTCTCGACGCAGAACTGGGTGAGGGCGAGGTCGGGGGCGCCCTGGAGGACGAACAGCAGGGCGGTGCCGTACCCGGTCAGTCCGGCGAGGACGACCGCCTTCATCCGGCGCCGCACCCCCAGGCAGAGCAGGGCGACGGCGCACGTCATCAGCCCGATCCCGGCCTGGGCCGGGGTGTCCCAGACGCGCGGGGCGGGGACCCCGCCCCAGGGCGCGTCGACGGCGAGGACGGCGATCTGCCCGGCCAGCACCACGCTGAGGGTGGTCACCAGGTACACCGACAGGGAGCCGCGCTGCACGAAGCCGGTGCATTGCAGGGCGGTGCGTTCCAGGCCGAGCAGCAGCCGGCCGAAGTACCGGTCGGCGGAGCGCCACGCGAGCCGCTCGCCGAGGCGCAGTACGGGAGCGGCGGCGAGGAAGAGCAGGACGCCGCCCGCCCAGGCGGCGCAGGACAGCCAGAACGCGGGGCCGGCGCCGTGCCAGAGCGCGAGGTGGTACGGGTGCGCGGGCGCGGGGAACTGGGCGGCGTACGTGCCGAACAGTCCTCGCAGCCACCCCGTGCCGGGTCCGAGGACCAGGCAGGCGAGGGCGAGGACGGCGGGCGGGGCGAGGAAGGCGGGGCGGACGGGGTGGGCGCGGGTGCCGGGCACGCCGGGCTTGCGGGCGAAGGCGCCCCACAGGTAGCGCAGGGTGTACGCGGTGGTCAGCGCCGAGCCGGCGACGGTCGCGGCGAGCGCCCACCGGTCGGCGGTGTCCCCGTCGAGCAGCGCCTGGAACGCGGCCTCCTTCGCGGTGAACCCGAGCAGCGGCGGTACGGCGGCCATGGAGAGCCCGGCCACGACGGCGACCGCGCACACCGCGGGCAGCCGCCGCCCGAGCCCGGACAGGCGCCGCAGGTCACGGGTGCCGGTGGCGTGGTCGACGATGCCGGTGACGAGGAACAGCGGCGCCTTGAACAGGGCGTGGCCGAGGATCATCGCGACGGCGGCGAGGCCGGTGTCGTGCCGGCCCGCGCCGGTGAGGACGGTGAGGAAGCCGAGCTGGCTGACGGTGCCGTGGGCGAGGACCAGCTTGAGGTCGTGCAGGCGCAGCGCCCGCCAGCCGCCGAGCAGCATCGTCGCGGAGCCGAGGACCAGCAGCAGCGGCCGCCAGGGCGTGACCTCCGCGAAGGCCGGGGCGAGCCGGGCGATGAGGTAGACGCCGGCCTTCACCATCGCGGCGGCGTGCAGATAGGCGCTGACCGGGGTGGGCGCGGCCATCGCGTTGGGCAGCCACAGGCTGAACGGCCAGATCGCGGACTTGGACAGGGCGCCGACGAGGATCAGCACGACGGCCGCGGAGAGCGCGCCGGAGGGGGGCGGGGGGTCGGCGAGGATCGCCGAGATCCGGAAGGTGCCCGCCTCGTGGCCGAGGAGCAGGAACCCGACCAGCATGGTGAGGCCGCCGAGGGTGGTGACGGTGAGGGCCTGGAGGGCGCTGCGCCGGTTGCGTTTGCGGTCGCTGGTCTGGCCGATCAGCAGGTAGGAGAAGACGGTGGTCAGTTCCCAGAAGATGTACAGCAGGATCAGGTCGTCGGCGAGGACCAGTCCGAGCATCGCCCCGGCGAAGGCGAGCAGGCTGCCCGCGAACCGGCCGAGCTGGGGCGAGCGGGCGTCGAAGTAGGAGACGCAGTAGACGAGGACGAGGGTGCCGACACCGGCGGCGAGCAGCACCATCAGTTCGGCGAGGGCGTCCAGGCGCAGCGCCCAGTCCACGCGGTAGTCGGGCAGCCAGGTCCACACGGTCGTGTCGGCGCCGCCGGCGGCCACCGTGCTCCACCGCCCGGCCGCCCAGACCGCGGCGGCCAGCGGCGGCAGGGCGAGCACCAGGAAGGCGCGGGAGCCGCACCAGCGCACCAGCGGCGCGGCGCACAGCGCGAGCGCGAAGTGGCACAGGACGAGCGCGGTCATCCGGGCCCGCCCGAAGGGGCGGGGACGGCGGGGACGGCTCGGGGGCAGAACACCCGACAGTGATATATCGGATATGCCGCCCGGCCGCCCCGGCACGCCGTACCCCTCGGGATGCCACCGGACCGGCGGTCATCCAGGGTCCTCGGCCGCCCCGGACCGGCCGTCGTCCGGGGGCTCCGGGACCCGCCGGACCAGCCGTCACCGGGGTCCCGCGACGCCACCCGCCCGGCCGCCGCTCCGGCCGCGCACCGGCGGTCACGCCGGCCGTTCCTCCCGTACGACGGCGGACCCGTGGGCCGGCAGGCCGACCGCGCCGGTCACCGCCCGGTCGTGGAGGAGTTCCCGCCCGTGGGCCGGGACCTCGACGTCCTCGCCGGTGTGGTTCAGGAGGAAGAGGTAGCGGGTGCCGTCCGCCCGGTGGCGGCGGACCGCCTCGACCCCGGCGGGCAGGCCGGGCACCTCGGGGGTGACACCCGCCTCGTCCAGCAGCGCCCGCACCAACCGGTCCACGCCCCGCTCGTCGGGCCGGGCGGCGACGTACCAGGCGGCGCCGCGGCCCACCGTGCGGCGGGTCACGGCGGGGCGCCCGGCCAGCGGCCCGCCGGCCCAGACCCGGACCGCCTCGGCGCCCTCCAGGCGGGTCTTCTCGCCCCACAGGTCGGCCGTGGAACCGTCGTCGAGCGGATACGCCTCGCCCTCCAGGAACGGCCAGAACTCCTCGCTGCGCACCCCGAGGAGTTCCCGGAACGCGCCCGGGTACCCGCCGGGACGTACGTGGTCGTGCTCGTCGACGATGCCGCTGAAGAAGGTCAGCAGGACCGAGGTCCCGGCGGTGGCCGCGCCGGCGATCCGGGCGGCCACGGCGTCCGTGACGCTGTAGAGGGTCGGGGCGAGCACCGCGCGGTAGGCGCCGAGGTCCGCGTCGGCGGGGACGACGTCGGCGGTGACGCCCAGCTTCCACAGGGCCCGGTACCAGCGCAGCAGTTCGGCCTGGTAGTCGAGGGCCTCGGTGGGGTGGGCGTCCTGTTCGGCGGCCCACCAGGAGGGATAGTCGAGGACCAGCGCCACGTCGGCGCGGACCCGGCTGCCCCGCACCTCCGCCAGTGCCCGGAGGGACCGGCCGAGCGCGACGGTGGAGCGGAACACGTCGGTGTCCCGGCCGGCGTGCGGGACCATGGCCGAGTGGTACTTCTCCGCGCCGGCGAGGGACTGCCGCCACTGGAAGAACATCACCGCGTCGGCGCCGCGCGCGACATGGGCGAGGGAGTTGCGGAGCATCTCGCCGGGGTGCTTCGGCCGGTTGCGGGGCTGCCAGTTGACCGCGGAGGTGGAGTGCTCCATGAGCATCCAGGGGGCGCCGCCCGCGACGCCGCGGCTGAGGTCGGCGGAGAGGGCGAGTTCGACGTGGGCCTCGGGGTCGGCGGCGATCAGGTAGTGGTCGTTGGCGATCACGTCCGTCTCGGCCGACCAGGAGAAGTAGTCGATCCACTTGTTGCGGGTGTTCATCATGAAGTTGGTGGTGGCGGGCACGTCCGGGGTGACCTCGCGCAGCACGTCGCGCAGGGCCCGGTAGTGGGCCAGGTGCTCGTCGGAGGAGAACCGGGCGAAGTCGAGCCGCTGGGTGGGGTTGACGAACGTGGGCGCGGCCAGCGGCGGCAGGACCTCGTCGAAGCTGTCGTAGCGCTGGGACCAGAAGGCCGTGCCCCAGGCCGCGTTGAGGGCGTCGACGGTGCCGTAGCGCTCGCGCAGCCAGGTGCGGAACGCGGCGGCGGAGGCGTCGGAGAAGTCGTGCGGCACATGGCAGCCCAGTTCGTTGTCCACGTGCCACAGCGCGAGCGCCGGATGGCCGGCGTACCGCTCGGCCAGGGTGCGGGTCATCCGCAGGGCGTAGCGGCGGAAGACGGGTGAGGCGATGGCGTACGACTGCCGGGCGCCCTGGTGCAGCACCGTGCCGTCGGCGGTGCGGGGCAGGATCTCGGGGTGCTTCCGGGTCAGCCAGGGCGGCGGCGAGGCCGTGGCGGTGGCGAGGGCGACGCGGATGCCGGCCGCGTGCAGCCGGTCCAGCACCGCGTCGAGCCAGCCGAAGTCGTGGACGCCCTCGCGGGGTTCGAGCCGGGCCCAGGAGAAGATGGCGACGCTGAGCAGGCTGACGCCCGCCTCGCGCATCAGCTCGATGTCCTCCACCTGGACGTCCAGGGGCCACTGTTCGGGGTTGTAGTCGCCTCCGTAGGCGATGCCGGGTGTGTCGAGGGGCCAGGTGCGCCGGTTCGTCATCCGTACGGTCCTTCTGCCGGGGGCGGCCGCGGGACAGGGCGGCGAGCGGCGATGTTACCGCTCACATGACCGTCCCGGAACACCTGGGACACGCCCGGTGGATCAACCGCCGGCCAGCCGCCGGCCGACCCGTGCCGCCGTCTCCCGCAGCCAGATGTGGGCCGCGTCGTGGGTGTGCACCGGGTGCCACCACAGCGCCTCGCGCAGCGGCACCGCCTCGTACGGCGGCTCCACGGTCCGCACCGGCGCGAGCGGCGCCAGCAGCCGGGCGAGGCGGGCCTGCACCAGGGCGACGCGGCGGGTGCCGGCCACCAGCAGGGGCAGCAGTTGGAAGCTGTCGACGGAGACTTCGGCCCGCGGTTCCACGCCGAGCATGCCGAGCTGGCGTACCGCCGGGGCGTCGTAGGTGCGCTGGTAGGTGACCCAGGGCAGACGGGAGAGGTCGTCGCGGGTGAGCCGTTCGCCGACGCCGGGGTGGTCGTCGGCGACGAGGAAGACCCAGCGGTCCTCGTAGAGGTCGGTGGCGGGGAAGTCGCTGATCACGCCGTGCGGCATGAGCAGGCCGTCGCAGGCGCTGAGCGTGGTCGCGGTGTCGTCGGTGACGCCGGGCGGGGTCTGGGTGAAGCGGAGCCGGATGCCGGGGCCCTCCTCGTGGACGACACGGGCGAGTTCGGTGCCGAAGACGGCGACGGCGTAGTCGGAGGCGATCAGCTTGAACTCGCGGGTCTCCCCGGCCGGGTCGAAGTCGGCCTGGCTGGCGAAGAGGCGTTCCAGGACGTCGTAGGCGGTGGAGGTGCGGTCGAGCAGGACCTGCCCGAGGGCGGTGAGTTCGTAGTGGCCGCCGACGCGTGCGAGCAGGTCGTCGTCGAAGTGGCGGCGCAGCCGGGCCAGGGCTGCGCTCATCGCGGGCTGGCTGAGCCCGACGCGCTGTCCGGCGCGGGTGACGTTGCGTTCCTCCAGCAGGGCGCGCAGGGCGACGACGAGGTTGAGGTCGAGACGGGCCAGGTTCACCGGGCTTCCCCTTGCTGTGAGGCTCCGACCAGCGGTAATCCATCAGGTGGATGACTGCTATCCACACAATCTATTTCCCTGATCGTGGCGGGCGGGTCCAGATTAGTCCCACCGCAATCAGGAGGACATGCCCGTGAAACCTGAACCCTCGTCCGCGCTGTTCACCGGCCCCTTCGCGCTCGGCACGCTGTCGGCGCCGGACGGCCCGGCCTTCCCCGCCCTCGTCACCCCGGACGGGCAGGTGCTGGACCTGCGCGCCGCCTTCGGCGACGAGCGGCTGACCGTCCGGGACCTGCTGGAGCGCTGGGACACGGCGCTGGAGCGGCTGCGGGCGCTGGCCGGGGACGGCGACGCGGTCCGCAGGCCGCTCGCGGAGTTCCGGGTGCACGCGCCGGTCGAGCCGCGCCAGGTGTTCCAGTCCGGGGCGAACTACCGGCAGCACGTGATCGACCTGCACGTGGCGCACCGCGCCCCCGGGGACGAGCGGCCCGAGGCCGAGCGGCGCGCGGAGGCCGCCGAGCTGATGGACCGGCGGGCGGCCGAGGACCTCCCGTACGTCTTCATCGGCCTGCCGAGCGCGGTCACCGGCCCCTACGACGACGTCACCCTGCCCGCCTGGGCCGAGAAGCCGGACTGGGAGCTGGAGCTGGCGGCGGTCATCGGGCGGCCCGCGTACCGGGTGCCGGTGGAGGAGGCCCTGTCGTACGTCGCCGGGTACACCATCGCCAACGACCTGACCGACCGGGCCACCGTCTTCCGCCGGGACATGCCGCAGATCGGCACCGACTGGCTGCGCAGCAAGAACGCCCCCGGCTTCACCCCGCTCGGCCCCTGGATCGTGCCGGCCGGCTCGCTCGCGGACCCCGGCGACCTGCGGCTCGTGCTGAAGCTGAACGGCGAGACCATGCAGGACGAGTCGACGAAGGACATGATCTTCTCGCTGGCCCGCATGGTGTCCTACGCCTCGCAGTCCGCCCGGCTGCTCCCCGGCGACCTGGTGCTCACCGGCTCCCCCGCCGGCAACGGCATGCACTGGGGCCGGCTGCTGCGCGACGGCGACGTGATGGACGCCTCCATCACCGGCCTCGGCAGCCAGCGCACCCGCTGTGTCGCGCAGGACGCCTCATGACCCTCGACCGCACCGACCCCGAGGGGTCGATAGCAGAGGCCGCGAAGGCGTACTCCAACTGGGGCCGCTGGGGCGCCGACGACGTGCTCGGCACCCTCAACTTCCTGGACGCGGCCAAGCGCCGGGAGGCCGCCGCGCTGGTCCGGCGGGGAGTGAGCTTCTCCCTGTCCCAGCGCTTCGACATGGACGGCCCGCAGAAGGGCTGGCGGCGGCGGACCAACCCGGTGCACACCATGCTGGACACCGGCACCGACGCCGCCCTCGGCAACCAGGGTTTCCCGCACGGCATCGGCGGCGCCGACGACGTGATCGCGATGCCGTTGCAGTGCTCCACCCAGTGGGACGGGCTCGGGCACATCTTCGACCACGGCAAGGCGTGGAACGGGCGCCCGGCGGAGAAGGTCGTCACCTCCGACGGCGACCTGGTGACCGGCATCGAGCACATGGCCCCGTACGTCGCCGGGCGCGGGGTGCTCCTCGACGTCGGCCGGGTGATCGGCACCGACGGCGAGCTGCCCGACGGGTTCGCCATCACCGAGGAGCACCTGACGGCGACCGCCGAGGCGCACGGGGTGGCGGTCGGCCGCGGGGACCTCGTCGTCGTACGGACCGGCCAGCTCACCCGGGTCCGCCGCGAGGGCTGGGGCGAGTACGCGGGCGGGCCCGCGCCCGGACTGTCGTTCACCTCGGCGGGCTGGCTGCACCGCACCGAGATCGCCGCGATCGCCACCGACACCTGGGGCTTCGAGGTCCGGCCCAACGAGTTCGAGCACGCCTTCCAGCCCCTGCACCAGGTCGCCATCCCCACCATGGGCCTGCTGATCGGCGAGATGTGGGACCCGGACGCGCTCGCCGAGGACTGCGCGGCCGACGGCGTGTACGACTTCTCGCTCACCGCCGCTCCGCTGCCCATCACCGGTGCGGTCGGCTCACCGGTCAACCCGATCGCCGTCAAGTAAGCCACCACAGGCACCGGAACAAGGGAGTTCCCCCATGAACAGAGACCGCACGGTCCTCGTCGTCGGCGGCGGCGCCGCCGGCAACGCCGTGACGATCCTGCTGCGCCGCGCCGGGATCGCCGTGGACCTGATCGAGGCCAAGGACGACTGGAACGCCACCCGCGGCTCCGGCATCACCCTCCAGGGCAACGCCCTGCGCGTGCTGCGCGAACTGGGCGTGTGGGAGCAGGTGGAGGCGTCCGGTTACGGTTTCGGCTCGGTCGGCATCACCGCCCCCGACGGCACCGTGCTGCACGTCCAGGACGACCTGCGCACCGGCGGCGACGACCTGCCCGCCACCGTCGGCATGCAGCGCCCCCGGCTCCAGCAGATCCTCATCGACGCGGTCCGCGCCTCCGGCGCCTCGGTCCGGCTCGGCACCACCGCCGAGACCTTCGACCAGGACGCCGACGGTGTCTCCGTCCGCTTCTCCGACGGCACCGAGGGCCGCTACGACCTCGTCGTCGCCGCCGACGGCCTCGGCTCCGCCACCCGCGCCGCGATCGGCATCACCACCGAGCCCGAACCGACCGGCATGGCCATCTGGCGCGTCGCCACGCCCCGCCCGGCGGGCGTCACCCGCACCGACCTGGCCTACGGCGGCCCGGCGTACATCGCCGGGTACTGCCCCACCGGCGAGGACAGCATCTACGCGTACGTCGTCGAGGGCAACCGCGATCGGGCGGCCATCCCACCGGACACCTACGCCGACGAGATGCGCCGCCTGACCCGGCACTACGGCGGCCACTGGCCGGAGATCACCGCGCACATCACCGACGCCGCGCGGGTCAACTACACCTGGTTCGACCGGATGCTGGTCGAGGGGTCCTGGCACCGCGGCCGGGTCGTCCTCGCCGGTGACGCCGCCCACTGCTGCCCGCCCACCCTCGCGCAGGGCGCCGCCCTGTCGATGGAGGACGCGCTCGTGCTGGCCGAGCTGCTCACCTCCTCCGGCACCTGGGACGACGCGCTGTTCCAGGCGTACCACGAGCGCCGGATCACCCGGGTCCGCCCGGTCGTCGAGGCGTCCGTGCAGATCGGGCAGTGGCAGCTCGACGGGGTGCGCGACGCCGACGTACCGGGCCTGATGGCCCGCACCATGACCCTGCTGAGGGAGCAGCCGTGACCACGCCGACCGTGGACGTGCACGCGCACGTCCTGCTGCCCGAGGTGGACGCCCTGGTCGAGGGGCTGCCCGGACACGCCGAGGCCCGCGCGCTGGACGCGCGGCGCAACGGCCCCGCCGCCCTGGCCGTCAGCGGCCCCATGGTCCGCGAGCGCGTCCCGCGGCTGACGGACGTCTCCGTGCGGCTCGCCGCGATGGACGCCCAGGGCGTGGACGTCCAACTGGTCAGCCCCTCCCCCTCGCACTACCACTACTGGACGGACGAGGACACCGCAGAGAAGGTGTACCGCCTGGCGAACGAGGCGACGGCGGCGCACTGTGCGGCCGCCCCGGAGCGGCTGCGGGGTCTCGGTCTGGTGCCGCTCCAGCACCCGGACCTCGCGGTGCGCGCCCTCGGCCACGCCCTGGAACAGGGTCTGCTCGGGGTGGAGATCTCCAGCCACGCCCCCGGCCGGGAGCTGTCCGACCCGGCCTACGAGCCCTTCTGGGCGCGGGCGGAGGAGACCGGCGCGCTGCTCTTCCTGCACCCCTTCGGCTGCACCCTGGACGAGCGCCTGGACCAGTGGTATCTGTCCAACACCGTCGGGCAGCCCGCCGAGAACGCCGTCGCGCTCTCCCACCTGATCTTCTCGGGCGTCCTCGACCGCCACCCCGGCCTGAAGGTGATCGCCGCGCACGGCGGCGGCTACCTGCCCACCCACATCGGCCGCTCCGACCACGCCTGGTCGGCCCGCTCCGACGCGGGCGCCGGCTGCGCGCACCTGCCGAGCAGCTATCTGAAGCGGCTGTACTTCGACTCGCTCGTCCACGACCCGCACGTCCTCGGGGAGCTGATCCGGGTGGCCGGCGCCGACCGGGTCCTGCTCGGCTCGGACTTCCCGTTCGACATGGGCACCGAGGACCCGCTGGGCGCCCTGCGCGCCGCCCGGCTGCCCGAGGCCGACTTCGACGCCGTACGCGGCGGCACCGCCGCCGCCCTCCTCCGGAAGGACTGACCCATGCGTCTGCTCACCCATCTGCGCCACGTCGACCTCGCGGTGCCCGACTACGACAAGCAGCTCGACTTCTACGCCGGCGTCTGGGGCCTGACCAAGGTCGCCGAGGACTCCGGCATCTCCTTCCTGGCCGCCGAGGGCTCCCCGGAGCAGTACGTGATCCGGCTGCGCAAGGCCGAGGAGAAGCGCCTCGACCTGGTCTCCTACGGGGCCGCGTCCGCCGCCGACGTCGACACGCTCGCCGAGCGGCTCCTCGCGGGCGGCGTGCAGCTCATCACCCGTCCGGGCACGGTCGCCACCCCCGGCGGCGGCTACGGCTTCCGGTTCTTCGACGTCGACGGCCGCACCATCGAGGTCTCCGCCGACGTGGAGGTGCGCCGGCACCGCAAGATCGAGGAGAAGGAGGCGATCCCGGTCAAGCTGTCGCACGTCGTCCTCAACTCCCCCGACCTGAACCGCACCCGTGAGTGGTACGAGCGCCACCTCGGCTTCGCCCTGTCGGACACGCTGTCCTCCCCGCACATGGGCGAGGTCATGCACTTCATGCGGATCAGCAACCAGCACCACTCGATGGCCATCGCGCAGGGCCCGCACACCGCCCTGCACCACGTCTCCTTCGAGATGCGCGGCCTGGACGAGTACATGCGCGGCTCGGGCCGGGTGATGCGCGCCGGCGTCCGCAAGATCTGGGGTCCGGGCCGGCACATGGCCGGGGACAACACGTTCACCTACTTCCTCGACCCGCACGGCAACACGGTGGAGTACACCACCGAGCTGGAGTGCCTGGACGAGGACACCTGGCACCCCCACGTCTACGACTTCTCCCAGCCGGAGGTCACCGACCAGTGGGGCACCGCCAACCCGATGAACGAGCTGGTCGCCAAGGAGTCCTTCAACGACCCCGACCGCGGCGTCTTCGTCGCGCCCCCGGTCTGATCCGCCCGTCCCGTCCTGGAGCCGCACCATGCGTTTCGCCGCCTATGAACACCGGCACCGCCCCCGGGTGGCCGTCGTGGAGGACGACGGCACCCTCTACCCGCTGCCCGGTGTCACCTCGCTCACCGCGCTGCTCGCCGAGACCGACGGCCTGCCCGGTCTGCTCGCCGCCGGCCGGGCCGCCCTGGACGTCCCGCCCGGCCCGCACGTCACCGACGTACGCCTGCTCCCGCCCCTGCGGCCCCCGTCCGTACGGGACTTCGTCACCTTCGAGGAACACGTCGAGGGAGTACGCCGCTCGGTCGACGGGACGTCCGGGGTGCCCGAGCAGTGGTACGCGGCGCCGACCTTCTACTTCACCAACCCGCACGCCCTCTACGGCCACGGCGACGGCATCCCGGTGCCGCCCGGCTCGGCCGCGCTCGACTTCGAACTGGAGGTGGGCGCGGTGATCGGCCGGGAGGGCGCCGACCTCACCCCCGGGCAGGCCCGCGACCGGATCGTCGGCTACACGGTGTTCAACGACTGGTCCGCCCGCGACCTGCAGAGCGCGGAGATGAAGGTCGGCCTCGGCCCCTGCAAGGGCAAGGACACCGCCACCACCCTCGGTCCGTACCTCGTCACCGCCGACGAACTGGAGCCCCACCGGGACGCCGACGGCTTCCTGCGCCTGGCCCTGACCGCCGAGGTCAACGGCACGAAGGTCGGCGAGGACCTGCTCTCGAACATGAGCTGGACCTTCGAGGAGATGACCGCCTACGCCTCGCGCGGCACCCGGGTCGTCCCCGGTGACGTGCTCGGCTCGGGCACCTGCGGCAACGGCGGCTGCCTCGCCGAACTGTGGGGCCGGCGCGGCGCGCAGGACCCGCCGCCGCTGAAGCCCGGCGACACGGTGTCCCTCACCGTCGAGGGGATCGGCACGCTCACCAACACCGTCGTCCCCGGGGTGGCGCCGGTGCCGCTGCCGGCCGGCCGCCGCCGCACCCGGAACCGGCCGTGACGGGGCTCGCGGGCCGGGTCGTCGTCGTCACCGGCGCCGCGCGCGGCCAGGGCGCCGCCGAGGCCGCGGCGCTCGCCCGCGCGGGCGCCCACGTCGTCGCCACCGACGTGGCCCCCGCCGGTGAGGTCCGCCGGCTCGACGTCACCAGCGAGGACGACTGGGCGGCCCTCGCCGCCGAACTGCGGGCCACCCACGGACAGGTGCACGGCCTGGTGAACAACGCGGGCGTCACCTGGCGCGCCCGGCTCGGCGACGTACGGCCCGCGGACTTCGAACGGGTCCACTCGGTCAACGTCACCGGCCCCCTCCTCGGCATCCAGCACCTCGGCCCGCTGATGCCGCCCGGCTCCTCGATCGTCAACGTCGGCTCCTCCGCCGCGCTCACCGCGCACTACCCGGTCGCCTACACCGCGAGCAAGTGGGGCCTGCGGGGCCTGTCGAAGACCGCCGCGCTGGAACTCGGCCCGCGCGGCATCCGCGTCAACACCGTCCACCCGGGCTACATCGAGACCGAGATGACCGCCTCCGCCGCCCCCGCCTTCCGCGAGGCCAACCTCCGCGAGACCCCGCTCGGCCGCACCGGCACCGTCGACGAGGTCACCCCGCTGGTCCTCTTCCTGCTGTCGGACGAGGCGTCGTTCATCACCGGCGCCGAGATCCCCGTCGACGGCGGCCTCACCGCACACGGCGGCGTCAAGTCCGTCTCCGACGCCCTGCTCGAAAGGAACCCCCGTCCGTGAACAAGGTCCGCGGCCGTGCCGCCGAGGCGGTCGCCGACATCCCCGACGGCGCCTCGCTCGCCGTCGGGGGCTTCGGCCTCTCCGGCATCCCGGCCGTCCTCATCGACGCCCTGTACGAGCGGGGCACCACCGGCCTGAAGGTCGTGTCCAACAACTGCGGCACGGACGGCCACGGCCTCGGCGTCCTGCTCGCCGCCGGCCGGATCTCCCGGGTCACGGGCTCCTACGTCGGCGAGAACAAGGAGTTCGCCCGCCAGTACCTCGGCGGTGAACTGGAGGTCGAGCTGACCCCGCAGGGCACCCTCGCCGAACGGCTGCGGGCCGGCGGCGCGGGCATTCCCGCCTTCTACACCCCGGCCGGCGTCGGCACCCAGGTCGCCGAGGGCGGCCTGCCCTGGCGCTACGCCCCCGGGGGAGGCACGGTCGCCGTCGCCTCCCCGCCCAAGGAGACCCGTCGCTTCGACGGCCGTACCTACGTCCTCGAACACGGCATCACCACCGACTTCGCCCTGGTGCGGGCGTGGCGCGGCGACCGCCACGGCAACCTCGTCTTCCGCCGCGCCGCCGCCAACTTCAACCCGCTCGCCGCGATGGCGGGCCGGGTCACCGTCGCCGAGGTCGAGGAACTCGTCGAACCCGGCGAGCTGCGCCCCGAGGAGGTCCACCTGCCCGGCGTCTACGTCCAGCGGGTGGTGCCGCTGACCCCCGCCCAGGCCGCCGGCAAGAGCATCGAGAAGAGGACCGTACGCGCATGAGCTGGACCCGTGACCAGATGGCGGCCCGCGCCGCCCGGGAACTGACCGACGGCTCCTACGTCAACCTCGGCATCGGTCTGCCCACCCTGATCCCCGGGCACCTCCCGCCCGGCGTGTCCGTCGTCCTGCACTCCGAGAACGGCATCCTCGGCACCGGCCCCTACCCGTACGAGGACGAGGTCGATCCCGACCTCATCAACGCGGGCAAGGAGACGGTGACCGTGCTGCCGGGCGCCGCGTTCTTCGACTCGGCGCTCTCCTTCGGCATGATCCGCGGCGGCCACATCGACACCGCCGTGCTCGGCGCCATGCAGGTCTCCGCCCGCGGCGACCTGGCCAACTGGATGATCCCGGGGAAGATGGTCAAGGGCATGGGCGGGGCCATGGACCTGGTGCACGGCGCCCGCCGGGTCATCGTCCTCACCGAGCACACCGCGAAGGACGGCACCCCGAAGATCGTCGAGGAGTGCGCGCTGCCGCTGACCGGTGAGCGGTGCGTCCACCGGATCATCACCGACCTCGGCGTCCTCGACGTCACCGGTGACGGCCTGGTCCTGGTGGAGACCGCCCCCGGGGTCACCGCCGAGGAGGTCGCCGCCCGGACCGGCGCCCCGGTGGCGCTCGTCTGACGCCTCAGGCGTGCGAGAGGGCGAACGAGACGAGGAACCCGCTCACCGTGACCAGTCCGATGGCCAGGTGGGCGTCCTCGAAGGCCTCCGGGATCATCGTGTCGGCGACCATCGCGAGGATCGCGCCGGCGGCGACCGCGGTGACGGCGGCGATCACGGCCGGGGAGAACCCGCCGACGACCGTGTAACCGAGCACCGCCGACACGGTGCTCGCGGCGGCGATCGCGCCCCACACCCCGAAGACGTACCCCTTGCCGCGGCCGGCCGCGCGCATGCCCGCGGAGCTGGACAGCCCCTCCGGCACGTTGCTGATGAAGACGGCGGCGACGGTGACCAGGCTGACCGCCCCGCCGTCGAGCAGGCTCACCCCGATCACCGCGGACTCCGGTACGCCGTCGAGCAGCGCGCCCAGCGCGAGCGCCGCCCCGGAGCCGCCCTGCTGCGCCTCGGAGGGCTGGGCCCGGTCCCGGCGGTGCCCGGAGCGCTTGCGGTGCCGGGCGCCGCGCCGGGCCAGCCACAGGTTGCCCCCGGTGTACAGCACGGCCCCGGCCAGGGTGCCGACGGCCGCGGGGGCCAGCCCGGCCTGGTCGTACGCCTCCCCGACCAGTTCGAAGCTGACCGCGGACAGCAGCACCCCGGCGCCGAACGCCATCACGGTCGCGATCACCTTCGGCGGGACCCGTACCCCGAATCCCACCGCGGCGCCCAGCAAGAGCGCCGATCCGGCCACCAGTCCCCACAGTCCCGCCTGCACCACTTCTGTCATGGGGACCCTCTACCCCGATTCGCGGCCCTTCGCGGGGCCGCGAACACGAGGGGGCGGGATCAGCAGGGCTGGATGTAGTGCACCGGCGTCCAGGACGCGGTGCCGGTGTCCTTGGCGCGGTTCGACCAGCGCAGGCTGCCGTCGGAGTTGTAGAACCGGGCGACGGTGCCGGTCGTCTGGTTGTTGTTGAAGGTGCCGTCGCCGATGCCGTCGAAGCCGTACCGGCCGCACCGGTAGTAGTCGTAGTGACGGCCGCGGCCGTCCACGACGCACAGGTGGCCCCCGGCACAGGCCACCGCGGCCTCCGGCGAGGCGAGGTCGCGGACCTGGCGGTCGCCGGGCGCGGGGAGGGTGACGGTCCCGCCCTCGGTGGCGAGCCGGTTCGCCGACACCTGGCGGGCGTCCGGGTGCGCCGCCAGGTAGCTGTCGACCTGCTGCTGCAGTTCGGCGGCCTGGGCACCGGTGAGGCCGGCCGCCCGGGCCTGCTGGGCGTACGCCGACTGCGCCGCCGCCGGCCCGGCCGTCGCGGAGCCGGACAGCGCCGGCCCCACGATCAGTGCCGCCGCGGCCGTCGCCATGGCCAGAACCTTCCGTACGGACATGCTCGTTCCCCCTTTTCGGGCATTCCGGCGACCGCGTCCCAGGGCGGCCGTCCGGGATGTCACACATCGTGCCCGGCCGGGGCCGCGCGGTTGAAGGGGTAACTGATGCGGTCGCACCGCACATCGATACCCGGTCGGTTATCAGGGGTGGTGAGCACGCTTGTGGGGGACTGCGGGACGGGGCGGCGGCACGGCACTGTGGAGGTACATGCGACCGGGGATCGCTGGAGGAGTGGTGACAGGCGGGTACGGGGGGCCTGGCGAGAGCGGGCCGGGGAACGGCGAGCCGTCCGCCGGAAGCGGCCCCGTCGCGGTGGCCGACCCGAGCGTGCACCAGCTGCGGCTCTTCCTGGCGCTGGCCCGGGACCTCCACTTCGGGCGGGCGGCCAGGCGGATGTTCATCAGCCAGCCCGCGCTCAGCCGGCAGATCGTCGCGCTCGAACGCCGCATGCGCGTCCCCCTGGTCCGGCGCTCCACCCGCCGGGTCGAACTCACACCGGCGGGGCAGGCGCTGCTGCCGGAGGCCCGCGCCGTGGTGGCGGCGGCGGACCGGCTGGGCGAGGTGATACGGAGCCAGTCGCGCCGGGTGCGCGGACGGCTGCGGATCGGCTTCATCGGCGCCGAGGCGGCGACGCCGTACGTACGGCGGATTCTCACCGAGTTCCGCCGGCGGCACCCGGACAGCGAGATCGAGATGCGTTCCCTGGACCTGGTCAACCAGGTCGAGGCGCTGGTCACGGGCGAGGTGGACGCCGCGTTCCTGCGTCCGCCGCTGCCGACGGGCATCCGCACCCTGCAACTCGCCAGCGAGCCACGGGTGGTGTGCCTTCCCGCGGACGCCCCCCTCGCCCGGCGCCGGGAACCGCTCACCCTGGCGGACCTCGCCGACCAGCCCTTCGTGGACATCCCGGGTGACACGCTGCGCGGCTGGTGGAACCACTGGACCGGCAACCCCCGCCCCGACGGCACCCGGGTGCGCTACGGGCCGGTCGTCACCGACATGGAGTCCCTGCTGCTGGCGGTCGCCAACGGGCAGGGCATCGCCTTCCTGCCGGCGGCGGCCCGCGAGTTCTACCCCCGCCCCGGACTCGTCTACCTGACCGTGCGGGGGCTCTCGCCGTGCACCGCCGCGCTCGCCTGGTCCGCCGGGCACGGCGACGACACCGGCGTCGCGGCCCTGCGCGCCGCCGCCCGCGCCGTGCTGCGCGCGAGCGGCCCGGACAGGTAGCCGTCCGGCGGGCCGTCGCGCCCGTACGGACCCCGTCCGGCCGCCGCGCGCTGCGCGGGCGCTCACCGCGTGGCCAGGAGTCTCTCCGTCCAGGCGGGCACGGCCGCCCGCACCTCGGGGGTGAGGAAGCCGAGCAGGGTGTCGTCCGGCACCCCGGCCGCACCGGTGACCACGCCGGTGCGGCCGTCGAGGCCCATGTCGACGGCGGCGGTGAGGGGGCGTGTACGGCGACGGCCACGGGCGTCCGGACGCCCTGGCGGACCTGCTCCCGGCGCGGGCGGAGGGCCGGCGGGAGGATGCCGACGGTCCTCTGCGCCGCGTTGCCGGTGGTGGCGGGCCCGGGATCGGCGGCGAACACCGAGACACCGGTGGCCTGAAGCCGTTCGGCCAGATCGAGGGTGTGCGCGAGGTGGGCCGGCTCGGCACGCCCGGTGGCGGACATGCCGTAGCGGGCGCCTCCACGTCGTCGAAGACCGGCTGGGCCGCCGTCATCGCGCCGGAGGTGACGTTCACGATCCGGCTGGGTGCCCCCGCCCGGAGCGCCGGAAGCGGGGCCTCGGTGAACACGCGCGGGGCGGGATGTGGTCGAGCGCGACGCTCGCCTCGACGCCTTCCGGGCCTCCCAGCGCCCGGTCCACACGCCGCCCACGTCGCCGACCGGCGGGCGCACCGGCCCTCCGTCGCGCAGGGGGACGCTCACCGTCCCCTCGGGATCGGCCCCGCCTGCCCCTGCGTCTGCTGTGGCCGCGCAGCGGGGACACGCCGGAGGCACGCCGTTTCGCGCGGCACGCGGTGAGCGCCCTGCGGGACCGGGACGAGGGGCCGGTCCGCGCGGCGTGACGGCGGACCGGCCCGGTCACCGCGTACGGGGTGTCACCAGTCCCGAGTCGTAGGCGAGGATCACCGCCTGCACCCGGTCGCGCAGGTGGAACTTCTCCAGGATGTGGGCGACGTGCGTCTTCACCGTCGTCTCGCCGATGCCCAGCTCGGCGGCGATCTCCGCGTTGGACAGCCCGCGGGCCAGGGTGCGCAGCACGTCCACCTCGCGGCCGGTGAGCACGTCCAGGCGCGGCGGGACGGAGGGGGCGGCCGGCGAGGGCATCCCCGCGAAGCGGTCCAGCAGGCGTCTGGTGACGCGGGGCGCGAGCACGGCCTCGCCGGCGGCCACCGTGCGGATGGCGGCGACCAGGGAGTCCGCCGGGCCGTCCTTGACGAGGAAGCTGCTGGCGCCCGCCCGCAGGGCGTCGACCACGTGCTGGTCGAGGTCGAAGGTGGTCAGGATGATGACCCGGCCCGGTGACCCGCTCTCGGCGATCAGGCGGGTCGCCTCGACGCCGTCCATCCGCGGCATGCGGATGTCCATGAGGACCACGTCCGGCGTGAGCCGCCGGGTCTCCTCGACGGCCTCCTGGCCGTCGGCGGCCTCGCCGACGACCTCGATGTCCGGCTCCGCCTCCAGGATGTAGCGGAAGCCGGTCCGGATCATCGGCTGGTCGTCAGCCAGCAGGACGCTGATGGGCCGCATGGTGCGCACTTCCTCCGGGGTTCGCGATGCCGTCGTGGTCGGGCAGGTGCAGGACGGCGTGTACGCAGTATCCGCCGCCGGGCCGTGGGCCGGTGTGCAGGGTGCCGCCCGTCGCGGCGACCCGCTCCCGCATCCCCAGCAGGCCGTGGCCGGTGCCGCCGGGGGGCAGCGGCGGGCGCTCCGCGGCGGCGCCGGCCGGTCCGTCGTCGCAGACGCGCACGTGCAGCCGCTCCGGTTCCTCGCCCCACCGCAGGCGGACCCGGGCCCGGGTCGGGCCCGCGTGCTTGACCGTGTTGGTCAGTGCCTCCTGCACGACGCGGTACGCGGTCAGGTGGTAGCCCGCGGGCAGCGGCACCGGGGTGCCCGACACCTCGTAGTCGACGTCGAGGCCGGTGGCGCGGACGGCGTCGACGAGGGCGGGCAGGGCGTCGACGGTGGGCTGCGGAGGCTCCTTCGACGGTGTCTCCCGCGGGTCCTCGTCGGTGCGCAGGACGTCCAGCAGCCGGCGCAGTTCGGTGACGGTGTCCCGGCCCGTCTGCTCGACGGCGGCGTGCAGTTCGTGTGCCTTGTCGGGGGCGCGGTCCTGGACGCGGTCGGCCGCGATGGTCTGCACGACCATGAGGCTCACGTTGTGGGCGACGATGTCGTGGAGTTCGCGGGCGATCCGGGCGCGTTCCTCCATGACGGCGGCCCGCGCGTTGGCGGCCTGTTCGCGTTCCAGGGCGGCGGCACGCTGCATCGCCTCGTCCCGGACGGCCGTGCGGGCCCGGGAGAGCCGGCCCAGGGCCCACGCCGCGAGGAGCAGTACGGCATCCGTCAGCAGTGCGGCGAGCCGGTGCCCGGCCGGCGCGATCGCCGCCTCCGCAGCCGCGCTCGCGGGGATGAACAGGGCGGCCAGCGCCGTCGTGACCCGGGGGCCGCGGCGTACGGCGGTGAGGAACAGGGCGGTCGCCACGGCCAGGTAGGTGGGCCCGATCGACGTGCCGTCCGGCCCGGCGAGCTGCGGGATGTAGGACAGGTGCTGCAGCGTCACGGACGCCCCGGCCATCACCAGCAGGCCCGTCACCGGGGCCTTGCGGTGCACGGCGAGGGGCAGGGTCGACAGCAGTACCAGGACGAACCACCAGTGGTCCGGGGACCGCAGGGGGTGCGAGCCGGGCGGGATCGCCTCCGGCAGGGCCAGACATGCCGCCGCCGCCAGGACCGCGAGGACGGCGTCCGTCACCGCGGCGGGCACCTGACGGCCCGCGAGGGACCCCGAATGTTCCATGAGGACAACGGTAAGGTGCCGCTCGCCGGTGCCCGACCTCCCCAGGTCTGAGTCCGGGGGCCGTGCTTCCTCCTCCCGGCCCCCTCCTCGCGGAGGAGGCCCGCGGGCGGAGGACCCCGTGGACGCCGCGGGGCCTCCTCCGGACGGCGGAAGCCGCCGCCCGCCTCCTCCGCCGGGCCGACCGCCCGGTTCGACGCGGGGACGGAGGTTCCGGGTGGCGGGAGCCGGTGGACTGGAGTCATCCACCCCTCGCCCGGCCGAACCCGGGGCGCGCCCATGCTCGGACCACACCGCCGCGAACCGTTCCCCGGCGATCCCGCCGGCATCGATCCGTCGCGGGCGGCCGTCCGGCTGACCCAGGTGACCAGGACGTACGGCGGCGGTTCGTCCGCCGTCACCGGCCTCGACCGGGTGAGCACCGGTATCGCGGCCGGCGCCTTCACCGCGGTGATGGGTTACTCCGGCTCCGGCAAGAGCACGTTCCTGCACTGCGCCGCCGGGCTCGACCGGCCCACCAGCGGGACCGTCCAGCTCGGCGGCGAGGACCTCGGCCGGCTGAGCGAGAAGCAGCTCATCCGGTTCCCCCGGACCCGGATCGGCTTCGTGTTCCAGGCGTTCAACCTGCTGCCCTCGCTCACCGTCGAGCAGAACATCACCCTGCCGCTGCGGCTCGCCGGGGCCGCCCCGGACCACGCGTCGGTCCACGGCGTGACCGCCTCGGTGGGGCTCACCGGACTGCTCGGCTGCCGCCCGTCCGAACTCTCCGGGGGGCAGCAGCAGCGTGTGGCGATCGCCCGCGCCCTCATCACCCGCCCCGAGGTGCTCTTCGCGGACGAGCCGGCCGGCGCCCTCGGCCCGGACACGGCCGAGGACGTCCTCGGCCTGCTCCGGCAGGCGGTGACCGACCCGCACCGGACCGTGGTGATGGTCACCCACGACCCGGCCGCCGCGCGCCGCCGGCCCGCGCGATCACCGGGCCGGCGTCCGTCATGCCGCGTTCCAGCTCGTCGATGATCCGGGCCGCCATGGAACCGGACCGCCGGCTCCCGTCAGGCGGCGGTCAGCCCGCGTCAGGGACGGGCGGGGCGAGGATCGCGGTGACGGCCCGGTCGAGGGTGGTGGCCGGGCGCCCGAGGATGTTCCGGAGGTCGTCGGTCTGCTGTTCCAGTGCGCCGGCCCGGACCTGGTCCTCGAGCCAGCCCCGGGCACCGGGCGCGCGGTCGCGCCGCGCCCGGGTGACGACGGGCCTGCCGGAGACGCGGCCGAGCACCTCGGCGAGCCGGCCGAAGGTCCAGAGGCCGCCGGTGAGGTCGTAGGCGCGGCCGAGATGGCCGTCCTCGGTGAGGACGCGGGCGGCGGCCTCGGCGAGATCGCAGCGGAGGGCGGTGTTGAGCCCGCGGCCACCGGTGCCGTCGGGGAGCCGCCCCGAGCTCACGGCGGCGCGCAGGCTCTCGTCGAGGAACGCCTCGCTGTAGAAGGGGTGACGCAGCACCGTGTGGGGCAGTCCGCTCGCGGCCAGGGCGCGCTCGGTGGCGTGGTGCGCCGCGGTCACGCCGTCGGCCCTGGTGCCGGCCCCCAGGAAGCTGGTGTAGACGAGCGAACCGACGCCGGCCGAGCGGGCCGCGTCGACGGCAGCCCGGTGCTGGCCGGCGCGGCGGGCGGGGTCCAGTTCGGGCGAGGAGATCAGCAGCAGCCGGTCGGCTCCCTCGAACGCGTCGCGCAGCGTCGCCGGGGCGTCGTAGTCACCGACGCGGACGCGGACCCCGCGGGCGGCGAGATCTCCAGCCCTGCCGGGATCACGTACCGCCGCCACGACGCGTTCGGCGGGGCACCGGGTCAGCAACTGGTCGACGACCAGCCGTCCGAGAGCCCCCGAAGCGGCCGTCACGACGATCATCCACATCTCCCTCGCCACGGCCCAGCCGCCGCCCGCGCGGCGACTGGTCCCCCCTCGGACCGGATACCGGGCCCACCATCGGCGAACGGCCGACCGCCCGTCAAAGCCTTTTCGCACCGACGCCGTCGGGACCGTCGCCCCGTCGGCCTCCGGCTCGCACGGGCCCCGGGCACCGCCCCGGACGCCATGTCGCCGCGCGAGGGCCCGCCGACGCCACCCGCGTTCGCGGGCGGCCATTGCCAGACCTTGATGAAAACGATTATCGTCTTTTCTTGTGTCCGAGGGGACATGAACATGACCTAGGGGGTTCTCCCTTGCGTACCCACAGACGACTGCTCACCGTCACCGGTCTCACCGCCGCCGCGCTCGCCACCGCCGGCCTGAACACCTCCGCCTTCGCCGCGACCACTCTGACCAGTGGTCACGTCGACGTCCTCGACGCCGAGTGGGACGGCGCCGACCTGCACCTCCACGTCCACGACGAGGAGAGCGGCACCGAGTACGAACCCGCGGACGTGACCCTGTCCGTGCCGGCCGCCGCCAAGGTCACCAACCCCGGCTACGGCTTCCTGGGCTCCGGCAGCCGGATATGGCTGCTGCCGGACACCGAGGCCGAGGCGGACGCCGCCGGCGTGCTGTTCGCCGGCGTCTCCACCGAGCACCTCACCACCGGCGTCTTCACGGGCGACAACGTCAGCTACCGCCTCGTGTCCGCCACCCGCGACGGCGCCGCGACCGACGACTTCAGCGTCTACACGGGAAGCGGCGTCCGCTGGTACGACAGCGACACCGCCACCACCTCCTACAAGTCCCGTACCTTCCCCGTCGGTGCCCACAACCACGCCAACTGGGCCTTCGAGGAGGCCGGTACCTACCGGCTCACCTTCCGGGTGCAGGGCACGGCCGGCGGCGTGACCGAGTCCGCCACCGCGACGTACACGGTGGTCGTCAGCCCGTGACACCGGCCCTGGCGCGCAACGGACGCGCTCTCACCGGCGCGGCGCTGACCGTGGCGGCCGCGGTGCTCCTGGGCGCGGCAGGGCTGGTCGCCGGCGGCAGCGGGGACGCCCGCGCCGCCGGCGGTGCCGTCGTCCTGGACGAAGGCGAACTCGACCTCACGCCCCGCCTGGTCGACGGCGCGCTGCGGTTGCAGATCGACGACCGCGGCGGCGGCACTTCCGTGGTGCGGGAACCGTCCCAGGTGGTGCTGCACGCGGGGCCCGCCACCTTGCAGTACACCGTCGATCCGCTGGCCACCGCGCTGGGCACCACCACCCTGGACAGCTGGCAGCTCAACGGCTGGGAGGCGGCGAACATCTTCGCTCCGGAGCCGGGCTGGAACGGCTCCGAGGCGGGCGGCGACACCGAGATCACCCTGTCGGGCTTCGAGGGCCCGGGGGACTTCGGCATGGCCTCGTACACGCCGGAGATGGACAGCGTGAACGCCCCGGCGATCCCGTATCTCGGCACCGCCGCCGACGTCCCGCGCTCCTTCACCCTCCCCGGCGAGGGTGAACGCTCCGTCCCCACCTGGCAGTTCACGGCGGAGGGTGTCTACCGGCTGACCTTCACCGTGCGCGGGGCCGGCGCGGCCGACACCGAGACACTGGCCGTGGTCGTCGGTGACGACGTCGACCCGGACGACGTCCTGCCGGGTGACGGCTCCACGGCCACACCCACCACTCCCCCGCCGGACACCGGCCCGCCGCCCACGGCTCCGGCCGTGCACGTCATCGACAACGGGCACCTGGACCTGGCCGCCCGCCCGGACGGGGAAGACCTGCGGTTCCAGGTGAAGGAGGGCGGAGCGCAGGCGTACGAGTGGCACGAGCCGGACGCGGTCGTGCTGCACGTGAAGCCGCAGGCCCGCCGGAAGATCACCGAGGGGTACGCGTTCCTCGGGGCCGTGGGCGGCGCCGTCTGGTGGCTGCCCATCCAGCAGGTCGACGGTCTCGTCTGGCCGGGCTTCAGCACGGACCAGTTCAGCAGCGCCGAGATCGACGGACGGGTCGGCTTCTCGCTCGACGCCGTGCGGGGCCCGGGTTCGGTGAGCGTCTTCACGGAGGGCTCGGTCGGCGCGGTGACGCTCCACGCCCACAGCGGGGACGGGTTGCCGGACCGTTTCGACCTGTCGGTCCCCACGCACCGGCACACCGTGTGGGCCTTCGCGGCGGAAGGCGTCTACCGCACCACCTTCACCCTGAGCGCCACGCTCGCCGACGGCACCGAGGTGTCCGACACGGAGACCCTGGCATGGGTGGTGGGGGACGGCACCGACCCGTCCACCGTCGTACCCGGCGAGGGCGACGAGCCCACGGCGACACCGACGACCACGCCCGGTGGGACACCCACCTCGGCACCGTCGGGGACCGCCTCCACGGCACCGGGCGGTTCACCCGCTCCCTCGACCGCCTCGTCTCCCCCGTCCGACCCGCCGGACGCGACGTCACCGGGAATCGTCCCGGTGACGGCGTCGCCGGGCACGGCCGGCGAATCGTCGTCCGGGAGCGGCCACGTCCCGGCGTCCGGCGCGCTCGCCGCCACCGGCGCCCGGGTCGCGGTGATCGCCGGTGCCGCGGCCGTCGCCCTGGCGCTGGGCGGCGGTGCGGTGTACCTCGCACGACGCCGGCGTACGACCCCGTGAGAGACACCACGGGCGACGGACCGGTACCGGCCACGCTCCGGTCCGCCGCCCGCGGCGCAGCCCTGTTCCCAGTGAAGGAGGAGCCCCATGCGGGGGCACCCTGGACGTCTCACCGTCGCGTCACTCGCGACGGCCGCCCTGCTCAGCGGATGCGCCGGCCTCCAAGGCGGCGGCTCCGACGCCGCGTTGCGGGTCTCCACCACCACGGCCGTCCTGGCCGACCTGGTCAGCCGCGTCGGCGGTGACCGGGTCGACGTCACCTCGATCGTGCCGCGCGACGGCGACCCCCACTCGTACGAGCCGAGCCCCGGGGACGCGGCCAGGGTCACCCGGGCCGATGTCGTCTTCGGCAACGGCCTGCTGCTCGAAGAACCCGGGATCATGAAGATGGTCCACAGCAACGCCGGCCGGTCCGTCCCGAAGATCGAGCTGGGTGAGCGGCTCGAAGAGTACGGCGGCACCGTGATCGAGCTGCAGGAGGACCTCGGCCTCGACGTCCTCTGGCTCGGCTGGGCCGTGGAGGGCGAGGTCGCCGGAGCGGGCTCACAGGTCCGTACGACGGCCACGAAGCTGGAGGGCCCCGGCGAACTGCGGGTCTACCTCACCGACACGCTCGGCAGGCCCCAGGTGTACGTCGACTCCTCCGACGGTTTCACCGGGGCCGACTCCTTCACCCTGCCGCCCGAGGCGCACACCCACGTCAACTGGGCCTTCAGTGAGCCCGGCACCTACCGGCTCACCGTCGAGGGACGGACCGAGACCCTGGACGGGCACCGCGAGGAGATCGGCAGCGGCACCTTCACCTTCACCGTCGGTGACGACGCCGAGGCCCCCGCCAGGACCGAGGTGCTCGACGCCGGGCACGCCGATGTCGCGCTCGACGCGGAGACCGGCAAGGTGTACGTCCGCGCCGACGACGAGAGCGGCGAGACCCGGCGGATCGCCGCCGACGACGTGGTGCTCGCCGTCCCCGACCGGGCCAGGGAGACGGTGCCCGAGGAGGAGCCGTACGCCTTCCTCGGCACGCCCGGTGACGAGCTGTGGGTGCTGCCGCAGGCCGTGATCGGCAAGCACGTGCACGGTGACCTCGACCCGCACACCTGGGAGGACGTCGCCAACGCCGAGGCGTACGTCCGCCGGATCGAGGCCGAGCTGATCAGGGCGGACCCCGAGGGCAGGGCGGTCTACGAGAAGAACGCCGCCGCGTACCTCAGGACGCTCCGAGCCCTGGACCAGGAGGTCGCCGGGACGCTCGCCACGGTGCCGGCGGAGAACCGCGAACTCGTCACCACGCACGACGCCTTCGGCTACCTCGCGAAGGCGTACGGCATGGAGGTGGTGGGCTTCGTCGTCCCCGTACCGAACCAGGAACCCAGCGCCGCCGAGGTCGAGGAGCTCGGCGACACCATCCGGGACAAGCGGGTGCCCTCCGTCTTCCTGGAGCCCAACCTGGCCGCCCGCGCCGACGTCCTGCGCCGGGTCGCGGAGGACCAGGGGGTCGGCGTCTGCACCCTCTACGGGGACTCCTTCGACGACAAGATCCACGACTACGTATCGATGATGCGGCACAACGCGCGAGAACTCGCCGAGTGCCTGGGGGGAAGGAACCGATGACCAGCACGCGCAGGAAGCGGCGGATCGCCGTGGCCGTGGTCCTCGCGGCCGCCACCGCGCACGGCGGGTCCGCCGCCGCGGACGGCGCGCCGGACGCCGGTGACCTGGGCCGGATCGCCTACGCCGACGGGGTGCTCACCTTGGACCCGGCGGACACCGCGCACCTGGTGCGGGTCGCCCGGGCCGGGGCGCCGGACGACTCGGCGCCCGGCTGGGACACCACCGGCGTGCCCGAGGGGGCGGTCGCCGGGGACACCGTGCGGTGGTACCTGACCGGGGTGGACGGGCCGGGCGAACTGAAGGTGTACGGCGCCGAGGGTGCCGAGCCGGTCTTCGACAGCGCGGACGGACGGCCGGACGTACGGCGGCTCCCGGCCGGCGCACGGGACGACACACGGTGGGAGTTCAGCGAGGACGGCACCTACCAGGTCGTCTTCGGTGCGGAGGCCACATCGGTGGACGGGCGCGACCTCTCCGTGGGCACCGTGTACACCGTGGTGGTGGGAGACACCGCACCCGCCGGCGACGCGTCCGCCGGGGAGCGGGAGGAGGCCGCGGAAGTGCCCGCTCCCGAAAGCCCGGCGAGCGCCGTCGGGCACCCCGGGACCGGGACCGGGCGCGAGGCGCGGACCGGGCCTCGGACGGCGGAGACACGGGCGGCCACCACGCTCACCGCCACCGCCGACGACGGGGGCGGCGTCGTGTCGGAGCGGAAGGTCCTCGACGACGGGCACGTCGACTTCGCCGCCCGGGTGGTCGACGGCAGGCTGCAGATGCACCTCAAGGACGGCACGGTCGCGGGGAGGACCACCTGGCGCGAGCCGTCGTCGGTCGTCCTGCACGTCAGGCCCGCCGCGAAGAACACCGTCCCGGACAACGACGAGTTCGCCTTCCTGGGCAGGGCCGGCACCCCCGTGTGGCTCCTCGACCAGGTGCAGCGGGAGGGCCTGCTGTGGCCCGGCTGGTCGACCGACAACATCACGGCCGGAGCGGCCGAGGGGGGTGTGAGGTTCTCGCTCACCGCGGTCGACGGTCCCGGTGCCTACGCGCTGTACACCTACGACGCCATGTCCGGCGCCGATATCCTCCTCGACAGCGGGGACGGTGTGCCGGACTCCTTCGACGTCGCACCCAACACCCACGCCCACGGCGGCTGGGCGTTCACCGCGCAGGGCACCTACCGGCTGACGTTCCGGATGAGCGGGAAGCTCGCCGGCGGCAAGGCCGTGAGCGACACCGAGACGGTGACCTTCGTGGTCGGTGACACCGACCCCTCGACGGTGCCGCCGGGCGGTGGTGCGGACCGGGGCTCCACCGGCTCCCCGGACGGCGACGAGGGGGCTTCGGACACGCCCGGCTCCGGGTCGGACTCGGGCTCGGGCTCGGCGGACGGCTCGGCGCCGGAAGACTCCGGTGGATCGATGGCCTCCACCGGTGCCGGCGGTGCCGTCCTCGCCGGCGGGAGCGCGGCGGCGCTGACCGCGGTGGGTGCCCTCTCGGTCCTGGCCGCCCGGCGCCGGAGGACCTCGCGTGGCTGACGGCACGGACCCGCTGCTGCGCCTCACCGGCGCGACGGTCGCCCTCGGCGGACGCACGGTACTGGAAGCGGCCGACCTGTCGGTGGGCGCCGGGGAACTGGTCGCTCTCATCGGCCCGAACGGCGCCGGGAAGACGACGCTGCTGCGGGCCGCTCTCGGTCTGGTTCCGCTGTCCGCCGGTGAGGTGGCCGTGGAGGGCCGGACCGGGCGCCGGGCCGGGCAGGGGGCCGGTTACGTGCCCCAACGGCACGAGTTCGCCTGGGACTTCCCCATCGACATCGCGGGTGCGGTCCTGACGGGCCGGACCCGCCGGGTCGGCTGGCTGCGCCGGCCGGACGCCGCCGACCGGGCCGCGGTGGAGGAGGCGCTGGAGCTGACCGGACTCACCGGGCTGCGGCGCAGACCCGTCGGTGAACTCTCCGGCGGCCAGCGGCAACGGGTGCTCGTCGCCCGGGCCCTGGCCGCGGGACCCCGCATCCTGCTCCTGGACGAGCCGTTCACCGGAGTCGACGTGCCCACCCAGGAACTGCTCAACGAGTTGTTCGGCCGACTGGCCGCGGAAGGCAGAGGGCTGCTGATGACCACGCACGACCTGGCGGCGGCCGCCCGCACCTGCGGCCGGGTGGTGCTGCTCAACCGCACGGTGGTCGCCCAGGGCGGCCCGGAACTGCTGGCCGACCCGGACCGGATGCTGCGGGCCTTCGGCCTGGACCGCGCGATCGGCACGGTGGCCGCACCGTGAACGCGCTCATCGCCTTCCTCACCGACCCCTGGCAGCTTCCGTTCATGCAGCGGGCTTTCGCCGTGGCCGCGGTCATCGGCGCGGTGTGCGGCGTGGTCGGGGTGTACGTCGTGCTGCGCGGCATGGCGTTCATCGGTGACGCCGTGGCCCACTCCGCGTTCCCGGGGGTGGCCCTCGCCTACGCCTTCCAGGGCAACCTGCTCCTCGGCGGAGCGGCGGCCGGCATCACCACGGCCGTGCTGATCGCGTTCGTGTCGCAGAACCGGCGGCTGAAGGAGGACACCGTCATCGGTGTCTTCTTCGCCTTCGCCTTCGGGCTCGGCATCGTCCTGGTCTCCACGCGGGACAGCTGGACGACGGACCTCTCGTCGTTCCTGTTCGGCCAGGTACTGGCGGTCAGCGCCGCGGACGTGTGGACCGTGGCCGTCATCGGTGCCGTACTGGTGCTGGTGGTCCTGGCCATCGGCAAGGAACTCGTCGCCGTCAGCCTCGACCGCGAGACGGCCCGTGCCGCGGGGCTGCCGGTGTTCCGCCTCGACCTCACCCTGTACGTCCTCGTCACCACGACGATCGTGATGTCCCTGGAGGCGGTCGGCAACATCCTCGTCCTCGCCCTGCTCATCACGCCCGCCGCCACGGCCCGCATGCTCACCGAGCGGCTGTGGGCCATGACCCTGCTCGCCTCGGCCATCGGCTGCCTGGGCAGCACCGCCGGCCTGTACGTCTCCTACGCCTACGACCTCGCCGCCGGCGGCTCGGTGGTCGTGGTGCTCACCGGGTTCTTCGTCCTGACCTGGCTCCTGGCCCCCCGCCACGGGCTGCTGGCGAAGATCGTCCGCCGCCCGGACGCCGCCCCGCCGGTCACCACCGGACCGTGAGTCCCGGCGCCGGACCGCCGGACGGGCCGCCCGGTGACGGCCGAGGGCACCCGCCCCGTGGGGGCGACGCCGGCCAGGACGCCCTGAACCCCGCCCACCAGGGCCTCAGGGCCGAGGAGTTCGCCGACGCCCAGCGGCCGGAAACCGCTCGACCCGGGCGGCGTCCCCATCGGCTGTGTGGACGCCGCGCAGGCGGAGCAGGGGGCTGACGCGGTGCGGGCCCGTGCCGTCGACGGCCGGACCGGGTTCGGCGGGCACGGGCACCGGCGTCATCGGACGGCGGAAGCCGATGCGACCGCCGGCGCCGCGGTCCCGTCCTGCGGCAGGTCCAGGCCCCGGGAGGCGACCGTACGCACGCTGCCCTCGGCCAGGCGGTAGGTCAGGCCGACGACCGCCGCGCGTCCGGAGGCGACCCGGTCGGCCAGTTCCTGGGAGCGGTCCATGAGGAGGTCGACGGTGTGGCGGACGTGGGTGGCGATGAAACCGTCGTCCTCGCTCACGCCGGCGGCCTGGGCGGCCAGCACGCTGGGGATGACCCGCTCGATGACGTCCCGCAGGTACCCGCGTGCGGTCGTACCGTCCTGCACGGCGGCCCGGGTCGCCGCGACGGCACCGCAGGCGTCGTGCCCGAGGACCACGACGAGCGGGCAGCCCAGCACGCTCACCCCGTACTCGATGCTGCCGAGGACCTCCGCCCCCACGGCGTGGCCGGCGGTGCGCACGACGAACAGGTCCCCCAGCCCCTGATCGAAGATGATCTCTGCGGCCAGCCGGGAGTCGGAACACCCGACCACCACGGCGTACGGGTGCTGCCCGGCCGCCGTGTCGGCACGGCGCGCGGCGTCCTGGTTGGGGTGGCGGGGCGCGCCGGCGGCGAAGCGCAGGTTGCCGGCGGTGAGCAGGTCGAAGGCGTCACGTGGGGTGGCGGGGGTCTCCCGGATGGCATCACTCATGGACGGCAGGTTACGTCCGCGGCCGCTTCGTCACGGTTCCGGGGGGTGCACTGACCCGGTCGAGCGCGGCACGCGGCAGTCGGCCGGTGATCCGCCGGTTCGCGTGCCCGGCCCACCGGCGGCCTCACCGTGGCCCCGGTCCCGGCCGTGACCGCGATGCCACGCTTCGAGCCCCGGGTCACCGAGGCCGGACCCGTCGTCCTCGTCGGCACGGCCGCCGACGACGGCACCTCGCTGGAAGTCACCGAGGCCGCTCCTCCGTGCCGACGGGGTACCGCCGCTCACCTGTCCCGGGGAAGCGGCCGGCTACCTGGTCCCGGGTCCCGGCTCACCCTCCCCGGCCGTCCCGCGCCGCCCGCCGCTGAACGCGGGCGGGGAGGCGCGGATCTCCTCCGGGGCCGTGTGGAGACCGCGGTCACGCGGGCGGCGGTCCGGCCTGCACTGCTTCGCTGACGGCCCGTACGGCACGTGCGACGCTCGCTGCCGTGGCCCCGGCGGAGGGCTGTTCGGACTCGTGGACGAACGCGGTGACACCGCGTCGGCTTCCGACGTAGTCGACGATGCCGTGCTCGATCTGTGTCCGCAGCGCCTGTTCGTACGCGTGGCGCTGGTACGTCCTCAAGTCGGCGCCGGCGATGGGCAGCAGATGTGTCGTGAGCCGTTGGAGCTTCGGGCGCAGACCCGACGCGGCCGAGTACTCGAAGGCCCAGCCGTTGACGAACACGCGGTCGATCCACCCCTTCAGCAGGGCCGGCATGGACCACCAGTACACCGGGAAGACCAGGACGAGGTCGGTGGCGCGGTCGAGACGGCGGTGTTCGCGGGCGACGTCGGGAGGGTAGTCGCCGCCTTCGTGGTAGGCGCGGCGGTCCGCCGGGGTGAACCTCGGGTCGAACTGCTCCCGGTGCAGGTCCGCCACCTCGACGGCCCGGGGGCGCAGGGCCGAGGCGAGCCGGTCCGCCACGTGGTGGGTCAGGGAGCCGGCGTCCGGGTGTGCGGTGACCAGCAGGGTCAGCGGGTTGTCGTCATCGGTGCTCATGTCAGTGCTTTCCGTGGGTGCGGGTACGGGCCCGCGGCCGTGGTGCGGGGCGTCGTGTGGTCCGTCATGGGCGTACCGACGCGTACGGCGGCGCCGGGCAGGTGCGGTCGGGGCGGAGTGCCGTGCGGGTCTACCGCCCGTCCCACGCGCCCGCCGCTGCCGTCCGGACGACGTACTCCTCGAAAGGCCGGGGTGCCCGCCCCAGCACGGAGGCCAGATCGTCGGTCGTACCGGCGATCAGTCCGCTCTCCATCAGCACGAACATCGCGGCGATGTCGTCGGCGTCGCGCCGGCTCAGGCCCTGCCCGACGAGGGACGAGGCGTACTCGTCCGGGGTGATCCGCCGGTAGGCGAGAGACCGTCCGGACGCCCGGGAGATCAGCTCGACGGCTTCGGCGAAGGTGAGGGAGCGGGGACCGGTCAGCTCGTACACCCGCCCGGCGTGCCGGTCCCCCTCGGTCATCACCGCGACGGCGGCGTCGGCGAGGTCCTCGACGTCGACGAAGGGCTCGGCGACCTCGCCGGCCGGAAGCGCCAGGGTGCCCTCGACCAGCGGTGCGTAGAAGACGTCCTCGTCGAAGTTCTGTGCGAAGTTCGACGCCCGCAGAACGGTCCACTCCAGCGCCGAACCGCGTACGGCCTCCTCGGCCGACCGCATGTGCCGTCCGAAGGCGGAGTCGCCCCAGCCGTCCGCACCGCGCCCGGAGAGCAGGACCAGCCGCCGCACCCCGGCGGCTTCGGCCCGCGCCACGAACTCGTGCGCCGGGCCCGGCACGGGCGGGGGCACCACGTACGCCACGTCGACGTCCCGCAGGACGGTGTGCCAGCCGTCGGGCTCGGACCAGTCGAACCGGACGCGGCTCGACCGGGAGGCGGCGCGTACCGGTGTGCCGAGCAGCCGCAGCCGGGCGGCGATCCTGCGTCCCGTCCTGCCGGTCGCACCGATAACGAGGTGAGTGTTTCGCGTCATGCCACCCATAGAACACGGAACGATCACACGTTCACATGGGTGATAGGCCGGAATACCTTTGTGATCGTCTAACCTGTCGGTGTGGACGTCATGAGTGACCTCTTCCGCGGGGTGCGGGCCCGCGGCTCCCTGTTCGGCAGTACGACGTTGTCCCCGCCCTGGTCACTGCGGTTCGTGGACGGTGCGCCGCTGACCCTGTGCACCGTCCTCCACGGGGCGGGCTGGATCGTGCCGGAGGGCCATCCACCCGAGCGCCTCGGGGCCCACGACACGATCGTGGTGCGCGGTCCCACGACGTTCACCTTCGTCGACGAGCCCGGCAGCACGGCCGTGCCGATCGTCTGCGGAGTGGACTGCGCGACACCCGAGCAGGGCGGCACCCGGTACCGGCTGGGCTGGCACGACCCCGGCGAAGGGCGTGGCGACGACAGCGGCGCGACGACCCTGGTGGTCGGTGCCTATCCGGTCCGCGGCGAGATCAGCCGGCGGCTGATGGACATGCTGCCCGTCGTGCTGCGGGTGGACGCCGGAGACACGGGTGACCCGGTACTGGACCACCTGGCCGCCGAGGTCGCCCGCGACGAACCAGGCCAGCAGGTCGTGCTCGACCGGCTCCTCGACTGGATGCTGGTGTGCACGCTGCGCACCTGGCTGGACAGGCCGGGGGGCCACCCCCCGGCCTGGTGGACCGCCCAGAAGGACCCGGTGGTCGGCCAGGCGCTGCGCCTCCTGCACGCCGAGCCGGCGGCGCCGTGGACGGTGGGCGAGCTGGCCCGGCGTACGGGGGTGTCCCGCTCGACACTGGCGAAACGCTTCGCTGATCTGCTCGGTGAACCGCCGCTGTCCTATCTCACCCGCTGGCGCATGACGCTGGCGGCGGATCTCCTGGTCGAACAGGGGTCCTCGACCGTCGCCCATGTCGCCCGTGCCGTCGGCTACACCGATCCGTTCGCGTTCAGCGTGGCGTTCAAGCGGATCCGGGGCACCAATCCGAGCGAGTTCCGCCGCATGGCCGAGGCGCACTGACCCCGTTGCGGCGCGCCGCCGGCCTCGTACCCCGTGGTCGCACGAGCCGCGACACACGGGGTGCGAGCCGGTCCGCCGGGGCGCCCGGCGAAACCGCGGGGTGCGCACCGGCTGACCAGTGCGCACACCCCCCGCACGGGCCATGGTCCCTGCCGAGCGGGGGTCGCATGCTCGGCTCCACGGGCCCGCCCGGCCCGCCGCACGGATTCCTCACCCCGACCTTCAGGAGACGCTCATGCCCGCCTTACGGCGCACCGCACTGGCCGCAGCCGCCGCGCTGGCCGCCACGGTACTGACAGCCGGCCAGGCCCTGGCCGGCCCCGGACACGCGAACGGCACCTTCTACTACACCGACCTGCTCGGCGGGAACCAGCAGGTCATCGACCCTGAACTGGGCAGTTGCAAGCTCGTCTCCACCCTCGGTACGAGTGTCAGCAACCAGACCGACGCGACGGTGGTGCTCTACACGGACACGAGCTGTGCCCTTCTCGCCAACCCCGTCTCGCCCGGCAGCACGGTCACTTTCGTCTTCAAGTCCTACCGGTTCCTCGAAAGCTGAACTCCTCGGAGGGGTGGTGTGCGGACCGTTCGGACCCGCACGCCACCCCTCCCCCGGGCGCAGGTCGGCCCGTCGTCCCACCCGAAGAGGAACTGCGGCGGCTTCGCCGGGAGGCGGCACGGGTCGCCGGCCCGCGTGGCCGCCCCCTGCCGGCGTCCGGCACCTCCCCCACCCCCCGCACCCCGGCTCACCCTGTGCGGGAGCAAGACACATTGGCCGTATCTCGCCTGCCGTCCCACGACCCGCACGGGCTCGATGAAGCTCACGCGCCGCGCACCGCGCGGGTGGTGTGACGACAGCACGGGGAATCATGGAACACACCGGCGGCACAGGTACCACCTCCCGGAAGACCTCCCGGGCCAGCACCACAGCTTCCGCCCCGGCCCCCGTCCCGGCCGTCCCGCAGATACCGCCGATGCCGTCGCCTCCCCCAGGGGAAGGCGGCTGCGACCCAAGGCCCGGCGGCAGCTCCTGCGGGTGGGGCCGGCTGCGGCTCCGTCGCGCGATGTGAGCTGGGGCGAGGTGTTCGGGCCGAGGCCCGCCCGGGGCAAGGCCGGCCTCTGGTGGCCGTTGTCCGCGCCGTCCCGCTCCGGTCGAGGAAGCCGGTGCCGGCCGTCGAACTGAACAGCGGTTCCCGGGTGGTCCTGACCCTGCCGTCCATGGACGAACTGCGGGCGGAACTCGCCCGGCTCCTCGGCAGCCTGCGCCCCGAGCTGACCACAGCGGACCCGCCCTCGGCCGGGGGGAGGACGGTGCGACGACGGCGATGGTGATCGACATGCTGTTCTTCCTCGTCACCGTGGCCGGTCACTGGCATGCGAAGAAGGGCCACGCCCAGCAGGTCGCCGCCGCCCGCCGGGCCGCCGAACACCTGCGCGCTGCCTATCAGACCGCCGCCGCCCAGCCGCTCGGCGTCCTCCACCAGCGTGGCCGACGCCTCCGCCGACCCTTGCTGGACCGGCAGACGCTGGTGGTACGCGAGGCGATGCCGGATCTCGCGGAGCGGGTTCTGGCCGAGCCCGGTTGGTACGCGCTCGCCGTCACCCTCGCCGACGCCGAGGCAGCCGGCCACGACCCGGCCGCTCTGCTCGCCGACGCCGCAGGACGACGGGAGCTGGGGACGGCGGAGTCCGTCAGCGACGTCCTCGTGTGGCGGCTGCGCCGGAACGCAGACCTGCCCGCCGACACCAGCGGCACGATGCCCGTCGCCTCCGCGGCCGAGGCGCCCGCCCAGCGGACACCCGAGCGGACGTCTCCCCAGCCGGGGGCGCGGCGCGGGCGTGGCTGACTGTCGACTTTACGAGTTGAAGAGGTCGCCGGGCCGGGGGCACGATCATGACGTGAGCAGGACGAGGCAGAGGAGGACCATCAGCGTGTTCGACCGCGTACGTCGCTGGCGCAGGACTCACGCCGACGATCGGCACGTGCACCGGCTGTTCTGGCCGGAGCTGGACGGCATGGTGCCCGAGAACGTGCTGCGGATGCAGGCCGAGTGGCACGCCGCAGCGCAACCGGCCGCCGACGTGGACGACTTCCTCCCGCCCGAGCTGCGGGTCCCCGGCCACGACCAGATCGCCGGACAGATGATGCCCTGGCCGCAGCCGATCGTCCTCGACGGTGACGTCGTCGCGTGAGAAGGATGCGGTGCCTACCGGGACTGGATCATCATCGCCACCAACGACCAGGTCTGGCTGCGGTGTCGGGCCGGGCCGGGCACCAGCAGCGCGAACGGCGTCTGACCACCGCCTGGTACAACCGGAACTCCGGGCCGGCAGACGCCACGCACGCCACGTTCGAGGACTGCCTGCGCCACCTCGGGCACTGACCACCACTCCTACGACCCCACCGGGCCACAGCGCCCGCACTGCCCACCTCGCACCGAGCACAAGGGGTCACCTCACTATGCGCGTTCTCACTCTCGCCGCCCTCGGCGTCACCACCGCTCTGCTCGCCCTGCCCGGCTGCTCGCCCAGCACCGCCCCGGGCCGGACCCCAGCCACACCGCTAGCCACCACCGCCCCGTACCGGGACGGAAACAACGGCAACGGTGCTCCGCTCTCCTCAGCCACGCTGGAGACACGACTGCTCACCCAGCACGACCTCGGCGACGGGTACACCCGCTCCCCCGAGTCCAGCACGGTGCACGACGACATCACCGTCCTGGGGTGCCCGGCCCTGAGAGCCCTTGGCGGTGAGGCAGCCACCGGCGGCTCCCTCAGCTTCGCCCGGCGGGCGAAGACCGGCTTCGCGAACCGCAGCAGCCGCTCCGAGTTGTCCGAGGAGCTGTACAGCGACACCGCCGACGCATTGTCCGCCGGCACCAACCGGATCTTCGACACCATGACTGGCTGCCCGTCGTACCGCGTCCTCGTCGGAGGCACCACGATCGGCGTCAGCACCCAGGAACTGGACCCACCCGCGCTCGGCGACGAGCAGTGGAGCCAGCTCATGACCTTCACCGCCGACGGACGGAACACCGTGGTCAAGCAAACCGCGGTCCGCGTGGACAACGTCCTCGTGGTCCTCTCCGGCTCACCGGCATGTGCCGCTTCCCGGATCCCAGCAGGCTCCTGTGTGCACAGCCACCAGATTGATTTTGTTGAGTCCCCGCTCAAGCAACCACTCCGGAGGTGATGGCTGTCGCTCTTCGCGTTGCCGGCGCTCCGCTTCTCGACGTTCTTCGTCAGCGATCCACCGGTCGAGCTGGCCCAGGCTCACCGCCGCTTGCTGTTCGACCACACGGCGCGCGAACTTCAACAGGTCAAGACGAGTCAGGCTATCGCTCACCCATTCGATATTACTTCCCAGCGGACAATGTTCCCGCTCGGCATGCGCTCGCTACCGCCAGGGCGTACATGTAGGGCGTGGCCCTGACCCCTCCGATCGAGCCGATGCTGGCCGAGGCCCGCCGCACGCTGCCCCGCAGCAGGGCCCTGCCCGGCGGGCTCGCCTACGAACAGAAGCCTGATGGGTACCGCGCCCTCCTCTTCGCCGAGCCCGATCGCGCTTATCTCCAGTCCCGTAACGGCGCCGATCTCACCCCGGCGTTCCCCGAAATCGCCGTTGCCGGGCGTTCCCTCCCAGTGCCGCTCGTCCTTGACGGCGAACTCGTCGTCGTCCATGACGGCCGCCTCACTTTCGACGACCTGCAGCGACGCGCGCGCCGTCGCGGCCACGGAGCCCGCCAAGCCGCCGACCGGCCCGCTCACCTCATCGTCTTCGACATCATCGATAGGGCCGGCGAGCCTCTGCTCGACCAGTCCTATCGGTTCCGCCGGTCCCTTCTCGAAGGGCTTCTCACCGACGGCGTGCTCGCACCGCCGTTCGCCCTCTGTCCCGCCACTACCGACCGGTCCGTCGCCGAGGCATGGCTGGCTCCCGCATGGGGCGCGGTCGGCATGGAGGGGCTGGTCGTCAAAGGCTTGGCGCAGACATACCAGCCGGGCCGCCGCGGCTGGCTCAAGATCCGCGCGCGCGTCACCACGGAGGCGGTGCTGGCGGCGGTGACCGGCCCCGTCACACATCCGTCGACCCTGCTGCTGGGCCGGTACACCAGGACGGACGGCTGCGGTACGTTGCCCGCACCGCGCCGCTCGCCCGTACCGCGCGGCAGGTAGTCGGCGCCCGCCTCACCCCAGATGGGCTGGAACATCCATGGCACGGCCGCCACTTCTCGGCCGGGTGGGGAACGCACGAGGTCTTCGACCACCGTCTCGTCGTGCCGGAGCTTGTCGTCGAGTTCGCCGGGGACAGCGCGGTCGACGCCGGTGTCTTCCGGCACCGGTTCGGTTCGAGCGGCTGCGGGACGATGTCGCCCCGGACCAGGTACCGGCAGCGGATGCCCCTCCGAGGTGATACGGCTTCTCCTGGCTCGATCGTGGCACGCCGAAGCCCCCGGATCCATGGCGGGTCCGGGGGCTGGCTCTGCGCTTCTTGGGGCTCCGGGTCAGCGGGAGTGACCAGGGGCCGGAGCGGGTGACCGTGGGGCGACAGGTTTACCGACGAGCGATTGCTTGCCTGCCGGCGAAGCAACGTACAGGGCACGGCGGGTGCTGGTGGGAACGTTTCGGACGGTGCGCTCCAGCGGCTCGGTGGAGATCAGCGAGGCAGTGAAGGCCGCGACGAGTGCGGTGGGCGTGTTGGACGAGAAGCACGCCTGCCAGAGCGGTTCATTCGGGTGCCCTCCCCAGTATCGCCATAGCGGACCGCTTAAGTTGCTGGCGTTGTATCGGCGCCGTACTCCGCCGAGTCCCTTCGGGGCGAGGAAGACTTGTGTGCCATCGGTCTTCACGTCGTGGCTCCAGCCACAGGTGAGCATGGGGGCAAATGCCTCGTGCGGGGCGCCGCCGAGACGGAATAAGTAGTTCCGGCCACTGTGCCGGTCTTCGAGGTAGAGATCGAGCAGTTCGGCGTGGAGGTCGCGCAGCAGTTCGACGGGGGTGGTGGCGTCACAGGTGACCTGCCACGACGAAGCGGTAAACGGGATGCGATGCGCGCTATTAGGCGTCAACGACCCCCCGTGTGTTACCGAGTGGCCAACTGCACGGTCCGGGGAGACAATGAACGTGAGACGCAGCGTCCAGCGGCCGGTAGCCCGTCGTTCTAAAGTTGACACCACGGAGGGTGAACAATAATGCCGACACCTCTACCGACCGACCCCAGCCCGGTGCTATATGTGTCCAACAAGAGCTACGGCCTCGACGACAGTGGTAGGTACTGGCTACGCGGCAATGACCATAAAAAGATAGTACTTAAGGGTATCAACATCCCGCTCGTCGATGACTGGGATTTTCCCGCTAGTCGCCCTTACGGTAAACTGGAGGAGTTGGCGAAGACGGGCGCAAATTGCGTCAGGATTCAGTGGTATGCGCAATATCCTGCCGCGTCGCGTCCCCCGTACGCCACGGCCGACCTAGACCGCGTACTTGAGAAGTGCCGGACCAGCCGCCTCGTGCCCATCGTGGAGTTGCACGACTGCACGTGCAAAGAGGACCCCGAGCTTGTCAACAGTGAGCTGATGAGCTGGTGGACTCGGCCGGACGTGCTTGGGATGTTGAAGAGACATGAGCGATATCTCATCATCAACCTCGCCAACGAGTTGGGCTGGTACCGATGGAAAAATTGGTCACCTGCAGCCCTGGATAAGTTCAAGGTTGCATACAAGAAGGCGATCACCAGCATTCGCAGCAAAGGGCTTCGAATGCCGATCATGATCGACGCACCGGACTGCGGCTCATCGGTCAACGCTTTTTTGAGCGCCGGCCAGGAGTTGATTGATCACGACCCGCTGCACAGCATCCTGCTCAGTGCACATGCCTACTGGGGCGATGACTATGACGGGTCCGCCGATGTGAATCTGACGATTGGGGCGAAACTTCCCATCGTTCTCGGCGAGATCGCCAACAAGCAATTTGCGAACGACAACGAGTGCTTCTACGGGCTAGACGGAACAAATCTCGATAACCCGCCGCGCACCGGATTCCGCTACCAGAATCTGCTCATCAACCTTACGCAGCAGGAAGTCGGGTGGCTTGCATGGGCCTGGTACAAAGATAATTGCGAACATCGAAGAATGACACCGGACGGCAATTACACCGGCGCTATCGACGGCAGCCCCACGGGCTTGACGCCCTACGGCCGCGACATCCTGCACCAAGGTACGTACGGTCTTCGACTGGGATACTTCAGGCCGCAGAAACTTGACACCCTGCCTGGGGCACCGCCTGTGTGACAGTAAGCGCTGTGTCGCGCCTGAGGTAATCGGAAGGTTGTCCGAGCCCGCTCCCCGAGGAAGACCGTGAGGTCCTCGAACCCGTGCCCTGATGGCGATCAGGCTAAGCTTTGGCACGGAGTTTTCGGCGATCCTAACCAGCGCGCGCCTGAAACACGAACTCCCGATGCTGGATCAGACTCAGGGGCCGACACGCCTGAAACCGGTTCCATGCCAAACTCCCTGTCTCTTGCGTCTTGACCGCGAACGGTAGCAACAACATGCCAGCGCGGATAGTTGCCACCCGCTAGATGACAGCGCCCGCTAAAAACGTTGTTTCACTTGGCGAGTCGGCGGTGGGCGATGAGGGCTGCGGCTATGCCGACGAACGCGAGGAAGTGTTCGGCCTTGCGTTCGTAGCGGCGGTGCAGGCGGCGGCAACCGGCCAGCCAGAAGACCGTTCTTTCGACGACCCAGCGGTGTCGGCCCAGTCGGGTGGAAGACTCGATGCCCTTGCGGGCGATGCGGTGGCGGATGCGACGCTCACGAAGCCATTTCCGCAGGTGGTCGTAGTCGTAGCCCTTGTCGGCATGGAGCTTGGCAGGACGCCGGCGGCGCGGTCCACGGCGGGAGCGGATGGGCGGAATCCCGCGCACGAGCGGCTGCAGGCCAAGGCTGTCGTGCATGTTCGCGCCGGAGATGCCCAGCGACAGCGGCACGCCGTTCCGGTCGGTGATGAGGTGGATTTTCGATCCGCTCTTGCCGCGGTCGGTCGGATTCGGTCCGGTCAGAGGCCCCCTTTTGCCGCCCGGACGCTGACCGAATCGATCGCGCACCGCGACCAGTCCAACTCGCCCCGCGCACCGAGTTCGTCGAGGACGACCCGGTGGAGCCTGGCCCACACCCTGGCCTGGCTCCACTGGGCGAAGCGCCGGTAGACGGTGGGCCAGGCCGGCCCGAACACCGGCGGCAGCTGCCGCCAGGTGCAGCCCGAGGTGGCCACGAAGATGATCGCTGCCAGGCATTCGCGGTCACCGGCCCTCCGCTTGCCGCCGCCCTGCGGACGTATGACCTCCGTCGGCGGGACCACCCGCCGGAACAGCGTCCACAACTCGTCCGGCACCAACCGCTCAACCAGATCCGTCATGCACTGCTCAACGAACGATCACGCCATCAGAAACGGTGTCTGACTGGTGATCCATCCGCGTACTACGCAGCGGTTGGTCCGCATGCACGTCCCCCGGTACCGGCGGATACGGGCGGCCTGCGACGATGACGCGCATGCCGTACGGGGGAACGCGGGGCAACAGCGTCGCGATGCTGTGAGCGTCGGGACCGGCGGTCACGCCGCGGTCCTCGTCCAGGCCGTCCACCACGAGCACGAGCCGCCGACCGCGCTCTGTGCAGCGCGGTGCAACGCGAGCAGCATCTGCTCGTATCGCGTGGCGGGAGTGCTCAGCGGCTCCTCCTCGCCCAGCCAGTCGTACAACTGCCGCTGTACGACCTCGCAGAACGCCCCAGCGTCGTTCTGCGCGGCCATGCGGGAGGTGATGAAGAACGACACGACGTCGACGCCGGGTGGGGATGCAGGACGAAGTTCGCCAGCAGGGCTGATTTTCCCGCCCACGCCGGGGCAACCCAGCGCAAGTAGCCGGAGGCAGCACGGCCCGCAGGGGAATCGTGCATGCAGAAGGTTGCCAGCTGGGCAAGTTCGCTCTCACGCCGCTAGAAACTGGTGACGAGGCCCTGGCTCATCTGCAGGAGACAGCCGGAGACAGCGGCGCCCCCGCGACCACCTGTACGGGGCTGTCAATCGTTACGCCGCTATTGGCGAAGGCCCCGACTCCCTTGGCGGAAGAGCCGCCCGACTTGCGCACCGCGGCGCGCCTGCGGAAGAACACTGGACGCGCCGCTATCCCTGCCGCCGGTAAGCGGTGTTCGCACTGCCCCCGTCCGCCCGCGCCTCACCGGTCTCCTCGACGAAGACCGCACCATCGGACGAGGAGACGACGGCACCCGTGTTGGCGTCCCCGCCGCCCGTGGCCGTGGCACGCCCGGTCCTGGACACCTGTATGGACATGCTCCCGGTCGAAACCAGCAACGTGCAGACGCCGACTCCGAGAGCGGCCACACCGACCGCCGCAGAGACCATCCCAACCACCTGATTCGCCCGGTCCCAGCTCAGCAGCGACAGCGCACCGGCGAGGACCGCCAGGACCAACAGCGTCGTGACCAGCACGGTGCGCCGGTTACCCCGACAGCCACCTTCTCCCCTTACTCCCCATCGACGCAGACCGCACCGAGCCCGGTACGGCCTACGCCGCACGCCGAACCCCACCATTACGGCCAAGCCCGCACCCCGGCCTCGCACCGCACCCACGCAGTGTTTTCATCCCTGATGTCATATTTCCAAGGGTGCCGAGCGGACGGCTGCGGCAGCGGGGCCATGCCGGTACGGTGGCCCGTGGACACGCCGACCCGCGACGGAGTCGACCAGACCGTGCGCGACGGCTCCCCGCCTGAGCGGGGGTGGTCCCCGAGACCATCCGTCCTGAGGTGTACCGAGTCTGTGATCCCCGCGCATGCGGGGCTACGAGGGCAAAATCGAGGCATCCCTTCGTAGGCACTGGAGTCAGTCCGAACCGAGAACATCCTCCTGAAGACCGCCACACCAACTAGGACTTTTCTGCCTTCAGTCGAAAGCCCACGCGGCTCGGGGCGGACCCACTAGGCTCCACTCCGAGTCCAAAGCTCGCTCAGCGATGTGGGCCGGACTCGGTGATCTACTCCGTTGCAGCGGAGAGCCGAGCCCGGCCCGTCCTCAATGCCTCAAGGACAAGGAGATTCTACCCATGCCCGTGTTAAACGCGTCTGACCAGCCGTCCAACCCCCCGCTCTGGGGGCTGATCACCGCCATGATCGCCGCCTCGCCAGACCGGCCCTGGGTCTGGGTCGCCCTGCTCACGGCCGGTGTCGTGTTCACCGGTTGGCGCCGGGCCTGAGCCCTACGTGAGGGCGGGCGTCCGCGTCGGCGGTGTCCGCCCTCTCCTCGGCCGACAGCTCCGCCACGTCGACCGCCTCACGACCCGCTTGGGGTACTGACCCGCTCCCTGGAGGGAAAACCGACATGTGCTCCGCCGGCATCGCTTCACCTCGCTCCGGGCCGGATCCGCAAGCTCTCTCGGTGGCCGCTCGTTCAGCCTGGGCGAAGCACGACCGCAAGACCGATGGCTGGCTTCCGTTGTGGCGTCACATGCTCGACAGCGCATCAGTGGCCGGCAAGTTGTGGGAGGACTGGCTGCCCGCGTCTGTCAAGCGTCTGGTGTCGGAGCCTTTCCCAGACGGCGGTGACGACGCCGCCCGGCTCGTTTGTTTCCTCTCGGCGTTGCACGACATCGGCAAGTGTTCACCGGCATTCGCTTGCCAGGTCGAGCAGTTGGCCGGGCGGATGCGGGATCACGGGCTGGACATGCCCACTGTCAAGGAGTACGGGCAGGACCGGAAACTGGCGCCTCACGGGCTGGTGGGGCAGTTGGTGTTGCAGGAATGGATGGGGGAGCGGTTCGGGCTGGGGGCGCGAGTCGCCGGGCAGTTCGCGGTGGTGGCCGGGGGCCATCACGGTGTACCGCCGGGGAGTGCGCAGATTCATGATCTGCAGTTACGGCCGCATCTCCTGCGGCAGCCCGGCTCGAGCGAGACCTTATGGCAGCGGACGCAGTACGAACTGCTGGACTGGTGCGCCGATCTGACCGGCGTGACGAAGCTGTTGCCGACGTGGCATGAGATCCGGTTGCCCCAACCGGTGCAGGTGCTGTTGACGGCCGTGGTCATCCTCTCGGACTGGATCGCCAGCGCCCCCGAGCTGTTCCCGTACGCGCCCGAGTCATGGCATCCGGTGGGTGCGGCCGGTGAGCGACGCAGGTTGCTCGCTGCCTGGAAGGGCTTGGATCTCCCGGATCCCTGGCAGCCGCAGGTGCCCACGGCACCACCTGGGGAGTTGTTCCGGCAGCGTTTTCCCAAGCTCCAGGGCGCGGAACTTCGTCCGGTCCAGCTGGAAGCGGTCCGGATGGCTCAGGTCATGGAACCGGCCGGCCTGCTCATCATCGAGGCACCGATGGGTGAGGGGAAGACCGAGGCAGCGCTGGCGGCGGCGGAGATCCTCGCAGCGCGTTCGGGTGCCGGTGGACTGCTGATGGCGCTTCCCACCAGGGCGACCGGGGACGCGATGTTCGACCGACTCCTGTCCTGGCTCGACGCGTTGCCTGCGGACGGGGCTCGCACCCGGTCCGTGGTGCTGGCTCACGCGAAGGCCGCCCTGAAGGAGACCTGGTCGGGTCTGCTGCGCGAAGGAAGCCGGGCCATCGCCGCCGTCGAACCGGACGGCAACCGGCAAGAGATCCGGCCAAGGGAAAAGGATCAGGGCCCGGCTCGGCATCCTGCCGGTCTCCATGCTCACCAGTGGCTTCGCGGGCGGAAGAAGCAGCTGCTCGCCTCGTTCGCTGTCGGGACGGTGGACCAGGTCCTGTTCGCGGCTCTCAAAAGTCGTCATCTGGCCCTGCGGCATCTCGCGGTGGCGGGCAAGGTGGTGGTGATCGACGAGGTGCACGCGTACGACGCCTACATGAACCGCTATCTGGACCGGACCCTTGAGTGGCTGGCCGCCTACCGGGTCCCGGTCGTGCTCCTCTCCGCCACCCTTCCGGCGGAGAGGAGGCGGGCTCTCGCCGCCGCCTACGCGGGCGATGGCGGTGCCGCGTCGGTTGCGACTGACGCCGACGCCTACCCTCTGCTGACTGCCGTGTCGCCGGGACGGGACGCGTTGACCGCCCGGCCGGCTGCGGCTTCCGACCGTGGCACGGCTGTCGTGCTGGAGCGCATGGACGACGATCTCGATGCACTGGCCGATCGGCTTGACGTGGAACTGGCCGACGGGGGATGCGCACTTGTCGTACGGAACACCGTGGGACGGGTACTGGAGGCCGCCGAGGCGCTGAAGGACCGACTCGGTGAGGACCGGGTCACCGTGGCCCACTCCCGGTTCCTGGCGGCCGACCGGGCCGCCAACGACGACGATCTCTTGCGCAAGTTCGGTCCGGATGGCGAGCGGCCGGTACGGCATGTGGTGGTCGCCAGTCAGGTGGTGGAGCAGTCCCTCGACGTAAGTTTCGACGTGCTGGTCACCGACTTGGCGCCCGTCGACCTCGTACTGCAGCGTATGGGCCGGTTGCACCGGCACCCCTCGTCCCGACCGGCCCGGCTGTCCACGCCCCGGTGCGTGATCACCGGCGTCGACTGGAGCGCGTCACCACCGGCACCCGTGACAGGCACCCAGGCCGTGTACCCGGGCGAATGGACCCTGTTGCGCTCGCTCGCCGCCCTCACACCGCACCTCGACGGTGTTCCCGTAAGGCTGCCGCACGACATCAGCCCGCTGGTGCATAGCGCTTATGGCGGTGGGCCGTTGGGACCGGGGGTGTGGGCAGGCAACATGGCCGAAGCCGAGGGGCGGCACCGGGCTCTGCTCGTGGAGAAGCGGCGCAGGGCGGACGGCTTTCTTCTGGGGCCGGTACGGCGTCCCGGCCGGCCGGTGTACGGATGGTTGGAGGCTCACGCGGGCGACGCGGACGACAGCCCGGTCGGGCGGGCACAGGTGCGGGACGGAGAGGAGACGCTGGAGGTCCTGGTCATCCAGCGGCAGGCCGACGGACGGCTGACCACCGTGCCGTGGCTGGACGCGGGGCGACAGGGCGGACGGGGCGGCCTGGAGTTGCCCGTCGACTTCCCACCGGACCGGCGCTCGGCCGAGGCAGTGGCCGCGAGCGCACTCACGCTGCCCGGACGGTTCAGCAAGCCTTGGATGGACGTCCGCACCATCGCGGACTTGGAGAAGTTCCTGGTTCCGGCCTGGCAGGTGAAGGAGTGCCCCTGGCTGGCAGGCGAGTTGATCCTCGTCCTGGACGAGCGTTGTCAGACCCGGCTGGCAGGCTTCTCCCTGAGCTACAGCCGCGCCGAGGGACTGCGGGTGACCGACCCTGGCGCGTCCGGGGACGGTCCCGGCGGCCCCGGAAGTACAGAGCGGGAAAGGGACGGGCACGGTGCACCACAGTCGGCGGCACAGCGGACAGTCACAGACGTCGCGGCGGAACCAGGTGTCGTTACGCAGGGTGCGAAGCCGAGTGGCGGGCCGGTGAGTCTGCCCGGGCCGCGGCGTGGCCAGGAGCGCGTCGATGACGTCGGCCGCGCGGCCTTCAACCTGGTGCGTGAGGCGTGGGTGCCGGTACAGCACCTCGACGGCATGGTGACAGAGCTGTCGTTGCGAGAGGTCTTCGCGAGCGCTGACACCTTGCGCGGGATCGTCGGGGACGTCCCCACCCAGAATCCCGTCCTGCTCAGGCTGCTGCTGGCCATTCTCCACGATGCCCTGGAGGGACCGGCGACCCTTGAGGACTGGGAAGACCTGTGGCACAGCCCGGCGCCGTTCACGGCCGCATCCGATTACCTGCGACGCCATGCCGACCGCTTCGAGCTCTTCGACGAGAAGCGGCCGTTCTTCCAGGTACCCGGGCTCAGGACCGCGAAGGACGAGGTCGCTCCCCTCAGCCGGATCGTTGCCGACGTTCCCACGGGTTCCGCCCTGTTCTCCATGCGGCGTCCGGGTGTGGACCGGCTGTCCTTCGCCGAAGCCGCGCGATGGCTGCTCCACGCCCACGCCTTCGACACCTCGGGCATCAAGTCCGCGATGAAGGGCGATGAGGGCCGCAGCAAGGCGGGCAAGGTCTATCCTCTGGGCGTCGGTTCACTAGGTCACCTGGGCTGCGTGTTCGCCGAGGGAGCGACCCTGCGGGAGACCCTGCTCCTCAACCTCGTTCCGTTCGAGGAGGCGTATGCGGGCAGCGAGTTCGCCGAACGGATCGGTGAGGACCGTCCGGTCTGGCGCCAGGGCGAGCCGTCCGGCCCCGGCCCCCGCCGCGAGGATGCGGGCGGTGCCGACCCCATGGGCTTGCGCGACCTGTACACCTGGCAGTCCCGCCGGATTCGCCTATGCGCGACGGAAGGTGCGGTGACGGGTGTCGTCCTGGGCTACGGCGATCCCCTCCTCCCGCCCGCGCCGTGGCGGCTCGAGCCCATGACCGGGTGGCGCCGCAGCCCCGCCCAGGAGAAGAAGCAGGGCCGCACGCCGGTCTACACCCCGACCCGGCACGACCCGAACAGGTCGGCGTGGCGCGGTCTCGGTGCCCTGCTCCCCGCCCGTACCCAGGCCGAAGAGACGGGAGACCGCGGGGAGCCACCCGAGCAACTGCGCTCGGGCGTCACCCGGTGGTACAGCCAGGTCATCACCGAGAGCGAGATCGATCCCGGGAAACTGATCCGGCTCCGCCTGGCCGGCGTGGTCTACGGCACGCAGCAGTCCGTGATCGACGAGATCGTCGACGACTCCGTCGCGCTCCCGGTCGTCACTCTGCACAAGACCAACCCGGTGTACGGTGCCGCGGCCCTGGATGCCGTCAGCGACGCCGAGAAGGCCGTCACGGCCCTGGGACACCTCGCCAGCAATCTCGCCCGCGCAGCCGGCGGCGACCACCCGGAAGCGGCGGCCGCATCAGCCCGCGACCTCGCATACGGCGCCTTGGACGGCCCGTACCGCGCCTGGCTGCGGGACCTGGCCCGGCAGCCGGACCTCCAGGCGGCCCGGCGCACATGGCGGGAGACGGTTCGCCGTGACATGCTCCGGCTCGCCCGCCAGGAGGTCAGGTCCGCCGGGCCGGCAGCCGCAGACGGCAGAGTGATCGATCTCCCCGGCCGGGGCGCAGTCCTGATGGACACCGGCCGCGCCGAACTCTGGTTCCACGCACGGCTTCACCAGGTACTGGGCCCGCCATCGACCACTGCTTGACGGACGCCGCCGCAGTCCTTCGGAACACCCCTCGTCAGGAGAACATCCATGGCACCGACCCCCCCGGCTCCCCCCAACGGTACGGACACGGACAGGCGCGCCGCCCTTTCACTCCCCCGCCAAGCCGTCGCGCGTACCATCGGCAGGCTGCAATCCGGGTATCAGCGGAATGTCCCGTGGGCCGTCGCGTCCGTCGCGCGTCTGCGCAGGGAGGCCGGCCGGGACGCGCATGTCTCCCCCACCGCCTGGGGACTGGATCACCTGGAGACTTTGGCGGAACTCCGCGAAGAGCGGCGGACTGCCGACGGGGGAAAGGACGGCGTCTCCCCCGCGTACTTCTCCTCCCTGGCATACAGATCGCGGCAAGAGCAGGAACGCCGTGAGGACACGGCCGTCCATGTCGCCGTGACACTGTGGGCGCTGCATCAGCAGTCGCTGCGCGACGAGCCCATGCACCTGACCGGATGGTCGCTCGGCCGCTCCGTTCGCCGTCTCGCCCACGGACAGACCGGAATTCGTGACAGCGGTAGCGCCACCGGCGACGGTGGCACCGCCGATGAGATCCGGGCCGAGGAAAGGGTCGAGAACGCCAGTGAGACCGTGCGTCGACGATTCGTACGCATCGGAGCCGCGTCGGACACGGACGTTCTGGCAACCCGGCTGCGCGAGATGGTGTTGCTCTTGCGCTCGGCGCGCATCCCTCTCGACTACACGCTCCTGGCCGACCAGCTCCTGCTGTGGCAGGACGAGAACCGCCGAGACGATGTCCGCCGCGCGTGGGGCCAAGACTTCCACCGCCGTTACGGATCCTCCCGCCGGGCCCGTACGGACGGCGTGGGCGGCGCACTCGACCCCGACATCGTGCCGGCCGAGGACTTCGAAGCAGCCGACGCCGACTCCTGACCACTGCTGCTCCCGCCCGGACCACCTGTTCTTTCCTGCTCCCCCCTTTTCCCGGTCATCAGACGAGAGAACGGAACACTCGTGACGCGCACCATCCTCGACATCCACATCCTGCAGAACGTGCCGCCGAGCAATATGAACCGGGACGACACCGGAACACCGAAGTCCGCCTACTACGGCGGTGTGCGCAGGGCTCGGGTGTCAAGCCAGGCATGGAAGCGCGCCACCCGCAGCCGCTTCAACGAGCTGCTGCCACCGGAGGAACTCGGCGTGCGCACGAAGAAGGTGGTCGAAGCCCTCGCGGAACACATCGCCGCCCATGACCCGTCGGTGGCCGACACGGCAGCCCAACTCGCGGAGGAGACACTGCGAGTCGCCACCGGCTCGTCGTTCGACCCACCCAAGCGGAAGACACGGGACGGCGAGGACGAGGCGGTACCCGAATCGAAGTACCTGATGTTCCTCAGCCGGCGGCAGCTGGACGCACTCGCCGAGGTTGCGGTGTCAGCCAGCAACGGAGGGGACGTGCAAAGCCTTAAGAAGTCCTTCAAAGACAAGGAACAGAAGGCCAGGGCACGCCACGCGGTCGACACCCGGCACTCGGTGGACATCGCGCTCTTCGGCCGGATGGTCGCCGACTCCGCCGACCTCAACGTGGAGGCGGCAACCCAGGTGGCGCACGCGCTGAGCGTGCACCGCTCGGACATCGAGTCGGACTTCTATACGGCGGTCGACGACCGCAGCGGCGCATCCGAGTCGGGCGCCGGCATGATCGGCACGGTGGATTTCAACTCCGCGACGCTGTACCGGTACGCGGCGGTCGACGTTGACGAACTTCAGCGCAACCTCGGGGCCGGCCTCCAGGAAGACGAGCCCCCGAGCACCCCTACGGCGAAAGCGGTCACCGCCTTCCTGGAAGCGTTCATCACCTCTCTGCCGACCGGAAAGATCAACTCCTACGGCAACCACACCCTGCCTTCCGCGGTGATCGTCACGCTTCGTGACCAGTGGCCGATCAGCTTCGTCGGTGCCTTCGAGGAGCCGGTGCCGAAGTCCGCCCAGGGCGGGTTTCTGCGGGAGAGCTGCCGCCGGCTCGCCGCGTACGTACCGGACCTGGAGCGCCAGTACGGTCTCGCGGACCAGCCCACCTGGGTGTTCCGCGTCGGTGAGGAGACACAGGAGCTGGCGGGGCTGGGCACCGCTGTGACCCTGCGCGCCCTGCTGGACCAGGTCGGCCGCGCGGTGTCCGAACGCCTGGAGCCGGAAGCATGACGGTCCTGCTGCTGCGTCTGGCGGGCCCGTTGCAGGCGTGGGGATCAGCGGGCCGCTTCGTGCGCCGCACCACGGAGAACGCGCCCACCAAGAGCGGCGTGCTGGGTCTGCTGGCCGCAGCCCAGGGACGTCCGCGCGGCGCGGACCTGTCCGACCTGGCCGCGCTGCGCTTCGGCGTACGTATCGACCAGCCCGGGACGAGGGTGCGGGACTTCCACAAGGCCCAACATGCGGAGTCCGGGCGGGTGATGCCGCTGTCGGAGCGGTACTACCTCGCCGATGCGGTCTTCGTCGCCGGCGTCGAAGGCCCGGAAGAGCTGATCGGGCAACTGCACCAGGCACTGGAGGCTCCCCGCTTCCTGCCCTACCTGGGCCGGCGCTCCTGCCCACCGGCCCAGCCGCTGCTGTTCGATGGCTCCCTCACCGAGGGACCGTTGGAAGACACGTTGCGCGCGGTGCCATGGCAGGCGTCACGGTGGTACATCAGGCAACTCGACCGTACGGGAACCGGACATGAACAACTGGATCTGCTGATGGACTGCCCCACGGACGAAATTCCCGACTTCTCGCTTCGGGACACGCCTGTCACCTTCGATCCGCGTCACCGGCAGTACACGATGCGAGGCGTGCGGACCGGGCACGTGAACGCCCCCGCGCACGACCCGACCGCGCATCTGCGCCTGGCCGCGCCGAACAGTCTTCCAGGCCCTTCCCCGTACGCCTCCTAGGATCCGCCGATGTACCTGACCCGTTTCCGTTTCAACACCGCCCGGCCCGAGGCACAACGGCTCCTCGGCTCCCCGAACCGGCTGCACGGTGCCGTGAATATGGCCTTCCCCGAACCCCCGGCACGCGACGGCAACGGCCCACGCGTGCTGTGGCGGATCGACCACGCCCCGGCTGGCCGCGTCGACCTCTTCATCTCCAGTCCTTCCCGCCCCGACCTCACTCATCTCGCCGAGCAGGCGGGCTGGCCGAGTCTGGGCGCCGAGGGCTGGGCCACCTTCGCCTACGGCGAGTTCCTCGACGCCCTCCGGGGAGGTGATGTCTGGGCATTCCGCCTCACGGCCAACCCGGTGCACCACATCCGCAAAAAGCCCGAACCGCTGGGCACCCCCACCAAGCGTGCCGCCCACGTCTCACCGCGCCACCAGATCGGCTGGCTGCTCAAGCACCAGGAACGAGCAGGCTTCGCCGTAATCAAAAGGACAGCCGAAGATGACACCGCCGCAGTCGGCGAAAGCTACGAGGTGACCGTGCACGACCGGACGCCGATCCGGTTCGGCAAGTCCTCCAACGAGGGAATCAAGCCGCGCGGAGGCCGTACCCAGGACGGACACCCAGCCGCTCCCCGGGACGTCCGCTTCGTCCGTGCGACCTTCGACGGGAGACTCACGATCACCGACCTCTCGGCGTTCCGCCGCACCCTGACCCAGGGACTGGGCAAGGCCAAGGCGTACGGCTGCGGCCTGATGACCCTCGCGCCGGTGCGGTGATCCATGAGCACGATCAGCAAACGCAGCCTCTCCTCGCCCCGCGAACTGACCCGCATCGGTGACCGCGTCTCCTACCTCTACCTGGAGCGCTGTACCGTCCACCGCGATGACAACGCCATCACCGCCACGGATGCCGACGGTGTCACCCACATCCCGTCGGCCACGATCGGCACCCTGCTGCTCGGCCCCGGGACGCGCGTGACCCACCAGGCGATGGCACTCCTCGGGGAGAGCGGCGCCGCGGTTGTGTGGGTCGGCGAACACGGTGTGCGCTACTACGCCGGCGGACGCGCCCTGACCCGCTCCTCGAAGCTGCTCGAAACGCAGGCGACGGCATGGGCGAACCGCCGTACGCGCCTGGAGGTGGCACGGGCCATGTACCGCTCGCGCTTCCCCGACGAGGACCCGTCTGGCCGCACCCGCGACGAACTGCTCCGGATGGAGGGCCGACGCCTCAAAGAGTGCTATCGCCGTGAGTCGGAACGTACTGGTGTGCCCTGGCGACGCCGCGACTACCACCGGGACGACTTCGCCGCCGCCGACGCCCCCAACCAGGGCGTCACGGCAGCGGCTCAGTGCATGTATGGCGTCGCGCACGCCGTAGTCGCCGCACTGGGCCTGTCCCCCGGGCTCGGCTTCGTCCACTCCGGACACGAGCGGTCCTTCGTCCTGGACATCGCCGACCTCTACAAGACGGAAATCGCCATCCCAGCCGCCTTCGACGCCGCGGCCGAAGGCGAGGACGACATCCCCACACGCACACGCCGGGCCCTGCGGGACCGCATCAACAAAACCCAGCTCCTGGACCGCTGCGCGAACGACATCAAGAAACTACTACGCTACGAGGACTCCGGCGCCACCGCCGACGCGGACCACGTGGGGCTCCAGACCGACAGCGGCGAACTCCTCGACAGCGGACGCAACTACGGAGACGAGCCGATCTGGTGACCGTCATCGTCCTCACCAACTGCCCGGCGGGCCTGCGCGGGTTCCTCACCCGCTGGCTCCTCGAAATCTCTCCAGGCGTCTTCCTCGGCTCACCCTCCGCCCGCGTCCGCGACATCCTCTGGGACGAAGTCCGCACCTACTCCGGCCAAGGACGCGCCCTGCTCGCCTACCACACCGACAACGAACAGGGCTTCACCTTCCGCACCCACGACCACGCCTGGCACCCCACCGACCACGAGGGCCTCACCCTCCTCCACCGCCCCTCTCCCCCGACGACAACCCGCCCGACAAACGAGCCACCCCGCCAGGGATGGAGCAAAGCAGCGAAGCGACGAAGGTTCGGACGGTGACAATGAGCAAGAACCCGAAGCCATTCGTCCCTTGCTCGGAAAGTGAGCAAAAACCGGTCCTCCTGGCGATAAAGGCCCAGGTCGGCTCCTGTGGTCCCCGCGCACGCGGGGGTGGTCCCTACTGCCTGATCGGGCAACGGCCGTTCATGATGTGGTCCCCGCGCACGCGGGGGTGGTCCCGCGTGAATAGGATGCGACCAGCCTACGATGGGGTGGTCCCCGCGCACGCGGGGGTGGTCCCGCCTCGCCCAGGCGGCCGATGTCCGCCTGCGCGTGGTCCCCGCGCACGCGGGGGTGGTCCCGCGCCATGGTTCTACTTTGACTTGCAGAAAGTGTGGTCCCCGCGCACGCGGGGGTGGTCCCTGGATGCCGTTCCACAGGCCGAGGACGACGTTGTGGTCCCCGCGCACGCGGGGGTGGTCCCCGTTCTTCGTCTGGTTCGGCGGGATTGTCGTCGTGGTCCCCGCGCACGCGGGGGTGGTCCCTCCGCCGAGGGAGCCGACACCACTGTTGGTGAGTGGTCCCCGCGCACGCGGGGGTGATCCCGCACAAACACCCCAAAGGAGACACAGATGACCGTGGTCCCCGCGCACGCGGGGGTGGTCCCTCACCGGCGCTCTCGCCCATCTGCACGAGCGAGTGGTCCCCGCGCACGCGGGGGTGGTCCCGCTCCGACCGTCGGTCTTGAAGCAGTCCTCGCGTGGTCCCCGCGCACGCGGGGGTGGTCCCTTCAGGTGACCGAACGCCTGCTGGAGGTCCGTGTGGTCCCCGCGCACGCGGGGGTGGTCCCCGACTCCATCCACTTCTCCAACCTGGCCTGAGGTGGTCCCCGCGCACGCGGGGGTGGTCCCCGGTGTGGTTCCCGGGCGCCAGGCTCGCCCCCGTGGTCCCCGCGCACGCGGGGGCGGTCCCGTGTACCAGCCATCGCGAGGCGCCTGGCGGCCGTGGTCCCCGCGCACGCGGGGGTGGTCCCCGACCATCCCGCCTGAGCAGAAGACGGCTGAGGTGGTCCCCGCGCACGCGGGGGTGGTCCCGTGGCCGTCCGGGTCGACACTGCTGCCGCGCGGTGGTCCCCGAGCACGCGGGGGTGGTCCCTTGCGGGACTCCAGCTCGACGCCGAGCGCCCAGTGGTCCCCGCGCACGCGGGGGTGGTCCCCGAGCACGGGACCGATCTCTCCGTGCTCGTTGGTGGTCCCCGCGCACGCGGGGGTGGTCCCTGCTCGACCCGGGCCCATCCGGCGTTGTACCCGTGGTCCCCGCGCACGCGGGGGTGGTCCCGTCGACCCCAGCACGAACTCCCCCGGATGCAGGTGGTCCCCGCGCACGCGGGGGTGGTCCCAGCTCACCACCTGGGTCCCCGGCGACGCCTCCGTGGTCCCCGCGCACGTGGGGGTGGTCCCCTTCCCTACGCCGTCGGCTACATGGACCGCGTGTGGTCCCCGCGCACGTGGGGGCGGTCCCTTGCCACCCAATAGGAAAAAGACGCTGCCCAACTGGTCCCTGCCCGGGGGGCCCGCGTCCAGCTCCAACCGCACCTCCTCCAAGCAGCGGTTCCCCTGGGCTCCCTCGCCGGTGGTGCCGTCGCCGACGCGTTCGGCCTGCGCGCCCCACTGTGTCTGTCCGCGCCCGCCCTGACCGTCGTCACGATCACCCGCGCCGCGCTCACCCACACCGGCTCCCCCGGTGAAGCCGCCCAGCAGGACAGGGGGCCGAGCCGCAGTGATCGCAATCTCCGAGGACCTCCGGCGGATCTGTCTTACGCCGCCGGTCTCCGTGCGACCGAGCATCTCAAGGTCGTCCCTCGTGACGACTCTCCCTGGGCCAGGTCGACGCCGGGATCTTGGTCCTCACGGATCAGGTCACCTTTAGTACTGCAACGGTGTTTGCTGTGACTGGTGGCCAGGTCAGGGGATGTGTCCGCGTCGTTTGTAGTGACTGAGCCGAGCCTGGTACTGCCGTCTCCGGCGCCATGTCGACCAGTGCAGGATGTGGTCGACCGGGGTGGGACGGCGGTCGGTGAGGCGGGTGATCAGCCGTCGTATTCCGGCGAGGCTGAGGTGGATGAGCGGGGAGGATCCGTTTCTGCTTTGTCCGTGTCCAGCTGTCGGGCTCGCAGGACGGTCAGGCATACGTGGGCGGCCATGGCCAGGGTCATGTGGCGGTGCCAGCCGGGGTAGCGGCGGACCTGGTAGTCGTCCAGGCCGCACTCCTGCTTGGCGGTCTGGAAGCATTCCTCCACCGCCCAGCGGTTGCCCGCGATGCGGATCAGCTCGTCCAGGGTGGTGCCGGCGGGGCAGTAGACGATGTAGTAGGAGATCTCCTCGGGCCTGCTGACGCTGCGGCGAGCGAGAACCCAGTGCCGGCGGTCCTCGCGGTGCCAGGGCCGGACCTCGACGCGGGCCCAGTCGTAGATTCCCGGCTGAACCGGTGCACGAACCGCTCATGCAGAGCGCTCAGTTCACCCGCCCACAACCTGACATCAGCAAGGTCCCCACCCATGACCACACCAACGACCGAGCTGGCCGGCAAGCACCGTTGCAGTACTAGCGTCACGAGCTTCATTTCAGCGTCAAAAGAACGGCCGTAACGCCCACCCGCACATAATGTGCACGCGTAAAACCACAGGTCACAAGCCCTTTGCGGCCGGTTCGAGGATGGCGACGCATTTCACGTGATGCGTCATCGGAACTGGCTGACCGAGGACCGCAGCGGCTGGCTCTTCACGCCCCGTCATGTCGCGCCAGCCGGCAACATAGGCCGTGATCGCCGGTTAGCCAAACCGGCGCATCCGGAGACGATTATCTGGTCAACGCCCGTATCGGAGCGCGACCGCCAGTGATGGTGACCGGCATCAGCGCTGCTGCCGACGGAGCACGGCACGCCTCCGTTCTCGGAGCGTGTCGCCGCATTTGAAGTCTTCCACCGCTCCGCCTGGTGCTCTGTACTGCCCGGAGATTGCCTGCACTTGCCCACCCCAATAACAACAAGTACCGACACCGAATGCCATCGTGAGAAGGAGGCCGCAATACAACCCCCGCTTCCTCACCGGCATGCCGTCCTAGCCGATGACCAAGCATCCCTCCTGACCAACGCCTGGTACTCGACCAGCGTCCTGGCCGCTCGTCTCCGGGTGGACGCCTCGACACTGCGCCGATGGCGCACCGCCCGGCCTTCCCAAGGGCCGCCGTTCGTCGCCCTTTCGGAACGTGTCGTCATGTACAGCGCGCTAGATGTCGAGGAATGGCTGCGCAGCCGTCGTACCGCCCCCACCAAGGGGATCCATGGCCGATAGAACCAACATCGCCGTCGGCATCCGGATCTCCACCGACATCGAATACCGCTCCGACCGGCCCACACCGTATCGGGCGCGCGTCCGATGGTGGGATCCCACCACCAAACGCCGCCAGTCACTGTCCGAGGGAAAGAACAGCGAAGAAGAAGCTCAGGAGTGGCTCCAGGCCATCGTTCAGGCCACCCAAGCCGGCCTGACCCCGTCGACCGCCACCATGACGCTGGCCGAATACGGCGAAGCGAACATGGATCTCGCGCTGCGCGGCCTGGAGCTGAAGACGTTGGTTCCCTATCTCGCGGGGTGGCGGTTGCGTGTGGTTCCCGCTCTGGGCCACCTCGCTGTGCGGCTGATCACCAACGGTGTCGTCGACCGGACCGTACAGAACTGGATCGTCGACGAGCACAGCCGCTCAACGGTCAAGAACACGATCGCCGTGCTGGTCCGTGTCATGGAACAGGCCGTGCGGGACGGCATCATCAGCGTCAATCCCGCTCGGGTGACCGGCTGGCAGAAGCTCTACAAGCAGGCCGAGGACGAACTTCGCAATCCACGCGCGCTGGCCCTGCCTGACTGGGACACCCTCGTCCAGCTGGCCGACGCGCTCGTGGCCGCCTCCCACGACCAGTACCGCGGATGGGGAGACGTCGTCGTCTTCGCCGCGTGCACCGCCGCCCGGATCGGCGAAGTCTCAGGTTGCCACGTCCAGGACATCGACGCCGACCAGTGGATCTGGACCGTGCGGCGCCAGACCACACCCGCACCCGGCGGCCTGACCGACAAGGGCACCAAAGGCAAGCGGGCCCGCAAAGTCCCCATCATCGAGGAGGTCCGCCCCCTTGTCGCCCAGCGCGTCCTGTCCGCCGGTCCCGCCCCCGACGCCCGCCTGTTCACCGGCCCGCGCGGCGGACGCATCGCCACCACCGTCCTGCGCGACGCGACCCACTGGGACGACGTCGTCACCAAGCTTGGCTACGAACACCTGCGCCGCCACGACCTCCGGCACACCGGCCTCACCTGGTTCGCCGACGCGGGAGTCCCGGTCCACGTCCTGCGACGCATCGCGGGGCATGGCTCCCTCATGACCACTCAGCGCTACCTCCACCCGGGCGTCCACAAGATCACGGCCGCCGGCGCTGCACTCTCCGCTCATCTCAGCGTGGTCCGCGCCCCCCGCTCACTCCCGAGCCCGATCGTGATGACCCGCTGACACCGGTCAAGGGAGCACTGGTCCCCAACTGGTCCCCAAGAATGATCGAGGGCCGGTTCCGGATGCCTCCGGAACCGGCCCTGATCTGCGACTCTCTCAAGTCGGGACGACAGGATTTGAACCTGCGACCCCTTGACCCCCAGTCAAGTGCGCTACCAAGCTGCGCCACGTCCCGGTGAACTCGCAGGTCAAGCCTACCGCATACGGAGGGGTGGGGGGGTCGCCGGCCGTCCCCCCTCCTCCTCCCTCCCACGCGTGCGGCCGGCGATGTGTCGGGCCCGCGGGGTCACACGGGGGCGGGCGGGGTGAGGCCGAAGGGGGCGGCGGCCCCGACGAGTTCGCGCCAGACCTTCGGGGCGACCGGCACCCGTTCCCACCGAGTTCGCCGCGACGGCGGCACCGCGCTCGCCGGGGCAGTACACGCCCGCGGCGTCCTCCGCGGCCGGGAGGCCCTCGAGCGTGTCCAGGGTGGTGTCGACCGCGCCGGTGAAGTCGGCCGCGCCGCCGCCGAACTCGGCCGGGTCGAGGGCGATGAGCAGGGCGTTCTGACCGTGCTCGCGGCCGGCCGGGTCTGCGGAGTGGAAGGCCGAGAAGATGGGCGCGCCGACCAGGACGCCGGTAAGGAGTTCGAAGGCGAGGGACAGGCCGGAGCCCTTGGCACCGCCCAGCGGCAGCGGCATGACCGCCCGTTCCGGGTCGGTGGTCGGGGTGCCGTCCCCGGTCGCGGCGGCGTTCTCCGGGAGCCGGGTGCCGTCCGCCCTGGCCTGGCGGATCTTGCCGAGGGCGATGGTGGCCGTCGCCATGTCGAGCAGGAGCGGGGGCGGTCGGCGGCCGGGACGGCGATCGCGAGGGAGCTGGTGGCGACCGCAGCGCCCTTGGCGCCGGTGTAGCCCATGTTGGGCATGCCGGCGACGGACCCGAGGCCCGCCAGGCCCTGGTCCGCGATCCGGGAGACGTAGTAGCCGAGGGCGCCGGTGTGCACGGTGCGGCGTACGCCGACGAAGGTGATGCCGAAGGCGCGGGCCCGTGCGACCGCCTCGTCGGCGGCGGCGCTCAGGGCGACCGGGCCGGGGGCGCGGTCGGCGTCGATGACGGCGGCGGCCGGGGTGCTCGACTCGGCCCCGAGGCCGGCGTCGGCGTCGGCCACGCCCTGGGCGAGCGGGTCGAGGTAGGCGGAGAAGGCCGGGGGCGGCGTGCGGGAGCACGCTCTGGGGGCGGCGCTTGACCAGGCCGTAGCCGGTGGCCGTACCGACGGCCACCGTCTCGTGGGTGAGGTCCGGGTACGCCGGCGCCGGTGCGCCGGCGCGGTGCAGGCGGGCCAGTGACTCCCCCACCGGGGCCCACTCCGCGGCGACCGGCGATGCGCGCGGCCAACTCCTTCTGCCGCTGGTCCATTTCCTCATCGGCGAGCACGGGGGGCCTCATCGGGCCGGTGGAGCACCTGTCGGCGGAGGACCGGATGGGCACGGACTGACGCACCCGCCGATGTGACCGATCACATCGCGAGACACGCTTGCGTCACGCCCCTGACCAGGCGTTGTCTCACACGGTGAGTATCGAACGAACCGAACATCACGACGCCGGCCCCGCCACCGGCGACCGTTCCGCGCGGCGGGCGGTCACCGTCTTCCCGCTCCTCGTCCTCGCCGCCGGAGCCCTGGGACTGCTGCTCCCCGGCAGCTTCTCCGGCTGGAGCGAGGCGGTGCCCTACCTGCTGGGCGTCGTGATGTTCTGCATGGGTGTGACCATGACCCCGGAGGACTTCCGGGGCGTCGCCAGACGGCCCTGGGCGGTGGCGCTCGGGCTGGTCGCCCACTACGTCATCATGCCGGGGCTCGGCTGGGCCGTCGCCCATCTGCTGCACCTGTCCCCGCAGCTCGCCGCCGGTGTCATCCTGGTCGGCTGCGCGCCCAGCGGCACGGCGTCCAACGTGGTCACCTACCTGGCGCGCGGCGACGTCGCCCTGTCCGTCTCCGTCGCCACCGTCTCCACCCTGCTCGCCCCGCTGGTCACCCCGCCGCTGACCCTGCTGCTGGCGGGCGAGTACCTGCCGGTGGACGCCGGGTCGATGGTCACCGACATCCTCAAGACGGTGCTGCTCCCCGTCGTCGCGGGCCTGGTGGTGCGGCTCGTCGCGGGCCGGTGGATCGCTCGGGCACTGCCGGTGCTGCCGTGGCTGTCGGCGCTGACCATCGCCGTGATCGTGACCGTCGTGGTGGCGGGCAGCGCGGCCGCCATCAAGTCGGCGGCGCTGCTGGTCTTCGTCGCCGTGGTGCTGCACAACGGCCTGGGGCTGGCCCTCGGTTACGGCGCGGGCCGGATCGGCCGGCTCGGCGAACCGGGCAGCCGGGCCATGGCCTTCGAGGTCGGCATGCAGAACTCCGGTCTCGCCGCCTCGCTCGCCACGGCCCACTTCAGCCCGCTCGCCGCCCTGCCGGCCGCGGTGTTCTCGGTCTGGCACAACATCTCCGGCGCCCTGGCCGCCGCCTGGTTCTCCCGCCGCCGTCGCTGACCCGCCCCGGCGTACGACACCGCCCCGGCCCCCGGCATGATGGGGGCCGGGGCGGTGTCGTCGAGGGGGGAGCAGTGGCCGTCGTGAGCGCGCACCGGCGCCTGGTCGCCGTCCGGGCCGTCCTGTGCCTGACCGGGGCGGGCGCCACCTGGGCGCTCTCCCGCGATCCGTACGCGGACGGCCCGGAGTTCCCCGCCGGGTCACCCACGGCGGCACCGAGAGCCGGCCAGTCCTACGACTACGGCTGCGGGGAGATCGCCGACGAGATCGCGCGGGAGCGCGCGGAGGCGGCCCGGGAGCCGGTGGCGTCGGTCTCCCCCGGGGGCGTCCCCGCCGTCCAGACGCTGACGGCCTACGCGGTGCCCGAGGGCTGCCACGACGAGCTGGAAGCCTCGCTGGGCGTCAACGCGCCCTGAGGCACGCCGCGGCCCCCGCTTCCTCGCGGGGGCCGGTGTCCGGTGCGGTGCCGCTCAGTGCGCGGCCCCCACCAGTTGCTGTCCGGAGCCGCCCCCGGCCGTGCGGCGGCCCGTGCGGGCGGCGGCGATGCCGATGAAGACCATCGACGACACACCGGCCAGCGCGAACGCGGTGAAGCCCCAGTCGCCGTTGTTCGCGGCGAGCAGCTGGCCGCCGAGCCAGGGGCCGAAGACGGCGCCGAAGCGGCCCATGCCCGAGGTCCAGCCGACGGCCGTGGCGCGGCTGTCGGGGGTGGAGCCGATGGAGACCGTCGCGTAGATCATGACCTGGGCGCTGTTGAGGAAGACACCGGTGAGGAAGACGACCACGAAGGTCAGCGCCAGCGGCATGTGGACGCTGAGCAGGAAGACACCGGCGGCGGTCAGCGCGAACCAGAGGGCCGAGATGCGCGGGGCGCCGAACCGGTCGGAGGCGCGGCCGGCCACCAGCATGCCGACGACGCCACCGAGGTTGAACAGGACCACGAAGGTCAGCGCGGAGCCCAGCTCGTAGCCCTCGCTGCGCATCAGGGTGGGCAGCCAGGTGGCGACGCCGTAGACGAGGAGCAGGCCGCCGAAGGAGGCGAGCCAGTACAGCAGGGTCTGGATCCACTCGCGGCCCTGGAAGAGGGCGGCGAGGTTGCCCCAGCGGGCGCCGGCCGTCCTGGCGGCGGGGGCCGCGGGCAGCTCGGCGTCGTAGCGGGCGGCCAGTTCGGACGCCTCCGCGCGGCGGCCCTGGGCGACCAGGAAGCTCAGGGACTCGGGCAGCCACTTGAGCAGCACCGGGACGAAGAGCAGCGGGACCACGCAGACCCAGAAGGCGGCACGCCAGCCGAGCGGCTCGACGATCCACAGGGCGACGTAGGCGGAGAGGATGCCGCCGGCGTGGTGGGCGGTCATCAGCAGGCCGATGGTGAGGGCGGCCCGGCCCCGGGGGGCGTAGTCGGAGACCATGCTGATCGCGGTGGGCAGCAGGCCGCCGAGGCCGACACCGGCCAGGGTGCGGCCCAGTCCGAAGACCGCCACGCTGCCGGCGACCGCGCAGAGGCCGGAGGCCAGCGAGAACAGCGTGACGCAGGAGAGCATCAGCTTCTTGCGGCCGATCCGGTCCGCGATCGTCCCCGCGGCCAGCGCGCCGACCAGCATGCCGAAGGTGGCGTAGCTGCCCAGGTCGCCCGCCTGGCCGGAGGTGATCCCCAGCGCCTTCTCCTGGAGCATGTGCGGGAGCACGGAGCCGTAGATGAACATGTCCAGGCCGTCGAAGAGGACGGCGACCCAGCACAGGAGGACGACCAGCAGCGCCAGTCTGCTGCCCCGGGAGGAGGGGGCGAGGGAGGAGGACATCGTTGTTTCCTCTCGGACCGAATAAGGAGTGCGCTGAACCTAAGCAACCGTTCAGGTAGTCGTCAACACTTTTGTCAACAATCTCAGCGATACGACAGGGCGGTCCGCGCACCTCGTGCGCGGACCGCCCCCCTCTGCCAGCCGTCCGGTCAGGCGACCGGCGGCGTGCCGTGCGTGTGGAAGGACTCGATGGTCTTCAGGCCCCAGGCCTGGCCCTTCTTCCGCTCCTCCTCGGTCCAGGTGATCAGCGGCCAGTCGGGCGCCAGCACCAGGCGGGTGAGGGGGTTGCAAAGCTCGATCCGGTTGCCGCCCGGCTCGTAGACGTACAGGAAGAACGTCTGCTGGATGGCGTGCTTGTGCGGGCCGGTCTCGATGAACACACCGCTGTCGATGGCGAGGTCGGCGGCGCGCAGGATCTCCTCGCGGGTGTCGGTCGCGAAGGCGATGTGGTGCAGCCGTCCCTCGGAGCCGGTCCAGTCCTCGGTGTAGACGACGTCGTAGGACTTGTCGGTGAAGGTCAGCCAGCGGGCGGCGATCCTCCCCGTGTCGAGCCGGATCTGCTCGGTGGGCCGGGCGCCCAGGAGGTGTTCCTGGAACTCGGCGTTGGCGAGCACGTCGGAGGCGAGGAAGTTGATGTGGTCCAGGCGCCGCACCCCGACACCCCGGTCGGGCTTGGCCTGCGGCTGGTTCTTCAGCGCGGGCCTCAGCTCGTCGGGTGCCCGGTAGTGCTCGCTCTCCCAGTACAGGGCGTGCTCGTGCCCGTCGGGATCGGTGGTGACGTAGAGCCGGCCGATGCCCGGCTCGTCCTCGACCCACGTGCCGCCGCGGCCGGCCTCCTCCAGCGCCCGCACCCGGCGCTGGAGGGCCTCCTCGCCGGAGGTGCGCAGCGCGAGCCGGCCGAGGCCGGGTGTCTCGCGGGCGGTGAGCACCAGGCTGTGGTGCTCGTAGTCGTCGTAGGTGCGCAGGTAGACCGTGTCACCGTCACGGCCGTTGACCGTCAGGCCCAGGAAGTCGGTGAAGAAGCCGACACTGGCGTCGAGGTCGGGGGTGAACAGCTGGGTGTGACCGATATGGGCGATGTCACCGAGCGGCGGAGTCATCGTTGCCTCCAGAGGATGGTGCGGGGACCGGGGCCGTCCCGGCCGGCCGGGGGAACACGGTGCCGTCGAAGATCTTCCGTGCGGTGCGCACGACGGCGGTACGGCGGACCGCCGGGGGCGTGTCCCCGGCTCCGGGGTCGACGGCGGTCTCGACGTCGAGGAAGCCGGTGGGGTGTTCGACGCGGACGCGGTCGCCGCTGCCGGGCAGTTCCGCGATGCCCTCTCCCACCCCGCCGGGCAGGCGCAGTCCGGCGGCCACGCTCGCGGCGCCCAGGACACCGATGGAGGTGTGACAGCGGACGGGGATGAAGGTGCGGGTGGTGACCGCGCCGCCGGCGCGGGGCGGCGCGAGCAGGCTGAGCTTGGGCACGGTGGTGCCCTCGACGTCACCGAGGCCCATCAGCCGGCCGGCCGCCAGCCGGATCTCCCGCAGGCGGTCCGCGAGGGCGACGTCCTCCTCCAGGTCCCGCGGCTCCTCGTAGCCGGTGACGTCCAGGGCGGCGGCCGGGATCAGCACGACCGGCATGCCGTTGTCGACGCAGGTCACCTCGGTGCCGGCGACGGTGTCGCGGACGTTCCCGGTGGGCAGCAGCGGGGCGCCGCCCTGCGGGAACTCGATGACGACGGCGGCGGCGGTGCCCGGGACACCGGATATCCCGGCGTCACCGGTGTAGTCGACGCGTCCGCCCGGGGTGGGGAAGGTGGCGACGGCCAGTTCCCCGGTGTTGCGCATCCGGATGCGGACGGTGGTCTCGGTGCCGCCCGCGGGGACCAGCCCGCGTTCCACGGCGAACGGGCCGACCCCGGCGAGGATGTTGCCGCAGTTCTGCCGGTCGGTGACCTCGGGAGTGTCCACGGCGACCTGGAGGAACAGGTAGTCGACGTCGGCCTCGGGGTCCTCGGAGGCGGAGACGACGGCGACCTTGCTGGTCAGCGGGTGGGCGCCGCCCAGGCCGTCGATCTGGCGCGGGTCGGGGCTGCCCATCACCCGCAGCAGCAGGCCGTCCCGGGCGGCGGCGTCGGACGGGAGGTCCTCGGCCAGGAAGTAGGCACCCTTGGACGTGCCGCCGCGCATCAGCATGCAGCGGACCTCGTCGGCTGCGCTCACGAGTCGTCCCCGCCGCGCGTGTACTCCTCGTACGACCGGTACGTCACCCCGAGCCGGACCAGCTCCTCGCGCAGCCCGTAGCGGTCCAGGCCGAGCTGGCCCTCCAGGAAGGCGGCGCGGGTCGCGGCCTCCTTCTTCTCCCGGGCTTCGGACGCCTCGGCGGTCCGCCGGGCCCGCTCGCGCGGGACGACCACGACACCGTCGTCGTCGGCGACGATCACGTCACCGGGGCGGACCACCTGGCCGCCGATGACGATCGGCACGTTGACGCTGCCGCCGGTCGCCTTGACCGTGCCCTGCGCGGACACGGCGGCCGACCAGGCCGGGAAGCCCATCCGGCGCAGCTCCGAGGTGTCCCGGATGCCCGTGTCGAGGACCACGCCGCGCACCCCGCGCCGCTGCAGCGCAGTGGCGAACAGCTCGCCGAACAGGCCGTCGGTGGAGGGCGAGGTGGTGGCGACGACCAGGATGTCGCCCTCGCCGCACTGCTCCACGGCGGCGTGGATCATCAGGTTGTCGCCGGGCCAGGACAGCACGGTGACCGCGGTGCCGGCGATCCGGGTGTCCTGCTGGATCGGGCGCAGGTGCGGGCCGAGGAGGCCGGTGCGGCCCATCGCCTCGGACACGGTGGCCACGCCGTACCCGGACAGGGCCTCGACATCCTTGGCCTCCGCCTTCGGCGGGTCGGTGACGATGACGCCGCTCATGCCTGCTCCTCCACGGTCTGCGGGTACGGGTACACGGGATCTCTTCCTTCTCGGGCCGGGCCGTCGGCACGCCCTCGCTCCCCCGCTCACCCGGGCGGACCGGGTGAGCGGGTGCGCGTCCGCCCGCCGCGCGTCAGTCGCGCAACGCCTCGATCACGCTGGTGAGGTGGGCGCGGACGGCCGCCTCGGCCGCCTGCGGGTCTCTGGCCTCGATCGCCTCGATCATGGCCAGGTGCTCCTTCAGGGATTGCTGGGGCCGTCCCGGACGCAGCGCCAACTGGAAGCGGTGGCGCACCAGTTGGGCATTGAGCCGTTCCAGCAGCTCCAGCGCGGTCAGCTGGCCGGAGAACTCCCGGATGCGGGTGTGCAGCCGGTGGTTGAGTTCCGAGTAGGTCAGCGGCTCACCGTCGGCCACGGCCTTGCGCATCGCCGTGCCCAGCCCGGTCAGCTCGACGAGCTGCTCGTCGGTGACGGCGGCGGCCGTCTTGGCCGCGCAGAGCCCCTCGAGGACCAGCCGGCACTCGGTGATGGCGACCGCTTCCTCCACGGTCACCACCCGCACCCGCGACCCCCGGTTGCGGATGCGCTCGACCAGCCCCTGCGACTCCAGGTCGATCAGTGCGGCCCGGATGCTGGCCCGTGTCACACCGAACTGCTCGGCCAGTTCGTTCTCCACCAGCCGCTGGGCCGGTGCCATGTCGCCGCGCAGAATCGCCTCCCGCAGCTGTCCGAGCGCAAGCTGTTTCGCCTGCTCCCCGGTGCTCGGACCGGCTTGTTTCGGCATGTGCCCTCCCTGAGTGAGTGCCTGTCGAACGTAAATCTATCCAAACAAGATTGTCAACAATTTTGTTCGCCGGATGAGGTGCCGTTCAGGGGCCGGCCGGCTCACCCGTCGCGGCCTTGACACCGGGGCCACGCGGTCCCCAGGGTGACGGGGACAGGTGAGGGAACGGTCGGAACAAGGGCAGAAGGGTCCACATGGCTCACCCCGCTCGTCCGCAGGAAACGCTCGGTGTCGCCGTCGTCGGTTTCGGCTGGATGGGCCGGGTGCACACCCAGGCGTACGCCCGGGTCCGCCACCACTATCCGCACCTCGCCGTCCGCCCCGAACTGGTCGTGGTCGCCGAGGAGGTGCCCGGCCGGGGCGAGGAAGCCGCCGCCCGGTTCGGGTTCGGCTCGGCGGTGCGGGACTGGCGCGAGGTGGCCGCCGATCCACGGGTGGCGGCGGTGAGCGTCACCGCGCCCAACTTCCTGCACCGCGAGATCGGCGTGGCGATGGCCGGGGCGGGCAAGCACCTGTGGATCGAGAAGCCGGTGGGGCTGACCGCCGAGGACGCCCGCGCGGTGGCCGGTGCCGTCGCCGGGGCCGGCGTCCAGGGCGCGGTCGGTTTCAACTACCGCTCGGCGCCCGCCGTCGAGGCGGCCCGCGACCTGATCGCCGCCGGGGACATCGGCACCGTCACCCATGTCCGCGTCCGGCTGTTCAGCGACTACGCGGCGCATCCCGACTCCGCGCTGACCTGGCGCTACGAGCGGGAGCGCGGCGGCAGCGGGGTACTGGGCGACCTCGCCTCGCACGGCGCGGACCTGGCCCGGTTCCTGTGCGGGGACATCGCCGCGGTGACCGCCGACACCGCGGTCTTCCTGCCCGAGCGGCCCCGCCCGGCCGCCGCGACCGCCGGTCACACCCGCGCCGCGGGCGGCGTCCCCGGGCGGGTGGAGAACGAGGACTACGTCGGCTGCCTGCTCCGCTTCGCCTCCGGCGCCCGCGGGGTGCTGGAGGCGTGCCGGGTCTCGGTCGGCGAGCAGAACGCCTACGGTTTCGAGGTGCACGGCACGAAGGGCGCGGTGTTCTGGGACTTCCGCCGGATGAACGAGCTGGGTGTCAGCCGCGGCACCGCCTACCAGGACCAGCCGGTGAGCACGGTGTACGTCGGTCCGGGCGACGGCGAGTTCGCCGCGTTCCAGCCGGGCGCCGCCAACGCCATGGGGTACGACGACCTGAAGGTGGTGGAGGCGTACCGGTTCCTGCGCTCGATCGCCGAGGGCGTCCCGCACGGCGCGACGCTGACGGACGCGGTGCGCAGCGCGGCCGTGCTGGACGCGATGGCCCGCTCGGCGCGCGGCGGCACCTGGACGGACGTACAGCCCTGATCTCCCTCTCCCCCACTTCAGGAGCACCCGTATGCGTATCGGCATCCTCGGTCTCGGCCGCATCGGCGCGTTCCACGCCGAGACCCTCGCCGGGCTCGGCGCCGTCGAGTCCCTGGTCGTCTCCGATCCGGCCGCCGGGCTCGCGCGGGCCGTCGCCGAGCGGTACGGCGCGCTGGTCGCGGACTCTCCCGAGGAGGTGCTGGCCGCCGGGGTGGACGGGCTCGTCGTGGCGGCGGCCACCGACGCCCACCCGGCGCTGATCCGGGCCGGGGTGGCCGCCGGGGTGCCGGTCTTCTGCGAGAAGCCGGTCGCCCGCACCATGGCGGAGGCCGTGGACGTGTACAAGGTGCTCGCGGGGTGTGACGTGCCGGTGCAGATCGGTTTCAACCGGCGCTTCGACACGGGGTACGCCGCCGCCCGGGAGGCGGTGCGCTCCGGCGCGCTGGGCCCGCTGCACACCGTACGGTCGACCACCCTGGACCCGGCGCCGCCGCCGGCCGCCTACGTCGCCGCCTCCGGGGGCATCTTCCGGGACTGCGCGGTGCACGACTTCGACATCATCCGGTGGGTGACGGGCCGCGAGGTGGGCGAGGTGTACGCGGCCGGCGGCAACCGGGGCGCCGCGTACATCCGGGACGCCGGGGACGCCGACACCACGGGGGCGGTGCTCACCCTGGACGACGGCACCCTCGCCGTGGTGTCCAACAGCCGGCACAACGGGCGCGGCCACGACGTCCGCCTGGAACTGCACGGGTTCGCGGACTCGGTCGCGGTCGGCCTGGACGACCGGCTGCCGCTGCGCTCCGTGGAGCCCGGCGTGACCTTTCCGTCCGGTGTGCCGCACGACTTCTTCCTGGACCGGTTCGCCGCCGCCTACCGCGCCGAACTGGCCGCGTTCACCGAGGTGGCCGCCGGGTCGCGGCCCTCGCCGTGCACGGTCGAGGACGCGCTGGAGGCGGGGTGGATCGCGGAGGCGTGCGCGCTGTCGCTGCGCGAGCACCGGCCGGTGGCGCCGGCGGAGGTCCGCCGGGCGTGAGGGGCGCGCTCAGTCCTCCGTCCCGGCGATGTCCACCATCCAGGGCACGCCGAAGCGGTCGGTGCACATGCCGAAGACGTCGCCCCACATCTGCTTCTCCAGCGGCACGGCGACGGTGCCGCCCGCGGAGAGCTTCGTCCACCAGTGGCGCAGTCGCTCGGCGTCGTCGCCGCTGAGGCTGATGGAGAAGGCGCTGCCCGGGGTGTGGTCCATGCCGGGCGGCAGGTCGGAGGCCATCAGGGTGAAGCCGTCGGGGGTCTCCAGCATGCCGTGCATGATCTTGTCGGCGTCGGGGCCGGGCGAGCCGCCGAACGACGCGTAGGTGTTCAGCGTCAGCGTGCCGCCGAACACCTCCTCGTAGAACTCCATCGCCTGGCGGGCGTCGCCGTCGAAGCTGAGGTACGGGTTGAGACGTGTGGTCATGACGGTCTCCCGGAGCGGGACGAAGGGCCAGTACCGTCGACGCTAGCGCGCGCTCGCGGTGACGGCCCGCCGAGCGGGTCCGGTCCGGTCAGGCCCCGCAGGAGCGCAGGAACCGCCGGGTGCGCCGCGCGATGGGCAGGGGCCGGTCCGGCTCGCAGGGGTACATGTCCTGCTCGACGATGGCGAAGAGGTCCACGCCGAGCCGCTGGGCCGCCGCCAGGACCGGTTCCAGCGCGGGCACGCCGCCCGGCGGCTCGCACATCACCCCGCGCCGCACGGCCGGCCCGAACGGCAGCCCGCCCGCCCGGACCTCGGCGAGGACCCCGGGGTCGACCTGCTTGAGGTGCAGGTAGCCGACGCGCTCGCCGTAGGTCTCGATGAGCCGGACGCTGTCGCCGCCGCAGTAGGCGTAGTGGCCGGTGTCCAGGCAGAGGTTCACCAGGCCCGGGTCGGTGGCGTCGAGGAAGCGTGCGACGTGTTCCTCGGTGTCCAGGTGGGTGTCGGCGTGCGGGTGGACGACGATGTCGAGGCCGTACGTCTCCTGCACCTCGCGGCCGAGGCGTTCCATGCCGCCGGCGAGGTGGGCCCACTGCTCGCGGGTCAGCTCGGGGGGTTCGAGGATCTCGGCGGTCTTGTCGTCGCGCCAGAAGGAGGGGATGACGACGAGGTGCCGGGCGCCCACCGCCCGGGTGAGGGCGGCGACCCGGCCGACCTGCTCCCAGGCGGCGTCCCAGGCGGCGGGACCCCGGTGCAGTCCGCAGAAGACGGTGCCCGCGGAGACCTTGAGCCCGCGCCGGGCCACCTCGTCGGTGAGCCGGGCCGGGTCGGTGGGCAGGTAGCCGTAGGGGCCCAGCTCGATCCACTCGTAGCCGGCCTCGGCGACCTCGTCCAGGAAGCGTTCCCAGGGCACCTGCCGGGGGTCGTCGGGGAACCAGACGCCCCAGGAGTCGGGGGCCGAGCCCACCCGGATACGGTCGAGCACGGGGGTCATGTCAGGTGTGTCCTTCCCGCGGGGAGGCGTCGGGGGGCGCGGCCGGGCCGATCCCGCCGGACTGCGCCAGCTCGTGTTTCAGGGCGTCCAGTTCGGTGCCGCCCGCCATGTGGTCGGTGAGTTCGGCGAGGGTGATGTCGGCGCGGGCCGCGGAGAGTTCCACGGTGCCCAGGCGGAGCACGGTGAAGTGGTCGCCGACCAGGTGGGCGTGGTGGGGGTTGTGGGTGATGAGGACGACGCCGAGGCCGCGCTCGCGGGCGGCGGCGACGTACTTGAGCACCACGCCGGACTGCTTGACGCCGAGCGCGGCGGTGGGTTCGTCGAGGATGAGGACGCGGGCGCCGAAGTGGACGGCTCGGGCGATGGCGACGCACTGGCGCTGGCCGCCGGAGAGGGTGCCGACGGGCTGTTCCAGGTCGTCCAGGGCGATGCCCATGGCCCGCAGTTCCGCGTCGGCGGTCCGTTTCATGCGGGCGATGTCGAGGCGGCGGACGGGCCAGGGGCCCTTGGTGAGTTCGGAGCCGAGGAAGAAGTTCCGCCACACCGGCATCAGCGGCACGGTGGCCAGGTCCTGGTAGACGGCGGCGATGCCCCGGTCCAGGGCCTCGCGCGGGGTGGTGAACCGTACGGGTGCGCCGTCGACCAGGTACGTGCCCTCGGTGTGCTGGTGCAGCCCCGAGATGATCTTGATGAGGGTGGACTTGCCGGCGCCGTTGTCGCCGAGCACGCAGGTCACCCGGCCGGGGTGGACGGCGAGGTCGACGCCGTGCAGCGCGCGGACCGTGCCGTAGGACTTCCCGGCTCCGCGCAGCTCCGCGAGGGGTGTGCCGGTCATGCGCTCACCTCCGGGCCGCCGTGCGGCGGACCCACAGATCGACGAGGACGGCCCCGAGCAGCATGACGCCGAGGAACGCCTTGAACCAGTCGGGGTTCCATCCGGCGTAGACGATGCCCTGGTTGACCATGCCGAACATGAAGGCGCCGAAGACCGGGCCGATCGCGGAGCCCTGGCCGCCGGTCAGCAGGCAGCCGCCGATGACGGCGGCGGCGATGTAGATCAGCTCCTGGCCGACGCCCTCGCCGGACTGCACGGTGTTGAAGGAGAAGAGCTGGTGCATGCCGGTGAACCAGGCGCCGAAGCCGACCAGCGTGAACAGGGAGATCTTGGTGAAGGTGACGGGCACGCCGACCGCGCGGGCGCTCTCCTGGTCCCCGCCGACGGCGAAGACCCAGTTGCCGTACCGGGTGCGCAGCAGCACCCAGGTGGCGAGGGCGGCGAAGACCAGCCACCACACCACCGTGATCCTCACCTGGACGCCGCCGACGCCGAAGGAGGAGGCGAAGAGGGCCTCGGCCTGGCCGAAGCCGTCCATGTCGCTGATGTCATCGGTGGCGACGTTGCCGGTGACGAGCTTGGTGACGGCGAGGTTGACGCCCTGCAGGATCAGGAAGGTGCCGAGGGTGACGAGGAAGCTGGGCAGCCGGGTCCTCACCAGCAGCCAGCCGTTGAACGCGCCGACGGCGAGGGAGACCGCCAGGGCGACCAGGACGCCCGTCCAGACGTTCACGGTGAGCTGGTAGCTGAGCATGCTAGCGGTGAGCGCCGAGGTGACCACGGCGACGCCGGCGGACAGGTCGAACTCGCCGCCGATCATCAGCAGGGCCACCGGCAGCGCCATGATGCCGAGGGTGGAGGACTGGTAGAGGACGGTCGCCATCGAGCCGCCCTGGCGGACCGAGGGCGCCGCGATCAGGAAGAAGACGAGTACGGCGACGGCGCCGAGCAGGACACCGGTCTCGGGGCGGGCCAGCAGCCGCTGCGCGAGCGGGCGTCGAGCCCGGCCCGGCCCGGCGGCCGGTGCGGCGGTCACCGCCCGGGGGACGCCGCTCGTCACCGGGTGCCCTTCGCCGCGTACCGCGCGATCCGCTCGACGTTGGACTTGTCCACGAAGGCCGGCCCGGTCAGCACGGGCTGCTCGCCGCCTCCGCTGTAGTTGCCGTTGTTCTCGTAGAGCCACAGCCCGTCGACGGCCAGGTAGCCCTGGAGGTAGGGCTGCTGGTCGACGGCGAACTCGATGTCGCCCTGCCGGATGGCGCCGGTCAGCTCCTTGTTGAGGTCGAAGGTGGCGACCTTCGCCGTGCCGCCGGCCTCGGCCGCCGACTTCACCGCGGCCATGGCGAACGGCGCACCGAGGGTGACGACGTGGTCGACGGCGCCGTCCTGCCGGAGTCTGGCGGTGATCGTGGACTGGACGGACGGCATGTCGGTGCCGTTGACGTAAAGGTTCTCCACCGTGCCCGTGAAGGTCTTCCGCACCCCGTCGCAGCGCTGGGTGAGGCCGACGTTGCCCTGTTCGTGCAGGACACAGACGGCCCTCTTCGCGCCGACCTCGTCGAGCTTCCTGCCGAACGCCTCGCCGGCCACGCTCTCGTCCTGGCCGAAGAACTCCGTCAGCCCCATCCGCTTCCAGTCGCCGAGACCGGAGTTGAGGCCGACGACGGGTATCCCCGCCCGCCGCGCCTCGGCCACCACGCCCTTCAGCGCGTCCGGCTTGGCGAGGGTGACGGCGATGCCGTCGACCTTCTGGTCGATGGCGTTGCGCACCAGACTCGCCTGGTTGCCGGCGTTGGGGTCGTGGGCGTAGACGAGCTTGACGTTGTCCTTGGCGGCGGCGGCCTCGGCGCCCTTGCGGACGATGTCCCAGAAGGTGTCGCCGGCCGCCTGGTGGGTGATCAGGGCGACCGTCATCCGGGGGGTGTCCGCCCGGCCCGCGGCAGCCTCGGACGCGTCCTTCCCGTCGGCCGCCTTGCCCCCGGAGCCGCTGGAGCAGCCCGCCAGCGTCAGGGCCGCCGCCGCGGCCAGCGCCAGGACGGGGACGAGCCGGCGGGGGGAGCGGTGCCGGGCGGGACGGGGTGGCCGGGCGGGAGCGGAACGGTCCATCTTTCGTGCACCTCACTGTCGACGGGTGAGCCTGTGCCGTGGAGAAGGCCTTGCGCTGGGACCGGATACAAATGCGTCCCGCATACCTTGTCAAGACATTCAACCTGTAGGTTCGAATGTCCGTACAAAGCGTTGACAGGGTCGTACCGGGCGTCCTACACCTGGAAGAGCGACCGATCTCTACCCCCGGCGGCCGGAGCTACCCCTGCCCTCCCGAACGGAGTCCCGTCGTGCCCCTGACCCCCGCCGACCTCACCGAGGTCAGAGCCCGGCACCCGGAGGCGGTCGCCGAGGCGGCGGCCCGCCGGGTGCGCCGCCCGCTGCTCGGGCCCGGCGGGCGGCTGATGATCGTGGCCGCCGACCATCCGGCGCGCGGCGCCCTCGGCGTCGGGGACCGCCCGCTGGCGATGGCCGACCGGGCGGATCTGCTGGGGCGGCTGTGCGCCGCGCTGGCCCGGCCGGGCGTGGACGGGGTGCTGGCCACCGCCGACGTCCTGGAGGACCTGCTGCTGCTCGGCGCCCTGGAGGGCAAGGTCGCCATGGGGTCGATGAACCGGGGCGGGCTCGCGGGCGCCGCCTTCGAGCTGGACGACCGGTTCACCGGACACCGGGCGGAGGATCTCGCCCGGCTCCGCTTCGACGCGGGCAAGCTGCTGCTGCGCGTCGACCCGGCCGACCCGGGATCGCTGGCCACCCTGGAGTCCGCCGCCCGTGCCGTGGACGCCATGGCCGCGCACCGGCTGCCGGTCTTCGTGGAACCGTTCTGGTGCCGGCGCGTCGGGGGCCGGCTGCGCACCGACCTGTCCGCCGACGCGGTCACCCGGTCCATAGCCGTCGCCTCCGGGCTCGGCGGCACCTCCGCCTACACCTGGCTGAAACTGCCCGTCACCCGCGACCCCGCCGACATGGCCGGAGTCCTGCGCGCCTCCACCCTGCCGGTGGTGCTGCTCGGCGGCGATGCGGGGCACGATCAGGAGGCGGCGTACGCGCGCTGGCGCGCGGCGCTGCGGCTGCCGACCGTGCGGGGTCTGGTCGTGGGCCGTTCGCTGCTCTACCCGGCCGAGGGCAGCGTGGAGCGGGCGGTGGACACGGCCGTCGGGCTGTTGCGAGAAGGAGACTCCAGATGACGTACCACCTGTCCGCGGGCACGGCGGGCAACGGTCCCTACGCGGTGGACGTGACACCCGAGAGCGCCGGATGGGGGTACAGCGGTCTGCGGATCCTCCCCCTCCCCCCGGACGGCTCGCACACCTTCGACAGCGGGGACAGCGAGTGGATCGTGCTGCCGCTGTCGGGCTCCTGCGCGGTCACCGCGGACGACGCCGTCTTCGCACTGCACGGCCGCGCCGACGTGTTCAGCGCGGTCAGCGACTTCGCCTACGTCCCGCGCGACGCCCGGGTCACCGTCACCTCCGCCGCCGGCGGCCGGTTCGCCCTCGCCGGCGCCCGCTGCGCCCGCCGCCTCCCCGCCCGCTACGGGCCGGCCCGGCACGTCCCCGTGGAACTGCGCGGCGCGGGCGCCTGCTCCCGCCAGGTCAACAACTTCGCCGCCGCCGACACCTACGACTGCGACCGGCTGATCGCCGTCGAGGTCATCACCCCCGGCGGCAACTGGTCGTCCTTCCCGCCCCACAAGCACGACGAACACCGCCCCGGCGAGGAGGCGGAGCTGGAGGAGATCTACTACTTCGAGTTCACCGGCCACGAGGGCGTCCCCGGCCTCGGCTACCAGCGGGTCTCCCCCTCCGGCCACGGCCGCGGCACCGACGTGCTGGCCGAGGTGCGCGACGGCGACGTGGTGCTCGTCCCCGACGGCTGGCACGGCCCGTCGATGGCCGTGCCGGGCCACCACATGTACTACCTCAACGTCATGGCCGGCCCGGCCGCCGACCGCGCCTGGCTGATCAGCGACCACCCGGACCACGCCTGGGTCCGCGCCACCTGGCCCGGACAGCCCGTCGACCCCCGGCTCCCCCTCTGCGCCGCCCCGGAGGCCACCGCATGAGCGCCGCCCGCGTCCGCCGGCTGACCACCGCCCAGGCCCTGGTGCGGTTCCTGGCCGCCCAGTACACCGAACGGGACGGCGTACGGCACCGGCTGATCACCGGCACCTGGGGGATCTTCGGACACGGCAACGTGGCGGGGATCGGCCAGGCACTGGTCGAGTACGCGGACCTGATGCCGTACCACCAGGGCCGCAGCGAACAGGCCATGGTGCACGCGGCGGTCGCCCACGCCCGCCACCTCAACCGCCTCTCCGCCCAGGCCGTGACGACGTCGATCGGCCCCGGCGCCACCAACCTGGTCACGGGCGCCGCCCTCGCCACCGTCAACCGCCTGCCGGTGCTGCTGCTCCCCGGCGACTATTTCGCCGCCCACCCCGCCGACCCGCTCCTCCAGCAGCTCGAACACCCCGCGGCCGGTGACGTCTCGGTCAACGACACCCTGCGCCCGGTCTCCCGGTACTTCGACCGCGTCACCCGCGCCGAGGCGCTGATCCCCGCCGCGCTCCAGGCCGCGCGGGTCCTCGCCGACCCGGCCGAGACCGGCGCGGTCACCCTCGCCCTCCCCCAGGACGTGCAGACCGAGGCGTACGACTGGCCCGAGGACTTCTTCGCGGACCGCGTCTGGCGGGTACGGCGCCCCGCGCCCGACCCGCTCGAACTCGCCGACGCGGTACGGGCGGTACGGTCCGCCGCGCGTCCCCTGATCGTCGCGGGCGGCGGCGTACACCACAGCGAGGCCGAGGCCGCGCTGCGGGAGCTGGCCGACGCCACCGGCATCCCCGTCGCCACCACCCAGGCGGGCAAGGGCGCCCTGCGCCACGACCACCCGGCCGAGGTCGGCGGCATCGGCCACACCGGCACCGCCGTCGCCGACGCGCTGGCCCGCACCGCCGACCTGGTGATCGGCGTCGGCACCCGGTACACCGACTTCACCACCGCCTCCGGCACCCTCTTCCAGCACCCCGAGGTCCGGTTCCTCAACCTCAACATCACCGCCTTCGACGCCCACAAGCTCGCCGCCCGCACCCTGGTCTGCGACGCGCGGGCCGGTCTGGAGGCGCTCGGCACGGGGCTCGCCGGGCACCGGGTGGACCCCGGGTACGCGGCCGAGTACCGCGCCGGGAAGGAGCGCTGGGAGCGGATCGCGGAGGCGGCCCTGCGCGCTCCCGACGACAGCGCGGTGCCGACGCAGACGCAGGTGATCGGGGCGCTGGACGCGGTGGTCGGGGACACGGACGTGGTGATCAACGCGGCCGGGTCGCTCCCCGGCGACCTGCACAAACTGTGGCGGGCCCGCTCCCCGCGCCAGTACCACCTGGAATACGGCTACTCCTGCATGGGCTACGAGATCCCGGCCGCCCTCGGGGTCCGGCAGGCGGCACCGGACACCCCGGTGTGGGCGCTGGCCGGGGACGGCACCTATCTGATGAACCCGACGGAGATCGTCACGGCGGTGCAGGAGGACCTCCCCGTCAAGCTGGTCGTCCTCCAGAACCACGGGTACGCCTCCATCGGCGGGCTCTCCGAGGCGGTGGGCGCCGAGCGGTTCGGCACGGCCTACCGGTACCGGGCCGCCGACGGTTCGTTCACCGGCGGCCCGCTGCCGGTGGACCTCGCGGCCAACGCCGCCAGCCTCGGTATGGACGTGCTGCGCGCCAGGACCGTGGGCGAGCTGCGCGCGGCCCTGGCCACTGCCCGCGCCGCGACCCGTCCGACCTGCGTGTACGTCGAGACCGACCCGGCGCCGACCGCTCCCGCGGCCGAGGCGTGGTGGGACGTGCCGGTGGCCGAGGTCGCCGCGCGGCCGGCCGTCGCCGGTGCCCGCGCGGCCTACGAGCGGGCCGCCGCCGACCGCCGCCGGCACCTGCGGCCCTGACCGCCGCCGCCACCCGCGTCCTGAACGGCCGCCGGGACCGGCCCCCTTGCGACGCGGCGGATGCCTCCTCGACCATGTCCCCGTCAAGCACCGAGTGGCCGAGTCACCGCTTCCGACCGACAGACGGGTACATCGTGCACCTGACCAGGAAGACCGGCGCCCTGACGGCGGCCGCCCTGCTCCTCGCCTCCCTCACCGTCTCCGCCCCGGCCTTCGGCTCGGGCTCCGCCGCCGCCCCGGCGGGCCGCGCCTGGCACACCTCGTGGGCGCAGTCCCAGCAGGGGCTGTCGGCGGCGTCCCTCGACGACCAGACGCTCCGCTCCATCGCCCGGCTGAGCCAGGGCGGCGACGCGGTGCGGGTGCGGGTCCAGAACACGTTCTCCGACGCGCCGCTCGCCCTCGGCCGCGGCGCGGTGGCCGTCAGCGCGGACGGCGGGGCCACCACCCGGGCGGGCACCACCCGCGTCCTCACCTTCGGCGGCCAGCGCTCGGTGACCGTCCCGGCCCACGGCGAGGTGTGGAGCGACCCGGTCGCCCTCGGCACCGGGCCGGGGACCGACCTCGCCGTCAGCCTCCACGTGCCCGGCGCCGTACGGCCCGGGGAGCACGGCGCCGCCTGGCGGCGCAACTACCTCACCCCGCCCGGCAGCGGCGACCACGCCACGGACGCCGCTGCCGCGGCCTTCACCGCGGAGACCGGTGCCACCTACCTGGTGAGCGCGGTCGACGTCCGCAATCCCCGGGTGAAGGGGACGGTCGTCGCCTATGGCAGTTCCGTCGTGGACGGCGCCGGGAGCCTGGACTGCGGTCCGGGCTGCACCCCGCCGGCCACCGACAACCGGTGGACCGACGTCCTCGCCCGCCGCATCACCCGGGAGCTGCCCGCCGACCGGCAACTGGCCGTCGCCAACGCGGGAGTCAACGGCACCACCGCCGCCCCGGACTGCCCCGGCTCACCGGCCGGGATCGCCGGCCTCGACGCCGCGTCCCGGCTCGGCCGGGACGTCCTCGCCCTGCACGGCGTGACGGACGTGATCTTCTTCTACGGCACCAACGACCTCCAGAACGGCTGCACGGCCGGCCAGGTGGTCGCCGCCTACCGGGAGGTCTTCGCCCGGCTGCGCGCGGCGGGCGTCGCGGTCCACGTCGTACCGGTCACGCCCCGCCCGATCTACACCGACCGGATGAACCGGCACCGCTGGGACATCGGCACGTTCGTGCGCGACCGGGGCACCTGCGGCGGCGCGTGCGACGGCCTCGTCGACTTCGACCACACCATCAAGGACCCGGTCGCGCCCAACAGCATCAATCCGGCGTACGACGTGGGTGACGGCATCCATGTGAACATCGCGGGCCACCGCGCCGAAGGAGCGGCGGTCCCGCTGCCCCTGCCCGGCTTCTCCCGGCGGCAATAGCCGCGCCGTATACGAGGTGGCTGATTATCTGCGGGCCTGGCGCATTATGTTCTGCCGCCGGACTGACGGTCCCGTCCCTGGGAACTCGGTGCCCCGCCGAGGCGGTGCCTGTTCCACCGCGTCGGCTGATCGACGTTATCCTTCCGCGTGAGGAGTGCAACACCGCTTACGAAAACATGACATGACACCGCCCGCGCAGCCAGTGCTGCGAGGCTCTCCATCAGGACGGGATTCATGACACTCACTGTGGGAATCAACGGATTCGGCCGCATCGGCCGCAGCTACTTCCGTGCCCTGCTCCACTCCGGCGCCGACATCCGTGTGGCCGCGGTCAACGACCTGGCCAGCGCGGAGAGCCTGGCGAACCTGCTGAAGTACGACAGCGTGTACGGGCCGCTGCCGCAGCAGGTCACCGTGGAGGGCTCGTCGCTCAAGGTCGGCGACACCGTGGTCGAGGTCCTCGGCGAGCGCGACCCGGCCCAGCTGCCCTGGGGCCGCCTCGGGGTCGACGTCGTCATCGAGTCGACGGGCGTGTTCAACGACGCCGCGAAGGCGCGCGCGCACATCGACGCGGGTGCCAAGAAGGTGGTCGTCTCCGCCGCGGCGAAGAACGCGGACCTCACCCTCGTCATGGGGGTCAACGACCACCTGTACGACGCCGAGCGGCACACGATCGTCTCCAACGCCTCCTGCACGACGAACTGTCTGGCGCCCATGGCCCAGGTGCTCGACGACGCGCTCGGCATCGAGACCGGCACCATGACGACGATCCACGCCTACACGCAGGACCAGAACCTGCAGGACGGCCCGCACCCCGACCCGCGGCGCGCCCGCGCGGCCAACCTCAGCACCATCCCGACCACCACCAACGCCGCCAGCGCGATCGGCCTGGTGCTGCCGAGCCTGCAGGGCAAGCTCGACGGGTACTCGGTGCGGGTCCCCGTCCCCGTCGGCTCGCTGACCGACCTCACGGTCCGGGTCGGCCGGGACACCACGGTGGACGAGGTCAACTCCCTGTTCCGCAAGGCGGCGGACGGCGACCTCGCGCGCGTCCTGCGCTACACCGCCGACCCGGTGGTCTCCTCGGACATCGTCCGGGACCCGGCGTCCTGCATCTTCGACTCGCTGCTCACCCAGGTCATGGACGGCCGGCACGTCCACGTCTTCGGCTGGTACGACAACGAGTGGGGCTTCTCCAACCGACTCGTCGACACCACCCTGCTGGTCGGCGGCGCGACCGCGTGACCGCGGGGGCCCGGTCGTGCCGCCCCCGCGGCGGGGGTGGCGGACCGGGCCCTTCCGGCCGTGGGCCGCTCCTGCCGGGAATACGCCGCCGGCGCATTCACCGCCCTCTTCCAGTCATATGCGCGAGGAGCGCGCCGACGGCACGCGTGTACGATCGGCACCTCTCTCCGTCCCGAAAGGGACAGTGATTTTACTGATTCTCGACCGGACACCGGTCCCGCTATTACGGTGGAAATGCCGGGCGGCATCCTGGCTGATGAGAGCGGCGAATTAACCCGGCGTTCGGGTAGGCGTACACCGGCCGCGACAATCGGCTCCGGCGGAATCCCTGACTCAAAATCACCGATTGACGCGTTCACCTCAACATGTGAACATGATCGGCATGCAAGAACTTCCACGGTTACCGTTCGACAATCCCTCCGTGATGGGCATCGCACCCCAGATGCTGGCACTGCAGAAGGAAGGGCCGATCGCCCGGGTACGGACCGCCGAAGAGGACGCCTGGCTGGTCACCCGCTACGACGAGGTACGGACGCTGCTGGCCGACCGCCGGCTCGCCCTCAGCAATCCCAATCCGGGCACAGCGGCCAAGAGCGCGGCCCGGAACTTCATGGTCGCGCTGATGGCCGGGGACGACCCCGAGACCGAGTCCACCCGGCACGCGCAGATGCGCGCCCTGCTGGTGCCCCGGTTCTCCACCCGCCGGATGCGGCTCATGCAGTCCCGCATCGAGGAGCACGTGGACGAACTGCTCGACGCGATGGCCGCGAGCACCCCGCCGGCCGACCTGCACCACGCGCTGTCGTTCCCCCTGCCGACCATGGTGATCTGCGATCTGCTCGGTGTGCCGCTGGCCGACCGGGAGCGGTTCGGGCAGTACGCGCGGGGCACCTTCGACCAGAGCGACGACCAGCACGCGGCCGACACCTTCCAGCAGGTCGTCGACTACATCACGGAGCTGGTGGCGCGCAAGCGGACGGAGCCGGGCGACGACCTGCTGTCCGAGCTGATCACCGAGGCCGACGGCGCCCTGTCCGACGCGGAGATCGCCCATCTGGGCAACGCCGTGCTGCTGTTCGGCTACGAGACCACCATCGTCCGCATCGACCTCGGCACCCTGCTGATGCTGCGCAACCCGGCCCAGCGCGCCCTGCTGGCCGAGCGGCCCGAACTCGCCCCGGCCGCGACCGAGGAGGTCCTGCGCCTGGGCGTCGGCGGCAAGGGGTCCAACGCGATCATCCCCCGCTACGCGCACGATGACATCGCTGTCGGCGACACCGTGATCCGGGCCGGGGACGCGGTGATGCTGGCCATCGGCGCGGGCAACTACGACGACCGGGCGTACCCCGACGCCCACCGGCTCGACCTGACCCGCACCCGGCCCAAGTCGCACCTCGCCTTCGGCCACGGCATCCGGCACTGCGTCGGCCGCACGCTGGCCCGCATCGAACTGACCGCCGTCTTCGAGCGGTTGTTCCGCAAGCTGCCCGACCTGCAGCTCGCGGTGCCGGAGGAGTCGCTGCGCTGGCAGGAGCACCGCATCACCGGCGGGTTCGACGAGATACCCGTCACCTTCTGAACCACCCCGCGCGCGACAGCGCCGCCTTCCCTCATCGCCTCCGGGCCCCGACGCCGCCGAAGCCGCCGGCCCGCCCGGAGGTCCGACGCGCCCTCCCCCACGCACCGACGTCACGAGGACAAGGAACCATGACGGACACGTACCGCGACTACGTCGACTGCACGCCCCTCCTCGACGACCGCGAGGCCCTCGACCGGTTCTACGACGAGCACGGTTACCTCTATCTGCGCGGCGCCCTCGACCGCGGCCTCGTACGGACCGCCGCCGAGCAGATGCTCGAAGGTCTGGTGGCCCTCGGCCACGCCGCCCCCGGCACCACCCTCGACACCCTCACCATCGACTCCTTCGAGGCGGTCGACGAGGTGGCGATGCACGACTACGTCAAGTACGACGACCTGTGGAACCACCCCTCCACCCTCAAGGTCTGGGAACAGGCCTTCGGCGAGCCGGTCTTCGTCTTCAGGTCGACGACGATCCGCTACTACCCCTCCGCCGCGGGGCGCGAGGAGCCGAGCTTCCTGACCCCCCTGCACCAGGACGGCTTCTACATAGGCCCGAACAAGGACTTCCGCACCGCCTGGATACCGCTGCTCCCCACGAGCAACGGCATAGGCGGCGTGGCCCTCGCCGACGGCAGCCACAAGAAGGGCCCGCGCGAGCACGTCCTCACCGAGAACTTCCGCCGCTTCGGCCACCCCGTGCGCGGCATCCCGGCCGAGGAGTTCGAGGCGGACGGCCCGCTGCTGTTCTCCCCGATGGAGCCGGGCGACGTGCTCCTCTTCCACGCCTGGATGTGCCACAAGTCCGTCCCGAACGTCTCGGTGGACCCGGCCGGCATGCGGATGTCGATGGACACCCGCGTCCAGCCCGCCACCTCGCACCGCGGGTTCAACGCCCTGACCCCCTGGCCGGAGTCGGCGAAGGACCCCTCCAAGGGCGTCATGTCGAAGATCACGGGCACCCCCGCCACCGCCGAGTGACACGGTCGCAACGCCCTGACCCGTACACCCCCCACACGCTCACGAACGCCCAGGCAGGCAACGCATGACGAAACGCGAGGGACTCCCCCCTCTGAAGGGGCCCGACGCGGCACCGCACCACCCGGCCGGCCCGGAACCGGCCGCCGCGGGGCTCACCGGCCTCGCCCTCATGGTGGTGCTCACCGGATACGCCCTGTCCATCGTCGACGCCTCGATCGTCAACGTGGCGCTGAACTCGATCGACGACGACCTCCACGGCGGCCCCGCCGCGCTGGAGCTGGTGGTGTCCGGTTACGGCCTCACCTACGCCCTCGGCCTGGTGCTGGGCGGCCGGCTCGGTGACGCCTTCGGCAGACGGCGCCTGTACGCCTACGGGCTCGCGGCGTTCACCCTGACCTCGGCGCTGTGCGGGCTCGCCCCGACCGTCGGGTTCCTCGTCGCGGCCCGGCTGCTCCAGGGCGCCGCCGCCGCCATGCTCGTACCGCAGGTACTGGCGACGATCCAGGCGGCCACCCAGGGGCAGGCACGCGCCCGGGCGATCGGCCTGTACGGGGCGACCGCGGCGCTCGGCATGGTCGTCGGGCAGATCCTGGGCGGGCTGCTGGTCTCCCTGGACGTCGCCGGGATGGGCTGGCGGTCGGTCTTCGCGATCAATGTGCCGATCGGGGTGGCCGCGCTGCTGGCCGTCCGGCGTGTCCCGCCGACCAGGGCCGATGTGAGGCCGGGATTCGACCCGGCGGGCACCGTGCTGTTCGGTGTCACCATGGTCTGCGTCCTGGCGCTGGTCGTGGCGGGCCCGGACCTGGGCTGGCCGCTGTGGCTGTGGTCGCTGCTCGTGGTCGCCGCGGTGGGGGCGGTGGCGCTGCTGCGGACCGAGCGGCGCCTGGAGGCGCGGGGCGGTTCGCCGCTGCTGTCGCCGTCGGTGCTGTCCCACCCGGGGATGCGCAGGGGCCTGGCGGCGATGGTGCCGTTCTCGGCGGGCTTCGGTGCCTTCCTGTTCGTCTACGCGCTGGTCGCGCAGGGGCACTTCGGGTTCGACGGGCTCGCCTCCGGCGCGGTGCTGACGCCGTTCGCCGTGGCGTTCTTCGCGGTGACGCTGTTCACCCCGAGGATCGCGGCGGCCCTCGGCGGGCGGATCGTCACCCTGGGCGCCCTCGTCCAGGGCGCGGGTCTGCTGCTGCTGGCCCTGGTGATGGGTCTCGGCTGGCCGCGTCCCTCGCTGGTGCTCGTGCTCGTCGGGATCGGCCTCTTCGGCGTCGGCGCGGCGCTGACCGGCCCGACGCTGTTCCGGATGATCCTCGCCGACGTACCCCCCGCGCAGGCCGGCATGGGCAGCGGTGTGCTGGTGACCAGCCAGCAGATGGCGACCGCGCTGGGCGCGACCGTCGGCGGCAGTCTCTACCTCTCCCTGGACGGCTGGCTGACGACGGCGTCGGCGACCGTGCTGGTCATCGCCCTGCTGGGGTGTTTCGCGGTGACCGTGCTCGTGATCAGCCTGAAGCTCCCCGACCCCCGCTGACACCCGCGCCCGGACGGCGCGGTCCGATCCGTACCTTCTCGTCGGCACCGGCGCGCCGCCCTTCGGCGTGCCCGCGCGCAGAAGCGGAGACAGCCCAGTGCAGTCACAGACAAGGACAGCCGTGGTGACCGGCGCGGCCGGCGGCATCGGCCTCGCCCTCAGCAGCCGGTTCGCCCGGGCCGGCGCCGGTGTGGTCATGGCGGACGTCGACGGCGGGGAACTGCGCCGCCGGGCCGCCGAACTCACCGCGGCGGGCGCCCGGGTCACCGCGGTGACCGCCGACCTGACGGACCCGGGGGCCGTCGCGCGGCTCGCGGACACGGCGTTCGAGGTGCTCGGCGACGTCGACGTGGTGTGCAACAACGCCGGGGTCCTCGGGCCGGTGGGGCAGCCGCTGTGGGAGGTGCCGCTGGAGCGGATGCGGCAGGTCTTCGAGGTGAACCACTGGGCGCACGTCCTGGTGGCCCGCGCCTTCGTGCCCCGGCTGCTGGAGCGCGGCCGGCCCGCCCACCTGATCCACACCGCCTCGATGTCCGCCTTCGTGGTCGGGGCCGGCAGCGCCGCCTACGCCGCCTCCAAGCACGCCGACCTCGCGGTCGCCCGCAGTCTGCGCGCCGATCTGCGGGGCACCGGGGTGCGGGTGTCGGTGCTCTGCCCCGGCCGGGTGGACACGCCCATGGTGCGGGGCCTGACGGCACCGCGCGGGGCGGGCGGCGACACCACGGTGAGCGCCGAGGACGTCGCCGAGACCGTGTGGGACGCCCTCGGCTCCGACCGCTTCTACCTCTTCAGCAATTCCGACGCCCCGCTGCGGCTGCGCGAACAGTTCGACGACGTGTGGCGTCATGTCCCCTTTCCGTCCCCTTCCGCCGAGGAGGAGCTGTGGCCCGCGCCGACAGCGACGACCGTAGCGAGGAAGCAGTGACCATCGACCTGGAAGCGGTGCGGGAGAAGTACCGGCAGGAGCGCGACAAACGCACCGCCGGCCGCACCTACCAGTTCGCGCGCGGCGACTTCGGCCGCTACGCGCGCGATCCCTACACCGAGCGGCGGGAGCGCGAGCCGCTCACCGACGAGGTGGACGTCGCCGTCGTCGGCGCCGGCATCGGCGGTCTGCTGACCGGCGCCCACCTGCGCGAGCAGACCGGCCTCGCGCGCATCCGGCTGATCGACGAGGCCGGTGACGTCGGCGGCACCTGGTACTGGAACCGCTTCCCCGGCGTCCGCTGCGACGTGGAGAGCTACATCTACATGCCGCTGCTGGAGGAGATCGGCACGGTCCCCACCGAGAAGTACTCCACCGGGCCCGAGATCTTCGCCCACCTCCAGCGGATCGCGCACCGGTACGACCTCTACCGCGACGCCCTCTTCCAGACCACCGTCACCGAGCTGCGCTGGGACGAGGCCGACGAGCGGTGGCTGGTCAGCACCGACCGGGGGGACCTGTTCCGGGCCCGGTACGTGGCCATGTCGATCGGCCTGATGCACCGGCCCAAGCTCCCGGGGCTGCCGGGCCTGGACAGCTTCGCCGGGCACTCCTTCCACACCAGCCGCTGGGACTTCGACTACACCGGCGGCGACAGCACCGGCAACCTGACCAGGCTGCGGGACAAGAAGGTCGGGGTCATCGGCACCGGCTCGACGACCGTCCAGCTCGCACCGCACCTCGCCGAGTGGGCCGAGCGGCTCGTCCTCTTCCAGCGCACCCCGGCCGCGGTCGACGTGCGCGGCAACCGGCCCACCCCGCCCGGCTGGGCGGAGAGCCTCGAACCGGGCTGGCAGCAGCGCCGGATGGAGAACTTCCACGCGCTGACCTCGGGGGTCCCGCAGGACGAGGACCTGGTCCAGGACCGCTGGACACAGACCACGGCCAAGCTGGCCGCGGCGATCCTGCCCACCGGCGACACCGGGGGTGACCCGAGGGAGCGGGCGCTGGCGGCGGAGCGGGCGGACTTCCTCAAGATGGAGGAGCTGCGCGCCCGCATCGACAGCGTTGTCACCGACCCGGAGACGGCCGCCGCGCTCAAGCCGTACTACCGGGTGTACTGCAAGCGGCCCTGCTTCCACGACGAGTACCTGGACACGTTCAACCGGCCCAACGTGACCCTGGTGGACACCCAGGGGCGGGGCGTGGAGCGGCTCACCCCGGCCGGGGTGGTCGCGAACGGCCGGGAGTACCCGGTGGACTGCCTGATCTTCGCCACCGGGTACGAGCACGAGTTCGCCGTCCCGTACACCGACCGGGCCGGTTACGACATCATCGGCCGGGACGGCCTGCGGCTGTCGGAGAAGTGGGCGGACGGGGCGCGCACCCTGCACGGCCTCCAGGTGCACGGCTTCCCCAACTGCTTCATCCTCTCCAAGGTCCAGGCCGGCCGGCACGTCAACATCGCGTACATGCTGGGCGAGCAGACCCGGCACCTCGCGTACATCGTCAAGTCCGTCGAGGAGCGCGGCCACCGGGTCGTGGAGGCCTCCGAGGCAGGCGAGAAGGAGTGGGTCGCGGAGATCCTCCGGCTCGCCTCGGGCGACCTGGACTTCCTGGAGAACTGCACGCCGGGCCTCTACAACAACGAGGGCGATCCGAGCGGGCTGCCGCTGCTCAACTCCAGTTACGGCGGCGGCTCGGTGGAGTTCGTGAACATCCTCAGGCGCTGGCGGGAGGCGGGCGACCTCGCCGGCCTGGACCTGCGCTGACCACCCCCACCCTCTCTGCGAAAGGCGGCAACGCCCATGGACGTCACGCCGATACCCGGCGCCGCTCTCGGCGCCGTCGTGCACGGCGCCCGGGTCACCGGCGACCTGGACGAGAGCCAGGCACAGGAGATCTGGGCGGCACTCGACGCGCACCTCGTGCTCGTCTTCCGCGGCCACGAGACACCGTCGTACGAGGAGTTCCTGGCCTTCGGGCGCCGCTTCGGGTACATCCCGAAGACCGGGCTGACCAGCGGCGCGCATCCCGAGCACAACGAGATCCTGATCGTCTCCAACCTGGTGGAGGACGGCCGCAAGATCGGCGTCGGCGACGCCGGGTGGATGGGCTGGCACACCGACTACTCCTTCCGCCCCCGCGTCTCCCAGGTCGGTTTCCTGGAGGCCCTGGAAGTGCCGGCCACCGGCGGCGGGGAGACCCTCTTCACCGACATGTACGCCCTGTACGAGTCGCTGCCGCCCGAGGAGCGCCGGCGCCTGCACTCCTACCGGGTCCGGCACGCCCTGCGCACCGGGTACGAGGAGACCATCGAGGAGGAACTCCAGGGCGAGGTGTCCCTCGGTGAGCGCGGCGAGCCGATCCAGCCCGAGGACGGCACCTCGACCGTCCACCCGATGATCGCCCGCAACCCGCGCACCGGCCGCCGGTCGGTGTACATCAGCTCCCTGAACACCAAGCGCGTCCTGGACCTGCCCCCCGACGAGAGCCGCAAGCTCCTCGACGACCTGCTCGCGCACGCGGGCCGGCCCGAGTACACCTACGCCCACACCTGGCGGCCCGGCGACATCGTGATGTGGGACCAGCTCGGCACCGTCCACGCCAAGCAGCCCTTCGACCCGGCCGACCGGCGGATCATGCGCCAGGTCGTCAGCATCTTCGACGACCCGACGGCCCCCTGGCACGCGGAGGCCGCCGTATGAGCACCGCCCCCGCCTGCCTGAGCCACAGCCGTATCACCATCACCCCGGCGCTGCGCGCGGCCGTCGACCGGCTCGACCACCGCTCCCGGCACCAGGCGTCCTACCACTTCGGCTGGATCACCGCCGGCGGCGCGCCCACCAGCGCCGACGCCGGCAAGGCCGTACGGCCGGCGCTGGCGCTGCTGTCCGCCGAGGCGGTCGGCGCACCGCCGGAGGTCGCCCTGCCGGGCGCCGTCGCGGTGGAGCTGGTGCACAACTTCTCCCTGGTGCACGACGACCTGATGGACGGCGACGAGGAGCGCCGGCACCGGCGCACGGTGTGGAGGCTGTGGGGCGCGCCCAGCGCGATCCTGACCGGTGACGCGCTGCTGGCGCTCGCCCAGGAGGTGCTGCTGGACACCGGGCTGTCGACGGCGGCGCCCGCCGCCCGGCTGCTGGCCCGCACCACCCGGCACCTGATCCGCGGTCAGGTCCAGGACCTGGCCTTCGAGCAGCGCGCCCACGTCACGCTCGAGGAGTGCGTGGACATGGCCGCCGGCAAGACCGGCGCGCTGCTGTCGGCGAGCGCCTCGATCGGTGCCGTCCTCGCCGGGGCACCGGAGGCGGCGGTGGACGCGCTGGCGCTCTACGGCGACCAGCTGGGCCTCGCCTTCCAGCTCGTCGACGACGTGCTCGGCATCTGGGGCGACCCGGCCGTCACCGGCAAGCCGGTCCACTCCGACCTGCGCTCCCGCAAGAAGTCCCTGCCGGTGACGTACGCGCTGCACCAGGACGGTCCGGCCGGCGCGGAGCTGGCCGCCTGGCTGACCTCCCGCGGCACCCCCGGCGAGGCGGAGCTGCGGCGGGTGGCCGGCCTGGTCGAGGACGCCGGCGGCCGGGACTGGGCGCTGGCCGAGGCCGCCCGGCGGCTGGCGCTGGCCGAGGACGCGCTGCGCGGGGCCGAGCTGGACGCCGGCGCGCGCGGGGAACTCCTCGCGCTCGGGCGGTTCGTCGTCGACCGGGAGGTCTGAGACCGGCCCGGCCCCCGCGCCCGTACCCCCTTTCCGACCCGCGAGCACCCGACACCCCCCACCCACCCCCTCCCGAGGATTCCCCCATGCCCCAGGACGTCGACTTCCACATACCCCTGCCGGGCCGGCAGAGCCCGGACCACGCGCGGGCCGACGCCGAGCAGCTCGACTGGCCGCGGTCGCTCGGGCTGATCAGGTCCGAGGCGGCGGCCGAACGCCATCTGCGCGGCGGCTACGCCGACCTGGCCTCCCGCTTCTACCCGCACGCCACCGGCGCCGACCTGGACCTCGGTGTCGACCTGATGTCGTGGTTCTTCCTCTTCGACGACCTCTTCGACGGGCCGCGCGGCGAGAGCCCCGAGGAGACCAAGCAGCTCACCGACGCGGTCGCGGCGGCGCTCGACGGTCCCCTCCCGGACAGCGCGCCGCCCATCGCCCACGGCTTCGCCGACATCTGGCGGCGCACCACCGAGGGCATGACCCCCGCCTGGTGCGCGCGCAGCGCCCGGCACTGGCGCAGCTACTTCGACGGGTACGTCGACGAGGCGGAGAGCCGCTTCTTCGACACGCCGTACGACTCGGCGGCCCAGTACCTGGCGGTGCGGCGGCAGACCATCGGGGTGCAGCCGACGGTCGACCTCGCCGAACGGGTGGGCCGTTTCGAGGTGCCGCACCGGGTCTTCGACAGTGCCGTGCTCTCCGCGATGCTGCAGATCGCCGTCGACGTCAACCTGCTGCTCAACGACATCGCCTCGCTGGAGAAGGAGGAGGCCCGCGGCGAGCAGAACAACATGGTCATGATCCTGCGCAGGGAGCACGGCTGGAACAAGGACCGCAGTGTCGCCCACATCCAGGGCGAGGTCCGGGCCCGTCTGGAGCAGTACCTCCTGCTGGAGTCCTGCCTGCCGCAGGTCGGTGACATCTACCGGCTCGACGAGGCCGAGCGCGCGGCGCTGGACCGCTACCGCGACGACGCCGTGCGCACCGTGATCCGCGGGTCCTACGACTGGCACCGGTCCTCGGGCCGCTACGACGCCGAGTTCGCGCTCGCCGCCGGTGCGCAGGGCTATCTGGAGGAGCTGGGCAGCAGCAGCCGCTGACACACCGCCAGCGGACCGGATCAGTCACCAACCGACCAGTACCGACGGGAAGTCGAGATTCGCATGACCGAGCAGAGCACCTTCTCGGCGGGAGTGGCGCCCGGAGCGCTCCCCGTCGTGGGACACGCCCTCCAGATGATGCGTCACCCCGTGAACTTCATGACCTCGCTGTCCGCCCACGGCGACCTGGTGGAGATAAAGATCGGCCCGACCACGGCGTACGTCCCCACCCACCCCGACCTGCTCCGGCACGTCCTCACCAACGACCGCGTCTTCGACAAGGGCGGCGTCTTCTACGACCGCGCCCGGGACATCGCCGGCAACGGCCTGGTCACCTGCCCGTTCGCCGACCACCGCAGGCAGCGCCGGCTGATGCAGTCGGCGTTCACCCGCGGCCAGCTCAAGCGGTACGCCGAGGCGATGCGCGCCGAGATCGAGGACACGGTGTCGCGCTGGCGGGACGGCATGGTGGTCGACGCCTTCCCGGAGATGTACGGCATGGCGCTGCGCACGGTCGGCCGCACCCTGTACTCCACGCCGGTCAGTCCCGAGCTGGCGGCGAAGGTGGAACGTTCCTTCGATGTGGTGCTCAACGGCCTGTTCCGGCAGATGTTCCTGCCGGCCTCGGTCCGCAAGCTGCCGCTGCCGTCGCAGCGCCGCTACCGGAGCAACCTGGAGTTCCTGCACCGGACGACCCAGGGACTGATCGACGACTACCGTTCCTCCGACACCGAGCACGACGACCTGCTCGCCGCCCTGATCGCCTCCCGCGACGACGACGGCGGCCGGCTCGGCGACAAGGAGATCCACGACCAGGTCATCACCGTCATGGCGGCCGGCACCGAGACCGTCGCCGGCACCCTCACCTGGGTCTTCTACCTCCTCTCCCAGCATCCGGAGATCGAGGCCGCGCTCTACGACGAGATCGACACCGTCCTCGGCGGCCGCCCCCCGCAGTGGGACGACCTGCCGAACCTCTCCCTGACCGACCGGATCATCTCCGAGACGCTGCGCCTGCACCCGCCGGCCTGGCTGTTCACCCGTCTCACCGCCTCGCCGACCGACCTCGCGGGCCGTCATCTGCCGGCCGGTTCGACGGTCGTCTTCAGCCCCGCCGCGGTCGCCCGGTACGAGGAGGCGTTCGAGGACGCCGCGCGGTTCGACCCCGACCGCTGGCTCCCGGACCGGATCGCGCCGGCCGCCCGCCACGCCTACGTGCCGTTCGGCACCGGCGCCCGCAAGTGCATCGGTGACCTGTACGCCCGGACCGAGGCCACCCTGGGGCTCGCGACCGTCCTGGGCCGCTGGCGGGTCACCTGCGAGCCCGGCATGGACGTCCGCCCGGTGCCGCTGGCCACCGTCTACCACCCGCGCCGGCTGCGGCTGCGGCTGGACGCGCGCACCCCGCGCCGGACCGTCTCCGCGGTCCCCGCGCCGGCCGGGGGTGACGCGACATGAGCGGGGGGAGCGTCGTCCTGGCCGAGCCGCGCGGCTTCTGCGCGGGCGTGCGGCGCGCCATCGGCATCGTCGAGCGGGCGCTGGACCTGCACGGGGCGCCGGTGTACGTGCGCAAGGAGATCGTGCACAACCAGCACATCGTCTCGGAGCTGGAGAAGCGCGGCGCGGTCTTCGTGGACAGCGAGGAGGAAGTCCCGCACGGCGCGGTCTGCGTCTTCTCCGCGCACGGCGTCTCCCCCGGGGTGCGTTCGTCCGCCGCCGGCCGAGGTCTCGACGTCATCGACGCCACCTGCCCGCTGGTCTCCAAGGTCCACCAGGAGGCGGTGCGCTTCACCCGGGACGGGCGCACCGTCCTCCTCGTCGGGCACGAGGGCCACGAGGAGGTCGAGGGCGTCCTCGGCGAGGCCCCCGACCGGATCGTGGTCATCGAGACGGAGGACGACGTACGGCGCCTCGGCCTGCCCGACGACGCCCCGGTCGCCGTCCTCACCCAGACCACCCTGTCGTTCGACGAGACCGAACGCGTGGTCGCCGCCCTGCGGGCCCGCTTCACCGACCTCGTCACGCCGGGCGACGACATCTGCTACGCCAGCCAGAACCGGCAGAGCGCCGTCAAGGACCTGGCCCGCGCCAACGACCTGGTGCTGATCGTCGGCTCGCGCAACTCCAGCAACTCGCTGCGCATGGTCGAGGTGGCCCGCGACCACGGCGCCGCCGCCCGGCTGGTGCCCGACGCCGGGCATCTGGACGCGGCCTGGCTGGAGGGTGTGTCGTCGGTGGGGGTGAGCGCCGGGGCCAGTGCCCCGGAGGTCCTCGTCGACGGGCTGGTGGCCCGGCTCGCCGAACTCGGCTTCGGCGAGGTCGCGGTGGAGCGGGGTGCCGCCGAGGACGTCGTGTTCTCCCTGCCCGGCCGGCTGGCCGACCCGGTCACCGGCCGCGTCCCGCGCACCCCGCTGGCCGGCGAGCCGGCGCCCGCACCGGGCGGGGTGTGATGAGTACGCGACCGGCGAAGGGCAGTCACCTGGACGGCGTCCGCGGGCCGGCGGACTCACGGGCCCGGTCCCCGCGCGCGGCCCGTGAACGGGCGCCGGCCAGACGGCGGTTGCCGGTGGACACCTGCACCGCCGACGGCGGGCGCCCCGGCCCCGGTGCCGTCGGACTGTCCACCGCCCCGCACCGCGTCTTCGACTCCCCGCGCGGCACGACCCCGCGGGACACCGGCCGGCGGTGAGCCCACGGGCCACCGGCGCACAGAGAACCGACACCGAGCGTGACACGAGGAGAAGGAAGCACCGTGACCTACGTCATCGCCCAGCCCTGTGTGGACGTCAAGGACAAGGCGTGCATCGAGGAGTGCCCGGTCGACTGCATCTACGAGGGCCGGCGCTCCCTGTACATCCACCCGGAGGAGTGCGTCGACTGCGGCGCCTGCGAACCGGTCTGCCCGGTCGAGGCGATCTTCTACGAGGACGACGTGCCCGGTGAGTGGCGGGACTACCACCGGGCGAACGTCGAGTTCTTCGACGACCTCGGCTCGCCCGGCGGTGCCAGCGGCCTCGGCCTGATCGAGCGCGACCACCCGCTGATCGACGGACAGCCGGTCCGCACGGCCTAGCGGACCTGTCCGGCCGGGGTCGGGGCCGGCGGCGGGAGCGGTCGGTCCCCCCGGCATCCCGCCGGGCGAGACGTCGACCCGCTCCCGCCGGAGGCCAGGGCCTGTCGTTCGGATCAGGTCGCGGGAATCGGCTGCGCCTTCCCCGCTCACCGGCGTGATCCGAACGACAGACCCTAGCCCCGGTGTCCGGAGGTGAGCGGGTCGCCGGCCTTGCGGACGGCTCCGTCGATCCAGGCCATGGCCTCGGGCACGTCGTAGTTGCCGGCGTGCGGCTGGTTCCAGGCGAGCCGGTAGTCCAGGTTCTCCACCTGCCGGTCGGCGGCGAGCGCCCGGTCGAGGTTGACCGACACGGTGAGCGCGGTGTCCCGGTCCCGGGTGCCGTGGCGGACGTACCAGTTGGGCGCGGTGTCCGCGCTCGTACCGATGAAGTCCATCGGGTCGACCAGGTGGACCTGGTCGTCGACCGTGGTGCTCTTCCGGCTCGTGTACTGCTTCCAGGTCAGTCCGGTGTCGTCGAGGCCGCTGCCGTCGCCGGCGACATCGTTGTGGTCCCAGCCGTACCCGGTGTAGTTCAGGTACTTCTGGCTCGGCGGGCCGAAGAGGTCGGTCTCGGTGCCGCTGGTGACGTTCCCGTCGACGCCCACCGCGTCGAAGGCGGGGGTCGTCTTCAGGGTGGCCTGGGTGGCGACGAAGGCGAGGTACTTCGCCATGTCGACGGAGCGGACCGTGCGGGTGGCGGGGTCCACGTCGATCCAGTCGTTGACGTACGACTTGGTGGTGCCCTGGGAGGTGATCAGGAAGGTGCCGCCCAGCGGCGGGACGGTGTGGGCGGGGTCCGCCGCCAGATAGGTCTCGGCGGAGCGGACGACCTCCTGCTCGAGCGTGGCCGGCATGGTCGCGGCGGTGAGCCGGGAGCCGTCCGGGCCGCGCAGCCCGAGGCCCTTCTCGTACGCCGCGAACCGCGCGGCCAGTTCGGCGGACGCCTCGGGCGAGGGGTCGGAGCCGGTGGCGGCACGGGTGCCGAGGACGGTGTACAGCCACTCGTAGGCCACGTCCGCGTTGCCGAGGTCGGTGATCGGGCAGTAGGCGTTGACGGCGAAGACGTCGTCGCGCAGGGTGCTGCGGCCCTGGGCGTCGACACCGGCCGCGCCGATCGCGGCGAGGTACGGGGTGTACTCGGCGCTGTTGCCGGAGGCGCCCAGGATGGCGGCGAGCGCGCCGCCGCCGCTGGTGCCGTTGACGACGACGCGTTCGGCGCTGCCGGGCATGGCGGCGTCGTTGAGGCGCAGGTAGCGGACGGCGGCCTTGGCGTCGACCACGGCCGCGGGGGCCTTGCCGGGGGCCGAGCCGTCGGCGCCCACGAGGCCCCGGCTGCGGTTGGCCACGTCGACGAAGACGTACCCGGCCTTGAGCGCGGCGCCGACGTTGCTGGTCGTGCTGGTGTAGGAGGCGCCGGCGGTGACGCTCGCGCGGAGGTGACTCGCTTTCCAGCCGCTGTTGTTCACCGCGAAGTAGACCGGCGTCCGCTGGTCCCCGAAGGCGCTCTCGGGAACGAACACGTTCATGCTCTGGTAACCGCAGGCGGGGTCGGTGATGGTGGTGGTGCCGCCGCCGGGACCGCCGGGCTGCCGGGCGGCGGCGGCGACCGGGTGCGCGACGTAGCAGATCCCCTTGTACCAGCGCACGTTCACCGGCCGGCCGTCGACCGTGACGCCGATCGTCGTGTAGGCGGCGGAGTCGAAGGCCAGCGCGCCGTCCTGCGGGTCGGCGGCGGGCCCGTGGCCGGACGAGGCGGCCGCGGCCGAGGCGGGCGCCGCGACCGCGGTGAGGACGAGGGCACTCGCGAGCGCCGCGCCTCTCAGCAGACGGGTACGGGTCACCGGGCGGTGCGCCGGGCGGGTGAGCGCGTCGCGTCCGAAGGACGCGGAGAACCGCTGCACGGGGTCTCCCCTCACTGAGCATCAAGTGCTTCGCTGACGCCTCGGGGTCGAGGCGTGACGCACGCTACAAGATTGTTAACAATATGCACAGCAATCTTGCGGCCATTTTTTCGGCGACTCGTGGGGCGCGGGCCGGGCACGCGGCACGCGCACCGGCCCCGTCCGGGCCCCTCGGCCGGCTTGCCCCTGACACCGGTGTCAGGTTCTAGCGTGGTGCGCGTCGGCACTCGCCGGCCCTTTCACCCCTTGATCCCTTGCGGCCGTGCGGCCGTAGAGAGGCAGGACGCCATGCGCGCAGTCCGGTTCCACGAGTACGGCGGTGTGGAGACCCTCGTGGTCGAGCAGGCGCCGGACCCGCGTCCCGGGCCCGGTGAGATCCGGGTCCGTGTGGCGGCGGCCGGTGTCAATCCCGTCGACTGGAAGGTGCGTTCCGGGGCGGTGCGCGAGGTGCTCCCCGTGGACCTGCCCGCCATTCCCGGGCGGGAGGCCGTCGGCACGGTCGACGCGATCGGCGCGGGCGTACCGGGGGTGAGCGTCGGCGACCGGGTCTTCGGGCTGGGCGGCGTCACGGGCGCGACGGCGGAGCTGGCCGTGCTGTCGGCCTGGGCCCCGGCGCCCGCCGCGTGGTCGGACGAGGAGGCCGGCGGTGCCGGTCTGGCGTCCGTGACCGCGATGGGCGGGCTGGACGCGCTCGGTCCCCTGCGGGGGCGCACGCTTCTCGTGGAGGGCGCCGCCGGGGGCGTGGGCAGTGCGGCGGTGGAGATCGCGGTGGCCCGGGGCGCCACGGTGATCGGGACGGCCAGTGCGCGCAACCACGAGTTCCTCACCTCGCTCGGCGCCGTCCCGACCACCTACGGCACGGGCCTCGCCGAGCGCCTCGCCGCCCTGGCCCCGGACGGGGTCGACCTGGTGCTCGACACCGCGGCCTCCGGGTCCCTGCCCGACCTCGTCGCGCTCGTCGGCGACCCCGCTCGGGTGTCCACGGTCGCCGACCACGCCAACGCCCGCCGGCTGGGTGCGCACGTGGCCGACGCGCGGAACGACCCCGCGCTCCTCGCCGCAGCCGGCGAACTCGGCAGGCAGGGCCGCTACACGCCGCGCGTCGAGCGGACGTACCCCCTCGAAGAGACGGCGGCGGCACACGCGTACGCCGAACGCGGCCACACGCGGGGGAAGGTCGTCGTCCTCGTCTGAGGGCGCGTTCCCCCGGGCCCCGCGCTCCGTCCTCCTCGCCCCGCCGACGGAGGCACCGGCCCCCGCCATCGGCCCCCGGTGGGCCGGATGGCTGCGGCGGCGGTCACGAAGCCCCGGACACCCGACCCCGCCGCGCCCGCGCCGGGCAGCTCCCGGCACACGCCGGCCCGAGCCCGCCGCGCACGTTCCTGACCCTGGAGCAGCAGACCGGCCGCGGGCTGTTCACCCGGCTGCCCCGGGGCGTGGAGGCCACCGGCTCGCCCGTGAACTCGCCTCCCGGGTCACGGGCACCGCCGGCGCGCTCGCCGCCCTGGGGAGGGGTGGTGCCCCGGCGGGGCGGGCCACGCCCGTGCGCCTGGCCGGGCCGTCGGAGCCGCTGTGCGTACACGTGCTGCCGGTCGCGCCGCAGGGGGGCAGGTCCTCGGCGCAGGTGGCCAGGGCACCTCGCGCGGGGCGACGGTCTTCGGCAGACAGCCCACCGCTCCCGCCGCCGTCACCGTGCCCGGCCTGTGCGCCGTGCTGCCGGCGGTCGGCGCGGGCGCCGGCGTCAGTGCCTACGCTCATCCGCGTCACCGGGGACCGACCGCGGGCGGGCGGGCCCGGCGGCCACGAGGGCGCCGGCGGCACCGGCGTACGCCCGCCTCACTCCGGCCACGGGGAGTCGAGGACGGTGCGGACGAAGTCCCCGCGCCGGAATCCGGGCACGTAGTGCTCCAGCACATCGGCCTTGACGTTGCCGAAGGTGGTCTCCGGCCTGGGCCGGACGCCGTCGGTGAAGGCGGTGAGGATGCGCCGCTTGAAGTCGGGCCGGGGGTGCAGGGCGACGACCTCGCGCCGGTCCTCGTCGGAGACGTCCGCGTACCCGAGGCCGAGGACGTCGTACTCGACACCGGCGGTGACCAGGGCGACCTCCGGTTCCATGAACTCGGGGACGCCGGGGGTGGTGTGCAGGGCGATGGCGGTCCACACCCGGCGCACACTGTCCTCGGGCACACCGTGCGACCGGAGGAAGCGGCGGGCCTCGTCGGCGCTGTCCACCTCGAAGCGGCGCCCGCTGGAGCGGAATTCCTCGTTCAGGCCGAGGTCGTGGAACATGGCCGCGATGTACAGCAGTTCCGGGTCATGGCTGAGCCCCCGGACGCGGCCGCGCAGACTGCCGAAGAAGTACACGCGCCGGGAGTGGTGGTAGATCAGCTCACTGGTGGTGTCCCGGACCAGTTCGGTCGCCTCCCGCGCCGGTTTCGTGCCGGGAACCCTGATTCCTGCCGCGAGGCTCGTGTCCGTGGTCATGGCTGGTCACCTTCTCGTCATGGGGTGCGGTGGGGCCGCCGGCTCCACCGTCCCGGGGCCGGCCCCGTGCCCCCAGTCTTCTGCGCCGGTGCCCCGCCCGCCATGTCCGTCGAGCCACGTGTCCCTCACTTACGGACATCCCCGCCCGGGGGCACCCTGCTCCCGGCCCCACCTCAAGGGCATTCCGGCAGCGTCGGGCGGTCTCGGGTGCGGACGGCGGGGAGCCAGGCCGTGGAGGGCCGGGAGCCGGGTGGGAGGCGGACGCGGAACCAGTGGGTGGAGCGGCGGTCCTCCTCGTCGACGACGGGCTGTCCGTCGGGTGTCCGGCAGTCGGCGGTGAGCAGGTCGCCGTGCCAGACCCGGGTCACCACGACGTTGTCCGCGGTATAGGGCAGGGCGGGATCGACCGCGAGACCCAGGCTGCACCCGGGGTCCCGGCCGCCGTCCTCCCGGCAGGCCCGCTCCGCGTTGTACACCCGGACCGTGTCCGGTGCCGGGCCGGCGCGGCCGGGCGGCGCGGGCACGTCCGCGTACAGGGCCGCCCCGGCGATCCCGCACAGCGCGGTGGCCAGGACGGCGGCGCGGGCCCGGCCGCCCGGCCGTCCCGTTCCCGCCCCGGGGCCCCGCCGGTGGGCGGTGATGCGGGCGAGGAGGCTCTCGGCGGTGTGCGGGGCGCGGGCCTCGTGGGTCGGGGCGAGGCAGTCGGCGGCCAGCTCCCGCCAGAACGGCGGTACCGCGTGATCCATGCGCAGCGGCGCCCGCCCCGCGCCGTACTCCTGGACCGCCGCGCCCCGCGCCATGGGGGTGGCCCCCGGGAACGGCGAGCAGCCCGACGTGAACACCTCGTGGATGACGACGCCCAGGGCCCAGATGTCGGCGGTCGGCCGGACCCGCACCCCGAGTTCACCGAGGGGCGCCCGCCAGCGCTCGGGCGGGAAGTAGTCCAGGGTGCCCAGGGGAGGCGCGTACCCGTGGGTCCCCGTCAGCTCGGTGGCGAGGCCGAAGTCGGAGAGTCGTACCGTCCCGTCCGCGCCGAGCAGGACGTTCTCCGGTTTGAGGTCCGCGTGGACCCAGCCCGACCGGTGGAGGTGGGCCAGTCCCTCGCAGATGCCCGCAATCAGCCGGCCGCGGTCGGTCTCGGGCAGTCCCGCGTCGATCAGTTCCCGCAGACTGCCGGCGGCGCGCTCCATGACCAGCACGATCGCGCCCCGCAGGGCGGGGTGGCCGGGCTCGGCGAGCACGAACGACTCCAGGAGGCTGATGAGCCTGGGGTGCCCGGCCCGGCGTCCGAGTTCGACCTCGCGGCGGGCGGATTCCACGATCCGGCGTGCCTGGCGCGGCGCGAGGCCGGCGGTCGGCATGACCTTGAGGGCGACGTCGGGGCGGCCGGGGTGTCCGCGGGCCGGCCGCGCCGCGTACACCGTGGACCAGCCGCCGCTGCCGATCAGCCGGGTGACCTCCCAGTTCCCCACCCGGCTGCCGGGCGGAAGCGGGTCCGTCCGGTCGCGTTCCGTGGTGTCCCCCGGGCCGTGCGGCGCGCTCATCGCGCGGCCTGCCGCTCCCGTCCGCCGGCCTGCGTCTGCGGCGGCAGCAGCGCGAGGTGCTCCTCCCGGACGAGTCCGAACCGGAGTGCCAGGCCGACGATCTCCTCCCGTTTGCCGTTGCGCCGGTCGGCCCTGCCCGGCTCGTGGCTGTCCGGGGCGCCCAGGCGCAGTTTCTCGTCGGCGAGGTAGTCGATGTGCGAGCTGACCGCCCGGGCGGTCAGTCCGGCGCAGGCCGGGTGTCCGCCGAGCCGGTCGACGATCTGCGGGGTGGTGGGGACCGCCACCCGCGACTGGTCGCGCAGCCGGGGCTCGCAGAGCGCGACGAGGACGAGGAAGTAGGTGGCCGTCTCGTTCAGGGAGTACGCGGTGACCGTGGCGTTCCCCCACGGCACCCCCATGGCCTCCGGGTCCAGATAGACGTGGTCGGGGGCGAACACCTGGAAGGAGACCGTGGCGTCGCCGCGGGTGGGCAGCACGACGCGGGAGAACTCGAACGGGATCGGCGCCCCGGCCCGCCGCGGCGGGACCCGGAGGTACTCCCCCGCCCCCTCCGGGTTCTCCACGAGGTAGCTGTGGGTGGTGCTGTGGTTCGTGAGCTGCCAGTGGTCGTCGGTGACCCGGATCTCCCCGGCGAGCCGGGAGACGGCCGGGTCGTCGAGGCGCAGCTCGACGGGGCTGCGCGCGGAGCCCCGCCCGAAGCGGGCGGACTCGCCCGGTCCCAGCCGCAGCGTCACCGGGTCCCCGTGCGGTCCGGCGCCGCCGGCGCCCCCGCTTCCCCGCGGCACATGGATGACTACGCCGCTCACCGCGCCCCCCGTTCCACGCGTCACTGCCGGACGAGCGCCACGATACTTCCGGCACGGGGCCGTCCACCGGCGTACTTCGGCCACATCGCCGTGCCCGGCGCCCACGGGCCGTGGACGTCCCCTTCCGGCCGGGCGCAGTGGGCGAAGTCACCGCGCGGGACGGGCCGGGGCCCGTTCGGGGAGGGCAGCCGGGGCCGGGGCGGACCTCCTGACGACGTGTACATGGCGAAATCTGGGTGCCTCGTGCGGGCGGTTGTGTTCCGCCGGGGCCGCGGCCGTACCTCGGTCCGCGGTCAGGCGTCAGGCGTCAGGCGTCAGGGGGCAAGGGACGACGGCCAGGTCCTGACGGTCGGTCAGGGCACTGCGGGCCCCGCCGAGTCGTTGAGCCAGAGCCATTCGGACCAGGTGGCGAAACCGGTCTGCCAGCGGTGGTGGACACCGGCGCGGCTGGTGCCGAAGACCTCGATGCGGCCGTCGGCGTTGGTGGCGGCGGTGACCTCCGTGCCGCCGGTGCCGAAGGGCGCCCAGTCACCGTAGGGGGCGTTCACGGCGGTCTGCCACAGATGCAGGGCGGTGTCGCCGTTCATGGCGAAGACCTCCACCCGGCCGTCGGCGGTGCGTTCGCTGGTGAGCCGCGCGTCGGCCGGACCGCCCGTCGGCTCCCAGCCGGACCAACCGGCCTCACCCGTCTGGTACTTGTGGAAGACGCCCACGGGTCCGGAGGCGAAGACCTCCAGGCGGCCGTCGGCGTTGTGGTCGACCGTCAGGTCGTGGCCGCCCTCGCCGAAGCCGGCCCACGCCGACCAGCCGCCGCTGGGGGCGGTCTGGTACCGGTGCTGGAAGGTGCTGCCGTTGAGGGCGAAGACCTCCAGGCGGCCGTCGGGTGCCGTCTCCATCTCCACCTGGCTGTCGGCGGGACCGCCGCCCGTGGACTCCCAGCCCGACCAGCCGCCGTTCGGCTCGGCCTGGTACCGGTGGAAGAGCCCGGCCGGACCGGACGCGTAGACCTCGATACGGCCGTCCGCGTTGACCCCGGCCGCGACGTCCCGGCCGCCGCCGCCGAAGGTCTCCCAGCCCGACCAGCCGCCGGACGGGCTCAGTTGCCAGCGGTGCTCGAAGGTGTTCCCGGCCAGCGCGAACAGTTCCAGGCGGCCGTCGGCGTTCGGCGCGAGGGCCAGTTCGGCGTGGGCGGGACCGCCCAGCGGCTCCCACGGTGACCAGTCGCCGTTGGCCTCCCGCTGCCAGGCGTGGTGGATGCCGTCGGCTCCGGCGGCGAACACCTCCAGGCGGCCGTCCGCCGACCGCGCCGACACCACCCGGCCCGATTCCGCCGGGTGGACCGGCGGCCGGGGCCGCGGTCCGCCGCCCGGGACGCAGGGCAGCACCACGCCGCGTTCCGCGAGATAGGGCTCGGGGTCGATGCCGTAGGAGGCGGACGGATCGCCCCAGATCCGCAGGTGGAGGTGGGGACCGGAGGACTGCCCCTCGGAGCCCATCAGGGCGATCTGCCGGCCGGCCGTGACACGGTCGCCGGCGAAGACGTCCCGCCGGATCATGTGCCCGTACTCGGCGATCCGCCCGTCGGTCTGCTGGACCCTGATCCACTGGCCGTAGCCGGGTTCGTACCCGGAGATGGTGACCTCGCCGTCGCCCACGGCGTAGATGGGGGTGCCGACGTCGTTGGCGATGTCGACGCCGTTGTGGCCGCTGTGGAAGTGCTGGGAGACGAAACCGGCCGCCGGGCAGGCGGCGGTGGCTCCGGCGGCGGTCCGGGGGACCGTCGCCCCGGCGCGGGCCGCAGGCGGCAGCACCGCCAGGAGCAGGGCGGCCGCTACCGCGAGGACCCATGTCTGCGTGTGTCGGGAAAGCCCTGGGAGCACGGCTCCTCCTGCCTCGGCCGTTTCGGTGGTGCCGGCGACGGACGGCCGGGGCCGTGCGGGCGGGCGGTACGGAAGCTAGCGCCCCCGCGGGCCCGCCGGACCCCGGAAGGTTACGGGGTGACGGACGCCGGGGCGTCGGCTACGCGCGCGTCGCCGCGGCGGCCGTACGCCCGCGTCGTCGCGGGTCACCGGGGTTTCATCGGTCCTTCCTACCGTTGCCGCGTCCGGATGACGTCCGGATGACGGCCCGACGGGGAAGGACGGCGATGGCACGGAGGAGACACGGAACGAGACTGCCGGTGGCGGTGCTGGCCGCGCTGGCGGTGATCGGCGCGCCCGCGGCCGGCGGGGCGGCGGCGGGAACGGCCGCCGCGGGGAGGGGACCGGAGGCGCCGACGATCCGGTACACCGAGTACGGCATCCCGCACATCATCGCCTCGGACTGGGCGGGGCTGGGCACGGGCTACGGGTACGCGGCGGCCAAGGACAACATCTGCACCCTGGCCGACACCTACCTGACCGTCGACGCCCGGCGCTCCCGGTATCTGGGGCCCGACGGCAGGGCGAGCCCCGGCCAGTTCCAGAACACCACCACCAACCTCAACAGCGACCTGTACTTCCAGCGGCTCAAGGACGACCGGGTGGTGGAGCGGCTCGTCGCGCAGCCGGCGCCCGACGGGCCGGAGCCGGAGGTCAGGGAGGCCATCCGCGGCTACGTCGAGGGATACAACCGGTACCTGGCCGAGACCGGCGCGGCCGGCCTCTCCGACCCCGCCTGCCGCGGCGCGGCCTGGGTACGGCCGATCACGGAACTCGACGTCTACCGGCACGCGCACGCCGAGATCATCATGGGCAGCACCGACGCGCTGCTCGACGGCCAGGTCGACGCCGCGCCCCCGGGCGCCCGGGCCACCGCGGGCCCGGCGCCCTCCCCCGCGAGGACCGCGGCGAAGATCCGGGACGCGATGGCGGTGAGCCGCCAGCAGAGCATGGGCAGCAACGCCCTGGCGGTCGGCTCCCAGGGCGTGTCGGGCGGCACCGGCATGCTGCTGGCCAACCCGCACTTCCCGTGGCAGGGCAAGAACCGGATGTGGCAGAGCCAGCTGACGATCCCGGGCGAGGTCAACGTCTCCGGGGCCAGTCTGCTGGGGCTGCCCGCGGTGAACATCGGCCACAACGAGAACGTGGCCTGGAGCCACACGGTCGCCACCGTCGCGCCGTTCGGGCTGTTCGACGTACAGGTCGATCCGCTGAATCCGACCAGGTACCTGGTGGACGGCGCGTGGGAGCAGATGACCTCGCAGCGCGTCGAGGTCGACGTACGGCAGGCGGACGGCACCCTCGCCAAGGCCGGCAGGACGCTGTGGTCCACCCGCTACGGCCCGGTCACCACCTCGCTCCAGGGCGTCCCCCTGCCCTGGGTGGTCAGCGCGCACGCGGTCCGCGACGTGAACAGGGACAACCTGCGGGCGCTGAACACCTGGTTCGGCCTGAACCGGGCCACGGACGTCCACGACGTGGTGGCCACCCTGGAGACGACACAGGGCGTCCCCTTCTTCAACACCGTCGCCGCCGACCGCGCGGGCAACGCGCTGTACGCGGACATCCAGGCCGTCCCGAACATCACCGACGCGCACGCGGCCTCCTGTCTGACCGAGACCGGCAAGCTGCTGTTCCACCAGGCGCCACGGCTGCCGAACGTGCCGCCGATCTCCATCCTGGACGGCAAGCGCGGCGCCTGCGACTGGCCCGACGACCCCGACGCGGCGGCCCCGGGGCTCCTCGACCCGCGGGCGCAACCGCGCCTGATCCGCCCCGACTTCGCGGGGAACGCCAACGACAGCCCCTGGCTGGCCAACCCGGACCAGCCGCTGGCCTACCCCCGGGTGATGGGCGACACCTCGGCGCCCCGGTCGCTGCGCACCCAGGAACTCGTGCTGACCGCGCGGAACCGCATCGACGGCACGGACGGCCTGCCCGGCAGGGGCTTCACGCCCGGGACGATGGGGCAGCTGCTCTTCGCCGACCACAGCCGGGCGGCCGACCTGGCGCTCGACGCCACGGTGACGGCCTGCCGGAACGTGCCCCTGGGGCTCGTCCTGGTCGACGGCAGCCTGGTCGACGTGCGCGAGGCCTGCCCGATCCTGGCCGGGTGGAAGAGCCACGCCTACACGACGGACAGCCGGGGCTCCTGGCTCTTCGCCCACTACTGGGCCCGCCTGCTCGACGGCCAGGGGGTCGAGCAGCTGCCGTGGCGTGTCCCCTTCGATCCCAAGGACCCGGTGCACACGCCCAACTCGCTCGACTCCGGCAGCTCAGCCGTCCGCGACGCCCTCGCCCGCGCCGTGCTGGCGCTGCGCAAGGCGGGCATCGCGCTGGACGCCCCGCTGTCGAGCGTCCAGACCGTCACCCGGGGCGGTGAGCGGATACCGGTCCACGGCACGATCGGCGAACTGGGGGTCCTGAATGTGATCACGCCGGGGCAGGTCGGCGGGAAGGCGGACGTCGTCTTCGGGTCGAGCTTCGTGCAGCAGGTCCGGTTCACCGCCGACGGTCCGCCGGAGGCGTACTCCGTCCTGACCTACTCCCAGTCGGCCGACCCGACGTCACCGCACCACGCCGACCAGACCCGGCTCTTCTCGGCCGGCCGATGGGTGACCGGCCGCTTCACCGAGGAACAGATCGCCGCCGCACCGCAGTTGACGACCACGGTCCTGGACTGACCGTGCCCGAACAGCCTCACAAGGGGGAGCGCAGTGACAGGGAGAACGCGACGGAACAGGGCCTGGTCCCGGACGGTGGTGGCGTGGCTGCTCGCCGCCGTGGCCGTCACCGTGATCACGCCGGCGGGTCCGGCACGGGCCGCCGGCCCGGAGGCCCCGCCGCCGATGGCGGACGGCTTCGGCCTGACCCAGGTCGGCGCGGCGACCGGAACGGCCACTAACTTCTACCTCACCGTGACCACACCCCAGGTCGCGGGTGAACAGCACATCAAGATCATTCTGCCGAGCGGCTACTACGACGACCCGGACCGGCGCTACCCGGTCCTGTACTTCCTGCACGGCTCGCCCGACGACCCGGTCCAGCAGACGTATCCGGCGCTGACGACGTCGGACGACATGATCACCGTCGTCCCGGACGGCGGCGCCCGGGGCTGGTACGCCAACTGGCTCGACCAGAACACCGCCGCCGGCGCGCAGAACTGGGAGACCTTCCACCTCCAGCAGGTGATCCCGTTCATCGACGCCAACCTGCGGACCGTCGCGGCCAAGAAGGCCAGGGCCGTCGCCGGGGTCTCCATGGGCGGCTTCGGTGCCTTCCACTACGCGCAGGCCCGCCCCGACCTGTTCGGTCACACCGCGTCGCTGTCGGGGGACATCGACCTGTCGGCCAGGTCGATGGACCTCCGGCTGGCCGTCGTCGCCTCTCTCATCGACGCCTCGGGCGTCATCTGCGCCGCGGCGTCCGGCGCCTGCGACCCGGACGAGTCCCCCTACAAGCCCGGGGTGGACAGTGACGCGGCGTTCGGCTCGCCCTACCCGGTGTTCAACGCCGACCGGCGGTGGAACGAGGTCGACCCGTCCCAGCACATGGACCGGCTGGCCGCCGCCGGGGTCCGGGTCTCCGTGTACACCGGCGACGGGGGCGGTTCGCCCCTGGAACCGGAGTTCTGGGTCGCGGGCGCGGCCAAGAACGTCAAGGCCGCCATGGACGCGCTGGGCATGACCTACTTCTACGTCAACTACGGCGACGGGGCCGGCTGGGGCAGCCGGTGCGACGGCGGCCACAACGGCGGCTGCTGGGAGGAGGACCTCCGGCACCTGATCCCCAGGCTGGAGCGGGAGTTCGCGGCCTGACCCGCGCGCGGGTGTCGCGGGGCCGTCCTTCCGGGCCGGGAGGGACGGCCCCGTTCCGTCGCTACGGCACCGCCGGTCCGGAGTCGTTCAGCCAGGCCCACTCGGACCAGGTGGCGAAGCCGGTCTGCCACCGGTGGTGGACACCGGCGTGGCTGGTGCCGAACACCTCGATGCGGCCGTCGGCGTTGGTACCGGTCCCGATCGCGGTGCCGCCGCCGCCGAAGGTCTGCCACGGGGAGAACGCCGCGTTCGGCCCGGTCTGCCAGCTGTGGCTCGCGGAGGCGGAGTTGATCGCGAACACCTCGACCCTTCCGTCGGCCGTCCGCGACGAGGCCAGCTCGGCGTCCGGGAGCCCCCCGGTGCCGGTCCACGCCGACCAGGTGGTGGGGCTGGTCTGCCAGCGGTGGAAGATGCCGTCGGCGTTGGAGGCGAACACCTCCAGTCGGCCGTCCTGGTTGTGGCCGGCGGTGACCGCGTGCCCTCCGGTGCCGAAGTCCTCCCAGGCCGACCAGCCGCCGTTGACGCCCGTCTGGTAGAGGTGGCCGAACGTCGCGTCGGAGAGCGCGAAGACCTCCAGCCGTCCGTCGGGGGCGGTCTCCATGGCGAGGCGCGCGTCGGCCGGCCCGCCGTGGGTGCCCTCCCAGGCGGACCAGCCGCCGCTGGGCGCGGTCTGCCAGCGGTGGAACACCCCGTCCGCGTTGGACGCGAAGACCTCGATCCGGCCGTCGGCGTTGTTGCCCGCCGCCACCCGTGACCCGCCGGTGCCGAAGTTCTCCCAGGCCGACCAGCCGGCGCTCGGCCCGGTCTGCCACATGTGGTCGAAGGTGGTGTCCGACAGCGCGAACAGTTCCAGCCGTCCGTCCGCGTTGGACGCCACCGCGAGCTGGGCGTCACGCGGACCGCCCACGAACCGCCACGGCGACCAGGCCCCGTTCACCGCGGTCTGCCACGCGTGGTACACGCCGTCGGCCCCGGCGGCGAACGCCTCCAGGCGCCCGTCCGCGGACCGCCCCGACACGACCCGGCCGGAGTGGTACGGATGCGTGGGGCCGGCACTCGTACCGGACCACAGCGCGTTGGCGATCAGAGTGGCATCGCCCGCCTCGACGCCGTAGAGGTGGCGCAGGTCCTCCCGGGGCTGCTGCACGCGCCAGCACACCTCGCCGATCGGCACGTCGTTCCAGGAGCCGCCCGGGTACAGGCGTTCCATCGCGTCGAGGAAGGCGTTGGTGGCGTAGACCGGGTCCAGGCGCTGTTCGCGGCTGCCCCACCAGTCCTGCTGCTGGAACAGTCCGATGCTGGTGTGGTCGACGGCCTGGGCGTAGTTGTTCATGCTGGACTCGACGATGATCGTGGCGACGGCGATCGCCGCGGCTCGCGGGGTGAGCCCCCGGTCCTTCACGGCCTGCGTGACCATCCGCGCGCAGGACATCCGGTACGCGTCCAGGTGGCCGGCCATCTTCGCGCCGAGCTGCGGGTTGAGCTGGTCCGCCAGGGTGGCGTCGGCGGCCGACGGGCCGGCCGGGTCGCAGGGCGCGGTCGGGATGGCGGCGAAGCCCTCCGGGCCGGTGAAGTACCGGGAGACGCCGGACCGGTCGTCGTCCGGGTCCGGCGCGGGGCCGGGCCGGGCCACGCCGACCGGGGCGGTCAGCCCGATGAACAGCGCCCCCAGGCCGGCCACCAGGACCAGCCGGAGGAACGCGCGGTAGAAGCCGCTTCTTCGCACGGTGTGCCTTTCCGTCGTCACATCCGGGTCGTGGCGGACGACGGTAGGGAACGCCGATGAAATAGCGATGGAACCGGTGGACCGGGCGTTTCATCGCGAGGTCATCGGCGGCTGCCAGCCTCGTGGGCGTACCTGGACCCCATGGGGAGGAACGAGATGCGAGCGATGAGGACCACGGCCGCGGCGGCCGGACTCGTGCTGACGGCGGGGCTCTCGCTGGTGCAGGCGTCCACGGCGCAGGCGGCGACGGCCAGGGCGGCGGCTCCGTGCGAGGGCACGTACACGATCGTCGTCGGCGGCACCGGCAGCTCGTGGAACAACGACGGGTTCACCGGCAACATCCAGCAGCACGTCGGATACCCCACCACCATTCCCAACGGCGCGAGCGCCCGGGCGGGTGTCAACGAGCTGAACCGGCTGGTGCGCGACCAGCGCGCCGCCTGTCCGGGCCAGCACGTCAAGATGGGCGGCTACTCGCTGGGCGCGGCGGTGGTGCACATCTGGGTCACCGAGAACTGGCAGACCTTCGACAACGTCAACGCCGTCCTCATCGCGGACCCCAAGCGCCAGGGCGGCCCCGGTGCCAATGGGGGCTCCGTGCCGTTCGGCGGGATCGTCGGCGCCCCGCTCGCCGGCGCCGACCGGTACTTCGGCGACGTACCGGTCAAGACGATCTGCCACTGGGACTACGTCTGCGACGAGTCCGCCGGCATCTGGACCTACCCGAACAACCACATCGTGAACTACCCCAACGACTTCAACATGGACTTCCACAACGACAGCGCCGACGAGCAGTGGTACAACGGCGCCTGGTACCCCGCCGCCTGGTGAACTCAGGGGACGGGACCGGCCCCGTCCCCGCGCAGGATCGTCCGGTGGGCCCGCCACAGCAGGGGGCTCGGCGGTACCCCGAGGTCGTCGGCGAGCAGCCGGCGGGCGCGTTCGAACACCGTGAGGGCGTCGGCCTGGCGGCCGTTGCGGTGCAGGGCCCGCATCAGCAGCGCGGCCGACGGCTCATGGTGGGGATGCGCGGCCGACAGGGCGAACAGCTCGGCGATGGCCTCCGCGTCCTGCCCGAGGCGCAGCTGCCACGTCGCCTTCCGCTGCGCGAGGGCGATCCCGCGCTCGGCGAGCCGCAGCCGTTCCAGTTCGGCGAGCGGCCCCGGCAGCCCGGCCAGGGGCTCCTCGCGGAACAGCTCCAGCGCCAGCGCGCAGCGGCGGACCGCCTCCGGCAGGTCGCCCGCCCGCTCCGCCTCCGCGATGCCGGTGATCCGGGACTCCAGGCGGGCCACGTCCACGTCGACCGCGCCGGGGGCCAGCCGGTAGCCGCGCAGCCCGTGCTCGATGACCGGGTCCGCGGCGTCCCCCGCCCGCAGCGCCTTGCGCAGCCGGTACACGTACACCGGCACCACGTTGGCGGCCGGTGACTCCATGCCCCACACGCCGGCGAGGAGTTCCCGCCGGCTGAGGGAGCGGCCCGCGGCCAGGGCCAGGGCCGCCAGGACGGCTTGCTGGCGCAGGTGCCCCAGATCCAGGGGCCGTCCGTCCCGCCAGGCCCGGAGCGGTCCGAGCAGGGAGAGCCGCAGGGTCGCGCCCGGCGTGCGCGCGGCGCCGGCCCGGGGCGCCGCGCGGACCGGCCGGGTGCGGGGGCCGCGGCCGGGCACGGCCAGGCCGCAGTCGAAGGCGTGCACGATGGCGGCGGCCCGGTCCCGCAGACCGCGCTTGGCCAGGACCCGTGCGAGATGCTCGGCCACGGCGTCCTCGGACAGGCCCAGGGCAGTGGCGATCTCGTCGTCCCGCAATCCGCAGCCGACCGCGGTGAGCACCCGCCGTTCCTGGTGCCCGAGCGGGGTGGCGGTGGACCGGGAGGTGGTGACGGACGTCGGCATCGCTGCTCCCCGGGCTCCGTACGCGTCGGTTGTGCGGGCACCGTAGCGGGGGGAGCGCCGGGCGGGGCATCCGGAACCATCCGGAGTGACAGGGACGGCCGCGGCGCGCTCGCCGCCTCCAGGGGTGCGGTCGTCCCTCTCCGGTGCGCGCACGGTCGCGCGGCGGCGCGCGCCGCTACAGCCGACGGCGAGGACGAAGACGAGGACGAGGACGAGGTCGAGGACCGGGACGCATCCGCGGCGCGGAGCCGGGCCGGCCGCCGGGGGGGCTGCCGGCCGGAGCCACGGGACGGGCTTGAGCAGTCCTCGGGAACGCCTGGTCCGAGTCACGACCGTGAGGGACGCCTGTGCGGTCGCCCGCCGGGCTGCCGCACCGGCAGGGGGACGCGCAGGTCGTGGGCGCCGGGGGCGAGGACGATGGCACGGCCGGCCGCGGGGGTGACAAACCGGTATCCGGGGGTGGTGGAGGAAGTCGTCGACGCAGCCGAAGACATAGGGGTCGAAGGCGTCGGGGTTGAGGGCGTAGGGGTCGAGGGCGTAGGGGTCGAAGGAGACAGCGCGGACCGTGCCGTACGGCACGGGGAGGAAGCCGAGGTCCAGGTGTTCGCCGCGCTCGGTGACGAGGCGGACGAGGCGGACGAGGTGGCCGACGGGCGCCGGGCGCCGGGAGCCGGGCGGGACCGTGTCGAAGGCGAGGGCCGCCCGGCTCCGCGAGACGCTGCGCCCGGCGGACACCGCGGAGCGCGCGCCCGCACGTCGGCCCTCGTTCCCCGGGGAGCACCTTCCCCCTGTTCACACGACTGTCATACGCGGTGGGGATGACGGCGCCGCCCGTGCCCGTTTCCGCAGTCATGACGACAGGAGTGGCGCTCCCCGCGCATCATCCGATCGGCACGCTGGTGGGACTCGCCCGGGAGGCGGAGGCGGCCGGGCCGCGCCCGGCCTGGTCCGGGCAGACCTTCTCCTACGACTCGCCCGCGCTCGCCGCGACCGTCGGCCGGGGAGGTGCCTGGGCGCTGCTCGGTGAGCCGGCCGCGTCTTGAGCGGGTCGGCGGCACATGATCTGATCATCATCGGTGAGCGTGGTGGAGGCCCGCACGGGCCGGAGTGGGCGGGAGTGGGCGGAGATGAACGGCAGGCCCCTGCGGAAGCTGGGATTCCTCACGATCGGACTGTTCGACGAGAAGGACCCGGCCCGCGGGCACGAGTCCACCCTGCGCCTGATCGAGCTGGGCGAACGCCTCGGCTACGACAGCGCGTGGGTGCGCCACCGGCACCTCCAGTACGGCATCGCGTCGCCGGTGGCGGTCCTCGCCGCCGCCACCCAGCGCACCGAGCGCATCGAGCTGGGGACCGCGGTGACCCCGCTGGGCTGGGAGAATCCGCTGCGGCTCGCGGAGGACTGGGCGACGGTCGACCTCCTGTCCGGCGGCCGGTTCAACCCTGGCGTGAGCACCGGCCCGCCGATGCACTACGAGCGGGTCAGGGACGCCCTGTACCCCGGCACCGCCGACGCGGAGGAGTTCGGCTACGAACGCGTGCGGCGCCTCCTCGCGCACCTCGCCGGTGAGCCGGCCACGGACTTCCGCGGCACGGAGGGCATCGAGACCTACTCCGACCGGGTCCAGCCGCACTCCCCCGGTCTGCGCGGGCGCGTGTGGTACGGCGGTGGCAGCCTGCGCTCGGCCCGCTGGGCCGGGGAGAACGCCATGAACCTCCTCACCAGCAGCGTGGTCAAGGCCGAGGACGCCGCGACTCCGGGACCGGTGGACTTCGCCGCCGTCCAGCTCTCCCACATCCGCGCCTTCCGGGCGGCCCACCCCGCCGGGGACGCGGCCCGGGTCTCCCAGGGGCTGGTGGTCATCCCCACCGACTCCGCCGGCGCGGCGCGGCGCGCGAAGTACGAGGAGTACGCCGCGCGGCGGCTGCCCCGCACCGGGCAGCCGCACGGCCCGGCCCGGCTGCTCTACGCGCCCGACCTCGTCGGTCCCTCGGAGTGGATCGCGGAACGCCTGCGGGAGCACGCCGCGTTCCGGGAGGTCGAGGAGGTCGCCTTCGCGCTGCCCTTCACCTTCGACGAGGAGGACTACGAGCAGATCCTCACCGACATCGCCGAACGGCTCGGCCCCGCGCTGGGCTGGGAAGCGGCCGTCCGCTCCGGGTGACGGGGCCCGCCCGCCCCGGCACCCGGCCGTGATTCGCTTGCCCCCGTCACGGAACGGGGCTGCACTCTGGCCAGGCGGCGCCGGTCGTGGTGCCGCCCCACCGAGGAGGCAGCGGCAGTGATACGGATACGTCCCACGACCGACCAGGACCTCGACGTCTTCGTCGACACGGTCCACGCCGCGTTCGGGCGCTTTCCCGAGACCCCGGTCGAGGGCGGCGGGCTCTGGTGGTCGGCGCTCGAAACGGACCGCTGTCTGCTGGCCCTGACGGCGGACGGGCGCCCCGTCGGCACCGCCGCCGCGCACTCCTTCGAACTCACCCTGCCCGGCGGGGCCCTCCTCCCGGTCTCCGGCGTGACCGCCATCGGCGTCCTCCCCTCGCACCGGCGCCGGGGCGTGCTCCGCGCGATGACGCGGCATCAGATCGACATGTTCCGGGCCCGCGGGGAGTTCCTCTCCGTGCTGCTTGCCTCGGAGGCGACGATCTACGGCCGGTTCGGTTACGGACCGGCGACCTGCACGGCGCGGCTGACCGTGCCGTGCCACCGAGCCGCCCTCGCCCGTCCCCGGGCGCGCGGAAGGGCCGACGAGGAAGCGGCCGGCTCGGTCGAGGTGCTGCGCCGGGCCGACTGCGGCGACCTGCTGGAAGAGGTCTACGACCGGTACCGCCGCGCCCAGCCCGGCGCGCTGTCCCGGCCGCACCGCTGGTGGGCCCTGCGCGCGGGGCAGCCCCCGGTCTCGCCGGCACCGCGCCACGTCGCCGTCCACCGGGACGCCGACGGGGTCCCGGACGGGTACGCCAGCTACTCGATCGGGGCAGCCGGGACCCTGACGGTCGACGAGACCATCGCCACCGACGACGCCGTCTTCACGGCCCTGGCCCGGTTCGCGCTCGAACACGACCTGGTCTCCGAGGTCGTCCTCAAGCACGTCCCGCCGGGGCACCCGCTGCGCTGGCGGCTCGCGGACTTCCGGGCCGGTGAGGTGAGCGGCGACACCGACTGGCTCTGGGTGCGGCTCCTGGACGTGCCGCGCGCACTGACCGCGCGCGGCTGGTGCGCCGACGGCGAGCTGGTCCTCGACGTCGAGGACCCGTTCCTCGGCGAGCACGGCCGCCATCTGCTGACCGTCAGGGGCGGCAAGGCCGACTGCGTGCCGACGGACCGGGAGCCCGATCTGTCCCTGGACGTGCGGGACCTGGGTTCGGTCTACCTCGGCGGCACCGCCCCCAGCACGCTCGTGCGGGCCGGGCACATCCGCGCCCACCGCCCCGGCGCGACCGCCCTCGCCGACGCCCTCTTCCGCACCGGCCGGCCGCCGCACTGCCTGCACTGGTTCTGACCGCCTCCCCGTCGGCTCCGCGCGGGCGGGACCCCGGCGGCCGAAGCCGGACCGGGGCACTGGCCCGCCTCAGTCGTCCTCGGTGAGGAAGCCGCTGAGCGCGGCAGCGACGGCGGCGGGCTGTTCGTCGGGGATGAAGTGTCCGGCGTCCGGCACGACGACCCCGGTGGCGTGGTCGGCCCACGGCCGGACGGAGGCGGCCATGTCGGGGACGGAGCCGTGGCTGCCGGAGATCCCCAGCACCGGGACGCTCAGGCGCTGCCGTGCCAGCGCCTCGTGGTTCCTCCGCGCCGACTCGGCGGCGTCCCGGTAGTAGGCCAGGGACGCGCGGAGGCCGCCGTCGGCGGCCAGGGACGCGGCGTACTGCTCGATCTCGGTGTCGTCGAAGGTGCCGACGGAGCGCGCCTTGGCCTTCAGGAACCAGCCGACGTACTCCCGTTCGCGGCCGGCGAGCAGGGTCTCGGGCAGGTCGGGCACGAGGTGGAAGGCGAAGTGCCAGGTCTTCCAGGCCCGTTCGGGGTCGGTCGGGATCGCGTCGGGGAGGGTGATGCCCGGGATGCCGGCGTCGAGCAGTGCCAGGCCGCGCAACTCGCCCGGGTACTTCAGGGCGAGGGAGAAGGCGACCCACGCGCCGATGTCGTGGGCGGCCAGCCGGTACGCCGAGACCCCGAGCGCCTCGACCGCGGCGTGGACGTGCGCGGCGACCGTGTGCGTGTCGTAGCTGATGTCCGGGCGTGCGGAGTGGCCCTGGCCCGGCAGGTCGATCGCGATGACACGGAAGCGGCCGGCCAGGTCCGGCATCACCTTGCGCCATGCCCACCAGGTCTGCGGGAATCCGGCGAGCAGCACGACGGCCGGTCCGTCCGGCCGGCCGCCCTCGACCGCGTGGAGCCGGACGCCGTCCGCGTCGGCCCAGCGGTGGGTGAAGCCGGCCAGGTCGGGCAGCGGCAGGTCGGGGACCGGATCGCCGGGAGGGCGCGGGGTACGTGCGGGGTCACTCATGATTTCCCTCCAGCCAGGATCGTTCCGTCACCCTAACTCATCTTGAACTGTTCGGTTCAAGATGAGTTAGGGTGGTCACCGAGGCGGACGGACGGGACCGAGCAAGAGGAAGACGAAGGTGCGGCATGGCGGGCAGGAAGCAGTTCGACATCGCCACGGCGCTCGATGCCGCGATGATCCAGTTCTGGCGGTCCGGGTACGCGGACACGTCGGTGGACGACCTGTCCCGGGCGACCGGCCTCAATCGCAGCTCCATCTACTCCTCCCTCGGCGACAAGGACACGCTCTTCACACGCTGCCTGGAGCGCTACGCCACGCGGTACGGGGACAAGTACGACGCCGCGCTCTCCCGCGCCGCCGACCGGCCCCTGGCAGCCGTGCGGGCGTTCTTCGACGTCACCCTGGACCGCATCGCGGACCCCGGGCTGCCCGACGGATGCCTGGTGGCCCAGACCGTCATGGCGACCCCCGTGCTGAGCCCGGGCGTCGCCGCGCGCGCACGGGAGGCGATCGGCCTGCAGCACACCCGGCTGCGCACCGCACTGGAGGCCGGCCGGCTGCGCGACGAGACGGCCGAGTCCTTCGCGACCCACCTCGCGGCCGTGAACCAGTCCCTCGCCGTCATGAGCAGAGCCGGCACGAGCGCGGACCAGCTGCGCGCCGTCGTCGACGTGGCCCTCGACGCCCTCGCGCGGGCCCTCGGCGCGAGCGACGAGGACGCCACATCCCTCACCGGTCCCCGGCCGGTCCCCGAGCACGACGAAGGGCCGGTTTCGGATGCCTCCCGAACCGGCTCTCCCCCTGCGACTGTCGCCAGTCGGGACGACAGGATCTGAACCTGCGGCCCCTTGACCCCCGGTGGACGAAACACCGTCCAGGGGGTCCGTGAGAGCCACCGAGAGCGGAAACGTCCAGGTCAACGCCACAGATTCCACGTCAGTCCGTGCAGTTCCCGAGACCTGAGTGAGACGGCTGTGTCCGTCTTGCACACGGCGCCGTCGGCGGGATGGGTGCCGTGGACAAGGGCTGTGTCAACCGCGCCGCTGATACATGAATTGGCGCCGTAGGAGCCGTGTCCGACTCCCTCCCGCGTGAGCAGGACCGCCGAGTCCAGGGTTCGGGTCATGTTCTCGGCCCAGTGGTGGGGGGTGACGGGGTCCAGCCGGCCCGCGACCACCAGTACCGGCGTCCCGGCGCCCGTGAGCGGCTCGGTGACGCGGTCCTGGTTCGGCGCGGGCCACCGAGCACAGTTCAGGGCGGAATAGGCGGCCCGGGTCCCGATCCGCTCGGCCTCGTCCACAGCCTTGACGGCCGCGGTTCTGTGCGCGGCGATACCGGCCGGGGTCTGCCGGTCGGCGCAGCGCACCGCGGTGTGGGCTTGGCTGGACGACCTCGTCGCGGACGCCTCGCGCGACGCGCCCCACCGGGACGACGTGGTCACCGAGCTCGGCATGACCCGCTGACCCGCTGACCCGGTCAAGGACACCAGCCCCCACTGGCCCCCGACTGGTCCCCGAGAATGATCAAAGGCCGGTTTCGGATCACTCCGAAACCGGCCCTCACCCGCGACTGTCTCCAGTCGGGACGACAGGATTTGAACCTGCGACCCCTTGACCCCCAGTCAAGTGCGCTACCAAGCTGCGCCACGTCCCGATGCCCGCCTGACCTGGGGTTTCCCCGGTTGGGCGTGCAGGAAAACCATACCGCACTCGGGGGCATGGTCGCGCACCTCTTCCCCTCGGTCACCGGCGCTTGACCTCAAGTTTGGTCGAGGTCACACGATCGGTCGTATGACGAGAACGATCACCGGAGAACGCGGGCGTGCCCACGGGTACGCCGACCTGGCCGGGCTGATGGCACTGATGAGCGGGGACGAGAAGCACGGCCCCGCGGCGACCTCCACGCTGGACGTGCTGTGGGTGCTCTACGACCGGGTGCTGCGGGTCGGCCCGGAGCAGGCGGACGATCCCGGGCGGGACCGGTTCCTGCTGTCCAAGGGGCACGGCCCGATGGCGTACTACGCCGTGCTGGCCGCGAAGGGTTTCGTACCCGCCGCCTGGCTGCCCGGCTTCGGCTCCTACGACTCCCCGCTGGGCCACCACCCCGACCGGACGCTGGTGCCCGGGGTGGAGATCGGCAGCGGTTCGCTGGGGCACGGGCTGCCGATCGCCGTGGGCACCGCGCTGGGCCTGCGCGCCCAGGGCCTGGACGAGCCCCGGGTGTGGGTGCTGACCGGGGACGCGGAACTGGACGAGGGCAGCAACCACGAGGCGATCGCCTTCGCGGGGGCCACCGGTCTGGAGCGGCTGCACACCGTCGTCGTCGACAACGCCTCCGCCCGGCACGCCCGGCCCGGCGGCATCGCCGCCCGCTTCGAGGCGGCGGGCTGGTCGACGGCGACCGTCGACGGCAGGGACCACGAGGCGCTGTACACGGCGTTCACCGCGCCGCACCCGGGCCGCCCGCACGTGGTCGTGGCCCGGGTCGCCCCGAAGACCGCCTGACGCCCCCGCCCCCTTACCCCACCTTCGAAAGGAACCCTCATGGACACCATGCGGGACCGTCTCGCCCCCGTGCTCACCCGCCTGCTCGACGGGGACCCGCGCGTCGCCGTGCTGCTCGCCGAGATCGGCGCGGACGGCTTCACCGAGGCGGGGCGGCGCCATCCCGACCGGGTGATCAACGTCGGCATCCGGGAGCAGCTCCTCGTCGGGGCCGCGGCCGGGCTGGCGCTGACCGGGCTGCGGCCCGTGGTGCACACCTTCGCCAGCTTCCTGGTGGAGCGGCCCTTCGAGCAGGTCAAACTGGACCTCGGCCACCAGGGCGTGGGCGCGGTCCTGGTCAGCGCCGCCGCCTCCTACGACTGGCCGGCCGGCGGCTACACCCACATGGCGCCGGGGGACGTGGCGCTGCTCGGCACCCTGGACGGCTGGACCGTGCACGTGCCCGGTCACCCGGACGAGGCCGAGACCCTGCTGCGGCACGCGGTCGCCGCCGGGGACGACAAGGTGTACGTACGCCTGTCGCTGCTGTCGAACGGCGACGCGCTGCCGGTGGACGGGGCCCGGTTCCGTACGGTGCGCGAGGGCCGCGCCGGCGTGGTGGTGGCCGTCGGGCCGACGCTGGACGACGTGCTCACCGCCACGCAGGGACTCGACGTCACCGTGCTGTACGCGACGACGGTCCGGCCGTTCGACGCGGCGGCGGTGCGCCGGGCCGCCGGGGCCGGGCGGGCCGACGTCGTCCTGGTCGAACCGTATCTCGCGGGCACGTCCACGGCGGCGGTGAACGACGCGCTGACCGGGGTACCGCACCGGGTGCTGGGCCTCGGCGTCGGCCGGCGCGAGCTGCGGCGCTACGGGACCGCGGCGGAGCACACCGCCGCCCACGGGCTCGACCCCCGTTCGCTGCGGGAGCGGATCGGCGGCTTCCTCGGGGCGGCGGCGCGCCACTGAGCGGGTGGGGTCAGCCGGTGGGCGGCAGGCCCAGCCGGGGGTGGTCCTCCAGCAGCCGGACGGGGGCGGCCTGGCGCCAGGAGTCGGCGAGGATGTCCCGCAACTCGTCCTCGTCCTCCAGCGCGGCGAGCCGCGCCCGCACCCAGGCGAACTGCGCCTCGTGCCCGGCGATCCAGAACTTCTCCGGTTCGGCGAGGACCAGTTCCGCCCGCTCCTCCTTGGGACAGCGCACGGCGAGGGACGTCTCGTCCTCCGGCAGGGTGGCGAACATCCTCCCCGCGACCCGGAAGGTGGGCATGCTCCAGGCGATCTTCTCCGTGGTGTCCGGCAGGGACAGGGCGATACGGCGTACGTCTTCGGCGTCCGGCATGGCAGGCACCGTAGCCCGGCCCACTGACAACGGCCGGGCGGGCCCGCCTCGCCGGTCAGGCGCCGATCCGCTTGAAGTACAGCGTCGTCGGCCGCAGTACCCCGGCCGGGTCGGCGGCGTAGTCGGGGATCTCGCCCGCCCGGGTCCAGCCGGCGGAGCGGTAGAGGCGCTCGGCGGGGCTGCCGGTCTCGGTGTCCAGGTGGAGCAGGGTGAGGCCGGCCGCGGCGGCGGCCTCCTCGGCGGTGGCCAGCAGGGCGCGGCCGAGACCCCGGCCGCGGGCCTCGCGGAGCACCATCAGCTTGACCAGTTCGGCGCGGTGCCGGCTGTTGGGCCGGTCGGGCAGGGCGAGGCTCACCGTGCCGGCCACCCGCCCGTCCGCGTACGCCACCCAGACGGCGAGGCCGCCGTCGGCCACCGCGGTGGCCCGCCGCCGCCACCAGGCGAGCGCCTCGGCCCGGTCGAGGGGGGCGAGGAAACCGATCGAGGCGCCGCCGTGCACGGTGTCGGCCAGCAGGGCGGCCAGCTCCGCCGCGTGCCCGGTCACCCGGGCCGCGTCCAGGCGGACCACGCCCGGGGCCGCGGTCACGGCAGCACCACCGCGAGGACGTACCGCGCGTCGCCGGGGCCGGGGCACCGGAACCGGGTCGGCCCCCACACCCGCGTCCGCAGGCAGTCCCCGGTGCCCAGGGCGTGGGCGGTGCCGTCGGCCGTCACCTCCAGCGCGCCTTCCAGGACCCAGAGGTGCTGTTCCAGGCCGGGCACCGGCGGCCGGTCGTAGGCCAGGTCCGCGCCGGCGGGGAGCCGGCCCTCGACCAGTTCCCCGCGCAGCCCGGCGTGTGGCGGCGAGACGGACCGGCGGACGAAACCGGCGGCGCGGTCCTCCCAGACCGGCTGGTCGGCGGCGCGCACCACGGGCGCGGGGCGGGCCTCGACCTCGCCGAGGAGCTGGGACATGGTGCGGCCGTGGACCGCGCAGAGGCGGTTGAGGAGAGCGGCGGTGGGACTGGTCTCGGCCCGTTCGGCACGGGACAGGGTGGAGCGGCTCACCCCGGCGCGCTCGGCGAGGTCGTCCAGGGTCCAGCCGCGTTCGGCCCGCAGTTCGGCGAGCCGGGCACCGAGCCGGACATCCACCGGGTCCGGGTCTTCCGCATCGGGAGCGTGTCTCATATCCGGGACGGTATCCCTGATATGAGACACGCGTGTTACGGGACGCTCACCGCGGGGCCGCCGCCGTCAGCGCGTCCAGCACCGGGCGGATCAGCGGATGCCCCTCCCCGCCCCGGCGTACCGCGGCGAAGACCCGGCGGGTGGGAGCGGGCCCGTCGACCGGGCGGACGACCACGCCGGTCAGGTCCGTGCCGCGCAGGGCGGTGCGCGGCACGAGGGCCACGCCCGCCCCGGCCGAGGCGAGGGCGACCACCGCGCGGAAGTCGTCCGAGGAGTGCTCGGGGCGCGGCTGGAACCCGGCGTTCTCGCAGGCCAGCATCACCACGTCATGACAGGGATTGCCGGGGTACGGCCCGATCCACGCGTCCTTGGCCAGCTCCGCGAGCGGCACCTCGGTGGCGTCGCACAGCCGGTGCCCGGCCGGCACCACCGCGTCGAACGGCTCGGCGTAGAGCGGTACGTGGGTCAGCCGGGGGTCGTCGGCGGGCGGCGCTCCCCGGTACTCCACGGCGACGGCCACCTCGACCTGCCGGTCCAGGAGCATCGGCAGGCTGGCGTCGCCCTCGGCGTCCCGCACCCTCACCCGGATGCCGGGCGCGGTACCGGCGAGGCGTGCCACGGCGGGCGCGACGACCAGGGCGATGCCGGTGGCGAAGGCGGCGACGGTGACCGTGCCGGCCTCGCCCGAGGCGTACGCGGCCAGCTCGGCCTCGGCGCGCTCCAGCTGGGCGAGGACGGCGTTGGTGTGGCCGAGCAGGATCTCGCCGGCCGGGGTGAGCCGTACGCCTTTGGCACCGCGCTCGACCAGACGGTGGCCGGTCTCCTGCTCCAGGGCCGCGAGCTGCTGGGAGACCGCCGAGGGGGTGAGGTAGAGCGCGGCGGCCGCCGCCGTCACGGTCCCGTGGTCGGCCACGGCCCTCAGGATGTGCAGCCGTCGCGCTTCGATCATGTGGGCGATTATCGCAATCGGGTCAGGCGTCCAGTTCCGCCCGTGCCGCCACGAAGGCGTCCACCGCGCGGTCGACGTCCTCGGCGGAGTGCGCGGCGGAGAGCTGGACGCGGATGCGGGCCTGTCCTTCCGGGACGACGGGGTAGGAGAAGCCGATCACGTACACGCCGCGGTCCAGCAGCAGTTCGGCCAGCCGTCCGGCCCGTGCCGCGTCGCCGATCATCACCGGTGCGATGGGGTGGTCGCCGGGGAGGATGTCGAAGCCCTCCTCGGTCATCCGGCGGCGGAAGCGGGCGGTGTTCTCGGTGAGGCGGACGCGCAGGTCGTCGGCGGACTCCAGGAGGTCGAGGACGGTGAGCGAGGCGGCGGCGATGACCGGGGCGAGGGTGTTGGAGAACAGGTAGGGGCGGGAGCGCTGGCGCAGCAGGGCGACGATCTCGGCGCGGGCGGCGACATAGCCGCCGGAGGCGCCGCCGAGGGCCTTGCCGAGGGTGCCGGTGAGGATGTCCACGCGGTCCATGACGCCGTGCAGCTCGGGGGTGCCGCGTCCGCCGGGGCCGACGAAGCCGACGGCGTGCGAGTCGTCGACCATGACCATCGCGTCGTAGCGGTCGGCGAGGTCGCAGATCTCCGCGAGCGGGGCGACGTAGCCGTCCATGGAGAAGACGCCGTCGGTGACGATCAGGCGCCGGCGGGCGCCGGACGCCTCCTTCAGCCGGGCCTCCAGCTCGGTGAGGTCGCGGTTGGCGTAGCGCAGGCGGCGGGCCTTGGACAGGCGGATGCCGTCGATGATGGAGGCGTGGTTGAGGGCGTCGGAGATCACCGCGTCCTCGGGTCCGAGGAGCGTCTCGAAGACGCCTCCGTTGGCGTCGAAGCAGGAGGAGTAGAGGATCGTGTCCTCCTGGCCGAGGAACGCCGAGAGGCGGGCCTCCAGTTCCTTGTGGACCTCCTGGGTGCCGCAGATGAAGCGGACGGAGGCCATGCCGTAGCCCCAGCGGTCCAGGGCGCGGTGGGCGGCGGCGGTCACCTCGGGGTGGTCGGCGAGACCGAGGTAGTTGTTGGCGCAGAAGTTGAGGACCTCGCCGGGGCGTCCGCCGGCGGTGACCTCCACGGTGGCCGACTGGGGGGTGCCGAGCACCCGCTCGGGCTTGTGCAGTCCGGCGGCGCGGATCTCGTCGAGGGTGGCGCGCAGGTCGTCGCGCACGGAGTCGAACATGGTCAGGGGCTCCTCAGCGGGTCCAGTCGAGGACGACCTTGCCGCCGCGGCCGCTCGCCGCGTCGGCGAACGCCGCCTCGTAGTCGTCATGGCTGTAGCGGCCGGTGATCACCGGCGTGAGGTCGAGGCCGCCCTCCAGCAGCACCGACATGGCGTACCAGGTTTCGAACATCTCGCGGCCGTAGATGCCCTTGATGGTGATCATCGAGGTGACGATCCGGGCCCAGTCGACGGCGAATTCCTCGGCAGGCAGGCCGAGCATGGCGATCCGGCCGCCGTGGGTCATGTTGGCGAGCATGTCGCGCAGCGCCTCGGGACGGCCGGACATCTCCAAGCCGATGTCGAAGCCCTCGCGCAGGCCCAGTTCCCGCTGTCCGTCCGCGACGGTCGCGCCGGAGACGTCGAGGGCGAGGCTCGCGCCGAGTTTCCGGGCCAGGTCGAGCCGCTCCGCGCTGACGTCGGTGACCATCACATGGCGGGCGCCGGCGTGCCGGGCGACGGCGGTGGCCATCAGGCCGATCGGTCCGGCACCGGTGACCAGGACGTCCTCGCCGACCAGCGGGAAGGACAGGGCGGTGTGCACGGCGTTGCCGAACGGGTCGAAGATCGCCGCCACGTCGAGGTCGACGGGGACGCGGTGCACCCACACATTGGCCGCGGGCAGCGCCACGTACTCCGCGAACGCCCCGTCCCGGCCCACCCCGAGCCCCACCGTGGACCGGCACAGGTGGCGCCGCCCGGCCAGGCAGTTGCGGCACTTCCCGCACACCAGGTGGCCCTCGCCGCTCACCAGGTCGCCGGCCGCGATGTCGGTGACGTCCCGGCCGGTCTCCACGACCTCGCCCGCGAACTCGTGCCCGAGGACCAGCGGGGCGCGCACCGCGCCCTGGGCCCAGCCGTCCCAGTTCCGGATGTGCAGGTCGGTGCCGCAGATGCCGGTGCGCAGCACCTTGATGAGGACGTCACCGGGTCCGACGACGGGCTCCGGCACGTCCGTGAGCCACAGACCGGGCTCCGCCTTCTCCTTGACCAGCGCCTTCAACGCCACTGCTCCTGACGGTGCGGCCCGGCACCGGGCACGCCGAGGCGGCCCGCGTCCGGGGAGATGAGGGGATCGCACAGCAATCTGCCCCACCGCGCCGCGGGCGTCCATCGAGGTTTTCTTAACCGGCTCCGCAGCTTTCCTGCACGCCGCCCGCTGCGGCCGGCGCGTCAGAGCGGCAGGCCGTCGTCCGCGCTCCGCTCGATACGGCGCATCAGCTCCGCCGCCGTCGCCTTGATGGTCTCCAGCCCGGCCCTGCCCCACGGTCTGGGTGTGACGTCGGCGGCGCTCACCGCGCCCAGCACGGTGCCCGTGCTGTCGATGAGCGGCGCGCCGAGATAGGAGCGGATGCCGTACGTGTCGACGACCGGGTTGCCCGCGAACCGGGGGTAGTCGCGGACGTCCTCCAGGGCCAGTGCCCGCCGGCGGGCCGCGACATGGGGGCAGAAGCCGTGGTCGCGGGGCTGGAACCGGGCGAAGCCGGGCGTGGTGCCGGCACCGGCCGGCGGCGTCCGCGGGGCGTGCAGCCCGGCGAACACCTGCCCGTTCTCCACCAGGAAGTTGACCATGGCGTACGGCGTACGGGCCATGTCGGCGATCCGGTCCGCGAAGGCGTCCAGGGCGGGGTCGGGGTGCCGGCCGACGCCGAGCTGCCGCAGCCGCCGGACCCGCTCGGGCGCCTCCCGGTCCTCGGGGGTGAGCAGCAGGCGTCCGGCCGGGCGCGGCGGGTCGTAGCTCACGGGCGGGCTCCGGCGCCGTGTCCCGTGGCGGGCGCCGGCGTGTGGGCGAGGAGGTGGCGTACGAGGGTGAGCAGGGTCTGCACGCCGGAGCTGGAGATGCGGGCGTCGCAGCGCACGATGGGGACCTCCTCGGGCAGGTCGATGGCGATGCGTACCTCCTCGGTGTCGTAGCGGTGGGCGCCGTCGAACTCGTTGACGGCGACGATGAAGGCCAGTCCGCGCTGTTCGAAGAAGTCGATGGCGGCGAAGGACTCCTCCAGGCGGCGGGTGTCGGCGAGGACGACCGCGCCGAGCGCGCCCTCGCACAGTTCGTCCCACATGAACCAGAACCGCTCCTGGCCGGGGGTGCCGAACAGGTACAGCACGTGCCGCGCGTCGAGGGTGATGCGGCCGAAGTCCATGGCCACGGTGGTCTCAAGTTTGTTCTCGATCCCGTCGAGGCTGTCGGTCGCGGCGCTGACCGTGGTGAGCAACTCCTCGGTGCTGAGCGGCGCGATCTCGCTGACCGCGCCGACGAAGGTGGTCTTGCCCACCCCGAATCCGCCCGCCACCAGGATCTTCAGTGCGGTGGGGAACGGGTCGGCGGCGGACGCGTCGTACTCAGAGCTGTCGTCGTAGTCCATCGAGCACTGCCTCCAGAAGGGCCCGGTCCGTGGGGTGGTGGTGGAACGCGGCGGGTGGCTTGGTGGTCAGCGCGCCGCAGTCGACGAGGTCCGACAGCAGCACCTTGGCCACCGCCACCGGCAGCCTCAGCTGGCCGGCCACCTCGGCGACCGGGACGGGGGCCCGGCACAGGTCGAGGACCTGGGTGTGCTCCGGACCGAGATGGCCGAGGGGGGTGACCCCGGTGGTCATCACCTGCGACATGAGGTCGAGGGCGACGGTGGGCCGGGTGCGGCCGTTGCTGACCGTGAAGGGGCGCACGAGGCGTCCGGCCGCGTCGTCCAGCCACGGCCCGTCGCCGGCCGCCGCCACGCTCAAGGCCTCATCGCCGGGGCGGCCGGGGACCCGGCGGTGTGCTGCCGGGGCGCGGTGACCAGGTAGGGGCGGACACTCTTGACGAGCATCGCCATCTCGTAGCCGAGGACCGCCGCGTCGGCCTCGCGGCCGGCCAGCACGGCGAGGCAGGTGCCGGAGCCCGCGGTGGTGACGAACAGCAGCGTCGAGTCGAGTTCGACCACGACCTGCCGGACGTCGCCGCTGTCGCCGAAGCGGACCCCGGCGCTGCGGCCGAGGGAGTAGAGGCCGGAGGCCAGCGCGGCCATGTGGTCGGCGCTGTCGGCGTCGAGGCCGTGCACGGACTTGACCAGTCCGTCGCAGGACAGCAGCACCGCGCTGGAGGTGTGCGGCACCCGCTGCACGAGGCCGCTCATCAACCAGTCGAGATCGGATACCTGACCGGTGGGCGCGTCGCTCGCCATGGTGGATCGACTCCTTGGGGTACGAAGGTCGGCAAAAGCGCGGAAGGTGGGGGCTGGGGCGGGGAAAGGGCTGGTCATCCGGCCGGCGCGCGCCCGTCGGGCCGCCGCGGGAGCGTGGGCGGGTGCGCGGACCGGGCCTCGGTCATACGGATCACGTTCCCGGTGCCCTCGGGCGGGCGGGGCGGCGGGCCGGCGTCCTGTTCGAGAAGCTGCTGGGCCTCGGCGAGGCCGACGCCGCGCTGGAAGGCGGCCATCAGGCCGGGGTCGTGGCCGACGGGCCGGTCGGTGTCCTGGCGGGGCGCGGGCTGCTCGCGCAGTTGCGGCACCAGGTGCTCCTGGGAGCGGCGGCGGGGCAGTCCCGGCTTCTCCATGGTGCCGCGCACGGCGCCGTGGCGCGGGACGGGCGGCTCGGCGGTGTGCTCGGCGACCAGGTGCCGGTCGTCGGGGCGGATGCCGGGCACCGCCTCGGCGATGGGGGGCCGGGACGCCCGGTGGGCACCGCGCACGGGCAGCGGGTCGGGGGCGCCGGGGCGGGCGGCCGGATCGGCCCGGGGCACGGGCGGGGCCGCCGGGGACGGCGGGGGCGCCGGGCCGGTGGCGGGCCGCGCCGGTACGGCGGAGAGGTCACCGCCGGCGGGAGCGGTGGGGCCGGTGGAACCGGCCGGCGCCGGGGCCGCCGCGGTGTCCGGTGCCGTGCCCAGCAGGGCCTGCGGCACGATCAGGACGGCCTGGACACCGCCGTAGATGTTGGTCTGGAGGCGGACGCCGATGCCGTGCCGCTTGGCGAGCTGGGAGACGACGAAGAGTCCGATGCGGCCGTCCGCGAGCAGCCGGGCGACGTTGACCTGGTCGGGGTCGGCGAGCAGGGCGTTCATCCGCTGCTGTTCGGTCACCGGCATGCCGAGCCCGCGGTCCTCGACCTCGACGGCGAGCCCGGCGGTGACCAGGTCGGCGCGCAGCAGCACCTGGGTGTCGGGGGCGGAGAAGACCGTGGCGTTCTCCACGAGTTCGGCCAGCAGGTGGATGACGTCGGCGACGGCGTGGCCGCGCAGCGTGCCGTCGACGGGCGGGACCAGCCGGACCCGTGAGTACTGCTCGACCTCGGCGATGGCCGAGCGCAGCACCTCGGTCATGGGGACGGGGTTGCTCCACTGGCGGCGGGAGACGGCGCCGCCGAGCACGGCGAGGTTCTCGGCGTGGCGGCGGATGCGGGTGGCGAGGTGGTCGACGTGGAAGAGGCCCTTGAGCAGGTCCGGGTCCTCCTGCTCGTTCTCCAGCTCGTCGAGGAGGGAGATCTCCCGGTGCACCAGGGACTGCAGGCGCCGGGCCAGGTTGACGAAGACCTCCAGTTTCTGTTCGCTGCCCGCCTGGCTGGAGAGCCGGGCGGCCCGGACCACGGCGGTGACGGCGCCCTCGTGGGCGCGGGAGAGGTCGGCGGCGAGCAGCTCGAAGTCGTCGGCGTCGTCCGGCGGTCCGCCGCGCGGCTTGCGCGCGGGCGGGGTCTCGCCGCGCCGCAACGTGTCGACCAGGTCGCGCAGTTCGGCCTCGCCGCGGGCGGTGGCGCGGCGCAGCGCGCCGAGCCGTTCGCCCACGGTGCGGGCCGCGCGGTCGGCGGCGACGCCGGCGATGACGACGGCGGCCACGGTCACCGAGGCCGCCCCGGCCAGGACCGCCCAGAGGGCGGGGGCCGGGCGGGCGCCGGAGGACCGGACGGTGAACAGGACGGCCGCGGACGCGCCGAGGGCGACCGCGACGGGCGGCAGCACGGCGAGCCGCAGCAGCTGCGACCGTATCGGGGTCTCGGGCAGCGCGGGCTCGGTGCGGGCGGCCGGCCGGCCGTGCCGACCGCCTTCACGGCGGTCGGCGCGCGCGGCCGGGGCGCGGAGGTGAGACATCGGTGTCCTCGGGTACGGGTCCGTCTTGGGCGGGGTGCTCGCGGGTGGTGCGCCACGCGGGCAGGCGCCATCGCGGTGCCGGCCGAGCGGACCGCGGACCCGGCCCGTGTCGCCCGACGGACACTCACGGTAGTCGCCTGCGCCTCACGCGTGAGAGGCAGTTGGGGAGGTCCCCCGGACTTCGTCCCGCTCTGGTATGAGCCTTCGTACGACAGACCGATAAGCCGGTGAGGCGACCGTTCGAGAGAAGCGGGAGAACGGTCGGAAGCGATCGAGAACAGTCACTGTCGGTTACCTCGTGAGGAGTGCGCAGGGGCGGGCGACCGGGGCCGCCCGCCCCTGTACGCGGAGTGCGCGCCGTCAGCTCTGCGGACGCTTGCCGTGGTTGGCGCCGTTCTTGCGGCGGGACTTCTTCTTGCGGCGTCGCTTCGAGGACATCTGACCCTCCTGATTCCAGTTCGTGTGCTTTTACTCACCGATTACGGATTTGTCACTTCACGCGACCGGAGGGACCTCTACCCAGGGCGGGCATTTTGCACGCACATGGCTCTGCCGGGCTCTTGACCTCTATATGTGTGCTGTCTGCATCGATCGCCGTTCCCCACCGGACCGGCGGCACTCACGGACGAGCAGTGCATCGAATGCGCCGCCCGGGGTCTGCTCAGAGGCGTCGGACGGCCGGCGCAGGCGCTCTTCCGCACCGGTGACTTCGGGCCGAACCGCAGCCAGGTGGCCGTACCGGACGCGCTGGAGGACGGCCCCCGGCGGGTGACCGCGCTCACCGCGTACACGGGCGGCGGCCGGCCACCCTGGAGCGCTCGGCGGCCGACCGGCGCGTGGCCGAGGCATCCCTGACCCCGGCCGGCCGGGACCTGCTCGAACGGCGGCGCCGGCTGATGGCCGCCGCCCCGCCGCGCGGCCCGGACGCCGGCGTCGACGACTCCGAGCCGGCCGTCGGCGCCGCCCGTGTGGCACCCACCGCTTTGACGAACGCGATGAACGCAAGGGACACGGAGGCCAGTTGAGCAGCCCAGGCACCGCGCCGACGGACACGGCACCGAAGGCGACGCCCTCGGCACCGGCCACGTCTACGCCGGGCCGCCCGGCCGCGCCGGGCCCTGCGGGAACTGGCCGCGCTGGACGAGACCCTGGCCGGATGAGCGGAGCGGTGCGGGCTCGCCGTGCACAGCGCCGCCCCCGGCGAGGCGGCGCGGTCCCCGATGGAACGCCGGGCACGGGCCCTGGTGGATCAGTGGGCGGTACGGTGCCGGTGCCGGCCCGGCGCGCGCGGGCCGGCACCGCGGCGGGCGTACAGGGACGCCGTACGGGACGGAGCCGCAGTGGGTGCGGGCGTGCGGGAGGGGGAGGCCGTACCTGGGAGGGAGGCCGTACAGGACGGGGCCGTGGGCGGGTCGGCCGTGGGCCGTGCGCCGAGGAGCCCCGGGGTCGTCCGGCGAACGCCGGGATGCCGCACGGTGGGATCGTCGTCACCGGAACCGTCCGGTGTCCGCGCACCCCGCCGGGTGTGCCGGACGGGTCACGGTGATCGACGCCCGGGGCAAGCGGGTGGCGGCGGGTCCGTTCCGTTCGGGACGCTACCGCGTCGACGGGCTGCGGCCCGGCCACCACAGGCAGGTCGTGGGGGCGGCCGGGCACGCGCCGCACGCGGAGTTCCTGCACGTGCCGCACACCACCGCGCGGACCGGCCCGGTCCCCCACGACCTGCGGCTCCAGCCGTGTTGCCCCGGCAGGTCGGTGACGCGGCCGGCGGGTGTGCGGCCGTCGATGCCGGTGTGGGACCGGTGGTGGTCGTACCAGTCCAGCCGGTCGGGGAACGCGGCCTGTCGTCCGGTTCACGCCGCAGACGCGGGGCCTGGGCCGGCCGGCCCGTCCGCCCGCGCCGCGTCAGCCCTGGCGGGCCTTGTTGCGCGGCTCCTTCTTGTTGATCACGTAGGTGACGCCGCGCCGGCGCACCACCTGGGCGCCCGGCCTGGCCTTCATCGAGCGCAGGGAGTTCCGCACCTTCATCGCGGTCTCCTTCCCGGAGGTGGAACAGGGGCCGGCCGCGTCAGGAGCGGGCCGGGGCGGCGGCGCCGTAGCGCCGCTCGAAGCGCTCCACCCGCCCCGCCGTGTCCACGACGCGCGAGCGGCCGGTGTAGAACGGGTGGCTCGCCGAGGAGATCTCGACGTCGACCACCGGATAGGTGGCTCCGTCCGCCCATTCGACGGTCTCGTGCGCGTCGAGCGTGGAACGGGTGAGCAGCTGGAACCCCGCGGTGCGGTCGCGGAAGACGACCGGGCGGGAGACGGGGTGGATACCGGACCTCATGGGACGAGCTCCTTCCTGAGACCTCCGCCGTGCGGACGGCGGAGTGCTGCGCGAGGGGGGGCGGGCGGTGGAAACGGGCGCGTGCGGGGTGCCTCAGCGCGCCTCGCGGAAGAGGACGTGCCCGCCGACGACCGGGTCGTACTTGCGCAGGACCAGCCGGTCGGGGTCGTTCAGACGGTTCTTGCGGGTCACATAGGTGACACCGGTGCCGGCCGTGGACGTCAGCCTGACGACCGGACGCGTGGTGCCGCGTGCCATGGGGTGCTCCTTACGCCTCCGCCCGAGTCGATTGACTCGGACATGTCATACATGCGGTGCAACGCCGGCGCCGGGTCCCGCATTCCCGGCGGGGGGATCACAGCGGGTCCGGCGTCCACGCGGTGGCCGCGCGGGCGGTGGGCGGCTCCCGGTCCCGCGGAGCCCTTCCCGCCGATCACGACTGCCCCAACGCGGTGGCCCGCCCCCGCATTCCCGCCTCCCCGGGCGTCAGGACACCGCGTTCTCCGTCTGCTCCCGCGGCCGGATCTCGGCGAAGGAGTACGGCGGCCAGGGCCCGAGGAAGCGGATGCGCAGGGCGGGCCGGCGGGCCTGCGCTTCGCTGAGGACCAGGCCGACGGCGTCGACGTCCTCCTGCCTGACCAGCAGGGACGCGGACAGCACGGCGGTCTCGTCGGCGCCCCCGGTCGTCCCCCGGTCGCGGAGGTCCTCGGCGACGGAGAGCAGCCGGCGGCGGAGGTCGGCGTGCAGGGTGTCGGCGAGCCGGCCGGCCGCGTTCTTCTCGCGCTGCTCGCGCTGCTTGGCCAGCAGCCGCCGCATGCCGGGTGACAACCGGGTCTCGTCCCCGGCCTCCGCCGGGCCCGCCTGACCGGCGACGGCCGCGCGGTCCAGGGCGATCTCCACCCGCAGCTCACACCGCCCGGCGAGGGCCCGCAGCTGGTTCTCGACGTCGTCCGCCTGTTCCCTGATCCACTCCCCCAGGCGCTGCTCGGCGCTCCGGCCGGTCGCGGGGTCGTCGGCGACCAGGACGTTGAAGGTCATCGGCAGCAGGCTGCCGGTGCGCTCCCACACCGTGGTGACCGCCTCGCTCTGCTGGGCCACCCAGCGGCGGACCCGGTCGTCGTCGCCCTGGAAGGGCTCCGGCGCCGCGTCGTGCACCAGCGCGGTGACGCCGGTGCCGGGGACGGCCACCAGGCGCAGCGGGCGCCCGTCGAGTCCGGTGACGCCGTCGGCGGCGTCCGGCCGGCCGGGGAGCAGGGCGTACACGTAGAGCGCGGTGTCCTGCGTCATCGGCCGGCCTCCTCCGCCCAGCGGCTCGGGTTGACCAGCTTGTCCACGACGTCGTCGACCACGTCGTCCAGCCCGCGGTGCAGGTCGGCGACGGAGCCGACGATGCCGTGGTCCTCCTTGATCTGCTCCATCGCCTCGTCCAGGTCGAGCAGGGCCTCGGCGAGGCGTTCGGCCTCCTCCGGGGTCAGGTCGCCGCCCTCGATGCGGCGCATCGCCTGACGGTCCAGGGCCTCCTGGATGACCTCGACCAAGGTGACCACGAGGGACAGCACCCCGTGCTTGAGGCTCTTCTCGTCGACGGTCAGCGGCATGTCGTCCTCGCCTTCTCCTCCTGTTGCCGTACGGCCCGTTCTTCCGTGGCGGCGCGCGACGGGACCCTGTCCGCGCCGCTCGACGCTTCTCTCCCACCGGCACCCGGCCGGTCTCCCCCAGCGGCGCTCGTCCGATCTCCCCCAGCGGCGCTCATCCGGTCCCTCCCCGCGGCGCTCATCCGGTCCCTCCCAGCGGCGCTCATCCGGTCCCTCCCCGTGGCGCTCATCCGGCCGCCGCCACGGGACGGGCGGACTCCAGCCACCGGACCCACCGGGCCGGGTCGTCGGCGGCGACCCGGAGTTCGTCGCCGGCGCCGGTGCGCAGCACCAGCACGCTCCCCTCCCCGGCGGGGCCGTACCCGGGCGCCCGGCCCACCTCGGCCAGGTCCGTGAGGGGCAGCACCAGCGCGGGCCGGGCGTCCACGGGCGACTTCCACGTCAGCCGGCTCGCGGTGAGCCGTGCCCGGCCGCCCCGCCACAACGGCCCCGACCTGCGCGGTTCCTCGTACCACAGGTGCCCTTCGGCGACCGCAGGCTCCTCGCCTGCGGCGGTGGGCGCGAGGCGTCCGGCGCCGGACCGGGAGAGCAGATCGTGCAGGGTCTCGGGCTCCCTGGCCGAGAGCAGTTCGCGCCGCCCGTCCGCCAGCGCCACCTCCAGCCGCAGCCGCTCCTCGCCGCCGACCGTCCGCTCCGGCTTCAGCCGCACCTGCCGTACGGCGTCCAGCTCGGCCTGCCACAGGATCTCCCGGGGCTCGTCGCGCAGCACGACGAGGCGCTGGTCGGTGAGGTAGACCGTGCCGGGCCGCCAGCCGTGGTAGACGCCGCCGGTCAGCAGGTGGCCGCCGGCCATCCTGCTCAGGACCCGCTCGCCCTCACGCAGGTCGAGGGCGCGGCGGGCGACGGAACGCTCCGCCCAGGCGCGGGTGGCCTCGTCCCAGTGCCGCATCATGCCGTACTCCAGCATCGTCTCCATCCCCGCGACGGCCGCGCGGACGGAGACGCCGATCAGGGGGATGTCGGCGACGGCGACGATGAGGTCGAGGTGCAGGACCGCGCCCTTGTTGAGCAGGACCTCCACCAGGTCGTCCAGGGTCACCCGCGGCTCCCGGGTGGGCCGCATCGGGGACCGGTCACTCACCACGCGGCTCGGCCTCCCGTCCGGCCGGGGCTTCCTCGCGCACGGGCTCCCCGGAACCGTCCGGCCCGGCCTCCCCCTCGCCCTGACGGCCCGTCAGGGCGGGAGGCTCGGAACCGCTCTCCCGCAACCGCGCCTGGGCGCTGCGCCAGCCGCACCAGGGGCACCACTGGTCGAGCAACTGCTCGACGGGCGCCCGCTTTCCGCAGGACGGGCAGGTCTCCTTCTCCTCCCGGGTCTCACGCCACGCGGCGGTCTCCGTGTCCGTGCCCGAGGGGAACTCCAGTCCGTAGCGGGCCGCCGTCTCGAACGAGGCGAGGGCCGCGCGCAACCGGATGCCCAGCAGTTCGACCCCGGCGACCGAGACCATGATGTCGGCGTTCAGCACCAGGCCCTTGTCCAGCAGCGTTTCCACCACGTGCGCGAGGCTTCCCTCGCCGTCCCGCCGTGGCTGCATGGGGGACGCGCTCACCGCCGGCACCGTGGCGGGGAACCCGCCCTCACTGGGCGTGGCTCTTCCAAAACTGCTCATTCCAGCCGCTTAACCGGTCTCGCGCGGTTCACACCCGCACGGCACGAAGCGCCGGGCCGTCCCCGGTGCCCCAGGGCGCCGTACCCCTGAGGGCATTTCTACCTATCCGGGTGAACGTATCCCGTTTGCCCCTGCGGACCGGGGCCGGGCTGCGAAGGTCGGAACCGACGTCCGGTACGGGACCGCTCCACGTTCACGTCCCGGTGTCGCCGTCCCGTCCCTGACCCGATCAAGGAGTCCTTGTGCGCATCCGCCACCGTGTGACCAGCACCGTCGCCTCCGCCGCCGCCCTCGCGGCCATGTCCCTCGGCGTCGTGGCCGTCACCGCGACCCCCTCGGCCGCCGACCCGTGCGGCTTCTACGAGACGAGCGCCGACGCCTACTACAACCACTGCACCTCGGACGGCTCCCGCGTCGTCATCAAGGTCCGGGTCGCCGGCGCATCCGACTACGAGCGCTGTGTCGGCCCCGGCCGGACCTGGCTCGGCTCGGCCTCCAAGATCCAGGGCGCCCACTACGTCGGCCGCACCTGCTGACGCACACCGCGACACCGACGACACCGGGCGCGGACGGGGCCTCCCTCCGCGCCGAGGTGTCCTGGACGGGCCCCTGCCGCACCCCGCGCCGGTACCGGCGAAGACCCACTCGTCGTCGACGTCATGGTCGGCTGTCCCGGTGCCATCGGATCTCGCCGTCGTGCCAGGCGTCGGTGGGCGTGAGCCCGGCGGCGGTGGCGACGGCGGCGGAGGCCCGATGGCCTGGACGGATGTGGGCGATGACGCTGCGCACCGGCTGCCGGCCGAGCCAGTCGACGAGTCCGCGGGCCGCTTCGGTGGCGATGCCCCGCCCTTGCCACGGGGTCCCCACCACCCAGGCGACCTCGGCGACGGGCCCGTCGTCGGAGGGGGTGACCGTCGCCTGGACGGTGCCCGTCAGGCAGGACTCCGCGCGGAGCCGTACGACCCAGTTCAGCCAGGTGACGGCCGGGTCGGGAGAGCCCGCGGTCATGCGCCGGTAGCGCGAGCGCAGGGCCTGCGGGGTGTCCGGAGTGCCGCCGGTGAAGCGGTGCAGGGCCGGGTCGGAGAGCACCGCGGCCATCTCCGCCGCGTGTCCGACGCGCAGCGGCAGCAGATCCAGCCGCCCGGTGCTGATGGCCTGGGCCACGACCGTGTTCATGCCGCCACCGCCTCGGGGGTTCGGCGCACCGGCATCGTCGGCACGGTGTGCCTCCTTCCGTCCGGAACCGCCCTGACCGGCCGAGTGGGTGAGTGGCAAGACCGGACGGCGACACCGTACTCCCCGCGGTGGCGGCGGGGCGGTCGTCAGTTCCAGGCCCGTCGTTCCCGGCTGCGCGGATCGTCGATCGGGGTCCACTCGGCGCCGATGCGCATCGTGGTCCTGCGGTCGGTGTCGTACGGGTCCCAGCCGGGGTCGCCGGTAGCGGCGAACCGGACCCAGGCGCCGTGCACGCGGCCCGCTAGATCGGCCGGGGGCCGGCCGGGGCCGAGCAGGGCGGCGGGGCCGAACAGCCGCGGCAGGTGCGCGAGATCGAAGACGAACGGCAGCTCGACCCCGTGGGCGGCGCCGAGTTCGCCGTCCAGGGCCCGTGAGCGCCAGGCGAACTCGTACGCGTAGGTCCCGGACCCGGGGTGGGCGGCGTGGGCGGCGGCCAGGGCGCGGGTGCCCGCGCCGAACAGGGCGTCGCCCAGGATGGCGGAGCGCAGCTCGCCGTCGGACGCCCCGGGACGGGTCGTCCGGTACGTCCGGACGAGCCGCGCGGGGTCCGGGTGCGCGCGCGCCGCCGTGTCGTCCACGTCCTCGGCGGTCGAGGAGGCGTACCGGTCCACGGGGACCAGGTAGAGACGGCCCTCCTCGGTGGTGGTCCCGATGAGCAGGTCGACGTCGGAGCCGTGTCCGGCGGCGACGGCTTCGGCGGGCTGGGTGTCCAGGACCAGGCCGAAAGGGCTGAGGCCGAGCAGCGGGTCGTGGTGGGTGGCGGTCCGCAGGTCGATGCCGGCGAGCCGGGCGGCAGCCCGCACCAGACGCTCGTCGGGGATGTCCGCGAAAGCGCCGGCGTGCGGCGCGACGCCCAGCAGCTCGGCGGCGGCGGTGGTGACGCGGGCGGCCTGCTCGGTGGTGAACGCGCCCCTGCCGTTCCCGCTCTGCACGATCGCCCTGCGGAACAGTCCGGCGGCCTCGGGCCGGGCGAGGGCGCCTCCGACGAGGGTGGCTCCGGCCGACTGGCCGAACAGCGTGACGTTGTCCGGGTCGCCGCCGAAGCCGGCGATGTTCTCCCGGACCCAGCGCAGCGCCCCGAGGACGTCGAGCAGTCCCCGGTTGGCGGGCGCCCCGGGCAGGTCGAGGAAACCGGCGATGCCGAGCCGGTAGTTGAGCGTGACGAGGACCACGCCGTCGCGGGCGAAGGCGGACCCGTCGTACAGCGCGGAGCGTGTCGAACCGGCGACGAAGCCGCCGCCGTGCACGAACACCATGACCGGCAGGCCGCCGCGCCCCGTGGAAGGGGTCCGGACGTCGACGGTGAGATAGTCCTCGCCACGGCTCCAGCCGGTGCCGAAGTAGGGGGTCATGTCGAGGGCGCCCAGCCTGCGTTCGGACTGCGGCGCGTTGGGCCCGGGGACCGTGGCGTCCCGTACGCCGTCCCAAGGGTCGTGCGGCCGGGGCGGGGCGAACCGGCCGGCTCCGCGGGGCGGGGCGGCGTAGGGGATGCCGAGGAAGACGGCGGTGCCGTCGTCCTGGCGCAGGCCGCGGACGGCTCCCTGCGCGGTGGTCACGACGGGTGCGGGGTGGTGGTGGTTCATCGGTCGGGCCTTTCCGCGGTGTCAGTGCTGCTCGGTGTACGGGGTGAAGGGCGCCCAGTCCTTGACGGCGAAGGCGTTTCCGTCGCGTACGACCTCGGCGGCGCCGTGGCCGCCCAGGTGGGCCGGGAAGACGAGGGCGTGGGTGTCGGCGGCCCGGCCCAGCACCTCGCGGCGGGTGGCACGGGCTTCGGCGGGGTCCTCGCAGAAGCAGCTGTTGACGTCCGGCTCCAGGATCTGTACGGGGCTGTGCAGCAGGTCGCCGACGAACACCGCGCGGTCCGTGCCGGAGGTGAGGGTGAGCACGGAGGAGCCGGGGGTGTGCCCGGGGGCCGCGTCCAGGCGCAGGTTCGCGTCGATCCGGTGGCTGCCCTCCCACAGCCGGGTCAGGCCGGCCCGGTGGACGGGGGCCACGCTGTCCTCGAAGACGTTCTGGTTGCCGCGGCCGAGGAGTGGCCGGTGGCCGTTCCCGGGATTCCAGAAGTCGAAGTCGTCCTTGGGCATCAGGTAGGTGGCGTTGGGGAAGGTGGGGACCCACTGCCGACCGTCCAGGTACGTGTTCCAGCCGACGTGGTCGACGTGGAGGTGCGTGTTGATCACGATGTCCACGTCCTCGGGCCGGACACCGGCGCGGGCGAGGCCGGCCAGGAAGTCCGTCTCCAGGTGGCTCCAGACCGGGGCGTAGGGACGCTCCTTGTGGTTGCCCACGCCGGTGTCGACGAGGATCGTCCTGCCCTCGCTGCGCAGCAGCCAGGTCTGGATCGCGGAATGGACGATGCCGGTCCCGGCGTCCAGGAAGTGCGGGGCCAGCCAGTCGCGGCCGGCTTCCCATACGTCCTTCGAGCTGTCCGGGAAGAAGGTCCCGGGTGTCATGCCGACGGGACCGAAGTACTCCCGTACCCGGGTGACGGAGACGTCACCGAGGATGATCTGTTCCATGAGTGTCTGTCCTTCCTCGGATTACTCGGGGCCTCCCACCCCACCGGGGACGCGGGCGCGGAACCAGACCCGCCCTTGCCTATCCACGACCGGGGCAGGCTGGGCGCCGCGGGGCGGCCCATACTCGGAGCCATGGACGGAAAGACGCAGCTCGGAGACTTCCTGCACATGCGGCGCTCGCGGCTGCGCCCGGAGGACGTCGGTGTACCCACCTACGGGGAACGCCGGCGCGTGCCGGGGCTGCGGCGCGAGGAACTGGCCCTGCTCGCGGGAGTGAGCACGTCCTACTACACGCGGCTGGAACAGGGGCAGTCGCCCAGCGCGTCGCCCGAGGTGCTGGACGCGATCGCCGGGGCGCTGCGGCTGGACGAGTCCGAGCGGCGGTACCTGCACGACCTGGCCCGTGCGGGCAGGCGGCGCACCCCGGGCAGACGTCCGGCGCCGGAACGGGTGCCGGACGCCACCCGCCAGCTCCTGGACGTACTGGGCCACGTGCCCGCGATCGTGCTCGGCCGGCGCACCGACGTACTGGCGTGGAACCGGCCGGGCCACGCGCTGTTCGCCGGGCACCTGGACTTCGCCGCCCCCGGCCGGCCGGCGCAGCGGCCCGCCATGGCCCGGCTGGTGTTCCTCGACGGCCACGTCCGTGACCTGTACGCGGACTGGCCGGGCAAGGCCAGGGCCATGGTCGGCCATCTGCGCGTGGTCGCGGCCCAGCACCCGGAGGACGCGGCACTCCACGCGCTCCTGGGCGAACTCTCCGCCAAGAGCGCCGAGTTCGCCTCGATGTGGGCCGACCACCGGGTCAGGGCCTGCGCCGACGGCACCTACGAGATGCGCCATCCGCTGGTCGGGCCGCTGACCGTCACCCAGCAGACCCTGAGCAGCGCACGAGGCCCCTCGGTCGTGGTCGCCACCACAGAGCCAAACTCACCGTCCGCAACCGCGCTCGCCCTGCTCGCCCAGGTCACGGGCGAGAGCGCCGCGCCCGGCGACCGGCCCTCCGTCGCGGGCCGGCGGGCCCGGGCCCACGCCGAGGGAGACTGACCCCGCTTCCGGGGGCCGTGGTCGTGGCGTAGGGCGTGAAGTGGGCCGGGGGGTCGACGGGGAGGCCGGGGCGCCAGGGGCGGGTCTTCCTACCGGCGTGGGCGCTGGTGGCGCGTTCGTGCTGGGTGGGTGACAGCTCGACGGCCGTGACGCGGGCGCCGTGGACGCGGGCGAGGTGGGCCGCGTGATGGCCGGTTCCGGAGCCGATGTCCAGGACGCGCCTGCCGGTGATGTCACCGAGGATCTCCGGGCCGGGGCCGGCCCCCTTCCAGGGCGTCCACTCCAGACGGTCGGGGACGGGGCGTCCCCGGCTCGGCGGCCGGCCCCGGGATCTCCGACCATCACGGGTACGTCGGACTCGCCACGGTGGAGGGCGGGTTGCCGCCCGGGATGCGCCGCGGGCGGCGCGTCCCGGTCAGGGGGCGCCGGTCCCAGGTCCTCCTGCCGGCAGTCCGTCCGTCACCGCTCGCCCGCGAGGTCGAGATCCCCCTTGCTCGTGCCGGCCATGCTCTCCGCGATGCCGGGCCGCCGCCACGGACGCGCGAGCGGGCCGGACACCGCCCGCCACCACGGCTCCACCGGCAGCTCCCCCGTCGGCTCGAACGGCTCGCCCGGCCGTGGGAAGGCCACCGCCTGGCCCTCCTCCTCGGCCGCGTCCTTCATCCACTCCCCCGGCTCCGCCCACGCGTGCGGCGCCAGGTTGAACGTGCCCCAGTGGATGGGCAGCAGGGCACCGCCCGGCCGGCCGCCCTGGAGGTCGAGGTGGGCGCGGACGCCCTCCTCTGGGGTCATGTGGATGTCGGGCCAGAACTCCGAGTACGCGCCCACCTGGATCATCGTGGCGTCGAACGGGCCGTGCGCGGCGCCGATCTCCTGGAAGCCGGTGAAGTAGCCGGTGTCGCCGCTGTGGTAGACGCGGTGGTCCGGGCCGGCGGCCACCCAGGAGGCCCAGAGGGTGTGCTGGGTGTTGCGCAGGGCCCGGCCGCAGAAGTGGCGGGCGGGTGTGGCGGTCAGGGTGAGGCCGCCGACCTTCGTCTCCTCGTGCCAGTCCAGCTCGCGCATCCGGTCCGCGGGCACTCCCCAGCGCTCCAGGTGGGCGCCGACGCCGAGGGGCACGGCGAAGAGGGTGTCCGTGCCTGCCAGGGCCTTGATGGTGGGCAGGTCCAGGTGGTCGTAGTGGTCGTGGGAGATGACGACGACGTCGACCGGGCCGAGGGCGGCCAGCGGCAGCGGCACCGGGTGCAGTCGCCTGGGGCCGGCGAAGGGGAACGGGGAGCAGCGCTCGCCCCACACCGGGTCGAACAGCACCCGCTGTCCGTCTATCTCGGCCAGCACACTGGAGTGTCCGGCCCAGGTCAGACGGAGGCCGGTGGCCGGCGGGCGGGCCAGGTCGGCGACGGTGGTGGGGTGGACGGGGATCGGCGCGGCGGGGGCCCGGAGGGTCCGTGCCGCACGGTCGAGGTAGTTCTTGGCGAACTGCGCCGTCGAGCCGGAGGGCCGGGTGCGGGCGGGGCCCCCCGGGTTCTGGAAGACGCCGTCCGCGAAGTGCGGGGATCTGCGGATGCGCGCCATGCGCTCGCCGCTCGGGTCCGCGCCGAACGCTTCGGGCCGCAGCGCGTACAGCCCTGAGCTGCGGGAACGGAAACCGGCCACGGTACCTCCAGGTGGAGTAGGACAGACCTTCATTATGGTCGTCCGGTGTGACAGCGGTCTCCGCCGCCGGTCGTCCGGCCGACACCGCCCCGGAGGGCCTCCCGGGCAGCGGCCGGCGCGGGCCGCCCCGGGGAACTCACCCGCGCACAAGGCCCCAGGAGTCCCCCTGAGGCCCACGGGAACGCCTCAGGCGACCGGCGCGATCCGCATCCTGATGTCGTCCGCCGACAGCGTCCCCTTGGCGATCACATGGTCGCCGGAGGACTCACCGCGCAGCCGGCGCCCGATCCACGGCACCAGGTGCTCCCGCGCCCACTGCACGTCGTCCCGGCGGATGTCGAGGGTGCCGCGCGGCGGCAGCGGCGGCCAGGGCTGCTCGGGGTCGGCCGGCACCGGCAGGCCGAGGGCCTGTCCGGCGCGCAGCGCCACGCGCGTGTGCCCCTCGGGCGAGAGGTGCAGCCGGTCGGTGTCCCAGGCCCGGCGGTCCTGCACGCTGCGCAGCGACCACAGGTCGAGCACCGGGCAGCCGTAGCGGTCGGCGACGGCCCGCACATGCCCGTTGTACGTGGCGATCTTGCCGCGCAGGTGTTTCAGGACGGGCACCCGCCGGGTGTCGAAGCCGGTCGTCACCAGGACCGTGCCGGCCGCCGCGGCGAGCGCCGCCACCGCCCGCTCGAACCGCTCCGCCACCTCGTCCGGATCGGTGCCGGGCCGGATGATGTCGTTGCCGCCCGCACAGAAGGAGACCAGGTCCGGTTTGAGGCCGACGGCCTGGGGCACCTGGTCTGCCACGATCTGGTCGAGCAGCTTTCCGCGTACGGCGAGGTTGGTGTACGTGAAGTCGCCCTCGGGCCGCCGGTCCGCGAGCAGGACGGCGAGGCGGTCGGCCCAGCCGACGAACGCCCCGTCGGGGCCGGGGTCACCGACACCTTCGGTGAAGCTGTCACCCACGGCCACGTACGACCCGATCACTGCTCTCTCGTCACTCTTCGAATCGTCTGCCACATCGGCCCATGATTCACCTTCGAATGTGACCTACGCGACCGTAGGCAGGGGTTGACGGGCGGTGAGAAAGGCCACTCCTAAAGTGTTGGCCAACTCAGGAATAAGCGCAGCCCGTTCCCTGCGGCGCCGGCGTCGAAGGCCGGACCCGGGGATCGGGGTCCGGCCTTCGACGGGCAGCGGGGTGGCGTCCTGGTGGTGTCAGACGGTGACGCCCTGCGACCGCAGGTAGGCCAGCGGGTCGATGTCCGAGCCGTAGTCCGGCGTGGTGCGGATCTCGAAGTGCAGGTGCGGGCCGGTGACGTTGCCGGTGGCACCGGAGAGGCCGAGCTGCTGTCCGGCGGTGACGGCGGCGCCGCTGGAGACGGAGATCTGGGACAGGTGGGCGTACTGGGCGTAGTGGCCGTCGGCGAGCTTGATGACGACCTGGTTGCCGTACGCGCCGCCCCAGCCGGCGGAGACGACCGTGCCGGCGCCCACGGCCTGCACGGGCGTGCCGGTCGGGACGACGAAGTCGGTGCCGGTGTGGTAGCCGCTGGACCACATGCTGCCCGACTGGTGGTACGGGGTGCCGACGGCGCCGCCCGCCACGGGAGCCACGAAGGAGGCGGCCGAGGTGACCGCGGCCGTGTCGGCCGTCTTCTCGGCCTTCTCCGCCTTCTCGACCTTCTCGGTCTTCTCGGTCTTCTCGGTCTTCTCGGTCTTCTCGGTCTTCTCGGTCTTCTCCGTCCGGGCCGAGGCGCCCGAGGACTCGGCGGAGTCCGTGCCCGCCGCCTTGCCGCCGAGGGTGAGGGTGAGCTCGAGGCCGGGACGGATCAGCGACGGGTCGTCGCCGACGGCGTTCCGGTTCTCGGCGTAGAGCTTCTTCCAGCCGCCGCTGACGTGCTGGTCGTCGGCGATCTTCGCGAGGGAGTCGCCGGCCACCACGGTGTACGTGGCCTTCTGGGCGGCCTGCGCGGAAGCGGGGGCCGACACGGTGGCGGACTGGGCGGGAGCCGCGTGGGCCCCGGCGGCGCCCATGAGCGGCAGCGCGAGCGCGGCGCCACCGGTGCCGGCGACGGCCAGGGTGCGGGTCAGACGCTGGGTCTTGGAACGGCGGTGCTTACTCTTCGCGGGCATGTCGAATTCCTCTCCGGCGCCTGCGAGGTGAGCTGTCGGGTGCGGACTGGAGATGCCCGGCCGCGCCGAATGGCGCGGCTTTACCCCTAGCCGTTCCGGGAACCGGAACAGGCGGTGTACCTGTGGGTCCCCCGCTCCTGCCGAATACGGGTGGTGAGTGGGTGCGGTCTCCGGTCGGCGGCAGGATTAGGCGTCCGTCCGGATCGGAGGTGAACGTAAGGGACCAGGTCGCACAGCGACAAGCGCGGGGTTTCCGGTAAAGGCGTTTCTCTTGATCCATTGAGGGAAAGATCCGTCACCCTGCGTCGACGGTGAAAAGGCCGGCGAGGGCAAACGCCCTTGAAAAGCACCTCGATTACATGGACATGCGGCGCGACGCACCGTCACGGATATGACGCTGCTCACGCGGTCATTCACCAGCGACTTTTATTACAGGCCGAGCTGGAAAGAAACCGTCAATTCGGACAGATGCAACAGACGTTACACGAAGGGGCAATAGCGACCCCTCGGAGCGGGGGAATGCCGTATCGTCGGCTGTGCCCGCCGCCGAGCAGCGGCAGCGGCACCGAGTGGGAGGAGTCCTCGTGACGCAGCAGGTCCCGTCGACGGAGCCCGAGCTGGCCGGAGTACGCAATTTCCGTGACGTGGGCGGCCTGCCCACCGTGGACGGGCGGCGGGTGCGGTTCGGGGTGCTGTTCCGCAGCGGCCACCTCGCCCACGCGACCGCCGAGGACGCCGCGTTCCTGACGGGCCTCGGCCTGCACACCGTCTTCGACTTCCGCAACGCGGCCGACCAGAAGCTCGAAGGCCCCGACGTGTCCCTGCCGGGCGTGCGCAATGTGAACCTGCCGCTGTCCGACCCCGCCGACGGCGCCGAGTTCTGGAAGATGGTCCGCGACGGCGACCTCGACCAGCTGCGGGAGATCCTCGCCGACGGCAAGGGCGCGGGCCGGATGATCGCGTCGTACCGCTCGATCGTCACGGACCGCACCGACGAGCACTCGCGGGTGCTGCACGCGCTCGCCGAGGACAGTGTCCCCGCCCTGATGCACTGCGCGGCCGGCAAGGACCGCGCGGGCCTGTCGATCGCGGTGACCCTGCTCGCCCTGGGCGTGGAGCGGGAGGCCATCGTCGAGGACTACCTGAAGTCCAACGAGAAACACCGCCGCTACAAGGTGAAGCGCAGCGGCTCCGCCGCCTCGGCCTACTCCCCCGAGGTCATGGAGCTGCTCAGTCCCCTGTTCGACGCGCGCGCCGAGTACCTGACGGCGGCCTTCGAGACGATCGAGCGGACCTGGGGCGACGTCGACACCTACCTGGAGCGGGGTCTGCGGATCACCCCGGCCACCCGGGAGCGGCTGCGCGACCGTCTGCTCGACTGAGTCCGGCTACTTCGCGCCGACCTCGAAGAGCAGGTAGACGAAGGCCGCGAAGACATGGCCGACGGCGATGTAGACGATGAGCCGCACCCACAGGGCGCGGGGGAACTTCTCCTCGATGTCACTCATGGCGTGCCTCCGGTGAGGGGCCCCAGGCACAGCGTGGCCGTGGGGCTCTGCAGCAGGGTGTGGACGAACAGCAGCTCGACCCCGTCGGGGTCCGCCGCGGCGATGCGGTGCGGGGTCAGCGAGTCGAAGTGCGCGCTGTCGCCGCGGGTGAGCAGGTGGGTGCCGTCCCCGAGGCGCAGCCGCAGCCGCCCGGCGAGGACGTGGAGCCACTCCTCGCCGGGGTGCACGCGCACGATGTCGCCCTGGGAGCCGTGCGGTACCTGGACCCTGAGGGCCTGCATGCCGCGGCCGGACGCGCCGGCCTGCCAGTAGGTCCAGCCGCCCGCGGCGGTCGGCTCCATGTCGGCGGCGCGGATCACGGCGTCCCGTTCGACGGCGGTCTCGCCGAGCAGCTCGGAGACCGTCGTACCGTAGATACGGGCGAGGGCCAGCAGCATCGGCAGCGAGGGCTGGCGCTGCCCGGTCTCCAGCCGGGAGAGGTGGGCCGGGGACAGCCCGGCGGCGCGGGCCGCGGTCTCCAGGGTGAGGGAGGCGCGGCGGCGCAGGGCGCGGAGCTGGGGCGCCACGGCGGGCAGCTCCGCCACCCCGGGTTCCGGGGCTTCCGAGGGGCTCATGCCCTCCATTCAGCCGCACCCTTGCCTGTGGGGCAAATTTCTTGCCCCACAGGCAAAAAACGGCCTCAGCGGTGGGCCACCGCCTGTTTCACCAGGGTCTTGCCGAAGTCCCACATCAGTCCGCCGCCGTTGTGGGCGTCGTCCATGACCTCGGTGAACGCGTCCACGAACCGGTCCACCTCCCGCTCCCCCACGATCAGCGGCGGGATGAGCTTGATGACCTCCAGGTGATCGCCCGAGACCTGGGTGAGGATGCGGTGCCGCTGGAGCAGCGGAACCACGACCATCTGTGCGAACAGGCCCTTGCGGGCGGCCTGGAGCATGGCCCAGCGGCTGCGCAGCCTCAGCGCCTCGGGCCGGCCGAACTCGATGCCGACCATCAGCCCCCGGCCGCGTACGTCGGCGAGCAGTTCGTACTTGTCGATCAGCGCCGCGAGCCGGGAGCGCAGCAGGTCACCGGTGGTCCGGGCGTTCTCGACGATCCGCTCGTCGTCCATGACGTGCAGGACGGCGAGGCCGGCCGCCATGGCCTGCGCGTTCGCCCCGAAGCTGGCCGAGTGCACCAGCACCCGGTCCATCGAGGAGTAGACCTTCTTGAAGATCCAGTCCTTGCCGAGGGTGGCGCCGACGGGCACGTACCCGCCGGAGAGGGCCTTGGCCACGCACACCAGGTCCGGTTCGACCCCGGCCTCGTGCTGGTAGGCGTAGAAGTCGCCGGTGCGGCCGAGGCCGGTCTGCACCTCGTCGGCGATGAGCAGCGCCTTGTGCCGGTGGAGCAGTTCCTGCGCGGCCCGCAGATAGCCGGGCGGCGCCTCGTTCACGCCCTTGCCCTGGATCGGCTCGACGATCAGGGCGGCGACGTCGCCCTTCCTCAGTTCGCGGGCGAGTGCGTCGAGGTCGCCGAGCGGCACCGGCGTGTCCGGCAGCAGCGGCGCGAAACCGTCCCGGAAGCCGCCCTCGCCGTTGACCGACAGGGAACCGGTGGTCAGCCCGTGGAAGGCGTGATCGCAGTAGAGGACGCGCGGCCTGCCGGTGGCGAACCGGGCGAACTTCAGCGCGGTCTCCACCGCCTCCGTCCCGCTGTTGCTGAAGAAGACCCGGTCCAGGTGCGGGCTGTACGACAGCAGCTTCTCGGCGAGCAGGCCGGGCAGCGGCTGGCAGTCGAAGCGGGTCAGGTCGGCGAGGCCGGCGTCGAGGACGTCGTGCAGCGCCTGCCGGACGACGGGGTGGTGGCGGCCCAGGCCCATCACCCCGAACCCGGCGAGCATGTCGAGGTAGTCGTTGCCGTCCGCGTCGAAGAAGTACGCGCCCTCGGCGCGCTCGTAGACCCGGTCGAAGCCGATGGTGCGCAGCATGCGCGGGAGCTGGTGGTTGAGGTGCCGGGTGTGCAGCTCGTACCGCTCGGCCCCGCGCTCGGCCAGCAGCGCGCCGAGGTCGAACCCCTTGGTCATTCAGTTCTCTCCTTGGACTGACGTGACGGCCAGGCTCGCGCCGATCCGGCCGGCGATCTCGACCGGGGTGAGGCCGATGTCGGCGAGCACCTCGGCCCGCTTGGCGTGCGCGAGGAACTGCTCCGGGATGCCGAACCGCCGTACGGGTACGTCGACTTCGGCGTCCGACAGGGCGAGCGCGACCGCCGATCCGACGCCGGCCGCGCGGCTGTTGTCCTCGACGACGGCCACCAGCCGGTGCCGGGCGGCCAGCGGCGGCAGGGCGGGGTCGACGGGTTTGACCCAGCGGGGGTCGACGACGGTGCAGGCGATGCCGCGGGCCTCCAGCAGTTCGGCCGCCTTCAGGCAGACCGGCGCCATCACGCCGACGGCGACGAGCAGCACCTCGGGCGCGTCCGTGGCGTGCAGGACGTCCAGTCCTCCGATGCGGTCCACCGCGGGTACGACGGGACCCACCGACTCCTTGGGGAAGCGCAGCAGGGTCGGCGCGTCGTCCACGGCGACGGCCTCGCGGAGCTGGGCGCGGAGCTGCTCGGCGTCGCGCGGGGCGGCGATGCGCAGACCGGGGACGACCTGGAGGACCGACAGGTCCCACATACCGTTGTGGGAGGCGCCGTCGGTGCCGGTGACACCGGCCCGGTCCAGGACGAAGGTGACGCCGCACTTGTGCAGGGCGACGTCCATGAGCACCTGGTCGAAGGCGCGGTTGAGGAAGGTGGCGTAGACGGCGACGACCGGGTGCACCCCGCCGGTGGCGAGGCCGGCCGCGGAGACGGCGGCGTGCTGTTCGGCGATGCCGACGTCCCAGACGCGGTCGGGGAACCGCTCGGCGAACGTCCCGAGGCCCACCGGGTGCAGCATGGCCGCCGTGATCGCCACGATGTCCGCGCGTTCTTCGGCGATCCGCACGATCTCGTCGCCGAACACCGAGGTCCACGACGGCCCGCCGGCCGGGCCGAGCGGCGCGCAGGTGAGGGGGTCCATCGCGCCCACGGCGTGGAAGTGGTCCTCCTCGTGGGCGAGGGCGGGTTCGTAGCCGCGGCCCTTCTCGGTGAGGACGTGGACGAGGACGGGCCCGTGGAAGCGTTTCGCGCGCCGCAGCGCCGACTCGACGGCCCCGATGTCGTGCCCGTCGACCGGGCCCACGTACTTCAGTCCGAGATCCTCGAAGAGGCCCTGGGGGGCGAAGGCGTCCTTGAAACCCTTCTTGGCGCCGTGCAGTGCCTCGTAGACGGTGTTGCCGACGACGGGGGTGCGCTGGAGCACGTCCTTGCCCCAGGCGAGCATCTTCTCGTAGCCGTCGGTGGTGCGCAGGGCGGCGAGGTGATGGGCGAGGCCGCCGATGGTGGGCGCGTAGGACCGCTCGTTGTCGTTGACGACGATGATCAGCGGCCGGTCCTTGGCGGCGGCGATGTTGTTGAGCGCCTCCCAGGCCATGCCGCCGGTGAGCGCGCCGTCGCCGATGACGGCGACGACATGGCTCTCCTCCCCTTGCACGTCGCGGGCCTTGGCGAGGCCGTCGGCCCAGCCGAGCGCGGTGGAGGCGTGGCTGTTCTCGATGACGTCGTGCTCGGACTCCTCCCGTGAGGGGTAGCCGGACAGGCCGCCCTTCCCGCGCAGTTTGGAGAAGTCCTGACGCCCCGTGAGGAGCTTGTGTACGTAGCTCTGGTGGCCGGTGTCCCACAGGATGCGGTCGACCGGTGACTCGAAGACCCGGTGCAGGGCGACGGTGAGTTCGACCACCCCCAGATTGGGCCCGAGGTGACCGCCGGTCCTGGCGACCGCGTGCACCAGGAACGCGCGTATCTCCTCGGACAGTTCGCCGAGTTCGGCCTCGGACAGCGCCTTGAGGTCGCGTGGTCCCCGGATGTTCTCCAGAATCGTCACGTTCGGGCCCCCTTCGGTCCGTGCTGTTCAGCTCACGGTGACGGCGGACTCCCCCGACGCGCCGTCCTTCTCCATCTGTTCGGCGATCTTCATCGCCTCCTCGATCAGGGTCTCCACGATCTTCGACTCGGGGACGGTCCTGACGACCTCGCCCTTGACGAAGATCTGCCCCTTGCCGTTGCCGGAGGCCACCCCGAGATCGGCCTCACGAGCCTCACCCGGACCGTTGACCACACAGCCCATCACGGCCACCCGCAGCGGCACCTCCATGCCGTCGAGCCCGGCCGTGACCTCCTCCGCCAGCCGGTACACGTCGACCTGGGCCCGGCCGCAGGACGGACACGACACGATCTCCAGCCGGCGCTCCTTGAGCCCCAGCGACCGCAGGATCTGGATACCGACCTTGACCTCCTCCACCGGCGGTGCCGACAGCGACACCCGGATGGTGTCACCGATGCCCTGGGAGAGCAGCGCCCCGAAGGCCACGGCCGACTTCACCGTCCCCTGGAACGCGGGACCGGCTTCCGTCACTCCCAGGTGCAGGGGATAGTCGCATCGCTCGGCCAGCTGCCGGTATGCCTCGATCATCACCACCGGGTCGTTGTGCTTGACCGAGATCTTGAGGTCCCGGAACCCGTGCTCCTCGAACAGCGACGCCTCCCACAGCGCCGACTCCACCAGCGCCTCGGGCGTCGCCTTCCCGTATTTCCGCAGCAGACGCCGGTCGAGCGACCCGGCGTTCACCCCGATCCGCACCGGCGTCCCGTGGTCCCGGGCCGCCGCCGCGATCTCCTTCACCTGGTCGTCGAACTTCTTGATGTTGCCCGGGTTCACCCGGACCGCCGCACATCCCGCCTCGATCGCCGCGAACACGTACTTCGGCTGGAAGTGGATGTCCGCGATCACCGGGATCTGCGACTTCTTCGCGATGACCGGCAGGGCGTCCGCGTCGTCCTGCGTGGGACAGGCGACGCGCACGATCTCGCACCCGGACGCGGTCAGCTCCGCGATCTGCTGCAACGTGGCGCCCACGTCCGACGTACGCGTCGTCGTCATGGACTGCACCGACACCGGAGCCCCACCGCCCACCGCCACCGATCCCACCTGGATCTGCCGCGACGGGCGCCGCGCGGCGAGCGGCCGGGCCGGTACCTGCGGGACCCCCAGGGAAACGGCGGTCATGCCCCCATCACTCCCGGTTCCCGGAGACCGTCTCGCGCATGGCCCGCAGCGACTCCTTGAGCGACCCCATGGTGGCCAGCACGGCGGTGGGCTCGTAGCCGCAGTGCGCCATGCAGTTGTCGCAGCGCGGGTCCTTGCCGCGGCCGTACTTGTCCCAGTCGGTCTTCTCGATCAGCTCCCGGTACGTCGGCACGTACCCGTCGCTCATCAGGTAGCAGGGCCGCTGCCAGCCGAACAGCGAGTAGTTCGGGATCGCCCACGCGGTGCACGGGAAGTCGACCTTGCCCTCCAGGAAGTCCAGGAAGAGCGGGGAGTGGTTGAGCCGCCAGCGCAGCCGGTTGCCGCCCGCGAACGCCTTCTTGAACAGCTCCCGGGTCTGCGTGACACCGAGGAAGTGGTCCTGGTCGGGGGCCTTCTCGTAGGCGTAGGCCGGGGAGATCATCATCTCGTCGACCTTCAGCTCGTCGTTGAGGAAGTCGAGGACCTCGATGATGGTCTGCGGGGTGTCGGTGTTGAAGAAGGTCGAGTTGGTGGTGACCCGGAAGCCGCGCCGCTTGGCCTCCTTGATCGCCGCCACGGCCTCGTCGAAGACGCCCTCCTTGGCCACCGACTCGTCGTGACGTTCCTTCAGTCCGTCGATGTGCACGGCGAAGGCGAAGTACGGCGAGGGCGTGAACTTGTCCATCTTCTTGCGCAGCAGCATGGCGTTGGTGCACAGGAAGACGTACTTCCGCTTGGCCACCAGCTGGCGCACGATCTCGTCGATGTGCGGGTGCATCAGCGGCTCGCCGCCGGCGATGGAGACCATCGGTGCCCCGGACTCCAGCACCGCGCCCACGGCCTGGGCGACCGGCATGCGCTGCTTGAGCACGCCCGCAGGATGCTGGATCTTCCCGCATCCCTCACATTTCAGATTGCAGGCGAAAAGCGGTTCCAACTCGACGATGAGCGGAAACTTGTCCCGCTTGCGGAGCTTCTGTTCGGCGAGATATGTAGCGACCTTGATGGACTGACGAAGCGGCATTGCCATCTGGCTCACCTCCGGGGGAGCAGCAAAGAACGGTGCCATTCATAGAAAGCGGGTAGTACGGAACGAAGAACGCGGAAGGCCGATATTCCACCGCGCAGCGTGCCGATCCGGACGAGTTCGTGTTCCGGAGCGTCCACGACCACCCGTACGGCCGCGACGGGGCGCGGGGCCGCGCGGACGGCGCTCAGGAGCGTGGCGGCGGACTCCATGTCGACCGCGATCGCGCCGGTCGCCCGCAGCGCGGCGCGTTCGGGGCCGCGGACCACGTGGTCGGACCCGGTCAGCGGCCCGGTGTGGACGGTGCGGCCGGGCACGGCCCGCGCGAGTTCCTTGACGAGCCGGTCGGTGCCCACGCAGCCGACCGTGCCGCGCGGGTCCCGGGTCTCCTCGGCGACGACCAGGTCACCGGGGTGCATTCCCGGGGCGAGCCCCGCGCAGAACCCGGTGGCCAGCACGGCGGCGCCGGCCAGCGCGGGGTCGGCCAGCACCCGGGTGACCGAACGCCCGGCCGCCTTGGGACCCATGCCCGTCCGCAGGACGGTGACCGGTCCGTCCGCGCCGCCCCGTCCGCCCGTGCGCAGGGCGAGGTGCTCGATGCCGAGCGCACAGGCGATCAGCAGCGGCGCCGGAGCGGCGGACGGGTGGCTCATCAGCTCGCCTTCGCCTCGGCGAGGCGCGCACCGCCGCCGGTCTTCGGCCGGGTGACGGCGGGCTCGCCGTACACGTACCGGCCGAGCGCGGTCAGCGGGAACACCTGGCGGTACAGGTGGTAGTTGATGGAGAAGTCCCAGGGGAATCCGGTGCCGGTGAAGTACGGCTCGTCCCAGGAACCGTCCTCCCGCTGGGTGTCGGCGAGCCACCGCACGCCCCGCTCGACGGCCTTGGACTCCTTCTCGCCCGCCGCCAGCAGGGCCATCAGCGCCCAGCCGGTCTGCGAGGCGGTCGAGGCGCCCTTGCCGCTCCACTCCCGCACGTACCGGTAGGAGCGCAGGTCCTCGCCCCAGCCGCCGTCGTCGTTCTGGACGGACTCCAGCCAGGACACCGCGCGGCGGATCGCCGGGTGCGAGGCGGGCAGTCCGGCCGCGACGAGCGCGGGGACGACGGAACCGGTGCCGTAGACGTAGTTGACGCCCCAGCGGCCGAACCAGGAACCGTCGGCCTCCTGTTCGGCCAGCAGCCACTCGATGCCGCGCCGGGTGCGCGGGTCGTGGGTGAGGCCCTCGGCGGCGAGCATCTCGACGACGTGCGCGGTGACATCGGCCGACGGCGGGTCGATGACCTCGCCGAAGTCGCAGAACGGCAGCCGGTTGGGGAAGGGGCTGGTGTTGTCGACGTCGAAGGCGCCCCACGCGCCGTTCTTCGACTGCATGCCGAGGTTCCAGCGCACCCCGCGCCCGATGGCCTTCTCCACCCGCTCCGGGTCGTGGTGCCTGACGCGGCGCAGCGCGAGGACGACCTCGGCGGTGTCGTCGATGTCGGGGTAGTTGTCGTTGTGGAACTCGAACGCCCAGCCGCCGGGCGGCAGTCCGGGCCGCTTCACCGACCAGTCGCCGGGGCGCACGATCTGTTCGCCCAGCATCCAGTCCGCCGCCTTCACGAGCTGCGGGTGGTCGGCGGGCACCCCGGCGTCGGCGAGCGCGATGGTCGCGAGGCAGGTGTCCCAGACCGGGGACTGGCACGCCTCGATCATCCGGGCGCCGTCCTCGCGCCACACCGCGAACCGGTCCAGGGACTCAAGGCCGGCCCGCATGACGGGGTGTTCGAGGTCGTAGCCGAGCAGGTAGAGGGCGATGACCGAGTACACGGCCGGGGGCTGGATGCCGCCCCAGCAGCCGTCGTTCTCCTGGCGCTCGATGATCCAGCGGGCGGCGGCGTTCATCGCCGCGCGGCGCATCCGGCGCGGGGCCACCTTGCGGAAGGCGTGCAGGGCCTTGTCGAGGCGCTGGAAGGCGCCGTCCCAGGTCGCCGCGGGGGCCAGCGGCCGGTACGGGTGGGGGTCGGCGGGGTCGGTGTGCAGCTCGTCCAGCGGGAAGGGCGCGGGGCGGACGGGGCGCTTGGCCGACACGATGGTCAGCGGCACGATCGTCTGCCGGGCCCAGCAGCCGAAGTCGTAGATGTTCAGCGGCATCCAGGTGGGGAACCAGATGAGTTCCGGCGGGAGTTCCGGCAGGTCCTCCCATTTCCACCAGCCGAACAGGGCCAGCCAGATGCGGGTGAACACACGGGCGGCGGCGATGCCGCCCCGGGCACGGACCCACTCGGCCGCCTTCACCATGTGCGGGGCGTCCGGCGCGTCCCCGGCCAGGCGGAGGGCGACGTACGCCTCGATGGTGGTGGACAGTTCGCCGGGGCCGCCGTAGAAGGAGGCCCAGGTGCCGTCCTCGCGCTGCTCGCCCCGGATGAACAGGGCGGCGGCCTTGGTGGTCTCCTCGTCGAGGATGCCCAGGAACTGACGGAGGAGGAGGTCCTCGGCGTCCATGGTGACGTTGGTCTCCAGGTCGCCCTTCCACCAGCCCTCCGCGTCCTGCTTCGCGAGGAGGAAGTCGGTGGCGCGCCGGGTGGCGCGTACGGCGGCTTCTTGTACCCCGGCCGCCTCGGGGATCCGGTTGTCGGTGGTGCTGGCCGCGGCTGCCCGGGGCGGCAGAGTCGCCCCGGTGCTTCCGTCGGTCGTCGCTGTCATGGCTTCCCCTTCGTGCAGTGTGCGTCTGCTGTCTGCTGCGGGTCCGCCGTCGGCCGGTGCGCGGGCACCGGCCGGCGACTAGGCGAGGACTATTCGACCGATACTGATCATCTCTTTCGTACGACGACGAAGTCGGCGAGCGCCGCGAACCGGTCCCGTACCTCCACGGGCATGTCGACGGCGTCCAGGGCTTCGATGGCGATGGTGTGCTGGCGGCGCGCCTCTTCGGCGGTCCACTCGCGTCCGCCCGCCTCCTCGATGAGGGCGGCGCGGGCCGCGAACTCCTCCTCGGAGAAGTTCGCGAAGTCGGTGCTCTTGGCGTCGTCGGCGAGGATCTCGCCGAGCCGCCGGGAGGCGGGGCCGCCGGCCGCGAGCGCGGCGACGACGGGGAGGGACTTCTTGCGCTGGCGCAGGTCGCTCCAGGTCTGCTTGCCGGTGGCCTCCGGGTCGCCCCAGATGCCGAGCAGGTCGTCGACGGCCTGGAAGGCGAGGCCCAGGTGGTAGCCGTACTTCTCCAGGGTGTCGGCGGTCCGCTCGTCCGCGCCGCCGAGGACCGCTCCGATGGAGGAGGCGCAGGCGAGCAGGGCGCCGGTCTTGTTGCCTTCCATCTCCAGGCACTCCTCGACGCTGACCCGGTCGCGGTGCTCGTAGGAGATGTCCTGCGCCTGGCCGTCGATCAGGGCGCGGCTGGCGGCGGTCAGGCGGCGCGTGGCACGGCCCGCCTCGACGGTGCCGAGTTCCAGCAGCACCTCGTTGGCCAGGGCGAACAGGGCGTCGCCGACCAGGATGGCCTGGGCGGGGCCGTGCACCTTCCAGACCGTGTCGCGGTGGCGGCGCTGTTCGTCACCGTCCATCAGGTCGTCGTGGAGGAGTGAGAAGTTGTGGACGAGTTCGACGGCGACCGCGCCGGGGACACCGGTGTGCGCGGGAGCCCCGGTGACCTCCGCGGAGAGCACCGCCAGCGCGGGGCGGACGGCCTTGCCGCCGTCGCCGTCGGCCGGGTTGCCCTGGGCATCGATCCAGCCGAAGTGGTAGGCGGCGACGGTGTCCATGGGAGGCGCCAGCCGGTCCACGGCCGCCCGCAGCTCCGGCGTGGCCAGGGTCCGGCCGCGCTCCAGGAGCGCGGTCACGTCCACCGTGGTCCGTGGGTCGGCCGCCGGGGCCGGGGACGCAGTGGGCACAGTCTCTCCTCCAGTTGCGGTACCGGGGGTGCGGTCGGTGCCACGCGACTCGGTCCTCACGCCGCCTCCTCGAAGAAGTCGGGGAGGACCGCGCGGGACCGGCCCAGGGCGCCGAGCACGGCGCCCGCCGCGCCGACACCGCTGCGGACCGCACTCTCCATGGTCGCGGGCCACCCGGTGGCGGTCCACGCTCCGGCCAGGTACAGGCCGGGTGCCTTGGTGCGGGCGCCGGGCCTGAGCCGTCCGACGCCGGGGGCCGGGGCGAACGTCGCGGTGCGCTCCCGGGTCACGAAGAAGTCCCTCACCCCGGCGCCCCGGGCGCGGGGCAGCAGCCGCTCCAGTTCGGGCAGATAGCGTTCCCGCAGCGCGGCCACGGGCTCCTCGATGTCGTCGTGCGCGGCCGACTGCGACACCGCCAGGTACTGGCCTTCCGTCAGGCCGGAGGCGTCGGTGCGGTCGAAGACCCATTGCAGCGGGGTGCCGAGGGCCGTGAGGAACGGTGCGTTCAGCACCTTGCGGTCGTAGACGACGTGGATGTTCAGGATCGGCGCGGTGCCGATCTCCAGGAGCCGGCCGGGATCGTCGAGCGCCCCGGCGGGCAGCAGTCCGTGCGCCTCGCGCTGCGGTACGGCGAGGACGACCGCGTCGGCGTCGACGGTCGCGCCGGGAACCCGCACGCTCCACCGCCCGTTCTCGTCCGGGGAGACGGAGGTGACGCGTGTACGGACCTCGGTACGGACGCCCGCGGAGTCGAGCGCCTTGCGGGCGAGCCGGTCGTGCAGTTCTCCCAGCGGGACGCGGGCCCACCCGATGTCGGCCGCGCCCGGGTCGGACAGCAGACCGGTCTTGAACACCATCGCGGCGAGCGCCAGGGAGCAGTCGCCCGCGACCGCGTTGAGGGTGGCCACCCCGACCAGGTCCCACAGGGCCTCGACGGCCCGCGGGGACTGGCCGTGCGCGGCCAGCCAGCCGCCGAAGTCCCGGGCGTCCAGAGCCGGATCGGCCAGGTCGAGCCGGCCCAGCGCGAGCGCGGCGCGGACCGCCCCGGCCCGGTCGGCCGGCGAGAGGTGCGGATACGTGGCGAGGCTGCGCGCCAGGTGCAGCGGCACCGGCAGCGGGTCGCGCCGGATCCGGCCGAGCCGCCGTCCCTCGGGTCTGGCGACGTCGACGACGGGCACGTCGAGACGTTCCTGCAGCGGTGCCAGCGCCGCTCCCTCCACGCGGTCGAGGAACCAGCGGTAGGCGGTGCAGCAGCGCAGGTAGACGTGCTGGCCGTTGTCGACGGTGAGTCCGCCGCGCCGGAAGGAGAAGGCGAGCCCGCCCAGGCGGGGTCTGCCCTCCAGGAGGGTGACGCGCACGCCGGCGTCGGCGAGCGAGAGCGCGGCGGTCACGCCGGCGAGCCCGCCCCCGATCACGACGGTGTGGCGCGTGCCGCCGTGCGGTACGTCGTTGCCCTGGGTCATCGTGCACCCTTCCGTGCGCGGCGGCCGTGACGGGCGGGCGGCACCGGGCCCGCCGTCGGAGTCAGGGACGCGGCCGGACGACGGAGGGTTGCCCGCCGTTCCCCTCCGGACCCGTCGCCCCGGGACGTGGCGTCCATCAAGCGCGCCTCCTGACGGTCCGGCGCGTGACGTGCCGGGCGTCCAGGCCGGACAGGCCGCGCACGGCGACGTAGGCCTTCTCGCGTCCGGGCAGCGAGACCCGGCCGCGGAGCACGGCCTCGGGATCGCGCTCGATGCGGTCGAGGAGGCGGCGGTAGATGCCGGCCATGGCGGCGACGCAGGCGCCGCTGCGCCGGTCGAGCATGGGCAGCAGCCGGTAACCCTCGGCGAACAGGGCGCGGGCCCGGCGGACCTCGAAGTGCACGAGGCCGGTGAAGTCGGAGCCCTCCGGCGGGGTCGGCCCGTGGAAACCGGCCGAGCAGCCGAACTTGGCGAGGTCGTCGGCGGGCAGATAGGTCCGCCCGTCCTCGGCGTCCTCGCGGACGTCCCGCAGGATGTTGGTGAGCTGGAGGGCGAGTCCGAGGGTGTCGGCGTACTCGGCGGCGCGTTCGGCGCCGCGGGCGCCCGGTTCGGTGCCGAAGACGCCGAGCGAGAGACGGCCGATGGCGCCGGCCACGCACCGGCAGTAGACCTTCAGGTCGTCCCAGGTCTCGTAGGTCGCGCCGCGCAGGTCCATCTGGACGCCGTCGATGAGTTCGTCCAGTCCGCCGAGCGGGATCGGGAACCGGCGCGCGGCGTGCGCGAGGGCGACGGCGACCGGGTCGGTGTCGTCCTCGTCGATCTCGCCGGCGCGGATCCGGGCGAGCAGCGCCCGGGTGTCGTCGAGCCGGGCCACCTTGACGTCGGCCGGGAGCACGCCGTCGCCGATGTCGTCGACGCGCCGGGAGAACGCGTAGAGCGCCGACATCGCCCGGCGCTTGGGCGTGGGCAGCAGCCTGATGCCGTACGCGAAGTTGCGCGCCTGCTGTCCGGTGACGGCCTCGCAGTAGCTGTAGGCGGCGAGTACCGGTGCGGACGCGGATGCTGACTCCACCGTCCGGATCACCCCTCTCCTCGCAGAGTCGCGCCCGCCTCGCGCAACAACTGGATCGTGCCGGGCTTGGGCGGGCCGGGAAGTACGTCGAATTCGGCGGCGGCGATCGCCCGGAGGGCCGCCCTTCCTCCCGCCACGAACCCCGCGAGCAGCAGTCTGAGCCTGCCGTGGACGCTACCCACCAGGGGGGCGCCCTCATCCAGGAGGTCGCGGGCGCGTTGTGCTTCGTAGGCAATCAGCGCGCGCACCGATGCGCCAGCGGATTTCGCGGCGAGGTCCGCTTCGCGCACGCGGAAGCGTTTCATGTCCTCGGCGGGCAGGTAGACGCGGTCCCGGCCCAGGTCCTCGGCGACGTCCTGGAGGTGCTCGACGATCTGCAGGGCCGTGCAGATCGCGTCCGAGCGGCGGATCCGTTCGGGCGTCGAGGTGCCGGTGACGGCGAGGACCAGCCGGCCGACCGGGTTGGCCGACAGCTCGCAGTAGGCGAGGAGGTCGTCGTAGGTCTCGTAGCGGGAGACCAGTTGGTCCTGGCGGTTGGCGGCGATCAGTCCCAGGAAGGGGCCGGGCGTCAGCGCGCGGCGGCGCACGGTCGGCTGGAGGCGGCGCAGGATCGGGTGGCGCGGGGTGCCGTCGAAGACGCGGCGCAGGTCGGTCTCGTAGGCGTCGAGCAGTGCCAGGCGGTCGTCGGCGCGCTCCGGGGGGACGCCGAGGAGGCGGGCGTCGGCGCCGCCGGGGGCCAGGTCGCCGTCGCCGATGTCGTCGACCAGACGGGCGAAGCCGTAGACGGCCATGAGGTCGGCGCGCCAGTCGCGGGGCAGGAAGAAGGGGGCCACGGGGAAGTTCTCCGCGGCGGCCTTGTCGAGCGTGCCGCGCTCCGGGTCGACGGCCGGTGCCGTGCCGGTGCCCGTCATCGCCGGCCGCCCGGGGCGCGGACGGCGCACGCCTCGCGGCGGTGGGGAGTCTCCATAGCCATTGCCGTCACATCTCCCGTTCTACACTGCCGACCCAATACGCACTATTTCGGACACGCCGCCCGGCCGCCCGCCGGACAGCCCCGACCGAGGGTGCCGGGCATTATCGCCCCATGTGCCGCGATTCGGGACCGGTACAGCTTACGTTGTACAACTCATCGAACTACGCGGGGGGCGTATGTACATCACAACAACACACCAATTGATTCCAAGATTCCTCCACGCGCCCGGAGTTGACGGTTCCTTTGCAGACGCGAGACCCCGCCGGAGGGATGCCGACGGGGTCTGACGGGTCCGTACGGTTACTTGCCGACGAACTTCTCGTACTCCTTGAGCACCTCGTCCGTCGGGCCGTCCATGCGCAGCTCGCCGCGTTCCAGCCACAGGACGCGGTCGCAGGTGTCACGGATGGACTTGTTGTTGTGGCTGACCAGGAACACCGTGCCGGCCTCCTTGCGCAGCTCGCGGATGCGGGCCTCGGAGCGCTTCTGGAACTTGCGGTCGCCGGTGGCCAGGGCCTCGTCGATCATCAGGACGTCGTGGTCCTTGGCGGCGGCGATGGAGAACCGCAGCCGGGCCGCCATGCCGGAGGAGTAGGTGCGCATGGGCAGGGTGATGAAGTCGCCCTTCTCGTTGATGCCCGAGAAGTCGACGATCTCCTGGTAGCGCTCCTTGATCTGCTCGCGGGACATGCCCATGGCGAGACCGCCGAGGATCACGTTGCGCTCGCCGGTCAGGTCGTTCATCAGCGCCGCGTTCACGCCGAGCAGGGAGGGCTGGCCGTCGGTGTAGACCCGGCCGCTCTCGGCGGGGAGCAGACCGGCGATGGCGCGCAGCAGGGTGGACTTCCCGGAGCCGTTGGAGCCGATCAGGCCGATGGCCTCGCCCCGGTAGGCGACGAAGGAGACACCCCGTACGGCGTGCACCTTGCGCACCCCCCGGTCCTCGCCGCGCTTGAGTATGCGGCTCAGGGCGGCGGTGGCACTGCCCTTCCCGCTGCGGGCGCCGTTGACGCGGTAGACGATGTGCAGGTCGTCGGCGATGACGGTGGGGACCCGCTCGCCCCGGGTCGCCTCAGCCACGGCCGTACCTCTCCTCGGCCTTCCAGAAGTAGACGAAGCCGACCACCCCGGCCAGGACCGCCCAGCCCAGGGCGAAGGCCCAGACGTGCGGGGGCAGGTAGGAGGAGCCGTAGCCGTCGATCAGCGCGAAGCGGATCAGGTCCATGTAGATCGCGGCCGGGTTCCACTGGAGGATGTCGGTGAGCCAGCCGGGGACGTCCTTGTCGGCGAGCATCGCCGGGATGGAGAACATCACGCCGGACGCGTACATCCAGGTACGCATGACGAACGGCATCAGCTGGGCCAGGTCGGGGGTCTTGCTGCCCATCCTCGCGAAGATCAGCGCGAGGCCGGTGTTGAAGACGAACTGGAGCAGCAGCGCCGGCACCACGAGCAGCCAGGCGAGCCGGGGGTAGCTGCCGAAACCGATCATGATGACGACCAGCACGATCATCGAGAACAGCAGCTGCTGGAGCTGCTGGAGCGCGAAGGAGACGGGCAGTGAGGCCCGGGGGAAGTGCAGCGCGCGGACCAGGCCCAGGTTGCCGGAGATGGCGCGGACGCCCGCGAGCACCGAGGACTGGGTGAAGGTGAAGACGAAGACGCCGGTCACCAGGAACGGGACGTAGATGTCGTGCGGGATGCCCCGGCGGGCGCCGAGCAGCAGGCCGAAGATGAAGAAGTAGACCGCCGCGTTCAGCAGCGGGGTGGCCACCTGCCAGAGCTGGCCCAGTTTGGCCTGGCTGTACTGCGCGGTCAGCTTGGCTCGTGAGAAGGCGAGGATGAAGTGCCGCCGGTCCCAGAGCTGGCGGACGTACTCGACGAGTGAGGGCCGGGCGCCGCTCACGGACAGGCCGTACTTGTCGGCGAGCTGGGCCGCCGTGAGGCCGTCGTCGGGTGACACGGGCCTGGTCGTGGCGACCGTGCCGTCGTGCGTTGTCTCACTCACTAGTGGAAACTTTCGTCTTCGAAGATGCGCGGCCGGTACCGGCCTCGCGCGACCGGGCGGCCCGGGTGCCGGACCGCCCGGTGTGCCGGGGTTCGAGCTTCTCAGATGACGGGAGGCCGGCCCAGCCGGGTCAGCCGCCACACCGTACGCCACTTCATGGGCCGGCGGGGACCGCAGGGGGTGGCCCAGCCCTCCCGGAACCCGCCGAACCACGCCTTCAGCGCGGGGCGCGAGGGGCGCCGGGCGAGCGTGAGCAGCAGCCAGACGCCGAGGTAGACCGGGACCAGGGGGGCGGGCAGGTTGCGGCGGGCCAGCCAGACCCGGTTGCGGGCGACCATGCGGTGGTAGACCGCGTGCCGGGAGGGGGCGGTCGTGGGGTGGTACAGCACCATGTCGGACCGGTAGTCGATCATCCAGCCCGCGTCGAGGGCCCGCCACGCCAGGTCGGTCTCCTCGTGCGCGTAGAAGAACTCGTCCGGCAGGCCGCCGACCTCCTGGAGAACCGCTGTGCGTACGGCGTTGGCGCCGCCGAGGAAGGTGGTGACCCGGGAGGAGCGCATCGGGTCGGCGGCGCGCAGCCGGGGCACGTGCCGGCGCTGGGTCTCGCCGGTGTCCGGGTCGGCGATGCGGAAGCTGACGATGCCGAGCCGGGGGTCCTCGGTGAACGCCTTCCGGCACAGCTCGGCGGTGTCGGTGCGGGCGAGGAGGCCGTCGTCGTCGAGGAACAGCAGGACGTCGACGTCCCGGCCGCCGGGGCCGAACGCCTCGATGCCGACGTTGCGGCCGCCGGGGATGCCGAGGTTCTCCGGCAGTTCGACGGTGCGCACGCCGTCGGGGACGTCCGGGACGGGCGAGCCGTTGCCGACGACCACGACCTGGACCGGGTCGCCGTCCTGCTTGGCGACGGAGTCGATCAGGGCGCGCAGCTCCTCGGGCCGGTTGCCCATGGTGATGATGACGGCGCCGACCTTCACGGGGCGGCTCACTTCAGCCTGCTGGAGGCCAGGACGGACACCAGGTGCAGCAGGGTCTGGAGCAGGGCGATGCCGGCCAGCACCGCGGTGCCGAGGCGGGTGAAGAACAGGTCGCCGCGGACGTGGTCGACGAGGGCGAGGACCAGGATCAGCAGGGACGCCTCGATGCCGAGGATGAGGCGGTGGAACTTGAGCATGGCGGCGGCCCGGCGGGCCAGGGCCATGCCGGAGGAGCGCATCTCGGCGGCGGCCTCCTTGACCGGCGGCATGCCGTTCTGGTGACGGGCGACGCCGACCAGGTCGGTCTCGGCCTTGATCAGGATGGCGCCGAGCGCGGCCAGGGTGCCGAGGAAGGCCCACAGCCAGTCGATCCGGCCGGTGCCCCAGAGGTCGGCGGCGCGCAGGCCGAGGCCGACCAGGACGGCGGCGTCGGTGAGGTAGGCGCCGACCCGGTCCAGGTAGACGCCGCCGAGGGAGTACTGCTTCTTCCAGCGTGCGACCTCGCCGTCGACGCAGTCCAGCAGCAGGTAGAGCTGGACCGCGACGACGCCGAGCACGGCGCCCCAGATGCCCGGCACCAGCAGCGCCGGGGCGGCGAGGACGCCGCAGACGGTCATCAGGTACGTGAGCTGGTTGGGTGTGACCCTGGTGTTCACCAGGTAGCGGTCGACCCGCAGGGACACCTCGCGCATGTAGAGGCGTCCCATCCAGTGCTCACCGCTGCGCCGGTCCTTGACCCCCGCGGGGTGGACGACCGGACGTAGTTCAGCTACCGATGGCCTTGACATAGTCGGTGTAGACGTCCTTGATCTGGTCGGTTTTCAGGTCGAGGTGTTCGAGGATGGTGTACCGCCCGGGCCGGGTCTCGGGAGCGAACTCCACGACGCGGACGAACTCCTCGGGGGTGAAGCCGATCTCCTCCGGCAGCACCGGCAGCCCGTGCCGGCGCAGCACCTCGGCCATGTACGCCGACTCCTCGTGGGCCTCGCGCAGCCACATCGCGAAGGCCGCGCCCAGGCCGCACTGCTCGCCGTGGGCGGCGGCGCGCTGGGGGAAGAGCAGGTCGAAGGCGTGGTTGATCTCGTGGCACGCCCCGGAGGACGGCCGTGAGTCGCCGGAGACGGACATGGCGATGCCGCTGAGCACCAGCGCCTCGGCGAGCACCTGGAGGAAGTCGTTGTCGCCGATGCCGCCGGGGTGGCGCAGCACGGCCTCGCCGGCCTGGCGGGCCATCGCGGCGGCCAGGCCGTCGATCCGCTCGCCCTTGACCCGGTTCGCCAGCTCCCAGTCGGCGATGGCCGAGATGTTGGAGACGGCGTCACCGATGCCGGCCCGTACGTAGCGGACGGGGGCCTCGCGGATGACGTCGAGGTCGATGACGACGGCGATCGGGTTGGGTACGCCGTAGGAGCCGCGGCCCGCGTCGTTGTCGAGGGTGGCGACGGGTGAGCACAGGCCGTCGTGCGCGAGGTTGGTGGGGACGGCGACCAGCGGCAGGCCGACCCGCGCCGCGGCGAACTTGGCGCAGTCGATGATCTTGCCGCCGCCGAGTCCGACGACGGCGTCGTAGTGGCCGGCCTTTATGGCGCCGGCCAGCCGGACCGCGTCGTCCAGGGTGCCGCCGCCGACCTCGTACCAGGTGGCGCCGGGCAGCGAGGGCGCGACGCGCTCGCGCAGCCGGGCGCCGGAGCCGCCGCTGACGGCGACGGCGAGGCGGCCGGAGTGCGAGATGCGCTCGTCGGCGAGGACGCAGCCGAGGTCGTCGAGGGCACCCGGGCGGATGTCCACGACCAGCGGCGAGGGGATCAGCCGGGTCAGTACTGGCACGCGATCTCCCGTCCGCGGGCGAGATCGTCGTGGTTGTCGATCTCCACCCACGCGATGTCGCCGATCGGCGCCACGTCGATCCGGAAGCCGCGGTCGACCAGCTCCTGGTAGCCGTGCTCGTAGAACTGCTGGGGGTCGGTCTCCCAGACCGTCTTCAGCGCGTCGGCCAGCTCGGGCGCGGCGTCGCCCTCGATGAGGGTGACGCCGATGTACTCGCCGGTCGCCTCGGCCGGGTCCATCAGCTTGGTGATCTTCGTCATGCTGCCCTTGGCGGGGTCGACGACGACCTTCATCTCCTCGTCGGCCAGCGGCTTCACCGTGTCCAGGGCGAGGATGATCCTCTTGCCCTCGCCGCGTGCGGCGAGCAGCGTCTTCTCGACGGAGACCGGGTGGACGGTGTCGCCGTTGGCGAGGATCACGCCGTCCTTGAGGGCGTCACGGCCGCACCACAGGGAGTAGGCGTTGTTCCACTCCTCGGCCTTGTCGTTGTCGATGAGGGTGAGCTTGAGGCCGTACTTCGCCTCCAGGGCCGCCTTGCGTGCGTAGACGGCCTCCTTGCGGTAGCCGACGACGACCGCGACCTCGGTCAGGCCGATCTCGGCGAAGTTGCCGAGGGTCAGGTCGAGAACCGTGGGTTCGCCCTCTATGCCCGCGGGCCCCACCGGCACCAGCGCCTTGGGCAGGCTGTCGGTGTAGGGGCGCAGACGCCGTCCGGCGCCGGCCGCGAGCACGAGGCCGATCATGCGGTTTCTCCTTCGTCGTGTACGGCGGGTGAGCCGGCCCGGTGGGCGGACACCCAGTAGCGGATGCTCTCGACGAGCACCAGCAGGGCCACGGCCACGGCGAGGACCGTGAGCGCGACGGTGAACTGCGCGGCGGTGAGCAGCGCGGCCAGCAGGGCGACCAGCAGCGTGCGTCCCTCGTGTCCCCCGGCGGCCCGCCGCAGCCAGTTCGGGGGCGCGCCCGCGCCGCCGCGGATGCGGTAGACCGTGTCGTAGTGATGGTAGGCGACCGCCGCCACCAGCCCGAAAGCCGCCGGAAGGGCGCCGTTCACGTCCGCTTCCGCCGCGAGCAGCAGGACGGTGCCGTACTCGGCGGCGCGGAAGAACGGCGGGACCAGCCAGTCGAGGGCGCCCTTGAGGGGGCGGGCGACGGCGGCGGCCGAGGTCAGGGCGTGGACGGCGGCGGCGACGAGGGTCCAGGGGCCGCCGAAGCCGGTCAGCGCGGCCGTGGCGGTGACGGCGGCGCCGCCGATCAGGGCCGCCACCGGGGCGGTGCCGCCGGGCAGGCCGCGGGTCACCCGGGTCAGGGCCTCCGCGACGGGCCCGCTGTCGGCGAGGTCGGCGAGCGCGGTCGCGGCCCGGTCGGTGCGGCGGGCCTTGCGGGTCAGGGAGCGCAGGACGCGGCCGGCCGTGGTGTACGTGGCGGCGAAGGCGCAGCCGATCAGCAGGACGATCAGGGTGACGCGGGGGGTCGTGACGGCGGTGAGGACGGCGATCATCGCCCAGCGCTCGCCGATCGGCAGCACGATCATGCGGCGGACCCAGACCGTCCAGCCGACGCTGTCGAGCTTGCCGGAGAGGGCGGCGGTCGGGCTGGTGTTCGCGGTCGCGTCGTGGTTGGCCTCGTTGAAGGAGAAGTCCACGACGTGCCGGCAGGTCTGGAGGACCATCGCGCCCAGCGCGAGGGCCCAGACGTCGTCGCCGCCGCGGGCCGCGCCGAGGGCGAGGCCGGCGTAGTAGGCGTACTCCTTGGCCCGGTCGAAGGTGGCGTCGAGCCAGGCGCCGAGGGTGGAGTACTGGAGGGAGTAGCGGGCGAGCTGGCCGTCGGTGCAGTCCAGTACGAAGGAGACGAGCAGCAGCACACCGGCGGCGACGAAGCCGCCGCGGGTGCCGGTGGCCGCGCAGGCCGCCGCTATGAGGGCGGTCAGCAGGGAGGCGGTGGTGACCTGGTTGGGGGTCAGGCCGCGGCGGGCGCACCAGCGGGCGAGGTAGCGGGAGTACGGGCTGATGCAGAAGGTGGTGAAGAAGCCGTCGCGGGCCTTCACCGCCGACTTCAGCCGGATCGCCTCGTCGTCGACGGCGGCGACCGCCTGCCGGGCCTCGTTGCGGGCCTGCGGGTCGGCGGGGACCTCGGCGACCAGGCTGCCCAGCTCGGGCCGGTGCACCTCGGCGCCGGCCTCGTCGAGGGCGGTGACGATGCGGTCGGCGAGGCTGTCGGCCAGGGTGGTCGCGCCGCCCGCGGCGCCGGCGGCGGAGGTCTGGCGGGCCATCGCGCGGGTCAGCGCCTGGCGGCCGGCCGGCTGAGCCGTGACGGCCCCGGGAACCGCGGCGAGGGGGAAGCGGGGGTCGGTGAGGCCGAGGCGCAGGGCGTGCAGGTGACCGACGAAGCGGGCGTCGATCACGGCGACCCGTTCCCCGCCCGGCACCTGGGCGAGCTGGGTCTCGGCGTCGGCCGCGTCGGCGGCGGGACGTACCCGGAAGCCCAGTTCCCGCAGATCGCCCTCGATCGACGATCCGGGGACCGGCTGGCCGGTGAGGATGGCGGTCGACAACCGAACTCACTCCCTGGGTGCCGACGCCGTGCGCCGGGCCTGTGCTGGTGGAGGCGCCCGTGTCCACAGCCCCCGGGCGGCATGTCGGCAGAGGTTATCCGATGACCAGAACGCCGTGTTCACCGGCCGTTTCACGGACGGTCGACACGGCGTGCCCACGCCTTTGCCGCGATCATCATCGGGGATGCAGGGGCCGGCGAACAAACCGCGCCCCGGACCGCCGGCCCGGGAAGCGGGATGAAGGGGACGACCCGGGGGTACGCGGGGGCCGGGCCGGCCGGCCTGACCTGCGGGGCGTTTGCGCAGGTCAGGGGCAATGACAACGGTGTTCAGTGCCGCGTTGCCGGATACCCCCGGCCCGTAGTTCACTGTGCTCCCGGCGGACCTGAGGGAGGCGGCTTTCATGGGGGCTGGGCACGATCACGGGCACGCGCACGGCGCTCCGCCGGGCGGTACGGCGACCGCGGCGTACCGGGGCCGGCTGCGGGTGGCGCTGGCGATCACGCTCACCGTGATGGTCGTGGAGGTCGTCGGCGGGGTGCTGGCCGACTCGCTGGCCCTGGTCGCCGACGCGGCGCACATGGCGACGGACGCGGTGGGGCTGGGCATGGCCCTGCTGGCGGTCCACTTCGCCGGCCGGCCGCCCAGTGACCGGCGCACCTTCGGCCTGGCCCGGGCCGAGATCCTGGCCGCGCTGGCCAACTGTCTGCTGCTGCTGGGGGTGGGCGGGTACGTCCTGTACGAGGCGGTCCAGCGGTTCGTCACGCCGGCGGGCACCGAGGGCGGTCTGACCGTCGTCTTCGGCGCGATCGGCCTGGTGGCGAACACGGTCTCGCTGTCGCTGCTGATGCGCGGACAGGCGGAGAGCCTGAACGTGCGGGGCGCGTTCCTTGAGGTGGTGGCGGACGCGCTGGGGTCGGTCGCGGTGATCGTGTCCGCGCTGGTGATCGTGACCACCGGCTGGCAGGCCGCCGACCCGATCGCCTCGCTGGTGATCGGCGTGATGATCGTGCCGCGGACGGTCAAGCTGCTGCGCGAGACGCTGGACGTGCTGCTGGAGGCCGCGCCGAAGGGCGTCGACATCGCCGAGGTGCGGGCGCACATACTGGCGCTGGACGGGGTGGAGGATGTGCACGATCTGCACGCGTGGACGATCACGTCCGGGATGCCGGTGCTCTCCGCGCACGTGGTGGTCAGCTCCGAGGTGCTCAACGCGATCGGCCACGAGAAGATGCTGCACGAACTCCAGGGGTGCCTGGGCGTCCACTTCGACGTGGAGCACTGCACCTTCCAGCTGGAACCGGGGGGTCACGCCGAGCACGAGGCGCGGCTGTGCCACTGAGGGGGCGGGACGGCTGTCCCCCCGGGCGTACGGGACAGCGGGGGGCGCGTCGGGGACAGCGCGCGCCGGGCAACGCGGCGGTCCGCCCCCGGAGGATTTCCCGCCGGGGGCACCGGGCACGATCGTCTGTCGGGCCCCCTTCCGGTGGACGACCGTCCCGGCCGCCGCCCGCGCGCCCGCGCGGGACATGCGGGCGGGCGGGGAAGTGCCGGGAGCGCCGATCGGGTACGGCACACTTGGGGCGCGAGGACCGATGCGAAGGATGGGTATGCCGATCACTCCTGCCACCGCGGCGCACAGCTCGCCGAACGGCACCGCGGACGCGATTCTGCTGGAACTCGTCGACGAGGACGGCGTCACGATCGGCACCGCGGAGAAGCTCTCCGCGCACCAGCCGCCCGGACGGTTGCACCGCGCCTTCTCGGTGTTCCTCTTCGACGAGCGCGGCCGGCTGCTGCTCCAGCAGCGGGCGCTCGGCAAGTACCACTCCCCCGGCGTGTGGTCCAACACCTGCTGCGGCCACCCCTACCCCGGCGAGGCGCCGTTCGCCGCGGCGGCCCGGCGCACCTTCGAGGAGCTGGGGGTCTCCCCGTCGCTGCTCGCCGAGGCGGGGACGGTGCGCTACAACCACCCGGACCCCGCCTCGGGCCTGGTCGAGCAGGAGTACAACCACCTCTTCGTGGGTCTGGTGCAGGCGGCGCCGCGGCCCGACCCGGAGGAGGTCGCCGAGACGGTCTTCGTCACCCCGGCCGAGCTGGCGGAGCGGCACGCGCGGGACACCTTCTCGGCGTGGTTCATGACGGTGCTGGACGCGGCGCGTCCGGCGGTCCGCGAGCTGACGGGTCCGTCCGCCGGCTGGTAGCCAGGCGCCGGCGCTCAGCGGGCGGCGGGGCCGAGCGGCAGGGCCACCCAGACGACCTTGCCGCCGGTCGCCGTGTGGGCGACGTCGCACGCCCCGCCCGCCTCCCGGGTGATCTCGCGCACCAGGAGCAGGCCCCGGCCTCCGGTGCGGGCGTGGTCGGTCTCCAGGGCGGTCGGGCGGTAGGGGTGGTTGTCCTCGACGGACAGCCGCAGCCAGCCCGAGCCGACCGCCACCTCCACGCCGAGCGTCGGGGACAGCACCGCCGCGTGCCGCACGGCGTTGGTGACCAGCTCGGAGACGATCAGCAGCAGGCCCTCGGCGACGTCCGCCGGGACGGGGATGCCCTGCCGTACGAGGAGGTCGCGCACGGCGTGCCGGGCCTGCGGGACGGACGCCTCGACGGACGGGGCGGTGAACCGCCAGACACCTTCGTACGGCAACGGGTCCAGGGGTTTGCCCTCGTCGGTGCCCTCTCCCTTCCCTTCGTCTCTGTCCTCGTCCGGACGGGTCCCGGGTCCCTCGGGGCGGGGGACGGTGCCGTCCTGCCGCCCGTGGTCGTCCATCGTCGGGTCGCCACCCTTGCGCTCGATTGTCACCACACCACCGAGTGTTGGTAACGCGTCGCTCCGCTCTGAGGTTCTGAACGGAAGTCAGCAGCTATCGAACGGTTCTGACCGTTGGCGTATGACACGGTCAGTTGTGGGACTGATCCCGTCCCGGTTGCGCCCGTCTTGGCGAACTATTCCGTTTGTACGGGTTTGGCGTCCCAGAATGCGGACGATCTCGGACGCCTTCCGCCGCCGCGGCACCGGCGGCGGCCGGTCCGGAACCGGCCGGTAACATCCGGCGCATGGAGCCCCAGCTGCTGCATCGCGTCATGGACGCGGTGGCCACCGTCGTCATCCACCGTCCGGACAAGCGCAACGCCATGACGGCGGCGATGTGGCGGGCGCTGCCCCCGCTGCTGGACGCCCTCGCCGCCGATCCGGCGGTCCGGGCGCTGGTCCTCACCGGCGAGGGCGGTACCTTCTGCGCCGGGGCGGACATCGCCACGCTGGCCGGCGGTCCCGGGGAGGCGCAGGGGCTGGCCGTGGCGGCGGAGGAGGCGCTGGCCGCCTTCCCGAAGCCGGCGCTCGCGGCGGTGCGGGGGCACTGCGTGGGCGGCGGGGTTCAGCTGGCCGCCTCCTGTGATCTGCGGTTCGCCGAGGAGGGGGCGCTGTTCGGGGTGACCCCCGCCCGGCTGGGGGTGGTCTACCCGGCCTCCGCCACCCGGCGGCTGACCTCGCTGGTCGGCCCGGCCACCGCGAAGTACCTCCTGTTCTCGGGCGAGTTGATCGACGCCGGGCGAGCGCTGCGCACCGGCCTGGTCGACGAGGTGCTGCCGACGGGGGGCCTGGACGCGCGGGTCACGGAGTTCACCCGCGTGCTGGTGTCCCGCTCGGGGCTGACGCAGACGGCGGCGAAGGAGTTCGTGGACGGGCGGGACGGGCGGGAGGGCCGGGAGGCGTACTGGGCCGCGCAGGCGGGCGGCAGCGGTGAGACGGCGGAGGGCGTCGCGGCGTTCCTGGAGCGCCGGCCCCCGCGCTTCACCTGGAGCGCGCCTGCGTCAGGGTGAAGCGGCCCTGCCCCCGGAACTCGGCCACCAGGTGGGCGGGCGCCTTGTCGGGGGAACCGGCGTCGTAGGGCGGTTGCGGGTCGTACTCGGTCAGGAGCTGCACCGCGCGCGCGTGGTCGTCGCCGGCGATCCGGCCGAGCAGGGTCAGGCCCATGTCGATGCCGGCGGAGACGCCGGCGGCGGTGACGTACTTGCCGTCGGTGACGACCCGTTCCCCCGTCGGACGGGCTCCGTAGTGCGCCAGGTGGTCCAGGGCCAGCCAGTGCGAGGTCGCGCGCCGGCCCGTCAGGAGTCCGGCGGCGGCGAGCAGCAGGGAGCCGGTGCACACCGACGTCGTCCACGTGCTGGTGGCGTCGGCGGCGCGCAGCCAGTCGAGGAGCGCGGTGTTCGCCATCTGCGGGGTCTGGCCGGGGCCGCCGGGGACGACGACGATGCCGGGGGCCGGCACCTCGGCCAGGGTCCGGTCGGCGACGAGGGCCAGGTCGCCGGTGTCGGCGCGGACGGGACCGGTCTCCTCGGCGACGAAGACGGTCTCGGCGTCCGGGAGCCGGCCGAGGGTCTCGTAGGGGCCGACGGCGTCGAGGGCGGTGAAGCGGTCGTAGAGGACGATCGCGATCTGCACGGGGTTCCTTCCGGTGGGGATCAGCGGGCGGTGGTGGGGCGGAATCGGCGGCGGTACTCGGCCGGGGAGGTGCCCAGCGCCTTGACGAAGGCGCGGCGCATCGCCTCGGGGGTGCCGTAGCCGCTGGCGCGGGAGACCTGCTCGACGCCGTCGCCGGTGTCCTCCAGCAGGCGGCGGGCGTGTTCGAGGCGGACCCGGTCGACGTAGCGGCCGGGGGTCGTGCCGGTCTCGGCGCGGAAGGCGCGGGCGAAGTGGCGGGGCGAGAGGCTGACGCGGGCGGCGAGGGACTCCACGCCGAGGTCGGCGTCGGGATGCTCGGTGATCCACTGCTGGACGTCCCGCAGGGGTTCGCGGCGCGCGGTCTGGGCGGCGAGCTGGGCGCTGAACTGGGCCTGGTTGCCGGGGCGGCGCAGGAACACCACCAGGTGCCGGGCGACGGTGAGGGCGGTGTCCCGGCCGAGGTCCTCCTCGACCAGGGCGAGGGCCAGGTCGATGCCGGCGGTGACGCCGGCGGAGGTGGCGACGTGGCCGTCGCGGACGTAGATCGGGTCGGGGTCGACCCGGACGGCCGGGTGGTCGCGGGCGAGGCGGTCGCAGAACGCCCAGTGGGTGGTGGCGCGGCGGCCGTCCAGGAGGCCGGCCTCGGCGAGCCGGACGGCCCCGGTGCAGACGGAGACCAGCCGCCCGGCGCGCGGGCCGTGGACCCGCAGCCAGTCGGTCAGCGGCGGGTCGGGGCGGCGGGTGCCGGCTCCGCCGGGCACCAGGAGGACGTCCGGGGCGGGCGCCTCTGCGAGGGGCAGGTCGGGGACGAGGGTCAGTCCGCTGGAGCTGCGCACGGGACCGCCGCCGAGGGCCGCCGTCAGGACGCGGTACGAGCCCGGGACGGTCTTCTCCGCACCGGCGAACACCTCCAGGGGGCCGGTGACGTCGAGACTCTGCACGCCGTCGAAGAGGACGACGAGGACGGTTCGCTGCGTCATGGCGCCGATTCTCCGGGCGCCCGGCGGACGTCCGCAATGACGTGCTTCCCACCTTTCCGGCCATCGGGCGCACAGGCGTTCCGCACATACCTACCGGTTGGTAACGTGCCTCGCATGACGACTCCAGCCATCGACCGCCGTCCGGGCCGCCGCTGTCACAACGTGCTCAACTCCCTGCATTCGACGCACTACTTCTCGCCCGACCTCGGCCGCGAGCTGGGCGCTCTCGGGGTGACCGACCCCCGGGCCGTCAACTTCGCGGTCCGGGCCGCCGCGCTGGGGCCGGTCGGGGCCGGCGCGGTCACCGCCGCGTTCTACAACTACAAGCACGAACTCGTCGCCCGGTACGTCCCCGAGGTCTGGGCGACGGTCACTCCGGAGCAGGCCCTCGCGGCACGCGCGCGTGCCGTGGACGCCACTCTGCGCCGGCTGCTGGGCGAGGCGGCCGTGGCGTCGGCGGAGATGACGGAGGCGGCCGGGCTGGCGCTGCGCGCCGCCGAGGGCTGTACGCGCGGGGCCCGGCCGCTGTACTCCGCCCACGCCGACCTGCCCGTGCCGGAGGAGCCGCACCTGGCGTACTGGCACGCCGCGACGCTGCTGCGCGAGCACCGCGGCGACGGGCATCTGGCGGTGCTCGCGGCGGCCGGTCTCGACGGCCTGGAGGCGCTGGTGACGCACACGGCGACCGGCAAGGGGCTCGCGCCGAAGTGGGTGTTCGGCACGCGCGGCTGGTCGCAGGAGGAGTGGGACGCGGCGGCGGCGCGGCTGCGCGAGCGCGGTCTGCTCGACGGCGCCGGTGAGCTGACCGGGGAGGGCGTGGCGCTGCGCGAGGAGATCGAGCGGGAGACCGACCGGCTGGACGCCGGGCCGTACGAGCACCTCGGCGCGGCGGGCGTCGCGCGCCTCACCGAGCTGGGAACGGCGTTCGCGCGGGCCGCGCTGGGCGCCGGCGCCTTCCCGGCGGACCTCCTCGGCAAGCGCTGAGCGACGCCGCGGGCATACCGGGCCGTCGGCGAGGTACCCGTACATCACCCGGCCGGACCGGCCGGGTGGACAGAGGGAGGCTCTTGTGTTCCGTGCCATCGCAGACGTGCTGCGCCAGATCGGCGGCGCCCTCGCCACCGTCGTGACGCTGCCCTTCCGGGCCGTCGCCCGCCTGTTCGGCGGAGCGTCCGGCTCGGCCCGCGGCCACCGGGCCTGAGGAGCCCCACCCGACCTGCCCGGGTGCCGCCCTGATCCCCGGGTGCCGGTGCGACCTGCCACAATTGCCGCGCAACCTCAGTGAGAAGGCGGTACGGGATCGTGACGACACCCGAGTCGATCGACGTTGGGTCCATCGAAGGCAGGATCGCCGAGGAACTCGGCGTGCGGGAGCGGCAGGTGAAGGCCGCGGTGGAACTGCTCGACGGCGGTTCGACCGTGCCCTTCATCGCCCGCTACCGCAAGGAAGCGACCGAGATGCTCGACGACGCGCAGCTGCGCGCGGTCGAGGAGCGGCTGCGGTACCTGCGCGAGCTGGAGGAGCGGCGGGCGGCGATCCTCGACTCCGTACGGGAGCAGGGCAAGCTCACCGAGGAGCTGGAAGCGCGCATCCGGGGCGCCGAGACCAAGGCGCGCCTGGAGGACATCTACCTGCCGTACAAGCCCAAGCGGCGCACCAAGGCGCAGATCGCCCGTGAGGCCGGCCTGGAGCCGCTGGCCGAGGGGCTGCTCGCCGATCCTTCCGTGGACCCGCTCGCCGCGGCCGCCGCGTTCGTGGACGCCGGGAAGGGGGTGGCCGATCCGCAGGCCGCCCTGGACGGGGCGCGGGCGGTCCTCACCGAGAAGTTCTCCGAGGACGCCGACCTCATCGGCGAGCTGCGCGAGCGGATGTGGACGCGCGGGCGGCTGGTCGCCAAGGTGAAGGAGGGCAAGGAGGAGGCGGGCGCCAAGTTCGCCGACTACTTCGACTTCGCAGAGCCGTTCACCGAACTGCCCTCGCACCGCGTGCTGGCGATGCTGCGCGGCGAGAAGGAGGGCGTCCTCGACCTGGTGCTGGAGCCCGAGGAGCCGACGGACGGGCCGTCGTCGTACGAGGGCGTCGTCGCGTCCCGGTTCGGGATCGCCGACCGGGGCCGGCCGGGTGACAAGTGGCTCAAGGACACGGTCCGCTGGGCCTGGCGCACCCGCATCCTCGTCCACCTCGGCATCGACCTGCGGCTGCGGCTGCGCACGGCCGCCGAGGACGAGGCGGTGAACGTGTTCGCGGCGAACCTGCGCGACCTGCTGCTCGCCGCCCCGGCGGGCACCCGCGCGACGCTCGGCCTCGACCCCGGCTTCCGCACCGGTGTGAAGGTCGCCGTGGTCGACGCGACGGGAAAGGTCGTCGCGACCGACGTCGTCCACCCGCACGTGCCCGCCAACAAGTGGGACGAGGCGATCGCCAGGCTGGCGCGGCTGGCGAAGGAGCACGCGGTCGAGCTGATCGCCATCGGCAACGGCACGGCGTCCCGCGAGACCGACAAGCTCGCCGGGGAGCTGATCGCCAAGCACCCCGAGCTGAAGCTGACGAAGGTGATGGTGTCCGAGGCCGGCGCGTCGGTCTACTCGGCCTCCGCCTTCGCCTCGCAGGAGCTGCCCGACATGGATGTGTCGCTGCGCGGCGCGGTCTCCATCGCCCGCCGGCTCCAGGACCCGCTGGCCGAGCTGGTGAAGATCGACCCGAAGTCGATCGGTGTCGGCCAGTACCAGCACGACCTGTCCGAGGTGAAGCTCTCCCGCTCCCTGGACGCGGTGGTCGAGGACTGTGTGAACGGCGTCGGGGTGGACGTCAACACCGCCTCCGCGCCGCTGCTGGCCCGGGTCTCCGGCATCACCTCGGGCCTCGCGGAGAACATCGTCGCGCACCGCGACGCCAACGGCCCGTTCAAGGCGCGCGGCGAGCTGAAGAAGGTCGCGCGGCTCGGGCCCAAGGCGTACGAGCAGTGCGCGGGCTTCCTGCGCATCCGGGGCGGCACCGACCCGCTGGACGCGTCCAGCGTGCACCCGGAGGCGTACCCGGTGGTGCGCCGGATGGTGAAGACCACCGGGCAGGAGGTGGCGTCGCTGATCGGCAACACCTCGGTGCTGCGGTCGCTGCGGGCGACGGACTTCGTGGACGAGACCTTCGGCCTGCCGACCGTGTCGGACATCCTGAAGGAGCTGGAGAAGCCGGGCCGCGACCCGCGTCCGGCCTTCCGGACGGCCACCTTCAAGGAGGGCGTGGAGAAGATCTCCGACCTGTCCCCCGGGATGGTCCTGGAGGGGGTCGTGACGAACGTGGCGGCCTTCGGGGCGTTCATCGACGTCGGGGTGCACCAGGACGGGCTCGCGCACGTCTCCGCGTTGTCGAGGACGTTCGTCAAGGACCCCCGTGACGTGGTCAAGCCCGGGGACATCGTCAAGGTGAAGGTGCTCGACGTCGACATCCCGCGCAAGCGGATCTCGCTGACGCTGCGGCTGGACGACGAGGCCGCGCCCAAGCCCGCGGGTGAGCAGCAGCCGCGTCAGCAGCGGGGCGGCGGCCGGCCTCCGCAGCAGCGCCGGCAGCAGTCCGGCGGTGGCGGCAAGGGCAAGGGACGGCCGACGCCGCCGCCCGCCAACAGCGCGATGGCCGACGCGCTGAAGCGGGCGGGACTGGCGTAGGCGGACGGACGGCGGCGGTGACGTGACGGGGCGCGGCTAGCGTTCCGTCACCTTGCCGTCGGCCACCTCCAGGCGGCGGGTGACCCGCAGCGCGTGAAGCATGCGGCGGTCGTGGGTGACCAGGAGCAGGGTGCCCTCGTAGGAGTCCAGGGCCGACTCCAGTTGCTCGATGGCCGGCAGGTCGAGGTGGTTGGTGGGCTCGTCCAGGACCAGCAGGTTGACGCCCTTGCCCTGGAGCAGGGCGAGGGCGGCCCGGGTGCGCTCGCCCGGGGAGAGGGTGGCCGCCGGGCGCAGCACGTGGTCCGCCTTCAGGCCGAACTTGGCCAGCAGGGTGCGCAGCTCGGCCGGTTCGGTCTCCGGGACGGCCGCGTGGAAGGCGTCGAGCAGCGGCTCGGGGCCGTGGAACAGCTTCCTGGCCTGGTCGACCTCGCCGAGCTGGACGCCCGAGCCGAGGCTCGCGTGCCCGGCGTCCAGCGGGACGCGGCCCAGCAGGGCGGCGAGCAGGGTGGACTTGCCCGCGCCGTTGGCGCCGGTCACCGCGACCCGGTCGGCCCAGTCGATCTGGAGGGTGACCGGGCCCAGCGCGAAGGGGCCGCGCCGGACCTCGGCGTCGCGCAGGGCGGCGACGACCGCGCCGGAGCGCGGGGCCGACGCGATCTCCATCCGCAGCTCCCACTCCTTGCGGGGCTCCTCCACGGCCTCCAGCCGCTCGATCATGCGCTGGGTCTGGCGGGCCTTCGCGGCCTGCTTCTCGCTGGCCTCGCTGCGGAACTTGCGGCCGATCTTGTCGTTGTCGTTCGCCGCCTTGCGCCGGGCGTTCTTGACGCCCTTGTCCATCCAGGAGCGCTGAGTCTGCGCCCGGTCCTGGAGGGCGGCCCGCTTGTCGGCGTACTCCTCGTACTCGTCGCGGGCGTGCCGGCGCGCCACCTCTCGTTCTTCCAGGTAGGCGTCGTAGCCGCCGCCGTAGAGGTTGATCCGCTGCTGGGCCAGGTCGAGTTCGAGGACCTTGGTGACGGTGCGGGCGAGGAACTCGCGGTCGTGGCTGACGACGACGGTGCCGGCGCGCAGGCCGGTGACGAAGCGTTCGAGGCGTTCCAGGCCGTCCAGGTCGAGGTCGTTGGTCGGCTCGTCGAGGAGGAAGAGGTCGTAGCGGGACAGCAGGAGGGAGGCGAGGCCGGCGCGGGCGGCCTGGCCGCCGGAGAGGGACGTCATCGGCTGGTCCAGGTCCACGGCGAGGCCGAGGGTCCCGGCGACCTCCTCGGCGCGGTCGTCGAGGTCGGCGCCGCCGAGGGCCAGCCAGCGTTCCAGGCTCGTCGCGTAGGCGTCGTCGGCGCCGGGCGCGCCGTCGACCAGGGCCTGGGTGGCCTCGTCCATGGCCCGCTGCGCCTCGGTGACGCCGGTGCGCCGGGACAGGAACCCCCGGACCGACTCCCCGGGCCTGCGCTCCGGCTCCTGCGGGAGGTGGCCGACGGTGGCGGTGGGCGGGGAGAGCCGCAGCTCGCCCTCTTCGGGCGGGGTGAGGCCGGCCAGCATCCGCAGCAGGGTGGACTTGCCGGCGCCGTTGGGGCCGACCAGCCCGATCACGTCACCGGGGGCGACGACGAGGTCGAGCGCGGTGAACAGGGAGCGGTCACCGTGGCCGGCGGTGAGGTTCTTGGCGACGAGGGTGGCAGTCATCAGGGCGTCGATCTTAGCGTCGGGGGGGCGGGGGACTCCGCCGGGGTTTTCCGGTCGCCGCCGTGCGGGGCCGCCGGGGCACCGCCGTGACCAGGACACTCTCCGGGGCGGGGGCCACCAGGGGGGAGCGGCCCCGCACGGCGGCGGGGACGCCGGCGCGGGTCGCGTCGGCGCCGGCGGTGGTGAGCGCGGCGGGGACGGCGGCGCGTGCGACACCGGGGACCGTGTCCCCGCGGGTGTCGGTGCCGTACTGGCGCGGTTCGCCGGCGGTGGCGTCGGTGAGGTCGGGGGCGGTGCCGGCGCCGGTGTGGAGGGTGCGCGGGGCGGCGGCGAGCCGGGCCAGGACGGTGGTCCGGGCGCCGATCAGCGGGACGCGGCGGCGCGGGGTGGCGGTGCCGCCGTCCGGGGGGCGGCGCGATAGAGCGGTAGACCGGGGCTGGGCAGCGGAACGGGCCGGTGCCGTGACGGCCGTTGTGGCGCGGGGCGGCGCGCGCGTCGGTATGCCGGGCGAGGTCCTGCCGGACGTGACCGTCGCCGTCGCGCCGGATCACTGCCGTCACGGCACCGCAGGCCAGGTCCACGCGCTCGGGACAGCCTGGACGGGCCCGGTATTCGCCCCGGCGGGTACTCCCCCGGTGCGGGTGTGGCCGGTGCCCGGCCGAAGGCCGCGTACACGGCGGACATGCGGTGCGCGTTCCCGGTGCGGGCACGAGGCCCCCGCGGCGGGGCCGGCTTCCGCTACGGTCCGCGGATGGACTCCGAACTGGATGGCGACGTCGTCGTGGTCGGCGCCGGGGTGACAGGGCTGACGACCGCTGTCGTCCTGGCCGAACGCGGTGCCCGGGTGCGGGTGTGGACACGGGAGCCGGTCGAGCGGACCACCTCGGCGGTGGCGGGGGCGCTGTGGTGGCCGTACCGGATCGCGCCGGCCGCGGCGGCGCGCGCGTGGGCGCTGCGCTCCCTGGACGTGTACGAGGGGCTGGCGGCCCGGGGCGAGCCGGCCGGTGTGCGGATGGCCGAGGGGGTGCTCGGCGAGACGGGGCGGGACGAGGTCGACGGGTGGGCGGCGGAGCGGCTGCCGGGGCTGCGGGCGGCGACGGCCCGGGAGCATCCGCGGCCGGGGCTGTGGGTCCGCCTCCCGCTCATCGACATGTCGGTTCATCTGCCGTATCTGTGCGCGCGGTTGCGGGCGGCGGGCGGGACGGTCGAGACGCGGGCGGTGACCCGGCTCGCGGAGGTCCGGGCGCCGGTGGTGGTCAACTGCGCGGGGCTGGGGGCGCGGACGCTGGTGCCGGACGCGTCGGTGCGGCCGGTACGGGGGCAGCTGGTGGTCGTGGCGAACCCAGGCGTCCGGACCTGGACGGTGTCCACCGATCCGGACTCCGGGGAGCTGGCGTACGTCTTCCCGCACGCGGGACGGCTGGTGCTGGGCGGCACGGCGGAGGAGGACGCCTGGTCGGTGGAGCCGGACCCGGTGGTGGCGGCGGCGATCGTGCGGCGGTGCGCCGCGCTGCGACCGGAGATAGCGGGGGCGCGGGTCCTGGAGCACCGGGTGGGGCTGCGGCCCGCACGGGACACGGTGCGGCTGGAGCGGGAGGTCCTGCCGGACGGGCGGCTGCTGGTGCACAACTACGGCCACGGCGGCGCGGGCGTCACGGTGGCCTGGGGGTGCGCGCGGGACGCCGCGCGGCTGGCTGGCGGGTGAGGGGCCGGCGGGTGCGAAGGGGGGCCTGGCCGGCTCAGGCAGGGGTGACGGGCCCGGGGTCAGTCGTGTCGGCCGATGGGGTCGCCTTCCGTCTCCGGGCCCCGGCCGGGGCCGACGCGGATCTCGAACTCGCCGTCGTAGCGGCGGTGGCCCTCGACCACGGCCATCTCCACCGCCTCGGAGCCCATCTCGCCGCGCACGATGAGCGGGTCCCGGCGCAGGTCGCGCAGGAGGGCGACGCACATGAGGATCATCACGACGACGAACGGGGCCGCCGCGAGGATCGTGAGGTTCTGCAGACCGGTCAGCGCGTCGCCCTGCCCGCTGCCGACCAGCAGCATGACGGCGGCGACGGCGCCGGTGACCACGCCCCAGAAGATGACGACCAGGCGGTTCGGTTCGAGCGCGCCGCGCTGGGAGAGCGTGCCCATCACGATCGACGCGGCGTCGGCACCGGACACGAAGAAGATACCGACCAGGATCATCACCAGGAGGCTGGTGACGGTGGCGGCGGGAAACTCCTGGAGCACGCCGAAGAGCTGCCCCTCGGGGGTGGTCTCCTCCCCCAGCCGGCCCTGCTCCTGGAGCCTCATCGCGGAGCCGCCGAAGATCGCGAACCAGACCAGGCTGACCGCGCTGGGCACGAGGATGACCCCGCCGACGAACTGCCGGATCGTCCGGCCCCGGCTGATCCGGGCGATGAACATGCCGACGAACGGCGTCCACGAGATCCACCAGGCCCAGTAGAAGACGGTCCAGCTCGCCAGCCAGTCGGCGACGCCCGCACCGCCGGAGGCCTCCGTGCGGGCGGCGAGACCGGGGAGGTCGCCCAGGTAGGAGAAGACCGAGGTCGGCAGCAGGTCCAGCACGATGACCGTGGGGCCGGCGACGAAGACGAACAGGGCGAGGAGCAGCGCCAGCACCATGTTGATGTTGGACAGCCACTGGATTCCCTTCTCCACGCCCGAGACGGCGGACGCGACGAACGCCACGGTGAGCACCGCGATGACCGTGACCAGCAGCCCGGTGCTCACCTCGTCCAGCCAGTCCAGTTCCTGGACGCCGGAGCCGATCTGGAGGGCGCCGAGGCCGAGGGAGGCGGCGGAGCCGAAGACGGTCGCGACGATCGCGAGGATGTCGATGAACCGGCCGACGCCGCCGCTCGCGTTCCGCTCCCCGATGAGCGGGGTGAACACGGCGCTGATGGTCTGCCGGCGGCGCCTGCGGAAGGTGCTGTAGGCGATGCCGAGGCCCACCACCGCGTAGATCGCCCACGGGTGCAGCGTCCAGTGGAAGAGGGTGGTGGCCATGGCCGTCGCCCTGCGGTCGCCGGGGTCGGCCGGGTCGGTGCCCGGCGGGGCCGTCGTGTAGTGCGACAGCGGTTCGCCGACGCCGTAGAACATCAGGCCGATGCCCATGCCGGCGCTGAACATCATGGCGACCCAGGAGACCGTGCGGAACTCGGGCTTCTCACCCTCAGCACCCAGATGGATGCGTCCGTAGCGGCTGATCGCCAGCCAGAGGGCGAAGACGACGAAGCCCGAGGCGGCCAGGACGAACGCCCAGCCGCCGTGGTGCATCAGACCGCCGAGCAGGTCGCTGGAGACGTCCTCCAGGGAGTCGGTGGCGGCGGCGCCCCAGACCACGAAGGCCAGGGTGAGTACGGCGGTGACGCCGAAGACGACGCGGTCGGTGCGGGGCCGGTCCGGCCCGGCGAGACCCGCCTCCGAGCCCGGCAGCGCGCCCTTCGGGTGGGGGTCCGTGCCGTGGGCCGGGGCGTCGTCGTCGGGGTCACGCGTCACGAGCGGCACCTTTCGCCGTGCGGGTGGGGCAACAGGTGTTCCCTGCGTACGCCGCCACCACACCTGGCGGACCGCCCGCCCCGCCGGCCGGGGGCGGTCAGCGGGCGAGGCGCTCCTGCGCGGCCGGGGTGACGGGGGTGAAGAAGTTGACGAGGTTCCCGTCGGGGTCGCGCAGCAGCAGGGCGCGGTTGCCCCAGGGCATGGTGGTGGGTTCCCTGACGAACTCCGTCCCCGTGCCGGCGAGGTTCTCGTGGACGCGGTCCACGTCGTCGACGCGGAACTCGATGATCACACTGTGGTTGTCCGCCGGACGGGCGGAGCCGGGGGCGAACAGCGGGACCGTCCGGGTGCTGCCGAGGGCGAGGGTGGCCGTGGGCGTGCGCAGCTCGGCGAAGTCCTCCGTCACCCGGTCGGCGGGGATGCCGGTGGCCTTCTCGTAGAAGGCGACGAGGCGGGCGAGGTCGTCCGTGATGACGCGGACGGAGACGAAGTCCATGGGGGCTCCCTTGGTCGGCGGGGCGTTCTGGTCGTGCACCGCCGAGGCTAGGACGCATACCGGGCGGAACCCGCCCGGTATGTGCGGGAGACTTTCCGGCATGCCCCGTCCTCTCGCCCGTGTGCTGGCCCTGCTGGAACTCCTCCAGTCCGGTGGCGTCCGGACCGTGCCGGAACTCGCCGGCCGGCTCGGCGTCGACGAACGCACCGTGCGGCGCTACGCCGGCCACCTCCTCGACCTCGACGTGCCGGTGGAGTCGGTGCGGGGGCGCTACGGCGGCTACCGGCTGGCTCCGGGGTACCGGATGCCGCCGCTGATGCTGACGGACGAGGAGGCGCTCGCCGTGCTGCTCGGTCTTGCCGCCGGGCGACGGGCCGGGCCGGCGGGGGTCACGGCGACGGCGGGCGAGACGGCGGCGGCGAAGATCCGGCGGGTGCTGCCCGAGCGGACCCGGCTGCGACTCGACGCGCTGCTCGGCTCCCTCGCCTTCACCGCGCCGCCCGGCGGGACGCCGGCCCCGGACGCCGCGGTGCTGCTCGCGTGCGCCGACGCGGTCGCCCACCACCGGCCGGTCACCGTGCGGTACACCTCGGCCGACGGCCGGAGCGGGGAGCGCACGCTGCACCCGCACGGGCTCGTCGCCCACGCGGGGCGGCTGTATCTGACGGCGACCGAGCCGGCGACCGGTGAGGAGCGCGTGTTCCGGCTGGACCGGATGGACCGGGCACGGGTGCTGCCCGGGTCGTTCACCCCGCCCGCCGGGCCGGACCCGGCGCGGCGGCTGCTCACCTCGCTCGCCACGGCGCCGTACCGGCACGAGGTGTCCCTGCGGGTGCGGGGCACGGCGGAGCGCATCCACGCCGGGCTGCCGCCGTCCGTGGCGGTGGTGACGGAGCTGCCGCCGGCGGACGGCGACGACGCGGAGGCGGGACGCTGGCACCGGGTCACGCTGCGGGTGGAACGGCTCGACTGGCTGCCCGGCGTACTCGCCTCCCTGGACCTGCCCTTCGTCGTCGAACGCCCGGCGGCCCTGCGCGGCCTGGTGACGGACCTCGCCGGCCGCCTCCTCGACTCGGCGGGACGCGAGGCCTGAGGGGACGCGGGGCGGCCGGCCCCGTGCCCGGTCCTACTTCGCCGAGGGCGCCGCGTTCTCGCGGACGCGGCGGCGGACGCCGAACCAGCCGGCGACGAGCATCACGGCGAGGACCGGGACGAGGAGGAGGGTCCTGCGGCCGACCTCCTCGTCGTTCCACATCATGCCGAGGCAGGCCAGCAGGAAGGCGATGGTGGCGATCTCCGTGACGGGGCTGCCGGGGAGCCGGAAGTGCGGCCGGGTGACCAGGCCGTCCTTCGCGCGCCGCACGAAGACCAGGTGGCAGAGCATGATGATCACCCAGGTGCTGATGATGCCGAGGGAGGCGACGTTCAGCACGATCTCGAAGGCATCGGCGGGCACCAGGTAGTTCAGGCCCACGCCGAGCACGCACACCCCGCAGGTCAGCAGGATGCCGCCGTAGGGCACCTGGGTGCGGCTCATCACGGCGGTGAACTTCGGGGCGGAACCGGCCGTCGCCATCGAGCGCAGGATGCGGCCGGTGGAGTACAGGCCGGAGTTCAGGGACGACATCGCGGCGGTGAGGACGACCAGGTTCATCACGTCGCCCGCGGCCGGGACGCCGACCTTGGACAGCACGGTGACGAACGGGCTCTCGGCGCCCGAGTAGAGCGAGCCGGGCAGCAGCAGGGCCAGCAGGACGACGGAACCGACGTAGAAGACGGCGACGCGCCACATGATGGAGTTCACCGCGCGCGGGACGACCTTGTGCGGCTCGGCGGTCTCGCCGGCGGCGACGCCGACCAGTTCCAGCGCGGCGTACGCGAAGATCACGCCCTGCATGACGAGCACGACCGGCATCACGCCGTGCGGGAGGAAGCCGCCGTGGTCGGTGATCATGCCGGTGCCCGGGGTGTAGCCGCCCACCTCGTGCCGGGTGGCCAGCAGGAAGATGCCGATGAGCATGAAGGCGACGAGGGTGGCGACCTTGACGATCGCGAACCAGAACTCCAGCTCGCCGAAGATCTTCACCGAGATCAGGTTCACCGCCAGCACCACGGCGAGGGCGATCAGCGCCAGCACCCACTGCGGGATGCTGGTGAACATGCTCCAGTAGTGCGTGTACAGCGCGATCGCGGTGATGTCGGCGATCCCGGTGGTCGACCAGTTCAGGAAGTACATCCAGCCGGCGACGTACGCGCCCTTCTCGCCGAGGAACTCGCGCGCGTACGACACGAAGGAACCGGACGAGGGCCGGTGCAGTACCAGCTCGCCGAGGGCCCGGACGACGAAGAAGGCGAAGATCCCGCAGACCAGGTAGGCCAGGGCGAGCGCCGGTCCGGCGTCGCGCAGGCGTCCGCCGGCGCCGAGGAAGAGGCCGGTGCCGATGGCCCCGCCGATGGCGATCATGTTGATGTGGCGGGCCTTGAGGTCCTTGCTGTAACCGGCGTCGCCCGCGTCCGCGGGCGTCCCGGCCGCCTGGGGATGGTCGGCGGCCTGTGCCGTGTCCACGGCGTCCTTGCTCACGGGTGGTACCACTTCCTGGTGCGCCCGGGCGTGCTGCGCCCGGGACGTCCGTACGTGACACGGCCTGCACCACCGGGTCGGGGTACAGGCCAGAACAGCACCTTCCCACGTCACAGGCGTCCCATGCGGTGGCCGGTGTCACAGCGCGTGACTTCTCACACGATCCACGCGGGCCGTCCACACGGGCGGCCGGGTGTGCTGTCCGGGTTTCACAGTAGTGGTGAGACAGCGATACTGCTGCACATGACGACCGACACCGATCAGCCGCAGGGACGTGCCGCAGGCGACGAGGGGGCCGGGGAGCCGGCCCTGACGGTCGACGAACTGGCCGCGCGGGCCGGGCTCACGGTGCGCACGGTCCGCTTCTACGGCACCCGGGGGCTGCTGCCGCCGCCGGTGATCGGTCCGCGCCGGGTGGGGCGCTACGGCCGGGAGCACCTGGCGCGGCTGGAGCTGATCGAGGAGCTCCAGCAGCAGGGCATGACGCTGGCGGCCATCGAACGCTACCTGGAGCGGCTGCCGCCGGACGTGAGCGCCCGGGACCTGGCCGTCCACCGGGCGGTGGTCTCCACCTGGGCGCCGGACGCCGTGGAGACCGTCGGCCGGGAGGAGCTGGTGCGGCGGGCCGGGCGGGCCCTGGACGACGACGACATCGAACGGCTGGCCGCGATGGGAGTGATCCGCTCCGGTGACGGTGACGCCCACCGGGTGGATCTCGCCCTGTTCCGGCTGGGGGTGCGGCTGCTGGACATGCCGCTGTCACAGGAGTCGATCGTCGCCGCCCGGGAGGTGCTGCTCGGGCACTCCCGGCAGGCCGCCCGTGAGCTGTCGGAGCTGCTGCGCGGCGAGACGGCGCAGCGGGACGCGCGGGATGTGCGGTCGCTGTCGGCGGACATGCAGCCGCTGGTGGTGCAGGCACTGCTGACGGCGTTCCAGCGGTCGCTGAAGGAGGAGCTGGGGGTGTGGCTCGACCGGGCGTCCGCGGACGGGGCGGCGGGGACGGGGACGGCCGGAGCGACGGGGACCGCGGGAACGACGGGGGCGGCGCAGGGCTGAGGCCCGGCCGGCCGGGCGGGCCGGCCGGGCGCTGCGCGTCGGCCGCTCAGCGGGCGTCGGTGAAGACCTCGCCCTTCTCGGCCTTCTCCACCAGCAGCGCGGGCGGCGTGAACCGGTCGCCGTAGCGCTCGGCCAGTTCGCGGGCGCGGGCGGTGAAGCCGGGCAGGCCGCCCTCGTAGCCGTTGATGTACTGGAGGACGCCGCCGGTCCAGCCGGGGAAGCCGATGCCGAAGATCGAGCCGATGTTGGCGTCGGCGACGGAGGTCAGCACGCCCTCCTCCAGGAGGCGGACGGTGTCCAGTGCCTCGGAGAACAGCATCCGCTCCTGCATGTCCCGGAACGGGATCTCGTACCCGGGCTCGGTGAAGTGCTCGCGCAGGCCGGGCCAGAGGCCGGCGCGGCGGCCGTCCTCGCCGTACTCGTAGAAGCCGGCGCCGCCGCTGCGGCCGGGGCGTCCGAACTCGTCCACCATGCGGTCGACGACCGTGTCGGCGGGGTGCGGGGTCCAGGTGCCGCCGGCCTCCTCGACGGCCCGCCTGGTCTCCTCGCGGATCTTGCGGGGCAGGGTCAGGGTCAGCTCGTCCATGAGGGAGAGCACCTTGGCGGGGTAGCCGGCCTGGGCGGCGGCCTGCTCCACCGACGCGGGCTCGATGCCCTCGCCGACCATGGCGACGCCCTCGTTGATGAAGTGGCCGATCACCCGGGAGGTGAAGAAGCCGCGGCTGTCGTTGACGACGATCGGCGTCTTCTTGATCTGCCGGACCAGGTCGAAGGCGCGGGCGAGGGCCTCGTCGCCGGTCCGCCCGCCCTTGATGATCTCGACCAGCGGCATCTTGTCGACGGGCGAGAAGAAGTGCAGCCCGATGAAGTCGGCCTGCCGCTCGACGCCCTCGGCGAGGACCGTGATGGGCAGGGTGGAGGTGTTGGAGCAGAGCAGCGCGTCGGGGGCGACGACGTGCTCGATCTCCTGGAAGACCTTGTGCTTGAGCGAGGTGTCCTCGAAGACGGCCTCGATCACCGCGTCGCAGCCGGCGAGGTCGGCGGCCTCGGCGGTCGGCGTGATCCGGGCGAGCAGCGCGTCGGCCTTCTCCTGGCTGGTGCGGCCCTTGGCGACGGCCTTGGCGCAGAGCTTCTCGGAGTAGCCCTTGCCCTTGAGCGCGGCCTCCAGGGAGACGTCCTTGAGGACGACGTCGATGCCCGCGCGGGCGCAGGAGTAGGCGATGCCGGCGCCCATCATCCCGGCGCCGAGGACGGCGACCTTGCGGACCTGGCGCGGCTCGATGCCGTCCGGGCGGTTGGCACCGGAGTTGACGGCCTGGAGGTCGAAGAAGAACGCCTGGATCATGTTCTTGGCGGTCTGGCCGACGGCCAGGTCCACGAAGTAGCGGGCCTCGATGACCTGGGCGGTCTCGAAGTCGACCTGGGCGCCCTCGACGGCGGCGGCCATGATGTTGCGCGGCGCCGGGTAGGGGGCGCCGTTGGTCTGCTTGCGCAGGTTGGCCGGGAAGGCGGGCAGGTTGGCGGCGAACCTGGGGTGGCTGGGGGTGCCGCCGGGGATGCGGTAGCCGGGCCGGTCCCAGGGCTGTGCGGACTCGGGGTGCGCGTCGATGAAGGCGCGGGCCTTGGCCAGCAGGTCCTCGGGGGTCTCGGCGACCTCGTGCACCAGTCCGTTCTCCGCCGCCCGGCGCGGGGCGTACTGGGTGCCCTGGAGCAGGACCTTCAGCAGCGCGTCGGTGATGCCGAGCAGGCGGACGGTGCGGACGACGCCGCCGCCGCCGGGGAGCAGGCCGAGGGTGACCTCGGGCAGGCCGATCTTGGAACCGGGGGCGTCGAGGGCGACGCGGTGGTGGCAGGCGAGGGCGATCTCGTAACCGCCGCCGAGGGCGGCGCCGTTGATGGCGGCGACGACGGGCTTGCCGAGGGTCTCGATGCGGCGCAGGTTCCGCTTGATGCCCAGGCCCGCGTCGAAGGCGTCCTGGGCGGTGTCGGGGGTGACCCGGATGAGGTCGCGCAGGTCGCCGCCGGCGAAGAAGGTCTTCTTCGCGGAGGTGATGATGACGCCCCGGACGGTGTCCTTCTCGGCCTCCAGGCGGTCGGTGACGGCGGCGAGGGACCGGCCGAACGCCTGGTTCATGGTGTTGGCGGACTGGTTCGGGTCGTCCAGGACGAGGGTGACGACGCCGGTGCGGTCCTGTTCCCAGCGGATGGTGGTGGACTCGGTGCTCATGAGGTGTGCTCCAGGTGATCCGTCGTTGATCCGTCGGGAGGGGGTCAGACGCGCTCGACGATGGTGGCGATGCCCATGCCGCCGCCCACACAGAGGGTGGCGAGGCCGTACCGCTTGTCCTGGCGTTCCAGTTCGTCCACGAGGGTGCCGAGGATGATGGCGCCGGTGGCGCCGAGCGGGTGGCCGAGCGCGATGGCGCCGCCGTTGACGTTGACCTTGTCCAGCGACAGACCCATGTCCTTCACGAACCGCAGGACGACCGCCGCGAACGCCTCGTTGATCTCGACCAGATCGATGTCCTCGATGGTCAGGCCGGCCTTGGCGAGCGCCTTGCGGGCGGCCGGCGCCGGGCCGGTGAGCATGATGGTGGGTTCCGAGCCGGAGACGGCGGCGGAGACGATCCGGGCGCGCGGGGTGAGGCCGAAGCGCTCGCCGGTCTCCCGGGAGCCGATGGCGACCAGGGCGGCGCCGTCGACGATGCCGGAGGAGTTGCCGGCGTGGTGGACGTGGTCGATCTTCTCCACCCAGTGGTACTTCTGCAGCGCGACGGCGTCGAAGCCGCCCAGTTCCCCGATGTCCGCGAAGGACGGCTTCAGCCGGGCCAGGGAGTCGGCGGTGGTGCCGGGCCTCAGGTGCTCGTCGCGGTCGAGGACGGTGAGGCCGGCGCGGTCCCGCACCGGCACGACGGACCGGTCGAAGCGGCCGTCCTTCCAGGCCGCGGCGGCCCGCTCCTGGGAGAGGGCGGCGTACTCGTCCACGTCCCGCCGGGAGAAGCCCTCGATGGTGGCGATCAGGTCGGCGCCGATGCCCTGCGGTACGAAGCCGGTGTCGAAGTTGGTCATCGGGTCGTTGGCCCACGCGCCGCCGTCCGAGCCCATCGGCACCCGGGACATGGACTCCACGCCGCCCGCGAGGACCAGGTCCTCCCAGCCGGAGCGGATCTTGGCGGCGGCCAGGTTGACGGCCTCCAGACCCGAGGCGCAGAAGCGGTTCTCCTGGACGCCGGCCACCGTGTCCGGCAGGCCGGCGGCGATCGCCGCGGTGCGGGCGATGTCGGAGCCCTGGTCGCCGACCGGGCCGACCACGCCGAGCACGATGTCGTCGACGGCGGCCGGGTCGAGGCCGGGGAAGCGGGCGCGGATCTCGTGGATGAGCCCGACGACCAGGTCGATGGGCTTGGTGCCGTGCAGGGCGCCGTTGGCCTTGCCGCGTCCGCGGGGGGTGCGGATCGCGTCGTACACATACGCTTCGCTGGTCACTGGCCGGCCTTTCGGTGAGGGTGGGTCGGGTGCGGTCCGGGGGTGTCCCACGCGCGGATCACGGCCTCGGCGTCGGTGCCGGCGTCCGGCCCGGCGGGGGCGGTGCGGACGGTGGCCGGGGTCGCGGAGAAACGGGGCGCGGGGGCGGGCTGGGTGAGGCCGCCGTGGTCGGTGAAGGTAGCGCGGGCGGCGAGGTGCGGGTGGTGCGGGGCCTCGCGCAGGCCGAGGACGGGGGCGACGCAGGCGTCCGAGTCGGCGAAGACGGCCGTCCACTCCTCCCGGGTACGGGTGCGGAACCGGGCGGCGACGGTGGCGCGCAGGTCGTCCCAGCGGGCGGGGTCGTCGCGGTCCCGGGCGTGGTCGGGGAGGCCGAGGAGCGCCATGAACTCCTCGTAGAAGCGCTGCTCCAGGGCGCCGACGGCCATGTACCGGCCGTCGGAGGTCTCGTAGGTGCCGTAGAAGGGGCAGCCGCCGTCCAGGAGGTTCGCGCCGCGCCGGTCCTGCCAGGCGCCGGCGGCGAGCATGCCGTGGATCATCGCGGTGAGGTGGGCGGTGCCGTCGACGATCGCGGCGTCCACGACCTGCCCGGTGCCGGTGGCGCGGGCGTGGTGCAGGGCGGCCAGGACGCCGACGACCAGGTAGAGGGAGCCGCCCGCGTAGTCGCCGAGGAGGTTGGCGGGGACGGCGGGCGGGGTGCCGGGGGCGCCGATCAGGCCGAGCGCGCCGGTGACGGCGATGTACCCGATGTCGTGCCCGGCGCGCGGCGCGAGGGGGCCGTCCTGGCCCCAGCCGGTCATCCGGCCGTAGACCAGGCGGGGGTTGCGGGCGTGGCAGGGCTCGGGTCCGATGCCGAGGCGCTCGGCGACGCCGGGGCGGTAGCCCTCGATCAGCACGTCGGCGCGGGCGGCGAGGCCGAGGACGCGGGCGGGTCCGCCGGGCGCCTTGAGGTCGACGGTCACCGCGCGCTTGTTGCGGTGGGTGATGTCGTACGCCGGGTCGAGGGCGAGGCCGGGGCCGCCGGGGCGGTCGACCCGGACGACGTCGGCACCCAGGTCGGCGAGGAGCATCGCGGCGAACGGGCCGGGGCCGATCCCGGCCAGCTCGACCACGCGCACGCCGGTGAGCGGGCCGTGCGAGGGCGTCGTCGCCGTGGTCATCGGTTCCCCAGTCTGTGACAGCAACGATGTAACACCAATGATGTTAGGAAGATGGGCCGGTCCGCACAAGGGCCGGGACGCGCCGGATATGAGCAAGCGCTTGGCCAAGCTTCACCCGTCCGTGCTCCCCACGCTAGCCTCGGGCCCCGGCGGCGGCGCGCCCTGCGCGGCCGCCGGGGCCCGGCAGGACGCGCGACGACGGACGGACGGATGCCATGAGCACCAGCGACACCACGAGCACCGCGGACCGGGCCGGTGACCGCCCGTACGACGTCGTGCTCTTCGGGGCGACCGGCTTCGTGGGGCGGCTGACCGCCCGGTACCTGGCGGAGCGGGCGCCGGCCGGGCTGCGCTGGGCGGTGGCCGGCCGCGACGAGGACCGGCTGCGGCGGCTGGTGGACCGGCTGCCCGGGGCGGCGGGGGCGGGGGTGCTGCGGGCCGACGTGTCCGATCCGGCCGCGGTGCGCCGGCTGGCCCGGTCGGCACGGGTGCTGGCCACGACGGTGGGGCCCTACGTCGCCTACGGGGAGCCGCTCGTCGCCGCCTGCGCGGAGGCCGGCACGGACTACCTCGACCTGACCGGTGAGCCCGAGTTCGTGGACCGGATGTACGTCCGGCACGACCGGCGCGCGCGGGAGACCGGCGCCCGGCTGGTGCACGCGTGCGGTTTCGACTCGGTGCCGGCCGATCTCGGCGCGCACTTCACCGTCGGCCAGCTCCCCGAGGGCGTGCCGCTGGCCGTGGACGGCTTCGTGACCGTGGACGCCGCGTTCTCGGGCGGGACGTTCGCCTCCGCGCTGGGTCAGTTCGGGCGCGGGCGGCAGGTGTGGGCGGCGGCCCGGGAGCGGCGGAACGCCGAACCCCGGCCGGCGGGCCGCCGCGCGGTGACCCCGCTGGGGGCGCCGCGGTTCGCCGGGGAGGTGGGGGCGTGGGCGCTGCCGCTGCCGACCGTCGACGCGAGTGTGGTGCGGCGCTCGGCGGCGGCCCTGGAGCGGTACGGCCCGGACTTCCGCTACCGGCACTACGCGGCCGTGCGGCACCTGCCGGTCGCGCTGGGCGGGGTCGCGGCGGTGGGCGCGCTGGTGACGGCGGCCCAGGTCCCGCCCGTCCGGCGCCGCCTCGCCGGTCTGCTGCGGTCCGGGGAGGGGCCGAGCGAGGAGCGGCGCGCGCGGAGCTGGTTCCGGGTGCGGTTCGTGGGCGAGGGCGGGGGCCGGCGCGTGTTCACCGAGGTGTCGGGCGGCGATCCCGGGTACGACGAGACGGCGAAGATGTTCGCCGAGTCGGCGCTCTGCCTGGCCCTGGACGACCTGCCGGAGACGGCCGGGCAGGTCACGACGGCGACGGCGATGGGCGACGCGCTGACCGCGCGGCTGCGGGCGGCGGGGATCGGGTTCCGGGTGGCCGGGAGGCGGTGAGGGGGCTTCCGGCGGGGCCGGGAGCGGCGCGGGCAGGCACGCCGGGAGGCGGGCGGTGTCAGCGGGTCCAGCCGACGACGGTCCAGACCATGCCGCCCGCCCAGGCCAGTCCGGCGAGCGCGGCGAGGAGCATCCCCGCCCGCACGGACCGGCCGACGGGCGGGCGGTGGCCGGGGCGGGCGGGGTGGCGGACGGGGTACGGGGAGGTGCGCCGGTTCGTCATGCGGGCCAGCCTGCCGGGCCGGCGGCGGTCCGCGCATCCGTACGGCTACTCAGGTGCGCGGCCCTTGAGCCAGGCCGTCGCGGTAGCGGCGCACCACGTCGGCGTAGGCCGCCGCGCTCGGCTTCGGACGGCGCCGGAACGTGGTGCGGTCGACCTCGTGCAGGCCGAGCTGGGCACCGTAGCCGAAGATCCACTCGAAGTTGTCCATGAGGGTCCAGTGGCAGTAGCCGAGGACGGGGGTCCCGGCGGCGATCTCGGCCGCGAGGGCGTCGACGGCGGCGGGGATGAAGGTGGCGCGCTGGGTGTCGTCGGCGGTCTGGATGCCGTGCTCGGTGACGAGGACCGGCACGCCGGCGACCTCGTGGGCGTAGCGCACCGCGCCGGCCAGGGAGGCGGGTTCGATGACGGTGCCCATGCCGTTGCGCTCGCCGTCGGGCAGTACCTCGCCGTCGGGGCCGTGCACGATCCGCTCGTAGTTCTGCACGCCGATGAAGTCGTCGTGGCGTGCCTCGCGCAGCCAGTGGTCGTAGACGGCGGCCCGTTTGGCGTTCCGGCGCTCCTCGCCGCCGGGGACCGCGACCTCGTCGGCCAGGGCGATGGACACCCCGAGCGGCAGGTCGGCACGGCGGGCCTTGACGGCTTCGCGGGCGGCGCGGTGGGCGCGGGTGAACGCCTCCTGGAACTCCTCCTGCCGGCCGGCGGGGATGACGTTGGCGCTGCCGTAGCCGGGGCTCCCGGCGGCGCGGGCCGCGGCGGCGAGCATCTCCTCCTTCAGCCGCTCGGCCTCGGGCGGGAGTTTCGCGCCGGCCTGCAACAGCTGTTCCAGGTTGGGCTCGTTGAGGGTGACGGCGCAGGCGATCCGGTCACCGAAGCGGGCCGTCACCCGGTCGCACTGCTCGGCGAAGCGCGCCGGGGCGTCGGCAGCGGTCCAGGAGCCGGCCGCCGCGAACCAGTGGGGCGCGGTGAAGTGGCTGAAGGTGACGACCGGCGCGAGGCCGCGCTCCAGGCAGCCGTCGACCATCCGCTCGTAGTGGTCGAGCGCCTCGGCGGAGACGGTCCCGCGTTCGGGTTCGACGCGGGCCCACTCGACGGAGAAGCGGAACGCGTTCAGGCCGAGGCCCGCGACGAGGTCGAGGTCGGCCGCCCAGTGTTCGTAGCCCCGGCAGGCCGGGCCGCTGGGTTCGCGGAAGAGGGAGGGGGTGGTGTGTTCCAGGAACCAGGTGTCGCCGGCGGTGTTGTCGCCCTCGTTCTGGTGTCCGGCGGTGGCGACGCCCCACAGGAAGTCGGCGGGCAGGCGGGGATGGGTCATGCGGTGCTCCTTGTGCGGATGGTCCGGGTCGCCGGTGATCCGGCGGTGTCAGCGCGGGGCCGTGTCGAACGGGACCTGGAAGGAATGCCGGCCGGGGCCGGCCTCCACGGCGGGCCTGCCCGGCAGTTCGACCCGCGCGGTGGTGCCGGGCGGCACGAGCAGGGCGACGAGCAGCAGGCCGTCCGCCGTTCGCCACCCCGTCTCGGCGCGGCCGTACGGGGTGTCCAGTTCGGCGCGGACCCAGGTGAGGCCGCCGCCGGGGCGGGGCCGGACCAGCAGGGTGCGGTAGCCGGGCGCGGCCGGGGCCAGTCCGGCGACGGTGCGGTGCATCCAGTCGGCGACGGCGCCGAGGGCGTAGTGGTTGAAGGAGGTCATCTCGCCGGGGTTGACCCGGCCGTCGGGCAGCATGCTGTCCCAGCGCTCCCACACGGTGGTGGCGCCCATGTCGACCTGGTAGAGCCACGACGGGCAGGCCCGCTGGGTGAGCAGCCGGTACGCGGTGTCCACGTGCCCGGTGTCGGTCAGCGCGTCGCACACCAGGGGCGTGCCGAGGAACCCGGTGCCGATGCGGTGCCCGCCCGCGGCGACCAGCCCGGCCAGCCGGCGGCCGGCCTCGGCGCGTTCGGCGTCGTCCGTCAGCAGCCCGAAGCACAGCGCGAGGGCGTAGGCGGTCTGGGTCTCCTCGCGGAGGCGGCCGCCGCCGGTGTGGAAGCGGTCGCGGAAGGCGGCGCGGACCGCGTCGGCGAGGGCGTGCCGGCGGGTGGCCTCCTCCGCGTCGCCCAGGACCTCGGCGGTGCGGGCCAGCAGCCGGGCGGAGTGCGCGAAGTAGGCGGTGGCGACCAGGGTGGAGGAGGTGGCCGACCGGCCGGGGTCGTCCGCCGGGGCGGCCGGGTCCAGCCAGTCGCCGAACTGGAAGCCCTCGCCCCAGACCCGACCGGGGCCGGCGATACGGTCGACGGCGTCGACCCAGGCGCGCATCGACGGGTACTGCTCGCGCAGCACCCCGGTGTCGCCGTACCGCTCGTACAGCACCCAGGGCACGATGACGGCCGCGTCGCACCAGCCGGCCATCGGCGGGTTGCCGGGCGGGATCGGCACCGGGGTGACGACCGGGATGTCGGGGCTGAACACCGGCGGCACCCCCCGTTCGTCGGCGCGCTGGTCGGCGGCCAGGTCGCGCAGCCAGGAGCGCAGGAAGCCCTGGACGTCGTAGAGGAAGGCGGCGGTGGGGGCGAAGACCTGGACGTCGCCGGTCCAGCCGAGGCGCTCGTCGCGCTGGGGGCAGTCGGTGGGGACGTCGACGAAGTTGCCGCGCATGCCCCGCACCACGTTCTCGTGCAGCCGGTTCAGGGAGGGGTCGGAGCAGGCGAACCAGCCGGTGCGGCGCAGGTCGCTGTGGAGGACCACGGCGGTGACGTCGGCGGGGCGCAGTTCTCCGGGCCAGCCGTCAACGTCGGCGTAGCGGAAGCCGTGGAAGGTGAAGCGGGGCTCCCACTCCTCCCCCGCCGGGTCGCCGCGCAGGGTGTAGCGGTCGGTGGCGTGGGCGTGCCGCAGGGGGCGGGTGCACAGGTCGCCGTCCTCCAGGACCTCGGCGTGGCGCAGGGTGACCGTGCGGCCGGCCTCGCCGCGGACGCGGATGCGGAGCCGGCCGACGAGGTTCTGCCCGAAGTCGAGGATCGTGCGGCCGGTCGGTGAGGTGGTCACGGCGACCGGCGGGACCGTCTCGACGCGGCGCACCGGCGGGCTGTCGGCCGGGAAGAGCACGGCGGTGTCGAACTCCAGCACCTCCACCGGCCGCCACGCCGAGTCGTCGAAACCGGGTTCGCTGAACCGGGGCCGCTCTCGGCGGGCGTCGTACTCCTCGCCCTCGTACAGGCCGGCGGCGAGGACGGGGCCGGGGCTCCAGCGCCAGTCGTCCCCGGTGCTGACGGTGTCGGCGGAGCCGTCGGCGTACTCGACGCGCAGTTCGGCGAGGAGTCCGGTGCGGTCGCCGTAGATGTCGCGCGTGCCGCCGTTGAAGCCGAGCAGGCCCCGGTACCAGCCGTCGGCCAGATGGGCGCCCCAGGCGTTGCGGCCCTCGCGGACCAGGCCGGTGACGTCGAAGGTCTGGTAGCGGTGGCGGTGGCGGTAACTCGTCCAGCCGGGGGCGAGGACGTGGTCGCCCACCACCGCGCCGTTGAGTGCGAGTTCGTACACGCCGAGGGCCGTGACCAGGAGCCGGGCCGAGCGCACGGGGGCCCGCGCGGTGAACTCGGCGCGCAGCAGCACGGCGGGGCGGGCGCCCTCGGCGGGGGCGGGTGCGGCGGGGTGCGGGCCCACGGCACGGGCGGTCCAGTGGTGGTGCATGGCCACGATCATGCGGTCAAACCTAGTGAAGGCTAGGTGTTCATGGGTGTGGCGTGCGTCACCGCACGCCCGACGCATGCCATGGTCATGACAAGCATGCATCCGGCCTCACGCGGAGAGGGCGGCCGGCCGGCCGCTAGAGGCCCCGCCCGTCGGCCGAGATGCTCCGCATCAGGCGGTCGAGGTGGCCGCGCATGACGGCGACGAGGTCGAAGGAGCGGCCCCCGGCCAGCCACTGCTGCTGGAGCCCCAGGTCGACGGCGACGCACTCGCGGGCGATGCCCTCGTGGTCCAGGCCGGCGCGGAGTTCGCCACTGGCGCTGCCGGCCCGCAGGCGGTCGGTCAGCTCCCGCAGACCCTTCTCCTGCCAGGTGCTGAAGTGGCCGTGGGCCGGATGGTCCGGGGCGACGGCCTCGACGGTGAGGGTGACGGCCAGCTCCACCATGCCCGGCATGGCGAGCGTCTCCGCGGTGTCCTCCAGATGGCAGCGGAAGGCGTCCCGCACCGAGTCCGAGACCCGCTCCCAGCGCACGTCCATGCGCTCGTGCCAGTACTCCACGACCGACAGCAGGAGCTGCTGCTTGTCACGGAAGTGGTGCAGCAGCCCGGCGTCGGTGATCTCGGCGTCCCGGGCGACGCGCGCCAGCGAGGTCTTGCGGTAGCCGTCCCGGCCGAAGCGCAGCAGCGCCGCTTCGAGGATCTGCGTACGCCGCGCCCGGCCCGCCGTGTACTGGCCGCGCGGCCCCCTGGGTGTCGCCATGGGAGAACCGTACCGGCGGGGCGGCCGTCCGCGCTCCGGTCGTGTGACGTGCGTCACCAGCCAGAAACCTAGCAAGCACTAGGTGTTCGGGTCATCATCGACGTCACGCGACGACGGACAGCCGCACCGCCACGTCCCCGTGAGCGACGTGCCGGACCGGCCACGCATCTCCGTGCCTCCGTGTCACCCCCCACCGCGCCCGTCACATCCCCTCGGCACCTCCGTGAAAGGAGGGCTGGCATGACACCGACGTCATCAAGCCCCTCGGTCGACCTCGCACCCCGTTCCGGCGCGGACGGGCGGTGGACCCCGCGCCTGGTCCTGCTGCTGATCGCCCTCGCCTGGCCGACCCAGTTGCTGGCCGCGGGCGGCATCCTCGGCGCCAACGCCACCGCGGGCGTCGCGCAGACCTTCCACACCACGCAGGTGGTCTGGTTCGGACTGACGCTGACCCTGGTGTCCACGCTGCTCACCCCGTTCGTGATCAAGCTGGGCGACCTCTACGGCAAGCGGCGCGTCATGCTCGCGATGACGGCCCTGGGCGCGCTCGGCGAGCTGCTGGCGGCCCTGGCCGGGGAGTTCTGGCTCGTGCTGGCGGGGCGGGCGGTCGCCGGGTGCTACGGGCCGTTCGGCGCGCTGTCGTTCGCCGCGGTCAGGGACCTCTTCCCCGCCCGGCTGGTCAAGCAGGCCAGCGGTGTCATGGGCAGCAGCGTCGGACTGGTCGCCGTCGGCTCGCCGTTCCTCGCGGGCTGGCTGATCGACAACTGGGGCTACCGCGGTGCCCTGTGGTTCCTGGCCGCCGCCACCGCCGTGGCGTTCGCGCTGGTCGCGCTGCTGGTCCCGGAGACGCCCCGGCACACCGCCGGGGGCGGTTTCGACTGGCTGGGCGGTCTGGTCCTGGGCGGCGGGCTGACCGCCGTGGTCTACGCGGTCGGCCAGGGGCAGGGCTGGGGCTGGTCGGACGGGCGGACCCTGGGCTGGCTGGCCGCAGGGGCGGTGGCGCTGACGGCGTTCCTCTTCGTGGAGCGTGCCAGTGCCCACCCCATCCTCGACCTGCGGGTGCTCAGCCGCCGTCCGGTGACGCTGGCGCTGACCGCCGGAGGGCTGGCGCAGACGGTCGCCTTCACCCTGCCCGGCCTCGCCGTCCTGCTCGCCCTGTACCCGCGCATCCCCGGTGTCTCGGCGGGGCTGGGATGGACCGCCCACCACAACGCCGTCGTCAGCGTGAGCTGGAACCTGGTGATGTTCGGCACGGGGCTGCTCATCAGCCGGTGGCTGCGCACCTTCGACGCCCGCGCGGTGTGGTGGGCGGGGCTGGCCGTGATGGCGGCCGGCTACACCCTCGTGGGCTTCTTCCACGGCGACGAACTCGAACTCGTCCTCACCTCCTGTGTCGCCAACGTCGGCGCCGGCGTGGTCGTCGCCGCGGCCCCGGCCCTGGTCGTCGGCGTGGTGTCCCCGGAGGAGCAGGGGCTGGGGAGCGGCATGCTCAACATGCTGATCAGCCTGTTCGGCGCGGTCTTCACCGCGGGCGCCTACGCCGTCCTCACCGCGGACAGCACCGTCGTGGACGGCACGGCCTTCTACCAGGACACCGGCTACTCCTGGATCTTCTGGTTCGGGGCGCTGGTGACCGTCGGCGCACTGGTCCTCTCCCTGTTCATCCCGCCGCTGCGGGACCCGGCCGGGGAGGACGCCCCGGCGGACGCGCGGCCCGCCTGAGCCGGCCCCGGCGCACGGAACGCGGCCCGGCGACCAGGTGGGGGTGGAGGTGGAGGTGGAGCGCCTCGGTCCGGCCGCGCAACACGGTGGTGTCCGACGAGACCCGGCGACCGGGGCCCTGACCGCGACGGCGCGCCGAGCCGGTCCTGACCGCGACGGCGCGCCGAGCCGGTCCTGACCGCGACGGCGCGCCGAGCCGGTCCTGACCGCGACGGCGCGCCGAGCCGGTCCCGGCCCCGTCAGCGCGCCGAGCCGCCGGCGGCCGCGGAGACCGCGCCCGCCCCGCCCGCTTCCCGCAGGGCCCGCCGGCACAAGGCGTCCGCCCTGCGGGTGGTCTCCGGCAGGCGGTAGGCGGGGGTGAGCGCGAGGGCGTGCGCGCAGGCGTTGTCCAGCGTGACGCGGTGCCCGGCGGAGACGAAGACCGGCTTCACCCCGTCCCGGGTGCGCAGGGCCCGCCCGACCTCCTCGCCGTCCGCGCGCAGCGGCGCCGTACTGCCGCGCGGCGCGGCCGGGTCGTCGTAGGTGAAGGCGAAGGGGTTCTTGGCGACGCCGACCGTGGGCAGGCCGGTGAGGACGCCCAGGTGGCAGGCGAGGCCGAAGCGGCGCGGGTGGGCGAGTCCGTAGCCGTCGCAGACCACCAGGCCGGGCGGGACGGGCAGGGCCTCCAGCGCGGCGAGGACGGCCGGGAGTTCGCGGAAGGCGAGCAGGCCGGGGACGTACGGGAAGGCCACCCGCCCGACGGCCGTGGCCTCGGCGACGACGCCGAGGGTCGCCGCGTCCAGGACGACGGCCGCCGCGGCGACGAGGTCCCGTCCGTCGTCGTAGGCGACGTCGACCCCGGTGACGTGCCCGGTGCCGGGCGGCGGGCCGGTCTCGTCGCGCACCAGCCGGGCCCGCAGCTCCTCCTGCACCGCGCGGGCCCGCGCCTCGGTCCCGGGCCAGCCGTCGGGGATCGGTACGGTCGTCGTCATGGTGCCCCGAGCCTACGACGCCCGGCCGGCGGCGGGCCGCCGGGGCAGGTGCGCGGCACACGGGACGGAGGCGACGGCGGGCGGGCGCGGGGGTGTTCGGTGACGGCGGGGGAGCCGAGTCACCCGGGATCACTTCCGTGCATGAAGGCGGTGACGGAGGTCACTCCTCAGAGGTGCACGGAGCGGCGCGTTCCGACGTCTCCTTCAGTGCCCGCCCGTCCGTCCCGCAGCCAGCCGTCCCGCCGTCCCGAGGGAGCAAGGCGTTGTCCATCGTCATCGAGCAGCCCGTCGAGGCGCGCCTCGTCGCCGCCGCACCCCGTATGCCCAGCATTCCCGCGACGCTCCACTACGACCGCCGTGACCCGTTCGCCGTCCGCATGACCTTCCCCGCCCCGGCCACACTGGAGGGCGTGGACGTGTGCTGGACCTTCTCCCGGGAGCTGCTCCTCGCGGGCCTGCGCGACGCCGAGGGCCACGGCGACGTACGGGTGCGGCCGTACGGCTACGACCGCACGGTCCTGGAGTTCCACGCGACCGAGGGCACCGCGGTGATCCACGTCCGCTCGGGCGAGCTGCGCCGTTTCCTCCAGGCGACCAGTGAGCTGGTGCCGGTCGGCCTGGAGCACCTCCAGCTCGACCTGGACCGCGAATTGGCGGAGCTGATGCGCGGCACCCGCTGAGCCGTCCGCGCCGGGCGGTCAGACACGGGCCGCGGCGCCGGTGGCGGCCGGGGCGAGGGCCGCGCACAGCTCCCGTACGATCCGCGGCGCGTCCGGCGGCCCGGCGGCGCGTCCGGCCAGCCGGTCGATCCGCTCCCCGGACGGCGCTCGCCGCGCCCCGCCGGTCAGGGCGCGCGGCCGGGCCGCGCCGGCCAGCGCCGCGACGGCCGCGTCCCGCTCACCGACCTCCTCGGCCGGCACCGGTCCGTACAGCACCCGCCGGGTCCCGTCGCGCAGCGCCGCCACCCGCTCGGGTGACGCCAGGCGGTGGTCGACGGACGGGAAGACGCCGAACACCCGCTTGCGCTCCGCCCGCAGCCAGCCCCGTACGACCAGCTGCTCCCGCGCGGCGTCTGAGGTGAGCCGCGCCCGCAGCCGGACCCAGGTCCGCCAGCCGTGCGGCAGTGACTCGCGCACCAGGTCCAGCAGCCCGTCGAGGACCGCGTCGCCGGTACGGGAGTCCAGGTCGGCGGGGGTGACGATGCCGTCGTCGTCGACGAGCAGCCCGAGCCGGACGAGTTCGGCGAGGGCCCCGGCCCGCACCAGGCGCTGGGCGGGCGCCGCGTCCTCGACGGCGGGCCGGCCGGTGTCCTGCGCCAGCAGCCAGAGCCGGGCCGGCGGCGAGAGCGGACCGTGGGGCGGGGGCATGGGGTCTCCTCCAGGGCGGGGCGTGGTCCGGCGTCCGATAAGCCGTTGACAGGCTTCGCCGGCCTCTCCTACGGTGGTCAGGTCCTGTTGTCGTCGATCGGAGAAGGACGTTGCTCGTCTGAGGTCCTGAGACACCGCGTCACACCGATGAGGTGTGTGCGCCGCGTGCGACCTCGGCGTCCGAGCCGTCCCCGACCAGCAGGGCTTCTTCCGTTTCCGGGCTCCTTCCAGGCTTCCGGCTCCCCTCCGTGGTTCCCGGCTCCCTTCCGTCGCGGTCGCCGTCCGCAGGTGTCTCGATACGCGTTTGCCCCTGACCGCACCACGCAACCGCGAAGGCACTCCTTATGCCCCTGTCCATCAGCTGTACGGCCCTCTCCTTCGCCTGGCCCGACGGCACCCCCGTCTTCCAGGACCTCGACGTCGCCTTCGGCCCCGGCCGGACCGGCCTCGTCGGCGTCAACGGGGCGGGCAAGTCGACCCTGCTGAAGATCATCGCCGGCCGGCTCACCCCTGCCGGCGGCACCGTCCGCGTCGCCGGCGAGACCGGCTACCTGCCGCAGAACGTCACCCTCGACACCGCGCTCCGCGTCGACGAGGTGCTCGGCATCGCCGCGCGCCGGGCCGCGCTGCACGCCATCGAGGCCGGCGACGCCGCCGAGGAGCACTTCGAGACCCTCGGCGACGACTGGGACGTCGAGGAACGCGCCCGCGCCACCCTCGGTGAGCTGGGCCTCGGCCACATCGACCTGGACCGCACCGTCGGGGAGATCTCGGGCGGTGAGTCGGTGCTGCTGCGGCTGGCCGCGCTGCTGCTGCGCCGGCCCGACGTCCTGCTGCTCGACGAACCGACCAACAACCTCGACCTGTACGCCCGCAGACGGCTGTACGCGGCCGTCGCCGCCTGGTCTGGAGTGCTCGTCGTGGTCAGTCACGACCGCGAACTCCTCGACCTGGTCGACCAGATCGCCGACCTGCGCCGCACCGGCCCCGCCGGACAAGGTGACGCGGGCGGCGGCGAGATCGTCTGGTACGGCGGCAACTTCTCCGCCTACGAGGAGGCCCTCGCCGTCGAGCAGGAGGCGGCCGAGCGCATGGTGCGGGCCGCCGAGTCCGATCTGCGCAAGCAGCAGCGCGAACTGGCCGACGCCCAGGTCAAGCTGGCCCGCCGTAAGCGGTACGGCCAGAAGATGTACGAGCAGAAACGCGAGCCGAAGATCGTGATGGGCGCCCGCAGACGCGCCGCCCAGGAGTCCGCGGGCAAGCACCGCATCCTGCACGAGGAGCGGCTCGCGGAGGCCAGGGAACGGCTCGGCGACGCGGTGGACGCCGTACGGGACGACGACGAGATCCGGGTCGACCTGCCGTACACGGCCGTCCCGCCGGGCCGGTCGGTGCTCACCCTGCGCGATCTCGAACTGGCCCACGGCGCCCGGGTGACGGGCGGTCTCGATCTGCACGGACCGGAGCGCATCGCGCTGGTCGGGCGGAACGGCGCGGGCAAGACCACGCTGCTGCGCACCATCGCCGGGGAGCTGGCGCCGGTGTCCGGCGAGGCGACGGCGCACGTGCCGCTGCGGTTCCTGCCGCAGCGGCTCGACGTCCTCGACGACGAGCTGACCGTCGCCGAGAACGTGGCCCGGTTCGCGCCGGACGCCACCGGCAACCGGGTCCGGGCCCGGCTCGCCCGCTTCCTGTTCCGGGGCGCCCGGGCGGACCAGCGGGCGGGTACGCTCTCCGGCGGGGAACGGTTCCGCGCGGCGCTGGCCGCGCTGATGCTGGCCGAGCCCGCGCCGCAGTTGCTGCTGCTGGACGAGCCGACCAACAACCTGGACATGGCGAGCGTGCGGCAGCTCACCACGGCCCTGGAGTCCTACGAGGGGGCGCTGATCGTGGCCGGTCACGACCTGCCGTTCCTCCAGTCGCTGGGCATCACCCGCTGGCTGCTGATGGCGGAGGGGGAGCTGACGGAGACGACGGAGGAGGCGGTCGCGGAACCGGCCTGACCGGGTCCGCGCCACCGGCGCCGCTCCGGGAGGCTTTCCTCGTGCGGCCCTGGGAACTCGGACGTTCCCGGGGCCTCTTCTCTGCTCCGGACCTTTCTGAGCAGCGCCTTTACGGCGCCCTTAACCTACGGCAACGTAACCTACGGTGTCGTAGCCTACGATGCCGTAGGTATGGTCCGGCACCGCTCGCCGGACCGCAGATCCGTCGCCCGTCCCCCTGGAGTTTTCGTGACGCTCACTTCCGCACATCTCGGCAGCCCCTCCGCCTGGACCGACGCACGGCTGCTGTACGCGCTGGAAGAAGTGGTCGAGCAGGAGCTGAACCGGCACCTGAAGGTCGCCAAGGACTGGATGCCGCACGAGTACGTGCCGTGGACCGACGGCCGTAACTTCCCCGGTTTCTTCGAGGACGGCGAAGCCTGGGAGAAGGGGCAGTCGAAGGTCACCGAGATCGGCCGCATCGCCCTGGTGGTCAACCTGCTCACCGAGGACAACCTCCCCAGCTACCACCACGAGATCGCCTCGCTCTTCGGCCGTGACGGCGCCTGGGGCACGTGGGTGCACCGCTGGACGGCGGAGGAGGGCCGGCACGGCATCGTGATGCGGGACTACCTGCTCGCCTCGCGCGCCGTCGACCCGGACCAGCTGGAGCAGTTCCGGATGGCCCACATGAGCGAGGGCTTCGAGTCGGACAACCGCCACTCGATGCTGCACTCGGTCGCCTACGTCGCCTTCCAGGAGCTGGCCACCCGCATCTCGCACCGCAACACCGGCCACCAGTCCGGCGACCCGGTCTGCGACCGGATGCTGGCCCGCATCGCCACCGACGAGAACCTGCACATGGTCTTCTACCGCAACCTGCTGAAGGCGGCGTTCGACCTCGCGCCCGACCTGACGATGCAGGCGGTGCGGGACGTGGTGGTCAACTTCCGGATGCCCGGACACGGCATGCCCGGCTTCGAGCGGGCGGCGGCGCAGATGGCCATCGGCGAGGTCTACAACCTGCGCATCCACCACGACGACGTGATCCAGCCCGTGCTGCGCCACCTGAAGGTCCTGGAGATCGACGGGCTGGGCCCGGAGGGCGTCAAGGCGCAGGAGGAGCTGGGCCTGTACATGGGCGGGCTGGACGCCGAGGCCGCGAAGTTCGACGAGAAGCTGGCGGCGCGCAAGGCGCGGATGGCGGCCCGCGCGGCCGGCTGACCCGCCCGCGTCAGGGCGCGGTGCGCCGCAGGGCGAGCCGTTCCTTCTCCGACAGTCCGCCCCAGACGCCGAAGCGCTCGTCGTGGCTGAGGGCGAACTCCAGGCAGGCCGAGCGGATCGGGCACAGGCCGCAGATCCGCTTCGCCTCCCGTACGGAGCTGCCGGGCTCGGGGAAGAAGAAGTCGCCCCCGGTCTGCGCGCACAACGCCTCCTCCTGCCAGGTGAGGTGGGGCGGCGCGGTGATGGTGTCGTTGAGCATGGCCAGCAGCGTGCCGGACGGCGCAAAACGTTCGATCAACGCCGGATCAACGCCCGGCCGCGGGCGGGTCCCGCCCCCGATGGTCACCCGTTCGGCGTCGGGAGGCACGGCGGCGCGCGGCACGGCCCCGGCGATCGCCGGTGGCCGGTGCGAGACTCGGCGGAGCAGGCAACGGCCCCTTGCGAGGAGGGCGAAGATGCTCACCACCCGATACGTCACCGGCGCGCCGAACTGGACCGATGTCGCCGCGCCCGACCTCGGTCCCGCCGTCTCCTTCTACGGCGCGCTGTTCGGCTGGGAGTTCCGGCCGGCCGGAGCCGGGGACCTCGGCTTCTTCGAGCGGGACGGCGCCACCGTGGCCGGCTGCCGGCGGGCCGCGCCGGAGCAGGGACCGCCGTCCTGGACGGTCTACTTCCGCTCCCCCGACGCCAGGGAGACCGTCCGCGCGGCCGAGCAGGCGCGCGGCCGGGTCCTGGTGGGGCCGACGCCGGTCCTTCAGGAGGGCGTCACCGCCGTCCTCGCCGACCGGGCGGGGGCGGCGTACGGGATCTGGCAGCCGGGGCGGCGCGGCGGTCTCGACCGGGCCGGGGAGACGGGCGCGCTGTGCTGGGCGGAGCTGTACACGCCGGACGTCGCGGCCGCCGCCGCGCACTACCACGCGGTGCTGGGTCTGGAGACCTCCGCCCTCTCCTTCCCCGGCGGCACCTACACCTGCGTCGGGCCGGCGGGCGAGGGTGAGGCGGGCGTGTTCGGGGGTCTCGTCCCGCTCGCCGGCGACCCGGTGGAGAGCGAGCCGCACTGGCTGCCGTACATCGCGGTGGACGACGTGGACGCGGTGGCCGCCCGGGTCCGGGAGCTGGGTGGCGAGGTGCGGCTGCCCGCCACGGACGTCCCGGGGGCCGGCCGGCTCGCCCGGCTGGCCGACCCGCACGGCGCCCGCTTCGCGGTACTGCGCCCCGACCCGCACACCGACGGCACGGACTGACCCGGCCGGGTCCGGCGGATGCGCGCACGTCACGCCCAGGCGCGGCGAACAGCCGATCCCGGCCGGTGCGCGCAGCTCACGCCGACGCGCGGCGGACCAGCGTCGTCGGCAGGACCACGCCGGACGACGGACGCGAAGCGGAGCCGGCGGCGGAGGGGTCACGGGGGCGGGCGGCCTCGTGGTCGAGGCCGCGGAGCAGCAGCCGGGCCATCAGCCGGCCCATCTCCTCGATGTCCTGGCGGACCGTGGTCAGCGGCGGCTCGGTCTGCTCGGCGACGGACAGCATGTCGTCGAAGCCGACCACCGCCACGTCCTCGGGGACCCGGCGCCCGTGCGCGCGCAGCACCCGCAGGGCGCCCGCCGCCGTCAGGTCGTTGCCCGCGAAGACGGCGTCCAGGCGGGGGCACCGGCCGAGCAGTTCCCGCATCGCGCGCTCCCCGCCGCCCGGGGTGAAGTCGCCCCGGGCGACCAGCGCGGGGCCGGCGTCGCCCACGACGTCCCGGTACCCGGCGAGCCGGTCGGCGGCCGAGGTCTGGTCCAGCGGGCCGGTGATGTGCGCGATCCGGGCACGGCCGAGGGCGGCGAGGTGGCGCACGGCGTCCCGGGCGCCGCCGCGGTTGTCGCTGTCCACGTACACCACGTCGTCCCGGCCGTCGCTCCAGCCGGGGCGCCCGCCGAACACGGTCGGCACGCCGGCCCGCCGGACCAGGCCGGGCAGCGGGTCGTCGAGGTGCAGGGAGAAGACCAGCGCCCCGTCGACATGTCCGCCCGCGAGGTAGCGCGCGACCCGGGCGTGGTCCTCGCGTCCCTCGGTGAGCAGCAGCACGAGCTGGTTGTCGTGGGCCGTCAGCTCCTTGCCGATGCCGCGCATCTGGCGGGCGAAGAAGGGGTCGGCGAAGACCCGTTCCTCGGGTTCGGCGACGACGACCGCGACGGCGTCGTGGCGCCGGGTCACCAGGGAGCGGGCGGCCTGGTTCGGCACGTAGCCGAGTTCCTCGACCGCGCGCCGGACGCGGGCGGCGAGGGCCTCGCGGACGCCCGCGGCACCGTTCACCACCCGGGACACGGTGGCCCGGGAGACCCCGGCGCGGGCGGCCACCGCCTCCAGCGTGGGACGCGGCGCTGTGTCGGTCACGTGGGCTCCTCCCCGGCGGCTGCGGATCAGGATAGCCGCGGGCCGAGGAGGAGACGGGCGCGTTCTGCCCGTCGGAACCGTGGTCCTACCCGTCACGACCGTGGTCGTGCCCGCCGGAGTCCTGGGCGCCGGCGCCGTGGTCGTGGGTGCCGTGGTCGTGGGGGTCGTAGCCGGGAACGGTGCCGTCCGCCTTCCTCACCAGGAACAGCCCGACCATCCCCATGTCGGAGTGGCTCTGCACATGGCAGTGGTACATCCACGCGCCGGCACCCACGCCCTCCCCGGCGATCACCTGGAAGCCGAAGGAGTCGGCGGGGCCGCAGATCTTGTTGTCGATGACCCGGCTGGGGTCGTCGGGGCCGGTGAGGAGGCCGGTGCGGTTGTCGGCCCAGCGGTGACCGTGCAGGTGGAAGGTGTGGTAGTACTCGCCGTGCGTGATGCTCACGAACTCGACGCGGTCGCCGACCGTGGCCTCGAAGTCCGGGCCCGAGTGCGCGGGCCGGTTGTTGATGAGCATGTCGTTGAAGACGACGGTGTGCGTGGCGTCCGGCAGGACGTCGCCCTCGCGGCGGACGATCACCGGGCCGTAGAGGCCGGCCCGGATGCCGCCGGTGCCGTGCTCGGTGCCGACCACGTGGTCGTGGTAGTGCCAGTACCCCGCGCTGCCCGCCCGCCAGGTGCCGTCCGAGCGGCGGCCGGGGCGGTGGGTGCGCCAGGTGTAGGTGCGGGTGCCCCCGGGCGGGACGTCGCTCCTGCTGAGCGCGGTGCCGTCGCTGGAGATCTCGTAGTCCAGGCCGTGCACATGCAGGCTGGCCGCGACGTCGAGGGTATTCTCGACCTCGATGTGGAGGGTGTCGCCCTCGTTGAGTTCGATCAGCGGCCCCGGGACGGTGGCCGCGCCCCTGACCAGGCCGTAGCCGAGCTGCCCGTCGGCGAGCCGCTCCATGTGGAGCCTGAGGTGCCGGACCGCTCCCCCGGCCGGTGCCGTCCGTGCGGGGGCGGCGAGCGCGGGGGCGCCGGAGGACTCGGGTGCCACCGCCAACGAGGTGGCGACGGCCGCGCCGCCCATCAGTACCCGCCGGTTGAAGCCGCGTCTGTCCATGCCGAACTCCCCCATCGGGTAACGGGATTGACGGATCGTAGCTGTGAGGGACCTGTGCGACGGTACCGGCCAGTCCGTCGTTTATCCACACTCAGGACAAAGTTCGTCGTATCCCGGTGATACCTATTGGCGGACCGGGCAAAGAGGTCTAGCTTCCTTGGCGCTGCTGCCGCGACCGAGGAGGGGTGGGTGACCACGTGCGGTTCCCGACACCACACAGACCCGTGCGCTTACGAGGATTCAGCGCCACCGCGAGGAAACGGCGGGCCAGGGCGGCGGCGCTGACCGCCGGGTTCCTGACCGCCGGACTGCTGTCGGCACCGGCGGCCGGCGCGCTCCCCGCGCCGGAGCCACCGCTGACAACGATGTCGATCACCTCGCCGCCGGGCAGCGCCGACGTCCGGGTCCTGATCTACTACGGCTCGGCCGCCGCCGGCGCGGAGTCGCCACTGGTGAACGCCGGTATCGCGGCGATCGAGCGGATCGGGCTCACCGGCCCCGCCGACCAGCGCTTCACCGTCGCCGCGACCGGCGACGGCTCGGTGTTCACCGACGGGAAGCGGCTCGGCCGGTTCAACGCGGTGGTGTTCCTGACCGGCGGCGGCGACGTCCTGGACCCGGAGCAGGAGGCGGGCCTGGAGACGTACATGGAGGCCGGCGGCGGTTTCGTCGGCGTGCACGACGCGGCCCGCGCGGAGCCGTACTCGGACTGGTTCACCGGTCTGATCGGCGCCCGTCCGGCCGCCGGCGGTCCCGCGGACGTCCAGCGGGCCACCGTGGAGGTCGGTGACCGGCTGCACCCGGCGACCAAGGACCTGCCGGCGCAGTGGAAGCGCCCCGACAAGTGGCTGAACTGGCAGACCAACCCGTCCGGCGCGGTGCACACGGTCGCCCGGGTGCGGGAGTCGACGTACCGGCCGGGGCAGAACGCCAACGGCGCGGACCACCCGGTGAGCTGGTGCCGGGACTACGACGGCGGACGTTCCTTCTACACCGGCATGGGCGGCACGGTCTCCGCCTGGGACGAGACCGACTTCCGCACCCATCTGCGCGGCGCCCTGCTGTGGACGACCCGGCTGGTGCGGGCCGACTGCAAGGCCACCATCACCGGCAACTACGCGGCGGAGCGGCTGACCCGGCCCAATCAGCCGGGGCGGAACGACCAGATCGGGGAGCCGCACGGCCTGGTCACCGCCCCCGACGGCCGGGTCCTCTACATCGGCCGGGGCGGCGCCGACGCCTCCCGGCCGGTGGTCACCGACTGGAACGACCCGGACATCGGCAAGGGCCAGGGACAGATCCACGTCTACGACCCCGCGACGAGGCAGGTCACCCTGGCCGGGGAGCTGACCGTCTTCGGCAACAAGGGCGGCGGCGAGGAGCTGGTCAAGGTCGAGGAGGGCCTGCTCGGCATCGAACTCGACCCCGGCTTCCAGGAGAACGGCTGGGTGTACCTGCACTACACCCCGCATTCGGAGATCGACCGCGCGACCCACATGGCCGAGCGGCGCGTCTCCCGGTTCACCCTGGACCGGGAGACGAACAAGCTGGACCTCGGCAGCGAGAAGGTGCTGCTGAAGTGGCCGGTGCAGATCCACAGCTGCTGCCACGCGGGCGGCGGCATGGCCTGGGACTCCGAGGACAACCTGTACATCGCCACCGGTGACAACAACTCCAGCGGCTTCAGCGGCGGTTACTCCGGCAACAACCCGGAGCCGGCCTTCAAGGGCGTCTCCTTCGCCGACGCGCGCCGCACCGCCGGCAACACCAACAACCTCAACGGCAAGATCCTCCGCATCCACCCCGAGCCGGACGGCACGTACACCCTGCCCGAGGGCAACCTCTTCACCGGCGAGGAGACCGCCGAGGGCGGCGGCAAGACACGCGGCGAGATCTACGTCATGGGCGTCCGCAACCCGGCGCGCATCTCCGTCGACAAGTCGACCGACACCCTGTACGCGGGCTGGGTCGGCCCGGACGCCTCCGCGCCCTCCCCGACCTGGGGCCCGGCCAAGTACGACACCTTCGCCGTGATCACGAGGGCGAGCAACCGGGGCTGGCCGTACTGCATGGGCAACAAGCAGCCCTACCGGGACCGCAACCTGCCCGACCCCGCACAGCCGCTGGGCTGGTACGACTGCGACCACCCGAAGAACGAGTCACCGAACAACGACGGCCTGGTGAACGTGCCGCCGGTCACCGGCAACAACATCTGGTACTCCCCGCAGGGCGGCGGCCCCGACTTCCCGCGCGACGCGGCCGGGGTGCCGTCGTACGAGCAGGCGGAGGGCACCTACCTCCTGCCGTGGCTCACGGGCGGCGGGCAGGCCGCGATGAACGGCCCGGTCTACCGCTACGACGCCGCGAACGGCAGCGCGGTCAAGTGGCCGGCGTACTGGGACGGCAAGTGGTTCGTCGGCGACTTCTACGACGACGGGCAGCCGCGTAACGCGGTGCTGATGGACCCGAGGACCCAGGGCGACGGCGGTCTGCCGGTGCACTCGGAGTCCCTGAAGAAGATCGTCCCGGTCGGGGACAGCGGGATCAAGAACCTGATGGACTGGAAGTTCGGTCCGGACGGCGCGCTGTACGTCCTGGACTACGGACGCGGCTTCTTCACCTCGGACACCAAGTCGGCCCTGTGGCGGGTCACCTACACGGGCGGCGGGCCGACCCCGGCCGCCGGACAGCTCGCGAGGGGGACACGGTGACACGACGGAGAACCTGGGCCGCCCTGCTGGCCGGTCTGCTCCTGGTCCTGGGGCTGCCGGCCGCGGCCGCCGGCGGGGACGGGCCGGCCGCGCCGGCCGCCGAGCAGCAGGTCCTCACCTGGACCGCCGGCGACGACATCACGCGGTACACCTCGGCGCCCGGGACGGCGGTGGCCGGTCCGGCGACGATCGTCTTCGAGAACAGCGAGGCCACCGGCAACACCACGGGCATGCCCCACACGCTGACGTTCACCACCGCCGACCCCGCGTACAACAGCGATGTGCAGCTCAACGTCCTGGCCAACCCCTTCGACGCGCAGGGCGGGCGGCACACCGCCGAGGTCACCCTCTCCCCCGGCCGCTACCTGTACCACTGCACCATCCCGGGCCACGGGGAGATGAAGGGCGTCCTGGTGGTCACCGAGGGCGACGGCGGGGACGACACCACGGCCCCCGAGACCGCGGCCGAGGTGGCGGGCACCCGGAACGGGCAGGGACAGTACGTCGGTTCGGCCAGCGTGTCGGTCACCGCGACCGACACCGGCGGTTCGGGCGTCGACCGGGTCGAGTACGCGCTCGGCACCGACGGCGCCTGGCAGCCGTACACCACGCCGGTCGTGATCGACGAGGTCGGTGACCACACGGTCCGCTACCGCGCCTTCGACAAGGCGGGCAACGCCGCCGCCGAGAAGAGCGTGGCGTTCACGGTGGCGCCCGCGCCGACCGACGACACCGACCCGCCCGAGACCTCGGCGACCGTCGACGGGGAGCGGAACGCGGACGGGGCGTACCTCGACATGGCGACCGTCACCGTCTCCGCCTCCGACACCGGTTCCGGTGTGAACGGCGTGGAGTACGCGGTCGGGGACGGCGTCTGGCAGCCGTACACCCAGCCGGTGATGGTCCATCAGGTGGGCACCCACACCGTCCGCTACCGTGCCACCGACAAGGCGGGCAACGTCGCGCCGGAGAAGTCGGTGGCGTTCACGGTGGCCGCCGCCCCGCCCCGGGACACCACCGCGCCGGTGACCGGCGCGACCGTCGAGGGCGCGCGCAACGCCAACGGGGCGTACGTCGGCGGCGCGAAGGTGACCGTCAGCGCCACCGACGCGGGCGGCTCGGGCGTCGCGGGCATCGAGTACGCGCTCGACGGCGGCCCGTACCTGGCCTACGCCGCGCCCGTGCTCGTCGACCGGGCCGGCAGCCACACGGTGGCCTACCGGGCGAGCGACCGGGCGGGCAACGTCTCCGCCGCGCTGAGCGTGGGCTTCACCGTCGTCGCGGGCGGCGGGGTCCCGGCGCCGCCCTGCCCGGAGTACGACGAACGGCTCACGGTGATCGTCGGCACCGTGGACACCGGCGTCCCCAACCGGGTGACGGACAACCGGTGCCGGATCAACGAACTGATCGAGGACGAGCGGGAGTGGACCTCGCACGCCCTGTTCCTGAAGCACGTGCGCGAGGTGACGGCCCGGCTGCGGACCGAGGGCGTCATCGACCGGCGGGAGCTGGAGGCCGTCCGCGCCGCCGCCCGCGAATCCGGCATCGGCACGCCCGGTCGGACGGAGGGCTACCGCACGATCATGGACGGCACGGCCGGATCGCTGGCCCGGTGGGAGCAGGTCGGCGGCGGGTCGTTCACGGCGAACGGGGACGGGTCGATCACCTCCGGGACCACCACCCCCGGCATGGGCATGCTGTGGTTCCCGGAGCGCGCCTACGGCGACTTCTCGCTGAAGCTCCAGTGGCGGGACGACGCCCCGGGCACCGGCAACGCCAACTCCGGTGTCCTCGTACGCTTCCCCTGGGTGCACGGCCACCCGGAGGAGCCGCGCCCGGAGTGGGTCGCCGTCAAGTACGGCCATGAGATCCAGGAGTTCGACGGCCCCGCCGGGGACCTGTACAAGACCGGGTCGGTGTACGGCTTCGACCGGGTCGGGCTCGCCGGGGCCGGGGTGACCCAGAAGGGCACCTGGAACGACTACGAGATCCGGGTGGTCGACCAGCACTACTCGGTCTACCGCAACGGCGTGCTCATCAACGAGTTCGACAACACCGGCGGGCAGGAGTTCTCCCCGCCGCGCGCGGACGACCCGGGCACGGACGGCCGGCGGTACGCGGCCGGGTACATCGGGCTCCAGGTCCACGGCACGACGGACGTGGTGTCGTACCGGGACGTGCGGATCATGGATCTGTAGGCCGGGCGGGCTTCTTCGCGCGGCTCGGCTGTACCCGGCTGGGCTCCCCCGGCATCTTGGGGTACTCAGGCGGGTACGGCAGATCGCCCAGCCCGTGGTCGCGTTCGTCCTTGGCGGCCAGTTCCAGCAGGGCGTCGAGGGAGTGGGCGTGGTCGTCCATGCCGGCGTGCACGTCGCCGAGTTCGGCGAACCGGGCCGGCATGGTCACCAGGTCGAAGTCGGCCGGGTGGGCGGGTCCGACCTCCTCCCAGCGCAGGGGCGCGGAGACGGGGGCGTGCGGGCGGGGGCGCACCGAGTAGGCGGAGGCGATGGTGCGGTCCCGGGCGGTCTGGTTGTAGTCGACGAAGATGCGCTCGCCGCGTTCCTCCTTCCACCACTTGGTGGTGACCCGGTCCGGCATCCGCCGCTCCAGCTCGCGTCCGGCGGCGATGGCGGCCCGGCGCACCTGGGTGAACGTCCACCGCGGCTCGATCGGCACGAAGACGTGCAGGCCCCGGCCGCCGGAGGTCTTGGGCCAGCCGCGCAGCCCGCCGAACTCATCGAGCACGGCGCGCAGTTCGTGGGCGGCGCGGACGGCGTCGTCGTAGTCGGTGCCCGGCTGCGGGTCGAGGTCGATGCGGAGTTCGTCGGGGTGGTCGACGTCGGCGCGGCGGACCGGCCAGGGGTGGAAGGTGAGCGTGCCGTACTGGGCCGCCCACACCACGGCGGCCTCCTCGGTGGGGCACATCTCGTCGGCGCTGCGTCCGCTGGGGAAGGAGATGTGCGCGGTGGGGATCCAGCCGGGCATGCCCTTGGGGGCGCGTTTCTGGTAGAACCACTCGCCGCCGACGCCGTCCGGGTAGCGCTCCAGGGTGGTGGGCCGCTCGCGCAGCGCGCGCAGGATGCCGGGGGCGACGGCCTGGTAGTAGCGGGCCAGGTCGAGCTTGGTGTAGCCGCGCTCCGGGAAGAAGACCTTGTCCGGGCTGGTCAGCCGTACGGTCCGGCCGCCCGTCTCCAGTTCCACCGCTTCGCCCATGCGAGCCACGGTAGGCCCCTGACGCCCGGCTCGCATATCAGGCGGTAGTCGGCGGAACCGGCCAGAATCGGGCCATGGATCTTCCCGTGATGCCGCCCGTGAAGCCGATGCTCGCCAAGTCCGTGGCGGCGATCCCGCCGGGGATGCAGTACGAGGCGAAGTGGGACGGGTTCCGGGCGATCGTCTTCCGGGACGGCGCCGAGGTCGAGTTCGGCAGCCGCACGGGCAAGCCGCTGACCAGGTACTTCCCGGAGCTGGTGACGGCGGTGCGGGAGCGGCTGCCCGAGCGGTGCGTGGTGGACGGGGAGATCGTCATCGCACGTCAGGGGCGGCTGGACTTCGACGCGCTGACCGAGCGCATCCACCCGGCGGACTCCCGGGTGCGGACGCTGGCCGAGCGGACGCCGGCCTCCTTCGTCGCCTTCGACCTGCTCGCGCTGGACGGGGAGTCCCTGCTGGACGTGGGGCTGAGCGACCGCCGGGCGCTGCTGCTGCGGGCACTGGCCGGGGTCGCCGCGCCGGTGCACGTGGCGCCGGCGACCACGGACATCGGGGTGGCGCGTCGGTGGTTCGAGCAGTACGAGGGGGCGGGCCTGGACGGGGTGGTGGCCAAGCCGCTCGACCTGCGCTACCGGCCGGACGAGCGGGCCATGTTCAAGGTGAAGCACGAGCGGACGGCCGACGTGGTGGTGGCCGGGTACCGCTTCCACAAGAGCGGCCCCGTGGTCGGCTCGCTGCTGCTGGGCCTGTACGACGGCCGGGGCACCCTCCAGCATGTCGGCGTGTGCGCGGCCTTCACGATGAGGCGGCGGGCGGAGCTGGTCGGGGAACTGGAGCCGCTGCGCCTCGACGACGTCTCCGGGCACCCGTGGGCGGCCTGGGCTGACGAGGCCGCCCACGGGACGGCCCGGCTGCCGGGCGCCCCGAGCCGCTGGTCGGGCAAGAAGGACCTGTCCTGGGTGCCGGTGCGCCCCGAGCGGGTGGCGGAGGTGGCGTACGACCACATGGAGAACGGGGCGCGGTTCCGGCACACCGCCCGCTTCCGCCGCTGGCGCCCGGACCGCACCCCGGACAGCTGCACCTTCGCCCAGCTGGAGGAACCGGTCCGCTTCGACCTGGCGGAGATCCTGGCCCCGCCGGACCCGGACACGGCCGCCCCGTGACCAGGGCCTGTCGTTCGCATCAGGTCGCGGGGAATCGGCTGCGTCTTCCTCGCGCCGGTGAGCGGGGCCTGGTACGTGCGGACGCAAGGCGGAGGAGGGAGCCGACGCGGAGCGTCGGCGAGTGACGACAACGCGGCAGGTGCGCGCACCAGGCCCCGCGTCCGCGGCGTGATCCGAACGGACGGACCCTAGGGCCGCATCAGTACCTTCACCGCGCCGTCCTGCTTCTTCTGGAACATCTCGTAGGCGTGCGGGGCGTCGGTCAGCGGCACGTGGTGGGTGGCGAAGTCCTGCACGCCGAGGGGGTCCTCGTCGGTGAGGTAGGTGAGGATGTCGTCGCTCCAGCGCCGTACGTTGGCCTGGCCCATCCGCATCTGGATCTGCTTGTCGAACAGGGTGAGCATCGGCATCGGGTCGGCCATGCCGCCGTAGACGCCGACGAGGGAGAGGGTGCCGCCGCGGCGGACGAGGTCGATGGCGGTGTAGAGGGCGGCGAGGCGGTCGACGCTGAAGCGTTCCGCCATGGGGCCGCTCAGTTTGCGGGGCATGATCGCGGCGCCCTGCTGCACCAGCTTGGCGATCGCGCTGCCGTGGGCCTCGGTGCCGACCGCGTCGATGACCGCGTCCGGGCCGCGCCCGTCCGTCTCGTCCTGGAGGGCGGCGACGAGTTCCTTCTCGCTGTCGAAGGAGCGCAGGTCGTACGTCTCCACGCCCCGCTCGCGCGCCCGGCGCAGCCGCTCGGGGACGAGGTCGATGCCGAACACCCGGCCGGCGCCCTTGACCTGTGCGACCCGGCAGGCCATGTCCCCGATCGGGCCGAGGCCGAGCACGGCGACCGTACCGCCCTGCGGGACACCGGCGTAGGCGACGGCCTGCCAGGCGGTGGGCAGGACGTCGGAGAGGTAGACGAAGCGGTCGTCGGGCGGGCCCTCGGGCACCTTGATCGGGCCGTAGTGGGCCTGCGGGACCCTCAGGTACTCGGCCTGGCCGCCGGGTACGGCGCCGTAGAGCCGGGTGTAGCCGAACAGGGCGGCGCCCATGCCCTCGCCGGTGACCTGGGTGGTCTCGCACTGCGTCTGGAGCCCGGAGCCGCACATGTAGCAGTGGCCGCAGGCGATCTGGAAGGGGACGACGACCCGGTCCCCCGGCCTGAGGTCCGGCACCTCGGGGCCGACCTCCTCGACGATGCCCATCGGTTCGTGCCCGAGGATGTCGCCCGGGGTCATGAACGGGGTGAGCACTTCGTACAGGTGCAGGTCGGAGCCGCACAGTCCGCTGGAGGTGACGCGGATGACCGCGTCCGTGGGTTCCTGGATCTTCGGGTCCGGCACCTCCTCGACCCGGACGTCCCGCTTGCCCTGCCAGGTCACTGCCTTCATCGTCCCGCGCTCCCTCCGTCACCCGGTTGCGTCGCTCGTACGGTTGCGCCCGGGTACCCGGCGCCCCTCTCCCGAACCGCCGGACCGGTCACCGGACCCGCTGCCAGGCTGCGCACCGAGCTGGGCCGATCAGCCTATTAACCGCGCATTGTCAGAAAAAGTCGGGTATGGCACTTAAGGCGCCAAGAGGTGCACAATCGGTGACATAGAGAGGGTGGCCGGTGGTCACGATGCGACGAAGGACGCGGACGCGGGGCGGTGCGGCACGGGCGGTGCTGTCGGCCGCGGCGGCGGCGGTGCTGGCGGCGGGCTGCGCGGCGGGGCCGGGAGCGGACGACGCGCGCGGCCCGGGTCCCGCGCCCCGCCCGTCCGGCGCCTCGGAGACCGGGGCGACGACGGGGACCACGGGCACCACGCCTTCCCCCGGAACCACGGGCACCCCGCAGGCCCGTACGGGCTCCCCCCTGGCCGTCAAGATCGACAACGCGCCGGCGGCCCGTCCCCAGACGGGACTGGAGGCCGCCGACGTCGTCTACGTGGAGCCCGTCGAGGGCGGGCTCAGCCGGCTGATGGCGCTGTACGCGACGCGGCTGCCCGAGAAGGTCGGGCCGGTGCGCAGCGCCCGGGAGTCGGATCTGGAACTCCTGCGCCAGTTCGACCGGCCGACGCTCGCCTTCTCCGGCGCCCAGCGCAAACTGCTGCCGAGGATCGAGGCGGCACCGCTGCGGGCCGAGCAGCCGGACGGCTCCTCCGGCGCCTTCGTCCGGGAGAGCGGGCGGAGCGCACCGCACAACCTCTACCTGCGCCCCGGCCGGCTGCTGGACGCGGCGCCCGGCGCGGCGGCCCTGACCACCGGCTTCACGTACGGCGCGGCGCCCTCGGGCGGCCGGGCGGAGAAGGCGCGCACGGTCCGGTACCCGGCGGCCCGCTTCACCTTCACCTGGTCCGGGGCCCGGGGCCGCTGGCTGGTCGGCATGGACGGAACCCCGGCGGTCGAGCCCGGTGGGCGGCGGCCGGCCCCGGCGACCGTGGTGGTGCAGTACGTGAAGGTACGGGAGTCGCGGTTCCGGGACTTCCGGGGCAGCAACTCGCCGTACGTGGAGACGGTGGGCACCGGCCGGGCGGAGGTGCTGCGCGGCGGGCGGGCGTACGCCGCCGGGTGGAAGCGGGGCTCCGCCACGGACGGTACGGCGTTCACCGCGGCGGACGGTTCGCCCGTGCGGTTCGCCGAGGGACCCGTGTGGGTGGTGTTCGCGCAGGCCGGCTGAGGGGCTTCAGCGCGCCGCCGGCTCGGCCGGGTTGCGCAGCCCCTCGGCCGCGTCCGCGACCCGTTGGACGAGGTCGAAGAAGAGGCCCTGCTCCTCGGCCGAGAGCGGGGCCAGGAACACCTGGTTCATCCGGGCCGTGCGCACGGTGAGCTTGCGGTGGACGCGCGTCCCCTCCTCCGTCGGGCGGAGCAGGGAGCGGCGGCCGTCCTGCGGGTCGCGCACCTTGTCGAGCAGCCCGCGCCGGCTCAGCCGGGTGATCACCTCGGCGATGGTGGACCGGTCCAGCCCCACCCGTTCCCCCACCGTGCGCTGGTCCAGGCCCGGCTGGGCGACCAGCGCGTTGAGGACCGCGAACTGCGGCGAGGTGATCTCCTCGGAGACCATCGTGTTCCACAGCAGCCAGTGCGCCTGCTGGAGCCGCCGGGCGAGATGCCCGGGATGGGTGGCCAGATCCACCGCCGCCATGTGCGCTCCCGTCATCCGGATCGTCGGTGCACTGAACGATACCCTCCCTCCGCCCTTTCGGCAGCACCCGGTATACCTCACACAACGGGGCTGTTGACTGAGTCTTGACGACGTCCTCGACCGATGGCAGCGTGTGGGAAACCTCGCCGAAATACTCAGTGCCCTGACTAATTCGAGGATCGGGCGCCTGACAGGGACGGTCTTCCCATGACTCTCACCCAAGCCGACATAGACGCGGAGATGGCCGCGGAGCGTGCCGCGTACGACCAGCGCCTCGCCGACGGCGCGCCCGTCGAGCACCACCCGCGCCGCGACTACGCCCCCTACCGGTCCTCGGTGCTGCGGCATCCGAAACAGCCGCCGATCGCCATCGACGTGACCAAGGACCCGGAGCTGGTGGAGCTGTCCTCCCCCGCCTTCGGCGAGCGCGACCTGACCGCGGTCGACAACGACCTCACCATCCAGCACCCGGGCGAGCCGGTCGGCGAGCGGATCACCGTCTCCGGGCGCCTGCTGGACCGCGACGGGCGGCCGGTGCGCGGGCAGCTCGTGGAGATCTGGCAGGCCAACTCGGCCGGCCGCTACGCCCACCAGCGCGAGCAGCACGACGCCCCGCTCGACCCGAACTTCACCGGCACCGGCCGCACGATCACCGACGACGACGGCTTCTACCGCTTCACCACCATCCAGCCCGGCCCCTACCCGTGGCGCAACCACGTCAACGCCTGGCGCCCCGCGCACATCCACTTCTCGCTCTTCGGCACGGCGTTCACCCAGCGGCTGGTGACGCAGATGTACTTCCCGAACGACCCGCTGTTCCCGTACGACCCGATCCTCCAGTCGGTGACGGACGACGCCGCCCGGCAGCGGCTGATCGCGACGTACGACCACAGCCTGTCGGTGCCCGAGTTCTCGCTGGGCTACCACTGGGACATCGTGCTCGACGGCCCGTCCGCCACCTGGATCGAAGAAGGACGCTGACCTGCCATGACGAAGACCGACACCAGCGTGCCGGAGAACGTGCTGCCCACCCCGTCGCACACGGTCGGGCCGTTCTACGGGTACGCGCTGCCCTTCCGCGGCGGTGAGGACATCGCCCCGCTCGGCCACCCGGACACCGTCACCGTGCACGGCCACGTCCTGGACGGTGAGGGCCGGCCGCTGCCCGACGCGCTCATCGAGGTGTGGGGCCCGGACAGCGAGGGCCGCGTCCCGGCCGCCGACGGTTCGATGCGCCGGGACCCCGCGACCGGCACCTACCTCGGGCGCAACGGGGTGGAGTTCACCGGCTGGGGCCGCGTCCAGACCGACGCCGACGGCCACTGGTACGTGCGCACGCTGCGGCCGGGGGCGCGCGGGCGCAACGCCCCCTACCTGAGCGTGTGCGTCTTCGCGCGCGGGTTGCTCGTGCACCTCTTCACGCGGATCTACCTGCCCGGCGACGACGCGGCGCTCGCCGCCGACCCGCTGCTGGCCCGGGTGCCCGGGGACCGCCGGGACACGCTGGTCGCGCAGGACGAGGGCCACGGCACGTACCGTTTCGACATCCGCCTTCAGGGCGAGGGCGAGACGGTCTTCCTGGAGTACAAGTGACATCTCCCGACCCCGACCCCGACCCCGGCACCGACACCGGCCTGCTCGCCCCCGGCCGGATGGGCTCACCGGCCGCCGCCGCGACGGGCGACCGCGCGTATCTGCGGGCCATGCTCGACGCGGAGGCGGCGCTGACCCGGGTCCAGGCCGCGCTGGGCCTCGCCCCGGACGCGGCGGCGGCGGCCGTGACGGACGCCGCCGATCCGGCGCGTTTCGACGCGGCGTCGATCGCGGAGCGGGCGCGCGCCGGCGGCAACCCCGTCATCCCGCTGGTCGCCGACCTGACGAAGGCGGTCGGCGACGCGTACGGGCCGTACGTCCACCGGGGAGCGACCAGCCAGGACATCCTGGACACGGCGGCGATGCTGGTGGCCGCCCGCACCCTGGACCTGATCCTCGACGACCTGGCCCGCACCGAACGCGCGCTGGCCCGGCTGGCCGCCGAGCACCGCGACACCGTGCTGCCGGGGCGCACGCTCACCCAGCACGCGGTGCCGACGACGTTCGGGCTGAAGGCGGCCGGGTGGCGGTCGCTGGTGCTGGACGCGCGCGACCGCGTCGGCGCCGTACGCGACCGGCTGCCGGCCCAGCTCGGCGGCGCGGCCGGCACCCTGGCGGCCTTCGCCGCGTACGGCGCCGAGGAGCCCCTCGCGCTGCCCGCGGCGTACGCCCGGGAACTGGGCCTCGCCGCGCCGGCGCTGCCCTGGCACACGCTGCGCACGCCCGTCGCCGATCTCGCCGGGTGCCTGGCGACGACGGCCGGCGCGCTGGGCAAGCTCGCCGCGGACGTGCTGGTCCTCGGCCGTACCGAGACCGGCGAGGTCGCCGAGGGCAGCGGCGGCGGGTCCTCCGCGATGCCGCACAAGGCCAACCCGGTGCGGGCCACGCTGATCGCGGCGGCGGCCCGGCGCGCCCCGCAGCTCGCGGCCGTGCTGTACGGCTCCCTCGCCGCCGAGGACGAGCGGCCCGCCGGGGCCTGGCACGCCGAGTGGGAGCCGCTGCGCGACCTGCTCCGGCTGACCGGCGGTGCCGCCCGGGACGCCGCCGACCTCGCCGAGGGGCTGCGGGTGCGCCCGGAAGCGATGCGCGCCCATCTGGACCTGACCCACGGGCTGATCGTCTCCGAGCGGCTCTCCGCCGAGCTGGCGCCGGTGCTCGGCCGGTCCCGGGCGAAGGAGCTGCTCACCGAACTGGCCCGGCGGACCTACGCGGAAGGCCGGTCTCTGGGCGAACTGCTCGCCGAGGAGGAGGAGCTGAAGGGCCTCGACCTCGCCGCGCCGGCCGATCCCACCCACTACACCGGCAGCGCCGCTGCCCTCACCGACCGCGCACTGGAGCGACGTTGACCCTGCTCGATCACCGCACCGAAGGCCCCGCCACCGCTCCCCCGCTGCTGCTCGGGCCCTCGCTCGGCACCTCGTACGCCCTGTGGGACGAGGTGGCGCCCGAGCTGTCCGTCGCGCACCGGGTGATCCGCTGGAACCTGCCGGGGCACGGCGGCTCGGCGGCGGAGCTGATCTCGGCCGGGGCCACGGTCGGGGACCTGGCCGCCCTGGTGCTGGACCTCGCCGACGCGCTCGGCGTGGAACGGTTCGCCTACGCCGGTGTCTCGCTGGGCGGCGCGGTCGGACTGCACCTGGCCGTGCACCACCCCGAGCGGCTGACCTCGCTGGCCGCGATCTGCTCGTCGGCCCACTTCAACGGGGAGCGGCCCTGGCGGGAGCGGGCGGAGACGGTCCGCCGGGAAGGGCTGGCGAAGCTGGCGGAGAGCGCGGACGCCCGGTGGTTCACGGCCGGGTTCACCGTGCCCGGACTGATACGGGACCACCGGGAGGCCGATCCGGCGGCGTACGCGGCCTGCTGCGACGCGCTGGCCGCGTTCGACCTGCGGGACCGGTTGGCGGACGTCTCCGTGCCCACGCTGCTGATCGCCGGGCGCGACGACCCGGCCACGCCGCCGGCCCATCTTCGGGAGATCGCGGACGCGGTGGCGGGGTCGACGCTGGTGGAGCTGCCCGGCGCCTCGCACCTGGCGCCCGCCGAGCGCCCCGAGGCCGTGCTGGCCGCGCTCCGCGACCACCTCGGCGGGGGCGCGCGGCGGGGCATGGCGGTACGGCGCGAGGTGCTCGGGGACGCCCATGTGGACCGGGCGCAGTCCCGGCAGACGCCGTTCACGGCGCGGTTCCAGGACTTCATCTCCCGGTACGCCTGGGGCGAGATCTGGACCGACGGGACGCTGTCGCGTCGCGAGCGCAGCATGGTCACCATGACCGCGCTGGTCGCCCACGGCCACTACGAGGAACTGGCCATGCACGTCCGGGCGGCCCGGCGCAACGGGCTCACCCCGGACGAGATCGGCGCGGTCCTGCTCCAGACGGCGGTGTACTGCGGGGTGCCCGCGGCCAACTCGGCGTTCGCGACCGCCCAGCGGGTGCTGGCGGAGGAGGAGGGTTCCCAGCCGGGCGCTACCGCCTGAGGGGTACCGTCCTCACGCCTACGGTCCGAGCGGCGCGTACGACCCCCGACGGCGCGTACGGCCCCGGCCGTCAGGCGGTCTGATCGACGGGTCTCGCGGTGGCGCCGGGGGCGTTCGCCGGGAGCCGGCCGGGTCGGCCCACGGTGTGCAGGGCCTCCCGGGCGCGGGCCGCGAGGCCGTCCGCGCCGCAGGAGCGGGCCAGGGCCAGACCGCGCTCCAGTTCGGTCGCGGAGCGCGCGGCGATGCCGTACTCGACGCGGGCGGCGGCGTGTTCGTACCGGCAGGGCGAGCGTTCCAGCCGGGCCGCGGCCTCGGCGGCGAGCTGGACCGCGCGCCGGCCGCTCTCCAGAGCGGCGGCGCACCGCAGGGCCTCCCCGATCGCGGTGTCGGTGCCGACCCGCTCGGCCTGCCCCCGGGCGTCCGCGGCCAGCAGGGCGGCCCGCCCCGGGTCCTCGGCGGCCAGCGCGCGGGCGAGGTCGGCCGCCCAGGGCACCAGCACCGGATTGTGGTGGCCGCGGGCCGCGGCGGCCTTCCCCGCGGCCTCCAGTTCGTTGACGCCGTCCTCGACGCGGCCCACCGCCAGCAGCAGCCGGCCGCGCACCGAGCACGGGTCGGGCAGCACGATCGTGGACGGGTACGGCGGCGCGAAGCCGTACTGCTCGGCGACGGCCCACGCCTCCCCGGCATGGCCGCGGGCGAGGAGGGTGTCGACCAGGTTGCAGGTGGCGGACCAGTACAGCGGCAGGCCCCGGCCGACCCGCTCGGCCAGCCGCAGCGACTCGCGCAGCGCCGCCTCGGCCTGGATCAGCCGGCCCCGCCTGCGCAGGCCGAGACCGACGTAGGCGTGGGCGAGGGCCAGGTGGCCGCCGCTCCAGCCGGCCTTCTCGTAGGCGCGCAGGGCGTCGGTGAACAGGGCTTCGGCCCGGTCCAGCCGGTCGGCGTACGCGTAGGCGCTGGCCAGCATCATCAGCAGTTCCAGGCCCCACTCGGTGTCGGTCCAGCCGAGGCCGGGCGCGAGAGCGCCGTCGACGAGGGCGCGGTCGCACACCGCGGCGACCTCGTCGGCGCTCTCGCCGCGGGTCATGGCGTCGAAGCCGCGCAGGATGAGCAGCGCCCGTTCGGAGTTGTCCCGGCCGGTGCAGGTGCGGGCGAGGGCGGCGAGGCGCTCGGAGCGGTCCGGGGCCGCGGACTCGCCGGCGTGGATGCCCTCCCACATGTACTGGACGGCCTGGAGGCGCAGCCGGGCGGGGCCCTCCGGGTGCCGGGCGGCCTCCTCCTCGACGGTGCGGACGGCCTCCTCCAGCTGGTCGTTGTGGAGCAGGGCCTGGGAGAGGCGGACGACGGCGTCGACCCGTTCGTCGCCGTGCAGGCCGGGTGTGCCGAGGGCTTCGCGGAGGTGGCCGATGGTGGTGGCGGGCGAGGTGAGCAGGGTCGCGCAGCCCAGTTCGTACAGGACCCGGGCATGGGTGTCGGGCGCGGGCGGCTCGGCGAGGGCGCGCTCCAGGCACTGGCGGGCGGCGTCGGGCGCGCCGACGGCGAGGTGTTCGCGGGCGGCCTCGCGGAGCTGGGCGACGAGTTCCTCGTCGTCGTCCGGGTGGACCTGGAGGAGGTGCCGGGAGGCGGCCGCCGCGCCGAGGCCGAGACCGGTGACGAGGGCGGCGGCGATACCGTGCATGGCCCGGCGCATCGCGTCCGGGATGGACTCGTAGACGGCGGTGGCGATCAGCGGGTGGACGAACTCCAGCTCGCTGTCGGGGCCCACGGGGTCGGCGAAGGTCAGGAAGCGCGCCTCGCGCAGGACTTGGGCCAGGCGGACCGCCTCGGCGTGGCCGACGGTGATGAGCGCGGCGGCCAGGGAGACGGTGACGCCGGTGCCCAGCACGGCGGCGGCCCAGGCGAACCGGTGGGCGTCGACGCCGAGTTCCTCCAGGCGGGCGATGAGGCCGACGCCGCGGCCGGCCTCCTTCAGGGCGCGCAGTTCGGGCGCGTTGGCCTCGACGGGGTCGAGGGCGCTGTCGCGGACCCGGGCGAGCAGTTCGACGGTGTCGTACGGGTTGCCGCCGGTGACGGTCCACACCTCGTGGCAGAACGCGGCGTCGGCGCTCTCGCCCAGGGCGGCGCGGGTGAGGCCGGCGGCGGCGTCCGGGGTGAGGGTGCTCAGGGTGGTCACGGGGGCGTGCGCGAGGGCGGCGACGCCGTCGAGGCGGCGGGCGGTCTCGCCGCCGGCGTCGCCGGGCCGGTAGGCGGTCACCACCAGGGCGGGCAGGTCCGCGAGGGCTTCGGCGAGCGCGGTGAGCCAGCGCAGGGTCTCCTGGTCGGCCCACTGGAGGTCGTCGACCAGCAGGACCAGCGGCGGCTCCCCGTCCGCCAGCCGCCGTACGGCCTCGACCAGTCCGTCGCACACGCCCTGCGGGTCGGCCTGCCGCTCGCCCGGGCCGGCTATGCCGAGGGCGGGGCCGACGACGTCGTACCCGTCGCCGAGGCGGGCGCGGGCCTCCTCGGGGTGCATCGACACGAGCGCGGGCTGGAGCAACTGCCGTACGACGTTGTAGGGGACGGAGCGGAGGGTCTCGCCGCCGCGCGCGGACCAGACGGCGCAGCCGCGGGCCTCGGCGAGACGGCGGGCGGCGGCCAGCAGGGCGGTCTTGCCGAGGCCCGCCTCGCCGCGGAAGACCAGCAGGGCGCCGCGGGAGCGCCGGCCGGCGCACAGGGCGTCGACGGCCCGCGCGACCACGGCGACCTCCTCGTCGCGCTCCCACAGGGCGGCCGTGGGCCCTCCCTCCGTCATCCCGCTGCCTCCCCGAGTCGCCCGAACGACGTACCGGCCTTGAGCGTAACCGCCCGGACGCTCTCGCTGCATGCGGTCGCCGGACCCCTTGCCTCACCGGGTGACATCGTGTAAGAAGCGGGGCTTCCGCAGGCCGATCCGCAGGGTGGGGAGGCGATTTCGGGTGGTGGGAGGAAGCTGTCCGGGAAGCTACCCATCCCTCTCATACGACTTTCACCGACGCCTCATACGGTGGGGACATGACGCAGGAGACTCCTCCCGGGTGGTATCCGGACCCCGGGCAGAACAGTGACGGTCCCGCCACGGAACGCTGGTGGGACGGCAAGGCGTGGACGGACCGGATCCGCCCCGCGGGGGGTCCCCCGGAACAGGCGCCGACGGGCACCGCGGACCCGGCCGGAACGACGGCTCCGGCCGGTGCGGACGGCGGCCCCGGCGCGCACGGGGTGCCGGCACCCGCACAGTCCGCGCCGGCACCCGCCGGCCCGCCGCCCGCCGCGCCGGCATCGGGTGACGCGGCGGCCGGGGACCCGGCAGCCCCGGACGCGGCAGCCCCGGACGCGGTGTCCGCGAGCCCGGCGCCCGCGCCCCCCGTCCACGGCACCACCGGCCCCTACCCGCCGTACGGCGCTCCCGGGCCCTTCCCCGGGCAGCCGCCCTTCCCCGGCCAGCCGCCGGCCGGTGCCGTCCCGGGCGGGCCGGCCCACCCCGCCTACCCCCTGCACCCGGGGTATCCGGCGCAGCCGCCCCCGCCGCGCCGGCGCGGGCTGCGGACGGGGATCGCCGTGGCCGTCGCGGCGGCCGTGCTGGCGAGCATCGGCGTCGGCGTGTACGCGCTGGCCGGTGACGGCGGCACGGACGACGACCGCGCCACCGCCCGGCAGACGCCGGGCGGCCAGGGCGGCGAGGGCATGCCGGACAACCCGTTCGGCGGCCCCGGCGGCGGCGACGGCGGGAACGGCGGCGGGTCCCCCGCCCCGGAGGGTTCCGAGGCGCCCCGGATCGAGAGCGGCTCGGTGCCGGACGCGGTGAGCGGGATCAGCCTGCCCGTCCCGGACGGCTGGTACGGCCAGGAGCTGACGGTCGGCGCCCAGGTCTCCTCGGACGAGTCCTACGAGTGCCCCGGCGACACCTCCGCCACCTGCACCAAGGGCGGCGCCTACTCGGCCCCCGCGATGGTGCTGGGCACCGAGGGCTCCACCCCCGAGGAGGTCGCCGAGGCGGACATCTCGGCGAACGCGCGGGAGTCCTACGGCGGGAAGAGCTACGGCTCGATCACCTCGCACGAGGTGCTGTCCGCCAAGGCGGTCACCGTGGCCGGGCAGAAGGGGTACCAGGTCCGCTGGAAGGCCGTGACGAGCAAGGGCTCGGACGGCTACGTCCAGTCGCTGGCCTTCCCCTCGCCGGCCAACCCGCAGCAGATCGTCGTCGTCCGCTTCGGCGTCGACGTCGGCGAGCGGCAGAGCGTCATCGACGAGATCGTCAAGGGCATCAAGGTGTCCTCGGGCGGCTCCGGCAACGGCCAGGACGTCTGACCGGTCCGCCGGACCCCCTGTCGGCCGGGTGGAACGCCCTTCCGCTCAAAGGGCGCCCCACCCGGCCGGGGGGTGCGCGCCGCCCCCGTCCCCACGGTGCGGCGCGAGCAGGCCACCGTCCAGTCATCCCACGGACGGTGACCTGGGTCTCAGGTCAGGCCCAGCGCGGGGAGCACCACGGCCTCCACGAAGCGGACCAGGTAATCCCCGTCGGCGTACTCCCCTTCCATCACCGGGCGGATGCGCTGCACGCCGAACATCTGCACCGGTACGAACTCCAGCGCCGGGTGCCCGGCCGGCACCTCGCCCCGCTCGACCCCGCGGCGCAGGATCTCACGGAGCGCGGCGATCTCCGGGTCGACCAGCGCCTCGCGCAGCGCCCGCTTCAGCTCCGGGTCCTCCACCACGGCGTGGCCGAGCGCCTGGAGCAGCCGGGAGTCCTTGCCCGACCAGTCGCCCGCCGCGCGGGCGGCCAGCCGCAGATCCTCGGCGAGCGAACCGGTGTCGATGCCCGCGAGGCGCACCTGCCGGCGGGACCGCAGGGCCGCCGCGACGAACTGCGGCTTGGTCTTCCACTGCCGGTAGAGCGTGGACTTGCTGCACCGGGTGCTGGCGGCGATGCCCTCCATGGTCACGGCCTCGTAGCCGCACTCCCGGACGCGGTCCAGGACGGCGTCGAGGAACTCCTGCTCGCGCTCGGGCGTGAGCTTGGAGCGTCGCGAGGTGCCGGCCGTCTCCGGTCCGTCCGCGGCCTGCGACGTCATCGGTGCTGCTCCTCGCTCGTCTCCGGTCGTGGCGGTCAAGTCCGTACCCCCATGGCTCACTTCTGCCGCAGGACCATCCGGAGGTCAGTGTACCGATACGCCAGTGTACCGGTACCGGACCGTATCGATACCTGATCGTTTCGGTACCCATGCGTATCGGTACCCGGTCGTATCGGTACACTGGCGTATCGGAACGAACCCGTATCGATGACTCGTACCACCCGGGCCGGGACACGCCGGGGTTCGCTCCGTCAGCACACCGCACGCACCACCGTCAGCGAAGGGGCCGGGGGATGAACGCCCGCACCGAGCCTGCAGAAGCGGAGCCGGACGCACCGGCCAGGCCGCCGCTGGTCCGTGAGCTCCTGCTCGTGGCAGGGCTCTTCCTCGTCTACAAGTTCGGCCGGCGACTGGCGAGCGGCCACACCGGCGAGGCGTTCCGCAACGCGCGCCACGTGTGGGACCTGGAACGGTGGCTGCACCTGCCCGGCGAGGGCGGGGTGCAGTCACTGCTGCTGCACGGCGACACCCTCGTGCACGTGGCGAACACCTACTACGCCACCGTCCACTTCCCGGCCACCGCCGCCTTCCTGGTCTGGCTCTACCTGCGCCGGCCGGGGCACTACGTGTGGGCCCGCCGGGTGCTGGCCGCGGTGACCGGCGCGGCGCTGGTGCTGCACCTGGCCTTCCCGCTGGCCCCGCCCCGGATGCTGGCCGCGACCGGTCTGGTGGACACGGGCCGGCTCTACGGCCCGTCGGTGTACGGGCCGCCGCGCACCGACGCGCTGTCGAACCAGTTCGCGGCGATGCCGTCGCTGCACTTCGGGTGGGCCCTGATGGTGGCGGTCGGCCTGATCGTCGCCACCCGCTCCCGCTGGCGGTGGCTGTGGCTGCTGCACCCGCTGCTGACGCTGCTGGTGATCGTGGGCACCGCCAACCACTACTGGCTGGACGTGATCGTGGCGACGACCCTGCTGGGAGCGGCGCTCGCGGTGCTCCGGCTGCCGCGCCACCGGCCCGCGCGGACCACCGGCGGCCCCACCCGGCCCCGGCCCGTCGCGCGGCCCGCCGACCGGCACCGCCTGGTGGGGGCGGGCCGGTGAGCGCCGCCCTGGTCGCCGTCGTCCTGTCGCTGGTCTCCGCCGTCGCCTACGCCGCCGCGGCCGTCGCCCAGGAGCGGCTGGCGGCCCGTCGCCCCGGCACGGGCGTGCTGGGCATGCTCGGCAGCGGGGCGTGGTGGTGGTCGGTGGCGCTGAACGCGTCGGCCGCGCTGCTGCACGTCGGGGCGCTGAAGTACGGCCCGCTCACCCTGGTCCAGCCGCTGGGCGCGCTCACCCTGGTGGCGGCCGTGCCGATGGGGGCGCGGCTGGCGGGCCGGCGGGTCGGGGCGGCGGAGTGGCGGGGCACCGCGCTGACCCTGCTGGGGCTCGGCGCGCTGCTGGTCACGGCGTCCGGACCGGCCCCCGACGACGTGCTGAGCACGCCGGAGGCGCTGGCCGTGGCGGGCGTCACGGCGGTGCTGATCGGCGCGCTGGCCCGGCCGGGCGCGCGGCCCGGTCTGCGGCACGCGAGCGCGTCCGGCGTCGCCTCGGGGGTCGCCTCGGCGCTCACCCAGACCGTCACGGTGGCCGCCACCGACCGCACCGGCCCGCTGCTCAGTGCGCAGGTGATCGGGGTGGCGGTGCTGGTGGCGGCGTTCGCGGCCGGCGGACTGCTGCTGTCGCAGACGGCGTACCGGGGCGGGCTGGGCGCGCCGCTGGCGGTGGTGACCCTGGCCAATCCGGTGGCCGCCGCGGTGATCGGCGTGGCCCTGCTCGGCGAACGCCTGCGGGGCGGCCCGGCCGGGGTGCTCCTTGCCGTGGCCGGCGGGGCGCTGGCCGCGTGGGGCGTCCTGGTCCTGACCCGGGTGCCGCCGGGCGGCCCCGCGGCGTCCGGGACCGCGGCGTCCGGGACCGGGCCCGCCGGGTCCCGCCCGGTGGGCCCGGCCGCCCCGCCGCCCGCCGTGACCGGCCCCGCCCCGGTCACCGTGCCGGGTTCCGTCACCGTGCCGGGTCCCCGGCCGCAGGAGTCACGGCCCCTGGGCCCGGGGCACCTCACGCCGCTCTGACGCTCCGGCGGCCGTCCGTTAGGGCCTGTCGTTCGGATCAGGTCGCGGGGAATCGGCTGCGCCTTCCTCGCGCCGGTGAGCGGGGCCTGGTGCGTGCGGATGCGAGGCGGAGGAGGGAGTCGGCGCGGAGCGTCAGCGAGTGACGACAACGCGGCAGGTGCGCGTGCCAGGCCCCGCGTCCGCGGCGTGATCCGAACGACAGGCCCTCTAGGCGCCGCCGAGCGCCGGGTCGCTCACGCCCGGTCGGCCGTTCTCCACGTGTCCCGCGAAGCGGCGCAGGAACGCCGGGTCGGAGTCCGAGGTGACCGTCAGGTCGTACCAGCGGCGGCTGCCGGCCAGGTCGACGGTGTGCCGGACGGTGGCGCCGGGGCGCACGGTGAGGGTCCGGTCCCGGCCGCCGTAGGCGTTGGCCAGCCTCAGCCGGACCGCGCCGTTGCTCCGGTTGGTCAGGGTCAGCTCGATGTCGTCGCGGACGTGGCGGGCGGTGACCTCGGGCCCGGTGGCGCCGGCCCGCCCCCGGAAGACCCGCAGGAAGCCGTTGGGGCCGTGCACGGTGAGGTCGTGGGAACCGCCGGAGTACGCCGCGTTCCAGGTGTCGGAGATCCGCTTGCCGGCCTCGGTGGTGTACGTCCAGGGGCCGTCCGCGCGGTTGCCGGAGGTGACCAGGAAGGCGGCGCCGGCCCCGGGGCCCGAGGCGAAGGTCAGCGCGAGGGTCCCGGCCACCGGGTCCGCCGAGGCGTCCACCAGCGGGGCGTACCGCAGCGGGCGGGCGGGGCGCACGCCGCGCTCCTGTCGCGGCATGCCGGGCTCGGCCGGGGGCGTGGGGCGGTAGTCGGGATGGCGCTCGCGGTCCTGCGGCTCGTAGCCGTCGGTGGCGGGCAGCCGGGCGGGGCGGCTGTCCGTGCGGGAGAAGTCGAACGCCGAGGTCAGGTCGCCGCAGATGGCCCGCCGCCACGGGGAGATCTGCGGTTCGCGCACGCCGAAGCGGCGCTCCATGAAGCGCAGGATCGAGGTGTGGTCGAAGGTCTCCGAGCAGACGTACCCGCCCTTGCTCCAGGGGGAGACGACCAGCATCGGGACGCGCGGGCCGAGGCCGTAGTGGCCCGCGGTGTAGCGCGTGCTGCCCGGGAAGACGTCCGGTGACACGTCGACGGTGGAGCGGCCCCGCGCGTCCGACTCCGGCGGCAGCGGCGGCACCAGGTGGTCGAAGAACCCGTCATTCTCGTCGTAGGTGATGAACAGCGCGGTCCTGGCCCACACCTCGGGGTTGGCGGTGAGCGCGTCCAGGACCTGGGCGATGTACCAGGCGCCGTAGTTCGACGGCCAGTTGGAGTGCTCGGAGAACGCCTCGGGGGCGGCGATCCAGGAGATCTGCGGGAGCCGGCCGGCCTTGACGTCGGCGCGCAGCCGGTCGAAGTAGCCGTCGCCGTTCTTGGCGTCGGTGCCGGTGCGGGCCTTGTCGTACAGCGGGTCGCCGGGCTTGGCGTCGCGGTACTTGTTGAAGTACAGCAGGGAGTTGTCGCCGTAGTTGCCGCGGTAGGCGTCGGAGATCCAGCCCCAGGAGCCCTGGGCGTCCAGGCCGTCGCCGATGTCCTGGTAGACCTTCCAGGAGATCCCGGCCGCTTCGAGGCGCTCGGGGTACGTCGTCCAGTCGTAGCCGAGTTCGTCGTTGCCGAGGACCGGGCCGCCGCCCTTGCCGTCGTTGCCGGTGTGGCCCGACCACATGTAGTAGCGGTTGGGGTCGGTGGAGCCGATGAACGAGCAGTGGTAGGCGTCGCAGACGGTGAAGGCGTCGGCGAGGGCGTAGTGGAAGGGGATGTCCTCGCGGGTCAGGTACGCCATCGTGGTCGTGCCCTTGGCGGGCACCCAACGGTCGTACTTGCCGCCGTGGTACGCCTGCTGGCCGTCCGGCCAGCTGTGCGGCAGGCCCTCCAGGAACTGCATGCCGAGGTCGTCGGCGTCCGGGCGGAAGGGCAGCACCTCGGTGCCGTCGGCCCTGGTCTGGTGCCAGACCGACTTGCCGCTGTCGAGGGTGACCGGGTGCGGGTCGCCGAAGCCGCGGACGCCGCGCAGGCTGCCGAAGTAGTGGTCGAAGGAACGGTTCTCCTGCATGAGGACGACGATGTGCTCGACGTCCTCGATCGATCCGGTGCGGTGGTTGGCCGGCAGTGCGGCGGCCCGCTGGATGCTCGCGGAGAGCGCGCTGAACGCCGACGTGGCGCCCGCGATCTGGAGGAACCGGCGCCGGTTTACTTCGGGCATGGGGGTGGTGAGCCTCTCGCCTCGGGGGTGGTGAGGCGGCCGGGTGGTGACGGGCCGCGCGCGCAAGGAGTGTTCCAGGGGCACCCAACGGGCGGGAAGGGGCGGATGGCGTTCATGTGAAGGTCGCCGGTACGGGGGGTGTGAGGGGCCCGCCCGGCGGGGATGGTCGCGATCATGACAGGCATGCATCCGGTCCCCCCGCCGACCCGCCGGCCGCTGCGCCAGCTCCTCGCCGCCTCCGTGGGCAACGCGGTGGAGTGGTACGACTGGTACGCGTACACCTTCCTGGCCACCTACATCGCCGGCCAGGTCTTCCCGAAGAGCGCGGACAGTTCGCTGGTGCCGCTGCTGTCGACGTTCGCGGTGTTCGCGGTGGGCTTCTTCATGCGGCCGGTCGGCGGGCTGCTGATGGGCGCGGTGGCCGACCGGCGGGGGCGCCGGTCGGCGCTGACGGTCACCATCCTGCTGATGGGCGGCAGCAGCCTGCTGGTCGGGCTGACCCCGACGTACGCGGCGGCCGGTCTGCTGGCCCCGGTGGTGCTGGTCCTGGCGCGGCTGCTCCAGGGCCTGTCGGTGGGTGGCGAGTTCGCGGCGTCGACGACCTTCCTGGTGGAGTCGGCGGGGCCCGGCCGCCGGGGCCTGTTCTCCAGCTTCCAGTACGTCTCCACCACCCTCGGCCAGCTCCTCGCCTCCGGCGTCGCGGCGCTGCTGGTGAACACCCTCGCCGAGGACCGGATGGACAGCTGGGGCTGGCGGGTGCCGTTCGTGCTGGGGGCGGTGCTCAGCCTGGCCGGGTTCTGGATCCGGCGGGGCGCGGAGGAGACCCGCAGCGCGGAGCAGGCGCGGGCGCCGCGCCCCGGCCTGTTCGAGGCGCTGCGCCGGCATCCGCGCGAGTCCCTGCTCATCGGCGGCATCACGGCGGGCGGCACCCTCGCCTACTACACCTGGACCTCGTACCTGCCGACGTACGCCGAACTCACCGCGGGCGTCGCCAAGTCCGACGCGCTGCTCGCGGGGACGGTCTCGCTGGCCTTCTTCGCCCTGCTCCAGCCGGTCGGCGGGCTGCTCTCCGACCGCTTCGGACGCCGTCCCCCGCTGCTCTTCTTCGGCCTCGGGTCCGCGCTGCTGAGCGTGCCGCTGCTGCACGCGCTGCGCGACTCCTTCGCCGTGCTCCTCCTCGTCCAGTGCGCGGGCATGCTGCTGCTGACCGGCTTCACCTCGATCAGCGCGGCCGTCAACGCGGAGATCTTCCCGCCGCGGGTGCGCGCGGCCGGCATCGGCTTCCCCTACTCGCTCACCGTCGCCCTGTTCGGCGGCACCGCCCCGTACGTCGGCACGCTCTTCGAGGAGCTGGGGCGTCCCGGGATCTTCCCGTGGTACGTCGCCGTCCTGTGCCTGGTCTCCTCGCTGGTGTACCTGCGGCTGCCGGAGACCGCCCACCGGGAGCTGGCCCGCTGAGCCGGCCCGTCACACCCCTTCCCCGCGTCGGACAGAACGCGCTTCGAAGACGGTCAATACCTTCCCGGAAACGCCGAAGAACGGCCGAACCCCTTCGGCCCGGCGTCCGTTGTGCTGCACTGTGCGCCGTCGATCGACGCCGGTCGACCCAGCACATCGAATGAGGCGCACCATGTCAGCAGGGGCCGTGCAGGCCGACACGCACGGGGAACGGCTGTTCCGCAAGCTCGTGGAGTCGTCCCAGGACGCCATCCTGATCAAGACCCTGGACGGCGAGATCACCTTCTGGAACACCGCCGCGCAGCGGCTCTACGGCTACGCCCCCGAGGAGGCCCTCGGCCGGCACATCGGCATGCTGGTCCCGCCCGGCCTGAAGGACGAGGAGGCCGAACTGCTGGAGCGCGTCGGCCGCGGCGAGCGCATCGAGCACTACGAGACGCAGCGCACCGCCTGCGACGGCCGGGTCCTCGACGTCGACGTCACCCTGTGGCCGATCCGCGCCGACGACGGTTCCGTCGCCGGGGCGTGTTCCGTCGCCCGGGACATCACCGACCGCAAGCGGGCGGAGGCGGAGCTGGCCGGACTGATCGCCCAGCAGCGGCACATCGCCCTGGCGCTGCACCTGATGGGCACCTCCGAGCCGGTGCCGGGGGTACCGGCCGCCAGCCGCTATCTGCCGTCCCTGCTGGGACAGGGGGTGGGCGGTGACTGGCTGGACGTGATCGATCTGGGCGCGGGACGGGTCGGCGTGTTCGTCGGGGACGTCATGGGCCGCGGGCTGGACGCCGCCGTCGTGATGGGACAGATGCGCTCGGCGGCCCGTGCGCTGGCTCTGGCGGGGCTGGAGCCGGGCGAACTGATGAGGTCCCTGGACGTGTTCACCCACACCCTGCCCGAGCAGTTCGTCACCTGCGTCTATCTGGAGGCCGATCTGGGCGTCGGCGAGGTGACGGCGTGCTCGGCGGGCCATCTGCCGGTGCTGCTGGTCGGCCCGGACGCGACGGTCGCACCGCTGCCGGTGCCGATCAGCGTGCCGCTGGGGGTGGCCGGCACGGCGCACCGGCAGGTCCGGCTGCCGCTGCCGGCCGGTTCGACGCTGGTGCTGTACACCGACGGGCTGGTGGAGACCGCCGCGAGCGACCTCGACGAGCAGCTCGCCCTGCTGTCGGCCACCCTGGGCGCCTCCTTCGCCGCCGGCGCCGATCTGGAGACCGCCGCCGACCGGGTCCTGGAAGCGCTGCTGCCGGACAGCACCACCTGCGCCGACGACGTCACGCTGCTGCTGATCGGCTTCCCGGCCGGACCGCTGGACACCGCGGAGACGGAGCTGGCGGCCGAGCCCCGCTCGGTGCCGGCCGGGCGGGAGTTCGTCGGCCGGCACCTCGACCGGTGGCGGCTGTCCGCGCAGGCCGACACCGCCCTGCTGCTCGCGTCGGAACTGCTGACCAACGCGGTCCACCACGCGCGGGGCCCGCTCACCCTGCGGGTCCGGCGGGGCGCCCGGGAACTGGGCGTGGAGGTCACCGGCCACGGCACCCCCCGCCCGCGGCCCCGCCCCACCGACCCGCACGAGGAGTGCGGACGCGGCCTCCTCCTGGTCGAGACCCTGGCCGCCCGCTGGGGCGTCCGCCCCCACCCGTCGGGCAGGACGGTGTGGTGCACCCTGCGAACGGAGTGACGGCGGGGCGGCGCCCGGCACAGGGGGGGACGGCGGGGCGGCACCCGGCACGGGGTGACCTGGCCGGCCGTCCGGCCGGACTCTCCGTCCTCATCCTTTGCCCGTGATCGTCCTCATCCTTTGCCCGTGTTCGTCCTCATCCTTTGCCCGTGATCGACCGCGACGCCTGCGGCCGGCCGGTGCTCCGGCTGGGCCCCGTCTCTCCTTCTCTGCGCCGGTCCGCCCGTTCGCGGGCGAGCCCACGCTCCGCTTCCCCGCCGGTGCCCGCGGCCCCTGGGGGAGTGCCGAGACGTCCGTGGAGACCTGGCCGGAGCCGGTCCCGACGCCTTCCTCGCCTCGCTCGCCGACGACTTCCGGGGCCGGGAGGGTGTCCGCACCTGGCACTCCCTCGGCTACGAGCTGTCCCTTTCGGCGCAGCACCTGCCCGGCGGTCATGTGGAGTTGACCCGGGTGATCCAGGAACCGGCCCCTCATGAGACCTGGCGCTCCGGGATCACCACCGGGTCGGCGGCGGGCGAGGGCATGCGCCGCCTCGCCGTCGAGACCGGCGCGTTCCCGGCCCCCACCGACGGGTAGGGGCGCGGCAGGCGGCCCCCGGGTACCGTGGGAACGACGCCTACGGTGAAGGGGGCCCGGTGGACGCGGAGTTGGTGGCGCTCGCCACAGCAGGTGCCACGGCGGTCGTGCAGCAGATGGCCACCGATTCCTGGGCCCGCGCACGTGACCGCGTCGTCGCGTTCTTCGCGCGCCGTGGCGAGGCGCAGGAGGACGCGGTCGCCCGGGAGCTGGAGACCTCGCGGGGCGAGCTGATGGCGGCGCTGGACTCCGGCGACGAGCAGACGGCCTCCGACGTGCGGGCCGAGTGGCGCACCCGCCTGCGGCGCGCCCTGCTGGCGGACCCGGCCGCGGCGGCCGAACTCCGGGCGGTGCTGGCCGAGATCCTCCCCGGCCCGGACGGCCCGCCCGTCACCGAGGTCCGCAACACGATCAGCGGCGGCGTGCAGCACGGCCCGGTGATCCAGGCGGGGTCGGTGGGCCCGGTCACCCTCGGCACACCCGACCACCCGGCCGGGCACTGACGGGCGCGCCCGGCCCGCGCACCGGCGCCCCCGCCGGGGGCTCAGCCGCCGCGCCGCACCCGGGCCGCCTTGCGGGCCTCCGCGAGTTTCTGGGCCTCGGTGGTCCGGCGGGACGGTCTGCCGCCGGAACCGCTCTTCGTGTCCTTGGTGCTGCCCAGGCCGCGGAACGGGGCGTTGCGGTTCTTGGGGCGCGGCGCGGCGGGACCGCCGTCGAGGGGCACTCCGGAGGGTGCCCTGGCGCCGGTGATGCGGCTCAGCTCCGCCTCGCCGGAGCGGACCTTGGCGACCTCGGGGCCGACCCCGGCGTCCGCGATGACCTGGCCCGCCTCGCGGCGCTGTCCCGGCAGGGCGAGCGTCACGACGGTGCCGGAGCGGCCGGCCCGGGCCGTGCGGCCCGCGCGGTGCAGATAGTCCTTGGGGTCGGTGGCCGGGTCGACGTTGACCACGAGGTCCAGGTCGTCGACGTGCAGGCCGCGCGCGGCGACGTTCGTCGCGACCAGGGCGGTGACCTGCCCGTCCTTGAACCGGTCCAGGGTCCGGCCGCGCTGCGGCTGGGACTTCCCGCTGTGCAGGGCGGCGGCGGCCACGCCCTCGGCCCGCAGGTGCCGGGTCAGCAGGTCGACGCTGTGCTTGGTGTCCATGAACAGCAGGACCCGGCCGTCCCGGGCGGCGATCTCCGTGGCGACGGCGTACCGGTCCGGGCCGTGCACGACGAAGAGGTGGTGCGCGATGGCGGGCACCGCGCTGGACGAGGGGTCCACGGAGTGGACGGCGGGGTCGCGCAGGTAGTCCCGCACCAGCTGGTCGACGTCGCGGTCCAGGGTGGCGGAGAACAGCATCCGCTGCCCGCCGGGACGCACCTGGTCCAGGGCCTCGGTGACCTGGGGCAGGAATCCTAGGTCGCACATCTGGTCGGCCTCGTCCAGGACCGTGACGGCCACCTGGCCCAGGCGGCACCCCTTGCGGCCGACGAGGTCGTGCAGCCGGCCGGGCGTGGCGACGACGATCTCGGCGCCGTCCCGGAGCGCGGCGGTCTGCCGTCCGACGGACACCCCGCCGACCACGGTCGCGAGCCGCAGCCCCAGCGCCTCGGCGTACGGCGTGAGGTCCTCTCCGACCTGCTGCGCCAGTTCCCTGGTGGGCACCAGGACGAGCGCCAGCGGCTCCTTGGGACGCGCCCGCCGCCCGGCGGTCCGGGCGAGCAGGGCCAGGCCGAAGGCGAGCGTCTTGCCGGAGCCGGTGCGGCCCCGGCCGAGGACGTCCCGTCCCGCGAGCGCGTCGGGCAGCGCCGCCGCCTGGATCGGGAAGGGCACCGTGACCCCGCGCTCGTCGAGCGCCCGCAGGAGCGCGGCGGGCAGCCCCAGCCCCGCGAAGGACGCGGCGCGGGGCGCACCCGCAAGGGTGTCCGGTGCCTCGTCCGGCCGCCGGGCGTCGGCACGTGCTGTCTCGCTCACTGAGAGCCTTCCTCCGAAGGGACCGTACCGGGGAAGGCGCGGCGGGGACGCGGTCGCCGGCCGGGACCACGGACCGGGCACCGACACGGCGACGCTGCAAACGTCCCACGGTAGCACGGGGCGCCCACCCGGCCTCGCCCCGGCACCGGCCACCGCTTCCGTGAGGCGGAAGCGTCGTAGCGGCCCGGCGGAGCCCTTCCCGACAATGCCGCCACGAACCGACGACGGGAGCCGCAGCATGCCGCACACCACCGCCTTCGCCAGGAACCAGTGGTACGTCGCCGCCCACGCCCACGAGGTGGGGCGGGAGTTGCTCGGACGGACCGTGCTCGGGGAGCCGCTCGTGCTGTACCGGACCGAGGAGGACGGCACCGCGGTCGCGCTGCACGACCGCTGTGTGCACCGCCGCTACCCGCTCTCCGAGGCCCCGACCCGGCTCGACGGCGACCGGATCGTCTGCGGCTACCACGGGTTCACGTACGACACGACCGGCACCTGCGTGTACGTGCCGGGGCAGAAGCGGGTGCCGCGTACCGCCCGGGTCGCCTCCTATCCGGTGGCCGAGCGGGACTCGCTGGTGTGGGTGTGGATCGGTGACCCGGCGCTCGCCGACCCGGACGCCGTGCCGCGCGCCCGGCACCTGGACTCCCCCGGCTGGGTCACGGTCCGCGGCATGGAGCCCATCGACTGCGACTACGGGCTGCTGGTCGACAACCTCCTCGACCTCTCCCACGAGACGTATCTGCACGGCGGGTACATCGGCACCCCGGAGGTGGCCGAGACGCCGATCACCACCGAGGTCGACGAGGACGCCGGGATCGTCCGGGTCGGCCGGCACATGGCGGACGCCGAGTGCCCGCCGTTCTACGCCAGGTCGACCGGCCTCGCCGGACGGATCAGCCGCCGGCAGGACATCGAGTACCACGCGCCCTGCCTGTACCTGCTGCACAGCAGGATCGCCCCGGCCGGCGCGGACGGCGACGACTCCCGGGCGTTCCGCACCGAGATCACCTACGCCATCACGCCCTCCGCCGACGGCAGGGTGTACGACTTCTGGGCGGTCTCCCGCGACTGGGCGACCGATGACGCCGAGGTCACCGAGTTCCTGCGGGCGAACAACCACACGGTCGTCATGCAGGACGTCGACGCGCTCAACCTCCTCCAGCGTTCGCTGGGTGCCGAGCGCGCCGGCTACCAGGAGCTGAGCATCAACATCGACACCGGTGGCCTGGCCGCCCGCCGCATCCTGGCCCGGCTGGCGGAGGAGGGCGACAAGCCCGTGGAGCCGGTCTCGTGACCGCCGCGAGGACCGGGGAGGTCTACCGCGTCGACTGGCTGCCCGGCACCGATGTGCTGCACGGCACCTGCCACTGCGGCGCCGAGCACACCGCCGAGGACCCCGTCGCGATGTGGGCGTGGATGCTCGCCCACCCGGACGGCCACGACCCGCGAGGAAACGGCTCATGACCCTGCACGGAGACCGGCTCGTCGTCGCCGGGGCCGGTGCCGCCGCCGACGGCGTCCGCGTCCTGACCCTGCGCCGCCCGGAGGGCGGCCCGCTGCCCGCCTGGGAGCCCGGCGCGCACCTCGACGTCCTGCTCGCGCCGGGACTGGAGCGGCAGTTCTCGCTCTGCGGCGACCCGGCCGACCGGGAGACCTGGCGGATCGCGGTGCTGCGCGAGCCGGCGGGGCGGGGCGGCAGCGCGTACGCGCACGACCGCCTCCGGGCGGGCGACGAGGTCCGCGTGCGCGGGCCGCGCAACCGATTCCCGCTGGAGCCCGCCCCGCGCTACCGGTTCGTGGCCGGCGGCATCGGCATCACCCCGCTGCTGCCGATGCTGGCCGCCGCCGACCGGGCCGGTGCCGGGTGGACGCTGCTGTACGGCGGCCGGACCCGGCGCTCCATGGCGTTCACCGGGGAACTCGCCCGCTACGGCGACCGGGTCACCCTGGCCCCCGAGGACGAGACCGGGCTGCTGGACCTCGGGTCCGTGCTGGACGACGTCCCGGACGGCACCCTCGTCTACTGCTGCGGTTCCGGTCCGCTGCTCGACGCGGTGGAGCGGCGGTGCCCGCCCGGGATACTGCGGACGGAGCGGTTCCGCCCGGCGGAGGGGCCGGCCGGCGCCGACACCTCGTTCGAGGTCGTCCTCGCCCGCAGCGGGCGCACGGTCACCGTGCCGGCGGGCGTCTCGGTCCTCGACGCCGTGCGGACGGCCGGCACCGAGGTGCTGTACTCCTGCACCGAGGGGACCTGCGGCACCTGTGAGACGGACGTGGTCGAGGGGGTGCCCGACCACCGGGACTCGGTGCTCACCGAGGCGGAGCGGGCGGCCGGGGAGACGATGCTGATCTGCGTCTCCCGCTGTCGCGGCGAGCGGCTCGTGCTCGACCTCTGACCATCGCCCCGGCCACTGCCGGCAACACTGTCGACAACCGTTGTCCACAGGGGCACCGACCATGACTCCCCCGGGACCGCGCGTTCCCGGTCGGCACGTTCGTGCTGTCCGCGCACGACCTCTCGGAGACCTGTTCCGGTCCCACAGGGGGACGCGCCGGTCACGAGGCCGGCGACGGCGCGTTCTGGTCCGTGCTCGGCGACACCCTCACCGGCTGGGCGCCGGGGTCGGCGACAGCGGTCGGCGCCGGCGTCGTCACCGGGGTGGTCCTCTCCGTCGTGCCGTACCTGCGGGAGGCCACGGCCTCCACCGTCGGGTTCCTCCGCCCGATCCCCTCGGCCGTCCTGATCCCCCTCGCCGTCCTCCTGTATGGCACCGGGCGTTGTCGGGCGGCACGCAGCAGCGGGTCGCCGTCGCGCGGGCACCGGCGTACGAGCCGGAGGTGCTGCTGATGGACCAGCCGTTCGCGGTGGTGGACGCGCGGACCCGCGCCGGCCTGGAGGACCTGGTGCGCCGGTTGTGGCGGGAGCGGGGGATCACGATCCTGTCCGTCACCCACGACATCGACGAGGCGGTGTACCTGGGCGAGCGGGTCATCGTCCTCTCCGCCTCCCCCACCGTCGTACCGGAGCGGCTCACGGTGGATCTGCCGGCCGAGCGGGACCAGGCGGGCACGCGGGCCGCCCCGCATTTCACCGAGCCGCGGAACCCTGTGGACGAGCAGATCCAGGCGGCGAAGCGCGGGGCGGCGGCCGGTCAGGCGCCGGCGGTCACGAAAGATACGCCTCCACCTCGCTGAACTGGGCGGCAGGCCAGCCGCTGTTGCCGGTGACGTGCAGCCGCAGATAACGGACGTCACCGCTCACCGGCACGGTCACCGTGTTGCCGGTGGCCGGGTCGAAGCGGTGCCCCTGCGAGCCGGCCAGGGTGGTGTACGACGATCCGTCGGTGCTGCCCTGCACGGACAGGGTCTGGGTGCGGGCGCCCCACGCCGCGGACGGCGGCAGCTTCAGCACCACGCGGCGTACGGGCTGCCGCGCGCCGAGGTCGACGGTGAGGGCCTGCGGGAAGGCGTGGTTCGCCGACTCCCAGTAGGTGTTCGCGTCGCCGTCGACCGCCTTGCCGGGCGTGTAGACGTCCTGGGAGCCGGTGGCGGTGGCGGGGCGCCCGGCGGCGAGGTTGCGGGCCGGGTCGGGACCGGGGTCGCCCTGGCCGGGTACGGGCCAGGTGGAGCAGTCGGCCCAGGTGGTGTCCCAGCCGGAGTTGCCGCCGCCGTCGGTGAGCGTGAAGGTGCCGGAACCGGCGGGGAAGGGGCAGTTGTAGACGCCCGCGGAGCCGACGCCGGTGGCGGTGACGCCGCGGAAGGTGACGGCGCCGGGGGTCTCCGCCTGGACGACGACCGTGCCGACCCGGTTCACGGTCGCCCCGTCGACGGTGGTGTTCCGGGCGGCGAAGCCGCGTCCGCTGCCGGAGACGAACTCGAAGGCGCTGTACGGGCTGTCGGTCACCGTCGTGTCCGTGATCCTGACCTGTGCCTCGATGGCACTGTCGTAGGAGTCGACGCGCAGGGCGCCCATCGGGTGGTTCCAGTTGGGGTTCATGGCGCCGGTGCGCACGAGGGTGTTGCCGGAGACGGTGATGGTGCCGGAGAGGGGGTGGAAGGGGTCGAGGAACTTCTGGTTGGAGATCGCGATGCCGCTGCCGAGGGCGTTGGTGTCGGAGACCAGGTTGTCCGAGACGGTGATGTCGGTGCCGCCGTAGATCGCGATGCCGTTGGCCAGGTTGGGCTGGCTGATGGTGTTGTGGGTGAAGCTGCTGCCGACGTCGGGCTGGTTGAGCGACCACATGGCGAGCGCGTCGTCGCCCTGGTTGCGCAGGAAGTTGTTGCGGACCGTGACGTTCCGGGCGTTGCCGTTGAGGTTGAGGCCGTCGGCGGTGGTGTCGAGGATGCGGTTGTCCTCGACGACGAGGTTGTCGTTGACGCCGGTGAGCCAGAGGCCCACCTTGAGGTGCTGGAGCCACATCCCGGAGACGGAGCTGTTCGGGCCGAGGGAGCCGTTGACGAAGTTGTCCGGGGCGGAGTCGACGCGTTCGGTGACCTCCCCGATGACGGCGAAGTCCTTGATGTGGACGTTGCCCGCGCCGCTCTGCTGGTCGATGAAGCGGGAGCCGCGGACGACGGAGTGCCAGGCGCCGGCGCCCTGGATCGTGACGTTCTGTACGCCGCTGAGGGAGGAGGTGATCCGGTACTCCCCCGGCGGTATCCACACCGTGCCGCCCTGCGCGGCGGCGATCGCCTCGCGGAACGCCTGGGTGGAGTCGCCCTGCCCGGTGGGGTCGGCGCCGCGGTCGGTGACGGAGACGGAACCGGCGGGTCGGGCGGCGGCAGCGGCGACCTGCTCGAAGTCGGCCACGTCCACGGTGACCTGCGTGTTCGCCGCCTCGAAGGCGACCTTGTCACCGGCCTTGACGTCCCGTCCGAGCAGCAGCCGGGCGTTGTCGTACAGGTGGTGGGTCCTGGAGCCGGTGATCCACGGGGTGTCGACGTGGGAGTACTTGGCCGTGACGGCGAGGGTCCTGGCGAGCTTCTGGCCGTTGACGTACACGTTCACCGAGCCGCTCTGGCCGTCGGGGACGCTGTAGGCGACGTTCACGGCGTTGGCGGCGCGGGGCACGGTGAACTCGACCCGCTGCCCGGCGGCGAGGCGTACCGCCTGCCGTCCGGACGCCTCGGAGGCGAGGGTGCCCTGGGTGTGGTCCGGGCCGATCCTCGTGCCGGTGGAGGTGGCGGCCTCGGCCTCCACGGAGGTGAAGGGGAGCGTGGCGCCGGCGGCGGCCTGGGCGGCACCCGGGGCCAGGACGACGAGGGTGCCGGCGGCGAGCGCGACGGCGGTGGCCAGCTGGGCGGATCTGGCGAGATACATGAGCTGTTCCCTTTCGAGTGGGGGGGGGGAGGGAAGCGCCCTGAAGGGGCGCGGGGAACTGCGCGGCCGGCCACGACGAGCCCGCGGACTCCCTACCGGCGCAACCACACCGCCGTGTCCGGGGGCAGCCGCCCGTCCGGGTCGAGGGAGCCGCTCCGCAGCAGGACACGGGTATGCGCGGGAAGGCCGACAGCCGCGTCGGAGAGGTTCACCACGACGACGACGTCACCACGGCTGAAGGCGAGCACACCGTCCCCCGCGGGCAACCAGCTCAACGCCCCGTTTCCGAGCACCGCCCGGACCTGGATCGCCTCTCGGTACAGGACGAGCATGGAGCCGGGGTCGGCGGCCTGCCGATCGGCGGCGTACGCGCTCCACCCGGCCGGCTGCGGCAGCCAGGGTTCCCCGCCGAACCCGGCATGCGCCGCGTCCGCCACCCACGGCAGCGGCACCCGGCAGCCGTCCCGCCCCGGGTCGACGCCGCCTGACCGCGCGTGCATCGGGTCCTCGATGCGGTCCAGCGGGATGTCGGCTTCGGGCAGGCCCAGTTCCTCGCCCTGGTAGACGTAGACCGCGCCCGGCAGCGCCAGCGACAGCAGCGCGGCGGCCCGCGCCCGCCGGGTGCCGAGCACGAGATCACTGGGGACGCCGAAGGACTTCGACGCGAAGTCGAACCCGGTGTCCCCGGCCCGCCCGTACCGGGTGACCGTACGGGTGACGTCGTGATTGCACAGCACCCAGGTGGCGGGCGCCCCGACGGGCGCGTGCTCGGCGAGCGTCGTGTCGATGGCGGCCCGCAGCCGGTCCGCGTCCCAGGGGCAGGTCATGAAGGAGAAGTTGAAGGCGGTGTGCAGTTCGTCGGGGCGGAGGTAGCGGGCGAAGCGCTCGGTGTCGGGGAGCCACACCTCGCCGACGAAGACCCCGCCGTACTCGTCGGCGACGGCCCGCCAGGAGCGGTAGACGTCGTGGAGTTCGTCCCGGTCGACGTACGGGTGCGGGTCGCGGCCCTCGGTGAAGTCGGGCAGGCCGGGGTCCTTGGCCAGCAGGGCGGCGGAGTCGATGCGGACACCGGCGACGCCCCGCTCGAACCAGAACCGCAGGATGTCCTCGTGCTCCTGGCGGACGGCCGGGTGCGCCCAGTTGAGGTCGGGCTGCTCGGGGGCGAACAGGTGGAGGTACCAGTCGCCGTCGGGCAGCCGTGTCCAGGCGGGGCCGCCGAACTCCGACGTCCAGTCGTTGGGCGGGAGTTCGCCGTGCTCGCCCCGGCCGGGGCGGAAGTGGAACAGATCGCGCTCGGGGCCGCCTGCCAGCGCCGCCCGGAACCAGGGGTGCCGGTCGGAGACGTGGTTGGGCACGATGTCGACGATGGTGCGGATGCCCAGCTCACGGGCCTCCGCGATCAGCTTCTCCGCCTCGGCGAGGGTGCCGAACGCCGGGTCGATGACCCGGTAATCGGCGACGTCGTAGCCGCCGTCCTTCATCGGGGAGAGGTACCAGGGGGTGAACCACAGGGCGTCCACGCCGAGTTCGGCGAGGTAGGGCAGTTTCGCCCGGACGCCCGCGAGGTCGCCGGTGCCGTCGCCGTCGCCGTCCGCGAAGCTGCGGACGTACACCTGGTAGATGACGCCGGAGCGCCACCAGTCCGCGGTGCTGCGGGCAGGGGTGGGCTGTCCCACGGTGCGTGCCTTTCTACGAGGGGGAGGGAGGGCGTCAGCCCTTGGTGCTGCCCGCGCTGATCCCGGCGATGATGTGCCGCTGGAAGACGAGGAACAGCGCGACCATGGGAACGCTGGCGATCACCATCGCGGCGATGAGCACGGTCAGCGGGATGTTCTGCGAGAGCTGGACCAGGGCCACGCTGATGGGCTGCTCGTCCGTGTCGGAGAAGACCATCAGCGGCCACAGGAAGTCCTGCCACACGGCGACCAGCGCGAAGATCGACACGACCCCGAGGACCGGGCGGGACATGGGCAGCACGACGGACCACAGCACGCGCAGCTGCCCGGCGCCGTCGATCTCGGCGGCCTCCAGCACATCGCGCGGGATCTGGTCGAAGAAGCGCTTGAGCAGATAGAGGTTGAAGGCGTTGGCGACGGCCGGCAGCCAGATGGCGAGGGGGTCGTTGAGCAGCCCGAGGTCGGCGACGGTCAGGTACTTCGGCACGACCAGGGCCTGGGTGGGCACCATCAGGGTGGCGAGGATGCCGCCGAGGATCACCTTGCCGAAGGCGGGCCTCAGCCTGGACAGGGCGTACGCGGCGGCCGTGCACAGCACGAGCTGGAAGATCCAGGCGCCGGCCGCCTGCACCACCGTGTTCCCCAGGTGGGTGGGCAGTTGCATCAGGTCCCAGGCGTCCGTGTACCCGGTGGTCCGCCAGTGCTCCGGCACCAGGGCGGGCGGGGTGCGGGCCACCTCGTCGGGGGACTTCAGCGCGCCGGTCACCATCCAGTAGACGGGGAAGAGGAAGGCGAGCGCGAACAGCAGGACGGTGCCGGTGAAGACGGTCCAGTACACGGCCCGGCCGCGCGGGCGGGCCAGGACGGCCGGGGAGACCAGGGTGCGGGTGCCGCCGCTCATGCGTCCTCCCCTTCGGAGCGGGTCAGCCGGAGGTAGCCGGCGGAGAACAGGCCGAGCAGCAGCAGGAGCATGACGCTCAGCGCGCAGGCGCCGCCGAAGTCGTTGTAGAGGAAGGCGTACTTGTAGATGAGGTAGAGGACGGTGACGGTGGCGTTCTCGGGGCCGCCGCCGGTGATGACGAACGGTTCGGTGAAGACCTGCATGGTCGCGATGATCTGGAGCAGCATCAGCATCAGGATCACGAACCGGGTCTGCGGGATCGTGACGTGCCGGACGCGTTGCGGCAGGCTCGCGCCGTCCAGTTCGGCGGCCTCGTACAGCTCGCCGGGGACGGACTGCAGGGCGGCGAGGTAGATCAGGACGGTGCCGCCCATGGTGGCCCAGGTGGCGACGATGACCAGGGAGACCAGGGCGGTGTCGGCGCCGTTGGACCAGTTCGAGGTCGGCAGGTGCAGGAAGCGCAGGGCCTCGTTGGCGAGGCCGGCGCCCGGGTCGTAGAACCACTTCCACAGCAGGGCGCTGACCACCGGCGGGATCATCACCGGCAGGTAGACCACGACCCGGAAGAACGCCTTCGCGTGCCGGAGTTCGTTGAGGACCAGGGCGAGGACGAAGGGGACCGCGAAGCCGATGAGCAGCGCGAGCGCCGTGAAGGTGAGGGTGTTGCGCCAGGCGTCGGCGAACTCGGGGTCCCGGAACACCCGGGTGAAGTTGTCGGTGCCGACCCACTCGGCGTCCGCGCCCGGCGTGTACTTCTGGAAGGCGATCACGATCGCGCGGATCGCCGGGTACCAGGAGAACAGTGCGAAGCAGAGGAGTCCGCCGAGGAGGAAGGCGTAGGCGCGGCCCTGTGCGGCCAGGCGGCGCCGGGCGGGTTTCCGTGCCGGGGGCGGTGTGCGCGCCGGACGGGTCCTGACGGCCTCGGCGGGCCGTTCGACCGTCTTGGTCATCGGTCAGCTCCGGGCCAGGATGCCGTCGATCTTGCCGGAGGCGTCCTTCAGCAGGCGGTCGATGTCGGCGTCCTCCTTGGTGAGGACGGCGGAGACGACCCCGTCGAGGACGGAGTAGATCTGCTGGGCGTTCGGCGGCTCGATCTTCATGTCGAGCTTCTGGTTGCCGTCCAGGAAGGACTGGTAGTTCTTCACCGGGACGTTGGCGTTGGCCTCCTTGACCTGCTGGTCCCTGGCGTCGGCGGCGCCGGTGAACAGGCGGGGTTCGGGCAGGCCGACCGGGGCGTCGGCCGTCTTGGCGCGGGCGTAGTCGCCGAGGAAGCCGTCGCCGGGGGTGAGGAACATGTGGTCGAGCCACTTGAGGCCGGCCCGGATCTGCTCGGGGCTCGCGTTCTTGTCGACCATGTAGCCGTCACCGCCGATGAGCGTGCCTTCGCCGCCGGGCATGGGCGCGAGGGCGAGGTCCTCGTAGTCGCCGCCCTTCTCCTTGACCAGGATCGGGATGTTGTCGGGGGCGGCGAGGTACATGCCGAGCTTGCCGGAGCCCATCATCTGCTGGACGTCGTTGATGACGAGGAGCTGCTTGCTGCCCATGGAGTCGTCCTTCCAGCGCATGTCGTGCAGCGTCTGGAGGACGGCACGGCCGGCGGGGCTGTCGACGGCGGCCTTCTTCCCGTCGGCGCTGACCACGTCGCCACCGCGCGAGTACACCTCGGCGGTGAAGTGCCAGCCGCCCTGGTTCTGGGCGCTGTAGTCGGCGTACCCGACGGTGCCGTCGCCGAGGGCGGCGATCTTCTCGGCGGCGGAACGGACCTCGTCCCAGGTGGCCGGCGGCCGGTCCGGGTCGAGGCCAGCCTTCTCGAACAGCGCCTTGTTGTAGATCAGGCCCATGGAGTAGCCGGTGCGGGGGATGCCGTAGACCTTGCCGTCCACCGTGTAGATGTCCCGCAGCTGCCGCTGGAGGGTGTCGTAGCCCTTCAGTTCCTTGAGGTACGGGGTGAGGTCGGCGGCCCGGCCGATGTCGACGACGTGCCGGGCGTCGGTGAAGTACGTGTAGAAGACGTCCTCCATCTGGCCGCCGGCCAGCTTGGCGTCGAAGGTCTTCGGGTCCTGGCAGGGGAACGCGTCATGCGGGACGACGTCGATGTCCGGGTGGGCCTTCTCGAACGCGGCGACGTCCTCCTCGAAGAACCGCCGGTCGGTCTTGGCGCTCTTGGGCGGCATGCAGTTGACCGTGATGCGGGTCTTGCCGCTCGCGGAGTCCTCGTCGTCCGACCCGCAGGCGGAGACGGTGAGGGCGAGCGAACAGACGCTCAGCGCGGCGACGGTACGGCGGAACCCGGTGCGTGACATCGGTGACCCCTTAGGGACAGGAGCGGTGGGCGCCGCACACTCAAGCACCAGTGACAGTCGGACGCAAGATGTCACGCAGAATCTGTAATTATTCGACAGAGCGTTGGATCTATGGCGCGGTCAGGCCCGGGGGGCTTGCGCGGTGGAGCCGCGGACCACCAGCTCCGGTTCGAACAGCAGCTCCTCGGCGGCCACGGCCTGTCCGTTGATCTGCGCGTTGAGCAGTTCCACCACGGCCCGGCCCATCGCCTCGATGGGCTGCCGGACGGTGGTCAGCGGGGGCTCGGTGCAGTTCATCAGCGCCGAGTCGTCGTAGCCCACGACGGAGATCCGCGACGGTACGTCCAGGCCCTTGCGCCGGGCGGCCCGCACGGCGCCGAGGGCGAGCGGGTCGCTGGCGCAGATGAAGCCGGTGACGCCCCGGTCGATGAGCCGGGAGGCCGCCGCGTGACCGCCCTCGATGGAGAACATCGCCCGCGCCACGAAGGCGTCCGGCACCTCGCCGACCGCCCGCGCGGCGGCCAGCTTGCGCTCCGAGGGGACGTGGTCGGCGGGGCCCAGCACCAGGCCGATGCGCTCGTGCCCGAGTGAGGCGAGGTGCCGCCACGCCTGCTCCAGGGCGACGGCGTCGTCGCAGGAGACGCCCGGGAAGCCGAGGTGCTCGATGGCCGCGTTGACCAGCACCACCGGGATCTTGCGGTCGGCCAGCCGCTCGTAGTGGCCGTGCGGCGCGTCGGCCTGCGCGTACAGCCCGCCGGCGAAGACCACGCCGGAGACCTGCTGCTGGAGGAGGAGGTCGACGTAGTCGGCCTCGGAGACGCCGCCCTTGGTCTGGGTGCACAGCACCGGGGTGAGGCCGAGCTGGGCGAGGGCACCGCCGATGACCTCGCCGAAGGCCGGGAAGATCGGGTTCTGCAGCTCAGGCAGGACCAGGCCGACCAGCCGGGCGCGCTCGCCGCGCAGCTGCGTGGGCCGTTCGTAGCCGAGCACGTCCAGGGCGGAGAGCACCGCCTGCCGGGTGGCCTCGGAGACCCCGGGCTTGCCGTTGAGCACCCGGCTGACCGTGGCCTCGCTGACCCCGACCTTCTTCGCCACCTCAGCAAGTCGTCGCGTCATGGCTGCAAGAATAGCGCAAGAAATGAAAGCGCCTTGCGTAAACGGGACGGAGACCCGGTGGTCAGTCCGCGGCCGGTACGACCCTGAGATGGGCGGCGGCGGTACGGGGACGGCGCGCGCGGGAAGGCGTCCGCCGGGGGTCGCGGAGCACCAGGGTCAGCCGCCGGTACCCCAGGTCCTCCAGCGCGCGGGACGTCTCCACGACGACGCGGCACTCGCCGGCGCCCCGCCGGGGGTCGGGGTGGCGCAGGGGCCGCAGGACGCCGTCGTGCTCCACGGCCTGCGCGCCGACGGCGCGCACCCAGTGCGGCAGGCCCTGGCGGTAGGCGGCCTCCATCAGCGGGTCCTGGGCGATCTCGCGGCGGATGGCCTGGATCACGTGGTCGTGGCCGTGCCGCTCGACCGTGTGCGCGAAGTGGGCCAGCATCGGCAGGCACCAGCGGGACTCGTGCTCGCCGAGGACCTCGGGCGCGTCCGGGTGGAAGAGCACGTAGCGCAGGAAGTTGTCCTCCGGCATGGCGGTCGGGTGCGGCCCGGCCTCGCGGAAGAGTGTCCGGAAGGCGCCGTTGGCCAGGATCACGTCCCAGCGGTGGTCGACGACGAACGAGGGGTGCGGGACGGCGTCCAGGATCGCGCCGTAGTCCTCCAGGTACGCCTGGGCCTCGGGAGTCACGGGGGCGGGCCGCGGTGCCGACCGCTGTCCGCCTGCCTGAAATGCCATCGGGAGGTCACCCCTCTTGCCTATGCGGCCTTCACGCGGCGCCCCGATCCTGCTGCCCAGGCGCAAGTCATGTCAACTATCGTGGCATTTCATGACGGTTGACGGCTGAAATTGGCCACAGTTGTGGCGCCGTCTGGATGTCAGTTCGAACGAGGGCTACTCTCCGGGAAGTTCACGGCATGTGTAGGTGAGAAGCCTGTGGGTCCGGTGAGAGACGTAGGAGATCTGTCGGTGACGGGTGGCTTCGAGAATCCGGGCACCACACGGACGGCGGCCCTGCCGTCCGTCCTCTCCCGCGTCGCCGCTCTCGCCGACCGGCTCGGCGTGCCGCACGCCGAGGTCTTCGACACCGGCCGGCTGTCCGCCGCGTGCGGCGTCCCGGAGTCCGTGGTCAAGGCCCTGCTGAGCGGCCGGCCCGCGGGCCAACCCGATGTGCAGGCGCGGTTCGTGCAGCGCCTGGACCTGCTGCGCCGCACCCGGCTCAAGCCGAACGGACGCCGCTACACCCAGCAGGAGATCGCCGACGGCGCCGGGATGTCCCGGCAGCAGGCGGGCGCGCTGATCAACGGGGACCGCCGGCCGACCATGGAGCACTGCGACGCCCTCCAGCGCTTCTTCCGGGTGCACGCCGGGTTCCTCACCGCGGAGGACCCCGAGGCGCTGGCCGACGCGCTGCGGCGCACCGAGCAGGAGTTGTTGCAGCAGCTCGCCGACCGGGAGCGGCAGGCCGCCGAGGCCGCCGACGACCCGCTGGAGCGGCTGTTGCAGGACCACGGGGTGCGCGGGATCGCCTGGCGGGCCGCGCAACTCCCCACCGACCAGCACCGGGACAAGGTCGCCGAGTGGCTGGACATGCTTCTGGAGAGCGTCAAGCGGCCCGAGTCCTGAGTCCGGCCCGGACGCCGGGCGGTGACCTGGACGAGGACGCCCTGCGGGCCACCGTACGGGCGGTCCCGGCGCGGTCCCGGTTCGAGGAGGCCGACGAGCGGGCGGCGGAGGACTTCGGGCTGCCGGCCGGCAAGTGCCGGGGCCGGCCCGCCGGTTCGCCGGGGTCGCCGCCCCGCGGGCCGGCGGGGCGGGAGGGGCCGGCGGGGCGGGGCGAGGCGTCGCTGGGATGTCCCGGCGGGTACCGGGCGGCGGTACGGGCTGGGGAGCGCCGGGGGGGGGGCGGGACGGGTCCGCGGGGCCTCCCGCCTGTCGCCCGCTCAGGTGCTCTGCCGCGCGCGGTCCGGCGGGACGGGCGGGATTGTCAGTGGGGGGCGGCAAGCTGGTGACCGGCCCGCCGTACGGGGCGGACCGCTCGACGTCGACGTGGGGAGAACCGACCGATGACCACCGCCGTGCTGACCGATCGCGAACGCGCCGCCGTCCAGGCCTATCTCCGTCTGCTGCACACCGTCCGGGCCGCCTTCGACACGCCCGGGGGGCCGCCGGGCGCCCCGCTGCCGCCGGCCGTCCCGCCCACCGTGCTCGCGGAGGCGGACCAGGCGCTTCGGGCCGCGGGGCTGAGCGGGAGCGAGGAGGAGTTCTTCCGGCTGCTGGCGAGCTGGTGCCCGGAGCCCTGAGGCCGGCGCCCCTCCGGGCGGGGCCGGTTCAGCCGGACACCGGCGGCGGCACGGCGACGGCGGTGACGAGCAGCCCGTCCCGGGCGGCCCAGCGGCCGTCGAAGGCGCTCAGCCGCCGCTCCCCCACCACGGGGCCCGGCACCAGGAGTTCGGCGCGGAAGGTCCCCCGGCCCGGCGCGCCGGGCTCCTCGGTGATCTCGATGTCCGCCTCGGAGAAGTCCAGCCACTTGCCGGTGAGGGGGAACCACGCCTTGTAGACGGACTCCTTGGCGCTGAACAGCAGCCGGTCCCAGTGCACCTGGGGCCGCTGCGCGGCCAGGCGGCGCAGCCGGGCCTCCTCGGCGGGCAGCGCCACGGCGGAGAGCACGCCCTCCGGGAGCGGTCCGTCAGGCTCGGCGTCGATACCGAGGGAAGCCAAGTCGGTGGCGCGGACCAGGGCGGCGGCGCAGTAGCCGTCGCAGTGGGTCATGCTGCCGACCAGGCCGGACGGCCAGCGGGGCGCGCCGCGCTCGCCGTTCAGGACGGGCTGCGGCGGCACGCCCAGGCGTTCCATGGCCCGGCGGGCGCAGGAGCGTACGACGGTGAACTCCCGGCGGCGCTTGGCGACCGCCCGCGCCACGAGCGGCTCCTCCTCGGGGTGGAGCGGCGTGTGCCCGGTGGTGTCGTGGCCGTGCGCCTCCTCGGCGGCCACCGTCTCGGGCAGCACCTCCTCGATCACCGGAACCCGCCCTTCCTGACGTCCTCGCCGGTCTTCCCGTACGGCAGGACCGCCCGCAGCCGTCCCGGCGGTGCCGACCGTCTGCGCCACTCCCTCGGGTAGCCGACCGACACCTCCTCGAAGCGGACGCCCTCGTGCCAGGTGGTCCGCGGGATGTGGAGGTGGCCGTAGACCATGGTGTCGACGCGGAAGCGGCGGTGCCAGTCGGCGGTCAGCCGGGTGCCGCACCACATCGCGAACTCGGGGTGCCACAGGACCTCGGTGGGGTGCCGGTCCAGCGGATAGTGGTTGACGAGGACGGTCGGCAGGTCCTCGGGGAGCGCCGCGAGCCGGGCCTCGGTCGCCGCGACCCGGGCGCGGCACCAGTCCTCGCGGGTCGGGTAGGGGTCGGGGTGGAGCAGGTGTTCGTCGGTGCAGACGATGCCGGTGCCGTGCGCGTAGGCCAGTCCCTCGTCCTTGGTGGCGCAGCCGGCCGGGAGGAAGGAGTAGTCGTACAGGAGGAAGAGCGGGGCGACGACGGCCGGGCCGCCGGGGCCATACCAGACGGGGTAGGGGTCCTCGGGTGTCGTGACGCCGAGTTCGCGGCAGACGCCGACGAGGTGCTCGTAGCGGGCGGTGCCGCGCAGGGTGACGGAGTCGCGCGGGTGGGTCCACAGTTCGTGGTTGCCGGGGGCCCAGACGACCCGGCGGAAACGGCCGGCCAGCGTGCCGAGCGCCCAGCGGATGTCGGCGACGGTCTCCGCCACGTCCCCGGCGACCAGCAGCCAGTCCTCGTCCGAGGAGGGGCGCATGGCCTCGACCAGGGCCCGGTTCTCCGGGTATCCGATGTGCAGGTCGCTGACGGCCCACAGCTGTCCGGCGCCCTCGGCCGTCGACGTCACTCCAGCCCCCTCCGCACGCTCCGGCGCATCGCGCCCCGCCCGCCCCGTGGCTGCGGGGCCGCTCCCACGAGATCACACGGCGGGCCGGGGCGACAAGAGCGGCTCCCGGCGCGGGGTCCGGGGCGCCGCCGTCCATCCGTAACACGCGCGTTGCACGGGGCCGTCCCGGACCCCCTATGATCGCCCCAACACCACCGCCCCTGACTCCCCCTTCACGCGGAGCGGTCCGGTGTCCCTTTTCTCCCCTGGCCGGGCACGGCCCGCTGCGCCCTGCCCGCACACCGTGAAAGGCGGCCTGCATGGTCTCTCGCGTACGCGTCTGGCTCAACCGCACGTACGCGGAGAACGTGTTCTTCATGGACCAGCTGCGGAGAAATCCCGCCGACCGGGCCGTCGAGATCCACGCGACCCACGGCGACCCCGACTCCCCCGTACTGGCCGCCGCCGACACCGCGGAGCTGGAGCCGGAGGCCCTGTCGCCGGCGGCGTACGTCGAGTACGCGCTGGACCAGTGCCGGCGGCGCGGCATCGACGTGTTCGTGCCCCGGCTGCACCAGTCGGCGATCGTGGCGCACCGTGCCGAGTTCGAGGCGGCCGGCACGGCGCTGCTCGCCCCGCCGCCCGAGGCGGTGGCCGTCTTCCAGGACAAGGTGATCGCCTACGAGGCCGCCCAGGCGATCGGGGTGCCGGTGCCGCCGTGGTGGCGGGTGCGGACGGCCGACGAACTGGTCGGTGCCGTGGAGGAGTTGGAGGACGGCGGGCACCGGGCGTGCTTCAAGCCGGCCTCCGGTGCGGGCGGGGTCGGTTTCCGGGTGGTGACGCGGACGCCGTTCGCGCTGTCCCACCTGGACGGTTTCCCGTCCCCTTACGTGCCGCTGGACCTGGCCGTGGCGGCGCTGCGCGGGGCGGCGGAGCCGGTCGACTGGCTGGTGATGCCGAGGCTGGCCGAGCCGGAGGTGTCGGTGGACTGCCTGACCGGCACCGACAACCGGGTGCGCCTGGCGGTGGGCCGCACCAAGAACGGCCGGCGACGCGGGTTCACCCTCGACGAGCGCTGGCTGGCGCCGGCCCGGCGGCTGGCGGAGGGCTTCGGGCTGCACCACCTGTCCAACATCCAGTTCCGGATGTACGGCGAGCGTCCGGTGCTGATGGACGTCAACACCCGCCCGGCGGGCGGTCTGCACCAGCTCTCGCTGTGCGGGATCAACGCCCCGTGGGCGGCGGTGCGGCTCGCGCTCGGCGACGACCCGGGTGAGATCGTGCCGCCGTTCCTCGGCCAGGACTACACGGTGGTGTCGGGGCCCCGCCCCCTGCTGCCGGTGCCGCTTCCCCACCAGCGGCCGGAACCCGCGGCGCCGCGGCCGGCCGCGGCCGTGCCGGCCGCGGCGCTGGAGGCGCTGCCCTCTCGGGCGGCGGGGCGGGTGACCGGAGTGTCGGGGCACCCGGCCTGAGGCTTCCCGGAGCAGGCCGTCGCGCCGGGGACTCGCGCTTCCCCGGACCGGACCCGCGCATCGGGTGTATACCTGTGGAGTTCAGGGGCGGCGGAAGACGGGTGGGGGCTCGTTGAGGCGGGGGCTGCGGCACGTTCTGCGCACGGTGATCACCACGGTGCTGCTGGGTCTGCTGCCCGTCGGGCCCGCCTCGGCGGCGGACGACGAGTGCCGCGTCAGCGAGCTGACCTCGGCGCGTGTCACCGCGTCGGTGCGGTTCAAGCACGAGGGCGAGGACTACAGCAAGGCCGAGGGGCTCCTGACCGTGAAGGTGCCCAAGTCCTGGAGCCGGGCGCCCGACCTGCTGCTGAACGGTGACACGGAGCGGTACCGCACAGCCATGCGGTGCCTGCTGCGCTTCCCCGACGACCCGTTCCCGTACCGGGACACCGAGGGCCGCACGGCGGCGCCGGAGGTCACCGTCGAGGAGAAGTGGGTCACGGTCGACCAACGCGTCCTGACGTGGGTGACCGGGCTGCAGACCCGTCACTTCGGTCCATGGAGCCTGACCGTGGGCGATCGGCTCTGGCGTCTGGAACTGATGCCGCCGTCCGCCCTGGGCCGCGCCTGGTGGCGGAAGGTCACTGTGGATCTCGGCGGACGCCCCGCCCGGCAGGTCTCCTCCCCGCCGACCACGGGCGGTCCCACCGAGCTGACCTGGGTCCAGAGGAAGGCGAGCGGCAAGCCACCCGAGATCGACGTCACCCTGCAGCCCCCGGCGGCCAAGGCGTCAGCGGCGCGGTGGAGCGAGCACCCCTGGTACGTGCTGGACGCGCTGGGCTGGCTGCCGTTGCACGGAGCCCTTCTGGTCCTCGTCCTGCTGACTGCCCGCGCGGTACGGCGCGAGTCGGTTTCGGCACCGTCCGCGGGCGCCGTCCCCCGTACCACCCGCAATCTGCTGATCGTCGCCGGACTGGCGTTCGCGATCACCGTGGTGCAACTGTTCGACGACACGCTGCTCGGCCACTTCGCCCGGCAGGGCACGGCTCCGTTCTGGACGGACGAGCACCGTATCTCGGTCCATATGGGGCTCGCTCTCCTCACGGGACTGGGCCTGTGCGGCTTCGGCCGGCCGGGGCGGGCCGCTCTCGCCGCGGTCGTCGCCGCCACCGGGTCCGGGCTGGCCGTGGCCTGCCGTCCCGAATGGTTCGCCCTGCCGTCCGGACTGTGGCTGGACTGGGTGAACGCTCCGGACGATGTACTACGTTTCCGGGATGGCGGAGGCTTGGTGGCGTTCACCGCGTCCTGCGCCTGTGTCGTGTTCGTCTGGCTGGTGGGCGTCACCGCCGTCCTGCTGCGGCTGTGGCGGGCGGCCGGCTCCACGGCGCCCGGCCGGACACCGGGCCGCTTCCCGCACGCGTGGCTGGCCGCCTCGGCCGTACTGTCCGTGGCGCTCTGCGCGGTGAGCCTGTGGTCCGCGCAGAACGTGTGGGAGCACCAGAGCTGGCTCAGCAGGCGCAACGCGTCCGAGGACTACGGCCTGTGGCACATGGCCACCCTTTTCGCCGACTTGCGCTGGTTCCCCTCGGACTGGCTGGACTGGTTCCACGGAACCTACTTCTGGTGGTGGGCCCCGTCACTGGCGATCCTGGCCGTGCTGCGTGCCCGTGACACGGCGGCCGTCCCGGTGACCGCGCTTCCTTCGGCCGCGGAGCTGCGCACCCTGAAGGCGTTCTTCGTCGTGTGCGTCGCACCGGTCGTCGGCTGGTACGCGGGTGTCCCTCTCCCCCTGCTCTCGCTGTTGGCGCTGTGGCTCGTCCTGTCCGGGCTGCTCGCCCTCGGCACCCGCCGCGCGGTCCTGAACCGCGAGCTGCCCCGAACCGGCCACCGCCTGCACGAGGTGGCCAGGGGGGCCGACCGGCAGCGGCTGCTCAACGCGGCGCGCCGCCACCGTGAGCTGCACGCCCAGCTGCGCCGGCTGGAGCAGGGGCAGCAGGAGGAGGACCGCTTCCGTCTGGAGCGGGAGCTGGACCGGTTGCACCGGCTGCCTCATCCGTCCCCGCCACCTGGCCTGCCGAACACGTGGATACGGTTGCCGCCCTCCATCGGACCGGTGGAGCTGGCCTTGGCCTGGGGACCGAGGGCCACCGCCTGGGGCAACGGCTGCCGGGCCGCGTACTTCGCCGCCGTGTTCGCGGTGCCCGGGGTCGTCCTGCTGGTCTGGGCCGATCATGTCCGTGGCATCCGGTGGGCGGACAAGTTCGTCCAGCGCTTCGGGCTCGTCGACACGGTGACGGCCGCGGTCGCCCTGGAACTCCTCTGGGTGGGAGCCGGTTTCACGCTGGGCGTGCTCTGGCGGGTGCTCCCCGGGCGGCGGGGCCCGGTGCGCGCGGCCGGCCTGGCGTTCGTCTACGCGTCTCCCGTGCTCGTGCAACTGGCCGGGAGCCGGCTCGTCGGCCAGCCCCTCGGCACGTGGCCGCTCGAACTCAGTCTCGTACTGCTGGTCCTCACCCTGACCGGCTTGGCGATGGACATCGACACCTTCCGCGGAGAGCGGCGCTACTGGCCCACCAGGACGGGCCTGCTGCTGTCCGTGTACCAGTGGCGCACGGCGTCGGTGCAGATGGCGTTCCTCGTCGGCCAGCTCGTGGCGCTGGTGACCATCTGGCAGCAGCTCAAGGGCAACGATCCGATGATCCTGATCGAGCGGAGTCCGAGCGAGAGCACGGGAGGGAGCGGGAACTGACGCCCGGACCTCGCGGACGGGCTCGGTCCCGGCACCCCCGGGCCCGCGCCAGTTCCCGCAGCCGGGGCGGCAGGTCCGTGTCCGGGGTGGCGCGGCGGGCGGTGAGGGAGGCCGCGACCGCGCCCAGGTGGCGCAGCAGGACGATCGGCCGGGCGCCGGGCCGGCACCGGCGCAGGCGGGGCCGGACGTGGACGCCGGCCGGGGTCTTGTCGACGATGGGGTCCTTGCCGCTGCGGCCCGGTTCGAGGTGGAGCACCCGGTCCCGCACGACGTGCTCCAGTTCCTCCCGGTCCAGTGCGAGCGCCCGCACCGCCTTCGGGGTGAAGGGCCGGGAGAGCTGGACGCGCGCCGTGCGCAGGTGCGTCTCGTGCGGGGCGCGGACGCGGCTGTGGCTGTTGAGCAGGACCCGCAGCAGGGTCGACCCGGAGCGCACCGAGGACGGGACGAACACCGGGGACTCCACGCGCCTCGGCGCGGGCGGGGCGGCGCGGGAGTCCTCCGCCGCGGGCCGCGGGGCGGGGACCGCGGCCGGGTTACGGCGCGGCGGGCCGACGGCCTGCGCCATCAGCCTCCCCCGACGCCTCGTCCCGTGCCGATCGCGGACAGTCGCGGCCCCGGCACCGTGCCACCTCTCTCGCGTCGTGCTGGCCTCGTCCCAGGGGCGGCGGGCGAACCGGAGGGGTACGGCGGGCTACGGCGCGGGGGCGTGCTACGCCGTGCAGTGCGGGTGAGCAGGCGCTTCGCCGTTCCCTTGATTCTTCATGGAGCGCTCCGCTCTTCTTCGTGGGAAGTACTCCGCTCTTTCTCCGTGGGAGGTACTCCGCCGGGTCAGCGCAGGTACGCGAGGCCGGGGTGGACGGCCGTGTAGCCGTCGAGGAGGCGGCGGGCGACGGTGACGGAGTCGACCAGCGGGTGCAGGGCGAAGGCCGCGACGGCGTGGGCGCGGGAGCCGGAGCCGGCCGCCGCGAGCACCTCGCGTTCGACGGCCTTGACCGCGCAGACCAGGGCGGTGGCGTGGCCGGGCAGGGGGTCCACCGCGACCGGCCGGGCCCCGGCGGCGTCGACCACGCAGGGCACCTCGATGACGGCGTCGGCGTCCAGCGCGGCGAGGGCCGTGCCGTTGCGGACGTTGAGGATCAGGGTGGTGCGCTCGCCGTGGGCGATGGCCCGCATCAGGGCGAGGGCCACCTTCTCGTAGCCGCCGGCGAGGTCCTCGGCCTCGCGCTCGCCCGCGCCGGCCGCCTCCCGGTTCTCGGACATGTAGGTGGCCTCCCGCTCGGCGCGGGTCCGTTCCCACAGCTCCAGCGCGGAGACGCCGGGGTCGCGGGCCTCGGCGTAGAAGCCGGACTGCTGGTCGCGGAGGAAGGCGCCGCGGGTGCGCCCGGCCTCCTGGTAGGCGCGGACGGTCTCCCGGTTGAAGTAGTAGTAGTGCAGGTACTCGTTGGGGATCGCGCCGAGGGAGCGCAGCCAGTCGGGGCCGAAGAGGCGGCCCTCCTCGAAGGAGCCGAGCAGGGCGGGGTCGGCGAGCAGCCGCGGGAGTTCGTCGCGGCCGGCGACGCGCAGGCCGCGCACCCAGCCGAGGTGGTTGAGGCCGACGTAGTCGACGAACGCCTCGGCCGGGTCGGCGCCGAGGACGCGGGCGATCCGGCGGCCGAGGCCGACCGGCGAGTCGCAGATGCCGATGACCCGGTCGCCGAGGTGGCGGGACATCGCCTCGGTGACCAGCCCGGCGGGGTTGGTGAAGTTGATGACCCAGGCGTCGGGGGCGAGGCGGGCCACCCGGCGGGCGATGTCGACGGCGACGGGCACGGTCCGCAGCCCGTAGGCGATGCCGCCCGCGCCGACCGTCTCCTGTCCGAGGACGCCCTCGGCGAGCGCCACCCGTTCGTCCTCGGCGCGGCCCTGAAGACCGCCGACGCGGATCGCGGAGAAGACGAAGTCGGCGCCGGTGAGCGCCTCATCCAGGTCGGTGGTGGCCGTGACGCGGGGCGCGTCGGACACGGCGGCGGCCTGTTCGGCCAGGACCCGGGTCACCGCCGCCAGCCGGGCCGCGTCGAGGTCGTGCAGCACCACCTCGGTCACCCGGCGCCCGCCGCGGTCCCCGAGCAGCGCCCCGTACACCAGCGGCACCCGGAATCCGCCGCCGCCCAGAATCGTCAGCCTCATGGCCGTGTCCTTCCCTCACCGGCCGGCCCGCCGCCGGCGCCGCGCTGGGGCCGATCATGGCACGGCCGGCGCCGGTGCCCGGTCCGGGTCGTACCGGTGTATTGACGGCTGTCCGGCCGGTGCCTAATTTCACCGGGGACGCCGTCTGCCCCCGTCCGGAAGAGCCCCCATGCCGCCCACCGCGCCCGAGCGGCTGCTGTCGGTGCTCGCCGCCTTCGACCACGAGCACCCCGCGCTGTGCCTGACGGACATCAGCCGGCGGACCGGGCTCACGCTGACCACCGCGCACCGGCTGGTGGGCGCCCTGACCCGGTGGGGCGCGCTGGAGCGCGACGGGGCGGGGCGGTACCACGTGGGGCTGCGGCTGTGGGAGGTCGCCGCGCTCGCCCCGCGCGGCCTGGCGCTGCGGCAGGTGGCACTGCCGTATCTGGAGGACCTGTACGAGGCGACGCACGAGAACGTGCAGCTCGCGGTGCGGGACGGCGGCGAGGTGGTGTACGTCGAGTGGCTGTCGGGCCGGTCGGCGGTCGGGGTGCACATCCGGGTCGGGGCGCGCTGGCCGCTGCACGCCACCGGGGTCGGGCTGGCCCTGCTGGCGCACGGGCCGCGCGGGTTCCAGGAGGAGTACTGCGCCGGTCCGCTGGCCGCCTTCACCCCGTACACGGTCACCGACCCGGCGGTGCTGCGCCGCGGGCTGGCGGAGATCCGGCGGACCGGGGTGGCCGTCAGTGACCGGCAGGTCACCGACGACGCGCTGTCGGTGGCGGCCCCGGTGCGCGGGCCGGACGGGACGGTGACCGCCGCCGTCTCCGTGGTCGTGCCGCACGGCGACGGCCAGGTGCCGGTGCTGGGGCCGGCGGTACGGCTGGCGGGACGCGGGATCTCCCGGGCACTGGGCTGGCGGCCCGGAGGGTGAGCGGCGCGTCCCGTCGTACGGGGCCGGGCATGCGCAGCGAGCCCCCGCGCGGGCCGGGGCTGAGCAGCACGCCTTTCACGGGGACCAAGGGTGAACAGCACGCGCACCCCGGCGCCGGCGGTCAGCAGCACGTGCTCACGGCGCCACGGCCGAACAGCGGCAGGGCCCCTGCCGGCCGAGGCGTGAGCCACGCCACGCCCCCTTACCTCCTGTTCACTTCTGCCACTTTTCTCACAGCCTCCCCAGGTGACGAACAGCCCTTCACAGCACCGACCCAGCTATAAGGTGCAGACTGCGTCCGATCCACGCCGAACACCCGAAAGGCCCGACCGTGAGCAGCCACCGCACATCCGACCAGCAGGACATCCAGCCCGGGCGGTGGTCCCGGCGCGGGGTCCTCGCGGCGCTCGGTGCCGTGCCGGTGGCGGCGGCCCTGGCCGGCGCGGCGGGCGGCACCGCGCGAGCGGCCGACGGTACCGGCACGGCGGCCGTCGCCGCGAAGACCCGCGCCCTCACCGCGACCGTGACCCCCGAGGCGGGCGGCACCTACGGCGTCGGCATGCCGGTGTCGGTCACCTTCTCGCACGCGGTGACCGACAGGGCCGCGGTGGAGTCGGCGATCACGGTCACCGCCGACCCGGGAGTCGAGGTGGCCGGCCACTGGTTCGGCGACACCCGGCTGGACTTCCGGCCGAAGACGTACTGGGCACCCGGGACGACGGTCACCGTGGACCTCCGGCTGGCCGGCGTACGCGCCGCCGCCGGTCTGTACGGCACGCAGACGAAGTCCCTCACCTTCCGTATCGGGCGGTCGCAGATCAGCACCGTCGACCTGAGGACCGAGAGGATGACGGTCGTCCGGGACGGCGCGAAGACCGCCGCCTACCCCGTCACCGGCGGGGACGGCGAGCACACCACCTGGTCCGGGATCATGGTCATCAGCGAGCGGCTGAAGGAGACCCGGATGCAGTCCTCGACGGTCGGCCTCGGTGACGAGTACGACATCGCGGACGTGCCGCACGCCCAGCGGCTGACCACCTCCGGCACCTTCATCCACGGCAACTACTGGACCGCCGCCTCCGCCTTCGGCCACAGCAACGGCACCCACGGCTGCATCGGCCTGCACGACGCCAAGGGCGGGAAGGACAAGGCGACCGCGGGGTACGAGTTCTACGACGGTTCCCTCCTCGGTGACGTGGTGATCGTGAAGAACTCGGGCGAGGAGACCGTCGACCCGGCCAACGGGCTCAACGGCTGGAACCTCTCCTGGAAGAAGTGGAAGGCGGGCAGCGCGCTCGCCTGACCGCCGCGCCCCGCGCGGACGGGGCCGGCCCGCGCCGCCTCGCACCCCCTGCCCCGCCCCGTCCGCACCGGCGTTCACCCCGTGAACTCCCCTGCGGCGGAGGCACTTTCTCTGCTTCACCTCTTGACGGCCGGAGGCCCGGAGAGCACATTGGCCGCACTCTGAGAGCGCTCTCAGAGTGCGCAGTGCCCCGCATCCCACTCCCCGTACCGAGAGGCACCCCATGAGCGCACCCTCCGGCACCCTCAACAGACGAAGGCCCCTGCGGCGCGCGCTCGTCGCCGCGCTGGGCGCCCTCGGCCTGGCCGTGGCCGGCGCCACCCTCGCCGCCCCCGCGGACGCCTCCGCGCCCACGCCCCCGTCCGGCTGGACCCAGGTCTTCGCCGACGACTTCAATGGCGCGGCCGGCTCCGGCGTCAACACCGCCGACTGGCAGTACGCGACGGGCACGTCGTACCCCGGCGGTGCCGCCAACTGGGGCACCGGCGAAGTGGAGACGATGACGTCCTCCACGAACAACGTCTCCCTCGACGGCAACGGCAACCTGCGCATCACCCCGCTGCGCGACAGTGCCGGCAAGTGGACCTCGGGCCGGATCGAGACCAACCGCACCGACTTCCAGCCCCCGTCCGGCGGCAGACTGAGCGTCGAGGCGCGCATCCAGATGCCGAACGTGACCGGTGCCGCCGCCAAGGGCTACTGGCCCGCCTTCTGGATGCTGGGCGCGCCGTTCCGGGGCAACTACTGGAACTGGCCGGGCGTGGGCGAGCTGGACATCATGGAGAACGTCCAGGGCCTCAACACCGTCTGGTCGACGATGCACTGCGGCACCAACCCGGGCGGCCCCTGCAACGAGACGACGGGCATCGGCGGTTCGACCGCCTGTCCGGGTGCCACCTGCCAGTCGGCCTTCCACACCTACCGGATGGAGTGGGACCGCTCGACCGCCGTGGAGCAGATCCGCTTCTACGTCGACGGCGTCGGTTTCCACACCGTGCGCGCCGACCAGATGGACGCCGCCACCTGGTCGAACGCCACGAACCACGGCTTCTTCATCATCCTCAACGTGGCGATGGGCGGCGGCTTCCCGGGCGCCTTCGGCGGCGGCCCGGACAGCGGCACCGTGCCCGGCCACCCGATGCTGGTCGACTACGTCCAGGTGCTGTCGGCGGGCGGCGGCACCACCCCGCCCCCGACCGGGAACCGGGACGCCTACGGCACCATCCAGGCCGAGTCCTACGACGCCCAGTCGGGCGTGCTGGCCGAGACCACGTCCGACACCGGCGGCGGGCAGAACCTGGGCGCCCTGGCCAACGGCGACTGGGCGCAGTACAAGGGTGTGAACTTCGGTTCGACCGCGGCGACGCAGTTCACCGCGCGCGTGGCGAGCGGGGCGGCGGCCGGCGTCAGCGGGCTGGTCGAGGTGCGCCTGGACAGCCGTACCGCCACGCCGGTCGGCAGCTTCGCGGTGGGCGGCACCGGGGGCTGGCAGTCGTGGCGGACGATCCCGGCCAACATCTCCGGCGTGACGGGCACCCATGACGTGTATCTGACGTTCACCAGCGGCCAGCCGGCCGACTTCGTCAACGTGAACTGGTTCAGCTTCGGACGCTGAACCGCCGGGCGTGCGACGCGGCCCCCCGCCGGACCGGGAGACGGTCCGGCGGGGGGCCGTCCCGGCTCCGCCGGAAGCGGGTGCGCGTCTACTGGGAGGTGAGCCGCTTCACCAGCCGGCGCGCCTTGCCGGACTGCTTCTTCTTCGCCTGCGCCTCCAGCGCCGCGAGCCGCTTCTCCAGGGCCTTCTGCTTCGCGGCGGCGGAACTCTGGACCGTGGCGAGTTTCGTCTCCAGCTTCTTTATGCGGTCCGCCTGCGCGGCGGCCTTCTTCTCCGCCCGCGCCGCCCTGGCCGCCGTTTCCTTGTTCTGCTCCCGGAGCAGGGTCATGCGGAAAAGGAGGTCGTCCTTGCCCTCGGCCTCGGAACGCCGGAAGGGCGGGGTGAATTCGGTGGCGGCGATTCTCTTGTCGTACGCCTCGCCGCCGTCGCCGTGCTCGTAGGCGTTCTCCAGGCCGTTCTTCGTCATGAAGTCGAGCAGGCGGCGGAATCCCTCGTCGTAGTGCTCGTCGAAGGCCGTGTAGTCGGTCTGCGCGTACAGCTCGGCGACGTCGGTGTCGGGCCGCAGGTCGGTGAGGGCCCGGTGCGGGATGTGGTGGTAGCGGGAGAGTTCCAGCGTCCGGGAGTCGTGCGCGAAGACGAATGCCGGGGTGCCGGCCACCAGCGCCGCGATGTTGCCGTGGATGCGCGTGCCGACCGCGAAGTCGTAGCCGGCGAGCGCGTCGATCCAGCTGTGCGGTTCCAGGGGCACGCACACGTCGGCGCTGCGGATCAGCGGGTGGGAGGTGAGGCTGGGCATCGGCTGCTGCTGCCCGGCGGCGATGGAGGTGTCGCCCCAGTAGAGCGTCTGGAGGTCCCGGCCCTCCTGGGCGAAGTACGTCAGATCGGGGTGCCGGCGGAGGATGGCCTCGTTGATCCGCGCGGCGAGGCCGGAGTTGGCCAGCCGCAGCGCGGTGGAGAGGGCGATGCGCGGGCGGTCCGGCAGCGCCCCGCCCGCCGCGTGCCCCATGCGGAAGCCGGGGCCGCGGAGGTAGACCGAGGGGCAGCCGATGACGTCGACGTCGGCGAAGCCCAGCTCCCCGAGGTAGCGCTGGGTGAACTCGCCGCGGACGCCGATGGAGGCCGAACGGTCCAGGACCGCGCCGATGAACCGCTTCACGGCGTCGTCGACGGGGGCGAGCTGGGCGGTGTCGTTGGCCAGGGACGCCTGCGCGCCGACGCCGAGCACCACCACCGGCACCTTCAGCTTGCCGATGACGTCGGCCAGGATGTGCAGGTGCGGGACGAACTTCCGCTTGAACGCGTTGGCCATCGGAATGACGAAGACATCGCACGCGTCATTGATCCGGTCCGCGTCCTCCGGCGTGAGATCGATGAAGTGCTTGGTGTCCACCTGGATCTCGGCGCGGCCCGGTACCGAGAGGTGCTTGTACGCCGCGTTGGTGTACATCAGGTTGCCGACGTTGCCCCGGATGCTGTTGCGCACCAGGGTGCTTTCGAGCGTGGGGGTGTCGAAGGGGTGGCTGCCGGCCTGGATCAGGACGCGCTTCATGCGGGTGGCCTCTGCTGGAGAAGGAGAAGGGTCTCGACGGAGCAGAGGCGGATTTCCCAGTGGTGGCGGTCGTATCGACGCGGCCCGCCGTGTTCCCCCCCGACCACTGCGACCATCGGGCGGAACTTTAGCACCGACGTTCGAAATGGTCACCTTTTGTTCATCTTCCGTTATCGGAACGTGAGTTGGCCAACCCTTTACCGGCGGCCGATCAACGGCTGAGTTCCGCCCGGAAGGCGGCGGGCGTCTGGTCCGTGTGCTGATGGAAGAACTTGGAGAAGTTCGCCGCGTCCGGGAAGCCGAGCGCCGCGCCGACCCGCCCGATCGGCAGGTCGGTGTGGGCGAGGAGCCGCTTGGCCTCCAGGATCACCCGCTTGTCGATGAACGCCTTGGGGGTCTCGCCGGTCGCGGCGCGCACCGCGCGGACCAGGGTGCGGCGGGAGTAGCCGAGCGCGTCCGCGTAGGCGCTGACGCTGTGGTTGGTGGCGAAGCCCCGCTCCACCGCGTCCCGGAACAGGGTGAAGGTGGTGTCCCCCTGGGCGTCCGCCTGCCTCGACCGGTCCGCCTCGGGTGAGCCGCCGGCCGCCAGGTGCGCCTGGTGCGCGAGGCGCAGCAGGAACGCGGTCAGGGTGTGCCGCAGCACCGCCGTGTGCAGGCTCAGGGGCAGGGTGGTGGCGTCCTCGTACTCGCGCCTCAGCTGGTCGAGGGAGGCGGTCAGGGCGGCGAGCCGGGCGGCGTCGGGGCGCAGCAGCGGCGGCAGGTCGTAGCGGTAGAGGCCGGTGGCCTCGACGGTGGCGCGGGGCAGGAAGCCGGGCTGCATGGTCAGCACGGTTCCGCGGTACTCGCCGGGCCGGGAGAAGCGGTGGACCTGTCCGGGACGGATCCACAGCAGGTCGCCGGCGAACGCCTCGTACTCGGCGAAGTCGATCATGTGGCGGACCGGGCGGTCACCCGTGAAGAGCATGACGACGTGGAAGTCGATGCGGTGCACCCGGTGCAGCGGGGCCTGCGCGTGCCAGGTGCGGCCCGTGCCCATCGGGCCGACCTGCATACCGACGCCGAGGAGGCTGAGATCGACCGGGAAGGGGAACGTTCTGATCCCGTCGCCACCCGCGCCTTCGTACTGTTCGTCCGCCATGTCCTTCTCGTACCGTCCGCTCGCGCACACGCGTGCCCGAGCCGTGTCCCAGTTTCACCACAGGCTGGCACACGACGACCTTCACTCCCAAAAGTCCGACTTTTAAGTTTGAACACGTCAGACCAGCCACCCCGCTCCCATCGAGGAACTCTTGAAGATGAGCACGCACACCGCGGACCGCTTCGCATGGACCGAACTCGACCGGCGTGCCGTCGACACGGCGCGTGTCCTCGCCGCCGATGCCGTGCAGAAGGTCGGCAACGGACACCCGGGGACGGCGATGGCCCTCGCCCCGGCCGCCTACACGATCTTTCAGAAGGTGATGCGTCACGATCCCGCCGATCCCGAGTGGACCGGCCGTGACCGCTTCGTCCTCTCCCCCGGCCACACCTCGCTGACCCTCTACACGCAGCTGTACCTCGCCGGGTACGAGCTGGAGCTGGACGACCTGAAGGCGTTCCGGACGCAGGGGTCGAAGACCCCCGGCCACCCCGAGTACGGGCACACGGCCGGCGTCGAGACCACCACCGGACCGCTCGGCCAGGGCGTCGCCAACGCGGTGGGCATGGCGATGGCCGCCCGCTACGAGCGCGGCCTGTTCGACCCCGAGGCACCGGAGGGCGAGTCGCCCTTCGACCACACCATCTGGGCGATCGTCTCCGACGGCGACCTCCAGGAGGGCGTCTCCGCCGAGGCGTCCTCACTGGCCGGGCACCAGAGGCTCGGCAACCTGGTCCTCCTCTACGACGACAACCACATCTCCATCGAGGGCGACACCGCCACCGCCTTCTCCGAGGACGTCCTGGGGCGCTACGAGGCGTACGGCTGGCACACCCAGCGCGTCGAGCCCGCCGAGAACGGCGACGTCGACGTGCACGCCCTGTACGAGGCGCTGACGGCGGCCAGGGCCGAGACCGGCCGCCCCTCCATCATCGCCATGCGCACGATCATCGCCTGGCCCGCCCCGAACGCGCAGAACACCGAGGCCGCGCACGGCTCCGCCCTCGGCGCGGACGAGGTGGCCGCCACCAAGCGGGTGCTCGGCTTCGACCCGGAGCGGTCCTTCGAGGTCGCCGACGAGGTCCTCGCCCACACCCGCGGGGCCCTGGACCGGGGCGCCGAGGCGCACGCCGCCTGGGACAAGCGGATCGCCGCGTGGCGCGACGCCCGGCCGGAGCGCGCCGAGCTGTTCGACCGCGTGGTCGCCGGCCGGCTCCCCGAGGGCTGGCAGGACGCGCTGCCGGTGTTCGAACCGGGCCGGTCGGTCGCCACCCGGGCCGCGTCCGGCAAGGTGCTCCAGGCGCTCGGCCCGGTCCTGCCCGAGCTGTGGGGCGGCTCCGCCGACCTGGCCGGCTCGAACAACACGACGATCGACAAGGGCTCGTCCTTCCTCCCCGAGGGCAATCCGCTGCCGGGCGCCGACCCGTACGGCCGTACGGTCCACTTCGGCATCCGCGAGTTCTCGATGGCCGCCGAGATGAACGGCATCGCGCTGCACGGCAACACCCGTGTCTACGGCGGCACCTTCCTGACCTTCTCCGACTACATGCGCAACGCCGTGCGCATGTCGGCGCTGATGCAGCTGCCGGTGACGTACGTCTGGACGCACGACTCCATCGGCCTCGGCGAGGACGGCCCGACCCACCAGCCGGTCGAACACCTGGCCGCGCTGCGCGCCATCCCTGGCCTGAACGTGGTCCGCCCGGCCGACGCCAACGAGACCGCGACGGCCTGGGCCGAGATCCTGCGCCGCCACTCCACCTCCCCCGCCCCGCACGGCCTCGCCCTCAGCCGGCAGGGCCTGCCGGTGTACGAGGCGGACCCGGACGCGGCCAAGGGCGGCTACGTCCTGCGGGACGCGTCCACCGGTGCCCCCGAGGTGATCCTGATCGCCACCGGCTCCGAGGTGCAGGTCGCCGTCGCCGCGCGCGAGCTGCTGGAGGCGGAGGGGACGCCCACCCGGGTGGTGTCGATGCCGTCCGTCGAGTGGTTCGAGGAGCAGCCGCGGGCCTACCGCGAGCGCGTCCTGCCGCCGGCCGTGAAGGCCCGGGTGGCCGTCGAGGCCGGGATCGCCCTGACCTGGTACCGCTACGTCGGTGACGCGGGACGCATCGTCTCGCTGGAGCACTACGGCGCCTCCGCCGACGCCAAGACCCTGTTCGCCGAGTACGGCTTCACCGCCGAGAACGTCGCCGCCGCGGCCCGGGAATCCGTCGCCGCCGCCCGCGGTTGATCGCAACGCCAGAAAGAAGATGATGATCACTGTGACCGAAGCAACCGGGACCCCGGGAGCGCTGGAGCGCCTGGCCGACGAGGGCGTCTCCGTCTGGCTGGACGACCTGTCCCGCACGCGGATCGAATCGGGCGACCTGGCCCGGCTCGTCGAGACCGGGGGCGTCGTCGGCGTCACCACCAACCCCTCCATCTTCCAGGCGGCCATCGGCTCCGGCGCGGGCTACGAGGAGCAGCTCGCCGATCTCGCGGTGCGCGGCGTCACCGTGGACGAGGCCGTCCGGATGATGACCACCGCCGACGTCCGCGCCGCCGCCGACGTGCTGCGCCCGGTGTACGAGGCGACCGGCGGCCGGGACGGCCGGGTCTCCATCGAGGTCGACCCGCGCCTGGCCCACGACACGGCGGCGACCGTCGCCGAGGCCCGCCAGCTGTTCTGGCTGGTGGACCGCCCCAACGTCATGATCAAGATCCCGGCGACCAGGGCCGGTCTCCCGGCGATCACCGAGGTGATCGGCGCAGGCATCAGCGTGAATGTGACGCTGATCTTCTCCCTGGAGCGCTACCGCGAGGTCATGGACGCCTACCTCGCCGGCCTGGAGAAGGCGCGGGCCGCCGGCCACGACCTGGCCACGGTCCACTCGGTCGCCTCCTTCTTCGTCTCCCGCGTCGACAGCGAGATCGACAAGCGGCTGTCCGTGCTGGGCACCGACGAGGCCCTCGCCCTGAAGGGCCGGGCGGCGCTGGCCAACGCCCGGCTGGCCTACGAGGCGTACGAGGAGGCCTTCGCGGGGGACCGTTTCACCGCCCTGGCGGGTACCGGCGCCCAGCGCCAGCGTCCCCTGTGGGCGTCCACCGGGGTGAAGGATCCGGCGTACCGGGACACCCTGTACGTGGAGGAACTGGTCGCTCCCGGCACCGTGAACACCATGCCGGAGGCCACGCTGGCCGCCACCGCCGATCACGGTGACGTCCGGGGAGACACGGTCACCGGCGGCTACGACCGGGCGAGGGCCGACCTCGCCGCCGTGGAGCGGCTCGGCATCTCGTACGACGAGGTGGTGGAGCAGCTGGAACGCGAGGGCGTGGCCAAGTTCGAGGCGGCCTGGCAGGACCTGCTGGACGCCGTGACGAAGTCCCTCGACAGCAAGGCCGACGACAAGGGAGTTGACGGGGAATGAGCAAGAAGCTTCCCGACCCGGACGCCCCGGGGGCCGAGGCGGCAGCCTCGGACACCAAGGCGACGAAGGAGGCCGAGGAGGTCCGGGACGCCCAGGAGGCCGCGGGTGGCGTGGACGCCGGCCCCGGGGCGGCCCCGGCGTCCGGCGGCGGCGCCGCGCGGCGCCCGGTCGCGGACGGGGACGCCGCGCAGATCCCCGTGCAGGACTGGGAGAACCCGCTGCGGGACGCCCAGGACCGCCGGCTGCCGCGCATCGCGGGCCCGTCGGGCCTGGTCATCTTCGGCGTGACGGGTGACCTGTCCCGCAAGAAGCTGATGCCGGCCGTGTACGACCTGGCCAACCGCGGCCTGCTGCCCCCGGGCTTCTCCCTGGTGGGCTTCGCCCGCCGGGACTGGGAGGACCAGGACTTCGCGCAGGTGGTGCACGAGGCCGTCAAGGAGCACGCCCGCACCGAGTTCCGCGAGGAGGTCTGGCAGCAGCTCTCCGAGGGCATGCGGTTCATCCCCGGCGACTTCGACGACGACCACGCCTTCGAGGAGCTGCGCAAGGCCGTGGACGAGCTGGACGCCTCCCGGGGCACCAGCGGCAACTACGCCTTCTACCTCTCGGTGCCGCCGAAGTTCTTCCCGAAGGTCGTCCAGCAGCTGAAGAAGCACGGTCTGGCGGACGCCCCGGAGGGCTCCTGGCGCCGCGCGGTCATCGAGAAGCCGTTCGGACACGACCTGGCGAGCGCGCAGGAGCTGAACGCGCTCGTGCACGATGTGTTCGAACCGGACCAGGTCTTCCGCATCGACCACTACCTGGGCAAGGAGACCGTCCAGAACATCCTGGCGCTGCGCTTCGCCAACACGATGTTCGAGCCGATCTGGAACCGGTCCTACGTCGACCACGTGCAGATCACCATGGCCGAGGACATCGGCATCGGCGGCCGGGCCGGCTACTACGACGGCATCGGCTCCGCCCGTGACGTCATCCAGAACCACCTCCTTCAGCTGATGGCGCTCACCGCGATGGAGGAGCCCGCCTCCTTCGACGCGGCGTCGCTGCTCACCGAGAAGCTGAAGGTGTTCCGGGCGGTGCGGCTGCCGGACGACCTGGGCCTGCACACCGTGCGGGGCCAGTACGCGGGTGGCTGGCAGGGCGGCGAGCAGGTGCGCGGCTATCTGGAGGAGGACGGCATCGACCCGGCCTCCACCACCGACACCTACGCCGCCATGAGGCTGGCGATCGACAACCGCCGCTGGGCGGGCGTCCCCTTCTACCTGCGCACCGGCAAGCGCCTGGGCCGGCGGGTCACCGAGATCGCGGTCGTCTTCCAGCGCGCCCCGCACTCCCCCTTCGACCAGACGGCCACCGAGGAACTCGGCGCCAACGCGGTCGTGATCCGCGTCCAGCCGGACGAGGGGATGACGGTGCGCTTCGGCTCCAAGGTGCCGGGCACCTCGATGGAGATCCGGGACGTGTCGATGGACTTCGCCTACGGCGAGTCCTTCACCGAGTCCAGCCCCGAGGCGTACGAGCGGCTGATCCTGGACGTCCTCCTCGGCGACGCGAACCTCTTCCCGCGTCACCAGGAGGTGGAGGAGTCCTGGCGCATCCTCGACCCGGTCGAGGAGTACTGGGCCACCCACGGCAAGCCGGCCCAGTACGCCTCCGGCAGCTGGGGCCCGCAGGAAGCCGACGAGATGCTCGCACGAGACGGACGGAGCTGGCGCAGGCCATGAGGATCGACCTGACCGACACCACGGCAAGCAAGATCAACAAGGCGCTGGTCCAGGGCCGCCGGGCCATCGGCACCCCGGCCGTGGGCATGGTCCTGACGATGGTCATCGTCACGGACGAGGAGAACGCCTACGACGCCATCAAGGCCGCCGAGGAAGCCTCGCACGAGCACCCCTCGCGGACCCTGGTCGTCATCAAGCGGCACACCCGCAACCCGCGCGAGCGCACCAAGTCGCACCTGGACGCGGAGGTCCGGGTCGGCTCCGAGGCCGGCACCGGTGAGACGGTCGTGCTGCGCATGTACGGCGAGGTCTCGCGGCACGCCGACTCGGTGGTGCTGCCGCTGCTGCTGCCCGACGCGCCGGTGGTCGTGTGGTGGCCGGTGGACGCCCCGGACAACCCCGCCAAGGACCCGCTCGGCGCGCTCGCCCAGCGCCGGATCACCGACCTGTACGCGGTCGAGAACCCGATGGAGACCCTGGGCAAGCGGGTGCGCAGCTACGCCCCCGGCGACACCGACCTCGCC